>NZ_JBXOWK010000002.1:0-1200544 GCF_056930375.1 Burkholderia sp. 10_S31
TCACAAAGGGGGTTGCGGAGACGGGTGGGGTGCTTAGAATCACGCCTCTTTCGCGCTAACGGAAACGCGGCGCGGGGGAAGAAGGGAAGCGGTGCGGTTGAGGGCGGGTTGTAGAGCCCCGGCGCACACGGAGTTGAACCCCAGCCGTCGCAACGAAGCAGTTAAAAAAGTTGTTGACGAACTGAGAAACACGGTTCATAATCTCGCTTCTCTGCTGCTGAAAACGCAGCGCTGCTGAGAAACACGAAGTTCCTCGCAGAAACGCTCTTTAAAAATTAACAGCCGATAAGTGTGGGCGCTTGATGGCCGCGAGCTGATCCTCGGATCAGATAGCGAAAGTATCAAGAGTCTCACACTAAAGTAAGTCAGGTTTATGAAGTGATTCATATACCTGTCAGCTTTGAGTGAGCGACCGGTTCGAAAGAACCGAAAACAGTAACAGGTTTAAACTGAAGAGTTTGATCCTGGCTCAGATTGAACGCTGGCGGCATGCCTTACACATGCAAGTCGAACGGCAGCACGGGTGCTTGCACCTGGTGGCGAGTGGCGAACGGGTGAGTAATACATCGGAACATGTCCTGTAGTGGGGGATAGCCCGGCGAAAGCCGGATTAATACCGCATACGATCTATGGATGAAAGCGGGGGACCTTCGGGCCTCGCGCTATAGGGTTGGCCGATGGCTGATTAGCTAGTTGGTGGGGTAAAGGCCTACCAAGGCGACGATCAGTAGCTGGTCTGAGAGGACGACCAGCCACACTGGGACTGAGACACGGCCCAGACTCCTACGGGAGGCAGCAGTGGGGAATTTTGGACAATGGGCGAAAGCCTGATCCAGCAATGCCGCGTGTGTGAAGAAGGCCTTCGGGTTGTAAAGCACTTTTGTCCGGAAAGAAATCCTTGGTTCTAATATAGCCGGGGGATGACGGTACCGGAAGAATAAGCACCGGCTAACTACGTGCCAGCAGCCGCGGTAATACGTAGGGTGCAAGCGTTAATCGGAATTACTGGGCGTAAAGCGTGCGCAGGCGGTTTGCTAAGACCGATGTGAAATCCCCGGGCTCAACCTGGGAACTGCATTGGTGACTGGCAGGCTAGAGTATGGCAGAGGGGGGTAGAATTCCACGTGTAGCAGTGAAATGCGTAGAGATGTGGAGGAATACCGATGGCGAAGGCAGCCCCCTGGGCCAATACTGACGCTCATGCACGAAAGCGTGGGGAGCAAACAGGATTAGATACCCTGGTAGTCCACGCCCTAAACGATGTCAACTAGTTGTTGGGGATTCATTTCCTTAGTAACGTAGCTAACGCGTGAAGTTGACCGCCTGGGGAGTACGGTCGCAAGATTAAAACTCAAAGGAATTGACGGGGACCCGCACAAGCGGTGGATGATGTGGATTAATTCGATGCAACGCGAAAAACCTTACCTACCCTTGACATGGTCGGAATCCTGCTGAGAGGCGGGAGTGCTCGAAAGAGAACCGGCGCACAGGTGCTGCATGGCTGTCGTCAGCTCGTGTCGTGAGATGTTGGGTTAAGTCCCGCAACGAGCGCAACCCTTGTCCTTAGTTGCTACGCAAGAGCACTCTAAGGAGACTGCCGGTGACAAACCGGAGGAAGGTGGGGATGACGTCAAGTCCTCATGGCCCTTATGGGTAGGGCTTCACACGTCATACAATGGTCGGAACAGAGGGTTGCCAACCCGCGAGGGGGAGCTAATCCCAGAAAACCGATCGTAGTCCGGATTGCACTCTGCAACTCGAGTGCATGAAGCTGGAATCGCTAGTAATCGCGGATCAGCATGCCGCGGTGAATACGTTCCCGGGTCTTGTACACACCGCCCGTCACACCATGGGAGTGGGTTTTACCAGAAGTGGCTAGTCTAACCGCAAGGAGGACGGTCACCACGGTAGGATTCATGACTGGGGTGAAGTCGTAACAAGGTAGCCGTATCGGAAGGTGCGGCTGGATCACCTCCTTTCCAGAGCTTCTCGCAAAATTGAGCGCTCACGCTTATCGGCTGTAAATTTAAAGACAGACTCAGGGGTCTGTAGCTCAGTCGGTTAGAGCACCGTCTTGATAAGGCGGGGGTCGTTGGTTCGAATCCAACCAGACCCACCATTGTCTGGCGGTAACACACCTGAGGCATCTGTACTCAATGGGGGCATAGCTCAGCTGGGAGAGCACCTGCTTTGCAAGCAGGGGGTCGTCGGTTCGATCCCGTCTGCCTCCACCAATCTTCAATGACAAGCGTTCGACTTGGTCGAATCTTTGTCATTGGCGATTGAGCCAGTCAGAGTGATACGTAGTATGTATCGGCTGTCGTTCTTTAACAATCTGGAAGAAGTAAGTAATTTGGATAGCGGAAGCGTCTTGAGATGGACGTGAAAGCTATCCGGGTTGTGATTGTATCGATGTATCTCAAGATGATTCGAACTTAATGTTCGGCTCAATTGGAATACGGCACAACGCGAGAACTCAACCTGTAGCGACTGTCGCAAGACAGACTCGTTATAGGGTCAAGCGAACAAGTGCATGTGGTGGATGCCTTGGCGATCACAGGCGATGAAGGACGCGGTAGCCTGCGAAAAGCTACGGGGAGCTGGCAAACGAGCTTTGATCCGTAGATGTCCGAATGGGGAAACCCACTCCTTTTGGAGTATCCATGGCTGAATACATAGGCCATGTGAAGCGAACGCGGTGAACTGAAACATCTAAGTAACCGCAGGAAAAGAAATCAACCGAGATTCCCAAAGTAGTGGCGAGCGAAATGGGATGAGCCTTGCACTCTTTATTTGTATTGTTAGCCGAACGCTCTGGAAAGTGCGGCCATAGCAGGTGATAGCCCTGTAGGCGAAAACAGTATGAAAGAACTAGGTGTGCGACAAGTAGGGCGGGACACGTGAAATCCTGTCTGAAGATGGGGGGACCATCCTCCAAGGCTAAATACTCGTGATCGACCGATAGTGAACCAGTACCGTGAGGGAAAGGCGAAAAGAACCCCGGGAGGGGAGTGAAATAGATCCTGAAACCGCATGCATACAAACAGTCGGAGCCTCGTAAGGGGTGACGGCGTACCTTTTGTATAATGGGTCAGCGACTTACGTTCAGTAGCAAGCTTAACCGTATAGGGCAGGCGTAGCGAAAGCGAGTCCGAATAGGGCGTTCAGTTGCTGGGCGTAGACCCGAAACCAAGTGATCTATCCATGGCCAGGATGAAGGTGCGGTAACACGTACTGGAGGTCCGAACCCACTAACGTTGAAAAGTTAGGGGATGAGCTGTGGATAGGGGTGAAAGGCTAAACAAACTTGGAAATAGCTGGTTCTCTCCGAAAACTATTTAGGTAGTGCCTCGTGTCTCACCTTCGGGGGTAGAGCACTGTCATGGTTGGGGGGTCTATTGCAGATTACCCCGCCATAGCAAACTCCGAATACCGAAGAGTGCAATCACGGGAGACAGACATCGGGTGCTAACGTCCGGTGTCAAGAGGGAAACAACCCAGACCGCCAGCTAAGGTCCCCAAATATAGCTAAGTGGGAAACGAAGTGGGAAGGCTAAAACAGTCAGGAGGTTGGCTTAGAAGCAGCCACCCTTTAAAGAAAGCGTAATAGCTCACTGATCGAGTCGTCCTGCGCGGAAGATGTAACGGGGCTAAGCTATATACCGAAGCTGCGGATGCGTGCTTTGCACGCATGGTAGGAGAGCGTTCCGTAAGCCTGCGAAGGTGCCTTGTAAAGGGTGCTGGAGGTATCGGAAGTGCGAATGCTGACATGAGTAGCGATAAAGGGGGTGAAAGGCCCCCTCGCCGTAAGCCCAAGGTTTCCTACGCAACGTTCATCGGCGTAGGGTGAGTCGGCCCCTAAGGCGAGGCAGAAATGCGTAGCTGATGGGAAGCAGGTCAATATTCCTGCACCATTGTTAGATGCGATGGGGGGACGGATCGCGGAAGGTTGTCCGGGTGTTGGAAGTCCCGGTCGCTGCATTGGAGAAGGCACTTAGGCAAATCCGGGTGCGTAATTCAAGGGTGTGGCGCGAGCTCCTTAGGGAGCGAAGCAATTGGAAGTGGTTCCAAGAAAAGCCTCTAAGCTTCAGTCTAACGATGACCGTACCGCAAACCGACACAGGTGGGCGAGATGAGTATTCTAAGGCGCTTGAGAGAACTCGGGAGAAGGAACTCGGCAAATTGGTACCGTAACTTCGGGATAAGGTACGCCCTTGTAGCTTGATGCGCCTGCGCGCAGAGGGTGAAGGGGTTGCAATAAACTGGTGGCTGCGACTGTTTAATAAAAACACAGCACTCTGCAAACACGAAAGTGGACGTATAGGGTGTGACGCCTGCCCGGTGCCGGAAGATTAAATGATGGGGTGCAAGCTCTTGATTGAAGTCCCGGTAAACGGCGGCCGTAACTATAACGGTCCTAAGGTAGCGAAATTCCTTGTCGGGTAAGTTCCGACCTGCACGAATGGCGTAACGATGGCCACACTGTCTCCTCCCGAGACTCAGCGAAGTTGAAGTGTTTGTGATGATGCAATCTACCCGCGGCTAGACGGAAAGACCCCATGAACCTTTACTGTAGCTTTGCATTGGACTTTGAACCGATCTGTGTAGGATAGGTGGGAGGCTATGAAACCGGAACGCTAGTTTCGGTGGAGCCGTCCTTGAAATACCACCCTGGTTTGTTTGAGGTTCTAACCTTGGCCCGTGATCCGGGTCGGGGACAGTGCATGGTAGGCAGTTTGACTGGGGCGGTCTCCTCCCAAAGCGTAACGGAGGAGTACGAAGGTACGCTAGGTACGGTCGGAAATCGTGCTGATAGTGCAATGGCATAAGCGTGCTTAACTGCGAGACCGACAAGTCGAGCAGGTGCGAAAGCAGGTCATAGTGATCCGGTGGTTCTGTATGGAAGGGCCATCGCTCAACGGATAAAAGGTACTCTGGGGATAACAGGCTGATACCGCCCAAGAGTTCATATCGACGGCGGTGTTTGGCACCTCGATGTCGGCTCATCTCATCCTGGGGCTGTAGCCGGTCCCAAGGGTATGGCTGTTCGCCATTTAAAGAGGTACGTGAGCTGGGTTTAAAACGTCGTGAGACAGTTTGGTCCCTATCTGCCGTGGGCGTTGGATATTTGAAGGGGGCTGCTCCTAGTACGAGAGGACCGGAGTGGACGAACCTCTGGTGTACCGGTTGTCACGCCAGTGGCATCGCCGGGTAGCTATGTTCGGAAGAGATAACCGCTGAAAGCATCTAAGCGGGAAACTCGCCTTAAGATGAGATATCCCTGGGGACTAGATCCCCTTGAAGGGTCGTTCGAGACCAGGACGTTGATAGGTCAGGTGTGTAAGCGCAGTAATGCGTTCAGCTAACTGATACTAATTGCCCGTAAGGCTTGATCCTATAACAAGTCTGTTTCGCGCTAGAGAGCGCGTCGGACAAGTTGGATTCTCGTGTGTGATACACACAACCTGAATTACTGCTTCTTCCAAGATTGGTTGTGCTGCGAAGCCAGCGCAACAACCCTCTTTGCCTGATGACCATAGCGAGTCGGTCCCACCCCTTCCCATCCCGAACAGGACCGTGAAACGACTCTACGCCGATGATAGTGCGGATTCCCGTGTGAAAGTAGGTAATCGTCAGGCTCCCTAAGCCAAGAACCCCCGCCCGAAAGGCGGGGGTTTTTGCATTTGCGGCGCCGGAAAAGGAAAAGGGCGATGGCCGCCAGGTGTTGGCTTGGGAGCTCGTGCCGGTAGGCCGGTGAGCTGGCCAGGCAGGATCCTCATCACGTCGCACCCGCGTCGCAGCCGGGCCCAGTAGCTCGATCCCGCTGCAACCGACATCGCCGCAGCGAGGGCAGCGAGTCCTGCAGCAGCGCTTCGGATAATTCCGGTGCACCTTGGAAACGCGAGCCGGTTTCGTCAACGCGTTCTTATCGACCGCATGTGCTGCACGTACGATAAAAGTCATCTGCATCTCTTCCCCCCGTCATTGGCAGTGGTTGCTGCGCGCCGAACATGTCGGTGCGCGGCAATCGCGGCATCGTCTCACCTTTGGATTCCGTCGTTTATCGATTGCCGGCATGTCACAGCTCAACCGATCTGAGATGCGTGTCCGGCAACGACACGCCAGCTGCTCCACGACCGGCGCCACAGGCGCGTATAGGCGAACGTGCCGTTGAATGCAGTGCCGTCGAAATGACCGGCAAGCATCGCTTTCGTCGTGGTGAGGATCATCTCGTCGATTGCCCTGGCCTGCATCTCCTGGATGCCAAGTGCGTCGAGACGCAGCAGCTTCGCACGATGCGCAGATAGATCCTCGTGCTTCGAAATGACCTGCCCGGTCGGAACGGTGAAGATCAGGTCATCATCCAGCAACATATCGAGCGTGTTGACGTCGCTAACGAGCATCGCCGCTCGAAGTGCGGCTTCGTACGGTTCGATGACTGCACGAACTGCATCCATATCGGGCCTCGCATCAGTTCGAAGGATCAGGATGCCACGCATGACCGGCAAGCCGGTCGCGGCACCCCTCGCATTCAGGCATCACGTCTGCTCGACAGAGGCTACTCCACTTTCGACAGCGTCTGACGCCGCACCATCATCAGCAAGCAGATGCCGATCGACGCGAGGATGTTGACTGCAGGATAGAACGCAACCGCGACATTCCACGTGCTCAACGCGAGCAGCGCCAGCGCGTACTTGAGCACGCACAGCGCGAAATACGCGAGGCTCTCGCTCCACGGATCGTGGAGAGTCTTGCGCACGGTCGGGCCGAGGCCGGCAAGCTCGATCAGCGTGACCAGGCAGATCGACAACGTCGGGTCGTCGGTCAGCATCCAGAGCGGTATCGCCGATAGCGCCGCGCACAGGAAAAACCAGTCGACGCGTGTCCAGCCGCGTTCGCCTCGAAACAGGCTCGCGACGAAAGTCAGGAAGCAGGTGAGCGCAATCGCCGCCGTGCACCACGCAGACGGTCCGGCACCCGCAACGAACTGACCGGCGGTCGCGATCGTCGTGACGACCGACCAGATAAGCCACGTGAACAGATGCGGACGAACGGTGCGCCGGTAGATCGCGAGCGCGTACGGAATCGCTGCCAGCAGGGACACGGCAGATCCGACGACACCCAGCACTGAAGCGGCACCTTGATCGACAGTCACCATCGAAGCGGTCCGGTCCTGTTCGCATGGGCCGACCAGTATGTGATCGGATCGGGCGATGTGCAACATTGCGCCGGTAGCCGGCACCCATGGTCGCGTAGTGAATCTCCATTGAGCAAGCCGGCTCGGCGGGACCGACATTTCGTAGATCTTCCGGGCCGTCGTTGACGTTGCTCCTCTACTACATGGGTTGCAAGCTGCTTTCGTGGCCGCAGCAGGGTGTGGCCGCGAGCGTCGACGGCATGTCGTGCTGACTTCGCAGCGTGCCCGGGCCGCGTTGCGTATCAATGCTCCGGCTGCGCCGCATTGACGTCGCGCCGAAACGCGCCCGGGCTCGTGCCCGTCCATTTCCGGAACGCGCGATGAAACGCGCTGGGTTCGGTGAAGCCGAGTTCGGCCGCGATTTCCGCGACGCTGAGCGTGTGTCCGCGCAGCAGCGACTGGGCCAGCGCGCCGCGCAGCTCGTCCTTGATCGATGCGAAGCTCTGCCCCTCGCTGCGCAAGCGTCGCCGCAGTGTCGCAGGTGTCGTGCCGAGGCGCACGGCCAGCGTATCGAAGTCCGGCCATTCGGCGGCCGGCAGTGCCTTCAGGTGGGCGCGCGTTCTTGCCACCCAGCCGGTGTCGTGCCGGTAGCGGACCAGCAGGTTGCCGGGTGCGCCGCGCAGGAACGTTTTCAGCGCCTGCGCGGAGCGGATCGTCGGCAGCGCGAGATAGGCGGCGTTGAATGCGAGCCGGCTGTCGGGGCGATCGAAATGGACCGGAACGCCGAAGAACTGGTGGTAGTCGCTGCGCTGGTCGGGGCTCGGGCACGCGAAATCGATGCGCTGCAGCGGAATGCGTCGGCCGATCAGCCAGCAGGCGACGCCGAGCAGGATCAGCCAGAACGTCCGGTAAGCGAACGCCGAATAGGGCGCACCCGCCTGCGTGAGGACGATCTGCGCCTGGCCGTCGGCGATCACGAGTTCGCCGTGCGGTTCGTCGAGCACGACGCGCAGGAACTGCAGCGCACGCCGCAGCGCCTTCTCGAGCGTGCCTGCATGCAGCACGGCATGGCACAGCAGCGTGAAGCTGCCGCGCCGCATCGGGCGGGCCGCGAGCCCGAAGAATTCGTCGTCGATCGCGCTGGCGATAGCCAGCCACAGCCGGCCGTACTGCTGCGGCGTGACGGGCTCCCGCACGGCGGCCGGCAAGCCGGCGGCGCACAGCACGGGCTCGGCCGGCATCCGTTGCCGGCGCAGGCTCTCGAGCGCATCCTCGACGAAATCGGGCGAGATCATCTGCGGCCCCATTTTTTCATGCCCTCCAGACATGGCAAAAGCGATCACGATTCTAGATTCTGTTTGTCATTGATTGCAATGTGACGGCTGTCTACCATCATCGATATACCCCCGGTTCGCCGGCGGTCATAACGAACAGGAGACATGCATGCGTGATGGAGCAACTGCCCGGGCGGTGCCGGCCTACGCCGACGCCGTGGCCGGCTTCCGTATCGAGACTGCCGCTGCCTATCTGCACGGCGACCTGGAGCAGGGCCTGAACGCCTGCGTCGAATGCTGCGACCGGCATGCGGCGGCAGACGCGAACGCGATCGCACTCGACTGGATCGACGCCGGTGGCCAGCACCGCAGCTTCACGTTCGCGCAGATGCAGACGCTGTCGGCGCGTGTCGCGAACCTGCTGGTCGAGCGGGGCGTGAAGCCGGGCGATGTCGTGGCCGGGCTGCTGCCGCGCACGCCCGAACTCGTCGCGACGATCCTCGGCACGTGGCGCGCGGGCGCCGTCTATCAGCCGCTTTTCACCGCATTCGGACCGAAGGCGATCGAGCATCGGCTGCGCATGAGCGATGCGCGGCTGGTCGTCACCAACGTCGCGAACCGCACGAAGCTCGACGAGATCGCGGATTGCCCGCCGGTCGCGACGGTGCGCGAGTCGGGCGACGCGCTACCGGCCCGCGACATCGATTTCCGCGCGGCGCTCGACGCGCAGTCCGACACGTTCGAACCGGTGCCGCGCAAGGGCACCGACCTGTTCATGATGATGTCGACGTCGGGCACGACGGGCTTGCCGAAGGGCGTGCCGGTGCCGCTGCGCGCATTGCTCGCGTTCGGCGCATACATGCGCGACGCGGTGGACCTGCGCGACGGCGACCGCTTCTGGAACATCGCCGATCCGGGCTGGGCATACGGCCTCTATTACGCGATCACGGGCCCGCTGCTGCTCGGCCATGCAACGACGCTATACGAGGGCGGCTTCACGGTCGACAGCACCTACGACGTGATCGAACGACTCGGCATCACGAGTCTCGCCGGTTCGCCGACCGCTTACCGGATGCTGATGGCGGCCGGCACCGAAGCGGCGGCGCGGCTGAAAGGGCAGCTGCGGGTCGTCAGCAGCGCGGGCGAACCGCTGAATCCGGAAGTCGTGCGCTGGTTCCATGCGGCGCTCGGCGCGCCGATCTACGATCACTACGGGCAGACCGAACTCGGGATGGTCGTGAACAACCATCACGGGCTCACGCACGTCGTTCATGCGGGTTCAGCCGGTTTCGCGATGCCCGGCTATCGCGTCGCGGTGCTCGACGAAGCCGGCCGCGAACTGGGCCCGGGCGAGCCCGGCAACCTCGCGATCGACATCGCGCGCTCGCCGCTGCTGTGGTTCTACGGTTACTGGCAGCAGGACACGCCGGCGATCGCGGGCGGCTACTACCGGACCGGCGACAACGTCGAGCTCGAGCCGGACGGCACGGTGAGCTTCATCGGCCGCGCGGACGACGTGATCACGTCGTCCGGCTACCGGATCGGCCCGTTCGACGTGGAAAGCGCGCTGATCGAGCATCCGGCCGTCAGCGAGGCCGCGGTGATCGGCGTGCCGGACCCGGAGCGCACGGAGATCGTCAAGGCGTTCGTCGTGCTGTCGAAAGGCTTCGAAGGCACGCCGGCGCTGGCCGACGAACTGAGCCAGCATGTGAAGCGGCGGCTGTCGGCCCATGCCTATCCCCGCGCGATCGACTTCGTCGACGCGCTGCCTAAAACCCCGAGCGGCAAGATTCAGCGCTTCGTACTGCGAAAGATGGAAGCCGACAAGGCCGCTCAACCCTGAACACCGAATACGGAGTGCGAATGAATATCAAGGATCGCGTTTTTCTGATTACGGGCGCCGGTTCGGGCCTCGGTGCCGCGGTGGCGCGCATGGTGGTCGCCGAAGGCGGCAAGGCCGTGCTGCTGGACGTCAATGAAGACGCCGGCACGAGCCTCGCGCACGAACTCGGCACGTCCGCACGCTTCGTGAAGACCGACGTGACGAGCGAAGCCGACGGGCAGGCGGCCGTTGCCGTCACGCTCGATGCGTTTGGCCGTATCGATGCGCTCGTGAACTGCGCGGGCGTCGCGCCGGGCGAGAAGGTCGTCGGCCGCGAAGGCCCGCATTCGCTGGACCGCTTCGCGCGTGCGGTGTCGATCAACCTGGTCGGCACGTTCAACATGATCCGGCTGGCGGCCGACGCGATGTCGAAGCAGGATGCCGATGCGCAAGGCGAGCGCGGCGTGATCGTCAACACCGCGTCGGTCGCGGCGTTCGACGGTCAGATCGGGCAGGCCGCGTACGCGGCATCGAAGAGCGGCGTGGTGGGCATGACGCTGCCGATCGCACGCGAACTCGCACGGTTCGGCATTCGCGTGGTGACGATCGCACCGGGCATCTTCGCGACGCCGATGATGGCCGGCATGCCGCAGGACGTGCAGGACGCGCTCGGCAAGAGCGTGCCGTTCCCACCGCGGCTCGGCCGCCCCGACGAATTCGCGGCGCTGGTGCGCCACATCGCCGAGAATACGATGCTGAACGGCGAAGTCATCCGTCTCGATGGCGCGCTGCGCATGGCACCGCGCTGACACTGGAACTGGAGGAACTCGATCATGACGACACAGGATCCGATCGTAATCGTCGGCGCGGCGCGCACGCCGATGGGCGGTTTTCAGGGCGACCTGGCCGCGGCCAGCGCGAGCGAACTCGGCGCGGTAGCGATCCGCGCGGCGCTCGAACGCGCGAACGTGCCGGCCGAGCGCATCGATGAAATCGTGTTCGGCTGCGTGCTGCCGGCCGGCCAGGGGCAGGCGCCGGCGCGGCAGGCCGCGCTGAAGGCCGGACTGCCGCTGGCCGCGGGCGCGACCACGGTCAACAAGATGTGCGGCTCCGGGATGAAGGCCGCGATGTTCGCGCACGACCTGCTGCTGGCCGGGTCGGCCGACGTGGCGGTTGCGGGCGGGATGGAGAGCATGACGAACGCGCCGTACCTGCTGCCGAAGGCGCGCGCGGGCATGCGCATGGGCCACGGGCAGGTGCTCGATCACATGTTCCTCGACGGGCTGGAGGACGCATACGACAAGGGCCGGCTGATGGGCACCTTCGCGGAGGATTGCGCGCAGTCGTATCAGTTCACGCGTGAAGCGCAAGATGCGTTCGCGATCGAATCGCTGACGCGTGCGCAACGCGCGATCTCGGAAGGGCGCTTCGTGTCGGAGATTGCGCCAGTGACCGTGAAGGCCGGCAAGACGGAAGCCGTCGTGTCGATCGATGAGCAACCGGGCAACGCGAAGCTCGACAAGATTCCGACGCTCAAGCCGGCATTCCGCGAAGGCGGCACGGTGACGGCCGCCAATTCGTCGTCGATCTCCGACGGCGCGGCCGCGCTCGTGTTGATGCGTCGCTCGGAAGCGGATCGCCTCGGTCTCGTGCCGAAGGCCGTGATCGTCGGGCATTCGACCTACGCGAACAAGCCGGGCCTGTTCGCGACGGCACCGATCGGCGCGATCCGCAAGCTGTCGGAGAAGACCGGCTGGAACCTGCGCGACGTCGACCTGTTCGAGATCAACGAAGCGTTCGCGGTGGTTGCGATGGCCGCGATGCGCGATCTCGATCTGCCGCACGAGAAGGTCAACGTGCACGGCGGCGCGTGTGCGCTCGGCCATCCGATCGGCGCATCGGGTGCGCGCGTGATGGTGACGCTGCTGGCCGCGCTCGAAGCGTATGGCATGAAGCGCGGCATCGCGTCGCTATGCATCGGCGGCGGTGAGGCGACGGCAATCGCGATCGAGCGCGTCGCGTAGCGCGAACGCATTCACGCATCACGCGCGGGACGGCACGTACGCCGTCTCGCAACGCGGGCGACGGGCATCGTGCCCGTCGCCCGTTTTGATTTTCCGGGAATGCACGATCGCGCTACACGGGCGCGTTCGGCGACGCCGCCCCGCACGCGCGGATCACGAGTTGCACGACCTGCTCGGTCGTCTCCGCGAACGCCTTCTGCGTGAACGCACGCTTGCCGCTCAGCGCGCGGATCTGCGCATCGAAATCCGCATAGTGCTGCGTGGTCGCCCAGATCAGGTACATCAATGCGTGCGCATCGATCGGTGCGAGCAGTCCGCGCGCGATCCAGCCTTCGATGACCTTCACACGCGTGTCGAACCAGGGTTTCACGCGTTCCGACAGGATGTCCTGCATGTGCGCGGCGCCGTGGATGATCTCGTTGGCCCACACCTTCGAGCCGAGCGGGCGCCGTCGCGACAGATCCATCTTCGCGCGCACGTAGTTGCCGATCGCTTCGACCGGATCGTCGCTGGCCTCGAACGATCCGGCCGCGCGGTGCCAGTCTTCGAACAGGTCGTCGAGCACGCGGCGGTACAGCGCGAGCTTCGTCGGGAAGTAGTAATGCAGGTTCGCTTTCGGCAGGCCCGCACGTTCGGCGATCATCGCGGTGCTCGCGCCGGCGAGCCCGCGCTCCGCGAACACGGCTTCCGCACAGGCCAGCAGATGCGCTTCGTTGGACTCGCGGATGCGTGCCTTGCGTCGCCGCAAAGGCGTGCCCGCTTCGTCGTGGCCGGTGGCTTCCGCGGCCGCTTCGTCATGTCTCATCGTTGCCCTCGCGCGGCATGCGTGCCGCGTTGGGCTTCATTCTAGCCGCTGGTTCGCGTCGAACGCACGTGCGCGCACATCGGCGCATGCACGATGCTGCGATGCGGTGGCACGTTTCTCGCTCGAACGCGTTACGCAAGAAAGACATTGCGTTGCGCATTTTGATCGTCTAAAACCTGTCCAATCGGACAGGATTCGACGAGTGGCGGAACGCGGTGCCAGCACCCCGCCGATCGATCGGACGAATCGCGCGAACGATGCGCATCTGCACCTCGCGGGTGCGGGTTTGCCCCGACGGCAGCAATGCGCGCACCGGCAGCGACCGGGATGACGACATGACCGACCCCACAGGAGCGATACGTATGGACGCGGTATCGGAAACAGTGAAGCGGGCAGCATTCGACACGTCGATCAAGGTCGACGGCAGGCGGTTGTGGGACAGCCTGATGGAGGTCGCGAAGATCGGCGCGACGCCGAAGGGCGGCGTCTGCCGCCTCGCGCTGACCGATCTCGACAAGGCCGGCCGCGACCTGATCGTCGGCTGGGCGAAGGCGGCCGGCTGCACGGTGACGGTCGATACGATGGGTAACGTGTTCATGCGCCGCGCGGGCCGCGTGGCCGACGCGGCGCCGGTCGTTACCGGCTCGCACGCGGATTCGCAGCCGACGGGCGGCCGCTTCGACGGCATCTACGGCGTGCTCGGCGGCCTCGAGGTGATTCGCAGTCTCAACGATCGCGGCATCGAGACCGAGCATCCGGTCGAGGTCGTGATCTGGACCAACGAGGAAGGCTCGCGCTTCGCGCCGGCGATGGTTGCGTCGGGCGTGTTCGCGGGCGTGTTTTCGCTCGAATACGGGCTGTCGCGCAAGGACGTCGACGGCAAGACGATCGGCGAGGAACTCGCACGCATCGGCTACGCCGGCGACGTGCCGTGCGGCGGCCGCAAGCTGCACGCGGCGTTCGAGCTGCATATCGAGCAGGGGCCGATTCTCGAGGCGGAGTGCAAGACGATCGGCGTCGTGACGGATGCGCAGGGGCAGCGCTGGTACGAGATCACGTTCACCGGCCAGGAAGCGCATGCGGGGCCGACGCCGATGCCGCGTCGCCGCGATGCGCTGCTCGGCGCGTCGCGGGTCGTCGATCTCGTGAACCGGATCGGTCTCGATCACGCGCCGTTCGGCTGCGCGACGGTCGGGATGATGCAGGTTCATCCGAACTCGCGCAACGTGATTCCGGGCCGCGTGTTCTTCACCGTTGATTTCCGGCATCCGGACGACGCCGTGCTCGCGAAGATGGACGCCGCGCTGCGCGACGGCGTCGCGCGCATCGCGGGCGAGATCGGACTCGAAACCGCGCTCGAGCAGATTTTCTACTACAAGCCCGTCGCGTTCGATCCGGCCTGCGTCGCGGCCGTGCGCGACGCGGCCGACCGCTTCGGCTATTCGCATCGCGACATCGTGTCGGGTGCGGGACACGACGCGTGCTACCTCGCGCAGGTCGCGCCGACGTCGATGGTGTTCGTGCCGTGTGTCGACGGCATCAGCCACAACGAGATCGAGGACGCGACGCCTGCGTGGATCGAGGCCGGCGCGAACGTGCTGCTGCACGCGATGCTCTCGCGTGCCTGCGAGCCGGCTTCATGACGGATCGGATCTAGCGCAGCCGGCAGGCGGCTCATCGCCTGACCGCGGCATTCCGAAGCATGACCGCCCCGACTGTGCATTCGCAGCCGGCGGGGACGGCTTTGTCTCCACCCAGTCGAAGGAACGCGTATGACCACCAAGCCAACCGGCGATATCGCCGCGCATCGCCTGTCGTCCACGCAACTCTCGTGTGAATTCGCCGATATCGCGCCGCTGCTCGATCCGACTGCCGCCGCGGCGGCCGCCAGCCGCTGCCACTACTGCTACGACGCGCCGTGCGTACAGGCCTGCCCGACGCAGATCGACATCCCGAGCTTCATCCGCAAGATCGGCAACGGCAACCTGAAGGGCGCGGCGACCGACATCCTGTCGGCGAACCCGCTCGGCGGGATGTGCGCACGCGTGTGCCCGACCGAGATCCTGTGCGAAGGCGCGTGCGTGCGCAATCACCAGGACGCACAGCCGGTCGCGATCGGCGCGCTGCAGCGGCACGCGACCGACTGGGCGATGGCGACCGGCGCGGTGCGCTTCACGCGTGCGCCCGATACGGGGCGGCATGTCGCGGTGGTCGGCGCGGGGCCGGCCGGGCTCGCCTGCGCGCACCGGCTCGCGGTGGCCGGCCATCGCGTCACGCTGTTCGACGCGCGGCCGAAGGCGGGTGGCTTGAACGAATATGGGATCGCCGCGTACAAGACCGTCGACGATTTCGCGCAGCGCGAGGTCGAGTGGCTGCTGTCGGTCGGCGGCATCGCGCTGGAGACAGGCGTCGCGCTCGGCCGCGACATGACGCTCGACGCGTTGCGCGAGCGGCACGACGCGGTGTTTCTCGCGATGGGTCTCGGCGGCGTGCGCACGCTCGCGATCGACGGCGAACAACTGACCGGCGTGATGAACGCGGTCGACTTCATCGAGCAGGTGCGGCAGGCCGATGCGCTTGAGAACGTGGCGGTCGGGCGGCGCGTGGTCGTGATCGGCGGCGGCAACACGGCGATCGACGCATCCGTGCAGAGCCGCAAGCTCGGCGCGGAACGCGTGACGATGGTGTACCGGCGCGGCGTGGACGCGATGAGCGCGACCTGGGCCGAACGCGAGTTCGCGCAAAAGAGCGGCGTCACGCTCGTCACGCACGCGAAGCCGGTGCGCATCGCGGGCGCGGATGGGCACGTGACGGGCGTGGAATTCGAGGCCGCGTCGGGCGAACGCTTCACCGTCGATGCGGACATGGTGCTGAAGGCGATCGGCCAGACGCTGGTGCCGGACGGTGTCGAAGCCGCGTTGCTGACGGCGGACGGTACGCGCATCGCGGTCGATGCGGACGGACGCACCGCGTTGCCCGACGTGTGGGCCGGCGGCGATTGCGCGGCAACCGGCGGCATCGACCTCACGGTGCAGGCCGTGCAGGACGGCAAGCGCGCGGCGGCTGCGATCGACGCGGCGCTCGCGCAGCGCGACGCCAGGGCCGCGTGAGCGCGGCATACGCAACGGCGTCGCGCACGTCACGCGGATCACGATAATCGCCCCATTTTCACGGAGCCGAACATGGCCGACCTTCGCTGCACCATCGCAGGCATCACTTCGCCGAATCCCTTCTGGCTGGCGTCCGCGCCGCCGACTGACAAGGCATACAACGTCAACCGCGCGTTCGAGGCTGGCTGGGGCGGTGTCGTCTGGAAGACGCTCGGGCTCGATCCGCACGTCGTCAACGTCAGCTCGCGCTACGGCGCGGTGCAATGGAACGGCCAGCGGATCGCCGGGCTGAACAACATCGAGCTGATCACCGATCGTCCGCTCGACGTGAACCTGAGAGAGATCGCGCAGGTGAAGCGCGACTGGCCGGACCGCGCGCTGATCGTGTCGCTGATGGTGCCGTGCAACGAGCGCGACTGGAAATGGATCCTGCCGCTCGTCGAGGATACGGGCGCCGATGCGGTCGAGCTGAATTTCGGCTGTCCGCACGGGATGAGCGAGCGCGGGATGGGCGCGGCCGTCGGGCAGGTGCCGGAATACGTCGAGATGGTCACGCGCTGGGTCAAGGAAGGCACGAAGCTGCCGTGTCTCGTGAAGCTCACGCCGAACATCAGCGACATCCGGATGGGTTCGCGCGCCGCATACAAGGGCGGCGCGGACGGCGTGTCGCTGATCAACACGATCAACTCGATCGTCGCGGTGGATCTCGACCAGATGGCCCCAATGCCGACCGTTGACGGCAAGGGTACGCACGGCGGCTATTGCGGCCCGGCGGTCAAGCCGATCGCGCTGAACATGGTCGCGGAGATCGCGCGTGACCCGGAAACGCCGAACCTGCCGATTTCCGGCATCGGCGGGATTTCGTCGTGGCGCGACGCGGCCGAGTTCATGGTGCTCGGCGCCGGCAGCGTGCAGGTGTGCACCGCCGCGATGCATTACGGATTCCGGATCGTGTCGGATTTCATCGACGGGCTGTCGAACTGGATGGACGAGAAGGGCTACGCGACGCTCGACGACATCCGCGGCCGCGCGGTGCCGAACGTGACCGACTGGAAATACCTGAACCTGAAGTACGACATCAAGGCGCGCATCGACCAGGATCGCTGCATCCAGTGCGGGCTGTGTCATATCGCGTGCGAGGACACGTCGCATCAGGCGATCACCGCCGAGAAGGACGGCGTGCGGCATTTCGAGGTGGTGGACGCGGAGTGCGTCGGGTGCAATCTTTGCATGCATGTGTGTCCGGTCGAGCAATGCATCACGATGGAGCGGGTCGACGCGGGCGACTATGCGAACTGGACGACGCATCCGAACAACCCGACGCGCGCCGACGCGGGTGCGAGCCCGGCGGAACCCGCGAAACACGCGAAGGCAGCCTGACCGATGGCCGGCGGCGCGGTACCGGCCGCGCCGCCGCTTGTGTCCCGTTCGGCCGGCATCGCACGATGCCGGCGCTGACGTTTACGTGGAGCGCGTTCGATGAAACCAGCAGCGATTCCCGCCGATCCCGACAGCGCCGCGGCGCCGGCCGGCAGTTTGTACAACGACGACCTTGCGCCGACGACGGCGGCGCAGCGGACCTGGCGGTGGTACCACTTCGCGGCGCTGTGGGTCGGGATGGTGATGAACATCGCGTCGTACATGCTCGCGGCCGGGCTGATCCAGGAAGGCATGTCGCCGTGGCAGGCGGTGCTGACCGTGCTGTTCGGCAACCTGATCGTGCTCGTGCCGATGCTGCTCATCGGTCATGCGGGCGCGAAACACGGGATTCCGTACGCGGTGCTCGTGCGCGCGTCGTTCGGCACGCAGGGCGCGAAGCTGCCCGCGCTGTTGCGCGCGATCGTCGCGTGCGGCTGGTACGGCATCCAGACCTGGCTCGGCGGCAGCGCGATCTATACGCTGCTGAACATCCTGACCGGCAACGCATTGCATGGCGCGGCGCTGCCGATCGTCGGCATCGGGGTCGGGCAGCTCGCATGCTTCCTCGTGTTCTGGGCGCTGCAGCTCTACTTCATCTGGCACGGCACCGATTCGATCCGCTGGCTCGAGAGCTGGTCCGCGCCGATCAAGGTCGTGATGTGCATCGCGCTCGTGTGGTGGGCAACGTCGCAGGCAGGCGGCTTCGGCTCGATGCTGTCGGCACCGTCGCAGTTCGTCGCGGGCGGCAAGAAGGCCGGACTCTTCTGGGCGACGTTCTGGCCGGGGCTGACCGCGATGGTCGGCTTCTGGGCGACGCTCGCGCTGAACATTCCCGACTTCACGCGCTTCGCGCATTCGCAGCGCGACCAGGTGATCGGCCAGTCGATCGGGCTGCCGTTGCCGATGGCGCTGTTGTCGGTGGTGTCGGTCGTCGTGACGTCGGCGACCGTCGTGATCTACGGCAACGCGATCTGGGATCCGATCGACCTGACGAGCCGGATGACCGGCATCGGCGTCGGCATCGCGCTCGTGATCCTCACGCTCGACACGATGTGCTGTAACCTCGCGGCGAACCTCGTCGGCCCCGCGTACGACTTCTCGAGCCTGTGGCCGAAGGCGATCTCGTATCGCACCGGCGGAATGATCACCGCGACGATTGCGATCGTGATGATGCCGTGGAAGATCCTCGCGACGACGGAAGGCTATATCTTCACCTGGCTCGTCGGCTATTCGGCGCTGCTCGGGCCGGTCGCGGGCATCCTGATGGTCGACTACTTCCTGATTCGCGGCACGCGGCTCGATACGCACGCGCTGTTCGACGAGCGCGGCGACTTCAGCTATGCGCGCGGCTGGAACCCGGCCGCACTGGGCGCGCTCGCGATCGGCGTGCTGCCGAACCTGCCCGGCTTCCTGCATACCGCATTCCCGGCATCGTTCCCGAACGTGCCGGCATTCTTCAACACGCTCTACACGTACGCGTGGTTCGTCGGCCTCGTGCTGGCGTCCGGCGTGTACGGCACCTGGATGAAGTGGCGTGCCGCGCAGCGCGCGCAGATCGCGAGCGCGTGATGCGCGAATGCAGGCGGCACCCGACAGTCAACGAGGAGGCAACGACATGGCAATCCTGATTCGTGGCGGCACCGTGGTCGATGCGGACCGCACCTATCGCGCGGACGTACTGTGCGCCGACCCGCAGGACGGCGGCACGATCCTGCAGATCGCCGAGACGATCGACGCGCCGGCCGGCGCGGCGGTGGTCGACGCGCACGACCAGTACGTGATGCCGGGCGGCATCGATCCGCATACGCACATGGAACTGCCGTTCATGGGCACGACGGCGAGCGACGATTTCTATTCGGGTACGGCGGCGGGGCTGTCGGGCGGCACGACGAGCATCATCGACTTCGTGATCCCGAGCCCGAAGCAGCCGCTGATGGACGCGTTCCACGAATGGCGCGGCTGGGCCGAGAAGGCGGCGGCCGACTATGGCTTCCACGTGGCCGTCACCTGGTGGGACGAATCGGTGCACCGTGACATGGGCACGCTCGTGCGCGAGCACGGCGTGTCGAGCTTCAAGCACTTCATGGCGTACAAGAACGCGATCATGGCCGACGACGAAGTGCTCGTGAACAGCTTCTCGCGTTCGCTCGAACTCGGCGCGCTGCCGACCGTGCACGCGGAGAACGGCGAGCTCGTGTTCCAGCTGCAGAAGGCGCTGCTCGCGCGCGGGATGACGGGGCCGGAGGCGCACCCGCTGTCGCGTCCGCCCGAAGTCGAGGGCGAGGCCGCGAACCGCGCGATCCGCATCGCGCAGGTGCTCGGCGTGCCCGTCTATATCGTGCACGTGTCGTCGAAGGACGCGGTCGATGCGATCACGCGGGCGCGCAGCGAAGGGCTGCGCGTGTTCGGCGAGGTGCTGCCGGGCCACCTGGTGATCGACGAGGCGGTGTATCGCGACCCGGACTGGACGCGTGCGGCCGCGCACGTGATGAGCCCGCCGTTCCGCTCGGCCGAGCATCGCGAAGCGCTGTGGCGCGGGCTGCAGGCGGGGCAGCTGCATACGACGGCGACCGATCACTGCGTGTTCTGCGCGTCGCAGAAGGCGATGGGCCGCGAGGATTTCACGAAGATTCCGAACGGCTGCGGCGGCGTCGAGGACCGCATGTCGGTGCTGTGGCATCACGGCGTGAATCACGGCCGCCTCACGCCGAACGAGTTCGTGCGGATCACGTCGACGAACGCCGCGCAGATCTTCAACCTGTATCCGCGCAAGGGGGCGGTGCAGGTCGGCGCCGATGCCGACCTGGTCGTGTGGGATCCGGCCGCGACGAAGACGATCTCGGTGAAGACCCATCACCAGCAGGTCGACTTCAACGTGTTCGAGGGGATGACGGTGCAGGGCGCGGCGACGCACACGCTCACGCGCGGCGCGCTCGCATGGGCCGACGGCGAGCTGCGTGCGGTGCGCGGCGCGGGCCGCTACCTGAAGCGCCCGCCCGCGGCCGGCTACTACGAAGCCGCACGCATCGCGAACCGGCTGCGCGAGCCGCACCCAGTCGAGCGCACCGGCTGAGCGGGCGCGAAGCGGGAGAAAGCGGGAGAAAGCGGGCGCGCGCCGCGGTGGTCAGCGCGCGTCGCCCGCGTTCGCTTCGCGGATCGGGATCACGGTGCGCGCGCCGCACTGGCGTAGCAGGTCGCGCAGTTCGTTGATGACCGGGAACACCTCGTGGTTGCAGTCGGCGCCCTGCCGGTCGTGCGCTTCCTGCTCGCGCTCGACGATCCAGCGATCCTCGCGGAAGATCCGCTCGGTGAACCAGACGAGCAGCGGCCACGCGAGATCGAGCGCGAACGGAATGCCGGGCTTGTGGATCGATAGCAGTCCGAACGTGCGGTTGGTGCGCTGCTGCGCATCGAGTGGCACGTAGACGATCCACAGATCCATCACGAGCGTGCCTTCGCTCGAGCGGATCTGCAGCGTCTGGTACGGGTAGCCGGTGCGCACCGTCATCACGCTCTTGTCGGCCTGGTCGGCCGGCTTCTTGCTGGCGCCGAACACGAGCGCCTCGCCGACCGGCTGCTTGCCTTCCATCCGTGCGAACGTGTAGTCGACCTCGACCCAGTCGTCGCCGCGCCGCCGGCCGACGCTGCGCGCGCGCATCTGGCCCATCTGCTTGCGATGCAGGAACTGATGGTTCATGTCCATCAGGTTCTCGTGCATGAACGAGTAGTGACACTTGACCTCGCGGCCGAAGCGGCGCGTCTTGAATGCGCGGTCGTCCGCCGATTCGAGCGCGGGGAACGGGCGTTCGTCGGCGAGCGTCGCGTCGCCGGGAAATACGAAGATCAGCCCGTGCGCCTCGCGGCACGGATACGCGCGCACGCCGTTCGGCAGGCGCTCGCGGCCGAGGTAGGGCACGTCGACGCAGCGGCCGCTGTCGCACGCGTAGGTCCAGCCGTGATAGCAGCAGCGCAGCGTTTCGCCGGTGACGACGCCCGCATGCAGCGGCACCTGGCGGTGCGCGCAACGATCTTCGAGTGCATATACGGCACCGGATTCGGTGCGCACGAGCACGATCGGATCGCCGGCGAAGCGCACGCCGAGCGTCTTGCCGCGCTTGAGCTCGCGCGACCACGCGAGCGGATACCAGTGATCGGGATGGATGGGCACGCGACGCAGGTCGCGCACGACCGTGCCGGTGGACGGTTCGTCGAGGGTGCTGCTGTCAGACAAAGGCACTGCGCGCATGCGTGACGCCTCCTGGCTGGCTGAAGAGTTCCCGGCGCCGCGTGTCGCGGCGGGGCCTGATCTGGAGAAGTCTACGCGAAGTTGGCCCGCGAAGCTGACGCGATGCGGGTTTGCCCGGCCGGGGCAGCATGGGTTTCGTTGATGCAGCGCAAACGCGGCCGGCGGCGCGGGCCGGCCGCGTCATGCCGCGAGCCCGCCGCGAGCCCGCCGCGAGCACGCCGCCGCACGGCCGGCGGTCCGTCACAGGCGGGCGTCGCGCCATAGCACCGCGTCGGCGCGGTACAGCGCGGGGAAGCGCTGCTTCAACCCAGCGACCTTCGGCAGGTCGTTGAACGCAATGTACGGCGCGTCGGGATGCAGCTCGAGGTAGTTCTGGTGATAGGCCTCGGCCGGATAGAAGCCCTTGTACGGCTCGACGCGCGTGACGACGGGCGCCGGGAACGTGTGCGCGGTGCCGAGCTGCGCGATGTACGCGGTCGCGACCGCTCGCTGCTGCGCGGTGGTCGGGAAGATCGCGGACCGGTATTGCGTCCCTTCGTCGGGGCCCTGGCGGTTGAGTTCGGTCGGGTCGTGCGCGACCGAGAAGAACACCTGCAGCAGCCGGCCGTACGTGACCTGCGTCGGGTCGTAGACGATGCGTACCGATTCCGCGTGGCCGGTCAGCCCGGTGCCGACCAGCCCGTAGTGCGCGGTTTCGGACGCGCCGCCCGCATAGCCGGCCGTGACCTGCTTCACACCCTTCACGTGCTCGAACACGCCCTGCACGCCCCAGAAGCAGCCGCCGGCGAGCACGGCCGTCTCTTCGTGGGACGCGCCCGGGGTTTCGTCGAGCGTCGGCGCGGGTACGGTGCGCATCGGTTCCGCGGAACTGACGACGCGCTGGTAGCCGAACACGGCGGCGGCCGCGACGGCGATCGCGCCGATGCGGCGCAGCATGGCCGCCCGCCGCCGCGGTGCGGAATCGCGAGTGGATGTCGGGATCATGAATTGCTCCTTGGAAATGCGGGACGGAATGGGGTGTTTGGGCGGCGTTCGCGACTGCGTCCGTGACTGCGTCCGCGTTCAACCAAACGTGAATGCATACGCGTCGACGCCGGGATCGAGAAACTCGATCGAGAACGTGCGGTCGGCGATCGCGCCCGTCTGCCGGACGAGCTGGTACAGGCGTTGGCCGGTGACGGTGCCGTAGCCCTGCGCATCGACGTCGGTGCCGTGTGCCGCCCCCGGCGCCGCGCCGTCGAGCGTCACGCGAAAGCGCACCGGCTTGCCGTTCGCACCCGGGCCGAGCACGAGGTGCAGGTCGCGTGCATGGAAGCGGTAGACGATGCTGCCGGCCGGCGCGGCGAGCGTCGCGCGCTCGGCGCCGACCTGCCACGTGCCGACGAGACCCCAGTCGTTCAGGTCGGGGTGTGCGGGCGCGTCGTAGCGGTGTGCCGCGTCGCGCACGACGCCGCCCGGCGACGTGAAGTCCTCCGCACGCGCATAGCCGACGTAGGTTTCGGGCGAGCGGACGTCGGCGCTGTCGGCTGCTGCGAGCGCGCCTTTTGCGGGTGCGCCGGCGAGCCCGAGCGGCACGTTCAGCGCTTCCGGATGACCGGCTTCGGCGAGCAGCGACTGGATCGCGCGTTCCGACTGCGCGTATTCGCCTTCGCCGAAGTGGTGGTGGCGGATGCGGCCCTGCGCGTCGACGAAGTAGTGCGCGGGCCAGTATTCGTTGCCGAACGCGCGCCAGATCGCATAGCCGTTGTCGATCGCGACCGGGTAGTCGATGCCGAGATCGTGCACGGCCTTCTTCACGTTGCCGATGTCGCGCTCGAACGCGAATTCCGGTGCGTGCACACCGATCACGACGAGCCCGTACGGCGCGTATTTGCGTGCCCATGCGGTCGTGTACGGCAGCGTGCGCAGGCAGTTGATGCACGAATACGTCCAGAAATCGACGAGCACGACCTTGCCGCGCAGGCCTGCGGTGGTCAGCGGCCGCGAATTCAGCCACTGCACGGCGCCGTCGAGCGACGGCAGCGTGCCTTCGACGGGCAGCGCGGCCGGTGCCTGCATCGCGGGCGCCGTGCCGACCGCGCGCATCATCGCGCTGCCGGCTGCGGGGGCGCCGTCGGAGGTCGCGGCCATCATCGCGCCGCTCGCCGTGCCGCTGTTGCTGCTGCCGGCGTTGCCCGTCGCGGACATCGCCGTCGGGGCGCCAGTCGAGCGCCCGCCGAGCCGGTCGACGAGCTTCGACTCGAGCCCGCCCGTCGTGACGGTCGACAGTTGCGCGAGCACACCCGTATCGAGGCCGAGCGCGATCGCGCCGACGCCGGCCAGCAGCGCCGCGCCGATCCCGCGCCGGATCCATTCGCCGGCGCCGAGCGAGCGTTTCATCGCGGCGAACACCTTGCCGCCGATCACGAGCGCGACGCCGAGCGACGTCGCCGCGCCGGCCGCATACGCAACGAGCAGCAGCGTCGTGCCGACGCTCGCGCCGCGCAGTGCGGCACCGGTCAGCACGAGACCGAGGATCGGGCCCGCGCACGGCGCCCACAGCAGGCCGGTCGCGACGCCGAGCAGCAGCGACGATGCCGGGCCCGCCGGGCGGCCGTCGCGCTGCGCGAAGCCGGTGAGCCGGTTGCCGGCCGCGACGAGCGGGCGCGTCAGGTGTTCGGCGAAGCGCGGCAGCAGCAGCGTCAGGCCGAATACCGCGAGCAGCACGATGGCGAGCCAGCGGCCGGCCTGGTTGGCCTGCGCGACCCAGCCGCCGCCGACGGCGGCGAGCGTCGCGACGACGGCGAACGTGAGCGCCATGCCGATCAGCAACGGCAGGCCGGTACGCACGAACGGCTGGTCGGCGCGCGCGAACACGAACGGCAGCACGGGCAGGATGCACGGGCTCAGGATCGTGAGCACGCCGCCGAGATAGGCAAGGACGATGAGCAGCATGGGGCAGTCTCCGGTCGTTCAGGAAGGCGGCGGCTCGTCAGGCGGCAGCCGGGTGGAATGCGAGCGCGAGCCCGTTCATGCAGTAGCGCAGGCCGGTGGGCGGCGGGCCGTCGTCGAACACGTGGCCGAGATGGCCGCCGCAGCGGCGGCAGTGCACTTCGGTGCGTGTCATCCCGTACGACGCATCGGCTTCGGTCGCGACCGCGTGGTCGAGCGGCTTCCAGAAGCTCGGCCAGCCGGTGTGGCTGTCGAATTTGGTGCTCGACGAGAACAGCGCGAGGTCGCAGCCGGCGCACGCGAACGTGCCGCGGCGATGCTCGCCGTTCAGCGGGCTGCTGTACGGCGGCTCGGTGCCGGCATCGCGCAGCACCGTGTACTGGGCGGGCGTGAGGCGGCGGCGCCATTCGGCGTCGCTGCGGGTGACCTCGAAGCGGGCGGCGGGTTGTGCGCCGGCGACGGGCTGCGCGGCAAACGCGCGGCCGACCAGCGCACGGCGGCCGGCCGACGACAGCGCCGCGAGCGCGGCGAGGCCGGTGGCGCCGGCGAACAGCAGATTTCTGCGGGTGGGCATGGCGGGCTCCTGGAAGCAGGTGCTGAAACATGCGCACAGAGTAGACAGCGGTCGGTGTCGAAGTCCTCACGGAAAGTTAAATGAATTGTGATTGTTTTTTGGGGGATCCGGCCAGGTCCGTTGAAATCCGTCAAAGCCCCGTCTGACAAGGGTTTGCAGGGAGGTTTTGGTTCGCCAAGTTCCGCGGAAATCCTCCACGAGCCGCAACTTTTAGTGTTTTTTTAGTGTTCGCGATGTGGGGTAGGCTCTGCTTAGAGATGCAGGGGCCGACCTGGTTGCGATATCAAAGGAGGGCGACTGTCGGCGTTGCAGCGACATCCCGTGCGTCGCGACGCGATTCATCCATGAACGGCGAACTTTCGACGATTTTCGTCGAGAAGCAGGGAAAGTGAGATTTTTTCGGTCGCATCGAGGCGATATGATTTCTCCAGCCCCAATATTCGTCAGCCAACCCATGAAGCGCGCCAGCATCGTTCTGACGCGGCACCGCAAGCACGAGAGAGTTGTATGCCGGACACGCCATTCGTCATCGTCGAACACGCCCGCAGGAGAGCCGCTCAAGTCCGGTCCGGCGACGTTCCCGCCGCCTTGCAGGACGGGCCCAAGTGGGTGTGTCGGATCGTGCCGGATCATGAGCGGCGGTGCGGCGCAGGACACCGGTCAGCTGCAAGTGTGGCCGGCATGCTCGGCCGGCTGAAGCCGGCGAACGTCCTGTTGGCGGACCCAGCCGCGAGCGCCGACGGCTGGCTGGCGCGTTCGTCGACCGACAGGGGCGGCCGGTGTCGAGCCTATGCGCATCTCGGCGCGGACCGGATCCTCGAGATGGTGGGAATGCCGGCGGTCGGCCCGTGGCTCGACGAGCGCGACACCTGGTGGCCTGGCGCGTACGAGCTGCCGCTGCTCGAGCAGTTGTCCGCGAACGAGTCGCCGCTGCGCGACCTGCTTGGCGCGACTGCACGCGCCCATTTGCTGATGAGCCTGACCGAAGTCGACGGCACCGCGCTCGTGACCGAATCGGACGATGGCATCGAGCGTCCGTTCCGTATTCCCGCGGGCGTGGATACGATCCATTTCGCCCCCGTATGCATCCGCGGCCCAATGGCGCAGTGGCGCGAAACGCTCGTCACCGCGTTCGACCGCGTCCGGCATCTGGTCGGGCTCAGATCGGCTCGCCCTTTCTATCTTTGACGCAAGCCCCCGTTCTCCGGCAAGCCACGCCATGACCGATCCACTCGACACCTTCGACCGCAAGATCCTGAATATCGTCCAGCGCGATTGCACCGCGACTGCGGATGCCATTGCCGAACGGATCGGTCTGTCCACGTCCGCCGTGCAGAAGCGGCTGAAGCGCATGCGCACCGAAAAGATCATTTCGGCGGAAATCGCGGTGGTCGATCGCGCGGCCGTCGGCCGGCCGATGACGTTCATTGCGGCGATCGAGATCGAACGCGAAAACTACGAGACGGTCGCCCGGTTCCGCGAGTGGTCGAAGGCGCATGACGAAATCCAGCAGATCTACTACGTGACCGGCTCCGTCGACCTGATCGCGATCATCACCGCACCCGACGTCGAGGCATACGACCGGTTGTCCGCGCGGATCATGCAGAGCAATCCGATGGTTCGCCGGATCAACACGAATGTCGTGCTGAGCGCGCTCAAGGTCGGGTTGTTCGTGCCGGTCGACAAGGACGGCGACGACGCCCCGTCGACGGCCTGACGAGGGCGGTTCGCGCGGCGACGGCCGATCCGTCCGTCCCGCGTGACAAACCGCAACGCGTGACTGCCCGAATCGGTCGAAACGCATAATTTGTCGATCAATTCGCATAACTAACATGTTTCCTGTAGTCAATGAACAGGAGATGATCAAGATGGAACTCAAACTGGCATTGGTCGGATTCGGCGGAGTCAATCAGGGACTGGTCGAACTGCTCAAGAAGAAACGCACGCTGCTGGGTGCATCGGGACTCGACGTGTCGGTGACGATGGTCGCTGACCTGCGGCTCGGGATCGCGACGAATCCTCGCGGCATCGCGCTGGATGTCCTCGACGAAACCGTCCGGCGGGGTGTCGACGCCGAAGCGCTCCGTCGCGATCCCGGTACGCGGGTGTCGCCGGACGTCGGTCTCGAGGCCGTGCTGAAGGCCATTGCGTCGGAGCACGTGGATGTCGTCGTCGAGGCGACCTTCACCGACCCGAACACCGGTGAGCCGGCACTGTCGCATTGCCGTACGGCCCTCGAATGCGGCAAGCACGTGATCACGACCAACAAGGGGCCGATCGCGCTCGCGCAGCCGGCGCTGGCACGGATCGCCGCGCAATCGGGTGCTTGTGTGATGTACGAGGGCACGGTGATGAGCGGCACGCCGGTGCTGCGGCAGCTCGCGACCTCGCTGCGCGGCTGCGACATCAACGGCTTCGCCGGCATCCTGAACGGCACGTCGAATTACGTGCTCGGTGAGGTCGAGGCCGGCGCGAGCTTCGATGCGGCGATCCGGGATGCGCAGCAGCGCGGCTATGCGGAGGCGAACCCGGCGGCCGACGTCAACGGTTCGGACGTACAGCTGAAGGTCGTCATTCTGGCGAACGCACTGTGGAATGCCGGCCTCAAGCGTGGCGACGTAACGTGCCGCGGCATCGTGGAATTGACCGAGCACGACGTGCGCGCGGCGGCGGCGGAGCGCATGTCCTGGCGGTTGATCGGATCTGCCATCCGCCATCCGGACGGCACCGTCACCGCGAGCGTCGAACCGCGCAAGCTGCCGGCCGGCCATCCGTTGCTTGCCGCGAGCGGCGTGACGAACGCGATCACGTTCGACACCGACGTGCTCGGTGGCGTGACGATCAGCGGGCCGGGTGCCGGGCGCGAGGAAACGGCGTTCGCGATCCTCTCCGACCTGATCGAGCTGGCGGACAGGATTGGCGCAGCCTCGCACGAGGTGGCGGCATGAGCGCGCGCGATGCGGTGGTGACCGACTGCACGGGAGCCGGCGTAGCCAAGGTTCGGTCGCCGTATGACGGCTCGATCGTCGGCCAGGTTCGTCTGGCGCGAGCCGAGGCGGCGCCGGTTCTCGTCGAGCGCGCGCTCGACGGCGCGCGAACGGCAGCAACCATGCCACGCGGCCAGCGGGCCGACATCCTGTTTCGCGCGGCCGCGAGCGTGGAGGCACAAGCGGAGACGTTTGCACGCACGATCGCGCTCGAAGCGGGCAAGCCGTTGCGGCAGGCCCGCAAGGAAGTCGCACGCTGCGTGAACACGCTGCGCCTGTCGGGCGAGGAGGCGAAACGGCTGACCGGCGAGACGATCCCGTTCGACGGCTATCCCGGCTCCGAGGATCGCAGCGGCTACTACACGCTGGAGCCGCTCGGCGTGATTCTCGCAATCACGCCGTTCAACGACCCGCTGAACCTCGTTGCACACAAGCTCGGGCCGGCGATTGCGACCGGCAATGCGGCGATCCTGAAGCCCTCGCTGCTCGCGCCGCTGTCCGCGCAGGCGCTCGTCGAGGTTCTGTGGGAAGCCGGTGCGCCGCGCGACACGCTGCAGATCGTGCACGGCGGCGCGGATGTCGCGTCCGCGCTGGTGCGCGACCGGCGGATCCGGATGGTGACCTTCACCGGCGGGCCGGAAACCGGCGAGGCCATCACGCGCGAGGCAGGGCTCAAAAAGATCGCGATGGACCTCGGCGGAAATGCGCCGGTGATCGTGATGGCCGACTGCGACCTGAAGGATGCCGCCGAAGCATGCGTGTCGGGCGCGTTCTGGGCGGCGGGACAGAACTGCATCGGCACGCAGCGGATCTTCGTCGCCGAGGCCGCGTACGAGCCCTTCGTCCGTTACTTCGTCGAGCTGACCGGCAGGATGGTCGTGGGCGATCCGCTGGACGATGCGACCGACATGGGGCCGATGATCGGCGAGGAACAGGCGCTCCGCATCGAACACTGGGTCGACGAAGCGGTCGCCGGCGGTGCGACGGTGTTGAGCGGCCATCGGCGGCGCGGTGCGCTGTATGAACCGACGGTGCTCGTGGATGTGCCGCGCGACGCGCGCATATGGACCGACGAGGTATTCGCGCCGGTCGTGACGATCGAGAAATTCGCCGACCTGCAGCAGGCGCTCGACGCGGCCAATGCGTCGGAGAGTTGCCTGCATGCAGGCGTGTTTACCAACCGCCTGGAGGTGGCGCTCGGCGCGGCGGAGCGGCTGCAGGCGGGCGGCGTGATGATCAACGATTCGTCCGACTACCGCTTCGACGGCATGCCGTTCGGCGGCTTCAAGCATGGGTCGCTGGGCCGCGAAGGTGTCCGGTTCGCGATGACGGAAATGACGCAGCCGAAGGTGGTCTGCTTCAGGCGCAACCGGCGGCTGTCGAGCTGATGCGCGAGCGCCGGTACATGACGGGCCGGCGCGGCGCGAACCGGAGCGGTGTGTGTGCAACGTAGCGGAGAAGGAGTCGAGGATGCCAGCAGCAATTCCTGCATGCAAGCCGGCGGTGGACGCGCTGGTGGTCGAGGATATTCACAAGTCGTTCGGCGGTGTCGAGGTGCTGAAGGGCATCTCGCTGACCGCGCGGAATCACGAGGTCGTGTCGATCCTCGGCAGCAGCGGCTCGGGCAAGAGTACGTTCCTCAGGTGCATCAACTTGCTGGAAATGCCCGACCGTGGCCGGATCTGCGTGAACGGCGAAACGCTCGCGCTGAAGCCGGCGGGCCGCGACGGCGCGCTGGTCGCCGCTGACGCGCAGCAGGTGATGCGCGTGCGCCGCAAGCTCGCGATGGTGTTCCAGCAGTTCAATCTCTGGGCGCACATGACTGTGCTGCAGAACGTGATGTTCGTGCCGGTGCGCGTGCTGGGCGTACCGAAGCGCGACGCACGCGACAAGGCGATCGCGATGCTCGAACGGGTCGGGCTCGCCGGCAAGTGCGAGCACTATCCAAACCAGCTGTCGGGCGGCCAGCAGCAGCGTGTGGCGATTGCACGTGCACTCGCGACCGATCCCGACGTGATGCTGTTCGACGAACCGACGTCGGCGCTCGATCCCGAGCTCGTCGGCGAAGTATTGAAAGTGATGCGCTCGCTGGCCGACGAGGGGCGCACGATGCTCGTCGTCACTCACGAGATGGGTTTTGCGCGCGAAGTCGCGAACCGCGTCGTGTTCGTCCACCAGGGACGAATCGAGGAGGACGGCAGTCCCGGCGAAGTGTTCGCGAGCCAGAAATCGCCGCGTTTCCAGAAGTTTCTGTCCAGCATCATCTGATGCGGATTCAATGCCAACCGGAGGGGAAACCATGAAGAAGCTGCTTCAGTCGCTGTGCGTGGGCGCGGCACTGCTCGGATCGGTCGCGCATGCCGAGCAGGTCGTGCGGGTCGGCACGCTCGCCGATTACGCGCCGTTCGAATACAAGGATGCGTCCGGCAAGCTGCAGGGCATGGAGATCGACGTCGGCAAGAAGATGTGCGACACGATGAAGGTCAAGTGCCAGTGGGTGACGATGGATTTCGACGCGCTGATTCCGGCGCTCAAGGCCAAGCAGATCGATGCGGTGCTCGCGCAAATGTCGAAGACGCCGGAGCGCGAGCAGTCGGTCGACTTCACGCGCATTTTCACGACGGCACCCGTGCAACTCGTCGCGAAGCAGGGCTCGGGTATCACGGATGGCGCGGCCACGCTGCGCGGCAAGACGATCGGCGTTCAGACCGCGTCGACCCACGAATCCTATCTGCGCCGCCGCCTGCCGGCGAGCAAGTCGGGGATCAACGTGAAGGTCTATCAGACGCTCGACGAAGCCTGGCTCGACCTGGAGGCCGGGCGCGTCGATGCCGTGCTTGCCGACAACACGGTCGCATACGACTGGCTGACGAAGGCCGGCAGGAAGGAGGGCTTCGACTTCGTCGGCAAGCCGATCGCCGATGCGGAGATCTTCGGCGACGGCACGGCGATCGCGGTGCGCAAGGGCGACGCGCCGCTGAAGGCGCTGTTCGACAAGGGGATCGCGCAGGTGCAGGCGGATGGCACGTTCGCCGCCGCCAACAAGCGCTATTTCCCGTTCAGCATCGCGCCGCAATAGCCGCGCATCGGGACCGCGCGGCCGCCGCACGGCGGCCTGCGCGATCCGGGCCTATCCGGGCCTCACAAGGAGCGATATCACGATGGACATTCTGGTGAACTACGGCGCGCAGATCGCGGCGGGCGCGCTCGTCACGCTGGAACTCGCGCTCGCCGCGCTGTGCGTCGGCATGCTGCTCGGCATCGCCGGGGCATCGGCGAAACTGTCGAGCATGGGCTGGCTCAGACATGCGACCTATGCGCTGACCAATTTCCTGCGCGGCATTCCCGAGTTCCTGATCCTGCTGATCTGCTATTTCGGGCTGTCGCGTGTGCTCAACGTACAGTTCGACGGCGCCTTTGCCGTGAGCCCGTTCTCGGCCGGCGTGATCGCACTCGCCGTGGTGTTCGGCGCCTACTCGTCGGAGATGTTCCGCGGCGCGTTCATCGCGGTGCCGGCCGGACAGATCGAGGCCGCGCGCGCGTACGGGATGACACGCCTGCAGACACTGTGGCACGTGCGCCTGCCGCAGGCGTGGCGAATCTGCCTGCCGAGCCTGAACAACATGTGGCAGAACTTGCTGAAGGACACGTCGCTGGTATCGATCGTCGGGCTCGAGGACATGCTGCGCAAGGCCAACATCGCCGCGCAGTTCACCAAGCAGCCATTCGTCTTCTACGTGACAGTCGGTATCGTCTATTTCGGCTTTCTCGCCGTTTCAAACCCCGTGTTCGCGTGGCTCGAGCGCATCGCGGGCCGCGGCTACGCACAACGCACCTGACGAGGGCCATGCGATGAACGACTTTCTTTCCCTCATCGTGCAGTCGGGCGCGGACGTCGCGCGCGGCGTATGGATCACGCTGCAACTGCTGGTGCTGTCATGCACGTTTGCGTTCGCGCTCGCGGTGCCGCTTGCCGTCGCGCGTACGTCGGGGCATCGGTGGCTGTCGGCACCGAGCCGCCTGTTCATGTCGGTGTTTCGCGGCACGCCGCTGCTGGTGCAGATTTTCGTGCTGTATTACGGGCTCGCGCAGTTCGCGATCGTGCGCGCCTCGCCGCTGTGGCTGCTGGTTGGCGGATCGTTCTCGTGTGCGTTGTGCGCGCTGACGCTCAACCTCGCGGCCTACATGGCGGAAGACATCCGCGGCGGCATTGCCGGCGTGCCGGCCGGCGAGAAGGAAGCCGCGCTCGCGTTCGGGATGAGCCGCTTCATGCTGACCTGGTTCGTGATCGTCCCGCGCGCGATCGGCATCGTCGCGCCGACGCTCGGCAACGAGATCGTGCTGCAGCTCAAGTCGACCGCGCTCGCCAGCACGATCACCGTGCTCGACCTGACCGGTGTCGCGCGGCGCATCTCCATCGAAACCTATACGACCGACGCGCTGATGCTGGCCGGCATCGTGTACGTCGGTATCACGGCAGTGCTGTCGACCGTGCTCAAACGCGTCGAAGGGCGGCTGAATCGCCATCTGGGCAGCGTGCGTGCCTGACGGCACCGCGTGGACACGACACAATGAACGATCCGGAGAACGAAATGGGATACAGGCTTGAAACGCTCGCGCTGGCCGCGGACCGCGACGTGACCGACGAGAAGACGGTCGCGCCGGCGATCCACTATTCGGCCGTGTTCAAGGCCGCCGGCAGCGAGGAATTCGCGGAGATGTCGAGCGTGCCGCAGCATCCGCGCAACTACACACGCTACGGCAATCCGGTTCACGAGCGTGTCAAGGCGATCATGGCGGAGCTCGAGGGCACCGAGACCGCGCTCGTCACCGCGTCCGGCATGGGCGCGATCGCGACCGCGATCCTCAGTGTCGTGAAGGCCGGCGATCACGTGATCGGCCAGACGCGCCATTACATGAGCACGACGAAAATGCTCGACGACATGCTGCGCCGGTTCGGCGTCGAGGTGACGTTCGTCGACCAGACCGACGCGGCCGCGTTCGATCGTGCGATCCGGCCGAACACGCGGCTGATCGTGCTCGAGTCGCCGGTCAATCCGCTGCTGCTCGTGACCGACATCGCCGCGGTGACTGAAATCGCCAGGGCGCGCGGCATCCTGACACTCGCGGACAACACGTTCGCATCGCCGGTCAACCAGCAGCCGCACCGGCTCGGTGTCGATATCGTCGTGCACAGCGCGACCAAGTATCTCGGCGGCCATCACGACCTGACCGGCGGCGTGATCTGCACGAGCCGCGTGCTCGCCGAGCAGATCTGGCATACGCACATCACGCTCGGCTCGGTGCTGTCGCCGATGGACGCGTGGCTGCTGCTGCGCGGGCTGCGCACGCTGCCGATGCGCGTCGAGCGGATCAATGCGAATGCCCAGGCGCTCGCCGAATTCCTCGAGGCGCACGCGAAGATCGAGCGCGTGTTTTATCCGGGCCTGCGCAGCCATCCGCAACATGAACTCGCATGCCGGCAGATGCGCGGTTTCGGCGGCGTGGTCGCGTTCGGCGTGCGGGGCGGCTATGGCGAAGCGCAGCGCTTCGTCGAGGCGCTGCGCTTGCCGCTGAATGCGGGCAATCTCGGCGGCGTCGATTCGCTCGCGATCCATACGGCATCCATGTGGGCGGGCACGATGTCGGCGGAGCAAATGCGCGCGGCCGACATCCCGCTCAACTTCATCCGTTATTCGGTCGGCATCGAGCATGTCGACGACCTGAAAGCCGATATCGCGCAGGCGCTCGAGCAGATCTGACACGGACCGGCGCACACGGCCGTTCGACGCATCGGGCGGGTCGCGCCAGCCTTTGAACCGATTCGGGCACGAGCGGCCCGGATTGCAACGACGGAGCACGGACTATGCATGGCATCACGGTACTCGACGGCGGCATGGGTCGCGAACTGGCGCGGATGGGGGCGCCGTTCCGACAGCCGGAATGGTCGGCGCTCGCGCTGATGGAAGCGCCGCATTACGTCGGCCTCGCGCACGACGCGTTCGTCGCGGCGGGCGCCGACGTGATCACCGCGAACAGCTATGCGGTCGTACCGTTCCATATCGGCGAGCAGCGGTTTCGTCGCGACGGTGTCGCGCTCGCGGCACTGGCCGGGCAACTCGCGCGGCAAGCCGCGGATCGCGCAGGGCGGCCCGTGCGCGTCGCGGGATCGCTTCCGCCGACCGGCGGCTCGTATCGGCCCGACCTGTTCGACGCGGCGCGTGCCGATGCGATTCTGGCGACGCTCGTCGACGGGCTCGATCCGTACGTCGACCTGTGGCTGGCCGAGACGCAGAGCCTGACCGGCGAGATCGACGCGGTCCGTCGCGCGCTGGGTGCGAATCCGAAGCCGCTCTGGGTGTCGTTCACGCTGCGCGACGATGTCGACGCCGACGCGGGCACCGGGCCGGTACTGCGATCGGGCCAGACACTCGACGAAGCAATCGGCGCCGCCGTGTCCGCGCGCGCGAGCGCGCTGTTGTTCAACTGCAGCCAGCCGGAGGCGATGGGTGCGGCGATCGAGACGGTGCAGCGTACGCTCGCGGGAACGGGAGCGGGACCGGCGCTGATGATCGGCGCGTATGCGAACGCGTTTCCGCCGCAACGCGCCGATGCGCGTGCGAACGAGGAACTCGACGCATTGCGCGGTGATATCGACCCGCCCGGTTATGCGAAATGGGCGGAGCAGTGGCTTGCGCTCGGCGCGCAGATCGTCGGCGGTTGCTGCGGAATCGGCCCCGACCACATCGCGGCATTGCGCGACGCGGTCGATGCGCGCGGCGCCGGGCACACCGGGCTCGGCCAATGAAGATCGACGGCCTGGACCAGAAGATAATCGACGCATTGTGTGCCGATGCGCGGATTCCGCTCGCGGTGCTGGCCGACAGGATCGGTTTGTCCAGGCAGGCGGTCCGGAACCGGATCGACCGGCTCGAAGCGCTGAAGATCATTGCAGGCTATACGGTGCGGCTCGCGTTGCCCGACGATGTCGCACCCGTGCGTGCCGTGATGCTCGTCTACCGCAAGGACCGGATGCGCGGCGCGGACGTGCTTGCCGCACTCGGGAGGATCGCCGAGGTGCGCGACTGCGCGGTCCTCAGCGGCGAGGTCGATTTGCTGGTGCAGATAGAGGCGGCCACGCATGAGCGCATCAGCGACATCTGGGCGACGATCAGCGCATTGGACGGCGTGCAGAACATGACGACCAGCTTCGTGCTCGACTCGGTCGTTCATAAGCGGTGACGGCCCGGCGCCGCGGATGAAGACCGACCGGCGGCCGGTGACGGCTACGCCCCCGCCCGCTTCAGTTCCGTTCCTGTTCCAGCCAGCGTCTTTGCGACGCATAAAGATGCGTGCGCATTGCCGCCTGGGCCATCAGCACCTCGCCGTTTTCCAGTGCGTGGAGAATGGACTCATGTTCGTCGAACGCCCTGGCCCACGTCTGCTTGCTTTCGGCGCGCGCGCTGACACGCGACGAGATCGGACTGTGGCGTCCGTCGAAAAGCTCGCCCACCAGCCTGACAAGCACTGAATTGCCCGTCATCGACGCAATCGCGACGTGAAATTCGCGATCGTGCTGTAGCGGCGAGCGGCCTTCCGCGATGGCCGAGCGCATGGCGTCGACCGCGCGCCGCACGGGCTCCAGCAGTTCGGGTGTCGCGCGTGCGCAGGCGAGTTCGACGACGCTGCCCTCGAGCGCGGCACGGGCGCTCGTCAGTTCGATCGGGTTTTCGCCCAGCGGCGTCGCCGGTGCGCTCAACGCCTTCGCGGGAGAGCACACGAACACGCCGGACCCCATCCGGACTTCGACGATGCCTTCGATCTCCAGCGCAATGAGCGCCTCCCGAACCGACGGGCGCGATACGCCCAATTGCTGGGCCAGATCGCGCTCCGGCGGCAGGCGTTCTCCGTCGGCGAACCGTCCCGCTTCGATAAGCGAACGAATCTGGTCGGCGATGCGCTGATACAGGCGGCGGGTATCCACCTGTTTGAACGGGTCCGGCAATGCTCCCCCTTGCCCGCGTACCGCGGATTTCTGTCGGAAGCAGTCAGTCTACTGCACTCCGAGTGGCCTGACCAATCGGCGGGAGGAGAGGGCACGTCCTCACCCGTCGATGGTGAATCGACTCGCGAAATTGGCCTTACCAAATGATCGGCCTTCGAGCTGGCGGGGAGTCTCACGCCATGTCCTCCAATCGTGATGCGGGCGCCTGAAGGACATCATCCCTCGAATGCAACGCTCAGGCTCTAGCCGCAAACTTAGGGATTTCCCATGAATTTCCGAAATTGGCTTGACCAAATGTGGCCAGACCAATAGCCTGTGTCTGGTCAGGCCAATTTGGAAGCATGTTTCCGCGCCGTCCTCTTTCATACGTAATCGAGACACCGATGAGAACTGTCATTTGTGAAGAACCCGGCCGCCTGGTCGTTGCCGAGCGCCCGATGCCGGCAGCCGGACCCGACGAGGTACTGATTCGCGTGAAGCGGGTTGGTGTTTGCGGCACCGACATGCACATCTTCACCGGCAACCAGCCGTACCTCGCGTATCCGAGGGTGATGGGGCACGAACTGGCCGGCGTCGTCGAGACGGCGCCGGCGGGCGCGCGCGTGAAGGCCGGCGACCAGGTCTACGTGATGCCATACCTGTCGTGCGGCACGTGCGTCGCGTGCCGTGCGGGCAAGACGAATTGCTGCACCCGAATCCAGGTGCTGGGCGTGCACGCCGATGGCGGCATGGCCGAATACCTCGCCGTTCCGCAGGCGTTCGTGTTCAAGGCCGATGGCGTCACGCTCGACCAGGCCGCGATGATCGAATTCCTCGCGATCGGCGCGCACGCGGTCGCGCGTGCCGACGTTCGGTCGGATCAACGCGTGCTGGTCGTCGGCGCGGGGCCGATCGGCATGGCCGCACTGATCTTCGCGATGCTGCGCGGTGCGCGGGTCAGCGTGCTCGACAGCCGTGCGGACCGGCTCGAGGTCTGCAAGACGGCACTGGGCGCGCACGCTGCCGTGCTGCTCGACACGACGGGCGCCGCCACCGACGTGGCGCGCCTTGCGGCGCTCACCGACGGCGAGTTTTTCGACGTCGTGTTCGACGCCACCGGCAACCTCGGTGCGATGGAGCGCGGCCTCGAGTTCGTCGCGCACGGCGGCAAGTACGTGCTGATCTCGCTCGTCAAGGGCCGCATCTCGTTCTCGGATCCCGAATTCCACAAGCGCGAAACGACCTTGCTCGCGAGCCGCAACGCGACGCCCGCGGACTTCGAAACGGTACTCGACGCGATGCGCGCGGGCCGGGTGCCGACCGACGCGCTGAAGACGCACGCGCTGACGCTCGCCGATCTGCCCGACCGGTTCGCGCAACTCCTCGCGCCGGACGCGGGCGTGATCAAGGCGCTCGTCGAATGTTGAACGGGGCGCGCGAACCGATGGGTAATCCGATCCTGCAATTCGGCACCAGCCGCTTCCTCCAGGCGCACGTCGACCTGTTTACGTCGGAAGCGCTGGCCGCAGGCCGCGCGCTCGGCGAGATCACCGTGGTGCAGACGACGTCGAGCGCGGAAAGCCGCGCGCGCATCGACGCGCTGCGTGCCGCCAGGCGCTATCCGGTGCGGATCCGCGGCCGGCGGCACGGCGAGACGATCGATCGCGTGGTCGACTGCATGGCGATTACCGAAGCGCTGCATGCGACGGAAGACTGGGCGCGGTTGCGCGAGCGCGTCGCATGCGAGGTCCGCGCGATCGTGTCCAACACCGGCGACAGCGGCTACGCGCTGTTCGATGACGACGGGGCCGATCTTCTCGACGGCTCACGGTCGCCGCGCGGATTCGCGGCGAAGCTCGCGGTGCTGCTGCACGAGCGCTTTCGTGCCGGCGGCGCGCCCGTCACGCTGCTTCCGTGCGAGCTCGTCGCGCGCAACGGCGACACGCTGCGCGACCTGGTGATCGCCGTCGCGCGGCGATGGGAGGCGGATGCCGCGTTCGTCGACTACCTGATCGGCGGCTGCGTGTGGGTCAACTCACTCGTCGACCGCATCGTGTCGGGGCCGATTCACCCGGTCGGCGCGATCGCCGAACCGTATGCGCTGTGGGCGGTCGGCCGCACGGCGGGGATGACGCTGCCGTGCGAGCACCCGGACATCGTCGTGACCGACGACCTGGAACGTTACGAGCGCCGGAAGCTGCTGCTGCTCAATCTCGGGCATACGGTGCTCGCGGAGCAATGGCTCGCGCGCGGCGGCATGTCGGACATGACGGTGGGCGCGGCGATGGACGATCCCGTGTACCGCGCGCCGCTCGAAGCGGTATGGAACGACGAGGTGATGCCGGTGTTCGATGCGCTCGGCGAACACGACGCGGCGCTGGCGTACCTGGACGAGGTGCGCGACCGGTTCTCGAATCCGTTCCTTGCGCATCGGCTTGCCGATATCGCGGGCAATCACGACATGAAGAAGGCGCGGCGCCTGCGCCCGGCAGTCGAGCTGGCGCGCACGCTGAAGCTGCCGATCGGTCAGCCGCACCTGACCGCGGCGCTCGGATGAACGCTCGCGGCGCAGCGGTCCGCCGCCGCACGCGATGAAGTGAAATGAAATGGAGACACGCAAGGATGACGACACGCATTATCGATGTGCAGGTCCGTGACATTCGCTTTCCGACCTCGAAGAGCATGGACGGCTCGGACGCGATGAACGGCAATTCCGACTATTCGGCCACCTACGTGACGCTCGTCACCGACGCGGGCAACGGCATCCAGGGACACGGGCTGACGTTTACGATCGGCCGCGGCAACGAGCTGTGCGTCGAGGCCGCCCACGCGCTCGCGAAGCTGTTCGTGATCGGTCGCTCGCTCGAGGAGATCACGTCCGACTTCGGCGCGTACTGGCACGAGATGGTTGCCGGCGACTGCCAGTTGCGCTGGGTCGGCCCGGAGAAGGGCGTGGTGCATCTCGCAACGGCGGCGCTGATCAACGCGATCTGGGATCTCTGGGCCAAGACGGCACGCAAGCCGGTCTGGAAATTCCTGGTCGACATGCCGCCCGAACAGCTCGTGAGCTGCATCGACTTCACGTACATCGACGACGTGCTGACGCGCGAGGAAGCCGTCGCGATGCTGCGCCGGGCCGCACCGGGCAAGGCGCAGCGCGAGCGGGAGATGCACGAGCACGGCTTTCCCGGCTACACGACGGCGGCCGGCTGGCTGGGGTATTCCGAGGACAAGATGCGCGCGCTCGCCCGCGCGGCGGTGGCGGATGGCTGGACCCACCTGAAGCAGAAGGTCGGCGCGGATCTCGCGCAGGACGTGCGGCGCGCGGCCATCCTGCGCGAGGAGCTCGGCTGGGACCGCAAGCTGATGATGGACGCGAACCAGAACTGGGGCGTCGACGAGGCCATCGCGAACATGCGGGTGCTCGCCCGGTTCGATCCGTGGTGGATCGAGGAGCCCACCAGCCCCGACGACATTCTCGGCCACGCCGCGATCCGGCAGCGGATCGGGCCGATCGGTGTCGCGACCGGCGAGCACGCGCACAACCGCGTGATGTTCAAGCAGTTCTTCCAGGCCGGCGCGCTCGATTTCTGCCAGCTCGATCCCGCGCGGCTCGGCGGGCTCAACGAAGTGCTCGCCGTCGTGCTGATGGCGGCGAAGTTCGGCGTGCCGGTATGTCCGCACGGCGGCGGCGTCGGTTTGTGCCAGTACTCGCAGAACATCGTGATGTTCGACTACATCGCGGTGTCGGGCTCGCTGGAGCGGCGCGTGCTCGAATACGTCGACCATCTTCACGAGCATTTCGAGGCGCCGATCGCGATTCGCCGCGGGCGCTACATGCCGCAGGAGGCGCCCGGCTACGGCGTCACGATGAAGCAGGCTTCGCTCGATGCATACGCCTATCCGGACGGCCCCGAATGGCGCGCGTAAACGGATAGCGGGCAGGCATCACGACAAGAATCATTCCGGAGACAACGATGGATCACGATCCGCATCAATCGAAGCACCTTGCCAGCGCGGTCAGGAAGGCCGCGCTCCGGCTCCTGCCGTTTCTCACGCTGATGTACGCGCTGGCGTTCATCGACCGCGCGAACGTCGGTTTCGCGAAGATCGCCTATCAGGCCGATACGGGCCTGAGCGATGCGGCATTCGCGTTCGGCGCCGGCATTTTCTTCATCGGCTATGCGCTGTTCGAAGTGCCGAGCAACCTCATCATGAACCGCGTCGGCGCGCGGGTCTGGATGAGCCGGATCATGGTGACGTGGGGCATTGTGTCGGCCTCGATGATGTTCGCGCAGACGCCGACGCAGTTCTATACGATCCGCTTCCTGCTCGGCGCGGCCGAGGCCGGCTTCTTTCCCGGGATCATCCTGTACCTGACCTACTGGTTTCCCGCGAAGGGGCGCGCCCGTGCGCTGGGGCTGTTCTACTTCGGCGTGCCGATCGCGATGCTGATCGGCAACCCGCTGTCGGGCTTCCTGTTGCAGATGCATGACGTGTTCGGCTTGCGCAACTGGCAATGGATGTACGTGGTCGAGGGGCTGATGGCGACCGTGGTGGGCGTGATCGCGTTCTTCTACCTGACGAGCCGGCCGAAGGACGCGCGCTGGCTGACCGATGACGAGAAGCGCGCGTTGTGCGACACGCTCGACGCGGAAGAGCGCGCGAAGTCGCGGCATCTGTCCGCGGCCGTGTTCGGTGTGCTGAAGGACCGCCGTGTGCTGACGTTCATTGCCGCGTACTTCTGCATCCAGATCGGCAATGCGCCGCTCGCGTTCTACCTGCCGTCGAAATTCGCCGCGACGATGGGCACCCAGATCGACGGAAAGATCGGGTTGCTGCTGATGATCCCGTGGCTGTGCACGATTGCGGCGATGATCGTCGCCACGCGTTTCGCGGATCGCCACGACAACCATCTGCAGGTGGCGACCGGCATGCTGACGGTCGGGATTCTCGCGTTCGCCTCGGTATCCGTGATCAATACGCCGGTGCTCGCGCTGCTCGCCTTCTGCATCGCGATTCCCGGGCTGGTCGCGTGCCAGCCGGTGTTCTGGTGCCTGCCGACGCGCTATCTCGGCGGGACGGGCGCGGCGAGCGGCATCGCGTTCATCGTGTCGATCGGCAATCTCGGCGGTTTCGTGTCGCCGCAGATCAAGGCGTTCGCGGACGCGGTGTCGCACGATTCGCGCACGGGCTTCGTCGTGGTGGCCGCATTGTGTTTCGTCAGCGTGCTGCTGCTGCGCTCGTTGCGCGGGATCGAGCACGCGGCCGAGGAGCGCACCGCGGGCGGCGCGCAGGCCGGCTCGCATCGATGAACCATTCGCCGGCGCGCGCGATGTCGCGCGCCGATGACGAACAACCCGTCAGGGATCCAGGATCACCTCCATGTCCTTTCACGTTACCGAGCCGGCCGCGATCCGGCTGCATCCGAACGACGACGTCGTGATCGCGACGCGTCAGCTCGTGTCCGGCACCCGGATCGCATCCGAGGCGCTCGTCGTGGCCGGCCTCATCCCGCCTGGCCACAAGATCGCGACACGCGACATCGCGAAAGGCGAGCCGGTCAGGCGCTACAACCAGATCATCGGCGTCGCGCGCGAGGCGATCGCGCGCGGCCATCATGTACACGTGCACAACCTCGGCATGGTCGAGTTCGCGCGCGAGCACGCGTTCGGCGCCGGCGCGATCCCGACGCACTACGACGAAACGCCGGCAACCTTCATGGGCATTCGTCGTGACGACAGCCGCATCGCGACCCGCAATTACATCGGCATACTGACGAGCGTCAATTGCTCCGCGACGGTGGCGCGCGCGATCGCCGATCATTTCCGGCGCGACGTGCGCCCGCAGGCGCTGGCCGACTATCCGGCCGTCGATGGCGTGATCGCGCTCACGCACGGGCTCGGCTGCGGGATCGATTCGCAGGGGGATGGCATCGCGATCCTTCGCCGTACGCTGGCGGGCTACGCCGCGCATCCGAACTTCCACTCGGTGCTGTTCATCGGCCTCGGCTGCGAGACCAACCAGATCGGCGACGTGCTGCGCGAAGGCGGGCAGGCGGACGCCGCGCGCCTGCGCCATTTCACGATCCAGGAGAGCGGCGGCACGCGCAAGACGATCGAGCGCGGCATCGCGATGATCACGGAGATGCTCGCGGACGCGAACCGCGTGGCGCGTGTCCCGATGCCGGCGGCGCATCTCGTGGTGGGCCTCCAGTGCGGCGGCTCGGACGGCTACTCGGGCATTTCGGCAAATCCCGCGCTGGGTGCGGCAGTCGACCGGCTGGTGCGGCAGGGCGGGACGGCGATCCTTTCCGAAACCCCCGAGATCTATGGCGCCGAGCATCTGCTCACCCGGCGCGCGGTCAGCCGGGACGTCGGCGAGAAGCTGCTCGCGCGAATCGCATGGTGGGAAGCGTATTGCACGCGTCACGGCGCGGCGCTGGACAACAATCCGTCGGCCGGCAACAAGGCGGGCGGGCTCACGACGATTCTCGAGAAATCGCTCGGCGCGATCGCGAAAGCCGGGACCACGAATCTCGTCGACGTCTACGAATACGCGCAACGGATCGACGCGCGCGGCCTCGTCTTCATGGATTCGCCCGGCTACGACCCGATGTCTGCGACAGGGCAGGTCGCATCGGGCGCGAACCTGATCTGCTTCACGACAGGCCGGGGGTCGGCATACGGCTGTGCGCCATCGCCGTCGCTGAAGCTCGCGACGAATACGGCGCTATGGACGCGCCAGGCGGACGACATCGACATCGATTGCGGTGGCGTGATCGACGGCAAGTCGAGCGTCGACCAGCTCGGCGCCGACATCTTCCGCGCGATGCTCGACTGTGCGTCGGGCCAGCGCTCGAAAAGCGAACTGCATGGCTATGGGCAGAACGAGTTCGTGCCGTGGCAGGTCGGCGTGATCACGTAACCGCACCTGGCGCGCGTGCGGCAAACCGCACGTGTCGCGAGGCCGTGCCGCACGCGCGACAGGCGGCGTCCGCTCAGGCCGGCGCGACGCCCGCCGCGCCCTTGCGTTCGTCCGCGATCCAGTCGCCGAACAGCTGGATCTTCTGCTGCTGTTCGGCACCGCCCGGATACACGAAGTAATAGCCCATCCCGGTCGGCAACGAAATGTCGAACGGCATCACCAGCCGGTGCGCCGCCACGCTTTCGTTCGCGAGCGTCCGGTCGCCGATCGCGACGCCGTAACCGTCGATCGCCGCGTGCGTCGCGAGATCCAGCGTTTCGAAGCTCAAGCCGCGCGTCGAGTCGACGTGCGGCGCGCCCGCATGGTCGAGCCACCGCTTCCAGTCGCGGTGATCGCGCGTCGGATGCAGCAGCGTATGGCCAGCCAGGTCGTCGAGGTTCGCGAGCGGCTGCCGCTCCGGCAGGCTTGGTGCGCAGACCGGCGTGAGCCGTTCCTCGAACAACGGGATCGCATGCATGTCGGGGCCGCCGCCGGCTGCGTAGATCACCGCGGCGTCGAACGGTTCCATGCGGAAATCGACGTGATGATCCCAGGTCGTCGTGATCTGCACCTGGAGCTCGGGATGCTCGGCCTGGAACCGCATGATGCGCGGCAGCATCCACTGCATCATGCAGGTCGGCACCTTCAGCGCGAGTTCGGTGCGCCTGCGCGAAAGGCGCATCGATACCTCCTCGATGCGCGCGAAGCTTTCGCGCACCGTCGGCAACAGGAGTTCGCCTTCGGCCGTCAGCGTCAGCCCCTTGGGCGTGCGCTTGAACAGCGCAAACTGATAGAAGCCCTCGAGCGCGAGGATTTGCCGGCTCACGGCGCCCTGGGTCAGGCACAGGTGCTCGGCGGCGCGCGTGAAGCTGCCGTGACGGGCGACGATGTCGAAGATCTGCAGCGCGTTGAGGGAAGGAAGTCGTTTCATCGGGACGGCGGGTTCCGGAAAGGGCGGCCGGCGGGGCGCGTCGCGTCGTGCGGCACGATGCGCCGTCGCGCATTGCTCAGTGCAGGATTTTCGCGAGGAAGTCCTTCGCGCGATCCGACTTCGGATTCGAGAAGAAATCGTCCTTGCGGTCGTCCTCGACGATCGCGCCCTTGTCCATGAAGATCACGCGATGGGCCACCTTCTTCGCGAAGCCCATTTCGTGCGTGACGACCATCATCGTCATCCCTTCCTGCGCGAGCTCGACCATCACGTCGAGCACTTCGTTGATCATTTCCGGATCGAGCGCCGACGTCGGTTCGTCGAACAGCATCGCGATCGGGTCCATCGACAGCGCGCGCGCGATCGACACCCGCTGCTGCTGGCCGCCCGACAACTGGCCCGGAAACTTGTGCGCATGCGCCTTCAGGCCGACGCGATCGAGCAGCTTCATGCCCTTCTCGTTCGCCTCGTCCTTGCCGCGGCCGAGCACCTTGACCTGCGCGAGCGTGAGGTTCTCGGTGATCGACAGGTGCGGGAACAGCTCGAAATGCTGGAACACCATCCCGACCTTCGAGCGCAGCTTCGACAGGTTCGTCTTCCTGTCGCCGACCGACTGGTTGTTCACGAGGATCTCGCCCTGCTGGAACGGCTCGAGGCCGTTGACGGTCTTGATCAGCGTCGACTTGCCCGAACCCGACGGGCCGCACACGACGACCACTTCGCCTTTCCTGACCTCGGTCGTGCAATCGGCGAGGACCTGAAACTGGCCGTACCACTTCGAAACGTTGCTGATGGAAATCATGGAGATACCTGGATCGTAATGAGGCGCGCGCGGCGCCGGTTCAGCGTGCCTTCGCGACGCGGTAGCGGCGTTCGAGCGCGCGGGCGTACCACGTCAGCGGGAAGCACATCGCGAAGTAGAGCAGCGCGACCATCGCGTAGATCGGAAACGGCTTGAACACCGCGTTGGTGATGATGTTGCCCGTCTTGGTCAGTTCGGTCAGCCCGATGATCGACGTGAGCGCGGTGCTCTTCACCGCCTGCACGAGGAAGCCGACGGTCGGCGGCAGCGCGATCTTCCATGCCTGCGGCCACACCACGTAGCGCAATTGCTGGGTCCACGTCATGCCGAGGCTGGCCGCCGCGTTCCACTGGCCGCGCGGTACCGCGTCGACGCAGCCGCGCCAGATGTCGGCCAGATAGGCGCTGGCGTTCAGCGTCAGCACGACCGACGCGGCGACCCACGGCGTCACGTCGATACCGACGAGCGGCAGTCCGAAGAAGCCGAGGAACAGTTGCATCAGCAACGGCGTGCCCTGAAACACCTCGACGTAGAGGATCACGAAGCGGCGCAGCGCCGCCGACGCCGAGATGCGCATCGCCAGCAGCGCGAACCCGGCGCCGCTGCCGCCGACGAACGTGATCAGCGACAGCAGCACGGTCCAGCGCGCGGCGAGCAGCAGGTTCCATGCAATATCCTGGAAGGTGAATTCGATCATCGTGCACGCTCCGTGGGAAGGCGGGTTTCAGGGGAGCGGGCGCGCCACGTGAAGCGGGCAACCCGGGTGCGCCGCGGCGCGGCAGCCGCGCCGCGCGCCGCGCGGCCCGAGAACAGCCGCCGGGCGACGCGATTGAGCAGCATGCGCAGCGCGATCGACAGCAGCAGGTAGATCGCGGTCACGACGATGTAGATCTCGAACGCGCGGAAATTGCGCGACTGGATGAAGTTCGCCGCATAGGTGAGGTCGGGCACCGAGATCTGCGAGACGACCGCGGAGCCGAGCATCACGATCAGCACCTGCCCGAGCAACGCGGGGTACACGTTCGCGAGCGCTTGCGGCAGCACGACGTGACCGAACACCTGCCGGCCGTGCAGCCCGAGCGCGCGCGCGGCCTGCACCTGCCCGTGCGGCACCGATTCGATGCCGGCGCGCAGGATCTCGACCGCATACGCACCGAGGTTGACCGTCATGGCCAGCACGGCCGCCTGCGCCTCGTCGATATGCACGCCGATCCCGGGCAGCCCGAAGAAGATGAAGAACAGCTGGACCAGGAACGGCGTATTGCGGATCAACTCGACGTAGGCCGCGACGAGCGCGCGCGCCCAGCGCGGGCCGGCGAGCGCGATCCACGCACCGGCGGTGCCGATCAGGCCGCCCAGCACGGTGGCGGCCGCGGTGAGGCCGAGCGTCACGCCGATGCCGCGCGCGAGCATGCCGGCGTAGAGGCCGAAATCGCTGAAGTCGAACACGTAGGTCATCGCGATGCCTTTCGTCGTGAGTGCGGGGCGTGGGCGGTGCGCATCACAGGTCGGCCGGCAATGCCGCGTGCAGCCACTTCTGCGACAACGCATTCAGCGTGCCGCTCTTCCTCGCGCCGGCGATCGCGTCGTTGACCTTCTGCATCAGGCGCGGCTCGTTCTTGTTCAGGCCGACGTGATCGGGCGAACTGAACAGCGAGAACTTCTGCTCCGGATCGATCGACGGATGGCGCGCGATGATCGTCGCGCCGACGTCGTTGCCGACCACGAGCAGTTGCGCCTGTCCCGACAGGAACGCCGCGATCGCGCCGTTCGGGTCGTCGAAGCGCTTGATCGTCGCGCTCGGCGGCGCGACCTTGCTGACGCTCAGATCCTCGAGCGTGCCGCGCGCGACCGCGATCGATTTGCCGGCGAGATCGGTGTTGCCCTTCACGGCCAGCGACTTCGGGCCGAACACCGCGAGGTAGTACGGTGCATACGCGTTCGAGAAGTCGATCACCTTCGCGCGCTCCGGCGTCTGTCCGACCGACAGCAGCATGTCGGCCTTGCGGTCGGCGAGATAGGCCATGCGGTTGTCGCCGGTGACCTGCACGAGTTCGACTTTCGCGTTGAGGGCCTTGCCGATCAGGTTCGCCATGTCGATGTCATAGCCTTGCGGTTTCATGTCGGGACCGATCGAGCCGAACGGCGGGTAGTCCTCGAACACGCCGATGCGCACGACGCCCGCTTTCGCGATCGTATCGAGCGCGTCGGCATGCGCGAGCGGCGCGAAGGCGGCAAGGCCCGCCGTGCCGGCACAGGCGCAGAGGAGGACGGTACGGGCGAGCAGGCGCTGCACGTGACGGGTGGCTTGGGTCGTTGCGTTCATGGTGAGATCCTCGTTGCTGGACTGGACTGCGCGGGAGAAAGAAAAAGGGATCAGGCGCCGCGGGCGGCGATGAGCTTGCATGCATGGGCGGGCAGTTCCGCGAGCACCGGCATGCCGACGTGCAGGTCGGGCGTCTCGCGCGGCGTCGTCGCGGCCGTCAGCGTGAAGCCGCGGCAGTCGATCGTCGCTTCGATCGACGCGCCGACGTCGCGCACGAACGAGATCGTGCCGGCCAGCGTATTCGGCGCGGCCGCCGCCGCGTGGCCAGGGCGCACGCAGACGTCCTCGGGGCGAATCAGCAGGCGCACGGCGTCGGTTGCGCGCGGCGTGTCCGGCGCGCGCCGGATCGCGAGCCGCTGTCCGCCCGGCAGGACGATCGCGTCGTCGCCGTCGCACGCGACCGGCAGGATGTTGCCGAGGCCGATGAAGTCGGCGACGAATTCGTTGACCGGATCGCGATAGATGTCGAGCGGCCGGCCGACCTGCTGGATCCGGCCTTTCTCCATCACGACGATCTCGTCGGCCATCGTCATCGCTTCGCGCTGGTCGTGCGTGACCATGATCGTCGTGATGCCGAGCCGTTGCTGGAGCAGCCGGATCTCGACCTGCATCGCCTCGCGCAGCTTCGCGTCGAGCGCCGACAGCGGCTCGTCGAGCAGCAGCAGGCGCGGCGACGACGCGATGGCGCGCGCGATTGCGACGCGCTGGCGCTGCCCGCCCGACAGTTGCGTGACGAGCCGGTCGGCCATGTGCGGCAGCTGGATCAGCTCGAGCAGCTCGGTGACGCGCCGTGCTTGCGCGGCCTTGTCCGTCTTGCGCAGCCGCAGCGGATACGCGATGTTCTGCGCGACCGTCATGTGCGGAAACAGCGCGAGCGACTGGAACACCATGCCGAAGTCGCGCCGGTTGGCGCTCACGTGCGTGAGGTCGCGGCCGGCGAACGTCAGGGTGCCGGAGGTCGGCGTTTCGAGGCCGGCGATGATCCGCATCAGCGTGGTCTTGCCGCAGCCGGACGGGCCGAGAAAGCAGACGAGCTTGCCGTCCGGTACCGACAGATCGACGTGATCGACCGCATACGCCTGATGAAAGCGCTTCGTCACGTTCTGGAGAATGAGCTGGGTCATGAGGGTTCCTTGCACGGGCGAGGGCGAGACGGTGACGGTGCGCGCGTCAGAGCGCGACGCCCTTGTCGCCGACGAGTTTTTCGAGCATCCAGATCAGCGCGAAGTCGATCGCGACCGTGAACACGGCGAAGCAGAACACGGTCGGGTCGAGCGACGAAACAGTGCGGCTGTAGAGCCAGACCGGCAGGGTCATCGTGTCGATGCTGTACAGGAAGAACGTCACCGTGAATTCGTTGAACGACACAATGAAGGCGAACAGCATCCCGGCGAGGATGCCGGGCCGCATCAGCGGCAGCACGACGTCGACGAGCGCGCGGCGCGGGCTTGCGCCCATCACGCACGCGGCTTCCTCGAAATCGGGGCCGATCGACGCGACCGATGCCGCGCAGTTCTTCACCGTGAACGGCAGCGTCAGGATCACGTGCGCGACGACGAGCCGCACGATGCCGAGTTCGACCGGCAGCGCGTTGAACACGATCAGCAGCGCGAGGCCGAGCATCACGAGCGGATAGACGATCGGCAACGCGACGAACTGCTCGACGAGCGTCTTGCCGCGGAAGCGGTAGCGAGACAGCGCGTAGGCTGCGGGCACCGACACGGCGGTCGCGATCAGCATCGTCGCGACCGCGACGACGAGGCTCGTCGTCAACGCGGCGCCCATCGATTGCGCGCTGCCCGCATCGGACGACACGAACGTCTGCCAGGCGGCGCGATACCAGTGCAGGCTGAACTCGCGCGGCGGGAATTCGAGCGTGCCCGCCGCGCCGAACGACATCGTGATCATCGTCAGGATGGGCAGCGCGGCGAGAAACAGCACGAGCGTCGCGAGCGCGCCGGTCACGCGTCCGAGGCGGCCGGGCATGGGCGCGCGCAGGAGCAGGGCATTCATCGGGGCACCTCGTCGGTACGTTGCAGGGTGCGCACGAGGCGCTGCGAAACCGCCATCACGACAAGCGTCGCGCCCATCAGCACGATGCCGGATGCCGAGGCGGCGGGCCAGTTGAGCAGCGGCGCGACCTGGTCGTGCACGAGCACGGCGAGCATCGGCACGCGTCGACCGCCGAGCAGCAGCGGCACCGCAAACGCGCTGGCGTTGTACGCGAACACGAGCAGCGCGCCGGAGACGAGGCCGGGCATCGCGAGCGGCAGCGTCACATGCCGCAGCGTCTGCCACCGGCTCGCGCCGAGCGTCGCGGCGGCTTCGTCGTACGCGCGGGACACCGCGCGCAGCGCGCTCGACAGCGGCAGCACGGCGAGCGGGAACGCGGTCTGGATCAGTCCGAGCAGCACGCCGTGCTCGCGGTACAGCAACTGCAGCGGCCGCCCGATCACGCCGGTGGCCAGCAGCCCGCGGTTGAGCAACCCGGCCGGGCCGAGCATCACGAGCCAGCCATAGCCTTGCAGCAGCAGGTTCACGAGCAGCGGCAACAGGACGCCGGCGAGCAGCAACCGGCGCGCGAGCCGCGATTCGGTCCGCGCCATCGCGAGCGCCACCGGGATCGCAAGCAGCACCGCGCACACCATGCTCTGGAACGCGAGGCGCAGCGTGAGCCACAACGAGGTCGTGAAGTACGGGTCCGCGAGGTCGACGTAGTTCTGCAGCGTGAAGGTCCGCCATTCGTCGCCGGACACGCCCACGCTCATCCGCAACACCGTGAGCGTCGCGGCGGCGAGCACCGCGAGGAACGCGAGGATCGGCGCGAGCAGCAGCCAGGGCGGCACGCCGGGCAGCGCGGGCCCGGCGTCGGCGCCCGCGCCGGCCGCGCCAGTAACGGCCGGCGCGGCGTCGTGGGAGGAGGACAGGGAAGTCATGGCGTTACGCCGCGAAGAGGCCGGTGTAGCGCTTGATCCATGCCGGCTGGACGGCCGCGAGCGCCTTGTCGTCATGCAGCACGGCCTTCTCCGCGATCTGCTGCGGTGACGGCACGAACGCGCGGCTTGCCGCGGGAATCACGGCCTTGCCGTTCACCGGGCCATTCAGGACGTCGGCCGCCATTCGGCCCTGCACGTCCGCGTCGAGCGAATGGTTGATGAACGCGTGGATCAGGTCGAGGTCGCCCGGGTGTGCCTTCGGGATCACGGTGAACATCAGCTGCGTCGCGAAGCCTTCCTTCATCCCGTACGTCACGCCCATCTTGTAGTCCGGCTTGCGGATCTGGTCCGGGAAGAACGCGGGCGAATAGATGCCGCCGATGTCGAGCGAGCCGGTGCGGAACAGGTCGGCAACCTGGTTCGGGTTTTCGCCGAGGGTCATCACGCGGTCCTTCAACTGCGCGAGCTTCCTGAAGCCCGGATCGATGTTCTGCTGCGAACCGCCGGCCAGCTTCGCCGCGATGATTGCGAGGTCGACCGCTTCGGCCCACTCGGGCGGCGGCAGGAACAGGCGGCCCGCATACTTCGGATCCCACAGTGCCTCGTAGCTCGACGGTGCGCTCTTCACGGTCGCCGTGTTGTAGATCAGTCCGTCCGACCACAGCAGGTAGCCGATGCCGAAGCCGTTCGCGCCCGTGCGGTATTGCGGCGCGACGTCCTTCAGGTTCGGCAGCCGGTTCAGGTCCGGCTTCGCGAGCAGGCCCGCATCCGCGAGCCCTGCCGCGCCGACGCCGGCGAGCGTGATGACGTCGTAGGTCGGCCGCTCGCCCGCGGCCTTGACCTTCGCGACCATCCCCGACGTGCCGTCCGCGCGATCGGCGATCACGCGTGCGCCGGTCTGCTTGCTGAAGCTTTCCGCGATGTTGCGCAGCGCGGCCGCGCCGGTATCGTCGGACCACGTGAGCAGGCGCAGTGTCTTGCCCGCGAAGCTCTTCGATTGTGCCTTCGCAGTACTGATGAACGGCATCGGAAGGGCGGATGCGGCGAGTGCCGTGCCGAGGGTTTTGATCACCTGCCTTCTTCCCGCCTTGAAGTGTTGCATGGCCGTCTCCTGATGAACGATGCCGTGTGGTTCGATGCCGGTCGCCGAACTGCGGCGTGGGGTGTGGATGAACTGTAGGGAGGTCAAATTTCCGCAACAAACGAAATATCCGCATGCGCGGCATGACATAAACGCATGGGCCTGCGGCTTCAGCGGGCCGGCATCATGACCTGCTTGATCTCCTGGAACGCGGCCAGCCCGAAAGGACCGAGCTCGCGTCCGATGCTGCTGCGCTTGTAGCCGCCCCATGAGGTTTGCGGATAGATCAGTTGGGGCGTGTTGATCCACACGACGCCCGCCTCGAGCGCGTCGGCAACCCGCTTGCCGCGTGGCGCGTCGCGCGTGACGACGGTCGCGACGAGCCCGTATTCGGTATCGTTGGCGGCCGCGATCGCGTCGTCTTCGGTGTCGAATCGGCGGATGCACAGCACCGGCCCGAAGATTTCTTCACACCATAGCGCGCTGTCGGCCGGCACGTCGGCGAACAGCGCGGGCCGGATGAAGAAGCCGGGGCCGTCGAGCGTGCCGCCGCCCGTCACGAGCCGCGCGCCGTCGGCCTGGCCTTGCGCGATGTGACGCTTCACGCGTTCGTATTGCGCGCGATTCGTCAGCGGCCCCATCTGCACGCCGGGGGCGAACGGCGGGCCGACGACGGTCGCGTCGATTCGCCGCGCGACGCGCGCGATCAGGTCGTCGGCAAGCGGCGCGGCGACGAGCACGCGCGAAGTCGCCGAACACATTTGCCCGGCATTGAACAGCCCGCCGCCCGCGATGAGCTCGACCGCGTGATCGAGGTCGGCGTCGTCGAACACGATGATCGACGACTTGCCGCCGAGCTCGAGGCCGACGCCCTTGATCGTGTCCGCGGCCGTCTTCATGACCTGCGCGCCGACCGCGGTGCTGCCGGTAAACGACACCTTCGCGACGAGCGGATGCGCGCACAGCCGGGCGCCGACGTCGTGGCCGGTGCCGGTCACCACGTTCAGCACGCCGGGCGGCAAGCCCGCTTCGGCGGCGATCGCGGCGAGTTCGAGCTCGGGCAGCGGCGTGATCTCGGACGGCTTCAGCACGACGGTGCAGCCGGCCGCGAGGGCGGGCGCGAGCTTCCACGCGGTCGTGACCATCGGGAAGTTCCACGGCACGATCAGCGCGGCGACGCCGGCCGGTTCGCGCCGGATCCACGCGCGATGGTCGTCGCCGGGCAGCGCGATCTCGGTTTCGCCGTTCGTGTCGAGGCGCTCCGCGAGGCTCGCGTAGTAGTCGAAGGTGGCGATCACGTCCGCGACGTCGATTTCGGCTTCGGCGAACGGCTTGCCATTGTTGAGCGACTGCAGTGTGGCGAGCCGCGCGCGACGCGCGTCGACGCCGCGCGCGATTGCGCGCAGCAGGGCCGCGCGCGTGGCGCCCGTCGTGCGCTTCCAGCCGGGAAACGCGCGCGACGCGGCTTGCACCGCGTGCTCGACGTCTGCTTCAGCGCCTGCGCTGACGTCGGCGAGGACGGCTTCCGTCGACGGATCGACGACGGGCAACGTCGCGCCGTCGACGCTCGTGCGCCACGTACCGTCGATGAAGTGGCGCGTGTGCAGCGGCGGATCGAATGCGAGATCGGGTGTCGTGCTCATCGCTGCACCTGTCCGAACCAGGTTGCCTCGTCGATTTCGATCACGGTCGGGATTGCGCGCGCGGTGGCGTCGCGCAGCGCGGCGGCCAGCGCGCCGGGTGTGGCGGCCGTGTGCGCCGCGCAGCCGAAGCCGCGTGCGAGCGCCTGGAAATCGGGCGTATACGGATCGACGCCGACCGGCGTGATGTCGCGCGCAACCATGTATTTGCGAATCTCGCCATAGCCGCGGTTGTTCCAGACGATCACGATCACCGGGAGCCGCGCCTCGACCGCGCTCGCGAGCTCCGGCAGCGTGAACTGCAGGCCGCCGTCGCCGATCAGGCACACGACCGGGCGCGCGGGTGCGGCGAGCTTTGCGCCGATCGCGGCGGGCAGCCCGTAGCCGAGCGTGCCGTAGCCGGTCGACGAGTTGAACCAGCTGCGCGGTGCCGGCGCATCGTGCGTGAAATTGCCGACGTAGACGGGGCTGGTCGAATCGCCGGCGATGATCGCGCCGGGCAGCGTGGCGACGATCGTGTCGATCAGCAGCGCCTGCGCTTGTGCGGCGCCGTCGTGGCTGGATGCGATCGCGGCGCGCACGGCGGCGACCCGCGGCGCGCCCCAGTCGGCCTCGGGTGTCGGTGCCGGCCGTTCATGCAGGCGGGTCGACAGCGCGCCGAGCGCGAGCCGCGAATCGCCGGCGATGGCGATTTCGGCGCGGGCGTTGCGCATCAGCTGTTGCGTGTCGATGTCGATGCGGATCAGCCGGCCGTCGATCGCGAAGCCGCCGTCGAACACGACGTCGTAATCGGTTTCGCCAAGCTCGGTGCCGACGGCGAGCACCACGTCGGCGTCGCGGATCGCCGCGCGGGTGGCCGGCAGCGACTGTGTCGAGCCGATCAGCAACGGATGGCCGGCCGGCAGCAGGCCCTTCGCGTTGATGGTCAGCGCGACGGGTGCCTGCAGGCGTTCGGCGAGTTCGCGCAATTCCGCGGCCGCGTGGATGGCGCCGCCGCCTGCCAGGATCAGCGGCCGGCGCGCGTGCGCGAGCAGGTCGGCGGCCGCCGCCAGCGCGTTCGCGTCCGGTGCCGGGCGCGCGGGCGGCGCGGGCGGGGCGTCGAACAGCGCGGGCGCCGGCATCACGATCACGTCGAGCGGAATCTCGATATGCACGGGCCGCGGCCGCGCGCTGGCGAAGACCGCGAATGCGCGCGCGAGGACTTGCGGCAGGTCGGCCGCGTCGAGCAGCGTGTGCGAGAACGCGGTGAGTCCCGCGAACACGTCGCGCTGCGACGGCAGCTCGTGCAGGCGGCCGTCGCCGTTGCCGAGCTCGCGTCGTGCGTTGACGCTGGAGATCACCAGCATCGGGATCGAATCCGCGTAGGCCTGGGCCATCGCGGTCGCGATGTTGGTCATCCCCGGCCCGGTGATGATGAAGCAGACGCCCGGTCGGCCCGTGACGCGCGCATAGCCGTCGGCCATGAAGCCGGCCCCCTGTTCGTGGCGCGGCGTCACATGGCGGATCGACGATGCGGCCAGGCCGCGATAGAGCTCGACGGTATGCACGCCGGGAATGCCGAACACGCATTCGACACCGTGGCGTTCGAGGAGGTCGACGAGCGCTTCGCCGCAGGTGCGGGGGCGGGCCTGGCAGGGTGCCGTCGTGGCCTTGCGGGCCGCGGCGATGGAGGAGACGGTGGCTGGATGGTTCATGGATCGTGGTGTGCCGATTGGGAGGGTGAGTGGCCCGTACCGCGAACGAGGGGCATGACGCGGATTGTCGGCGTCGATCCGGGGTGCCAACAATCGATTAGTTTTCATGCGCGGCATGAGCGGCCTGCATGGCGGCGCCGCTGTGCGGCGAGGCGGCGGCCGGTCTTCGTGCAAGCCAGCTCGACCTTCCCGTCTTCACACGCCGGGCAGCCGGCCGTCGCGATCGAATCCGGAATTTGTCTAGTCATCCTTGCGATTGGATTGCCCGGGTTGCACCAAATCCGTGCCCGGATTCCCCTCGATGAGGCACGTCAGAGGCCTGAAATTAGGGGATTTCCCGCGTTTACGCGGTTTTTTTTGATCGCTGCTTGTCTCGCCGTTTTTCTTCTTGCATGCTTGTATAGACAAATTCCTGAGGCGGCTTGCTGGCACCGAAGGGATGGCGAACTTCAACGCAAGGAGAAATCTCGTGAACGGCAAGCGCATCAACTGGGCAGTCAGGGCAATCGGCGTCATCGCGGCTGCGGCGGCAACGCTCGCCGCACCGGTGCAGGCAAAGGAATGGAAGACGGTGACGGTCGCGCTCGAAGGCGGCTATGCGCCGTGGAACCTCACGCTGCCGGGCGGCAAGCTCGGCGGTTTCGAGCCGGAGCTGCTCGCCAACGTGTGCGAACGCATCAAGGTGCAATGCAACATGGTCGCGCAGGACTGGGACGGCATGATTCCGGGCCTGCAGGCCGGCAAGTTCGACATCCTGATGGATGCGATCTCGATCACGCCGGAGCGCGAGAAGATCCTGCTGTTCTCGCGCCCGTATGCGGCTACACCTGCGACCTTCGCCGTCACCGATACCAAGATCCTGCCGAAGGCCGCGCCCGGCGCGCCGATCGTCAAGCTGACCGGCGACGCGAATGCCGACAAGCCGACCGTCGACGCGCTGCGCAAGCAGCTCAAGGGCAAGACGATCGGCATCCAGTCGGGCACCGTCTATACGAAGTTCATCAACGACAGCTTCAAGGACATCGCGTCGATCCGCGTGTACAAGACCTCGCCCGAGCGTGATCTCGACCTCGTCGCGGGCCGCATCGACGCATCGTTCGACGACGTCACGTACTACGCGGCGAACAACGCGAAGAAGGACAACGCATCGATCGTGCTCGCGGGCCCGAAGCTCGGCGGGCCGATCTGGGGCCCGGGTGAAGGGCTCGCGTTCCGCAAGCAGGATGCCGACCTGAAGACGAAGTTCGATACGGCGATCGGTGCCGCGCTCGCGGACGGCACCGTGAAGAAACTTGCCGACAAGTGGTTCAAGACCGACGTCACGCCGTAAGCGCGTATCCGGTTGCCGCCGCGTGAGCGGCTCGAACGACGCGCGGCGGCACGCATCCTGCGGATTCATTCAACGCTTGCCGGGAGGCACGCATGGCGATTCTTGAAATGCTCGGCTTCGGAACCGAGGGCTGGGGCGGCGTGCTGTTGCTCGCCGCACTGATGACGGTCGCGCTGACGCTCGCCGCGCTCGCGGTCGGTGCCGTGATCGGCGCGGCGATCGCGGCGGCGAAGCTGTCACGCCACCGCAGCGCACGCCTGCTCGGCGACCTGTACACGACGGTGTTTCGCGGCGTGCCCGAACTGCTCGTCATCTACCTGTTCTATTTCGGCGGTTCGACGCTTGTCACGACCGTCGGCCAGTGGTTCGGCGCGGAAGGCTTCATCGGCGTGCCGCCGTTCGTGATCGGTGCGCTCGCGGTAGGGATGATTTCCGGCGCGTACCAGGCCGAGGTGTATCGCGCGGCCGTGCTCGCGGTGTCGAAGGGCGAGCTCGAAGCGGCGCGCTCGATCGGCATGCCGCGCAGCATGGTCCTGCGCCGCATCCTGATTCCGCAGGTGCTGCGCTTCGCGCTGCCCGGCATCGGCAACGTATGGCAGCTGAGCCTGAAGGATTCGGCACTGATCTCGGTCACCGGGCTCGCCGAGCTGCTGCGCACGAGCCAGATCGCGGCGAACTCGACGCATCAGTACTTCGTGTTCTTCGTCGCGGGCGGCGCGCTCTATCTGGTCATGACGGGCCTGTCGAACCGCGTGTTCAACCGGGCCGAAGCGATCGTCGGTCGCTCGTTCCGCCGCAATTTCGCGCGCAACTGACGGAGAGCACGCATGTCAATCGATTTCGACTTCATCCTCGACACGCTGCGCCAGCTGCTCGCGGCCGTGCCGACCACGCTGGGCCTGTTCTTCGCGTCGCTCGTGCTCGGCGGCCTGCTGTCGCTCGTGATCGTCACGATGCGCGTGTCGCCGCACTGGCTGCCGAACCGCTTCGCGCGTGCGTACATCCTCGTGTTCCGCGGCTCGCCGCTGCTGATCCAGATGTTTCTCGTGTATTACGGGCTCGGCCAGTTCGGCGTGATTCGCGAAAGCTTCATGTGGCCGCTGCTGCGCGAGCCGTACGTCTGCGCGGTGCTGTCGCTCGCGCTGTGCACGGCCGGCTACACGGCCGAGATCGTGCGCGGCGGGCTGATGGCCGTGCCGGTCGGGCAGATCGAGGCCGGTTACTCGATCGGCCTGTCGGGCTTCGCGCTGCTGCGCCGCGTGATCGGCCCGATCGCGTTGCGCCAGTGCCTGCCCGCGTATTCGACCGAAGCCGTGCTGCTGGTCAAGTCGACCGCGCTCGCCAGCCTCGTGACCGTGTGGGAAGTGACGGGCGTCGCGCAGCAGATCATCCAGCAGACCTACAGGACGACCGAAGTGTTCGTGTGCGCGGCGCTCATCTATCTGGGCCTGAACTTCATCGTCGTGCGCCTGCTCGGTGCGCTCGAATGGCGGCTCTCCGGTCACCTGCGCGCGCCGAAGCCGTCCGCCGCACCCGCCGCGACGACACGCAATCCCCGGCGCGTGGCGTCCTGAGCGTCCTCGTCCTTTCCAGGAGAATCCGATGAACACCGCTGCTCCCGTTGCGCTGTCGGTCAAGAACATCCACAAGTCGTTCGGCGATCACCACGTGCTGAAGGGCATCTCGCTCGACGCGCACGAAGGCGACGTCATCTCGATCCTCGGCGCGAGCGGCTCGGGCAAGAGCACCTTCCTGCGCTGCCTGAACCTGCTCGAAACGCCCGACGACGGCTCCGTCGCGCTGGCAGGCGAGGAACTGAAGATGAAGCGGGCGCGCGACGGCAAGCTGCAGCCGGGCGACCGGCGGCAGGTCGATCGCATCCGCTCGCAGCTCGGGATGGTGTTCCAGAACTTCAATCTGTGGTCGCACATGACCGTGCTCGACAATCTCGTCGAAGGGCCGTTGCGCGTGCTGAAGCGCAGCCGCGCGGAAGCGGTCGAGGAAGCCGAGGCGCTGCTCGCGCGCGTCGGCCTCGCGGACAAGCGCGGCTACTATCCGGCACACCTGTCGGGCGGCCAGCAGCAGCGCGTCGCGATCGCGCGGGCGCTCGCGATGCATCCGAAGGTAATGCTGTTCGACGAACCGACGTCGGCGCTCGACCCGGAGCTGGTCGGCGAAGTGCTGCGCGTGATGCGCTCGCTCGCGGAGGAAGGGCGCACCATGCTGGTCGTTACGCACGAAATGGGCTTCGCGCGGCACGTGTCGAATCGCGTGATGTTCCTGCATCAGGGCGAGGTCGATTCGGACGGGCCGCCCGACGCGTTGTTCGGCGGCCAGTGTTCCGAGCGCTTCCGCCAGTTCGTGTCGAGCCATCACGACCGCGCCGCGAACTGAGGACGTCATGACCGTATTCCGTTCTGCACGGCCGCTCGACTGGCGGCAGATTGCGGCCGTCGCGGCCGGCGAACCGCTGGGGTTGACCGACGCCGCGCGCGAGCGGATCGCCGCGGCGCGCGGGCTCGTCGACGAGATCGTCGCGCGCGGGATTCGCGCCTATGGCGTCAATACCGGCGTCGGTGCGCTGTGCGACGTGATCGTGTCGCCGGCGCAGCAGAGCACGCTGTCGCGCAACATCCTGATGAGCCACGCGGTCGGCGTCGGCATGCCGCTCGGCGCGGCCGAAACGCGCGCGATCATCGCGGCCGCGATCAACAACTTCGCACACGGGCATTCGGGCGTGCATGCCGATGTCGTCGAACAGCTCGTCGCGCTGCTCGAACACGATTGCCTGCCGGAGGTGCCGGCGCACGGCTCGGTCGGCTACCTGACCCACATGGCGCACGTCGGGCTCGTATGCATCGGGCACGGTCATGCGCGCCATCGCGGCGAGCGCGTGCGCGGCGACGAGGCGCTGCGCCGCATCGGTCGCGAACCGCTCGCGCTCGGTGCGAAGGAAGGCCTGAGCCTGGTCAACGGCACGCCCTGCGTCACGGGGCTCGCCGCGCTCGCGCTGGCGCGCGCGGAGCGGCTGCTCGACTGGGCCGACTGGATCGCGGCGGCGAGCTTCGAGAATCTCGGCGGGCAGCTTGCCGCGTTCGACCCGGCGTCGCTCGCGCTGCGGATCTCGCCCGGCATCGGGCACGTCGGCGCGCGCCTGCGGGCGATGCTCGCGGGCAGCCCGATGCTCGCCGCGGCGAGCGGGCGGCATACGCAGGATCCGCTCAGCCTGCGCACGATCCCGCACGTGCACGGCGCGGCGCGCGACGTGTTCGCGGTGACGGCGGAAGTCGTCGACCGCGAGCTCGCGTCCGTCACCGACAATCCGATCGTCGCCGGTACGCGCGACGCGCCGGTCGTTCATTCGCAGGCGCATGCGGTCGGCGCGGGCATCGCGCTGGCGATGGACAGCCTCGCGGCGGCCATGGCGCAGGTGGCGGCCATCGCCGAGCGGCGGCTGGACCGTCTCGTCAATCCGCTCGTGAGCGGGCTGCCGGCGTTTCTCGCGGCGCCCGGCGGCACGTGTTCGGGGTTCATGATCGCGCAGTACACGGCGGTCGCGCTCGTCGCGCAGAATCAGCGACTGGCGGCGCCGGCGAGCCTCGACGGCGGCATTACGTCGGGGCTGCAGGAAGATCACCTGTGTCATGCGACGCCGGCCGCGCTGAAGGCGCTCGACATCATCGAGAACGCGACGCGCGTGCTCGCGATCGAGTTGCTGGCCGCCGCGCAGGCGTACGATCTGCAGGCGAGCGAAACGGAGCGGGCGGCGTCGACCGATGCGCTGTGGCGACAGGTGCGCGAACGGGTGAGCGCGTATCACGACGACCGGCCGCTTGCCGACGACATCGCGATCGCGGCCGGGATCGTCGCGGGCGAGCCGCCGTCCGTGCTGTAGCGGCACGACGCGCGACGCGTGACGCGCGGCGGGGCATCCAACCTTCATTCGGTCGAGGGCGCATGAACGAAACGGAACGATACATACCGGCGCGGCGGGCGGTCGCATCGGGCGACGACGTGCCGGCACGCGCGCTGCCGGCGTACCAGCAGATCAAGCGCTACGTCGTCGAGCGGATCGCGAACGGCGACTGGAAGCCGGGCGGCGCGATTCCGACCGAGGCCGAACTGGTCAAGGAGTTCGGCGTTGCCCGGATGACGGTGTCGCGCGCGCTGCGCGAGCTGACCGCCGAGCGCGTGCTGACGCGCATCCAGGGCGCCGGCACGTTCGTCGAGCGCCGGCATTACGAATCGACGGTGCTGGAAATCCGCAACATCGCGGACGAGATCGCGGAGCGCGGTCACCGGCACAGCGCACGCGTGCTGCTGATCGAGCGCAGCGTCGAGCCGGAAGCGATCGATGCGCTGGGGCTGCGGTCGGGTCCCGTGTTTCATTCGCGCATCGTGCACTACGAGGAAGACGAGCCGATCCAGTTCGAGGATCGCTACGTCAACCCGGCATTGTTTCCCGACTACCTGGAGCAGGATTTCACGATCGAGACGCCGAACCATTACATGGTGCGGCTGGCGCCGATCCAGCGCGCGGAGTTCCGGATCTACGCGGAGAAGCCGAATGCGCAGGTGCGTCGGCATCTCGTCATGGAAATCGGCGAACCGTGTCTGTTATTGAGCCGCCGCACATGGGTCGGCGAGCACGTCGCCACGTCGGTCAGGCTGTGGCATCCGGCGTCGCGGTTTCATCTGGCGGGGAGGATGTAGGGTATCGGCGCCGTTGGCGTGCAGCCGTTTGCGTATGGGTCGAGATGCCCGGGATGTCGCAGTCGGGCACTTGCTCGACGCGCCTGCCGCAGCCGGCGGCGGACGAAAGATCGGCGGCCGCGCTGCGTACCTTCCCCACGGGATGCTCGGCCTCGATTGCCGAGCCGGCTGCCGCAATGGCGTCACGATCTTGCGCGGCGCTCGTGCGCGCCTGATGCTGCGTGGCCGTGGCCGAGCGCATGCTGTCGATGGCGTTGACGTATGCGATGGAGCGCAAGCAGTTCGGCAAGCCGATCGCCGATTTCCAGCTCGTGCAGGCGATGCTCGCCGACAGCAAGGCCGAAATCTATGCGGCGCGCTGCATGGTGGTGGATGCCGCGCGCCGGCGCGACGCGAAGCTGCCGGTGAGCACCGAGGCGTCGTGCGCGAAGCTGTTCGCGTCCGGGATGTGCGGGCGCGTGGCCGATCGCGCCGTGCAGATTTTCGGCGGCGCGGGCTATATGGCCGAGTACGGTATCGCGCGCTTCTATCGCGACGTGCGCCCTGTTCCGCCTCTACGAGGGCACGACCCGGATCCAGCAGTTGGTGATCGCGCGCAACATGATCCGTGATGCGCGATGACGGGCGTCGGAAAAGGTGCCGCAGTGCCGCGGCGGGATGGAGCCGGCACGCCGAACGACAGCGCGGCGAATGGCCGGCGGGCGCCGGCGCGGCCGGGCTCGAACGGCGCGCGCCGCGACGATGCGAACCGGGCATGGGTGAAAGGCGCCCCCCATTACGACTGGATGGATCACGCGCCGCCTTTCGATATTCGCGACTGATCGGCCGCCGGCCTTTCATCCGACATGCGTCGGCCGACGGCCCGCAGGCGGAGTCTCGCGCCCGGTCGGCTGGATACCATTTGCTGTCGCGATGTCGATTGCCGTTTGCGCAAAGTGTGGCAAGAATGCTGATGGCCGGCAGCCGGCCCGATGCAGCTGTGCGCGACGACGCGATCCGCGTGCCGGCCACCCGATCCGGCGGCGGACAGGTCGCGCCGACAGCTTTCTTCAACCCCAACGATCCATGGCAGCCGTGACTCCTATCCCCATCCAGTCCATCCTGATCGCGAACCGCTCGGAAATCTCGATTCGCGTGATGCGTGCCGCCGCCGAGCTGAACATGCGTACGGTGGCGATCTATTCGAAGGAAGACCGGCTCGCGCTGCATCGCTTCAAGGCGGACGAGAGCTACCTGATCGGCGAGGGCAAGAAGCCGCTCGCCGCGTATCTGGACATCGACGACATCCTGCGCGTCGCGCGGCTGGCGAAAGTCGATGCGATCCATCCGGGCTACGGCTTCCTGTCCGAGAATCCCGATTTCGCGCAGGCCGTGATCGACGCCGGCATTCGCTGGATCGGCCCGTCGCCGGACGTGATGCGCACGCTCGGCAACAAGGTGGCCGCGCGCAACGCGGCGATCGCCGCCGGCGTGCCGGTGATGCCCGCGACCGCGCCGCTGCCGGACGATCTCGCTGCATGCAAGGCGCTGGCCGCGGAAGTCGGTTATCCGCTGATGCTGAAGGCGAGCTGGGGCGGCGGCGGGCGCGGGATGCGCGTGCTCGAGAACGAGCGCGATCTCGAGACCCTGCTGCCCGTCGCGCGGCGCGAGGCGCTGGCCGCGTTCGGCAACGACGAGGTGTACGTCGAAAAACTCGTGCGCAATGCGCGCCACGTCGAGGTGCAGGTGCTCGGCGACCTGCACGGCACGGTCGTGCATCTGTACGAGCGCGACTGCACGGTGCAGCGGCGCAACCAGAAGGTGGTCGAACGCGCACCGGCGCCGTATCTCGATCACGACGGCCGTCACGCGCTGTGCGAATCGGCGCTGCGCCTGATGCGCGCGGTCGGCTATACGCATGCGGGCACCGTCGAATTCCTGATGGACGCCGACACCGGCCAGTTCTACTTCATCGAAGTGAATCCGCGCATCCAGGTCGAGCACACGGTGACCGAGATGATCACCGGGATCGACATCGTGAAGGCGCAGATCCGCATCACCGAAGGCGGCCGGATCGGGTTGGCCGAGGACGCGACGGACGGCGACGGCGCGCTCGTCGCGCGCGCGGCCGGCGTGCCGGAACAGCAGGCGATTCCGCTGAACGGCAACGCGCTGCAATGCCGGATCACGACCGAGGATCCGGAGAACGACTTCCTGCCCGACTACGGGCGGCTCACCGCGTATCGCAGCGCGGCGGGCTTCGGCGTGCGTCTCGACGCCGGCACCGCCTATGGCGGCGCGGTGATCACGCCGTACTACGACTCGCTGCTCGTGAAGGTGACGACCTGGGCGCCGACGGCGGCCGAATCGATTCATCGGATGGATCGCGCGCTGCGCGAGTTCCGCATTCGCGGCGTCACGTCGAACCTGCAGTTCCTCGAGAACGTGATCAACCACCCGGCCTTCATCGCGGGCGACGTGACGACGCGCTTCATCGACAAGACGCCGGAGTTGCTCGCATTCGCGAAGCGCGGCGATCGCGCGACGAAGCTGCTGCGCTATCTCGGCGAGCTGAACGTGAACGGCAACGCCGAGATGAGCGGCCGCACGCTGCCGGCACTGCCGTTGTCGAAACCCGTGCTGCCGAAGATCGATACGGCCGTGGCGATCCCGGCCGGCACACGCGATCGCCTGCGCGAGCTCGGCCCGGAGAAATTCGCGAGCTGGATGCTCGACCAGAAGCAGGTGCTGCTGACCGACACGACGATGCGCGACGCGCACCAGTCGCTGTTCGCGACGCGCATGCGCACGGCCGACATGCTGCCGATCGCGCCGTTCTACGCGCGCGAGCTGTCGCAGCTGTTCTCGCTCGAATGCTGGGGCGGCGCGACCTTCGACGTCGCGCTGCGCTTCCTGAAGGAAGACCCGTGGGAACGGCTCGCGCTGCTGCGCGAACGCGTGCCGAACATCCTGTTCCAGATGCTGCTGCGCGGCTCGAACGCGGTCGGCTACACGAACTACGCGGACAACGTCGTGCGCTTCTTCGTGCAGCAGGCCGCGAGCACGGGCGTCGACGTGTTCCGCGTGTTCGACTCGCTGAACTGGGTGCGCAACATGCGCGTGGCGATCGATGCGGTGGGCGAGAGCGGGATGCTGTGTGAAGGCGCGATCTGCTACACCGGCGACCTGTTCGACACGTCGCGCGCGAAGTACGACCTCAAGTACTACGTCGGCATCGCGCGCGAACTGCAGCAGGCCGGCGTGCACGTGCTCGGCATCAAGGACATGGCCGGCATCTGCCGTCCGCAGGCGGTCGCGACGCTCGTGAAGGCGCTCAAGGAAGAAACCGGGCTGCCGGTGCATTTCCATACGCACGACACGAGCGGGATCGCCGCGGCGTCGGTGCTCGCGGCGGTCGGTGCGGGCTGCGACGCGGTGGACGGCGCGCTCGACGCGATGAGCGGGCTCACGTCGCAGCCGAACCTGTCGAGCATCGCGGCCGCGTTGGCCGGCAGCGAACGCGATCCGGGGCTGGATCAGGACCGCCTGCACGAAGCGTCGATGTACTGGGAAGGCGTGCGCCGCTATTACGCGCCGTTCGAATCGGAGATCCGCGCGGGCACGGCCGACGTCTATCGCCACGAGATGCCGGGTGGCCAGTACACGAACCTGCGCGAGCAGGCGCGCTCGCTCGGCATCGATCATCGCTGGACCGAGGTGTCGCGCGCGTATGCGGACGTCAACCGCTTGTTCGGCGACATCGTGAAGGTCACGCCGACGTCGAAGGTGGTCGGCGACATGGCGCTGATGATGGTCGCGAACGACCTGAGCGTGGACGACGTGCGCAACCCGGACAAGGACCTCGCGTTCCCCGAGTCGGTCGTGTCGCTGTTCAAGGGCGAACTGGGTTTCCCGCCCGACGGCTTCCCGGCCGACCTGTCGCGCAAGGTGCTCAAGAGCGAGCCGCCGGCGCCGTATCGTCCCGGCGACCAGATTCCGCCGGTCGATCTCGACGCGGCGCGCAAGCAGGCCGAGGCCGCGTGCGAGCAGCCGCTCGACGACCGGCAGCTCGCTTCGTACCTGATGTATCCGAAGCAGACGGTCGACTACTACGCGCACGTTCGCGCGTACAGCGATACGTCAGTCGTGCCAACGTCGGCGTTCCTGTACGGGCTGCAGCCGCAGGAGGAAGTGGCGATCGACATCGAGCCGGGCAAGACGCTGCTCGTATCGCTGCAGGGGCAGCACGCCGATGCGCAGGACGGCATCGTGAAGGTGCTGTTCGAGCTGAACGGCCAGTCGCGTTCCGCGCTGGTCGAGCAGAAGACGGTCGTGCAGGCGGGCAAGGAGCGGCATGGCCTGCAGCGCGCCGATCCGGGCAATCCGCTGCACATCGCGGCGCCGATGCCGGGTTCGGTGGTGACGGTGGCCGTGCAGCCGGGGCAGCGTGTGACGGCCGGCACGACGCTGATCGCGCTCGAGGCGATGAAGATGGAAACGCACATCGCGGCGGAGCGCGACTGCGAAATCGCGGCCGTGCATGTGAAGCCGGGCGAGCGGGTGGCGGCGAAGGATCTGCTGATCGAGCTGAAGGGCGAGGCCTGACACGCAGATGGGGCGACATCGCGGCGCAGCGCGTCGCGATGCGATGGCCTGGCGTCGCGTCGAATGATGGTCGACGGCGCAGCCGCCGCGCACGAGCTTGCACGTGCGCACGCGGCTGCATCGGGATCCATGTTCCGTACTTTGGTGGTCCGCGCCGCATGCGCTTCGTCTCGAAAGGGGCGGGAGAGCACCGTGCAGCAGAACCGCACAACGATGCGGGACCATGTCCACATTCGACCGCTGTTCAAAGCACGGAACATATCGCCGCTACGATTGACTCGAGTCAAGGAGACCGTCATCTCGTCGGCGACCCGATCGGCACCGACACGAATCCGAAGCGGCGCACGCCACGCCGGTCGGCATCCGTCATGACGCGAGTCGGCCTGAATCCCGGCAGAGAGTGGCGCATAATGTTTTGATGTCGACCCTTGGCAGGAAGAGGGTTTTATGCGCTGCACGATATGCGGATCCGAGAATCCTCCCGGTGCGAGGTTCTGCCAGGAATGCCAGGCCGTGCTGGCCCGCACGTGTCCGCATTGCGGGCATGACACGGAGCCTGCGGCCCGCTTCTGCAGCCATTGCGGGACGTCGCTGGCTACGCCCGCGGCTGCGCCGCCGCCTGCCCGATCATCGGGGCGGGAGCCGCCACCGCCCCCCGTTCATTACACGCCCGATCATCTCGCCGAGCGGATCCGTGCCGAACACGCGGCCATGGAAGCACGCGGCGAGCCCGCCGGCGAACGCAAGACCGTTACCGCGCTGTTTGCCGACATGGCCGGGTCGACCGCGTTGATCCACGATCTCGATCCCGAAGTCGCGCATCGCTTGATCGTGCCCGTGGTCGAGCTGATGATGGAAGCGGTTCATTACTACGAAGGGTACGTGGCAAAATCGCTCGGCGACGGCATCCTCGCGCTGTTCGGCGCGCCGATCGCCCACGAAGACCATGCACAGCGAGCGCTTTTCGCCGCGTTGCGCATGCAGCAGGCGATGCGGCAGCACGGCGATCGCATTCGTCTGCAGGAAGGCATTCCTCTGCAGATTCGCGTCGGCGTCCACACGGGCGAGGTCGTCGTCCGTTCGATCCGTACCGACGACTTGCACACCGAGTACGATCCGCTCGGGCATACGATCCACATCGCGTCGCGGATCGAGGGCATCGCCACGCCCACGTCGATTCTCGTCAGCGAGTCCACCCACAAGCTGGCGGAAGGCTATTTCGAGTTCAAGGCGCTCGGGGCGACGCAGCTCAAGGGCATTCCCGCGCCGCTCTGCGTGTACGAGGTGCTCGGCCTGGGTGCGTTGCGCACGCGCTTGCAACTGTCGGCGCACCGCGGTCTCGCGCGCTTTGTCGGCCGCGAAACGGAAATGGAACACCTGAACCGGGCCCTGGAGACCATGAGGGCCGGGCAGGGGCGCGTGGTCGGCGTGGTGGGGGAGGCCGGCGTCGGCAAGTCTCGCCTGTTCCACGAGTTCAAGGAGCGTTCGCGGCGTGGCGTGCTGGTGCTGGAGACGTTTTCGGTATCGCACGGCAAGGCGTTTCCCAACTTGCCGCTCATCGAACTCCTGAAGAATTATTTCCAGATCACGACACAGGACGACGAGCGGCGCTGCCGGGAAAAGGTCATCGGCAAGGCGCTCGCGCTCGAGCGCAGTTTCGAGGACCTCGTGCCGTACATCCTGTATCTGCTTGGCATCGGCGAAGGCGGGCCGGTACTCGTCGAGATGGATCCGCAGATCCGGCGCGAGCGCACCTTCGACGCGATCAGGCAGCTTCTCGTGCGAGAGAGCCAGAATCAGCCCGTCCATTTGCTGTTCGAGGACCTGCAATGGCTGGACCGTGAAACGGAAGCCTTTCTCACCTACCTGATCGACCACGTGCCGGACGCGCGCATCCTGCTGCTGGTGAACTACCGCCCCGAGTATCGGCCCGCGTGGGCGCGCGCCGCGCATTGGAGCACGCTGCGGCTCGAACCGCTGGGCCCCTCCGATGCGCAGGGGCTGCTCGCGGCGCTGCTCGGCGAGGATCGCTCGCTCGTGCCGCTGAAGCAGCTCATTCTGGAGAAGACGGAGGGCAACCCGTTCTTCATGGAGGAAGTGGTCCAGACGCTCGTCGAGGAGCAGTCGCTGCTTGGCGATGCGGGGCGCTATCGCATCGTCGAGACGCCGGCGACGCTGCACATTCCGACCACCGTGCAGGGCGTGCTCGCCGCTCGTATCGACCGGCTTCCGATCGAAGAAAAGGAACTGCTGCAGGCGCTCGCGGTGATCGGCCACGAGTTTCCGTTCAGCCTGATCCGGCGAATCTGCGGCAACGAGACGGCACGGGACGACGAACTGCGGCGTCTGCTCGCGCATCTGGAAGCGGCGGAATTCATCTACGAGCGTCCCGCGTTTCCCGAAGTCAATTATTCGTTCAAGCACGCGCTGACCCAGGAGGTGGCCGGGCGCTCGTTGCTCACGGAGCGGCGCACCACGCTGCACGAGCGCACCGCGCAGGCGATCGAGGTGCTGTTCCCGACGCGCATCGCCGATTACTGCAGCGAGCTTGCGCACCACTACAGTCAGAGCGGCAACATTCCCAAGGCGGTCGAATACCTGCATCGTGCGGCCCAGCAGGCGTTGCGCCATGCCGCCCATCACGATGCCATGAATCACCTCGGCGCGGCGCTGGCGTTACTGAAGGGCTTGCCCGACACACCCGCGCGTGCGCATTGGGAGCTGACGCTGCTGCTTTCCCTCGGGCCGGTGTTGATGGATGTGCGCGGGTATGGCGCGACTGAGGTGGGCGCGACCTACAGGCGCGCGCTCGAGTTGTGCGAGCGCACCGGAGAGGCATCGCAACGCTTCGCGACGCAGTTGGGATTGCGGATACATCACGGGGTGCGCGGCGACCATGCGCTCGGCATGGAGCTGGGCATGCAGATGCTCCGTACGGCCCAGGATGCGAACGATTCAGGCCTCCTCATCGAAGCACAGAGCGCACTGGGGGCGTGCTTGTTTCTGCAGGGCGATTTCGGCGCGGCGCGCACAAACATGGAACAGGCCCTGGCGCTCTACGATCCGGAGCGGCATCAGGCACACGTCTTCACGCACGGAGTGGATCCTGGCATCCGGGCACTCAGTTTCCTCGTGCTGATCCTGTGGATCCAGGGGTATCCCGACCAGGCGCTCAAACGCAGCGCCGAAGCGCTTGCGCTCGCCCAGAACCTTGCGTATGGACCCTCTCTGGCGTTCAGTCTGACCTATACGGCGCACTTGCATCAACTGCGGCGGGAGCCGGTGCTGGCCGCCGAGCGCGCGGAAGCGGTCATTGCCGTATCGACCGAGCACGGCTTGCCGTACTGGCTCGCGTGGGGGACGATTCTGCGAGGCTGGGCGACGAGCGCGCAAGGCAACATCCAGGACGGCATCGCGCAGATGCGGCAGGGCCTCGACGCGCAGCGGGCAGCCGGCGGCGAAGACCAGCGTCCTTTTTCGCTCGCGCTGCTCGCCGACAGCTACTGGCGCGCGGGTGACGAGAGCGCGGCACGGGGCTTGCTGGAAGAGGCCATGGCGATCGTCGAGAAAACCGGCGAGCATTGCTACGAGGCCGAGCTGTACCGGCTCGCGGGACGCTATCTGGCTGGCGGCGCGGGCAAGGAAGGCACGGCACAGGAATGCGACGACGAGGCTGTCGACTGCTTTCACAGAGCGATCGAGCGAGCGCGCCGGCAGGGTGCCCGGGCGCTGGAACTGCGGGCGGCGTCGGACCTCGCCCGGCTGCTGCAACGGCAGGGGAAGACCGTGGAGGCGCGGCAAGCACTCTCCGAGGTGTACGCCTGCTTCACGGAAGGCTTCGACACGAGCGACCTGCGAGAGGCGAAAACGCTGCTGGATGCATTGGGGGACGCGCGAACAGAATGAGTGGACCTGCGGCGCACGACGACCCATCGTGTGACCGCGTGCCGTCCACGACCTGCCGCTGCTTGAGGAGACGGGCATGACAACCACGCACACGAGACGCCGCAACGATGTCCCGCGCAAACCGATCGCGCTGGCCTTGCAGGGGGGCGGGATGCACGGCGCATTCACCTGGGGCGTGCTCGACCGGCTGCTCGAGGACGGCAGGCTCGAAATCGATGGCGTCAGTGCCACCAGCGCGGGTGCGATGAACGCCACCGTACTCGCCTACGGGCTACTGAAGGGCGGCGAGGACGGTGCGCGCGAGGCGCTGCACGACTTCTGGCAGGCCGTCGCGCAATCGGCCGAGCACTACAACCCGCTGCGCTGGATGCCCTGGCTGAAGGGCACGCACAGCTTCGGGCTCGATCATTCGCCGCTTTACGCATTCGCCGACATGATGCTGCGCGTCTTTTCGCCGTATCAGTTCAATCCGAACAACCTGAATCCGCTGCGCGAAGTGCTCGAGCGCCGGGTCGACTTCGACGCGCTGCGCAAGCACTGTCCGATCCGGTTGTACCTGTGCGCGACCAACGTCGAGACGGGGAAGATACGTATCTTCACGGGCGAGGATGTCAGTGCCGACGCGGTACTGGCATCGGCATGCGTGCCGACGCTGTTCCAGGCGGTCTCGATCGATGGCGAGTATTTCTGGGATGGCGGCTACATGGGCAATCCGGCCATCTATCCGCTGATCTACAACTGCGCGACGCGCGACGTCGTGATCGTGCACATCAATCCGCTCGTGCGCCGCGGTATACCCATCACGGCGGCGGAGATTCTCAACCGTATCAGCGAGATCAGTTTCAACTCGTCGCTGATGCGCGAGATGCGCGCCATCGCGTTCGTCACCGACCTGATCCAGCAAGGCACGATCAAGCGCGGCGAGATGAAGGAAATGCTGATCCATTCCATTCGCGCGGACGACGCGCTGAGCGCGTTGAGCGTATCGAGCAAGTACAACGCCGACTGGGGATTCCTGAGCGAACTGTGCGACCACGGGCGACGCGAAGCGGATGCGTGGCTCGCGCATCACTACGGCCACATCGGGCAGCGGTCGAGCATCGACATTCGCAGGGAATTTCTCTGAGTGCATCGCGGTAATGTCGGCATGGGGCGAGCGTGCGCGGGCGCCCCGGGCCAAGGAGCGAACGTGAACCGGACGCAGGCGCGGTTCGTCGCGTTGTGGTCGTACTGCGGCGGGACGCATGCCGAGGATGTCTATCGCATGCTCGCGCGATGCTATACGGAGCCGGCGCGCCACTACCATACGCTCGTGCATGTCCGGCGATGCCTGCGTCATCTCGACCTGGCGCGCGGCTCGATTCCCGAACCGGACGCCGTCGAACTCGCGCTCTGGTTCCACGACGTGATTTTCGTTCCTGGCGCGCAGGACAACGAACAGCGCAGCGCGGACTGGTTCCGATACCAGGCAGACGGGCGAATCCGCGCGTGCGACCCGATCTGCGCGATGATTCTCGCGACGACCCACCAGGGCATCGCCGCGGACCCGGATACCCGTTTCGTGTGCGACATCGACCTGGCCGTGCTTGGCGCGTCCCGCAGCCGATTCCGCGAGGATGGCCGGCGCCTGCGCGCGGAGCGCCCCGATCTCGACGACCAAGCTTACGATCGTCACGAACGGAAGATTCTGCGCGGACTGCTCGAACGCCCGCGCATTTATCTGACGGATTTCTTCTACACGCGCTGCGAGGCGCCGGCACGCAGAAATCTGAGCTGGCGGCTCGGCTTGCCGATTCCGGCGTGACGGCACCGGCACGTTCCGGCACGAATCGCACCGCGCGCCCCCGATGGGCGCGGCACGCCCGCAGCGTCAGCCGCGCCGGCGGCGGCCGTTCGTGCCGGCGGCGAGCTGCGCCAGCGTGGCGGGCACGCCGTTCAGGAACGCGTCGACCAGTTCAGGAACGCGTCGACCAGTCGTGCGATTTCGGTGTCGAGATCGTCCGGCACCGGCAGCCCGTAGATCCACTTGCGGATACCGAAATAGACGATGCTCGCGTGCAGGCTCCGGGCCAGCTCGATTTCCGCATTGCGTCGCGCTTCGGTCGTCGGCTCGGCGAGGTCGTATTCATGCCGCAGCTCGCGCAGCACCGGCAGGAATACGCGGTCGCGCAGCCGCGACAGGTAGCGCGTGTTGCAGCCCTCGCGGCTGAGCCCGGCGAAGATGAACGTGCGGCCCCCTTCGCGTCGCAGTACGGTTCTCGCGTACGCGCGGTAGAACGCGACGAGCCGATCGTGCAGCGAGCGCGCGCGATCGGCGATCAGTTCTTCCCAGTCGGCATTCCACGTGTAGATTTCGTCGTACACGCGATCGATCAGCGCGTCCTTGCTCGGAAAGTATCGGTACAGCAGTGGCTGGGTAATACCGATCTGCCGCGCGAGCTGCCGGAAAAGCCGTGCGTCGCGACGTGATCGATCGCCTTCTCGACGATCTGCCGCTCACGCGCTTCCGGCGTGAGCCGGCGACCCGACGCGACCGCATTGCCGCCGACGTTCGTCCCGCGCTCGCGGGCCGGCGTGCTGCGTTTTCTTGCTGTCATTTGACAGCTCCCGATTGTGCGCATGCCCATGCTATCGATTGAAAAATAGCGCGATCGGCGCCCCGGATAGGGCGCGCGACGCGGCACCTGTCGCGCCGCGAAATCCGTTGCGGGACGGTCCTGTGCAGGACGGCGCTCGCACCGGCGCCTCATGCCCCGGGCCGCATATTCAGAAAAATTCAGGATGCCGCCATGACTTTAAGGCGCATCTTCACTAGTCTTGCTTTCGAATCGCCGCACGGGCCGCGCGCCCGTCGGCAAGCTCAAGGAGAACTCGATGATTGCCCCGAAGTTGCGACAGGTATTGCTGACGACCGCCGTGTTCGGCGCATTGCTGGCGAGCGTGCCGGCCCATGCCGATACGACGCATCTGGTCGAGTCCACGTCCGGGCGTGTACCGGCCGTCGCGGTCGGCCCGCAATACGATACGACGCACGTCTGCGTCGCGCCGGAAGATTTCGACCGCTTTACCGACAGCTTCGTCGCGACGTTCGGCGGCAAGAAGTCGAAGCAGGGCGTGTTCCAGGTCACGCCGACGCCGAGCCAGACGATGTCGCAGCTCGTGCTGACGCCGGTCGGCACGGTTTCGGTGTTCGGCTTCAAGACGCCGATCCCATATCCGTTCTGCGACGAGCGCACCGGCTATCTCGTCACCGACATGGACGTCGCGGTGAAGTCGGCGCGCGCGCACGGCGCGGACGTGATCGTCGACACGTTCCCGGACCCGATCGGCCGCGACGCGATCGTTCGCTGGCCGGGCGGCGTGAACATGCAACTGTACTGGCATACCGAAGCGCCGCACTACGATGCGCTGCAGACGGTGCCGGAAAACCGCGTGTACGTGTCGCCGGAAAGCGCGAACAAGCTGGTGCACGATTTCGTCGCGTTCTCGCGCGGCAAGGTCGTGTCGGACGTGCGCCACGCGCCGGGCGTCGAGATCGGCCGGCCGAACGACACGTACCGCCGTATCCGCATCGAATCGGGCTTCGGCAAGATGACCGTGCTCGCGACGGATGGCCATCTGCCCTACCCGTTCGGCCGCGAGATGACGGGCTACGAAGTGTCCGATCTCGCCGCGACGCTGAAGCAGGCGCAGGCGGTCGGCGTGACCGTGCTCGTGCCGACGTTCACGTCGGACGGTCGCGACGCGGCGCTCGTACAGTTCCCCGGCGGCTATGTCGCCGAGATCCACGCGCGGTCGAAGTGATGGGACCCCGGTCGAGGAAAGGCGCGTGGCGCGGCATGCTGCCGGCCGCCGTACTGGCGGCGGGCGCCGCGACGTATGCCGGTACGGCAGCCGGCGCCGATGCGTCGTCGGCGTCGCCCTCGGCCGACGGCACGTCGTGCACCGCGAAGCGGCCCACCGTGCTGTTCAACCGCTGGCAGGAAGACTGGTCGGTACTCGCGAATCCGTGCGTGCCGCGCAAGCCGCTCGATGCGCTGAAGTACATCCCGCTGGGCGGCGACCCGTCGACGTACCTGTCGCTCGGCGCGAACCTGCGCGAGCGCTTCGAGCTGAACAACGCGCCGCTGTTCGGGCTCGGCGCCGCGCACGACGACAATTACGTGATCCAGCGCGCGAACGTGCACGCGGACCTGCGCGTTGCCGGGCATTTCCAGGCGTTCGTGCAGTTCGAGGATGCGCGGCCGTTCGGCAAGGATACGGTCGGGACGGTCGATCGCAACCAGCTCGATATCGAACAGGCGTTCGTCGCGTACGTCGACCAGCTGGGCGGCGGCACGTTCAAGACCCGCATCGGCCGTCAGGAGATGGCGTTCGACTTGCAGCGGTTCGTGTCGGTGCGCGACGGGCCCAACGTGCGCCAGGCATTCGACGCACTGTGGGCCGATTACGAAATCGGCAAATGGCGGCTGATCGGCTATGTGACGCGCCCGGTGCAATATCGCAACGACGCCGTGTTCGATGACGTGTCGAACCGTCACCTGAGATTCGACGGCGTTCGCTTCGAGCGATCCGGCGTGGGGCCCGGCGACCTGTCGGCCTACTGGTCGCGCTATACGCGCGATAACGCACGCTATCTCGCCGGGGCCGGCACCGAACGGCGCGACGTGTTCGACGTGCGCTACGCGGGCAAGTCGGGGCAACTGGACTGGGACGCCGAGGCGATGCTGCAGACGGGGCACATCGGACCGGACACGATCGGCGCATGGGCGTTCGGCACGCTGGGCGGCTACACGTTCACGCAGACGCCGGGCACGCCGCGCATCGGCATTCAGGTCGACGGCGCGTCGGGCGACAGGCATCCCGGCGACGGGCGCATGGGCACCTTCAACCCGCTGTTCCCGAACGGCTACTACTTCACGCTTGCCGGCTACACGGGCTACAGCAACCTGATTCACGTGAAGCCGTCGCTGACGTTCAAGCCGGCCAGCAACGTGACGGTGCTGACCGCGGTCGGTTTCCAGTGGCGCGCGACGACGGCCGACGCGATCTACGGACAGGGGATGTCGGCCGTGCCCGGCACGGCCGGAAAGGGCGGTGGATGGACGGGCATGTATGCGCAGGCGCGCGTGGACTGGCTCGTGAACGCGAACGTGGCGCTGGCCGTCGAGGCCGTGCACTTCCAGCTTGCCGACTCGATTCGCGCGCTCGGCGCGCGCAATGCCGACTACGTGGGCATGGAAGCCAAGTTCGGCTGGTAACGCGGCGCGCCGTGCGATTCAGTGCGGCGCGCGAGCCGGCGCTTCGGCGGCGTCCGTGAACGCGCGGCGCGGAGCGTTCGTGTCGTCGTCTTCGTGCGTATCGCAACGATGCGCCGCATGCCGCTCGCATTCCATCTGCCGGCCGACGGCATGGAGCGCGCCGGGTGGCCGCCTTCGGAACGATTCATGGGTCGCTCAGGATTATTCCGGATCCCGACGGGTAAGCTCGGTGTCACGGCATGACGTCGACTAAGCAACGTGCTCGAGCGCGTCGCGAACAGGCGGTATAGGGTCGGCGCCGCGCACATCGCGTTTCCCGGGCTCGGGCACTTGCGCAAGGACGGCGAACGGTACGACCGGGTGCCGCATCAACTACGACGCGACGCCGCTGCAATAGCGTGAGAAATAGCGAGAGAAACAGCGTGTGAGCGTGCCTTCGGCACGGGCGGCTCAGCGCGACACGCCGCGCCGCCATGCGCCGGGCGGATGGCCGACGATGCGCGCGAAGACGCGGTTCAGGTGGCTCTGATCCGCGAAGCCGCAGACCACCGCGATTTCCGCGAGCGTCATGTCGGTCGTCTCGATCAGCTGGCGGGCATGGGCCACGCGCTGTTCGAGCAGCCATTGATGCGGTGTGCGCCCGGTCGTTCGCGAGAACGCGCGAATGAAATACCCGCGCGACAGCTCGCATTCGTTCGCGACTTCCTCGATCGACACGCCGAGATCCGCTTTCTCCATCAGAAGCTCTTTCGCGAGCGCGACCTTGGCCGGCGACAGCACGCCCTTGCGCTGCAGGTCGCGCGCGCGCGCATTGCCGTAACGGCGGGCCAGGTGCGTGCCCATCGCGAGCCCCATCTGCTCGACGAACAACGCGTTCAGCGCGCCGGACCCATCGAGGCTGTCGGCGACCGCGTGCGCGAGGTGGCCCAGCACCGCGTCCTGCACGTCGGGCGCGCAACTCAGGCCGCCGATTTCGAGGCCGTCGTGCTCGCGGCCGAGGTCGTCCAGGTAGCGATGCGACAGCTCGACGAGGACGAAGTCGAACTTGCCGTACAGGTCGGCGCGGAAATTCCGCGAAAAGTCGCGAACGTAGATCGAGTTGTGCTGAAACCGCCGCTCGGATTTGTCGGAGCCGCGATAGATCGTTCGCCGGTGACCGTCATTCAGCGACACGCCGACCAGGAAGCCGCGATCGCTGGCCGCCATCTCGATGCGCTCGAACTGTTCGCCGCGCATGCATTTGCGGTGAAGCGTCAGGCCGCCTGCGGACCTTTCAATATCCTTGGACAGCAGGTTTGACACGCATCCGAGCGTGTCTTTCGGCGGTGCCGCCGGTGGCATGACGAGGGGATTGGGCATGTCGGAAAATCCTTCGGAGTGGGACGGCGGGCGAGCGTCCTTGCGTCCGGTACATACTGCGGGCCGGATAGGCCGAAGATAACTTGAACAAATGTCCACTGCTTGACGAAATGCTTGCAGCGGACTGCTGCGCGCGGTGCCGGGGCACGATCGGCACGCAAACGCGCGATATCGCAATGATATCGCCCGATCCGCATTTTCGCCGCGCCTGATCGGCCGCCGCCGCCGGCGCGGGGCATCAGCGCATTTTCCTTCAAGATTTCTGAAAATATCGGGTTTACACTTGGCCTACTTTTTTTCGAGACTTTGAACCCGCCCTGAAGGGCAGGCCGGGTGCGGACTCCCGCCCCGGTGATCTGCTGCGTTCACATGGCGGTCATCGTGGGGAACCTGGAGGCGGCCATGATCCAGATCGGCGCTTTATCGGTGGATTTCGAGCAGCGGGACATTCGCCGTCACGGCGCGTCGCTGCGTATTGGCGCGCGCGCGCTCGACATACTTGAAGTACTGCATCGCGCCAACGGTTCCGTCGTGTCGAAGGACGACATCATGGATGCCGTCTGGCCCGGCCTGATCGTCGAGGAAAACCGGCTGCAGGTGCATGTCGCGACGTTGCGCAAGGCGCTCGGCGCGAGCCGCGACCTGATCAAGACCGTCCCGGGCCGCGGGTACCTGCTGATCGCGAATCCGCCCGTCGCGCACGCGGTGGCGCCGCGCCCGGCTGACGCGGCACCGGACGCCGAAGCGGCGCACCCGACTCCGTTCGTCGGGCGCCGGGCCGAAATCGAGCAGATCGTCGACATGATCGACCGCGTGCCGGTCGTCACGCTCGTCGGCGCGGGCGGCATCGGCAAGACGAGCCTGGCCGACCGGGTGGCGCACGTGCTGCGCAGCCGGGCCGGCGAGCGCGTGCTGTTCGTGGAACTGGCGCGCGCCGCGACGCACGACGACGTGCTGCTCGCGATTGCCGCGGAACTGGGGCTCGAAACGGACCGCGTGCCGGCCGTCGGCCGGATCGGCGATGCATTGGCCGTCTCGCGCTGCCTGCTCGTGCTCGACAACGCGGAGCACGTCGTCGACCTGGTTGCCGACCTCGTCGAGTCGCTGACGGCGCGTGCCGCGCCGTTGCGGGTGCTCGTGACGAGTCGCGAACCCCTGCATATCTCGATCGAAGCCGTGTTTCGCGTGAGTCCGCTGGCGGTGCCCGACGGCGCGGCAACGGCCGACGAGATCGTGCGTCATGCGGCCGTCGAGTTGTTTCTGGCGCGCATTCGCGCGGCCACGCCCGATTGCGTGGTCGACGCAGCCGGCATCAGGCTGGTCGGCGATATCTGCCGGCGGCTCGACGGGCTTCCGCTCGCCATCGAACTGGCTGCCGCGCGCGTGGCGACGCTCGGGCTCGAGATCGTCGCATCGCGTCTCGACGACCGGCTGAACCTGCTGACGGGCGGGCTGCGCTCCGCATTGCCGCGCCATCAGACGCTGCGCGCGACGTTCGACTGGAGCTACGTGCTGCTGGATCCGGCCGCGCGTGCGCTGTTTCGCCGGATGGCGTGCTTCGTCGGCCCGTTCACGTTCGATGCCGCCCGCGAAGTCGCGATGGATCCCGACATGTCGCCCGCCGACATGACCGCGGTGCTCGGCGAACTGGTCGCGAAGTCGCTCGTGACCGTCGAGTTCAACGGCGCGCAGGCGCGCTATCGCCTGACCGAATCCACGCGCGCGTACGCACTCGAGAAATTGCACAACGAGGGCGAGTTCGAGCGCATCGCCGAGCGTCATGCGCGCCATGAACACGCGCAAGCGGAAGCCCGCGCGTCGGCTCACGCGCAAGCCACGCGCGTGGCCGATACGCCCGCGGCGCTCGAGCCGCCCGTCCCGGAAGCCGACGCATTGGCGCTCGCGTTGCGGGAGCCGGCGCGGATGCGCGACGCGTCGATACCGGCGCGGCGCGCGCTCGATGCAATCGACGCCGGCGCGCTCGGAGCCGTCGATGCGGCGCGCGAGATGCGGTTGCGCGCCGCCTACGCGTCGGCGCTGCTGCATACGGACGGCGATACGCAGACGGTCGCCGCGATGTGGGAGCGCACGCTCGGTCTCGCCGGGCGGGTCGGCGACGACGCATTCGACGCATGTGCGCTGGTCGGGCTGTGGAACACGATGCTGGCGCGCGCCGACATTCCCGAATCGCTGCGCTATGCGATGCGCTTCGAGCGGGCCGCCGAGCGGCGCGGCGACCGATCGCAACGGGTGCTGGCGAACGCGATGGTCGCGACTTCGCTGCATTACTTCGGCGAGCATGCGCAGGCGCGCGAGCGGCTGGAGGCGGCAACGGCCGAGCTGGCCGAGGCGGGCGAGGCGTCTTGCGCGGTAGCGGCGCTCGGCGTCGACGTTGCGACGCTCGGCCGGACGATGCTGGCGCGGCTCGTCTGGATGCAGGGCGAGCCGGAATATGCGATGCGGCTCTGTGCGCAGGCGGTCGAATCCGCGCGGCGCAGCGGGTCGGCGCTGGCGTCGTGCATCGTGCTCGGCGCCGCGGCCGTGCCGATCGCGTTGCGTTACGGCGATCACGACGTGATCTCCGACTATCTCGCGGCGCTGCGATCGGCCGCCGAGGCGAACGGGTTCGACATCTGGCTCAGCCACGCGGAATGCCTTGCCGGGCAGTTCGACATGCAGGCCGGCCATCCCGGCGCCGGGCTGGCGCGGCTCGAGCCCGCGCTGCGACGCATCGAGGCGAGCGGATGCCGGCGCCTGCTCGCGCCGCTGGTGGTCGCGTATGCGGAAGGGCTGACGCGCACGGGTCGCGCCGCCGAGGCCGGCGCGAAGCTCGACGCGACGCTCGCGTGCTGTCGCGCGCGAGGCGAGCATCTGTTCGTGCCGGAACTGCTGCGGGTCAGGGGGCTGGTGATGCTCGAACAGGCGCGCACGGCCGACGCGGAGCGCGCGATCGCGTGCGAGGCGGACGGGCACCGGCATCTGCGGATGGCGATCCAGGCCGCGAACGCGCAGGGCGCGGCAATGTGGGCGCTGCGCGGCACGCTCGATCTCGCCGATCACCTGATCGAGCGCGGGCATATCGCGCAGGCGTCGTCGCTGGTGGCCAACCTGTCCGGGCACGTCGACCCGCAATCGCGCGCGTTCGACGTGCGCCGCCTGGCGCGGGTGAAGAGCTTCATCCGCCCGGAGACGACGCAGCCGGCGGGCGATGCGCGCATGCGGCACGAGACCGCCGACGCAATGCAATCGGCGGCATGACGGCGCGTGCGGACCGCACGGGACACGCCCGCGCACCGTGGCCGGCCGATCGTTCAATATTCAAGGGAGGGTGGATGGTCCGTGTAACGTCAAACCGCAGGCATGCCGCGCGCGGTCGCATGCCGGCCTGCGGCGCGAGCGGGGAGGCTGACGGTGCTTAGGGCGACGCAATGCGCGGAATCGGCGGACCTCATCGTCTACAACGGCAAGATCGCGACGCAGGACGACACGCAGTCGTTCGTGACCGCGCTCGCGGTGAAGGACGGCCGGATTCTCGCAGCCGGCAGCGGACACGAGGTCATGCGCCATGCACGCGAGCACACGCTTCACATCGACCTGAACGGCCGCACCGTGATCCCGGGGCTGAACGACTCGCACTTGCACGTGATCCGCGGCGGCCTGAATTTCAACCTGGAACTGCGCTGGGACGGCGTGCCGACACTGGCCGAGGCGCTCTGCATGCTGCGTCGCCAGGTACTGCGCACGCCGGCGCCGCAGTGGGTGCGCGTCGTCGGCGGCTGGACCGAGTTCCAGTTCGCGGAAAAGCGCGGGCCGACGGCCGCCGAACTCAACGCGATCGCGCCCGATACGCCGGTCTTCGTGATGCATCTGGGCGACAGCGCGCTGCTGAACGCCGCCGCGCTGCGCGCGATCGGCTATGGCCGCGACACGTCCGATCCGCCCGGCGGCGAGATCCAGCGCGATCGTGCCGGCCGGCCGACCGGCATGCTGATCGCCCGCCCGGACATGGCCGTCCTGCACGCGGCGCTCGAGAAGGGCCCCAGGCTCGGTTTCGACGAGCAGATGAATTCGATGCGGCACTTCATGCGCGAACTCAACCGCCTCGGCGTGACCAGCGCGATCGACGCCGGCGGCGATTTGCAGGCCTATCCGGACGATTACGCCGCGATCATGGCGCTCGCCGAGCGCGGGGAGATGACGGTGCGCATCGCATACAGCCTGTTCGCGCAGCACCCCGGGCACGAAACCGACGACTACGCGCGCTGGATGACGCTGGCGAAGCCCGGCGACGGCGATGCGTTCCTGCGGATGAACGGCGCCGGCGAACTGCTGGTGTATTCCGCGGCCGATTTCGGCAATTTCCTCGAACCGCGTCCGGAGCTGCCCGACGCGCTCGAGGCGGAACTGACCGCGGTCGTCCGGCTGCTGGTCGGGCGCCGCTGGCCGTTCAGGCTGCACGCGACGTACGACGAGTCGATCGGCCGCTTCCTGAACGTGCTCGAAGCCGTGAACCGCGACGTTCCGTTCGACGGCCTGCGCTGGTTCTTCGATCATTGCGAGACGATTTCGGATGCGAACATCGCGCGCATCGCGGCGCTCGGCGGCGGCGTGACGGTCCAGCACCGGATGGCGTTTCAGGGCGAGTACTTCGTCGCGCGCTATGGCGCGCAAGCCGCCACGCGCACGCCGCCGATCCGCGCGATGCTGCAGGCCGGCCTGCCGGTCGGCGCCGGCTCCGATGCGACGCGCATCGCGAGCTACAACCCGTTCGTGTCGTTGTACTGGATGGTGTCCGGGCGCACGGTCGGCGGTACCGTGCTCTACCCGGAAGAGAACCGGCTGAGCCGGATGGAGGCGCTGCGCCGCTATACGGTCGGCAGCGCGTGGTTCTCGAACGAAGACGATCGCAAGGGTGCGCTGGTACCCGGCCGGTATGCGGATTTCGCGGTGCTGACGGACGACTACTTCACGATCGACGAGCCGCGCATCAAGCATCTGTCGTCGGTCCTGACGATCGTCGACGGCAAGGTCGTGCACGCGGACGACGAATTCGCGCCGCTGGCGCCGCCGCCGCTGCCGGTGAGTCCCGCGTGGTCGCCCGTGGCCGAGTTCGGCGGCACCGGCGGGCGGCGTCCGGCCGCGTCGGCGCAGCCGCGTGCCGCGGCCGATGCCGGCCGCGAGACCGGTTTCGTGCGCGCATACGGACGCCGTTTCGTGCGGCGCCTGCATGCGGCCGCAACGGAACGCGTCGAGCCGTACGACGCATTCGGTTGCCTCGGCGCGGCCTTTTAGGCGATGGATGCCGGCACGTGCGACGGCCAGCTCGACCCGTGCCGAGCGAAGAATAAGCCACTTTCCGGCCCCGGCACGGGGCAGAAGAAGGAGACGAGATGAGTGCTGCGCACACGTGCGCGCCGGCAGATGACGAAGTCGCGGGCGTCCGCATTCCGAGGACGACGGTCGCGATCGAGGCCGCGGAAGCCGCGCGCGCGTCGCTGCCGCGCGCGATTGCCGATCACGCTTGCCGGGTATTCGTGCTCGCATCGCTCGCCGCGCGCGATGCTCGCGATGCGAGCGAAAGGTGCGATGCCGAGGCGCTGTACGTGGCCGCGATGTACGCGAACATGGGATTGAGTCCCGCGTATTGCCGCTCGACCGCGCGCTACGAACTCGACAGCGCCGATGCCGCGCACGCGTTCCTGCTGCGGCACGGGTCGCCGCAGCCCATGTGCGACGACGTATGGCGCGCAATCGCGCTGCATACGACGCCCGGCGTGGCCGCCCGCGTGTCGCCGCTGGCGCGCGCATTGTCGTCCGCGGTCGCGACGGACCTGATGGCCACCGGCTTCGAGGCGTATTCCGCCGACGCGCGCCGTGCGCTGCTCGCCGCGTACCCGCGCGGCGACGGGTTCGGCGCCGCGTTCCTCGACGCGGTCGCGCGCGGGGTCGCGCACCGGCCGGCATCGACGTTCGGCACCTGGAGCGCCGACGTGCTCGAGCGGGCCGATCCGGACTTTCACCGGCCGAATTTCTGCGGACGCGTGCTGGGCGCGCGCTGGAACGACGCCTGAAGGGGCCGTTGCGAAGAGGCGGGCGGCTTTGGCCGCAGCCGGCATGTCCGGCCGGGCATTGCGCCGGGCCGCCGGGCCGCGGTCGCGTTCAGCCGCGCTGGCCCTGCAGCGTCGGAATCTGCGCGAACAGGGTCGCCAGCCAGTCGACGAAGATCTTGAGCTTGACGGGCGTATGCCGATTGGGCGGATACAGGATCGAGATCGGCCGGGGCGGCGCGTTGAAATCGGTCAGCACCTCGCGCAACCGTCCCGATTTCAGGTACGGCTCGACCAGGTACAGCGACGTCTTGATCAGGCCGATGCCCGCGACGCCGCATTCGATGTAGGTATCGGCATCGTTGACCGCGACCGTGCCGCACATCTGCACGATGCGCGTTTCGCCGTCGACGACGTAGTCCCACGGCCGAGGCCGGCCGGTGTCGGCCGAGATGTGGGTGACCGCGACATGCTGCGCGAGATCGTCGACCGTTTCGGGCGCGCCGCATCGATCGAGATACGCGGGGGCCGCGCACGTGCAGGTGGTCAGGCTGCCGATCCGCTTCGCGATCATGCCCGAGTCGTCGAGCGCCCCGATGCGCACCACGCAGTCTACGCCCTCGCCGACGAGGTCGATCTGGCGATCGGTCACGCCGAGTTCGATCGAGATGTTCGGATGGGCGGCGAGAAACGCGGGCAGCGCCGGCACCATGATCTGCTTGGCCATGGCGGGCGGCAGGTTCACTTTCAGGCGGCCGCGCGGCACGTTGCGCGCCTGCGATACCGCCGCTTCCATGTCGTCGATTTCGCGCAGCACCCCGACGCAGCGTTCGTAGTAGGCCTGCCCGTCCTCGGTCAGCGAGATGCGGCGGGTCGTGCGGTTCAGCAGCCGGCAGCCGAGGTGCTGTTCGAGCGTGCTCAGCAGGGCGGACACGCGCGGCGTGGTGAGCCCGGTCGTATCCGACGCGCGCGTGAAGCTGCCCGTTTCGACGATGCGCGTAAACACGCGCATCGAAAGCAAGGTATCCATCGTTCAGAAATCTCCAGCCTGTCGAGAGTCGGCGCCGGTTCGTGCCGGCGCGATCGGTTGTGTGATGCCGCTATGCGTCGATACGCTTCCTGAGCCCTTCGCCGGCAAACGGCATGTCGCGCGGGCGTTGGCCGGTCGCGTCGAAGATCGCGTTGGCGAGCGCGCCGGCGGTCGGCCCCATCGACGCTTCGGCCGCGCCGAGAAACGGTGCGCCGGGACGGTTGATCAGGTGCACCTTCACGCTTTGCGGCGCGGCCTGGAAACGCAGGATCGGATAGCTGCTCCAGTCGAAGCTGCGGATGCGCTGCGTGTCGTAGTTCAGCGCCTCGTACAGCGTCCAGCTGGCAGCCTGCACGATGCCGCCCTCGATCTGGTTGCGGATGCCGTCCGGCGACACGATCTGACCGGCATCGACGGCGACCTCCGCGCGATCGAGAATAACCTGTCCGGTTTCTGGCACAACGGTGATTTCAACCGCCATTGCGACATAGGCCATCAGGTTCTTGTACTTGCCGAACGCGAACCCGACGCCGCGGTTGCGTGCGCGCGGCGGCCGCGGCCATCCGAAGTGCGACGCGACGAGCCGGATCACCTGCTGCGCGCGGTGGTCCTGCATGTGGCGCAGCCGGAATTCGACGGGATCGATGCCGGCCGCGTGCGCGAGCTCGTCCATGAAGCTTTCGATCGACCAGACGTTCGTATGCGCGCCGAGCGAGCGCATGGCCGACGTCTGCAGCGGCATCGTCGGCGAGAAGTGATTCACGATGTGCATGTTCGGGAGCGCATACAGCGGGATCGCATTGCGATCGCCGCCGCCCTCGGGCTGCAGCATCGGCGTCGACGGCGCGGGGACGAACGGCGGCTCGAGCATTCGCGCGGGCAGCAGCCGGCCGGCATTGACGATGCGTTCGTTGTGCGAGCTGCTCCACAGCGCGTACTTCCAGTCGACGATACGGCCGCCGGCGTCGAGCGACGCGCTGATTTCGGTGACCATGGCCGGCGTGAAGTGATCCCACGTGTGCTCCTGCTCGCGCATCCATTGAACGCGGATCGGCTTGCCGGGCATCGCGGCCGCGATCAGCGCCGCATGCGCGGCGGCATCGTCCGCGCCGTTGTGCCCGTAGCAGCCCGAGCCCTCGGTGTGAATGCAGCGGATCGCCGCCTTCGGCATCGACAGCATCTCGGCGAGCGCGTCGCGCAGCGGATAAACGCCTTGCGAGTGGGTCCACACGGTCAGCATGCCGTTCTCGAGATGCGCGACCGAACAGGACGGCCCGATCGAGCCGTGCAGCAGGTAGTTCTTCCGGAACGTGGCGCTCAGCGTCTTCGCCGCGGGCGCGGCGGCCGCATGCGTATTGGCGATCTCGATGTTCTGCGTGGCGATGCGCTTCAGGTCTTCATGGACGGTTGCGCGATCCGGCAACGCGCGGCCCGCCGACCAGCGGCTGCCGGCGGCCAGCGCGCGCTGCGCGACGACCGCCTGCCATTCGCCCTGTGCGACGACGGCAAGCATGCTGCCGTTGCGCACGATCCGCACGACGCCCGGCATCTTCAGGATCGCGGCTTCGTCGAACGACTGCAGCTTCGCGTCGTACACCGGCGGCATCACGACGCGCGCATGCAGCATGCCGGGAAGTTCGATGTCCTGCACATAGCTGACGCCGCCCGTGACCTTGTTCGGAATGTCGACGCGCGGCAGCGACGTGCCGATCACGGCGAACGTCGACGGCGGCTTGAGCGGCGACGTCGGCGTCGCGTTGCGGTGCAGGTCGACGATGCGGACCGCGTCGCCATAGCGCATCGTGCGGCCGTCCGGCGCCTTGATGAGCGCGTCGGCGACCGTGAGCGAGCGCGGATCGACGCCGAACTGCTTCGCCGCGCCGTCGACCAGCAGCGCGCGCACCTGCGCGGCGGCGTTCAGCAGCGCGGAGCCGCTGTCCGCCATCGTATGGCTGCCGGCGGTCAGGCCTTCGTCCGGCGATGCGCCGGTGTCGGCGGTCAGGAACGTGATCAGCGAGGGCTTCATGTTCAGCTCCTCGGCCGCCACCTGCAGCAGCGCGGTGCGCACGCCGGTGCCCAGCTCGACCTTGCCCGTGAATACGGTGACCTTGCCATCGGGCGCGATCTTGATCCACGCATCGAGCAGCGGGTTCGTCTTCAGGCTGCCGGCCAGCGTTTCGGTGGCTTTGGCTACGTGGACGGCCGCGCCTTCGTCCGCGATCACGACCTCGGCGGCGGCGCGAGCGGCCGGCGCGAGACTGAACGCGACGAACAGCGCGCCCGAGACCATGAAGTGCCGGCGGCTTTCGTCGATGTCGTCGGGTGCGTTCATCAGAATTTGCTCCGAGAAACCCCGCCATTTCCCCCAAGGGGACTTCCTTCGGGGCGAATGGCGGGAAGGAAAGGAGTGCTGTTGACAGGCAGCTTCTTCCACGGGTTAGGATCACCAACATGATCCTTGTCTACCGCTACCGCGTGAAGTCGCTCAACGGACTGCTCAACAAGCAGAGCCGCGCGGTGAACACCGTCTGGAACTTCTGCAACGACACGCAGAAGCACGCGCTCAAGTGGAACAAGAAGTGGCCGACAGGATTCGACCTGAACGTGCTGACCACCGGCAGCAGCAAGGCACTCGGCATTCACTCCGGTACGGTCAACGCAACGTGCGAGCAATACGCGAAGTCGCGCAGTCAGCATCGACGCCCGCACCTGCGCTATCGCGGCAGGAAATCGCTTGGCTGGGTGCCGCTGAAGGGCCGTGACCTGAAGCGAGAGGGCGACGCGTTCCGTTTCGCCGGCAACACCTTTCGCGTGTTCAACAGCCGACCGCTTCCCGAAGGCAAGATCAAGGACGGAACCAACTTCGCACAGGACGCGCGCGGTAACTGGTTTCTCAACATCGTGATCGAGATGCCCGATGTTCAGGCTCGCCCGATCCGTTCGGGTGTCGGTATCGATCTCGGCCTGAAAGACTTCGCCACACTTTCGACCGGCGAAAAGCTGCCTAACGATCGGTTCGGTCGATGCGCGGCCGAGAAGCTCGCGAAAGCGCAACGGGCGCGAAAGCACAAGCGGCATATCGCGAAGTTGCACGCCAAGGTGGCAAATGCCCGTGCCGATTTCCAACACAAGCTCGCGCTCGATCTGGTGCGGCGTTTCGATTACATCGCAGTCGGCAACGTGTCGGCCGCGAAGCTCGCCAGAACCAGGATGGCGAAGAGCGTCTACGACGCATCCTGGTCGTCCTTCCGAAACAAGCTCCGTTACAAGGCGATCGCGCACGGGGCCACGTTCGAGGAAGTCGACGAAAGCGGTTCCACCCAGTCCTGTTCGGCGTGCGGGTCGAAAGACAGCACGACGCGGCCGAAAGGTATCGCGGGACTGAGAGTAAGAGAGTGGGCCTGCAGTGACTGTGGTGTCGAGCATGATCGAGATACCAACGCTGCTGTGAACATTCTCCGATGCGGACGTGCATCGCCAGCTGTGGGAATCCTCCGCCTTTAGGCGCGGAGGAGGACGTCAACAGAGCCCTTTGGTGATCGTGACCGGAGCGCCGGCCGGTTGCGGATCCGGCAGGCCCGCGACATGGCGCACGGCCGCCAGGATCCGCAGGTGGGTGCCGCAGCGGCACAGATTCGGTTCCATGTGGGTACGCAGTTCGCGTTCGGTCGGTTTCGGGTTGCGTTCGAGCAGTGCCTGCGCGCGCATGATCATGCCGGCGATGCAATAGCCGCACTGCGCCGCCTGGTGATCGATGAACGCCTGCTGAAGCTTGCCCGGCCGCTCGGCGGTGCCGAGGCTCTCGAGGGTTCTGACGCTGCGCGCGCCGACCGCGGAGACCGGGAGCAGGCACGAGAACGTCGGCTTGTCGTCGACGATCACGGTACAGGCGCCGCACTGTCCGAGGCCGCAGCCGAACTTTGCGCCGTGCAGGTGCAGGTCGTTGCGCAGCGCGTAGAGAAGCGGCGTGGACGGATCGATGTCGAGCGTGTGCCGCGCACCGTTGACGGTGAGGGTGATCATCGCGTGCTGTCCTCCTTTCTGAGCTTCGCCGCCATGGCTTCGATGCCGTTCCACGCGGGGCGATCCGAGTACGCTTCGCGGATATAGGCGGCGAGGTCCGCGATCTGGCGGTCGTCGTACTGGTCGATGAACGACGGCATGTAGTTGAGCGTGTCCTCGCCATGCCAGCCGATGCCGTTGAACATCATCTGGATCGCGTTGCGCGGCGTGTCCGCGGCGACCGCCGTGCTGAACGCGAGCGTCGGCCGCTCGCCGATCGACTGCATCGGCGCCGCCGGCCCGTGGCACTGCGCGCACGATGCCTGGAACAGGACCGCACCGCGTTGTCCGGCGGGCGTCGCGGGCTGGCGCGCGGCTTCGACTGCGCTGGCTCGCGGGCTGGCCGGCCTCTGGATCGACAGGATGTACGCGGCGATCGCCTCGACGTCGTCCACGGGCACGGTCGCGAGATCGCGCGTGACGGGCAGCATCGGTCCGGCGGCCGCGCCGTGCTCGCTCGCGCGGCCGGTGCGCAGGTACGTCACCAGTTGCGCCTGCGTCCACGGTCGTGCCGCATTGGCGAGCGTATTGAGCGGCGGCGCTTCCCAGCCGTCGACGATGCCGCCGTCGAACGCCTTGCCCGCCTGTTCGCCGCCGATCGCATTCAGCGGCGAATGACAGGATGCGCAGTGGCCGAGACCGTCGACAAGCATCTTGCCGCGATTCCACTGCGCGGATTGCGACGGGTCCGGCGCGTACGCACCTTCGCGCAGGAACAGGACGTTCCAGAACGCGACCAGCGGACGGAAGTTGAGCGGGAAGATCAGCGCGTTCTTCGGTGTCTTTGCCTGAACCGGCTCGCGCGTCATCAGGTACGCGTAGGCGGCCGTGATGTCGTCGTCGGACATGCGCGTGAAATGAATGTACGGGAAGGCCGGGTAGAGCGGATGACCGTCGCGGGCGATCCCGGTGCGCAGCGCACGCGCGAAGGCGTCGCGCGACCAGCGGCCGATGCCGGTATCGGCGTCCGGCGTGATGTTGGTCGCGTAGATCGTGCCGAACGGCGTCGCGAGCGGCAGCCCGCCGGCGAACGGCTTGCCGTCCTTCGCCGTATGGCAGACGACGCAATCGCCGAGTGCGACCACGCGCGCGCCGGCCCGCACGAGTTGCGGATCGAACGACGCGCGCCCGGGCGGATCGATCGGCGCGATCGACGGTCGGATCATGACGGCTGCCGCGATCGCCAGGCCGGCGACCGCGACGCCAGCCAAGCCGGACCAGAGTCGTTTGTGCTTCATGCGCGCTCCACGCGAACCGGCTGCTCGTGCCTGATTCGACGTGCGGGACGATGTGCGGCTGAAATCATGCGTCACTCCAGGATGGGCGCCAGGCGCAGGCAAACGCCCGCGCGACGGCTCGTGAAAGCAGTCTACGCGTGCGCTGGCACCATTTCCTGAAGCTGCGCTGAAACGTTCTGAAGTTAGCGCGTCGTGGTTACCGGCAGCCGGAACGTCAGCGTGGTACCGCCGCCGGTGCGCGGCGCGGCCTCGAGCGTGCCGCCGTGCGCCTCGATGATCGAGCGGCAGATCGCGAGGCCCATCCCCATGCCGTGCGACTTCGTCGTGAAGAAGGGATCGAAGATCTGGCCGGCGATGCCGGCGTCGATGCCGGCGCCGCGATCGGCGATGCGGATGATCACGTGGCCGTCTCCGGCGTGCGACGCGACGTCGAGTTCGCGCGACGCGGCCGGGCCGTCCATCGCGTCGAGCGCGTTGGTGACCAGGTTCAGGATCACCTGCTGGATCTGCGTGCGATCCGCCATCACGCGGATGTCGTCGCAGTGCAGGTCGACGCGCAGTGCGACCTGCTTGGCGTCGATTTCGGGCGCCGTGAGATGCAGCATGTCGCGAATCAGCGCGTCGATCGCGAGCGGGGCCAGCGCGAGCGGCGCCTGGCGGGCGAGCGATCGCAACGCGCGGACGATGTCGGCGGCCCGCACGCCGGACGCGCGAATGTCCTCGAGGCTCGCGAGCGCTTCGCCGAGGTCGGGCTGCGTGCCGCGCAGCCAGCGCATGCAGGCACCCACGCTCGTCACGATGCTGGTGAGCGGCTGGTTGATCTCGTGCGCGATCGACGCGGCCAGTTCGCCCATCACGGTCACGTGCGCGGTGCGTGCGAGCTCGGTCCGCGCGTGCCGCAGCGCGGCCTCCGTCTCGAGCCGGCGCGCGTTCTCGTCGATCAGTTCCGCATAGAGCCGTGCGGATTCGAGCGCGTTGGCCGCCTGCGGCGCCAGTACTTCCAGCATCGCGATGCGCCGCGGCGAAAACACGCCGTTGGTCAACGCATTCTCGAGATAGAGCACGCCGATCAGCGCGCCCTGTTTCAGCAGCGGCAGGCAGACCAGCGAGCGCGTCGGATGCGCGCGCAGGCTGTCGACGTGATCGGGTGCGCCTTCGCGTTGCGCGTTCGCGAGCACGACCGGCTTGCGGGTTCGCACGGCGGTGTTCAGGATCGACAGCGGCACGTCGTCGTCGGTGGGTTCGCGGCGCGCAATGTCGACGTTGACATCGCTGCCGGCGATGCGCGCGGTTGCCTCGATCGTCAGCCGGTCGTGCCGTGCGAGCAGCAGCAGGCCGTAGCGCGCGCCCGCATAGACGATCATGTTGCGCATCAGCGTCTGGATCAGGCGCTCCAGCACGATTTCCTCGGACAGCGAGTGCGCGGCGCGCATCGCGAGCGCTAGATCGAGATCCTCGCGCGCGGGCACGGCCGGCTCGCCCGGCAACGGATCCATCACGAGGAACGGGTGCTGCGACTCCAGCGCCTGCGTCTTGCCGGTCGCGCCCCAGCGCCGGTAGCACGCATGCGCGAGCCGCAGGTGATGGCGGCCCGGACCGCTCAGCCCGAGCGACGCGGCGTGGCGCGCGGCCAGCTCATGCGCGAGCGCCTGTTCATGCACGAAACCGCGCTCCGCCGCGAGGCTGGCGGAGGCTTCGTACTGCTGCATCGCGACGACATGCTCGCCGCGCACGCGCGCGAACTCGGCGTCGATCAGCGCGAGCTTGTTGCGGAACGTCGCCGGATTCCGTTCGCTCCACGCGGCGAAGCGCGCGCGCTGCGGCGCGAAGCGTTCGAGCAGCCGGTCGGGCGGCGTGGTGCCGCCGTCGCTCGCGATGCCCGCCAGCACGCCGAACAGCTGGAAGTCGGACTGCATGATGTGGGCGGGCGTCGACCACGCGAAAGGTGCGGCCGCATCGAGCGAGGCGCGCGCGGCGTCCGCGTCGCCGAAGATGAACGCCGCCTGGCCGGCGAGCACGTCGGTCCAGAACTGCAGCACCGACATCGGCGTCCTGGTCGACGCACGGGTGCGCCAGGTGCCGATCGGCCGGTCGAAGCCGAGCTGCAGCGCATCGACGAATTCCGACTGCGTCGAAACGAGGTCGACGATGTCGTCGTAACGCGCGCCGCGCGCGATCTTCAGCAGCGGATCGATCTCGTCGCGGATCGCGGGCAGCGCTTCGCCCATCGACAGCAGGTCGCTGACGATGTGGTTGCAGCTGTAGCACATCCAGCGCAGCTCGGCGCTCGCGTTGCCCGCCGCCTTCGCATCGCGCGCGCATTCGAGTGCATACGACAGCGGCCGGGTCCAGACGCTGACCTGGTCGAGCGCGATCAACGTCGCGGAGCGATAGCGCTCGAACCCGTGGCGGTCGACCAGCGCGAGCGCGACCTGCGCGAATTCGAAGCCCTCTTCGTACGCATCGCGATGCTGGGCGATGCTGACGCCGTACCACGCGAGGCCCTGCACCGACGCGGCGGTGACGCCGTGGCGCAGGGTCAGCCGGACCATGGTCGCGAAATGCAGCAGCATCAGCCCGCCGCTCGGATAGAACATCGCGGCTTCGAGCGCGGTCAACAGCGCCATCGTGGCTTCCACGCGCGTGTCGGTCATCACGGGCAAGTCGACGAGGGTGCGGATGGCGCGGCCGTCGAGCGCCTCCTGCACCGCGTCGCAGGCCGCCGCGAGATCGGCCTCGACCGGTTCGGCGGGCAGTTCCACGCCGAGCAGCGCCAGCCCGGCCAGCGCGACGTCGACGGCCTGCCGGTAGCGCGATTCCACCGTGAGTTGCGCGGCTTTCAGCCGGTGGGCCTCGGCACGGTCGGCCGGCGTGCGCGTACGCGCCATGAGCTCGTCGATCGCGGTGGCGGCCTGCGCGGTTTCGCCGGTGGCGAGGAGCAGGCCGCAGCGAAGGATGCCGATCCGGCTCGCGAGACCATAATGCTGCGGCCACGCCTGCGGGCCGAGCAGCGATTGCGCGGACGCGAGAAACGACAGCGCGCGATCGCGCGCGGCGGCCGGCGCTGCCGCCTGCGCCGCCGCGACCAGCACCTCCGCGAACGCGAGCGCGAGCGTGTGCTCGAGCGGCGCGGCTTTCGCCTGCTCGATCTGGGTGGCCAGGGCGAGCAGGCAGTCGGTCGACGAACGGTCCAGGCGGGCGAGCATCGCGGCGGCGATCCGGGTATGGCGCAGCGCGCGCTCCGCGCGGTCGGTGAGCGCGTACACGGCCTCGAGGATGCGGTCGTGAACGAAACGCCAGCGGTTGCCGGCATGCGACACGAGGCCGGCCTGACGCGCCGGGTCCATCCAGAAACTGAGTTCCGCGCGCGTCTTGCCGGCGGCGGCGCACAGCAGCGCATCGTCGGCGTCGATGCCGATGCAGGCCAGCAGCGACAGCAGCATTCTCGATTCGTGCGGCAGCCGCCGCATCCGGATCTCGAGCAGGCTGACGACGTTCTCGCTCAGGGAGCGCGCGTCGATATCGACCGAAGACCATTGCCATGTCTGCCGCGCCGCGTCGTAGTCGAGCAGCCGCTCGTCGATCAGCGTACGCAGCAGTTGCTGGATGTGGAACGGATTGCCGCCGGTGTTGCGGTGAACGATGTCGCTCAGCCCGGACAGCCGATCCGGCGTGTCGCGGAGCATGGCGGCCAGCATGTGAGGGACCTCGGCGGCGCCGAGCGGCGCGAGCGTCAGGGTCGACACGCGCGTGCGGTCGAGCTGCTGCAGGAAGCGGCGGAAGGCCGGCGTGAGATCGTGCTGCGGCCCGCTCCGATAACCGGCGACGATGCAGAAATTTGCCGGCGGGTCGGCCGCGATCGATGCGAGAAGCGCGAGCGTCGCGTCGTCGGCCCACTGGATGTCGTCCAGCGTCACGACCAGCGGTTCGGCCGGCGCCGCGAACGCGCGGAAAGCGTTCACGACGATCTGGCAGAGCCGGAATGCCGGAATCGCATCGGCATGGTCGAACACGACGGGCTCGACATCGAGCAGCCATGTGATCTCCGGGAAGATGCGCGCCAGCAGGCTGGCCTGACGGCCCACGCAGTCGTGCAGCCGCGCGGCGATCGCCGCCATTTCGTCGTGCCGGGCCAGCGTACTGCCGAACAGCGCGCGCAACGCCTGCAGCACGGGCGCGTAGGGCCGGGCGGGCTGGAACTGGTCGACCTTCGCCGACGCGCACCATGCGGTGCGCGACGCGGCACGCACGTCGCGCGTGAAAGCCTCGATCAGCGCGGTCTTGCCGATGCCGGCCGCCCCGTCGATCAGGACGATGGCCGCCTCGCCGGTCCGCGCGACGGTCGCGCGTATCGCATCGAGCCGGCGGGACTCGTGCTCGCGGCCGACCAGCAGGTCGGCCGTGTGCAAGCCGGCGAGCGGGTCGCTGCCGCCGAGCGTGAACGGCTCCACGAGGCCCGAGGCCAGCCCGTCGTGCCGGATGCGTTCGAGATCGCGCTGCACCGTTTCGCAGGACGGATAGCGGTCGGCAGGTTCCTTCGCGATCAGCTTCAGGATCAGCTCGCTCAGGATGGCCGGCACGTCTTCGCGAAAGGCCGTGGGCGGCGTCGGTTGCATGGCGACGTGCGCATAAACCCATTCGGATGTCGACGTGGCCTGGTACGGCAGCGCGCCCGTCAGCAGGCGAAACAGCGTAATGCCGAACGCATAGAGATCGGAGCGCTCGTCGACGCACGCGCCTTCCGATACCTCGGGCGCGGCGAACGCCGCGAAATCCGTGCGGATCGTGCGTTCGGCGATGTGTTCCGCGCGACGGTCGCGGGCATGGGCAAACGAGCGGAGCATGACCGTGCCGTTCGGCGCGACGACGAAACTGGCCGGCTGCAGATCGCCGTGCAGCCAGCCGCGCCGATGCAGTTCGCCGAGCGTGCGCGCGGCCTGGATCGCGGTATCGAGAAAGACCTCGAGCGGCAGCGGCTCGTCGGCCAGCGTGTCGAACGCCCGTACGTCGACGCGCGGATAAACGAGCACCGGGCCGTCGGCCGCGCGGATCAGCGCGGCGGGAATCAGCGCCCACGCCGGGTCCAGCACGTCGTTCAATGCGAACTCGCGCTCGAATTGCCGGCAGCGCAGATCGAATTCCCAGCGGGTCTGGCATGCCGACCACACGCGCCCCGTATCGGCGTCCGTCAGGTCGAACTTCAGGATGTCGCCGCAGCGGACCGCATTGGACAGGCTGGCACGCGCGAACCAGTCGGCATCCATTCGATTCGCGTTGTCCGGGGCGCGCAAGGCTGGGTTCACGATGGCGTAGCAGGCGGGTTGAAGCAGAGTGTAAGCGGCTCGAGAACGGCATCGGCCGGGCTGAATGCGCGCGTGGCGGCGGCCCGTGCATTGTCCGTCAGCTCGCGAGAATTTGCAGTAACCGCGGCAGGCTCGACGGCCGAGGCCGGCGCCGCACTAAACCTATGGATAATGGTCGGCGCGCCTGTCGGGCCATACGATCCGTTTATGCGCCTCGACGTGCCGCGATGCGGCCGAAGGGGCAGAGCAGAGGGGGCCGCCTCGCGAGGCGGCGCACGGTTTGACGCAGCATGGGCGGGTGCGGATCATGTACAGGTTCGGTCGGGTGACGGTATCCCTTGAGTGCCGCGAAGTCTACGTCGACGGGCAGCCGCGATATATCGGTGCCCGCGCGTTCGAGATCCTCGAGCTGCTGGTGAAGGCGGCCGGCAGGCTCGTATCGAAGGAAGAAATCATGCAGGTCGTGTGGCCGCACACGATCGTCGTCGAGAACAACATCCAGGTGCACGTGTCGACGCTGCGCAAGCTGTTCGGCGGCAAGCACGGCTGGATCCGGACCGAACCGGGCCGCGGATATCGCCTGGCGGCGCCGGTCGACCTGTCCCGCACCGAGCGCGAGCCGGAGCGGTTCGACGCGGCGCCCGGCGCACGCGCCGGCGGCGTATCGCGCAAATGTCCGCTGATCGGCCGGGAGCGCGAAGCGGCCGAGCTGCACACGCTGCTCGAACGCGAGGCGCTCGTCACGCTGGTCGGCCCCGGCGGTGTCGGCAAGACGCATCTCGCACAGGAGGTCGTCGCGGCCTGGTCGGCGGGTTGCGGCATCGAGTCGATCCGGATCGATCTCGCCGGCCGGCCGGGCGGTGCGACGCTCGAATCCGCGGTGCTGGACGCACTCGGCGCGCCGGGCGACCCGGCCGCCGAGCCGGCGGATGTCGTGCGCGCGATCGGCGGGCGGCGCGTCATGCTGGTATTCGACAACGCCGAGCAGCACATCGATGAACTCGCGGACCTCTGCGAAGCGATCACGGCGGGAAATACCGGCGCGCTGCTCGTGGTGACGAGTCGCGAACCGCTGCGGGTCGCCAGCGAGCGCGTGTATCGGGTCGGGCCGCTGCCGGTGCCGCCGGCCGGTGCGAACGGCGACGAGATCCTCGCGTGCGGTGCCGTCCGCATGTTTCTGGCGCGCGCGCGCGCGATGGGCACCGACATTCCCGCGGATAGGCAGACGCTCGACGCGATCGCGACCATCTGCCGCCGCCTGAGCGGCCTGCCGCTCGCCCTCGAGCTCGGCGCGGCCCGTGTGGCATCGCTCGGGATCCAGGGGCTGGCCACCGATCTCGACAAGTCCGTCCTGTCGCTGTCCGGCGGCCTGCGTACGGCCCATCCGCGCCAGCAGACCCTCAGGGCCACGATCGAGTGGAGCTACCGGTTGCTCGACGACGCGGAGCGCATCGTGCTTTGCCGTCTCGCGGTGTTTCCGGATGCATTCCAGCTCGACGCGGCGTGCACGCTTGCCGCCTGCGATGAACCGGCCGCCGATCAGGTGCTCGACTGCGTGGTCAGCCTGGCGTCGAAATCGCTGCTGGTCGTCCATTCCGTCGGGCTTTCGAAGCGCTACTCGCTGCTCGAGGTCGTGCGCGCCTATGCGCTCGAGAAGCTGGCGGAGTCCGGCGAGGCCGGTCGCGTTCATGCCCGGTATGCGTCGTTCGTGGCGGAGGAGCGCGCGGATGCGCCGCAGCCGGCGGCGGTCGCGTCCGCGCAACCGGTGTCCGAGCTCAGGCGGTGGGCGTGATACGTCTGTCGATACCGCTCGAGCGGTATGGCGACGTTGTGAATTGACACAGATTTCGGGTTCTCATTTCATGGGCATGGTTTGCATCATCGATGACGATGCGTCGGTCCGCAAAAGTCTTGCCAGCCTGTTGAAATCGGCTGGCTATTCGGCGTTGCCGTTTGCATCGGGCGAGGAATTCCTCGCGAGCGGCCCGCCGGACGATGCGGTTTGCGTGCTGATCGACCTGAAGATGAAGGGGATGAGCGGCCTCGACGTTCAGCGCCTGCTGGTTCAGCGCAACGCGACGCTTCCGGTCATCTTCATGTCGTCGCACGGCGACGACGAATCGGTCCGTCGCGCGCTCGCGCAAGGCGCGGTCGCGTTTCTGCGCAAGCCGTTTCCATCGGACGACATGATCGATCTGATCGACCAGGTTGCAGCGGGCGGGCGCCCTGCCTGACGCCTTCGACCGGCCGCGCCACGGTTGCGCGGCATTTCGCGCGGCTCCCGGCTCGTTTACCATTCGATAATGAACGGAACGCCTACACAGGGAACGCAATGGCAAGCACGCCGGACATGACGTCGATCGTCTATGTGGTCGACGACGACGAAACGCTGCGGCGCGCATTGAGCGCGCTGCTGCGTTCGGCCGGTTTTCACGTCGAGACCTTCGCGTCGTCGCGGGCGTTTCTCGCGTTCGAGCGGCCCGACGTGGCGAGCTGCCTGATCCTCGACGTGCGTCTTGCCGACGAGAGCGGGCTGGCCGTTCAGGAGGAAGCGGTGCGCACGGGGCTGAACGTGCCGATCCTGTTCATGACGGGCTACGGTGACGTGGCCACCACGGTCAAGGCGATGAAGGGCGGCGCGCTCGACTTCCTGACGAAGCCGTTCGACGACGACGCGATGCTCGAGGCCGTCGGCCGCGCGCTGGCCGGGGATCGCGAGCGTCTCGTGCGCGATCGCGCACTGCGTACGCTGCGTCACGCCTATGCGTCGTTGACGCCGCGCGAACGCGAAGTGATGAGCCATGTGGTCGCCGGCCTGATGAACAAGCAGATCGCGTCGCATCTCGGCCTGCAGGAAATCACGGTGAAGGTGCACCGGGCGCAGGTCATGAAGAAGATGCAGGTGCGCACGCTGCCCGACCTCGTGCGGCAGGCCGAAGCGCTGGGCGTGCGCCCGGGCGGCGCGCCCGAATGAGCCGGCGCGCCGGCCACGGGCGAGCGGCGCTGGATCGGTGAGGGGCGTATCGACGCGCGCGGCAACGGAACGGCGAAACCGGCGCCGGCCTGAAAAATCCTGAACCGAGCTGAAGGGCGCGCCGGCCCGGCGCGCCGTGCGGCGACGTTTACGCCTTCAGGAATGCGAGCAGTTCGGCATTGATCCGCTCGGCGTCGACCACGCACATGCCATGCGCGCCGCCGGGGATGATCTTGAGTTGCGCGTGCTTCACGATCTTCGCGGACAGGCGCGCGGAATCGTCGATCGGCACGATCTGATCGTCGTCGCCATGCAGGATCAGCGTCGGGACGTCGATCTTCTTCAGGTCCTCGGTGTAGTCGACCTCCGAGAATTCCTTCACGCACAGATACTGGCCATACACGCCGCCCATCATCCCCTGTGCCCAGAATGCGTCGATCGTGCCCTGCGATGCCTTCGCACCGGCGCGATTGAAGCCGAAGAACGGCACGGCGAGATCCTTGTAGAACTGCGAACGGTTCTCGGCGACGTTCTTGCGGATGCCGTCGAACACGTCCATCGGCAGGCCGCCGGGATTGGACGGGGATTTCACCATCTGCGGCGGCACGGCGCCGATCAGCACGGCCTTCGACACGCGCTTCGTGCCGTGACGGCCGATGTAGTGCGCGACTTCGCCGCCGCCGGTGGAGTGGCCGACGAGCGTCGCTTCGCGCAGGTCGAGCGCATCCATCAGCGCGGCGAGATCGTCCGCGTAGGTATCCATGTCATTGCCTTGCGACGGCTGGCTCGATCGGCCGTGACCGCGGCGATCGTGCGCGATCACGCGGTAGCCGTGCTGCACCAGGAACAGCATCTGTGCGTCCCAGGCATCGGCGCACAGCGGCCAGCCGTGCGAGAAGACGACCGGGCGGCCGCTGCCCCAGTCCTTGAAATAGATCTGCGTACCGTCTTTCGTGGTGATGGTGTTCATCGCATGGGCTCCTTGATGGGCGGAAGAGACGTGTTTGGGGGCGGCAGCGGCGGCGGCGGCCGGCAGTGCGGCGGCTGCAACGGCGGTCGCGCCGGCAAGCAGCATGTCTCGGCGGCGTGCCGAGGGGACGGCGTCGATGTCTGCGGGTCGCATTGAAGCTCCTTGAACGTGCGGTGGAACGATGCCGCGTGGAATGGGTGGTCCGGCTCTGCCCGCATGCGGCAATCTCGCGGGCAGACGGCGTGCGTTCGCTCGTGCGCCGGCAGGCGCATGAGGGGAGCGAACGAACGTCGACGGGAGCCTATCGCGGGGCCATGCGGCCTGTACTGAAATCCGGCTGAATTGTCATGAACCGGTCGTGCCGCGCGCGCGTGCGGGGCGGCCAGAAGAATTAAGCCGCGCATCAAGACTCTTCAGCGGCCGCCCGCTATTGTCATCATCGAGTCGTCCCGTCGCGGGTCGCCGCCGGTTCGCATCGGCGGGTGACGATCGTGATGGCACGGGTACGAAACGTCCGAATCTCTCGCCATTTGCCTGGATATGCCGCCATGGACGCATTCGATCGCTGGGAGCACGTGATGACGCTGCTCGATCCGTCGCCCGGTGCAAGCTGCCGCGCGTCGTCGCCGCTTCGCGACCGGGAGGTCGCGCGCCACCGTCATCGCGACGATGCACGAGGTGCGTCAAGCGGCGCCGCGCGCCGCCGGTGCGCGATCGTCGCGATCGAGCGGCAGACCGATTCGTCGGTACTCGTGTCGTGGAGCGATCCGACGTACTGCCGGTACGACGAGCAGCGCTGGATCAGCGCAAAGTCCCGCTCGCTGGGGCGTTGCGCGCTGACCGGCCAGCCGATTCGCACCGGCGATGCGATCTACAAGCCGCAGTGGCGCGGATCGAAGCGTCCCGCGAATTGCCGGGAGGCGATCCTCGCGTCCGAACTGGACCGGTTCATCGTCGGTATGTCCCGTTCCTGACCGGGGGCGGGACATACCGTTCATTGGCCGCGGCCGGCGGCCGCAACGCTTTTCATCGCCGAGGAAACTTCATGAGTACGTTCACGACACGCGACGGCGTCTCGATTCACTACAAGGACTGGGGCGCGGGGCGCCCCGTCGTGTTCATTCACGGCTGGCCGCTGAATGCGGACATGTGGGACGTCCAGATGCATCACCTGGCATCGAACGGCTTTCGCTGCATCGCGTACGATCGGCGCGGTTTCGGCCGGTCCGGCCAGCCGTGGACGGGCTACGACTACGATACGCTGGCGGACGATCTCGCGACGCTGATCGAGACGCTCGGATTGCGCGACGTGACGCTCGTCGGTTTTTCGATGGGCGGCGGCGAGGTGGCCAGATACATCGGCCGGCACGGCGCGCGCCACGTCGCGAAGGCCGTGCTGATCGGATCGGTGACGCCGCTGGTCGCGCGGCGCGACGATCATCCGGACGGCGTCGACGTCGCGGTGTTCGACGGCATTCGCTCGGCCATCGTGGCGGACCGCGCGGCATTCTTCGAGCAATTCTGGCCGTTGTTCACCGGTTCGAACCGGGCGGATTCGACGATCTCGCGCGCCGCGCTCGACTGGACTTCGTTCATGGCGTTGCAGGCCGGATTGAAGGGCACGCTCGATTGCGTCCGGGCATTTTCCGAAACCGATTTCAGGGCGGATCTCGACCAGTTCGACGTACCGACACGCGTGATTCACGGCGACGACGACCAGACGGCGCCGCTCGCATTGACGGGGGCCGCCACGGCGGCGCGCGTGCCGCATGCGACGCTGAGCGTCTACGAGGGCGGCCCGCACGCGCTGTATCTGACGCATGCGCAGCGATTGAACGACGAACTGCTGGCGTTCGTGCGCGCGTGACATGGCGGGCGGGCGTGCCCGCCACGCCCGTTTCGAACCGTGCACGAGGCTGCGGAGGCGCGTTCGGCGATCGTCCTGCGTGCGCACGGATTCCCGCGTCAGTCGGCGCGGGAAAAAACGGATTCCGAATCGGTAATCGTTTTGCCGTAAAAAAACGATTCATCGGTGAATTATGGCTTCTCATGTCCCGCATGAATGGCACCGTGTCGTGTCGCGTAGAGAGGGCACGCGGCGCGCGGATTCCGACGATTCAAAAAATTTGCGCTTACCGTTCCGATAATTCGAATCAATATACGCAGCAGATGCCGTAGCATGGGGGGCCAAATCGAAGTCGCTCTGGATAGCGCATCGATAAATGTCATCGATTAGAAACGCCCATGATCCGCATTGGAACACTTCACGTTTTTCTCGACAGACGTGAAATTCGCGCGAACGGAAAACTGTTGCGCATCGGCAGCCGTGCCTTCGAAATTCTCGAAATCCTGATTCAGGCAAATGGCGCGCTGGTCTCGAAAGACGAGATCATGCGGCGTGTGTGGCCACACACGATCGTGGAGGAAAACAACCTGCAGGTGCATATCGCGTCGTTGCGCAAGGCGCTCGCCTGCGACCGGAATCTGATCGTCACGGTGCCGGGGCGCGGCTATCGGCTCGTCGGCGGACAAGCCCAGGCACAAGCCCGAGGCGAAAGCGGCGCCCCCGTGCGTCCCGCGCCGTCGCGGCTCGCGCCCGCGCCGACGGCGCTCGTCGGGCGGGAGCAGATGGTCGCCGAAGTCCTCGCGGCGCTCGATGTGTCGCGCGTCGTGACGCTGGTCGGTGCCGGCGGCACCGGCAAGACGCGCATCGCGATCGAAGCCGCGATCCGGGCCGAGGCACGCTTTGCGGATGGCGCGGCGTTCGTGTCGCTGGCGACGGTTGCGTGCCCGCAATTCGTCCCCGATGCGCTGGCGGACGCGTTGGACATCGCGCTGCCGGCCCGGTCGGCGACGCTCGAAGCGGTGCTGGCGAGCGTCGCGCGTCGCCGGATGCTGCTCGTGCTCGACAATTGCGAGCATCTGCTCGATGCGGCGGCGCGCATCGCGGCCGTGTTGACCGAGTCCGATACCGGGCTGCGTGTGCTGGCGACGAGCCGCGAGGCGCTTCGCATCCACGGGGAGCGGCAGTGTCCGGTTGCCCCGCTCGATGTCCCCGACGAGCGCGTCGGCGCAGCCGAGATGCTGGGCACGAGCGCCGTGCAATTGTTCGCGGCACGCGCGCGCGCCGCCGACCCGCGCTTTCCGCTCGACGAACGCAGCGTGTCCCTGATGGCGTCGGTTTGCCGGCGTCTCGACGGCCTGCCGCTCGCCATCGAGCTGGCCGCTGCCCGTGCGGCCGTGCTCGGTATCGACGTGCTGGCCGCGCATCTCGACGACCATTTCAGGCTGCTGACCAGCGGCTTTCGCACCGCGTTGCCGCGCCACCGGACACTGCAGGCCATGTACGACTGGAGCTACCGCTTGCTGGGCGACGCGGAGCGTGTGCTGCTGCGATGGCTCGGCGTGTTCCGCGACGGTTTTTCGATCGAGGCGGTGCGGGATGTCGTCGGAACGAGGGGCGGGGGCGATGCGGATCTGCTCGACACGATCGCCGGCCTCGCGTCGAAGTCGCTCGTGAGCGTCGAGAATGCGCACGGCGCGCCGCGCTACCGGCTGCTGACGACGACGCGCGCCTACGCCCTGCAGCAACTCGCGGACAACGGCGAATGCGCGGCGGCCGCACTTGCGCATGCACACTACTTCCATCGGTTGTTCACGCGGGCGCCGGGCGGCGGCGGTTTGCCGGCCGACGCGCGGCTCGATCTGGTTCGTCGCGAACTCGGCAATCTGCGCGCGGCGCTCGACTGGGCATTCTCGCCGGACGGCGACGCCCGGACGGGCATCGCGATGGCGGCCGTGGCGGTGCCGTGCCTGTTCGAGCTGTCGCTTGTCGGCGAGTGTCGGGAACGCGCGCGCGCGGCGCTCGATGCGATGCGGGATCGGGACGCGGCGTCGCTCCGTGCCGATGCGCGCGTTCGCCTGCTGGCCGCGTACGCCGCCGCGCCCGAACGTACCTCCGGATCGACGTGGGGCGTGCACGATGCGTGGCCGGAAGCGAACGCGCTTGCATGCGAGGCCGGTGAAGCCGATGAAGCAGACGGGGCCGGGCCGCTGCCGCGCGAACCGTAACGGCGCGCGTGGCCGGCGCAATCACGCTATGTCAGACCGATGCGCGGCCTGGACGCGCGGCGCGAGAAGGCGATGCGGTGCGTTCGCGATGGGTGCCGGCGGCCACGGCGGGATCACGCCAGCGCGAGGAACCGGTCGACGAGATCGGGGCGATCGAGCTGCTCGACCCACCAGAGCAACGCACGGCCGGCTTCGTCGCCGCGCCACGCCAGGTAGCAATGCGTGGTGTCGCGCATGCCGGTCACCTGGCGGGCGACCAGCTTGCCCTGCGCGATCGCGCGGGCCGCGATGCAATCCGGCAGCGTGCCCACGGCGAGCCCTTCGCACTGCGCGGCCAGTTTTGCCGCGAGGGTGGGTACCGCGAGCGTCGGCTGCCCGGCATCGACAGCGACCGAGCGCGGCTGCAGTTCGCGAGACGTATCGCTGATGACGGCGCCGCGATACGCGACGACCGACGCCATCGACAGCGGTTCGGGCATCGCCGCGAGCGGATGGGTGGGGGCGATTGCGAACACGTGCCTGAGCGTGCCGATCGGTCGCGCAACGATGCCGGGCAGTTCCGGCGGCTCGCCCGCCGCACCGACGACGAGATCCGCGCGGCGCGAAACCAGTGCGTCCCAGGTGCCACCGAGGACTTCGGTGGACAGCCGCAGCCGCGTGTCCATTTCCAGCCCGTCGAACGCATGCACGTAAGGCCAGAGTGCGTCGAACGGCAGGATCTCGTCGATGCAGATGCGCACCTCGGTTTCCCAGCCTTGCTGCGCGCGCTGCGCCTTGAGTTCGAGCTGTTCCGCCGCATGCAGAAGCCGCCGGCCTTCTTCGACGACGACGCGACCCGCATGCGTGAGCTTCGCCCGGCGCCCGCTGCGGTCGAACAGGGTGACGCCGAGGTCGCCTTCGAGCTTTTGCACGAGGTAAGTCAGGGCCGACGGTACGCGATGCAGCAGTTCCGCGGCTTCGGCGAACGTGCCGGTGCGGTCGATCGCGTCCAGCGCTTCGAGCGCTTCGAATGACAGCTTCATGTTGACGTCTTCCCCGCCTAAAGGCTGAAGATTCTCACACTTGAAGATGCACGTCCGCAACGGAGCATGACCTGCCATCGATGGCGGGTCTCTCGCAGCACATTCCGATGCATTCCACAGGCGAGGCGTCGCGCTGCCATGTCAACGCCGTGAACCGCTTTGTCCAGTCAATGACGGTTCGTCACGTCGGCGTCGATTCGTGGCGCTTCGTCGCGGCACCGGACGGCTGCGCGCCGGGCAGCGAGCCGAACATGTGCTGGCTGCACTTCGCCTCGCTCCATGCGGTCTTCAGGTGGATGCCCGCGAGCATCCGGCGAGCGACCGGCAGGATCTGTTCGCCGGCAAGGATGCCCAGCAGGCCGGCCAGCGCAATGGTGGGCGGAGCGGGCGATTGCACGCCGATCAGCGTGTAGACGACGCCGGCGAGAATGCCGGCAAGTATCGAGGCAATGTACGGTTTCATAAGATAAATTGAAGTGAATGACAACCGTGTGAAGGATGCGGACAAATCACGGCCGAGGAACGGACGAAGTTGGAAAAGAGCCTATCAGGCCACGCCGGGCGCGGCGCGAGAATTCAATTGATTTAAGTTTTTTTAAGGATCTGTTTTGCGGGCGTTTTAAAACAGAACGATTAATTGGCATTGCTGCAGGTTTCCGTATTGAATGATGGACGTTGGCAGGAAGACCTCCCAGCACGGCGCATCGGGCGCCCTCACTCCCGCCTTGCCGGCGAGGCAGGCTTTATTTTTCTCCACGTCAAAGGACATCACCGCCATGAGCAATCCGAAGCTTGAAGTTCTTACCCCGCAGAACAGCCAGCTGATCTTCATCGACCAGCAGCCGCAGATGGCGTTCGGCGTGCAGTCGATCGATCGCCAGACGCTGAAGAACAACGTCGTTGGCCTCGCGAAGGCCGCGAAGGTATTCAACATCCCGACCACGATCACGACGGTCGAAAGCGAAGGCTTTTCGGGTCATACCTATCCCGAGCTGCTCGACGTGTTCCCGAACCAGAAGACGCTCGAACGCACGTCGATGAACTCGTGGGACGACCAGAAGGTGCGCGACGCGCTTGCCGCGAACGGCCGCAAGAAGGTGGTCGTATCCGGTCTGTGGACGGAAGTCTGCAACACCACGTTTGCACTGTGCGCGATGCTCGAAGGCGACTACGAGATCTACATGGTGGCCGACGCATCGGGCGGCACCACGCAGGCCGCGCACGATTTCGCGATGCAGCGGATGGTGCAGGCGGGTGTCGTGCCCGTCACGTGGCAGCAGGTTCTGCTCGAATGGCAGCGCGACTGGGCGCGCCGCGAGAGCTATGACGCGGTGATGGCGATCGCGAAGGAGCATTCGGGCGCGTACGGGATGGGCGTCGACTATGCGTACACGATGGTTCACAAGGCCGCCGAGCGTACGCAGACGCCGCACGAGTCGCTCCCGCCCGTGCCGGCGAAGTGACGCAGGCAGTCACGACTATCGATGCCGCTGCGGCGCGTGCCATGCGCGCGCCGCAGCGGCGATACGTCAATGCGGGCGGCGTGACGCGGTCGACCCGCGGACGCCGCCCGCGCAGCGCTTGCGGGGCGGTCGCCTGCATGCCAACTTGTTCGGGAGATTGATCGTATGGAACCTTATCTGGTTTCCCTTGGTGCGGGCCTGCTGATAGGCGTGATCTACAGTGCAATCAAGGTTCGCTCTCCCGCACCGCCGCTGATTGCCCTGGTCGGGTTGCTCGGCATGTTGATCGGCGTGCAGGCGGTCCCCGCCTTCAAGCAGCTCATCGGCTTTTGATCGAAGTGAAGTGAGGTGATGCACATGACCGCAACCGAAACCCAACCGGATCTGATTCTCCGCAACGGCAGGTTCACGACCCTCGACCGCGCGAACCCGACAGCGACAGCCGTGGCGATCGCCGCGGGCCGCTTCGTCGCGGTCGGCAGCGAAGCGGAGGTGATGCCGCTCGCGGGCCGCGCGACCAAGGTCGTCGACCTCGGCGGCCGCGCGGTGCTGCCGGGCCTGACCGACAACCACTGCCACGTGATCCGCGGTGGCCTGAACTACAACATGGAGCTGCGCTGGGACGGCGTGCGCTCGCTCGCCGTCGCGATGGAGATGCTCAAGCAGCAGGTCGCGATCACGCCGGCGCCGCAGTGGGTGCGCGTGGTCGGCGGCTTCACCGAACACCAGTTCGCCGAGAAGCGCCTGCCGACGATCGACGAACTCAACGCGGTCGCGCCCGATACGCCGGTGTTCATCCTGCACCTGTACGACCGCGCGCTGCTGAACGCGGCCGCGCTGCGCGTGGTCGGCTACACGAAGGACACGCCCGAGCCGCCAGGCGGCACGATCCTGCGCGATGCCGCGGGCAACCCGACGGGCTTGCTGCTCGCGAACCCGAACGCGACGATCCTCTACGCGACGCTCGCGAAGGGCCCGAAACTGCCGTTCGAGTATCAGTACAACTCGACGCGCCACTTCATGCGCGAACTGAACCGGCTCGGCGTGACGGGCGTGATCGACGCGGGCGGCGGCTCGCAGAATTACCCCGACGATTACGAAGTGATCCGCAAGCTGCACGACGCGGGCGAGATGACGATCCGCATCGCATACAACCTGTTCACGCAGAAGCCGAACGCGGAGAAGGAAGACTTCGTGAACTGGACGAAGAGCGTCAAGTATCACGACGGCACCGACTATTTCCGCCACAACGGCGCGGGCGAGATGCTGGTGTTTTCGGCGGCCGATTTCGAGGACTTCCGCGTCGCGCGCCCGGACCTGCCCGCGCAGATGGAAGACGATCTCGAAGGCGTCGTGCGCGTGCTCGCGCAGAACCGCTGGCCGTGGCGCATGCACGCGACCTACGACGAAACCATCAGCCGCGCGCTCGACGTGTTCGAGAAGGTCAACGAGGATATTCCGCTGGAAGGGCTGAACTGGTTCTTCGATCACGCGGAAACGATCTCCGAGCAATCGATGGACCGGATCGCGGCGCTCGGCGGCGGCATTGCGGTGCAGCACCGGATGGCGTACCAGGGCGAGTACTTCGTCGAGCGTTACGGTGCGCAGGCGGCCGAAGCGACGCCGCCCGTCGCGAAGATGCTCGCCAAGGGGCTCAAGGTGTCGGCCGGCACCGACGCGACACGCGTGGCGTCGTACAACCCGTGGGTGTCGCTCGCGTGGCTCGTGGCGGGCAAGACGGTTGGCGGAATGCGCCTGTATCCGCAGCGCAACCTGCTCGATCGCGAAACCGCGCTGCGGATGTGGACCGAGTACGTGACGTGGTTCTCGAACGAAGAGGGCAGGAAAGGGCGCATCGCGGTCGGGCAGCTGGCCGACCTGATGGTCCCGGATCGCGATTTCTTCACGTGCGCGGAGGACGATATCGCCGATACGACGGCGTTGCTGACGGTGGTGGGCGGCCGGATCGTGTGGGGCGCCGGGCCGTTCGCGTCGCACGACGCGCCGATTCCGCCCGCGATGCCGGACTGGTCGCCGGTGCGCGCGTACGGCGGCTATGGCGGCTGGGGGGCGACGCAGCGCGACGGCGCGCCGCTGCAACGGGCGGCGGCTGCGGCGATGTGCGGCTGCGCGAGTGCGTGCGGGATGCACGGCCATGCGCATGCCAGCGCATGGAGCCGCACGTTGCCGACGTCGGACGCGAAGGGCTTCTGGGGCGCGTTCGGTTGTTCGTGCTGGGCGGTCTGACATGACGATCGCAACTGGCCGGCGCAGCCCCGGGTGGATCCGCGCGCTTCTTTCTCCGGCATGGGTCGGATCGCTGGTGCGACTCGCGCTCGTTTCCGCTTTCCTCATAGGCGGCGTCAACAAGGCGATGCACTTCGGCGATGCGGTCGCGGAGCAGGCGCATTTCGGCCTGCAACCGGCCGCGCTGTGGGCTGCGCTGGCGGTTGTGGTCGAGATCGGCGGCTCGCTGTGCGTGCTGTTTCGCCGCTTCACGTGGCTCGGCGCCGGCAGCCTCGGCATGCTGACGCTCGTCGCGATGGTGGTGGCGAACGACTTCTGGAACCAGACGGGCGTTGCCCGTTTCATGGCGCTCAACGGCTTTTTCGAACACCTGGGCTTGATTGCGGCGCTCGTCCTTGTCACCATCGTCGGCGATACTCAACGCGGGGAGGGCGACGGCAGTACCTGAGCGCCGGATCGGGCGTCGAAACCAACGGAATGCAGCCTGACGGAAGGCCGTGCGGCAGCGCGTGTCGAGACGATGGCGGGCGGTTTCGTTGCGACGTCCGCGGCAGCAAGTCGCGGCCCCTGGCAGCCGGCGCGACCGTGGTCGCGCCGCCGTCGACTTGCCGCGAACGCGATGCGGCACGCGTGCAGTTCCCGGGCGCCGCATCGCCCAACCTCTACACACACGTGACGAATTGAAATCTGAAGACACCATTCTTTCCGCGGTCGCCGGATTCGTCGATACGCTGAGCTTCGTCTCGCTGTTCGGCTTGTTCACCGCCCACGTGACCGGCAACTTCGTGCTGATCGGCGCGGGCGTTGCCGGATTCGGGCAGGGCATCCTGCTGAAGCTGAGCGTGTTTCCCGCATTCGTGTGCGGCGTGGTCGCGGCGAGCCTGATCGCGCGGTCGCTGTCCGCGCGGCCGGCATGGCAGGGCACGCGTGCGCTGCATACGGTGCAGGCCGTGCTGCTGCTCGGCTTCTGTGCGGCCGGCGTGTGGGCGACGCCCATCACGCAGTCCGACAGCCTGCCGGTGCTGGTGGCCGGCATCGTCGGCACGTTCGCGATGGGCGTGCAGAACGCGCATCCGCGCGTCATCGCACGTGCCGGCGTGCCGAACACGGTGATGACGGGCAACGTCACGCAGGCGATTCTCGATGCCGTCGACCTGTTGTCCGCCGGTACGGCCGACAGCGCGCGCGTGGCCGCGCGCGCGCGGTTCGGCAAGATGCTGCCGGCGATCGTCGCGTTCGCGCTCGGCGCAATGGCCGGCGCGATCGGCTTCCGCTACGTCGGATTCTGGGCGCTGCTCGCGCCGGCCGGCGCGCTCGCGGTGCTGGCATTGACGTCGGGCGCGCAGGACACGGCGCCTGCCGCACGGAGCTGAGATGGCGGACACCGCGAGCGCCATGCACGCGGTGTCCCGATCTCAATGCTGGACGCCCAGGCTTTCGCGTTTCCCGTCCTTGAACGTATAGAGCGTCAGCGTGGCGTTTTGCAGATCGCCCTTCGCGTCAAAGCGTGTTTCACCGATGACGCCCTTGTAGTCGGTCTTCTTCAGATACGGAAGGTACTTCGCCGGGTCGGACGAGCCGGCTCGCTTCATCGCGTCGACGAGAATCATGATCGCGTCATACGCATACGGCGCGTAGATCACCACGTCCTGACCATATTTCTGCTTGAAGCGCTTCCTGAAGTTCTCCATCCCCGGCGCGTATTCAGGCGTGATGCCGCCGGCTTCTGCGCAAATGACCTGTCTGCCGTTGAGCGCCGCACCCGCGAGATCGGGTAGTTCGCCGGTACAGATGCCATCGCCGCCCATGAACTTCGAGGCCATCCCGAGCTGCTGCATCTGCTTGATCATCGGGCCGCCCTGGGCATCCATTCCGCCGTAGAAGACAACATCGGGATTTTCGCCTTTCATGGCGGTCAGCACGCCACGAAAGTCGGTTGCCTTGTCGGTGGTGTATTGGCGAGATACAAGTTTCGCACCGGCGGACGTTGCCGACTTCAGGAATTCGTCGGCGATACCTTGTCCATACGCGGTTCGATCGTCGATGACCGCCACGGATCGGGCATTCCATTTCTGCACCGCATATTTGCCGAGCACCGAGCCGAGTTGGCCGTCGTTGGCGACGAGACGAAAGGCGGTGTCGAAGCCTTGCTGCGTGTACTTCGGGTTGGTGGATGATTGCGATATCTCCGGGATGCGGGCGTCGTAGTAGATCTTCGAGGCCGGGATCGTCGCCCCCGAGTTGAAATGACCGACGACGCCCTTGACCCCCGCGTCGACCAGGCGCTGGGCGACCTGGGTTGCCTGTCTTGGATCGCCCGCGTCGTCCTCGACCTGCAATTCGATCCGGACCTTCCTGCCGCCAATAACTGGCGGATTCGCATTCAGGTCGTCGGCGGCCATCCGTGCGCCGCGCTCGACGTCCTTGCCCAGATTCGCGTTCTGGCCCGTCAATGGTCCGGCAAAACCCAGTTTTACAACATCTTCCTGCGCATTGGCGGCGCCCGAAGCGAGCGCGATGGAGGCACTGCCGATCGCGATGACCGATTTCAAGCGTTTCATTTCCGTTCTCCAGTCACGATATGTGTCGTCAAGCTGCCTTGTGTTTCGGTATCCAAATCGAATGGGGTGCATGCCGCGAATGCCGGACCGAATCGGGCGGCGCATCGCGCCGACCCTGGGCCATGTATCGCCTCGCGATCGTCAACGCAAATAGTGCAGGGCAGAAAATTGCCGGCGATACTCGCTGACGGCGGGCGCCACGTCCTCGGGCGCCTTGCGGCCCAGCAGGACGTCGGCGATGAACGCCGCGAGTTGCGGCATGTCGCGAGCGGTCATGCCCCAGCGAACGAGCTCCGGCGTCCCCATCCGCAGGCCGTTGACATCGCCCTGGATCTCGGGGAGCGGCAGCCCGATGCCGCACGCGAGAATGTTGGCCCGCCTGAGTCGCCTGGCCATCGCCTGGCCGCCATCGAATCGATGCGCTTCGATCGCGAACTGGTGCGACGTCGTGATGCCGCGGTTCCGTGCGAACACCGGCAAGTCCAGTTCGACCAGCGCGTCGGCCAGTGCCCTGGCCGTGTCGACCATCTCTGCCGCGTAAGGCCGGCCGCATGCCTGCCAATCGAGCATCGTCATCGCGATCGACGCCGACTTGGCCGCATCGAAGTTGGCCGTCATGCCCGGATAGGCAATGGCGTCGAGCTTCTCCGCCAGCGCAGCGTCGTTGGTCACGATCAACCCGCCGGCCGCGCCGGCCAGGCTCTTGTACGTGCTCATCGTCATCAGATGCGCGCCTTCGGCAAGCGGCTGTTGCCAGGCATGGCCGGCGATCACGCCGCACAGGTGCGCGGCATCATAGAGCACCACTGCATCGACCTCGTCCGCGATGGCGCGCACCTCCTTGATCGGGTGCGGGAACAGGTTGAGGCTCTGGCCGAGGGTGATGACGCGGGGGCGCAGGCGCAGCGCGTCCTCGCGCAGTGCGTTCAGATCGACCGTGTAGCGATCGGCGTCGAATGCCATCAGGTAGGGCTTGACGCCATACATCCCGGCGGCGCCGTTGGCGTGGTGGCTGAAGTGGCCGCCAACCGTCGCGGACGGCACGAACACGGTGTCGCCCGGCCTGGCCACGGTCATGTATGCGTAAAGGTTCGCCAGTGCACCGGAGGCGACTCGAATCTCCGCATAGCGCGCGCCGAAGACCTGCGCCACCAGCTCGGCACACAGGACCTCGATTTTCTCGACGCCCTCCAGTCCCATTTCGTACTTGTCGCCAGGGTAGCCGAGGGACGGCCGCGAACCGACGCCGGCAGCCAGCAGCGCTTCGGCCTTCGGGTTGATGGCATTGGTGGCCGGGTTGAGGTTGAAGCAGTCGCGCTCGTGTATCACGCGATTTTCTTCGACGAAGGCGAGCAGATCGCGCTCGTTCTGATCCGGGGCCTGGCTGGCAAAGCGTCTGACCAGCGACTGGATGTAGTTTTCGGGATCCCTGGGGACCCATGGGCGGGCTTCCAACATGACGATTTCCTTATCACTGGGGGCCGCGCGAGCGCGGGAGAGCGGTCCTCGGGGTTGATCCGGTGTCTTTCGGAAATCATCGTAGGCGGCGAATATGCTCACGTATATTTATCATTTTTGACGTAATACATTAGCCATTCTGGTGAATGGTCTGGTTTTTCCCCTGGGATGAATGCCATGGAAATCGGACGTCTTCGGGCGCTGCTGGAGCTGGCGCGGTGCGGCACGATGGCCGCCGCCGCGGAAGCGCTGTTCCTGACGCCATCGGCTGTCTCGCAGCAAATCACGCAGCTCGAGGAGGAGGCCGGCGTCAAGCTCACGGAACGCATCGGCAGGGGCGTGCGGCTCACTCCGGCAGGCCACGCGCTGGTGGGATACGCGGAGCGGGTCATGGTCGTCCTGGACGAGGCTCGCTCGGAGCTGGCGGTGCTGCGACGAGAGATCGCCGGCGAGTTGCGCGTTGCCGCCTTTCCGTCGATCGCATCGGCGGTGCTGCCCGACACGGTCAAGGCCTTGCAGCGGGTCTTTCCACGCCTCGAGATCATCCTTGAAGAGATGGAGCCGATCGACGGGCTCGCGGCGCTGCGGTCCTGGCGCGCGGATATCGCGCTGATCGACGATCTCTCCATTGTCGGGGGCGACAAGCAGGAGAACGTCGGTGTCGTGCAGTTGACCGAGGATGTGCTGTACGTGGCGCTCGCGGTCGATCATGCGTTGAGCAGACGGCCGTCGCTGAGCGTAGCCGACCTGAGGCATGAAGCCTGGGCAATCGATTCGACGTCGAGCGTATTCGGCGACTTCATCGCCGGCTTGTGCCGTCGTGCCGGGTACGAGCCGCTGATCAACGCCAAGTGCCGCGGCTTCGAGATGGTCGGCGCGATGGTGGCTGCCGGATGCTCGGTGTCGATCGTGCCCGGTCTCAGGCGAGCGCGGCCGCTGGCCGGCGTCGCATGGGTCAAGCTGAAACCGGAAGTGCGCCGCAAGATCTACGTCGCCTATCGTCGCGGCGAGCGCAATCATCCTGCGATCAACGTATTCGTCGAGGAGATCGTCCGGACGGCATCGAGCCTGCTCGGCTAGTACCGGGCCCGGGCGCAAACCGCATTGGGTGTTCGCATCGGTTCGGCCATGAGGAAACGGAATCCTGCCCGCCCCGCATGCCGACACCGCCCGGTCCGGTCCCGATGTTTTCGGCGCGCAACTTTCCGCTATAAATGAAGGGTGATCATGGCCCGGGGCCGCGCGACCGAGTCGCCGCGAGGCGGCCGGACCGGGGGCGGCCGATGCGGCGTCGCGCGGAGGAGGGAGGCGATGCGTGCCGGGAGTCGGAGGGTCCATTCCTTACATGCCGGCCGCGTACAATGCGCACGGCTGTCGAAAGCGTATCGCAAGCGGAATCCGGCGCCTGCACCACCATGCAGGCGGCGCCTGAACGAAACAGGCTCCGACCCCGCCCTCGATGCTGCCCCATCCGTATACACTGCACGACCACGAACAGGGTCGTCCCATTGCGGACCTGCCTGCATCGGATCATGCGAAGCGCCACCGTTCGGCGCACGACGTACGACGTCCCGCGGCAGACGTTCCGTCACACCATCAGGAGATAATCAATGGCACGGCAAGAGCCCGCGCATCAGGAGGGGCAGTCCTCGTCCACCGCGTTGAAGAGCGATTTGCGGTTTCCGGTTGTGGGCATCGGTGCATCCGCCGGTGGTACGACGGCCCTGCAGACTTTCTTCGAGAGTGCGCCGACCGGCATGGACATGGCGTTCGTCGTCGTCATGCATCTTGCGCCGGAACAGGTCAGCCACTTGGACAGCGTCCTGCAGCGCACGACGGGCATGCCGGTGCATCAGGTGACGGCCACGATGCCGGTCGAAAAAAACCATATCTACTGTAGTGTTCGACTCTCTGTAGAACTTAAATGCCAGCCATCGCTCCAATGAGCTATGTTGGTTTGCATCGGAGCGAGTAATTGCGAGTGGCCCCGGACGTAGTACTGAGTGAGGAGCAGGAAGCCGAGCTGACCAAGCTGGTGCGTTCCAAGCTGACGAGCGTGCGTGTGTCGCAGCGCGCCCAGATCGTGCTGCTGGCCGCACAGGGCAAGCAGAACAAGGACATCGCCAAGCAGTTGGGCATTGGGCGCGTGCAGGTCGCGCGCTGGCGGGAGCGCTATCTTGAGTCTGGTCTGGCAGGCATCGAACGCGACTTGCCCCGCGGGGCGCCGGCGGTCAAGGTGGACGTGCAAAAGCTGGTGGAGTTGACCACGCAGACGCAACCGAAAGCGGCGACGCACTGGAGTACGCGCAAGATGGCTGCCGAATTGGGCGTGAGCGCCAGCACGGTCATGCGGCACTGGCAGGCCCACGGCTTGAAGCCTCACGTCGTGCGCGGCTTTAAGGTCTCGCGTGACCCGAAGTTTGTCGAGAAGCTTGAGGACATCGTGGGCTTGTACATGTCCCCACCCGAGCATGCGCTGGTGCTGTGCTGCGACGAGAAGAGCCAGGTGCAGGCGCTGGACCGCACGCAGCCGGGCCTGCCATTGAAGAAGGGTCGCGCACAGACGATGACGCACGATTACAAGCGTCATGGCACGACCACACTGTTCGCTGCCCTGAGCGTGCTCGACGGCCAAGTCATCGGTCAGTGCCAGCAGCGGCACACTCACGCCGAATGGCTGAAGTTCCTGCGCAAGATCGATCGTGAGACGCCCAAGGACAAGACGCTGCACCTGATTGCCGACAACTACGCGACGCACAAGCACCCGGCCGTCCAGCAGTGGCTGGCCAAGCATCCGCGTTTCAACATGCACTTCACGCCGACGTCGGCCTCCTGGCTGAACATGGTCGAGCGCTTCTTCCGCGATCTGAGCACTGAGCGACTGCGCCGCGGCGTGTTCACCAGCGTGCCCGAACTCGTGACGGCCATCGATGAATACGTCGCTCACCACAACACCGATCCCAAGCCGTTCATCTGGACCAAGAGCGCGCGCGACATCCTGCAGAAGGTCATCCGCGCTAACAGCCGCTTAAGTTCCAAACAAAATGAAACACTACACTACGTGATCGCGCCGGGCACGCAACTCGAGATGTCCGATGGCTGCCTGCGCTGTAGCGACCGCGACCGGTCCGAAGGCGCGGCACTCACGATCGACCACTTTTTCCGGACGCTGGCGGACGCGCATGACGCGCGGGCGATCGCCATCGTGTTGTCCGGCACCGGTTCGGACGGCGCTGCCGGCTTGAGCCGCGTCAAGGAGGCGGGCGGCATCACGCTCGCCCAGACGCCGGACGATGCCGAGTATGCGGAGATGCCGCAGCATGCGATTGCGACGACGCACGTCGATATCGTGCTGCCGGCGGTGGAAATGCCGCAACGGTTGCTCGACCTCTGGGCGAATGCGCGACGGATCGAGCGTCAGAGCCTCGAGCTTGCGCAAACGGACCTGAACATCGATCGGCCGGGCGCCAACGATCCGGAACGCGCACTGTCCGACATCCTGATGCACCTGCGGGTACGGACGGGCCACGATTTCAGGCTGTACAAGCGGGCGACCGTGCTTCGGCGCATCGAGCGGCGGATGCAGGTGAACGGCCAGCGCGACCTCCTCTCATACCGCGATTTTCTGCGTACCGCGCCGGACGAGGCGAACGCGCTGCTGGCGGACATGCTGATCGGCGTGACGCAGTTTTTCCGCGACCGCGAGGCCTTCGATTTCCTCGAGCGTGAGGTGATCGCGTCCCTGTTCGCGCCGGAATCCGGCGAGGAGCAGGTGCGTGTCTGGGTGGCCGGATGCGCGACCGGGGAAGAGGCATACTCGATCTCGCTGTTGCTGGCGCGGGCACGCGAGGCGGCGATGTCGAGCCAGGCGATCCAGGTGTTCGCGACCGATATCGACGAAGCGGCGATCGTCCGCGCACGCACGGGCTCCTATCCGCTCTCGATAGCGGCCGACATGCCCGCTCCGCTGCTGCAGCGGTACTTCACCCGCGATGGTGCGCACTACGTGATCGCGAAGGCGGTGCGCGAGCGCATTCTGTTCGCGGCGCATAGCCTGCTGCGTGATCCGCCGTTCTCGCATCTCGACCTGATCTCGTGCCGCAACGTGCTGATTTACCTGGAGCGCGCGGTGCAGCGCCAGATCCTGGAGCTGTTTCATTTCGCCTTGCGCCCGAACGGCTACCTGTTCCTCGGCACGGCCGAATCGGCCGACGCGGCCGACGATCTGTTTACCGTCGTGGACAAGAAACGCAGGATCTACCAGGCGCGCGTCGTCACGCATCGTGCGAAACCGGCCGCGGGTTTCCCGCCGCTGTTCCAGATCGAATCCGGTTCCCCGGACGAGCGGACCGCGCCTCAACCTCCGTTGCGGGTGCCGGCCAGTCCTGCCCAGCGCAATTTCTCCTATTCGGAGCTCCACCAGCGCGCGCTGGAAACGTATTCGCCGCCGAGCGTCATCATCGACAAGGATTCGAACGTGGTGCATCTGTCGGATAACGCCGGCCGGTTCCTGCGGCATGTCGGCGGGGAGCTGTCCAGCAACATCATGACGCTGGTGCTGCCGGACCTGCGGCTCGATTTGCGCACGGCGATTTTCCGTGCGCTGCAAACGGGGACGAGCGTCGAGGCGCGCCGGGTCAAGTGGACGCACGATGCGAGCGTCTCGTGGATCAACATGACCGTCAGGCCGTTTCACGACAAGGTCGCCAGTTCGGAGTTCCTGCTCATCGTATTCGACGAAGTTGCAGGCAGCATGACCGAAGAGGATCAGGCGGAGGCGAGCGGACAGGACCCGGTGCTCGCGCAGCTCGAACAGGAACTGCAGCACAGCCGCGAGCAACTGGCGACGATCATCGAGCAGTACGAGACCTCGGTCGAAGAGCTGAAGGCGTCGAACGAGGAACTGCAGGCGATCAACGAGGAATTGCGCTCCACGAGCGAGGAGCTGGAAAGCAGCAAGGAAGAACTGCAATCGGTCAACGAGGAACTGACCACGGCCAATGCCGAGATGCAGGCGAGAATCGAAGACACGGCCAAGGCGAACGACGACCTCCACAACATCATCGCGTCGAGCGAAATCGCGACCGTATTCGTCGACAAGGAAATCAGGGTCAAGCGGTTCACGCCGAACGCCACGGCGATCTTCAACCTGATCGATACGGATCTGGGCCGGTCGCTGTTTCACATTACCCACGCGTTGCGGTATCCGACGCTCGCGGACGATGTCCGGGAGTCGTTCAAGTCGCTCCGGCTGATCGAGCGCGAGATCGAGAGCGAGGCCGGCCGGTGGTACCTGATGCGCTTGCTGCCCTATCGCACCGCGGACGATCACATCGATGGCGCCGTGATCACGCTCATCGACATCACGGACCGGCACCACGCGGAAGAGGCGGCCCGGGCAGGCGAGCAGCGCCTGCGGCTGGTCGCGCAATCGACCAAGGACTACGCGATCATCATCCAGGACAGCCAGGGATCGATCGTGAGCTGGAACGCCGGCGCCGAACGCATCTTCGGCTATACGGAAGAAGAGATGATCGGCCAGGACGTGGAACTGCTTTACGAGCCGAACGATCGACAGGCGCTCGTGCCGGCGCGCGAGCGCGACGTCGCGACCCGCGAGGGACGCGCGGACGACGAGCGCTGGCACCGGACCAAGGACGGGCGCCGCATCTTCTGCAGCGGCGTCGTCACACCGATTTCCGATACGTCGTTCAACGGGTTCGCGAAGATCGTCCGCGATCTGACGCTGCGCAAGCAGAGCGAGGATGCGAACCGGGAAGCGCTTGCGCGCGAGCAGGCCGCGCGCGAGCAGGCGTTGAGCTCGAACCAGTTGAAGGACGAGTTCATTGCCGTGCTGTCCCACGAGTTGCGCCATCCGCTCAACCTGATCGGCGTCAAGTCGGAAATGCTGCCGCGCCTGCCGGAAACGCGCGACATCCCCGCCGTGCGCGAAGCGGCCGATTCGATTCGGCAGGCGGTGCGCGCGCAGGCGCAGATCATCGACGATCTGCTCGATCTGTCGCGCATGCAGACCGGAAAGCTGGCGCTCAGCCTGTCGCGAGTCGACCTGACCGCCGTATTGCGAGGCATTGCGGACACGTGCGAGGTCGATGTGCACGCGCGTGGGCTGGACCTCAAGACGGAGTTGCCGGTGCAACCGGCCATCGCGCTTGCCGACCCGGTGCGATGCGAGCAGATTTTCTGGAACCTGATGTCCAATGCGCTCAAGTTCACTCCGGCGCATGGGCAGATCGTGCTGCGTCTGGCCCACGAAGGGAGGATGCTGCGGGTCGATGTCGTGGATAACGGCCAGGGGATCGATCGCGACACGCTCCCGCACGTCTTCGACATGTTCCGGCAGGCGCCTCGCGACCGAACCCGCGGCGGGCTCGGCATCGGGCTCGCGCTCGTGCGACAGCTCGTTGAAATGCACGGCGGCCGGATTTCCGCGGCGTCCGATGGTCCGGGGACGGGGACCACGATGACGGTATGGCTGCCGGCCGCGACGGACGAGCGCGCGGTGGCGGCCGGCAGTGATGTCGAGGAGACGCGTATCGCCGGCCTGCGCGTGCTGCTCGTCGAGGACGACCAGGAGACGGCGATGTCGCTGAGAACGCTGCTGGAACTGGGGGGCGCGGTGGTCAGTGCCGCGGAAGCCGGTACCGCGGCGCTCGAGATGCTGGAGAAAGCGCCGGTCGATGCCATCGTGTCCGACATCGGACTGCCCGACATGGACGGTTATGAACTGCTTCGCCGGATCAAGGCCGATTCCCGATGGTCTAACGTACGGGCAGTTGCGTTGACCGGCCGTAATCGCCAGGACGATGTCCAGGCGGCGGTGGCGGCTGGATTCGACGCGCATCTTGCCAAGCCGCTGGATTTCGCGATGCTGCTCGCGGCTCTGACCGGCGCTCGATGACCGCGTGAAGCCACGCGCGCGAAGACGGTTTGCGGCGGGCGGTCGAGCCGCTTCAAACCGCCTGAGCCGCGCCCGTCGGCGCATCGATGCACGCGTACGACGATAACCCGGGACCAGGCATCAAATTTGCGCACTGAAGCGCAAAGGAGGTGTTATGGACCATCGAGATATCGTCGTCATCGCCTCGTCCAGAGGTGGCCTCCAGGTACTCCGGACGTTGGTGGCGGGCTTCGCCCGGGATCTCCGGGTGCCGATTTGCATCGTTCAGCACATTGGCCGGCATCGGACGATGTTGCCGGAGCTATTGTCGCGATGGGGCACCCTGGATGCGAGTGAGGCAACTCACGGGGAATCTGCGCAAGCGGGGAGGATTTATGTCGCGCCCCCGGACCGGCACATGGTTTTGCGCGGCGGATATATCCGGCTGCTCGATACCGCCGCTGAAAACTTCGCCCGCCCGGCTGCCGATCCGCTGTTCCGGTCAGCCGCACGCGAATATGGCCCCGGGGCGGTCGGCGTGGTACTCAGCGGTGACCTCGACGACGGGGCCGCCGGGCTCGCGGCCATTCGGGCGCGCAACGGTTACGGTATCGTTCAGGATCCCGACGAATGCGAGGCGCCTTCGATGCCTCGCAGCGCGCTAGCCGCCGCAGGTGCCGATGCGGTCGCGAGGGCCATAGAGCTGCCGCGGGCCATTTATGCAGCGGTCCACGGCGCACATGTAAAGGAGAAGCGAAAGATGGCAGATTTGCGCGATCTGGATCGAGAGTCCCGGATTGCGGAGCAGGGACTGGTTACACCGCAGCTTCTCGACGCCATCGGGGAGCGCTCCGCGCTGACGTGTCCCAGTTGTAATGGCGTGCTATGGCGTATACGCGACGATCGTCCGTTGCGATATCGGTGCCATACGGGGCACGCGTTCTCCGTGCTCTCACTGGACGACGCCCAGGCGCAGAAAGCGGAAGACGCGATATGGGCGGCGATACGGGCAGTTCACGAGCGCATGATTTTTGCGCGCGAGCGCCAGGATTGGGCCCGGCACGTGGGCAATACCGAAGACGTTGCAATCGAGCAGGCTCGCATCGATGAAAACCAGCAACTCGCGGACGTGCTGCGCAATGCGGTAGGTGCCGCCGCGCTCGGGAAAGAAAGGGCGTGACGGGCGGCGCCGGGTAACGGCGCGCAGCGTGTCGCCGCGCGCCGGCCTTGGGCGTTGCGCTCAGGCCTCGCGATACGTCCCTTTGGCTTTCGCCGTATGCGTCGCCAGCGCATCCATCAGCGGCGGGCTCAGGCAATCGTAAGGCTCCAGCCCCTTGCTGCGCAGCGTGTCGCGCACGTCCGCCATCAACGACGGCGGCGTGCCGCTCTCGATGATCGACGACACGAACGCGGCGAAACCGGGGCCGTCCCAGCCGGCATCCGGCGACAGTTCGGTATGGATGAAGTCCAGACCGTAAAACGCATGGTCGGCATTTTCGATGCGACCGAACAGATGCGCGCCGCATGCGGAGCACGCATGGCGCTGGATCAACGCCTTGTCGTCCACGACGTGCAGTTTCTCGCCATGTGCGGTCACGGCGACCTTGTCGCGCGGCACGACGCCCACGACGGAAAACAGCGCGCCGGCCGGCTTCCAGCACTTCGTGCAGCCGCACGCGTGATTGAAGGCGACCTGCGCATCGACCCGAACCTCGACCGGATCCTGTGTGCACAGGCAGCGCAGCGTACCGCCCGCGAACTGGGCGGCGCCCTTTTGAATGCCGCGATCGACGGCGGGATGAATGGCGACGGACATGTTCATGCTCCTTTTTCGGTGCTTCAGTAGTGAACGACGGTACGGATCGACTTCCCTTTGCGTATCGGATCGGATGCTGCGTTGATTTCGGAGTGCGATTTCGCGGGTGTCGCGAACGGCGCAAGCCGGATCTTGCCGTTTATTGCGTCCTCGACCATGTCTGGCACTGGCGAGCGGTCCTTGCCGGAAAACCGATCCGCGCCCGGCGCCGTCTTCCGGCGCGCGCGAGCGTATCGATCCGTCCTTTTGCGCGACGTCCGCGCGCAACCACCCGCGTCAATTCTGCGCCTTTTATGTCGCCTCTCGTTCGTCGATTGAAACTGGGGGGGAGTATATGCCGGATACTGGAGGGGAGTATACCCGGCGATTTCCCGATTCCATGATCATCGGGCCGGGGGCACGCCGAAGGTGTGCCGGGAGAGCGGGGTAGTCTGAGGAAAGACCTCGGCGGATCGGATCGCGCCGAGGCTATGTTGAACTGCAGGACCGGGCCCGACATCGCCGGGCCTCGTGACGATCCGGCTATTTCACGGGTGTGAGGACCGGCGCACCCTTGTTCTTGATCATGAACACCACGAACTTCGCAGGTTTCGTGCTGCTGGCGTTTCGTCCGACCGTGTGCACGTCCTCGGGGCCTTCGTGGTACGTGTCGCCGGCATGGAGCGTGACCGTTTTCCCACCGTTCAGGCCCATCACGATGCTGCCGTCGAGCACGTAGACGAATGCGTGCGCGTCGTGACGATGAACGGGATCGACGCTGCCGGGCGGATAGTCCACGACGATCATTTCGACTTCCTTGCCCGGATATTCGGGCAACGGTTCCGTGGTCAGCTGCGTCACCTTGGCCTGCGGCGCGGCGGCCGCCGGCTGAACGGGCATGAGCAGTGACACTGCAAGCGGTGCGAGAGCGAGCATGATGCGTTTCATGTCGTTACTCCAGATTGGCCTTGTCGAGCCCGAACATCTTGTCGAACGAGCCAGGTACGGTGCGGAACGCGACGTTCAGCCGGTTCCAGTTGTTGATCGCACCGACGAGGAAGGTGAGATCCGACAACTCCTTCTCCGAATAGTGGGCCCGCACGCGTTCGTAGAGATCGTCCGGCACGCCATGCGACGGAATCTGCGTCAGTGCTTCGGTCCATGCCAGCGCGGCGCGCTCGCGCGGCGAAAACAGCGTCGACTCGCGCCAGATCGCGACGTGATGCAGGCGCAGTTCGCGCTCGCCGTGGATCTTGGCCGTCTTGATATGCATGTCGACGCAGAACGCGCAGCCGTTGAGTTGCGATGCGCGAATCTCGACGAGCTCGCGGACCGGCGCTTCGATCGTCGTCTTTTGAAGCAGCCCGTCGAGCTCGACGAGTTTCTTGGTCAGTTCCGGCGATTGCTGAAAGTAGTTGATACGTTGCGTCATGATCCGTTCTCCTGATGTGTGGAATCGGTACTGCCGGTGCTGCGCATGGCGATGCATCGCACGACCGGCCCGACAACCATCGTAATCGCGAGTCTCGCGGGCCAGTAGTGCCGGGGACGTGCGCACTCTGTTGCCGCTTCGGCACCAATCGCGCGCGACGTGCGTCGCCGACGTTCGGTCATGGCGACACGGCGACGACATTGCAGATTCCCTGCCGCGCCATCTTCGTATAGGGACACAGGCGCTCCGTGTCGCGGACGAGACGTTCCGCGACCTCCCGTTCGACACCCGGCATGCGGACTGTGACATCGGCGGTCAACGCATATCCGCCGTCTGTCGGATCACGGCCGAACGAGATTCGGACAGCCACGGTTGCCTCCCGAATGTCGATCCGCTCGCGTTGCGCGAGCAGGCTCAGCGCGCCGTGAAAGCACGCGGCGTAGCCGGCGGCAAGCAGCTGTTCGGGATTGGTCCCGCCACCCGGGCCGCCGAGTTCGGTGGGCAATCGCAAATCAAGGACGAGACAACCGTCGTCGGATCGCGCAACACCCGATGCACGGCCGTGCCCGGATTCACCGCCAGAGACCCTGACGGTTGTCGTGTAGAGCACGGCGAATTCCCGCCCGCGGTATTTGTCGAGCAGCGCCAGCGATGGAGGTTGCAACCTCTCGTTCTCCATATGCCTCCCGTTTGTTTGTACTGATCAACGCGAGCGTCTCGACCCTTGCGTACCAGTGCGATGTGTTGTTTTTCGAAGCGAATCCGCGCGATGGTGCGGCTCTTGCCGGCAAGTCGATCCTCATGACTTCCATCCGAAAGATGGGCCAGACGCTCTTGCATGCTAGGCAAAGACGAGTCGCCGCACCAGATCGCTTCGGGATGCATGGTGTTGCCCACTCTGCACCAATGAGGCGAGACCGGCTGACGATCGGGGGCATCACTGTGACGAGAGAGGATTGGTGCCAACGAGGAACGGGAAAGTGTCCCGATACAGGTCTACCTGAAGATGGCTCCGGCTCCTAGCATGACGGTACGGCAATGGGGGCGATCGGCGTCGCTGACGCGCCATCGATTTCGATAGTGCCCGATACACGCGTCCTGGATCGCGATGCTCCATCGCCGATGAAACGTTGCGAATGCAACGGCAACCGTTCCTGGTGTTTCGGGCGGCGACGCGACATGCGACGCACATTCGAAATCGGAGGCCTGCGATGGAAACGTTGGATATCGAGTGGCGGTCGACTTCGCCGGTGCCGATCCGGAATGATCCGCGCATCGAAGCGGGCGCGCATCTCGTCAGTGAACGCGATGGGTATGCGCACCACGGAATCTACGCGGGAAACGGGCTGGTTATCCACTATGGCGGCTTTCATCGCTCAGCAAGGCGGTGCCCGGTGGAATGCGTCCCGTTGTGTCGCTTCGCGGCGAACAAGGGAATCCGCGTTCAGCCGGAACCGGGTGCCGTCTATACCGGAATGACCGTCGTCGAGCGGGCCAGGTCGCGTCTTGGTGAAGACCGATACCAGCTTCTGACGAACAACTGCGAACACTTCTGCACCTGGTGCGTGCGGGGTGTCGGGCGCAGCGAACAGGTACGCCGCAGCTTGAGGAATCCATGGATGGGCGTGAGGACATTGTTCGCGCTCGCGAACGAGGGTCTGGCTTCTCGCGCACGCATGAGGTCGCGTTGCCGCGATGAAATGCACCCGCGGCTCGTCGCGCCTGCGTGGATACCGGAGCGAACCCGAATGGCGATTTTTCTGCAAATGGCTTTCCTGGCCTACTACGTGACGAGACGAGCAATGAACATTTTTTCAATCGCCGGGCGACACACGTCGCGCGTGTTCAAGGCGGGGGTGCCGGCGATCGTCGCGACCGGGTTGTCGGCATGTGTGAACTACGCCGGCATTCACGGCGATGCCGCGATGACCGAGCCGCGGCAGTACGCGACGCAACAGAGCCTGCCGTTCGAGCAAGGGCATTGGCCCGACGCCGATTGGGCCGATCAGTTCGGCGACGGCCAACTGAAGTCATTGATCGACGAGGCGCTCAAAGGCAGCCCGACGCTCGCCCAGGCGCGTGCGCGCGTGGCGGCCGCGCAGGCCTACAGCGAATCCGCGCGAGCGGGGACGATGCCGCGCATCGACGCCAGCTACGCGCTCACACGCCAGCAATTTTCCGGAACGGCGCTGGTACCGCCGCCGTATGGCGGGTCGTGGCAGACGGAGAATCGCGGCATCCTCGGCGCTTCGTACGAGCTCGACCTCTGGGGCAAGAAGCGCGAGGCGCTGAGGGCGTCGGTGTCGACGCTTCAGGCGAGCCGCGCCGACGCCGAAGCGGTCAGGCTGACGCTCACGACATCGATTGCACGCACCTACAACGCGCTGGCTCGCCTGTACCTGCTGCATGACATCGCGCAACAGGAGGTCGATCGGCGCGAGCAGATCGATCGCATCGCGGCAGGCCGTATCGCGACGGGGCTCGACACGCAGGTCGAGCGCGAGACCGCTCGCGCGAATCTCGCGACGAGCCGCGCGTCGCTGAAATCGCTCGACGGCCGGATGCTCGCGACGCGCTATCAGATCGCCGCGCTGCTCGGTGCCGGCCCCGATCGCGGCCTGCAGATCGCGCGCCCGATGCTCGGCATCGGCAACGAGGTTCGACTGCCCGACAACCTGCCCGCCGATCTCGTGAGCCGGCGCCCCGACATCGTGGCCGCCCGCTGGCGCGTCGATGCGCTCGCGCACGACGTGAAGGAAGCGAAGGCCGAGTTCTATCCCGACATCAACCTGAGCGCCGCGATCGGGCTCGATGCGTTCGGCTTCGGGCGCTTCCTGACGGCCGCGAGCCGCACCGCGTCGATCGGCCCGGCGATCCACCTGCCGATCTTCGATGCCGGCGCACTCCGCGCGCAACTGAAGGGACGTTACGCTGACTTCGACGACGCCGTTGCGACCTATAACCGGACGCTCGTGACTGCGTTGAGCGAAGTCGCGACGCAAATCGCCGACGTGCGTTCGACGGACGCGCAACTCGTCGATGCGCAGACCGCGCAGCAAGCCGCGCTGAAGGCGGCCGCGCTGGCGCTGGCGCAGTACAAGGCCGGTCTCACGAATCAACTGACCGTGTTGAACGCCGACGTCAATGCGCTTTCCGCCGATCAGGGCGTCGCGAATCTGCGCATGGACCGCCGCGATCGTCAGATCGCGCTGGCGTCCGCGCTGGGTGGCGGCTTCGTCGACACGTCGTTCGCAGACTCGGGGGCCGCGGCACGTGCCGATGTGCCCGTGTCGGCCGCGCCTGCTGTCGCCGCGCGTTGAGCGGTGATCCATCGAATCTGCCAGGAGAATCAAAATGAGCGAAATCAACCCGCCGGTTCGCAAGCCGGTCGAAGCCGCACGCGTGAAGCGTGATTCGTCGCCGCCGGGAGGCGACGATGTCGCAAGCGAAGCCGCTACGCGACGGCGCAGGCTGTTGCTGGCGCTACTCGGCGCGGCGGTCGTCGCGTCGTCGGTCGCGTATGGCGTGTACTACCTGACGTATGCGCGCTACCACGAATCCACCGACGACGCTTACGTCAGCGGCAATCTCGTGCAACTGACGCCGCAGGTGGCCGGCACCGTCGTGGCTGTGAATGCCGACGATACGCAGATCGTGAAGGCCGGAGACCCGGTCGTCACGCTCGACGACGCCGATGCGAAAGTCGCGCTCGGCAACGCCGAAGCGGCGCTGGGGCAGACCGTGCGGCAGGTGAGCAGCCTGTACGTCAACAACGATCTGTATGCCGCGAACGTCGCGCAGAAGCAGTCCGATCTCACCCGCGCGCAGGACGATCTGCGACGCCGCCAGGCCGTTGCCGATACGGGCGCCGTGTCGGCCGAAGACATCGCGCACGCGCGCGACACCGTGGCGGCCGCGCGGGCCGCGCTCGACGCCGCGCGTCAGCAGGCGCAAGCCAACCGCGCATTGACCGCGCGCACGACGGTCGACCAGCACCCGAATGTGCAAGCAGCCGCATCGAAAGTGCGCGATGCGTATCTGGCCTACGCGCGCAACGTGCTGCCCGCGCCCGTCACGGGCTATGTCGCGAAGCGTTCGGTTCAGGTCGGCCAGCGCGTGTCGCCCGGCACGCCATTGATGGCGATCGTGCCGCTCGACGGCGTGTGGGTCGATGCGAACTTCAAGGAAGGCCAGCTGCGCAACATGCGCATCGGTCAACCCGTCACGCTGACGGCGGACGTATACGGCGGAAAGGTCAGGTACCACGGCCGCGTCGTCGGCTTCTCGGCAGGCACGGGCAGCGCATTCGCGAGCTTGCCCGCGCAGAACGCGACGGGCAACTGGATCAAGATCGTTCAGCGTCTGCCTGCGCGCATCCAGCTCGACCGGAAGGAGCTCGACGCGCATCCGCTGCGTATCGGACTGTCGATGGATGTCGACGTGGATACGCGCGACGGCACGGGACCGCAGCTCGGCGCGGCGACGAATACGTCGTATCGCACGGACGTGTTTGCCGAATACGGCGCACAGGCGGATGCCGAGATCGAGAAGATCATCGCGCGAAACGTCGTCATCGAGCATGCGGGGTCGACGGAGCCCGCTGGATCGCCGACGGCTTCCACCAGGCGCGACACGAGAGACACGAGAGACACGAGAGACACGAGAGACACGAGAGACACGAGAGACACGAGAGACACGCGCGACACGACGCCGCGCGCAAGCTGACCCGTCGACACGGTGCGCGTGACTGTCGCGCTCCGGTCGATCCAATCGCCTGACCGGCCGGACCGATACGCCGGCGCGGTCGATACTTCAGAGTGGAAGCGAGATGAACTCTTCAACGCAACCTGTACCGCCGCCGCTGACGGGTGGAAAGCTGGTCCTGGCGACCCTCGCCGTCGCGCTCGCGACGTTCATGAACGTGCTCGATTCGTCGATCGCCAACGTCGCGATTCCGACCATCTCGGGCAACCTCGGCGTCTCCGTCGACGAAGGCACGTGGGTCATCACGCTGTTCTCGGCGGCCAATGCCGTCGCGATTCCGCTGACGGGCTGGCTCACGCAGCGCGTCGGGCAGATCCGGCTGTTCGTGGCCGCGATCGTGCTGTTCGTGTTCTCGTCGTGGTTGTGCGGTATCGCGCCGAACCTGCTCGTGCTGCTCGCCGCGCGCGTGTTGCAGGGTGTCGTCGCGGGGCCGCTGATTCCGCTGTCGCAAGCGATCCTGCTGGGTTCGTACTCGAAGGAGAAAAGCTCGACCGCGCTCGCGCTATGGTCGATGACCGCGACGGTCGGCCCGATCGCCGGCCCCGCGCTGGGCGGCTGGATCACCGACAGCTATAGCTGGTCGTGGATCTTCTACATCAACATTCCCGTCGGCCTGTTCGCGGCCGGCGTCACGTGGATGATCTATCGCGACCGAGAGACGCAGGTGCGCAAGCTCCCGATCGACAAGGTCGGCCTGATGTCGCTCATCGTGTGGGTCGCGACGCTGCAGATCATGCTCGACAAGGGCAAGGATCTCGACTGGTTCAGTTCGCCCGTGATCTGCGCGCTTGCGGTCATCGCAGCGATCAGCTTCCTGTTCTTCCTGATCTGGGAGTTCACGGAGCGGAACCCGATCGTCGACATCCGGCTTTTCGCGGTGCGCAATTTCCGCGGCGGCACGATTGCGATCTCGGTCGCGTACGCAGTGTTCTTCTCGAACCTCGTGATCCTGCCGCAGTGGATTCAGGGCTATCTCGGCTATCGATCGGTGGACGCCGGACTCGTCACGGCGCCGCTCGGGATCTTCGCCGTGCTGTTGGCACCGATGATGGCGAAGATCATGCCGAAGTCCGATGCACGGGTGCTCGCGACGCTGGCCTTCCTCGGTTTTGCGGGCGTGTTCTTCATGCGCTCGCATTACACGACGGGCGTCGACCCCTATACGCTGGTGCTGCCGACCCTGTTGCAAGGTATTCCGATGGCGCTGTTCTTTACGCCGCTGACCGCGATCATTCTGTCGGGGTTGCCGCCCGAACGGATTCCGGCGGCCGCCGGCCTGTCCAATTTCGTGCGCGTGTTCGCGGGCGGTGTCGGCACGTCGTTGATCGCGACGGGGTGGAACGACCGGACGATCCTTCATCATGCCCGGCTCGCCGAGCAATCGAGCGTGAATAACCCGGCCTATACGAGCGCTATTGCGCAGCTCCACGCGACGCTCGGCGGCGGGGTGGAGCAGGCCACCGCATTTTTCGAACGGACGCTCAATGCGCAGGCCGCGATGCTCGCGCTGAACGATATTTTCTGGCTGTCGTCGATCATCTTCATCGTGATCGTGCCGCTCGTCTGGCTCACCAAACCCGGCAAGGGCGGTGGCGGCATGGCCGGCGGCGCGCATTGAGTGAGGCTGCTTCGAAGCGGGCGGGGGGCGCTCGAACGTCCGTTTCGCCAGGTGGATTCAACCGGTCGATGCAACAACTTGATGGAATCTTTCAGCCGGTGTATCGAAGTTTAGTGTCTTGCGCGGACGTTCATTGAGCCGTCGGGCAATGGCTGGTCCACTCCGACATCCGCCCAACGTCGAGCACGCGAACATCGGTCTTTGCGGATGGTTAGCGGTATGACAGCAGGAATGACCGCTCGCCACGTCCGCCAACACCTTGTTCTGCGACTAATCGGTAGAGCAGTCGCGGTGCCGATCGAACGTCCTCGTGCACCACGGCCATCGGTAAGCGTATGCGCGGTTCGCACTACCAAATTTGATAAGCCCGGCGCCATTTGAACTATAGTTTTTTGTTGAGACGGTGTTAGCGAGCAGTGTCGCGACTGAGGCACCCGACACCATCTTTGCGAGTTCTCGCTAAAGCTCGACAGAGTGGTTGGAGGGATCTTGCGTTTCTGTCTCGCTGATGCGGTGTCAGTGTCGACCAAGCAGACATCGCCCACTCGTTTGATCGTGCATACGGGGTCACTATCGCGCCATCGGTCTAGACGGTGGCCGCGCCACGCTTAGGAGTTTCCCACCACAGCGCTTTAGCGATAGTCCGACACAGAACGCAAGCAAGGCGACAAGGGCAAGGTACCCACCGGGCATTGCTCCGTGCTTCGATGCTTTCATGAGAAAAGTGATGGCAACCGGCGTGAGACCAGTGAAGATCACCGTACTGAGGTTTAGAGACAGCGCGACGCCACTAAATCGGACTTCGGTCGGGAACAGGTCTGCGAGGATGTAGGCATAGGCTCCTGCCACAAGTCCGCCAACGAGACCCATCATGATTACGGCGGTCCAGAGGTCAAGGGTACCAGCGACCAGTGCGAGATACAGCGGGTAACTGCCGCCAATCATCAGTGACGTGCCGATCCGATGCACGACTCGACGCGGTACGTAGTCGCACAGCCATCCGGAGAACAGAATCGAAGCCGAGAGGCAAGCGATCCCGACATTCTGGCAGGCGCTGACGACACGGGCGTCGTGGTGCAGCGTGTTGGTGGCGAAGTTCGGGAAGAAGACGAAGAGCATGATGTTCGATGCGTTCACCACGCTCGAGATGCCGACGCCAATCAATACAGCCTTTCCGTGACGAGAAACCAGGTCGCGGAACGGCTTGCGCGACACGTGGGTTCGCATGCGGGCAAATTCCTGAGTTTCCTCCAGCGAGCGTCGCAGGAAGTAGCTCAGTAGACCCAGCAGGCCGCCGAGACAAAAAGCCATTCGCCAGCCGTAGGAATGCACGTCTGCCGCACTCAGCGAAGACTGAATGATGAAGTTCGTCATGGTTGCGATGAAAATGCCACTGTTCAGGAAGAAGAGCACGAGGCCACTGACGAACCCGGCTTTCTGCGGAACCTCTTCCACCACGTATGTGATGGCGCAGGGCAGCTCGCCCGCGAGGAAGAAGCCTTGCATGAGCCGCAGCAGGACGAGCAGTACTGGCGCCAGAACCCCGATCGAGGCGTACCCGGGCAGCAACCCGATGGCGATGGTCGAGGCCGACATGGCCAGAACAGAGACGAGGAAAACGCTTTTTCGTCCATGGCGATCGCCGAGACTGCTGAGGACAATAGCGCCGAGCGGGCGCGATACGTACCCGATAGCGAAGACGCCGAACGAGCTGATGAGGGCGACGACGGGATCGAACGACGGAAAAAACTGTGAGGCAATTTCCTTCGCGAAGACGCCATATACGATGAAGTCATACATTTCCAGCGAACTTCCAAGACTCGCTAGAAGGACGGTCTTCCACTTTCGCATAGAGAACGCGTCCTGTTGTCGAGCTGTGCTCGTTGTAAGCATTGCTCTGTCTCCTTAGATTTTGATTGTCCAGTTAGCTCCGGCTCCAGCGCTTGCGCCTGAGTCGAGCGTGTCTTACTGACGTTGCACGGGCGTGGCTCCAGGTGTTCCGGTTTTCAATGCCGACTCACGTCCGCCAAAGCTCTCTACCAGCGCATGCTGGTCTTGCTTGGCGGACGCATCAACGGCTTCCGGGTCGACGAGGTTTCGAAGTTGCGCTTCAAACTTCGAGACCAACTCGCAATAGTCTGGAAGCGATGCGAGGTTGGACGTTTCGGCGGGGTCGGCCTCGAGGTCAAAAAGTTCAGGCTCGAGGCCCACGTAGTAGTGGTACTTGTGCTTCTTGTTTGCGAGCATGTACGCCGCTGACTCGGAGCCAACTGCGTGGTATTCGCTGAAGACGGTTCGGCTCGGGTCGTCTGCGGTATTCGCCAGCTGCGCCATGGATGTGCCGGGCGACTCGGTATCTCCGGGCAGATTGACCAGGTCGAGAATCGTATTGTGAATATCGACAAGTGAGACCGGAGTTTGACAGACGTGGCCGGCACGGATCTCGGGGCCGGCAAGAATCATCGGAACACCGGTTGATTCGCGATACATCAGGCACTTGTTCCACATTCCGCGCGAACCAAGATTCTCACCGTGGTCGCTGGCGTAAATGACCGTTGTTGATGCTTCGAGGCCATGCTCCCGCAATGCGCCGAGAACACATCCGATGTTGTCGTCAACGAATGAAACAAGTCCTAGATACGAGGAAATGGCCAGGCGCCGCTGCTCGTCGTTTCCGATAGCAAGGTCATGGTCCATAAAACGCGCTTGACGCTCAACCCAAGGGTGACGCGTATAACCCCGGTCCGGATGCAGCATCGGCAACTCGATGCTGTCGGTCGGATAGAGGTCCAGGTAGCGTTGAGGAACGACCAGCGGAAAATGAGGGGCCACGAAGCCGACGAAGAGTACCCACGGTTCTTCTTGCTCCGCGTGTTCGGCGAGCCAGCGGACAGCGTGGTCAGCAACGCCTTCGTCGAACTGGTTATATGAGGAGTGCCCCGATCCGATCTGGTCATACAACGGCGACCGACCCATCGTCTCAGGCAGGGGGGCACGAACCGAACCCCAAACTTGGCCGATTCCGCCCATGATGTGTGCCGGAGAAATCTGTCGGCGAAATCCCGCAGGACTGGAGGTGCTGCGGTAATGTAGTTTGCCAATGGCGTCCGCCGCAATTCCTGCGTCGGCCAGCCTGTGAGCCCAACCTCTGGGCTCGCCGTCATAGGCGATCGCGTTATCCCAGCAGCGGATTTCATGCACGTGACGGCCGGTGGCCAGGCTCGCACGAGCAGGCACGCAAATTGGAGACGGCGTGTACGCATTCTCAAATCTCGTTCCACGCGCTGCAAGTTGGTCGAGATTCGGCGTATGGACAAACTTGTTGCTAGCACAGCCCATCAGGCCATGCTGATGTTCATCGGACAAAATGAACAACACATTCGATTGCTTCATTGCGGTCACTGAGTTCGGTTTCTGAAGCGGGATACGCCGCCAGTGATACGTATCCTGCTTCCAAGTGACCGGTGCTACAAGTTACGAATTTTCTGATTCGCATTACCGCAAGGTTATTTATCGGGTTATTACTGGCATCGCTGCGCCCGCCTCCTCAAAGCATCGCTGCATCAACCCGGCAACCGGGCTGGCGTGATTGCGCCGGCGAGTTAGCAGAACTTGCGAAGGTAGATGAGTTAGCGACAATGGCAGTACTGCGAGATCGCCGGCGTCTACACTGCGCTGCGCGTACGAGTGCGGGAGCAGCGCTATCAGATTGCTACCTTCCAAGAGGACGGAATAAGCCAAGAGCGACGCCGATTGCACACATCCCACTGGCAGTTCCAGTTTGTTCCGGGAAAGAGTCTGCTCGAGCGCCTTGCCAATTGCGGAACCGGTTGGTGGCAATATCCACGGCACGTCTTGGACATCCTTCCATGTGATGGTGCGACGGTAGGACAACGGATGGTCCTTTCCGGCGACGACCACTATGGGGTCCTTGCACACGGGTGCCGGGTCGAATTCGCGCTGGTTCGGCGGCGGGGTCCGGGAAATCACTATATCGAGTTCACCTTCCAAAAGCATCGGAAACATGCGATCGGTCGTGCTCTCCAGTAGAGCGACCGAAGCGTTGGGCGCATGCCGCTGAAACGTCGCGATGGCTCTGGGCACGAGGACGGGAGTTGTGGTTCCGACTGCCCCGACCACCACTTTTCCCGCGACCCCAGAGGCCAACAAGTCCAATTCGGTTCTCGCCTGCTCAAGATGATGGAGGATTTCCCGGCCATGAGCGACAAGCGTGTCGCCGGCCGCAGTGAACCGCAACCGCCGGCCGACCCGCTGCACGAGGGGCATCTGCAGCGCCGCCTCCATCTCTGCAATTTGCTTGGAAATTGCGGGCTGTGTGACATGAAACGCTTCTGCGACTTTTCGGACCTGCCCCAACTGCGCCAACCGCACGAGAATCCGCAGCTGTTGAAGCTTCAGGCCCGCGCGGAAGAATCTTTCTATCGCCGCAAGGTGAGTCGTATCGCTACCGAGATTACTCATGCATGACATTACCTTGAGGTTATGTGTGATGGAAGAATTATCAATTTTCAGTTATTGAAAAAAATCATAGTCTTTCCTCCGAAGCGAAACAAGCGTGACGCTCGCCAACGCGAGCAAGGCTAAAGCGCATCGCACAAAACCACAAACGGAGACAGAACCCATGAAGAAGGTCGCAGCGGCCGCCATATTGTGCGGCGCAGCGCATATGGCGCTGGCGCAGAGCAGTGTAGTGCTCTATGGCATCGTGGATACCGGCGTTGAGTATGTAAGCAATGTAGGAGCAGCAGACAAAAACCTCTTTCGAGCGGCACAGCTTACCGGGCAGCAGCCTTCTCGTTGGGGTCTTAGAGGCACGGAGGACTTGGGCGGTGGATTGAAGGCGATTTTTCGCCTCGAGAATGGGTTCTCCGTTACAAATGGGCAGATGAACCAAGGCGGGCGCCTGTTCGGTCGCTCAGCCTATGTCGGTTTAAGCAGTACCCCGTGGGGAACCGTCACCTTCGGTCGACAGCAGGCGATGCTGTGGACTGCGTTGCTGCAGGCGGACAACATCGGGTCAGCGTCGTTTTCGATGGTCGACTTCGACCCGTTCTTGGCAAGCGCACGCGAAGACAATTCCGTCGCTTACACCAACACCATTGGCAATTTCACCTTGGGCGCGACATTCAGTCTCGGAAGAGACACGCTTGCACCGGGTAACTGCGCAGGCCAACAACCGGGCGAAGGCGTTGCCTGCCATGCATGGTCAGCGATGGTCCAATACAACCGTACGTCGTGGGGCGCATCCGTTGCTTACGACGAGCAGCGCGGCGGCGAAAAGTCCTCAGTGACGCTCATACCGAGTCAACCCACCATCGCGTTTAGGTCCTCGTCTGATAAAGACTCCCGCTTCTTGCTTGATGGCTTCGCCAAGTTCGGTGACATAAAGCTCGGAGCAGGATGGATTCACCGCCGCCTAAGAGCCGACGCAGTGTCGTTGCAAACGAATCTGTTTTTCGCTGGCGCAAATTATTTGCTCACGCCTTCAGTCGTTCTGGACGGTCAGTACGTTGGTTTGCGCAGTTCGGTTGATGGCGTGCGTGGCGACCTTGCGATTGCCCGAGTTACCTATTTGCTCTCAAAAAGAAGCGCAATTTATGTCGCGGGCGCACATATGTTCAACGGCCACGCCTCGACGTTCTCCGTATCCAGTACATCGCCGGTCCCGGCCGCCCCGGTGGCAGGTCGCGGTCAGACCGGAGTGATGGTCGGCCTGCGCGAAACTTTCTAGCAATTTCGACTGGAAGCGGAGGTCTCGCTTCCATCTCTCATTGAAGGATGCGAACTCGTGATCGTTGAGATTCGGACTTACACCTGCCGTGCCGGGTCAGTACCGTTGTTTCTTGAAGAGTACGAAAAAGAAGGCCTGCCGCTTCAACGTCACTACCTCGGTGAACCGCTTGGCTGGTTCGTAAGCGAGCTAGGGAGCTTGAATGAGGTCGTGCACTTGTGGAGATTCGAAGGCATGGCCGACCGCGAGACTCGTCGAGCGGCCATGCAACAGGACGACAGGTGGCGAAATTTTCTCCGCAGAATCGCCGCGTCAAATTATCTGATTTCGCAATCCAGCTCTATTTATCGCCCCACGAGCTTCTCGAGGATACAGTAATGATGTTGTATCGATAATCTCGATAGACTTTTTGCTCTTGCAACGTGAGTGCGTTTGTCGTTGGTCGGCCGACGAAGCATTGGCGATGGCGGCGCGAGGCTGACCGTTGAACTTCAGCAGGAGACGTTCGGCGTACTGCGGGTCGATCGGTCGAAGTGGGTCGATCGCGCCCCTTGATGAGACGACCTCCAATCAATCTCAGCCCCGATCCAATACTGACCGAGCGATCAGATCCAGACATCCCACATATCAGCCGATTACCGCGTCGTGCATCGCGATCATCGGCTCGACGTCGAAGCCCGCGGCGCGCCATGCATCGATGCCGCCTGCAAGCGGCAACGCCAGCTTGATGCCTGACAGCCGCAACTGCCTGGCCACCGACACCGCGGACACTTCGTTCGGGCACGCACAATAGATGACGAGTGTCCGGTTCGTTCCATGGCGCTCCATGATTTGCCGGGTCTTTCGTTCATCGGCAATCACCGCGCCCGGAATGACGAATGGATCGAGCGTCCTCCGCTCGGCGGAGCGAATATCGATCACGACCGGCCGCGGATTGTTCGCGAGCAATGCATGCAATTCGCCGGCGCTGATCCGAGCCTTGCCGAGCGCGTTTGCCAACATGAGTCTGCGGCAGTAGCGGTACAGGACATACAGCACCGGAACGATGCCGACGAAGATGAGCGCACGCCAGCCAAGACGGGCGACAAACACGAAAATCACGTCGATCTGCGAAGCGAATAGCGTGCCGATCGCCAGTCCGATCGATGCCCACAGTGCGATGCCCGCACAATCGTGCAACACAAACGAGCGCAACCTGACGGCCATCGCACCGCATAGCGGAACGGCAACGAGCGACAGGCCGGGAACGAACCTCGCAACGATGAGCACACGAACACCCCAGCGCCCGAAAAACCGCTCTGTCGTCCTGACGCACGCTTTACGCGATTGCGACAGCTTGCAGACGGTATGAATCGTGCGCTTGCCGTACCGTTTGCCGCCCTGAAACCAGACCAGGTCGCCGAGAAAGCCGCCGATCACGGCGGCGCCCAGTATCGTCGAGAAATGCAGCAACGTCGACGACGCGACATGTGTGACGAGCGCAACGCCTGCCCCGACCGTGATCAACGTCGGGATGGCAGGCAGAGGCAGGCCGAGCGAAGACCCGAGCACATTCAGGAATACGACCAACGTGCCGTACCGTGCAATCATTTCATGCGACATCATGGTGCTCTCCTCGAGGCTCGCACTTTCATACTCACGGAAGGCGTCGCCACGCGTCACTTGGTGGCAGACAACTCCTTCTCCGGCGCGTGTTTCGCTTCCGGCAAAGCGTCCGTGCCCCGGCCCTCCGCTTCGTTGACGTCCTGCCGATAGCGGTGCACGTCCCGCGTGACGAAGCCGATTTCGCGGCTCGGGATATCGAACCAGTCGGGATGGCCGAACGATCGCCGAATATCTTCGAGACCGCTCGCCCAATGCTCGCGCATGGTGCCCTCGCTGAATTCATAGTCCTTGTAGTGCCCCTCGAACGACTTGTTCTTGTAGATCAGATGCACGACGTTCACTGCACTGCCATCGGCCGTCTTCTGCGCTTCCCGCAACAACGGGTGCGCAAGCCGCACGTGTTCGGGAATGTGTTCGAGCAGCGCCTTGATCATCTGCGCATGTTTCTGGTTCTGCGACATGAACGCGGTGATGGCGCGCGTGCGGCTTGAATACTGAATGTCCTTGGTGCGCTCGCTGACATCGAGGAAATCGCTCGGCAACTTGCCGCGCGAGCTCCATAGATCGATCTGGAAAACGAGCGTGTCCTTGTGCTGGCTTTCCCTGATGATTTCGGTCAGCGGCGTGTTGGACACCAGTCCGCCGTCCCAGTAGAACTCGCCGTCGATCTCGACGGCCGGAAAGCCCGGCGGCAGCGCGCCGGAGGCGATGAAATGTTCCGGCGCGAGACGCATTTTCGCATTGTCGAAATAGACGAGATTACCCGTTCGAACATTGACTGCGCCGACGGATACGCGAATGTTTCCGTCATTGATGCGATCGAAGTCTGCGTATCGCAACAGCGTTTCACGCAACGCCGACGTGTCGTAATAGCTGACCTGATCGGGGCGCTTCCTGCCGAACCCGGAGAAGGACATATGCGAGCGCGGGGAGAAGAAACCGTCCTGGCCTTCCATCAACGTGCGCGTTGCGGCCCATGCGCTCGACCACCTGCGTCCCATTTCTTCCAGCCCGGACCACGCCGACATGTAATTGCCGAAGTGCGAGAGCGGGTCGGTCGGCTGACTGATGGTGCTCCAGAAGCCGCGCAGTGCTTCCGTTCGATCCGCGGGCGCATTGCCTGCGATGATCGCCGTGTTCAGCGCACCGATCGATACCCCGGCGATGCGCGTCGGTTCCACGCCGACCTCGGCCATACCCTCGTACACGCCGGCCTGGTACGAGCCGAGTGCGCCGCCGCCCTGCAGCACGAGCCCGATTTCGTCATAGGCGGGAAGCTTGATGCGATGGGGCTGCTTCAGTTTGTTACGCTGGCTCGAATACATGGTGTTCTCCTTACTGCATGAACCAGCCGTGGCTGACGACGATCGATTGCCCGGTGAGCGCGTTCGACTCGAAGCCGGCCAGGAAGGCAACCGTGTTCGCGACATCGGCCAGCGACGTGAATTCGCCGTCGACCGTCTCTTTCAACATGACGTCCTTGATGACCTGTTGTTCTGAGATGCCGAGGACCTTCGCTTGCTCGGGGATCTGCTTGTCGACCAGCGGCGTTCTGACGAAACCGGGGCACACGACATTGGCACGCACGCCACGCGGTCCACCTTCTTTCGCGACAACCCGCGCGAGACCGAGCAACCCGTGTTTCGCGGTCACATAGGCGGATTTGAGCGGCGACGCCTCGTGCGAATGTACCGAGCCCATGTAGATCACCGTGCCACCCTTGTTCGACGCATACATATGCCTGATGGCGGCTCGGGTCGTCAGAAACGCACCGTCGAGGTGAATGGCCAGCATCTTCTTCCAGTCCGAAAATGCGTAATCCTCGATCCGGTTGACGATCTGGATGCCTGCGTTGGACACGAGCACGTCGATTCCGCCCAACCGATTCACCGTTTCGGCCAGCCCCGCGTCGACGGCTTCCTCGCTGGTGACGTCCATGGCGATCGCCAACGCCTTCCCGCCGTTGCCGACGATGTCGTCGGCAACCTTTCGCGCCGCCTCGAGATTCAGGTCCGCGATCACGACCGTTGCGCCGTCCATCGCGAGCTTGCGCGCGCACACCTCGCCGATACCGCTTGCCGCGCCCGTCACGAGCGCGATCTTGTCGTTCAGTGCCATAGGTCCTCCGGGAGCTTATTGGTTGACTGCGATTTTCAGCGGCTCGGCAGGGGCGAGATAGTCATAGGCCACTTCGCCGATATCGAGCGTGAGATGTGCAATGACGTGGCGTGCGCCGATCACGCGGCGAACCGGCAGATCGGCAACCGATGCGAGTGCATGGGGATGCAGCTCGAGCGCGGCAGGTCCCTCCCATGCGCCGATCACGTCGACATCGCGCAGGAAGAAGCGCACCAGTTCGCAAATGCGGGCCGAACCGTCGACGTGCGGAATGATCTTGAGCAGGTAGTTGGGCGTGTCGGCGAGCTTGCGGCGCTCGGCCGCCGTGTCGAGGGCGCGATACTTGTAGCCCATCGTTCCGGTGGCGACGCGTTGCGTGCCATAGTCGAGCGTGCCGAGCAGCGTGTCCTTGCCGTCGACGCAGAGCTTCGGCGACGCCAGTTTCTTGGGGAATCCCCAGATTTCGCGTCCGGCTGCGATCGGGCCTTCGTCGTCGAGGTACATCGCGTGCGTGAAATTGGCTCGATTGCCGTCCTCATCGAGGACGGAAATCACCTGGCCGCTCTCCGTGTAGTCGCCGAATCCGGACGAATCGGGCATGCGAATGAATTCGTAATGAACGACGGGCTGGTCGACCGTCAGCGGTTCCGGAACGACGGCCCGAAGGGCGTCCATGTCCGTCTCGTACGAAATAATAAAGTACTCCCGATTGATGAAACGGAAGGGCGGACGCGGATACGCCGGGTTATGCACGGGCATTGCAAACGCGTTGTCGCGGATGTCTTCTTCTGTCACGGATCGTTCCTCGGTTGTAGAGGGGCTGTGTCACACCCATCGCGCCAGCCTCGGCTGGCATGGCCAATGACGTGCGAGGACGCAGCGCGATGCGGACTTGCCGCGCGCGCTCGCACGTTGCTCTTGCGGTGCCGTGTTGGTTTCCCGGATGCATCAGGCAGCATCTACGGCCACCGTCATCGCCAAGCGTAGGCGATGCGGCCTTGCGGCAGTAGCGTCGCAAACGACCTCACCATGTTGTCTTGACGACAACAATCGACGACGGGAGGTGTGGGAAGCAATGATCGAGGGTCGGCAATCCGGTATCGACCGGAAAACGCCGGATTCGCTATAGCGCAATGATGGCGTGGCTCGACGAACCGGCTGCATGTTCTCCGAGCATCGCTTTCAGATCCCGCTCGATCGTGCCGCACAGCGTCGAAATGGGAACATCGTTCGCGCCGCCTTCGAACGGATTCTCCGTGCTTTCGCCAACTTGATCGAGCGACGTGTACATCCACGACACCGCGACGCTGCATGGCACCACCAGCCAGACCATGTTGCCGTGCATGAAGCCGCTCACGCTATCGTTCAGTCGGTTGAATTCGTTCAGAAGACCGAACGGAAGCGACAGGCAAAAAAATCGGACGAACAGGGAGCTGACAGTCGCGTACTGACGCGGATAGGGGAAATTCTTGAAACGTTCGGATCGCGACTGGAGATCAATGAAGTCTCCAATGGTTTTCTGAAGTTCCATATAGAAATTCGAATTCAGATGGCCGGCCATGTGAAGCATTTTCAGCGAGGTACCTTGCAGTCCCAGCACGCATGTCGTGATGGAAGCAGAGGAGAGCGCCTGTTCCGCTTCAGAAGGAGACAAGTATGTCGGCAGTATTTCCTTGATGTCTTTTTCCCATTCCGGCACGCGATAGAAGCGACGATACTCCGCGTTGTGGCGCTTGTCCGTGCTTTCCCAGACACGAGGACGGCGCAGGTCGTATCGCAGCGCGGTCAGCCAGGCGAGGTGTCGATAGATCAGCTTTCGGGCCACCTCTTCGTCCGTCACGAAGTCGCGCGTGAATTGCCCCCAGCGACGGCTTTTGCTCTGGATGTCGGTCCATATGTCGAGCGCATCCATTGACCGGTTGTACGTCTGGACATTCTTGAAACCAACGATAAAGGATGTCGCGGTTCCGAGGAGGGCCACGATCGTCAGGGGTATCGACAGCCATGTGACTGAAAAGAATTTATACAGAACAACCGGTACGGAACCGAAAATGAGAAGCTCGTAAATCTTCCAGCGAGTCCAGATCAGAAATTCCGATAGCTTGTACGATTTGCCGAGATGCATTTTATTTGCCTCGTCGATAACTCAGGTGGGTGATGAACAGGGCGCCTTGGGCACGCGCGATCTTCCGTCACGCATCATGCCTGCGATCGATTCGGCCGGGATGGGGTCGATTGGTGCCCAAGAGGCAACATCGTGAGAACGCTTGAGGATCTACTGCGCAATGCTGTGTCGACCTAGGATGACCTCGCGCGACGACGTTTTCGTTTTGCCTGTTTGGCTTGCAGCCGGCGTCCGTCGACATCGCCAATTTCCAACCGAGGACAATCATCATGTCGCAGAAAATCCTGATAGTGGGTGCCGGTTTCGCCGGCGTATGGGGCGCACTCGGCGCGGCTCGTGTGCTGGATGGTGCCGGTGTGACGAGCGGCGACGTTGAAATCACGTTGATCTCGCCGAAACCGGAATTGCAGATCCGGCCGCGGCTGTACGAAAGCGAACCGCAGCAAATGGCCGCGCCGCTGCTGCCGCTGCTCGACGCCGTCGGCGTGAAATTTCTCGAGGGTAGCGTCGAAGAGATTGCAGTCGACGAGAAGACGGTCAGTGTGGCGTGCGCCAGCGGCCAAAAGCGTTTGCTCGCGTACGACAGGCTGTTGTTGACCAGTGGCAGCAAGTTGAGCAGGCCGCCGGTGCCGGGGCTGGCTGATCATGCGTTCTCGGTCGATCGTATCGAGGACGCGGTAGCGCTCGATGCGCACTTCGCGGCGCTGGCCAAACTTCCGGATTCGCAGGCACGCAATACCGTCGCGGTCGTCGGCTGCGGCTTTACGGGTATCGAGGTCGCCACCGAATTGCCCAGGCGATTGCGCGAGCGGTTCGGCCCGGACGCGGCGATTCGTGTCGTCGTGATCGGTGCGCAGGCCGAAATCGGCCCCGATCTCGGCCCCAATCCTCGGCCTTACGTCGCTGAAGCCTTCGACTCGCTGGGCGTCGAGGTCGTGCTTGGATCGCGCGTCGTATCGGTGGGGACGGACGGCGTTCGTACCGCGTCGGGCCAGCATATCGAAGCCATGACCGTGATCTGGGCCGGCGGTATGCAGGCCAGCCCGCTGACGGCGCAAGTCTCCTCGCATCTCGACCCGCTCGGACGTGTCGAGGTCACGCCTGATCTTCGTGTCGCCGAAGCACCGCATGTGTTCGTGGCGGGCGATGTGGCGCGAGCGCGCAGCGACCATGACGGGCACTATGCATTGATGTCGTGCCAGCACGCGATCGTGATGGGGCAATTCGGCGGGCACAACGTCGCCGCGGACTTGATTGGCGCGCCGACGCTGGAATACACGCAGCCGTTCTATGCAACCTGCCTCGACCTTGGCGAATGGGGTGCTGTTTACTCGGAAGGCTGGGACCGGCAGATCAAACTGACGCATGCCGAAGGAAAGGCGCGCAAGCAGATGATCAACACGCAGTGGATCTATCCGCCGGCGCCGAATCGCGCCGAGGCGCTGGCAGCAGGTAATCCGCAGGCTTCCTTCGGCTGATCTGCCGCCGCCCCCGCACGTGTCGCGCGATGCACGGTGGGGGCGGTCCGGCACGTCGCAGTGACGGCACACGTGATCGTTGGACAAGACGCCGCCGCCGCGCGAAAGGCGTTGAGTCAGTCGACGACGGTCACGATATTGACGGTGCCTTGCTTGGCCATCTTTGCATACGGACACAAGCGCTCCGCGGTTCGAACCATCTCTTCCGCGATGTCGCGATCGATACCGGGCATCCGGACCCGGACATCGACAAGCAATGCATAGCCGCCGTCCATGGGGTCGCGGCCGAACGAAACCTGCACCTCCACGACCGTATCGGCGATCTCCATGTCGGCGCGTTTTTCGAGCAGGTTCAGCGCACCATGGAAGCACGCGGCGAAGCCCGCCGCGAACAGCTGTTCCGGATTGGTCCCGTTGCCGGGTCCGCCGAACTCGGTGGGCAGGCGCAGATCGACAGCGAGATTTCCATCGTCCGAGCGGGCCACGCCGGATGCACGGCCGTGTCCTGTCTCGCCGCCGGTGACGGTGACGCTCGTTGTATAGAGAGGCTGAAAATCCCGGCCCCGATACCTGTCGAGGAGGGAAAGCGGAGGGGCCTGCAGCTTCTTGTCATCCATGATGCATGCTCGAGTTCGACGACGCGCTCCGACCGTTGGTCATTCGTCGAAGCGTCTTGCAACCGGAGCACTGCCCGGGCAGATGGCGTCTTCAAGAAACGATGCGGAGCGAACTATCGTATGAGGAATGCGGCAATCTTCCGGTGCGGCCCGATTTGTGGTTTGTCTACGGGGGAAAGACGACTCCATGCTAGAGGAGCGCGAATGATGCCGGTATAGCCATCGAAGGCGAATGTATGTTTCCCGTTGGACACCAATCCGGACGCTGCCGGGCGCACTGATGCAATACGCGCAGTTGCCGGGTGCCGCGCATCAGCGATCCAGGCAAGCGCGTAGCGTTTTGGCATGACGTCGCGCTTCGTCAGCATCGGCGATGTTCGCGAACCCGATGATGAGGCCGCGCGGCGTTTGCTGCGTGTGGCTGTTCGTATACCAGATCGACAGCGGCAGGACCGCGAGCCCGGCGTCGCGCGCGCGTGCGGCGACCGCGACGTCGTCGACCGGTCCTTCCGGCCCGTCAGTGAATCGCACGGCAAACTGGATGCCGCCCGCCGGCAATTCGACGATCAGCCGCTCGCCGAACGCCTGCCGCAATGCGTGCACGATCAGCGTGCGGCGCTCGCCGTACAGCGTGCGCATGCGTTTCAGGTGCCGGGCAAAGTGACCCTGCTCGATGAAATCGGCGAGGGCCGCCTGCAGGAGCGTCGGCGAACCGGCATTCATGCTGCATGCCACGCGTTCGACGCGCTCCACGGCGCGCTCCGGGACGACCGCGTACGCGAGCCGCAAGCCGGGGTACATCGCCTTGCTGAAGGTGCTGCAATAGATCACGTGATCCCGGCGGTCCAGGCTCTTCAACGCGGGCAGCGGGCGGCCGAGATAGCGAAACTCGCTGTCGTAGTCGTCCTCGACGATCCACCCCGACGTCTTTTCGGCCCAGTCCAGCAAAGCGATGCGACGGGAAAGCGACAGCGTATGCCCAAGCGGGCTCTGATGCGACGGCGTCACGAGCGCGAAGCGCGCTTGGGGGTCCAGCTGCATGCCGCGCCCGACGTCGATCCCTTCGGCATCCACCGGCACGGGAACGAGTTGCACGCCGGTTTCCGACAGGAAGCCGCGGGCGAGCAGATAGCCGGGATCCTCGAACCACACGCGGTCGTTCGCGCGGGCGAGGCTGCGCAGCACGAGTTCGAGCGTCGCGCGGTAGCCGCCGGTGACGAACACCTGTTCCGGCACGCAGGTGACGCCGCGCGACAGGGTCAGATAGGTCGCGATGTGTTCGCGCAGCGGCCGGTAACCGGCCGGATTCGGGTAGCCCAGCAGCGCGCGGTCGCTGCTGCGCGCACGCAGCGACACCAGCCGGTGCCAGACCTTGCGCGGAAATGCATCGAGCGCCGGGAGCCCCGGTTGCAGCGGACGCGGCTCGCCGCTCATCGCGACGGCGATCGGCTGCGGGCGCCGTGGCGGCGGATTGTCGTGCGACATGCCCGCCTCATCGCGCGGGCCCGCGGATTCGGCGCGCGGTGCCGGTGCGCCGCCTCGCGCGGGCGCCGCGCGTGTCAGCGCGACCGGCAGGGACGGCGACACGAACGTACCCGCCGCGCCGCGCATTTGCAGGTATCCCTCGTCGACCAGGATCGTGTAAGCCTGTTCGACGGTGCCGCGCGCCGTGTTCAGTTGCGTCGCCAGGCCGCGCAGCGCGGGCACGCGATCGCCGGGGCGCAGGTGACCGGCGGCGATCGCGGCCCTGAAACGCTCGCAAATCTGCAGATAGACCGGCAACTGGTGATGCCGGTCGATTTCGATGGTCAGCGGGGGCGTTTGCGTGGACATCGCGGTCTCCCGGGTAACGCGAACGGATAGGGCATGGACTAGTCCTGTCGACGATTCTTGGCACTTATGGATAGGACATGATTCTTCCACAATTGCGCCACGTGATGCGACGGTCATGACCGGCTTCATCGGATCGGGCACCCGTCGCATCCGCTTCGCATTCCAATGCAATCCATTCGTCAGGAGATTTTGCGATGAAGATCGTTGTCATCGGCGGTTCGGGCCTGATCGGCTCGCGTGTCGTTACGTTGCTCGGCGCAGCGGGCCATCAGGCGCTGGCCGCATCGCCGCGCACCGGCGTCAATACCATCACCGGCGAAGGCCTGGCCGACGCATTGACGGACGCGGACGTCGTCGTGGACGTGGCGAATGCGCCGTCGTGGGAACCGCAGGCGGTGCTGGACTTTTTCCGCACGTCGGCGCGTAATCTCGGCAAGGCCGAAGTGGCCGCGGGCGTGCGCCATCACGTCGCGCTGTCGATCGTCGGCTGCGACCGCATGCCGGAGAACGGCTATTTCGCGGCCAAGGTCGCGCAGGAACAGGCGATCGAAGCGGCGGGCGTGCCGTACACGATCGTGCGCGCGACGCAATTCATGGAATTCATCGGCGGTATCGCGGATTTCGCCACGCAAGACGGCACGGTCCGGATCGGTGACGGATTGTTTCAGCCGATCGCCGCGGAAGACGTGTCGGCGCTCGTCGCGCAGATCGCGCTCGCCGGGCCGCTGAACGGCACGGTCGAGATCGCGGGCCCGGATCGCGCACCGTTCGCGGAGATCGTCGCGCGCTATCTGAAGTCGGTCGGCGACGCGCGCACGGTCGTGACCGATCGCGATGCACGTTACTACGGTGGTCGCGTCGAGGAAAAATCACTGGTACCGCTTGGGGAGGCGCGGCTCGGCCGCATCGGTCTCGACCAGTGGCTCGCGGAAATCTGATTCGCGTTCGCACGTTTGGCGGCTCGCCGGCGCAAGCCGGCGATGGACAGTCAGGAGGAGCGGCATGCGTTGGGGGCAGCGGAAATGAATCAATCGGATACATCGGAGCAAGGCGCTCGTCGCGACCTGGCTGGTCGCGCCGATGCACTCTCCGCGAGCTTCGGTGCGAGCTATGCGGGCATTCTTGCATTCGTCGCAGTGGCGAGCGAGGGGAGTTTTACCAAGGCTGCCGAACTTCTTGGCGTCGGCCGGCCGGCCGTGAGCCGGAACGTCCAGAAGCTGGAGGCGCAGTTGAGTACGCGGCTGTTCCAGCGGACCACGCGCATGACCGAACTGACTTGCGAAGGCCAGCGATTCTTCGAGAACTGTCATCAGGGCGTGGCGCAGATCGTGGAAGCCATGAACGACATGCTCGAGTTGCGACAGGGGCCGCCACGCGGCCTCATTCGTATCAGCTCGGCGGTGGGATTCGGCAGGAAAATCGTCGCGCCGCTGCTGGAAACGTTCGCGGAGGCCTATCCCGACATCGTCATCGACCTGTTGCTCGACGACCGGCCGATCGACCTGGTGTCGGAGCGGATCGACGTGTCGTTCCGCAATGGACGCATCGAGGACTCGAGCATCATTGCCCGGCAATTGATTCCGATGCAGGTGGCGCTCTGCGCGGCACCTTCGTATGTGGCCAGGCACGGGCTCCCGCAGAGTCTGGAGGACCTCGGCCGGCACAAGTGCATCAATTTCCGTTTTGCCAGCGGTCGCGTACTCGAATGGGAGTTCAATGTCGACGGCCGCGTGCAAAAGTACCTGCCGACGTCGCGCCTCACGTTCAACGACACGGATCTGGTGTTGCGCGCCGTGCTGAACGGGTCGGGCATCGCGCAGATGGCCGGCTACCAGATCCGCGACCATCTCGCGTCGAACGAACTCGTCGTCGCGCTGGCGAAGCACGTGCCGGAGGATCGCGGCCACTACATCTGCTATCTGAGCCGGCAACATCTGCCGACGCGCATTCGAATCTTCGTCGACTTCATGACCGAGCAGATTCGTGCGCTCGATCTGAACTGCATGACGCGGTTCAATCCGGATGTCCCGGGGGCTTCGTCGGCGGGGCTGGCGGCTTGAAGAATGCGTGAGGACGGACTGGCCGTCCGACCGGATGGTGCGGACGCTGTCTGCACGGTCCCCACCGCTCGAATCGAGCCGGGAAGGACCTTTGATCTCCTCTTTCCGATTGCGCCGCGGCGGATCGCGGACCTCCGCGAAGCTGCCGATCGTGCCTACTGCCGGTTGCCTAAGCGCCGCTTATGATCAGCACAACCTCGGCTAAATCAGATCGGCCGGTCATTCGACCGGAGTATGTTGCCTCATCGGATCGATGACCATGACCAGGACGCGTTAGAGCCGTTTGGTCGCGGGGACGACGTTGCGCGGTACAGGGAGACGTTCGCGCCACGCCGAGCACGATCATTTTCGGTAAAGACGTAGGCAAACAGGACGATCATGACCTTCAAGCGCACTTTCCATGCCGTCGAGACTCACTCGGGTGAGCCGATGCGCGTGATCACCGGTGGCGTTCCCCATATCCCGGGCAACACGGTCTACGAGCAGATGAAGTGGCTCGAGCAGAACGACGACCAGATCCGCATGCTGATGCTTCGCGAGCCGCGCGGCTATCCGCCGCTCTGCTGCAACCTGGTGGTGCCGGCAAAGCATCCGGATGCGGCGGCGGGCTACATCATCATGGAGCAGGTCGAGTATCCGGTGATGAGCGGCGGCAACACCATTTCGGTTGCAACCGTGCTGCTGGAAACCGGGATGATCCCGATGCAGGAGCCCGTGACGGAGTTCCAGCTCGAAGCGCCGGCGGGGCTGATCGGCATCCGCGCCGAGTGCAGCAACGGCAAGGTCACGTCGGTCACCTTCAAGAACGTGCCGGCGTTTGCCGCCCACATCGAGAAGGTCATCGACGTGCCGCATCTCGGCAAGGTCACGGTGGACGTGGGCTGGGGCGGCATGTTTTACGTGATCGCCGACGTCCGCCAGTTCAAGGGACTCGAACTGAAGCCCGAGCACGCCCGGGAAATCACCCGGGTTTCCGCGCTGATCCTGAAGGCCGCGCAGGAGCAGTTGCCCGTCGCGCACCCGCATTACCCGGGCTACGGGATCACGATCGCGCAGCTGTCCGGTCCGACGGAGAACCCGAACGCGGACTGGAAGAACGTCGTCACGGTGGCCAGCGGCGCAATCGACTTCGACAAGCCGGCGACGTGGACCGGCGCCGTCGACCGATGCCCGTGCGGCACGGGCACGTCCGCGAAGATGGCCACCCTTCATGCGAAGGGCCAACTGGACCTGAACCAGCCGTTTCGACACGAAGGCGTGCTGGGCACCGTGTTCACGGGCAACCTCGTCGAGCGGGCCAGCATCGGCGACATCCAGGCGGTCGTGCCGACGATCTCCGGCCGTTCGTGGATCTACGGCTACAACACCTATGTGCTCGATCCCGACGACCCGTTCGCCAACGGCTTTACGATGGGCGACATCTGGGCATGACACGGGGCGGCCTGGCAGGCCGTCGGTCGGCAGCACAGGCACGCATGCGGGCGACCCGGGCACATCGAGGCGGCTCGGGTCGTCCATTGCATTCAAGGGACGAGACGATGAAATACGAGCGTGAAGCGGCGCGGCAAGTGGCGTTCGACGCAATCAAGGCGGTGGGGGCGAACGACGCGATCGCACATTCGCTCGCCGAGGCCGTGATATCGGCTGAACTGGCTGGAAGCAAGGCGGTGGGTTTTGCGCACCTTCCGGATTACCTGGACGGTTTCGCGAAGGGCAGGATTGCCGCGGGTGCCGAGCCGGAAGTGAACTTTCCGGCCCCGGCCGCCATACGGGTCAACGCACGCGGCGGAATCGCGCAACTGGCCTATGACCGCGTGTTCGACGAACTCGTCGAGCGAGCGAAGACTTACGGCGTCGTCACGCTGGCGGTGTCGAACAGCTTCACCGTCGGCGAGCTCGGCTACTACACGCGCAGGCTGGCGGAGTCGGGCCTGGTCGCGCTCGGCACCTGCAATGCGACCGCGCAGATGACCACGCTGGAGAGCGGCAAGGCCGTATTCGGCACCAATCCGGTGTCGTTCGCCGCGCCGGTCGCGAACGCGCGGCCGTTCGTGATCGACCAGGCATCCAGCGCAACCGCCTTCGTCAACGTACGCAAGGCTGCGCAAACTGGCGAGGCGATTCCCGACGGGTGGGCGGTGGACGGGCAAGGCATGCCGACCACGGACGCGCGTGCGGCGATCGACGGCCTGCTGTTGCCGTTCGGCGGCGCGCGCGGCGCCAACATCGCGATGATGATGGAGATCCTGGCCGCGGGCGTGACCGGCGCCAACTGGTCGATGGACGCGCCGCCTTATGCACGAGGGAGCGAGACGCCGGGCGTCGGGCTGTTCGTCATGGCCGTGAAGGCCGATGTGTTCGCCAGCGATTTCGAAGCGCGCCTGGCCGCGCAGATCGCCAGGCTGGCGCAAGCCGGCGTGCGGATTCCGGGCAGTCACATCAAGGTGCGCGAGATCGACGTGCCGGACGACGTGATGAACCGGGTTCGTGCGTTCGGAACGGCCGGTTGAACCTGAGGCCGCCCGGCCGGCGGGGTGGCAGAACGCGCGGGCGGTCGTAGTCTGTAGTCGATCCGGTCGCGCTGCAACTCCGCAGCGACGTCACTCGGCGGGTGCCGCGCCCTGGATGAATCGTGACTGCTGCCGCGTGCGGTATTGCCGGCCCGCTTCGAGCATGGCGATGCTGCCGAGAATGAGAACGGCAGCTAGAATCTCCGTCAGTCCTATTGCTTCACCGCTGCCCCACCCGATGAGCAACGCGACCACGGGCGTGATGTACACGGCGCCCGCAGCCGCCACGGCGCCGAGTTTCTGCAACAGGTAGTAATACAGAATAAACGCCGAGCCGGTGCCGAGCAGCCCGAGCCCGATCGCGATCCCGGCCATCGCACGGCTGTCCTCGAAAATCCGCCCGATGCCGTGGACGTCGGTCAGTGCGGCAAGCATCAGCAATGCAATACCCATCTGCCAGGTCACGATGGCCAGCGGCGCGAGGCCGGTCGGCGACAGGAAGCGCCGGGCGTAGATGTACGAGAAGCCGAAGAGTGCCGACCCCGACATCATCCATGCGACGCCCGCCAGGCTGATGGCGTCGCCATTACCCAGGCCGGCCCACGGCCGCGCGATCAGCATGATGCCCGCCATGCCCAGCGCGACACCGTATTGCGTCGGGCGGTTCATCTTCTCGTTGCGCAGGAACAGGCCCGATGCCAACGATGTGAAGATCGTCGACGATCCGCCCAGCACGCCGGCAATACCGGACGGGAGCAGCGTCGTCCCCTGTGCCATGGCGAAGTAGGGGAAGGCCGCGGCCAGCGCGGCCATCACGGCGAAATGATGCAGGTGGCGTAGCTGGCCGAGCCGGATCGCGCGTTGATGCCAGGCGAGCGCGGCTAGCGGCGCGAAACCGAACAGGACGCGCAGCAGCGATATCTGACCCGGGCTGATATAAGCTCCCGCCCATTTCATGTAGATGAAATTGGATCCCCAGAACACGCCGAGGAGGACGAAGGCACAATAGGTTCGTATCAAGATGGATCCGGTTTGGCGGGTTGGCGATCGGTGCGGGCGCGCTTCGTCAGGCGGGACGCGATGGTTCGGCGCACAGCTCGCCCGCAATGGCCCAATCGCTGGCGGGAACGTCCTCGAAGATGACGAAGGTATGCCTGGGTTCGATCCCGGCATGGCGAAACAGGCTCTCCGTGATCTCGGCCGCGACGGCCTTCTTGGCGGACGCCTCCTTGCCCGCGAGCCAACTGACGCGAACGACCGGCATGGGTATCTCCTTTCCGACTGTCTGAAGCGGGGTGTTGTCGAGCGCGGCGCAGCCGGCCGGTTGCGCCGGCACGGGCCCGGCGCCAGCGTACGTTTCAGGCAAGTATCGAAAGGATGAAACGGTGGGTCAACGGACTATTTTTTCCTGGTCGCATTACATTAGGTTATGCGAGCGAAACCGTAGGCAACGACGCGCAGGCAACGACGGCAACGCGACGCAGCGAATGGGCACCGGCGGCGCGAAGCCGACCTGCGTCGCGGACGTGATGCCGGCCGATCAACGACGAGTGCGGAAAGTCGAACGGCGCGGTTCAGCGAACCGGGAGATCCTCGCGCAGCCAGTCGATCAACTGGTTCACTGCCGGCGTGATCGAGCGGCCGTGAGGCACGACGACGAAATAGGCATCGGTCATCTTGCAGGACGCGACCGGCAGACGGACCAGCTCGCCGGTCGCCAGCAGATCGTGGACCATTCGGCTCCAGCCGAGCGCGACGCCTTGCCCGTATCGCGCCGCCTGAACGGCGTCGGTGTAGAGGCTGCAGCGCAGCACGTAGTTCAACCGGCTCGGGCGATGGCCGGCCGAGTGGAACCATGCGTCCCAGCCCATCCAGCCCTCGTAGGTCGAATCGGATTCGACGAGCGGCAGCGCGGCGAGCGCCTGGAGCGATTCCGGCATGCCGTTCTCCTCGAGGAATCGCGGCGAGCAGACGGGAAATACTTCCTCGTCGAACAACAGGATCGACGTGCCGTCCGCCCACCGGCCATCGCCATAGCGCACCGCGACATCGACCTCGACGTGCCGGAGGTCGGCCGTGAACATCTGGGTGGTTAGCCGCAACTGCAACGGCGGATTCAGTTGCTTGAGCTTGGGAAGCCGCGGCAGCAGCCGAAATTGCGCGAACGGCGCGGTCGACGCGAGGACGAGTTCCTGCTGCTCGGCGCCGGTCGACAGGCGATCGAATACGCCGGCGATCTTCTGCATGGATTCGGCCACCGTCAGGTACAGCATTTCCCCCTCGGTCGTCAGCGAGATCGAGCGATGCAGGCGATGAAAGAGACGGACATTCAGCGTTTCCTCGAGGAACCGTACCTGCCGGCTCACGGCCGCCTGCGTCACACCCAGTTCGGTCGCGGCAAGCGTGAAGCTTGCCAGGCGCGCGACCGCTTCGAACTCGACCAGCGCCGTCAACGACGGGACGATGCGTCGATACCCTTTGGTTCGTTTCGTCATGTTCATCAGGTTGGTGTCATGCGAGGTGCAGGCTCGAGGCCGGATGGCGTCCGGCCATCGGAAACGCCATGGCGGCGCCCCATCGTTCGGCGCGCCGGCGCGACATCCTGAGCCTACAAATTGTAGGGGTCAAGTCGGTGCGCCGCGGCGGTCGGATGGCGCCGGATTCCTTGCGGGCCAGTCGAGTCAGGGTAAATCAGGGCGGGGCAAAGATCGCATAACTTAAAGTAATGCGAAGCAGAAAATAAGGCGCGTTGACGCTACGAATCGGCACTCCAATACTTCGGGCAAAGCGCAATGGAGGCATTGCGAAAGTCAACCCATTGGAGGAGTACATGTCTGCGATCCCGCTCAAGACCCACCGCGAGTTGCTCGACAGCCGCAAGCCCGGACACGGGATGCCGGCCGAGCTTTTTGGCCGCCAGGACGTGTTCGAGACGGACGTCGAAGTCTTCTTCGAGAAGCTGTGGATCTTCGTGGCCGTGACGGCCGACGTGCCGGAACCGGGCGACGTCTACGCGGTGGACATCGGCAAGTCGTCGATCATGATCGTGCGTGACGACGACGAGAACATCCGCGCTTACCGGAACGTCTGCCGGCATCGCGGCGCACGCCTGATGAAGGGCGGCGCCAAGGCGACCGTCGGCATGGTGGTGTGTCCGTATCACCAGTGGACGTACGACCTGGACGGCAGCCTGAAACATGCGACTCACATGGGCAAGGAATTCGACACGACATGCCGGAGCCTGATCCCGGTGCACGTCAAGGTGGTCGGCGCGCATGTGTTCGTTTGCCTTGCCGACGAGGCACCGGACGATTTCTCGACGCTCGAGACGGTGATGGCGCCGCGCTTCGCGCCGCACGACATGCAGCGCACGAAGATCGCGCACGAGATGACGATCGTCGAGAACGGCAACTGGAAACTCGTGATGGAGAACAACCGCGAGTGCTACCACTGCGGCGGTACGCATCCGGAACTCACGCAATCGTTCCTTGCGCACGACTTCGGCTTCTGTCCGGACGGGCAGAGCGACGAATCGCTGCGCGAGTACGACGCGTACCTTGCGCACAATGCGGCCCGCAAGGAAGAGTGGGAGGGAGCAGGCTATATCTGCGAAGCGTTCGAGTCGCTCGACGAGAGCGTCGACACGAATTTCCGTTCGCAGCGGCTCGTCATTGCCGGTGCCTGCGAATCGCAGACGATGGATACGAAGGTGGCATGCACGAAGCTGCTCGGCGGCCTGGAGCGCCGCGATCTCGGCGACGTGCACATGTGGGGCCATCACTCGTGGACGCACGTGATGAGCGATCATGCGGTGGTCGCGTACATCCTGCCGCTCGCGCCGGACAAGACGGTGGTGCGTACCGTGTGGCTGGTGCATGCGGATGCGGTCGAAGGCGTCGACTACGACCTGAAGACGCTGACCGAAGTGTGGGAAGCCACGACGCGGCAGGATGCGGATCTGGTTGCGATCACGCATAGCGGAACGCAGGACCCCGCCTATGTGCCCGGCCCGTACTCGACCTACACGGAAGCCGCGCTCGATCAGTTCGCACGCTGGTACGACGCACGCCTGAAGGCTCACGGAATCTGAGTTTCGCCATGACTGTCAGAGAGAATTCTTGCGTGGCCGGTCCGGCTGCGGAAGCACGGGATCGCTTCTCGGACCCCGACACATGGGAGCGCGCGGAGCCGCAATGGTCCAGCGGCGAGCGCAAGACGCTGGTGTGCTGCAGGGTGCGGGCCGAAACGCACGACGTCCGCACCTTCGTGTTCCGCGCGAAAGACGGCCAGGCCTTCGGTTTCGAGCCCGGTCAGTTCATCACCGTATCGGCCGACATCGACGGCGTGCCGGTCAGCCGCTGCTACACGATCTCGTCGCCGCCGACGCGGCCGTACACGTTGACGATCACGGTCAAGCGCACGCCCGGCGGGATCATGTCGACCTGGTTGCACGACAACATGCGGCCCGGTGTCGAGCTGGATGCGTTCGGCCCGTCCGGCATCTTCACGCCGGCCGCCGCGCCGGCCGTGAAGATGCTGTACCTGTCGGCCGGCTCGGGCGTGACGCCGCTGATGTCGATGACGCGCGCGGCGATCGACCTCGGCCTGAATCTCGATATCGTGTTCGTTCACAGTGCGAGAACGCCCGAGGACATCATCTTTCGCAACGAGTTGAACCGGCTGCGGGAGGACGCGGACCATCTCCAGGTGATCCACGTGTGCGAAGCGCCGGGGGCCGAGGCAGGCTGGCGCGGCCCGATCGGCAGGCTGAGCGTCGAACTCCTGCGCGAGCGCGTCCCGGACTATCGCGACCGCGAGGTGTTCACATGCGGCCCGTCGGGCTATATGAACGCCGTCAGGGATCTCCTCGTCCAGGGCGGCCACGACCCGGCCCGCTACCATCAGGAAAGCTTCAACTTTGCCGAAACGGTGGAGCCGCTTGCGGACGTTGCCGATGGATCCGGCAACGCGGAGCAAGTGGCGGACGGCACCTATACGGTCCGGCTGGCCAAGTCGGGCAAGACGTTCGCGATGAATGCGTCGGAGACGGTGCTCACTGCCGCGCGCAAGAACGGCGTCGCGTTGCCGTCCTCGTGCAGCCAGGGCATTTGCGGCACGTGCAAGACCGCGGTGCTCGAAGGCACCGTCGACATGCATCACAACGGCGGCATTCGTCAGCGCGAAATCGACAAGGGCCTGCGCCTGATGTGCTGCAGCCGGCCGACGTCGGATCTCGTGCTGGATCTGTAGTCCGCGCCGAACCTTCGGGTTCCGGTTTCCCCACCTTCAGTCGGACGGCGTCCCGGGCCGCTTCTCCACGAAGCTGTCCCGGGGCGCCTTCATCCAGGTCCGTTCACTTTCCTTGCGTTGCAATCGTGCACGACGTCTCGCCTGTCCCGGATTCGAAACCGCGCCATTTCGGGTTTCTCATGCTTCCGTCGTATTCGATGATTGCATTCACGAATGCGCTGGAAGCGCTGCGCATCGCCAATTACGTGGACCGTATCGAGCACTATCGCTGGACGGTCTTCTCCGTCGACGGCGTCCCCGTCGAAGCCAGCAACGGCATCTCGATCCGGCCCGTGCAGGCGCTGGAGTCATCCGGCGATCTGCCGGACGTGATGATCGTATGCGGCGGCACGCACATCCGGGAGACCGTGGACGCGCGGCTGCGGCAGGCACTCGTCGCGCTCGCGAGCCGCGGGATCGCACTGGGCTCGCTGTGCAGCGGTGCGTATGCGCTGATGTCGGCGGGCTTGCTCGACCACTACCGTTGTGCGGTGCACTGGGCGGATCTGTTCAGGCTGCGCGCCGAGTTTCCGGACGTCCGGATTGCGCGCGAACTGTTCGTCGTCGATCGCGACCGCATGACCTGTACCGGCGGCACCGCCCCGCTGGACATGATGCTCAATCTGATATCGACGCATCTCGGCCCGCATCTGGTCGTACGCGTGTCGCAACACCTGCTGCTGACGAGGCTGCGAAGCGCGAGCGAGCACCAGCCGATACCGGTCGGCGCACGTCTCGAGTCGGCGCGTGCGGAGCTCGTGGAGGCGGTGACCCTGATGGAGGCCAATGTCGAAGAGCCGCTTTCGTTCGACGAAATCGCGCGGCTCGTCGGACTGTCGGAGCGCCAGATGCAACGCATGTTCAAGCAGTATCTGAACGCGTCTCCGCGCGAGTATTACCTGAGCGTTCGCCTGAAGCACGCGCAAGGGCTATTGCGCACCGGCAACGATTTCGTCGCGCACGTATCGAGCCGTTGCGGATTTCCGTCGGCGTGCAGTTTCAGCAAGGCGTATCGACGGGAATTCGGCCATGCGCCGATTGCCGAGCGTCGCATTCCGCGTCAGGCATAGATGGCCATCGAGATCGAATCGGCACGATCGTCCGGACGACAGGGCGGGGCGGGCCATTCGCCATCCGGCGCACGGCCCGCCCGCTTCATGGTTGCGTCGCTCGCTTACTTCTGGCCGAGCCAGACCGCGAACTTCTGGTTCAGGTCGTCGGAATGATCGGCCCAGAATGCGATGTTGGTGTCGATCGCGTTCTTCTGGTTCTGCGGCGCGGTCGGCAGGTACGGCGCGACCTTGGGATCGACCAGCTTGACCGACGACTGGCGCAGCGGCCCGAGCGCCGTGGCCGTGGCCAGCTTCGCGAGGGCCTCGGTCGAGGTCGCGTGGCGAATGAAGTCCTGTGCGGCCTTCTGGTTCTTCGCCCCCTTCACGATCGCATAGCCTTCGATGTTCTTGACTTCACCATCCCACAGGAATCCGAACGGTTTCTTGTCCTGCGTGGCGGCGACGTAGATCCGGTTGTTGTAGGCGCTCGTCATCGTCACTTCGCCGTCGGCCAGCAGCTGCGGCGGCTGCGCGCCGGTTTCCCACCAGACGATCGACGACTTGATCGTATCCAGCTTCCGGAATGCGCGCTTCAGGCCGTCGGGCGTCGCGAGCGTCTTGTAGACGTCCGCGGCGGGGACGCCGTCGGCGAGCAGCGCCCATTCGAGCGCGGCTTCCGGCGACTTGCGCAGCCCGCGCTTGCCGGGGAACCGCTTCAGGTCGAAGAAGTCCGCGATCTTCGTCGGCTCGCCGCCCTTGAACGCATTCTTGTTGTACGTGATCACCGTGGACCATGCGACGTTGCCGACCAGGCAGTCCGACAGGCCGCCCGGCATGAAGTCGGACTTGGCCGCGGCACCCGTCGAGGCTGCCGGCAGGGACGCGGGATTGATCTTCTCGAGCAGACCTTCGTCGCACGCGCGCGTTGCGTCGGCGAGCTGCATGTCGACCACGTCCCACGTGACGTTCTTCGTCTCGACCTGGCTGCGGATCTGGGCAATCCCGCCGTTGTACGTATCGGTCTTGACGTTCGTTCCCGATTGCGACGCGAACGGACGCACGGCGGTCGCGTTTTGCGCGTCCTGATACGAGCCGCCCCATGACGAGAAAACGAGTTCGGCGGCCGTGGCCGGCAGCGCCGCCATGCCGATCACGACGAGTGCCAACGCCTTCAAAGAGTGATTCATTTAAAGCCTCACCAAGAAATGTGCAGAAGTCTCCGCGATAGTTTTCGAGCGGCAGGCGGCCTTCGGTCGAAGCCGGAAATGGCGCGTCTGCCGCGGTCGGCACATCCATCTGAATCTCCGCCGCGCGCCCTTTCGCGTGATCGGGCTGGCGGCGGGTACTCATACGTCGTGCTTGCGAGCTGCCTTCGATGATGCCGCGATCCGCAAGCCCGCGTTCCGGTCGCGAATCGATCTTGGGGTGGACGAAATTGCACCGACGCTTCGCAACGGACGCTTATGCATAGATAAAGGCGCGCTTACGATATCGCGCCGACCGGGCGCGACGCGTAGTGTTGACCGACGCGCGAACATGAACACGCGTGTCACCGGTTCGTGCCGCGTGACGTGCGTGCGGACACCAAATCGAGGGCGACGCTATGTACGATGAGGCCGGCGGTCAGATCTATCGCGGCGACGGGCCGATACTGGTTGCGGCGCCGCATGTCGGGACGGCGATTCCGGAGGCGTTGCAGGCGCTGCGCGCGTGGCGCGCCGTGCAGGAGATGCCGGTGGATCCGGGCGGCGCAAGACTCCGGGAAGCCGCCGCGGCGCGCGGGATGTCCTGCATCGCCGCGCGCATGCATCCGTGCGTAATCGACGTCAACATGGCCGCCGACCCTCAGTCGCTTGCGTCCGAACTCGGCCGCAGCGCGCTGTGCCGGCCCCATTCCCCATCGGGGGAGCGCCTTTACGGCGGGATGGCCGAGCTGTCGGAAGTCGAAGTGATGCGGCGCGTACGACAGTACTGGCAGCCCTATCACGACGCACTCGCAACGGAGTTGAAACGGCTGCGCGAGATCCATGGCGACGTGCTGCTCGTCGTGCCGCACGCAAGCTCGCGGCTGTCGCCGTTTCAACACCCGTCCGGCGCGTCCGATTGCAACGTGGGAACGAACCGCGGGGCATCGTGCGACAAGCTCCTCGTCAGCACCCTGACGAAGTCGGTCAAGCGCAGCGGACGCTCGTGGGTCGTCAACGGCAAACTGGCCGACGCCTTTGCGGCACAGCACTACGGAATGCCTGCGGCCGGCGTGCACGTCGTCGAACTGGAGGTCGCCGGCAAGTGGCGGGAGGCGTGCGAGGCCGCACCTGTCGCCAAGTCGACCGCCAACGAGTTCGACGGGCTGCTCGGCCATCTGCTGGACGCGTTGTCGACGCTGGCGAACGCCGAGGGTGCGTGAGCAATGCATCGCGAGATCGATTCGCGTCGAGGGCTTCAGGGCGACACCATCCCGTGCTACAGTCATCTGTCACTTTGATGGCCATCATGAAAGATAGCGGACCTGAACGGTATCCCGACTGGGATCTCCTTGCCAGCTGGCTGGCGGTCGTGGAAGCGGGGTCCATCTCCGATGCCGCCGATCGACTGAACATCTCGCAAGCGGGTGTGTCGCAGCGCATCAAGGCGCTGGAGACGCTGCTCGACACCACGCTGCTCGACCGTGCGACCCGGCCTGCCAGGCCGACCGCAGCCGGCCAGCGTCTGTTCGAGCACGCCGCGTCGCTGCTGCAGAGCGCGGACCAGATGGTGGAGAGCGTGCGCAACGTGTCGCGGGCCAAGCGCGTCGTCGTGCGGCTCGGATGCGTGGATTCGTTTGCCGCGACGATCGGCCCGATCATCATCAAGGCGCTGTCGGGCGCATCGCACCAGATCCGGCTCTGGTCCGGCATCACACCGACGCTCGACGCGCAACTGGAAGCCCGTCAGCTTGACGTTGCCGTGACGACGAGCGGCACCACGCCGGCCATGGGCATTCGCAAGCAGAAGCTGTTTTCCGAGCCGTACTTCGTCGTGTTGCCCAAAGGCTTCGAAATCGATCGTTTGACGACACTGACCGAGTTGGGCAAGCATCTTCAGTTCATTCGCTACAGTGCGCGATCGGTCATCGGCCAGCATGTGGATGCGTACCTCGCCGCGCATGCCGAGCACATCGAGCGATCGTGCGAATTCGATGCGACGGATCCGGCGCTGAGCCTCGTGGCCGCCGGGCTCGGCTTCGCGATCACCACACCGCTGTGCGTGTGGCAATCGCGTCACTATGTTCCGGACATCACCGTCGTGCCGCTCACGGCGTTCTCGCGGCACGGCCGGCCGTATGCCGGCCTCAGCCGTTCGTTTTACCTGTCGTACCGCGAGAACGAGCTGGGCCATCTGCCCGCGGATCTCTACGACCTGCTTCGCCGTGCTTACGAACGCCAGGTGTCGCGCGATATCGCGAGGACGCTGTCGCTGAAGCCGGAAGACGTCTACCTGCCCGAAGCCGATTGATTCCCGTGCGCGCCGGCGCCGTCCGGCGTCTGTCGCCGGGATGTGCCGCGCATGTTCAGCCGCCAGATCTGCCCGGTCGCATCGTCGATCATGCCGTGGAATATCCCGATCACTTCATCGATCGTGATGGTGCTGGCCACACGGTGCTCGATCCACAGCCCGTGCACCAACGCCATCGCCTGAATGGCCCAGATCGTGGCCATGGTCCTGTCGCACCCGGCGTTTCGCAGGTCGTGAATGAAGTTCGATCGCAGGCGCCTGGAAAAGGCGGTGCATAGCCGCCGCACTTCGTCGTCGTGGGCGGACGAACTCCACATGTGCGGCCAGACGTTGGCCGCGCCGGGGCTCAGGACTTCATCGCTGAAGCACATGTCCGCCGTGAATTTCATGCGCTCGACCGGGTCGGCGATGCCTCGCCGTCCGGCGGTGAGCTGTTCGCGCACGCGCCTGATCAGATACACGAACGTCTTGTAGACCAGGTTGTTCTTGTTCTCGAAATGGTGGTGCACCAGGCCGACCGACACACGGGCGTATTCGCTGACTTTGCGGATCGTCAGGTTCTCCAGCCCGACTTGCCCGACGACTTCGAGCGTCGAATCGATCAGCTTGAGGCGCATGCCCTCGTATTGTGCGGATTCGTCCTTGCGGCCGTCGGAAACGGTTCCGCGGCGGCTGCCATCTTCCATGATCGTGCTCCGTGCCTTCCAGATTGAACGCTGCTTGCCGTCATTCCGTGCGGAGCAGTGAGGGGTTCGCACGATGATAGCGCCGAATGCGCGTGACTGAACAAGCGTTCATGCCGATCCGGTGGGGATCGATGCTTACATTTTTCAGTGTGATTGAACGGATGTTCATGCGCAGTCGAGCCGAATTGGCGGGCGCATGGCAGAAAACGACAAATTATTAGTGTTAACGTGCATGCAGACCGTGCGTTTTTATTTTTGATATCAGGCAGGCCGGTTATATAGTACAGCGAGCCGCGCATGTACTGAACAAATGTTCAGATTCATTGGTCGATATACGACCCTGATAATCGGGGCCGGATGTCGAGCCAAGCCGTCACGGCGATTGATCTCTCCTTTCCTTTCTCTGCGGGACTGAACCCATGCTCAATTTTTCGCACAAGGCGCTCGCCACCGGCCTGAGCGCCATTGCGTTGTCCGTCGCCTGCGGTGCGGCCTACGGGCAACAGGTCGTCAAGATCGGTGTCTCGAGTCCGCTCACCGGGCAGAGCGCGGCAAGCGGCAAGGACATCGAGAACGGCGTGCGCCTCGCGATCGAGGAGGCGAATGCGCAGCACATCAAGCTGGGCGGGCAGGAAGTCCGTTTCGAGCTCGATGCGGTCGACGACCAGGGCGACCCGCGCATCGGCGTGCAGGTCGCGCAAAAACTCGTCGACGACGGCGTGGCCGCGGTGGTCGGCTACTACAACTCCGGCGTGGCGCTGCCGTCCGCGCCGATTTTCGCGAAAGCCGGCATTCCGCTGATCGATCCGGCGGCGACCAATCCGGCCATTACGCGCCAGGGGTTGAAGACCGTCTTCCGCATCATTGCGACCGACGCGCAGAACTCCGGCAATGCCGGCAAGTACGCGGTGACCGTCACGAAGGCGCGGCGCATCGCGGTGATGGACGACCGCACCGCGTTCGGCCAGGGCGCGGTGGAGGAGTTCAAGAAGGCCGTCGCCGCGGCCGGCGGCAAGATCGAGCTGGCGGAATACACGAACGACAAGGCCGTCGAATTCAACGCGCAGCTCACGAACGTGAAGGCCGCACAGGCCGATCTGCTGTACTTCGGCGGTCTCGACGTCCAGGGCGGCCTCATCACGAAACGGATGCGGCAACTCGGGATGCGCACCCAGTTCGTCGGCAGCGGCGGCATTGCCGATCGCATCTTCATCAACGACGCGGGGCCGGCCGCGGAGGGTGCGATGGCGTGGGAATACGGGCGGCCGATCGACTCGCTGCCGCAAGGCAAGGCGTTCGTCCAGAAATACAAGAACCGGTTCGGTTCCGACATGCTGACCTATGCGCCGTTTGCGTACGACTGCGCGTGGGTGGCGATCAACGCGATGAAGCAGGCCAATTCCGCGAAACCCGCCGACTTCCTGCCCGCGCTGCGCAACACGCACTACGAAGGCATCACCGGAAAGATCGCGTTCGACGCGAACGGCGACCTCAAGAACCCGACCTCGACGCTCTATCAGGTGAAGGGCGGCCGCTGGGTTCCGGTCACGACGATCGGGGCGGAGTAAGGCCTGTTCACGCCAGTAACGGGCCCGGGCGTCGGCGTTCCATAACGATGTCCGATTCTTTGCATAAGTCGACATGAAGAAGCACGGGGCTTTTTTGGCAGCCACTACTCTCGAAACTGAAGTGACCGATTCGGGAAACGCTGCCGAAAACCGCGCCGATGCGCCATCCCCGATCGGTTTTATCGAAACGATTTGACAAGGAGTTAGCGTGAGTTCAGGTGCACAATTTCCGCTGCCGGCCAACGAACCGGAAGTGTCGTTCCGCCCGGGAACCGAAGCCGCAGACGCACTGAGCAAGGCCCTCGGGCAACGCGAAGTCGTCGACATCCCGACCGTCATTGGCGGGAAGAAATATTTCTCGAACGATACGGTCGAGGTGCGCGCGCCGCACGATCATCAGCGCGTGCTGGCCCGCATCCACCGCCCGACCGAAGCGCAGGTGTCGGAAGCCATCGCGAGCTCGAAAGCGGTGGCGCGCGACTGGGCGAGCCTCACGCACGCCAGCCGCGCGACGATTCTGCATCGGGCCGCCGAAATCATCGCGACGCGCCTGCGCGTGAAGATCAACGCGGCGACGATGCTCGGCCAGAGCAAGACGATCGACCAGGCCGAGCCGGACAGCGCGTGCGAGCTCATCGACTTCCTGCGCTTCAACGCGTTCAATGCGCAGCGCGTGTACGCCGAACAGCCGCTGTCGGTGCCGAGCGCGGTCAACCGCGCCGACTGGCGTCCGCTCGAAGGCTTCGTGTATGCGGTCTCGCCGTTCAACTTCACGGCCATCGGCGGCAACCTGACGACCGCGCCGGCGATCATGGGCAATACGGTGCTCTGGAAGCCGTCCGAAAAGTCGGCGCTCGCGAATTACATTTTCTACGAAGCGCTGGAGGAGGCGGGCCTGCCGCCGGGCGTCATCAACTTCGTGCCCGGCGACGCCGAGATGACCACGCGCGTCGCGCTCGCTTCGCGCGATCTGGCCGGTATCCATTTCACGGGTTCGTCGGCGGTGTTCCAGTCGCTGTGGAAGGGCGTGGCGTCGAAGGTCGACGCGTTCCGCACGATTCCGCGTCTCGTCGGCGAAACGGGCGGCAAGGATTTCGTGCTGGCGCATGCGTCGGCGAACCCGTCCGAAGTGGCGATCGCGCTGATTCGCGGCGCATTCGAGTACCAGGGCCAGAAGTGCAGCGCCGCATCGCGCGCCTATGTTCCGAGCAGCCTGTGGCCGGCGGTGAGCAAGGAACTGCGCGAGCGCCTGGCGGAACTGAAGGTCGGCGACGTCGCCGACGCGAGCACCTTCATGGGTGCGGTGATTTCGCAGGCGTCGTACCAGAAGCTCGCACGCGTGATCGGTGCCGCCAAGGAAGACAGCGCGGTGACCGTCGTGTCGGGCGGCAAGACCTGGTCGGATCCCGGCTACTTCGTCGAGCCGACCGTGCTGCAAGTCTCGGATCCGAAGCACGCGCTGATGACCGAAGAGCTGTTCGGCCCGGTCCTGTCGGTGTTCGTCTACGACGACAACGCGTGGGCGGACACGCTCGAGCTCATCGATGCGACGAGCCCGTACGCGCTGACCGGCTCGATCTTCAGCACCGACCGCTTCGCGCTGCACCAGGCCGAAGCCGCGCTGATCAACGCCGCGGGCAACCTGTACCTGAACGACAAGCCGACCGGCGCGATGATCGGCCAGCAACCGTTCGGCGGCGGTCGGGCGAGCGGCACGAACGACAAGGCGGGCTCGTACCTGAACCTGCTGCGCTGGGCGTCGCCGCGCGTGGTCAAGGAAACGTACCTGCCGCCGCGTGAGTGGCGATTCGGCGAGTAAGCCCGGACAGGTTTTCCGCGAAGCTTTGCATGAGGTCAGGGTGCGAAGCATGGGACCGGAGCCGATGCTGAAGCAAGGCTCCGGTCGACGCAGGCGCACGTGCGCCGACTCTGATCAATCGTGAAGCATGGGATCGGATGCGAAGCATGGGGCCGGAGTAAGTGCTGAAGCACTGACTCCGGCCGACATAAAGCGCTGAAGCGCCAACTCTGACCCACAGGAGAATACGATGTCGACGATCGTCTCATTCAAGAACGTCCAGAAGACTTACGACGGCGAAACGCTGGTCGTGAAAAATCTCAACCTCGAGATCGAGCAGGGCGAATTTCTCACGATGCTGGGGCCGTCCGGGTCGGGCAAGACGACCTGCCTGATGATGCTCGCGGGCTTCGAAACCGCCACGCACGGCGAGATTCTCCTCCAGGGCAAACCGATCAACCGGATCCCGCCGGAGCGCCGCAACATCGGCATGGTGTTCCAGAGCTATGCGCTGTTTCCGCACAAGTCGGTCGCGGAGAACCTCGCGTTTCCGTTGAAGGTCCGGAAGGTCTCCAAAAGCGAGATCGACACGAAAGTGATGCGGGCGCTGCGGATGGTCAACATGGAGAAGTTCGCGAACCGCATGCCGGCGCAGTTGTCCGGCGGCCAGCAGCAGCGCATTGCCGTGGCACGCGCACTCGTGTTCGAGCCGGCGCTGGTGCTGATGGACGAGCCGCTCGGCGCGCTCGACAAACAGCTGCGCGAGCAGATGCAGTACGAAATCAAGCAGATTCACGAGCAGAGCGGACTGACCGTCGTCTACGTCACGCACGACCAGGGCGAAGCGATGACGATGTCGGACCGGATCGCCGTGTTCAACAACGGGATCATCCAGCAGCTCGCGTCGCCGTCGGAGCTCTACGAGAAGCCCGCAAACGCGTTCGTCGCCCGCTTCATCGGCGAGAGCAACGAGCTCAACGGCGTCGTGTCCTCGCTCGACCATCCGCGCTGCGTCGTTCGCCTCGACGGCGGTCAGGCGATCCATGCCAGCGCGAACGGCGGGATCCAGCTGTCGGGCAACACCAGCGTGTCGTTGCGTCCCGAGCGCATCGCGGTGGGCGAGCAGGCGCGCGGATGCGACAACGTGTTCAACGCCGGCGTGAAGGACCTGATCTATTATGGCGACCACCTGCGCATCGTCATGCAGGTGTGCGGCCGTGGCGATTTCATCGTGAAGCTGCCCAACGACGGCGCCGCGCGCAACCTGCGGATCGGCGACGCCGTCGATATCGGCTGGATGGCCGACGCGTGTCGAGCACTGTAACGTCGATGTAGCAGGGCCGGCGTCTCGCCGGAACGCCGGGGCAATTCAGCGTGGAGACCACGCAGCGAACCGGAGTTAATTATCTGGATTCCTTATCGTCATGCTCTGCGCGGACCGAGCCGGCGACCTGAACCAGAAGTTTGCGGTCCGGCCGGCCCGGCAGTAACCGGACCGACCACTGTCCATACCAGGAGGCGCGGTTGCAACCGCCGAACATGATGATTCTTCCGAGTGATATGACGGTCATGACACACGGGATCGAGAACGTTGCCGTTCCCGATTCGAAGGCGCTCAAAGCCAGATTGCGCAGGACCGAACGTGCGGGTCAGATCAAGGCGATGCTGCTGATGTTTCCGCTGCTCGCCTTCCTGCTGGTGACGTTCCTCGTCCCCATCGGCAGCCTGCTGCTGAAAAGCCTGCGCGACCCGACGGTGTCGCAGGAACTGCCGCATACCGCGGCCATGCTGCGCGAATGGGAACCGAAGGCCGGCAAGCTGCCGGACGAGCAGCTGTATGCGACGTTCGGGAAGGAACTGGTCGCGAGCCGGGCCGGCGAAGGGCTCAGCCGCATCGCGTCCCGCCTGAACTACGACGAGACCGGGATGCGCGGCCTGCTGATGAAGACGGCCCGGCATCTCGCGGACGACACGGCCGCGTCGGGCGGAACGTGGCGCGCGCGGATGTCGGCGATCGATCCGCGCTGGGATGAGCTTCGCACGTGGTCGACCATCAAGTACGCGGCGTCGCCCTGGACCTTCGGCTATTACCTGAAGGCCCTCGACTTCAAGCGCGACGAAACGGGCGAGATCGTCCGTCAGTCGCCGGGCGAGCGGCTGTATATCGGCGTCTTTCTGCGCACGGCCTGGGTCAGTATCGCGGTGAGCCTGCTGTGTTTGCTGTTCGGCTATCCGGTCGCCTACTTCCTGGCCAACATTCCGGCGCGATACAGCAACGTCCTCATGATCATGGTGCTGTTGCCGTTCTGGACGTCGATCCTCGTGCGCACGACCGCATGGGTCGTCGTGCTGCAGACCAACGGTGTCCTCAACGACTGGTTGATCCGGCTCGGCCTCACCGATTCGGCGCTGCCGCTGATCTACAACCGCTTCGGCGTGCTGGTCGCGATGACGCACATCCTGCTGCCATACGCGATCCTGTCGCTCTACAGCGTGATGAAGGGCGTGCCGAACCTGTACATGAAGGCGGCGCGCTCGCTCGGCGCCGGCCCGATCCGCTCGTTCTTCCAGGTGTACTTCCCGCAGACGCTGCCCGGCGTCGGCGCGGCCGGCATGCTGACCTTCATCCTCGCGGTCGGCTACTACATCACGCCCGCGATCGTCGGCGGTCCGGAAGACCAACTGGCGAGCTACTACATCGCGAACCACGTGAATTCGACGCTGAACTGGGGGCTCGCCAGCGCATTGGCCACGATTCTGCTGGCAGGCGTGCTGATCGTGTACGGGATGTTCGTTCGACTGACCGGCGGTGCCGGCGTGAAGCTGGGGTGAAGCCATGTTCAATTTTCCTGCCTACGTAACGATCTGGGGCCGCGCGGGACGCTACGCGCACGTCGCGATCTCGCTGCTCGTGCTGCTGTTCCTGGTGCTCCCGGTACTGGTCGTGATGCCGCTGTCGTTCAATTCGCAGCCGTACTTCACGTATCCGATGCCCGGCCTCAGCTTCCGCTGGTACGCGGAGTTCTTCGACAGCGCCGAATGGATGTTCGCGCTTCGCAACACGCTGATCGTCGGTGTCGGCTCGACGCTGCTCGCGAGCCTGCTGGGCGTGCTCGCGTCGCTCGGCCTCATGCATCCGCGACTGAAGGGCAAGTCGTTCATCACCGGCGTGCTGGTCTCGCCGATGATCGTGCCGGTCATCATCACCGCGGTCGGCGTGTACTTCGCGTTCAGCCCGCTCGGACTGACCAGCAGCCTGCTGGGCCTGACGTTCGCGCACGCGGCGCTCGGCGTGCCGTTCGTCGTCGTGACGGTGACCGCCACGCTGGCGGGCTTCAACGAGACCCTGACGCGCGCCGGACGCAGCCTGGGCGCGTCGCCGATGCGCGTGTTCTGGCAGGTCAAGTTGCCGATCATCGCACCGGGCGTCGTGTCGGGCGCGCTGTTCGCGTTCGCGACGTCGTTCGACGAGATCGTCGTCGCGCTGTTCCTGACGGGCCCGGACCAGCGGACCATCCCGCGGCAGATGTGGGCCGGCATCCGCGAGCAGCTGAGCCCGACCATCCTCGCCGTTGCAACCGTGCTCGTGGTCGTCTCGACACTGCTTCTCGTCACGCTCGAGTGGCTGCGGCGCCGCACCGAACGGCTGCGCGGGCAGGCCGGTTGAGTATCGCGTGTTTCGACGCAAGCGAAACACGACACATAGTCGAAGCAATCAGTGGGTCTATCAAAATGCTGACGGAATTCAAACCAATGCAAACGGTATCGACGGATTTGAGCGCGCTGCGCCGGAGAATCGTCGACGCTTCCTCGCTGGACGAGCAGGTCGTCGTGCAGGCGCTGATGCAGGAAGCCAGAATGGATGGCCCGACGCTCGCGAAGGCGCAGGCGCTCGCGGGCAAGCTCGCACAGGGCGTTCGCGATGCGCGCATCGACGCGGGCGGCGTCGATCTGCTCACGCAGGAATTTTCGCTGGACAGCCGCGAGGGGATCGCGCTGATGTGTCTCGCCGAAGCGATGCTGCGCATTCCGGATACGGAAACACGCAACCAGCTGATTCGCGACAAGATCGTCGATGCGGACTGGCGCGCGCATCTCGGCAAATCGCCGTCGTTCTTCGTCAATGCGACCGCGTGGGGCCTGCTGATCACCGGCAAGCTGCTGAAGAAGCCGGACGATGCCGCGTTGACCGAGGCGCTGATGAGCGTGCTCAGAAAGGGCGGCGAGACCGTGGTGCGCGCGGGGGTGGCCTACGCGATGCGGATGCTCGGCAAGCAGTTCGTCACCGGGCAGACGATCGAGGAGGCCATCGGGGTCGCGAAAGGCCACGAGGCGAGCGGGTATCGCTATACGTACGACATGCTCGGCGAAGCCGCGCTGACCGACGAGGATGCGCTCGCGTATTTCAATTCGTACAAGCATGCGATCGAAGCGATCGGCAAGGACGCCGGCGGGCAGGGGCCGATCGAAGGCCCGGGTGTCTCGGTGAAGATCTCGGGCCTGCACGCACGCTATGAACTGCCGCAGCGCGAGCGGGTCATCGCGGAGCTGTATCCGCGGCTGCTGCAACTGGCGGAACTCGCCAAGCGTTACCAGATCGGCTTCCACCTCGACCAGGAAGAGTCGGCGCGCTTCGACCTGACGCTCGAGATGCTCGAGCGGCTTTGCCGCGAACCGAGCCTGCGCGGGTGGAACGGCATCGGCATTTCGCTCCAGGCGTACCAGAAGCGCGGGCGCGCCGTGGCCGACTGGATCATCGCGCTCGCTCGCGCGACCGGCCGGCGCATCAACATCCGCCTCGTGAAGGGCGCGTACTGGGATACCGAGATCAAGCTCGCGCAGGATGCGGGGGCGGCCGGGTACCCGGTGTTCACGCGCAAGGTGCATTCCGACGTCAGCTATATTGCCTGCGCGAAGGCGCTGCTGGCCGCGCCCGATGCGATCTTCCCGCAGTTCGCGACGCACAACGCGTTCTCGCTCGCCGCGGCGTTCACGCTGGGCGGGAACCAGGAATTCGAGTTCCAGTGCCTGCACGGGATGGGCGAAACCGTCTACGACCAGGTCGTCGGCAAGTCGAAACTCGGCCGTGCATGCCGCATCTACGCGCCGGTCGGGCCGCACGCGACGCTGCTGGCCTATCTGGTCCGGCGCCTGCTCGAGAACGGTGCGAACTCGTCGTTCGTGAACCAGATCGTCGACGAGGCGGTCAGCATCGACGACATCGTCGAGGATCCGGTCGCGCGCGCGGCGCGCACCGGTGGCCGCCCGCATGCCGGCATCGTCGCGCCGACGGGCGTGCTGCCGGGGCGCGTCAACGCCGCGGCGCTGAGTTTCAGCCAGTCGGCGGAGTTCGATGCGGCCATTGCGGAACTGCGCGCGAATCGGCTGAGCGCACAGTCCATCGTCGCCGGCGTATCGGACATCCATTCCGATGCGACCGCGCTGGTGTTCGGTGCGAGCGATTCGTCGGAAGTCATCGGCAGCGTGACCGCATGCAGGCCGGACGCGGTCGCATCGGCACTCGCTGCCGGCGTGCATGCGGCGGCCGCGTGGCGTCAGCAGTCCGTGGCCGATCGCGCCGCGTGCCTTGATTCGGTAGCCGAACGAATCGAGCAGAGCGCGTGCCGGCTCGGTGCGCTGCTGGTGCTGGAAAGTGGTGCGACCCTGGCGGAAGCGGCCGACGAGATTCGCAAGTCCGTGAACCTTTGCCGTCTGTACGCCTATCAGCTGAGAACGGACAGCCGTCTCGAAGCGGCGGAGCCGCTCGGTACGGTCGTGAGCATCACGCCGTCGGCGTCGCCGCTGGCAACCGCGGTCGGTCAGATCGCCGCCGCGCTCGCGGCCGGCAATACCGTGATCGCCAAGCCGTCGTCATCGGGCGGTTCGCTGGTCGCCCATGCGGCAGTCCGCCTGTTCCTCGAGGCCGGTATGCCCGACGGCGTCGTCCAGCTTCTGCTGGGCTCGGGACAGGAAGTCGGACGCGCGCTCGTCGCCGACCGTCGCGTTGCGGCCGTTCTTTTCACGGGCACGTCGCGTGTGGAAAAGGCGATCGCGTTGCAGCTCGCACAGGCGTCGAGCGCCGCGAAGCTCGTCACGATCGTCGGCAGCGTGAACGCGCTGGTCGTGGACAGCTCGGCGTTGCCCGAACAGGTCATCTCCGACGCGATGGTGTCGGCTTTCAAGCATGCCGGGCAACTCGCGTCGTCGCTGCGCATCCTGTGCCTGCAGGACTCCACGGCCGAGATCGTGCTGCGGATGCTCACGGGGATGCTGAGCGAGCGGCGCATCGGCGATCCGCTGGATTCGGCGACGGACATCGGGCCGGTGGCGACACGCAAGCTTCGCGACCAGCTGGATGGCCACCTCGCACAGATGGCGCGCCGCGGATTCAAGGTGATCCGTGCCCGTGTATCGGGCGACTGCGCGAAAGGCCAGTTCGTCGCGCCGGCCATCGTCGACCTGGGCACGCTCGACGCGTTGTCGGGCGTCGATCTCGCGATCGCCGGCCCCGTGCTGCACGTCGTCCGGTGGAAGACGGGCGAAATGGACCGGCTGATGGACCGCCTGAACGCAATCGGGTGCGGCGTGGTCGGGTTGCATACCCGCATCAACGAGGCTGCCGGCATGCTGCTGTCGCGTTCGACCGCCAACAGCGTGTGCGTCAATCGCGCGATGCACAGCGCGTTTGTCGGCATGCAGCCGTTCGGCGGCGTGGGTGCGTCGGGGACGGGACCGATGATGGGCGGTCCGCTGACGCTGCTTGCGCTTACCCGGCAGATTCCCAATGCGTATGCGGGCGCGAACGGTCCGTTCGCGCCGTCTTCCCGGCTGAACAGCGAGAAGTTCTACGAGTTTCCGATGCAGACCGGCGACGGCCGCTTCGTGGCGCGGCAGGCCGCACTTCAGCAAGCGAAACAGGCGAGCCGCGCTCGGGTCGATGCGCTGTTCTCGCTGGCATCGGAACGGCGCCTGGCAGCGGCCGACGTCATCGCGAATGCGAGCACGAGGCTTTCCCGCCTGATTGTCGACACGCTTCCGGTCGGCCTGCCGGCCCTGACGGGCGAAGAGAACACGACGGAGGTGCTCGCCCGCGGCCAGGTCCTTTGCGCGGGTGCATCGATGAGCAGCGTGATCGCGCAGGCCGTCGCGGCGACGGCATTCGGTAACGAAGTGATCCTGCTGAAGTCGCCGATGGCGGGTGACGTGGCCGCGCGTCTCGCCGGATATTGCCGGATCGTCGACACGGACGATGTGCAGCGTGTCGTTCGCGGCGACATCGCGGGCGTTCGCCCGGCGGTCGTGCTGGTCGACGGCGACGACGCGCAGGTGGCGTCGATTCGTACCGCCGCGGCGGATGCCGGCGCCGTCGTGCTCGCGCCGGACGTTCACGGCATGTACGACTGGACCCGCCTCGTTCGCGAACGCGTGACGACGGTCAACGCGAGCGCTGCCGGTGGAAACACGCAGCTCATGGTGTTGAGCGAGGATTTCGCGTAGCCGATCGCTTCTCACCTTCATTCGGCGTTCGGGCAACGCCGATTTCCCGTCAGCCATTCGACGTGTCCAGCCGGAAGTCGATCGAGCGCGAGGCGGGCGGCGCGACGGGATTCGAACGGATCCCGTCGCGTCGTTGCTTGGCCGCGTGCCGAAGTGGCGCTGGCCGTTGTCGCTGCGACGCATGCGGAACCGCACCGGCGACCGGGCCTGGCGTCCGGCTTGTCCGGCTCGTTCGACCGGCCACGCGCGACCGACTACGTGCGACCGACTACGTGCGACCGGGCGCCCGGAAGCAGTCCATCCATCCCGGCCTCATTCCTCCATGGAGATTCCATCTTGACCGACGCCGTATTCCACTTTCATCAGGGGGAATTGCCGCTCCTGATCTCGATCCCGCATCTCGGCACCGACATCCCGCCGCAGGTCCGAAGTCAATTGACCGACGTGGCGGCACACGTCGCGGATACCGACTGGCATCTCGACCGGCTCTATGCGTTCGCAAAGAATGCGGGGGCGTCGATACTGGCGGCGCGCGTGTCGCGCTACGTGATCGACCTGAACCGGCCGGCCAGCGGTGAAAGCCTGTATCCGGGACAGACGACGACCGGGCTGTGCCCGACCGAGACGTTTCGCGGCGAGCCGCTCTATGCGAGCGGTGCCGCGCCCGACGCGGCCGAAATCGCGCGGCGCCTGGATGCGTACTGGCAGCCGTATCACGCGCGGCTGCGCGCCGAGCTCGCGCGCCTGAAGGCGGCGCACGGCGCGGTGTTGCTATGGGAGGCGCACTCGATCGCGAGCGTGCTGCCGCGGCTGTTCGACGGCAAGCTGCCGGACCTGAACCTGGGCACGAACTCGGGCGCGAGTTGCGATGCGCGCATTATCGACGCGGTGACCGGCACGCTCGATCGCCAGCCGTTCACCTGGGTGGCGAACGGGCGTTTCAAGGGCGGATACATCACGCGCGAATATGGCCGGCCGGCTGACGGCGTTCACGCGATCCAGCTCGAGATGTGCCAGTCGACCTACATGGACGAGACGCCGCCGTTCGACTATCGGGTGGACCGCGCCGATCGGGTCGGGCCGGTTGTGGCGCGCATGATGCGCGCGGCGGTCGATGCATTGCGGAGCGTCGATCGTTGAGTGATGCCGCTCGCGGGGCACGTGCCGCCGCGTGCCTGCAAGCCGAAAAAAACCGCCATCACGGAGATCCGGTGATGGCGGCAAACGCGGGAGCCGGCCCGGCTACCCGCGTGTCGAAGCAGTGCTCAGAGCCCGTTCGTCAATTGCGGGACGATATCGAAGAGATCGCCGACCAGACCGTAGTCGGCCACGCCGAAGATCGGCGCATCCGCGTCCTTGTTGACGGCCACGATGATCTTCGAATCCTTCATGCCGGCCAGATGCTGGATCGCACCCGAAATCCCGATCGCGACATACAGCTCCGGCGCGACGATCTTGCCGGTCTGGCCGACCTGCCAGTCGTTCGGCGCGTAGCCGGAATCGACCGCCGCGCGCGATGCGCCAACCGCCGCGCCGAGCTTTTCCGCGAGCGGGTCGAGCAGCGCGAAGTTCTCCGCACTGCCGAGGCCGCGGCCGCCGGCGACGACGACGCGCGCGGCCGTCAGTTCCGGCCGGTCGCTGCTCGCCACTTCGCGGCGCACGAAGGTCGACAACCCGGTATCCGCGACCGCGGGCGCGGTTTCGATCGGTGCGCTGCCGCCGTGCGCCGGTGCCGCATCGAACGCCGTGGTGCGAATGGTCGCGACCTTCACCGGGTCCGGCGACTGCACGGTGGCGATCGCGTTGCCCGCATAGATCGGGCGCTGGAACGTGTCCGCGGAATCGATCGCGATCACGTCGGAAATCTGCGCGGCGTCGAGCTTGGCCGCGACGCGCGGCGCGACGTTCTTGCCCGCGGCCGTGGCGGGGAACAGGATGTGCGTGTAGTCGCCCGCGAGCGCCAGCACCTGTGCGGCCACGTTTTCCGCGAGCGCGTCGGCGAAATGCGGCGCGTCGACGTGGATGACCTTGTCGACGCCCGCGACCTGGCTCGCCGCTTGCGCGACCGGCTGCGCGGCGTGGCCGGCGACAAGCACGTGAACGCCGTTCGACAGCGCGCGGGCCGCGGCGATGGTGTGGAGTGTCGCGCTCTTCAGTTGAGCATTGTCGTGTTCGGCAATAACAAGCGTCGTCATTCAAATCACCTTGGCTTCGGATTTCAGTTTCTCGATCAGCGTCGCAACGTCGGGCACGCGCACGCCGGCCTTGCGAACGGGCGGCTCGACGACCTTCAGCGTCTTCAGCCGCGGCGACGGATCGACGCCGAGGGCGGCCGGCGTGACGGTGTCGAGCGGCTTCTTCTTCGCTTTCATGATGCTGGGGAGCGTGACGTAGCGCGGCTCGTTCAGTCGCAGGTCGGTCGTCACGATGGCCGGGAGTTTCAGCGAGATCACTTCGAGGCCGCCGTCGACCTCGCGCGTCACCGTCGCGACGCCGTCGCCGATCTCGATGTGGCTGGCGAACGTCGCCTGCGGCCAGTCGAGCAGGGCGGCCAGCAACTGGCCGGTCTGCCCGGCGTCGTCGTCGATCGCCTGCTTGCCGAGGATGACGAGCTGCGGCTGCTCGTTGTCGATCACGGCCTTCAGCAGTTTCGCGACGGCCAGCGGCTGGAGTTCCGCGTCCGTCTCGACGAGCACGCCGCGATCGGCGCCGATCGCGAGCGCCGTGCGCAGCGTTTCCTGCGACTGCGCGACGCCGCACGACACGGCGACGACCTCGGTCGCGTGGCCGGCTTCCTTCAGCCGCGTGGCGGCCTCCACGGCGATTTCGTCGAACGGGTTCATCGACATCTTGACGTTGCCGATTTCCACGCCCGTATGGTCGGACTTCACGCGCACCTTGACGTTGTAGTCCACCACGCGTTTCACGGCTGCAATAACTTTCATTTCACACACCTTTTCATGACGTTTCAGTGATGTTGGTCGCCAGCACGGGTTCGATGGTCACGAGCGCCGCGTACGACGCCGTGCCGGTTGGGCCGGCACACGCGGCCCGCGGAAAGAGCCGCAGCGTGCGGGCATGGTGTTCCGATACCAGTACGCTGCCTGGCGGCAGTGCGCGCCGGTTCGCATCGGGCCCTTCGGCGAAATCGCATCCGCCGCCCAGCGCGACGACGATCGCCGGACACCCCGGCGCGATGGCGATCGGTTCGTCGACCAGCCGGACGTTCGCCCGATATCGACGCTTCGCGGTCATCGCGTTGAGCGCGACCGACGGGCCATCGACGAGCGTCGCGCCCCAGTCCGCGTCTCCGTCGTACGCCGTCACGCGCATCGGCCGCAGCGGTACGACCGCTGCGTCGTTGCGCAACACGACGCCCTGGCCGCCCAGGATGAGCGACACGCGCGACATGCCGGGAAACCGCGAGTACGGGCCATCACGCTCGATCGACGCGAGACTGACGCGCCAATCGGCGCCGCCGGTCGCGATCGTCCGCGTCGTGCCGCCGCCATTGCGCCAGGGCTCGGTCGGAATCGCGTCGATCGGATACACGTCGATCAGCGACACGATGGCGTCCTCAGGACACCGCGCCGAGGCCATACTTGCCGCTCAGCAATTCGCCGGTGGCGAAGCGCTCGATCGAATACGGCTTCAGCGACACCTCGGTCGGCAGCCCGAGCGCTTCCTGCGCGAGCACGAGACCGACGGTCGGCGACAGCTTGAAGCCGTGCCCGGAAAATCCGTAGCCGACCACCAGGCCTTCGATACCCGGCAGCTTGCCGAGCACGGGGTTCCAGTCCGGGGTCACGTCGTACACGCCGGTCCACGACGACGCGATGCCGGCCGTTTCGTAGTTCGGGAAGCGCTCGGCGACCTGCGCGCCGACATCGACGATGTAGTCCATCGGGATATCGCCCTGCTCGACGTCGGCCGCATTGAGCTTTTCGCCGACGATGCCTTCGCTGACCAGCATCTGGTTGCCGCCATAGCTGCGGTAGTACAGCATGCCGGGCGACGCGAGATCCTTGAAGACGGGCATCGAGAACGTGTACTTGGCCGCATCGCACTCGAGCGCGAGCACGGCGTGCCGCTCGGGCATGATCGGCAGCGTCTTGCCGGTCCAGCCGGCGAGTTCCGGCGTCCAGATGTTCTGCGTGCTGATGACCATCGACGTCTTGAATTCGCCGATATCGGTCGACACGCCGACGACCTTGCCGTTCTCGATCAGCACCTTGTCGACGTTGACGTTTTCCTTCACGGTGACGCCGCCGCGCCGGGCGGCACGCGCGAAGCTCGTCGCGACGAGATAGGCGTCGGCGAAGCCGGCTTCCGGCTCGTAGCCGATCAGCGCGCAGTCGTCGAAGCGGGCGATCGGGAGCAGTTCCGCGGCCTGTTGCCGGTTGAGGAATTCGAGCGGAATGCCTTGTTCCTTCTGCTGGTCGAGCGACGCGCGCAGCGGTTCGAGCTTGTCACCTTCCGACGCGACGATCATGTAGCCGCATTTGACGAGGCCGCACGATGCTTCGTCGTCGCCGAGATACTCGGGGAACGTATTGAAGACGTGCCACGACTTGCGGGCCAGCTCGACGTTCTCCTTGACGGAGTAGTGCGTGCGCAGGATGCCCGAGGACTGCGAGGTCGTGCCGGCGCCGATCGTGCCCCGGTCCAGAACGAGCACGTTCTTGGCGCCGAGCTTCGACAGGTGGAACGCCACGGAGCTGCCGATCACGCCAGCACCGATTACGACGACGTCATACGAGTTCATGATTCCGTTTCCTTCTGGTCAGGGTGTGAACGAGTCTGACTCGGAAAAAAACGGAGCCCGGCAATATAAGCGCGGGCAATTTTTAGCAAAAGGCGCAGCGTGGCGAGCGGGCGCTGCCGGTATCGAGCGGAAGGATCCGGTCGCGTGCGCGGCAGGGAAAATCAACGCATGATTGTGTCGAGCATAAGGGGATCTTATGTCGACCGATATGTCGGACGTCAAACCATAAGATCGCTTCGACGCCGAACCGGACGCGTTGCGGAAGCGGTCGAAAAACGACCGGAAAACGGTCGATTTGCCGCGGAAGGACGGTCCGATCCGGCCGATTCACGGCGCACGCCATGTATCCGGCGGCAACGCCTTCGTGCAGCGTATCGCAATGTCCGGGTGGCGGTGACTGCTCGACGCGGTGGTCGACGCGTCGGCCCGGTTGCGCGGCGCATGCCGCGCAAAACATCAACTTACCAAGGAGACTGGCCGCCGATAGCGCTTGCGGGTTGATCGTCCAGTGCGGCAGTTCGGGCCGGAATATGCACTGACGTTGCCTGTCGAGCCTGAAGGTGTCCACGTGAGACATCATCGTGTCAAAGGCATTTTCTCGTACCGTTCCCGCTCATTCCCTGCCTGCGGCGGCACTATCCGGCAAACACCGAAAATTCCTCACGAAACTGACCGCCGTGATTTCGGGCGGCATGTTCATCGATGGATTCATCCTCGGCTGCATCGGCATCGTGATGCCTGCGATCACCCGCGACCTGCACCTGTCGTCGGTCTGGCAGGGGTTGATCGGCGCATCGGCGCTGATCGGCATCTTCATCGGCGGCCCGCTCGGCGGATGGCTGGCGGACCGGGTCGGACGCCGGCCGATGTTCACGGTCGACCTCGCCATCTTCCTGGTCGGCTCCGCGGCCCAGTTCTTCGTTGCCGAAGCGTGGCAGCTCTTCGTCGTGCGTCTGGTGATGGGGATTGCGATCGGCGCGGACTATTCGATCGGATGGCCGTTGCTCGCCGAATTTGCGCCGGCGCGCCTGCGCGGAAAATTGCTCGCGATGCTCGAGCTGGTCTGGTATGTCGGCTATCTCGTGTCGTATGCGATCGGCTGGGGGCTGACCGAGTCCTCGATGGCCAGCTGGCAGGTCATTCTGGGCCTGAGCACGGTGCCGACGGTCGTTGTCTTCCTGATGCGCCTCGGCACGCCCGAGTCGCCGCGCTGGTTGATGAGCCAGGGCAAAGTCGCCGAAGCGAAGGCGCTGGCGAAGGAATACATGGAGCAGGACGAACTCCGGGAACTGCAACCGGGTGGCGCGGCCGAAAAGTATGGATTCCGATCGTTGTTCTCGCCCGGATACTTCAAGACCACCTTCTTCGTGTCGATGTTCTGGGTATGTAACGTCACGCCTTACTTCGCCATCGGCGCGTTCGCACCGATCGTTCTCGAGCGGCTGGGGCTCAAGGAGGGAATGACGGGCGGCCTGGTGCTCAACGGCGTCGCCGTGCTGGGGACGATCATCGCGGTGATGCTGATCGAAAAGGTGGGGCGACGCGTGCTGGCCATTCCGCCGTTCTTCGTCTCCGCCATCGCGCTGATGAGCGTGGCGCTGTTCTCCGACGTTTCGTCGGCGCTGATCCTCGTCTGCTTCTTCACGTTCTCGTTGGTCAACGCCATTTCGACGGTGCTGACCGGCGTGTATCCCGGGGAAGTGTTTCCGACGGAAATCCGCGGGATCGGCGTCGGCGTCGCCACGGCCGTTTCGCGTGTCGGCGCGGCCATGGGCACCTTCCTCCTGCCGGTGATCATCGAAACGTATGGTGTGGGTGCCGCGATGATGATCGCCGCGGGCATCAGTCTCGTCGGCGGCGTGATTTCCTATGCATTGGCGCCGGAAACGAAGGGCAAGTTGTTGAGCGAGGCATCCGCTCCCCGCAAGTGAGTCGGATCGATTCGAGGGCGGCGCTCCCGACCGCTGCATCCGCTCGCCAATCCAAGCGGCGGTTGTTTGGAGCATCACGTCCGTTTATATCGCGTGACGTCGCATTCTCGATGGGTAGGATGGGCTCGACGTGTCGTGCGAATCATGGCGGGGACGCCACGCGCGAGCGGGCCGCGACCAGGGTCGCAGTTGGCCGGTGACTACCCATTTGAAAATTTGCGATATTCAGACATGAACACACAGAATCTCGTCGAGCAATTCGGCCCACGCGAATCCATGGAGTACGACGTGGTCATCGTCGGCGGCGGGCCGGCCGGACTGTCGGCCGCGATACGGATCAAGCAGCTGGCACTCGAGAGCGGCGGGGACGTCAGTGTTTGCGTGCTCGAAAAAGGCTCCGAGATCGGCGCGCATACGCTTTCCGGCGCGGTCATGGATCCGCGTGCGCTTCAGGAGCTGATGCCGGACTGGCGCGAGAAGGGCGCGCCGCTCGACGTCGAGGTGACCGAAGACCGCTTCCTGTTCCTGTCGCAACGCGGTGCGAAGCAGGTTCCGAACTGGCTGCTGCCCGACAATTTCAAGAATCATGGCAACTACGTCGTCAGCCTGGGTAACGTGACGCGTTGGCTCGGTCAGCAGGCCGAGTCACTGGGCGTCGAGATTTTCGCCGGGTTTCCGGCGGCCGAGATCCTGTACGGCGAGCGCGGCGAAGTCAAAGGCGTCGCGACCGGCAACATGGGCGTCGGCAAGAACGGCGAGCCGACCGAGAACTTCCAGCTCGGGATGGAACTGCACGCGAAATACACGCTGTTTGCCGAAGGCGCGCGGGGCCATCTCGGTCGTCAGTTGATGGATCGCTTCAAGCTTCGCGACGGTGCCGATCCGCAGGTGCATGGCCTCGGCATCAAGGAGCTGTGGGAAATCGACCCGACCATGCACAAGCCAGGGCTCGTCATTCATACGGCCGGCTGGCCGCTTGACCGCGATACGTACGGCGGGTCCTTCCTCTATCACCTCGACAACCATCAGGTGGTCGTCGGTTTCGTGGTCGGCCTCGGCTACTCGAACCCGTACCTGTCGCCGTTCGAGGAGTTTCAGCGATACAAGACGCATCCCGAGATTCGCAAGTTCCTCGAAGGCGGCAAGCGGGTGTCGTACGGCGCCCGTGCGATTACCGCAGGCGGGCTGACGTCGTTGCCGAAGCTCACGTTCGCGGGCGGCGCACTGATCGGCTGCGACGCGGGTTTTCTCAACGCGTCGCGCATCAAGGGCAGCCATGCGGCCATTGCGAGCGGAAAGATGGCCGCGGAGGCCGCCCATGAAGCGCTGCGCGCCGGCCGACAGCGCGACGAGCTGGTCGAGTATCCGCAGGCGTTCGAGCGTTCCTGGTTGAAGGACGAACTGCATCGCGCGCGAAATTTCAAGCAATGGATGAGCAAGGGGCTCTACGTGGGCACGTTCATGGTAGGCCTCGAACAGAAGGTGCTCGGCGGCCGCGCGCCGTGGACGCTCCATCACCGGCACGCCGACCACGAGACACTCAGGCCCGCATCGGCCTGCAGGGAAATCGTCTATCCGAAACCGGACGGGAAGCTGACGTTCGACCGGCTGTCGTCCGTGTATCTGTCGAATACGAACCACGAGGAAAACCAGCCCGCGCACCTGACGCTGAAGGATGCGAGCGTTCCGGTGCGGGTGAACCTGGCGAAGTATGCCGGCCCGGAAGCGCGGTTTTGCCCGGCCGGCGTCTACGAGTTCGGGACGAAAGCCGACGGTACCGAGGGGCTGACCATCAATGCGCAGAACTGCGTCCACTGCAAGACCTGCGATATCAAGGATCCGACGCAAAACATCGTATGGGTCACCCCGGAGGGCGGTGGCGGCCCCAATTATCCGAACATGTAAGCGCGTCGATTCAAGTCGACCCTCCCACCACGAGCCACGAGCGAAAAAATTGAATCTCGGATTTATCGGAACCGGCGTCATCACGAAAGCCATCGTTACCGGCCTGATCCGGTCGGGCTTCTCGTTCGACCGGATCGCGTTGTCGCCGCGAAACGCCGAAACGGCCGCGGAACTTGCCGCGCTGGATGCCCGCATTCAGGTCTGTACGTCCAATCAGGCGGTGCTCGACGCGTCGGACGTCGTCTGTCTCGCGGTCGTACCGCAAATTGTCGTCGACGTGCTGAACGCGCTTCGGTTCGAAGCGCGGCACCACGTCATCACCTTCGTCCCGGGAACGTCGATCGAGACGTTGAGTCGACTCGTTCATCCCGCGAGCCGGCTTGCTCGCGCGATACCGTTGCCGGCGGTCGCGGATCTCAAAGGCAGTACGGCGATCTATCCGCCGGATGAAGTCGCCAGATCGCTGTTTGCCGGGCTCGGCGAGGCTGTCGAGGTGGAAAGCGAGAAACAGTTCGATGCGGTGCACGCCGTGACGGCGACGATGGCCAGCTTCTATGCGGTGCTCGAACACCAGGCGACATGGCTGACGCAGCAAGGGCTTCGATACGACGCCGCGCGTGCATTCCTGTCCGGTTACTGCGTGGGCCTGGCCCACGACACGACCCGCACCGGCCAGTCGTTTGCCGAGATGATCGAGCACTGCATGACGCCCGGCGGCCTGAACGAGCAGTTGCATGCCGAACTCACTGCGCATGGCGCCTATCGGTACTACGGCGAAGCGCTCGATCGCATTCTGGCGCGCGTGGAAGGCCGCGCCTGAACGTCCAGTCCGGTCAGGACAAGTTCCGCTGAGTTTCGGCATCAGCGATGTTGATGCAAGCACCATGAGAGTGCGGGCGGCGCAAGATGAAAACACGCTGGCCTGTCGGGAAACGCCCGAAGGTCCGGCAACATTTTCGATCGTGGCCAGACACTCATGAATATCGACACTCACCATTCGACGCCCGATACACCCGATACGCCGGGTGCGACGTATCCGGCTTACCGGCAAGGCTCGGGCTGGAACGCGATGTTGCCGGAGCGACTCGCGCGCGGCCCGACGACGATCCGCAGCTTCGGATCGATCGTCATCGGAGGCGGATATACGGGCCTCGCGGCGGCGCGACGCATCGCGGAGCTGTGTCCCGACGAGCAGGTGCTGGTGCTGGAGGCGTCGAGCGTTGGAGAAGGCTCGTCGGGCCGCAACTCGGGCTTCATCATCAACCTGCCGCACAACACGAAGCTGGGCGGGCATACCAGCCCGCTGGAGGTGGCGCGCAGGCAGATCCGGATGTATGACGCGGGTCTTCGCTGGCTCGAGCGGCTCGTTCGCGAAAACGGGATCGAATGCGGCTGGAACGCGGCGGGAAAGTTTCATGCGGCCGCGACCGAAGCGGGTGTCCGGAATCTCCACGCGGCGCTGGCCCAATATCGGGAGTGGGGCGTGGCATACCAGGAGTTCGACCGGGACGCGCTCGCCGAAAAGCTTGGAACTGCATATTATCGGTACGGCTTTCACTCGCCGAGCAACGTCTTCGTGCAGCCCGCGGCGCTGATTCGAGGGCTGGCCGATGCGCTTCCGTCAAATGTCGTTCTGGTTGAAAACGAACCGGTCGTCTCGCTGGATGGCGCGTCGCCTTTCAAGGTTGCCACGGTCCGGGCGGAGTATTGCGCCAAGCGCGTCGTATTGGCCAACAACGGATTCGCGAAGTCGCTCGGTATCCTCCGTGACAGGCTGATCACGATCTTTACGTATGCGGCCGTCACGCCACGGTTGCCGGAGTCCGAACTGAAAAAACTCGGCGATGCATCGGAATGGGGCGTCATCCCCGCCAACCGGCTCGGGACCACGCTGCGTCGCATTCAGGACGGGCGTTTCATGGTGCGAAGCGCGTATTCGTACGAGCGCGAGCAATCGCCGGCCGATACCTTGGCGCAACTGACCGCCAGTTACCGGAATCGCTATCCGGACATGAAGTCTCATCGCTTCGAACACGTATGGGGCGGAACCACGGCATTGACGCGAAACGGTGCGACGTTCTTCGGTGAATTGCGCCCGGGCCTGTTTGCGTCGCTGGGATGCAATGGCGCGGGGGTGCTGAAGGGCAGCACCTACGGCAAGTTGCTGGGTGAAATGGCCATGGGCGCACAGTCGTCGCATCTGTCCGACGCGCTCGCCATGGAAGGGCCCAACTGGCTGCCGCCCGAACCGTTCCGCCGCATCGGCGTTGTCTCCGCGATCAAGTACCAGGCTGCAGTGGCCGGCCGGGAACGATGATCATTGTTGAATTACTCATCTGGAATCTGGAAATCGAAAGATGCCCGAAATCAAACGCAGTTACGTAGGAAAACGCCTGTCCGAGGCCGCTGTGCACCAAGGTGTCGTTTATCTGGCCGGCCAGGTGCCGAGCGACGTCACCCAGGACATGGCCGGCCAGACCCGCCAGGTACTGGCTTCGATCGATGCATTGCTCGCGGAACAGGGTTCGGACAAGTCGCGCATCCTGTCCTGCCAGATCTTCGTTTCCGACATGTCGCAGGTCGCGAAGATGAACGAGGTGTGGGATGCATGGGTGACGCCCGGGCAGGCGCCGCCGCGCGCGACGGTGGGGGCGCAACTGGCTTCGCCTGAAAAGCTGATCGAGGTCGTGATCGTGGCGGCGATCTGAACGCTGCCATTGCCGGTCGTGCGCTGCAGCAACCGTTCTCCCAACGGTTTTTCCTGCTCGGAGACCGCGCGCGTGACGGCAACTGGTGAAATACCCAGTTGCCCGGATTCCGGATCAGCCTCATTTCTTCCTGGCGTGGCAATTGGGCGACCACACGAATCCTCTCCCCATTGAACGCCTTCAGTGTCTCGGGGCTCCTCCCGGATACGCCCCAGGCAGATGCCGTTCAGGTCGCCGAACGCATTCGCGCAGCGATCGATGAGCTGGTACTCGAGCACATCGGTAGCGAATACGGACGCATTACCGCCAGCATTGGCCTGGCGAGTTGGATGGACGATCAGGAAGGTGATCCGCGGGTGGTGATCAGGGCGGCCGACGGGGCGCTGTACTACGCGAAGGCGACGGGCCGAAACAAGGTCGCGACCTTTCAGGTCCCCGGGTAATGCCTGAATGTGCCGCCGCCGCTGTGAACATCCCGGGCACCCATCGGGAATAGCGAAAGCAATTCCGGCGGTGTGATCCGAAACACCGACTTGGGGCGACTCGGTGCATATCGATATTGCGCCCGAAAAAATGAACTCGAGCGGTGCATTCCCGGCGGTGTGACTGGCGAATCGGCCCTGCACTCGAGATGGGCGATTAACGAAAATTAATTGATTTTCATTAAACTTTCCTTGATGCGACGAAGGCGCGACGCCTCGTTGTCTTGCCAGCGAAGCATTGAGTACGAACGGCAGGTCGGCCACGACGACGCGGCGTTCAGGCGCGCATCCGCAGGCCGGAGCGCTGAGCCTCTGCCGGGTACATTAAAAATGCACGCGTTATCTCGGCGAATTTCCTGAAACAGTGATGTGCAGTGGAGCGATTCGACCAGCAGCCGATAAACCAATGATTTTTCGCGGCAAATACACGAATGTCGATCAGGGTATGTGCGGAGGTAGATGGGGGGCCACGTAGTTGCTAGTACATATTCCCTAGACTAATATCCTCCTCGCATCGGTCGGTTTAGTCAGTTTAAATCGGACGACCGTGATGCAAGGCGTGCCAATCCGTTGTTTTGGTTTTGTAAGGAAATGAATCGCCCATGGCCGAGAAGAGCCTCGGAGGCGCCGTCGACGGTTTGATGCATCGTGCCGACGTGGCAGGCGATCTGCTGCATCTGCGGCCTGCGCAGGAAAGCGACCGTGCATTCCTGCGCACCGTATTCGAAAGCACGCGGATCGACGAGTTCGTGCAGGCCGGGTTGAGCGCGGATCGCATCGCGGCATTGCTGGTCGAGCAGTTTTCGATGCAGGACAGGTATTACCGAGCGCACTATCCGCATTGCCGGTTCGATGTGGTGATGCTCGGAGAGCATGCGATCGGTCGCCTCTATCACGATTGGCGGGGCGGTGAAGTGCGCGTGATCGATATCGCGCTGCTGCCCGCGCATCGCGGGGCCGGGGTCGGCACGCGGCTCGTGCACGCGATCGTATCGCTGGCAGCCGCCTGCGCAATGCCGGTCGTGCTCTATGTGGAAATGAACAACCCGGTGCGGGCTCTGTATCGGCGGTGCGGATTCGAGCAGACCGGCGAGAACGGGATCTACCTGCAGATGACGCGCCCCGCCGTGCCGTTCGACCGGGCGAACGTGAGGCCCCTGCCAGGCCTCGCGATCGAAGGCGCGCAGGCCGCGAGCAGTACGGACATCAGGCAGTAGCAACGAAAGACCGCGACCGGCCGTGCCGGTTACCGGTACAACGAACAAACAACGATCGGGGGCGTGCGTGCTGTCCATCCCTACCCATGCCGAATTGCTCGATGCGATCGGGCAACGGTTCACGTTTGGCGCCAGCGGCGGCGAGCCGGTCGACGCTGTACTCCTCGATGCACCGCCCGGCCTCCCGATGAACGACCAGTTCGTCTGCTACTCGGCAACGTTCGCGTTGCCCAGCGGTGTGCATCGTCCGCAGGACGTTTATCGCATCGTATCTCCGGCCGGCCATGCGTGGGCGCTGCTCGCGACACCGACGCGGCCCACCGAGAACGGATGCTCGACACTCACCGTCGTCGTGCACTGTCGTACCGATCAACTTGCCGGGGCCGCCGGCCCGCGCAGCGACGCGTAGGGTTTTTCTTCTTTTCCCGCAAGAGAGGAGGCGTGTGATGAGTGATCCGTATCTGGGTGAAATCCGCATGGTGGGGTTCAACTTTGCTCCCTACGGATGGGCATTGTGCCAGGGCGAGGTGTTGGCGATTTCCCAAAACCAGGCGCTGTTCTCGTTGCTTGGCACGTACTACGGCGGTAACGGCACGACGACGTTTCAGTTGCCGGATTTGCGCAGCCGCACGCCAGTTGGTGTTGGACAGGGACTGGGATTGTCCGCGGTCGAGATAGGCCAGATCGGCGGCACCGAAGGCGCATCGCTGACGACGCAGAACATGCCGCTCCATACGCACGTCGCGACGGTGTCGACCCCCGGCGCCGCGCAGGGATCGATCTCGATCCCCGCGTCGACTTCGACGGACACGAGCACGCAAAGCGCGGTGCCCGGCAATACGTCGGTGCTGGGAACGGTCAGCGTGTCGAATCGCCAGGGCGACCTCTACAGCACGGTGGCCGCCGATACGACGCTGAAGCCGTTCGACGTGACCTTGCCGGTTACGGCGCCGACGATCCAGAACGGCCCGGCTGGCGGCAGTACGCCGTTCTCGCTGCGTAACCCGTACGTCGGCATCAATTTCATCATTGCACTGACCGGTGTATTCCCGTCGCGGGGGTAATCGGTAAAGTGCGCGTGCCGCATGAGCGGCACGCAATCAAGGACATCGAGCGATGAAATTCGCCGGCAGCCTCCTGAAGCTTTTCGCCGCGATGCGTGCGTCCGATCCGCGCCCGCGTAATCGGACTGCCGCGCTGCCGGCGCCGCTCATCGTCGCGCTCGAGCCGCGCATCGTCTACGACGGGTCGGTTGCCGCGATGGGCGCCGTTGCCGTTGCGGCCGCGCATCCGGCCGGCGCCGACGCGCACGCCGCCAATGCGTCGCCCGACGCGGCATCGGCGGCCGGTGCACAAGGCGGCGCTCGCGCCGCCGACAGCGCGGCTCCATCGCACGCGGCGCACGGCGACACGCCGGCCGCGGTGGCCGGCACGGGCGCCATCCACACGACCGAGTCGGCCGCGATGCGCGCGGTGCACGGGCTTGCGGAAGTCGGGGGGCAGCCGACGGACCATCAGGTGGTGTTCGTCAACTCGAACGTCACCGACTATCAAACGCTCGTCGCGGGGCTGCCGCCGGGCACGCAAGTCGTCGTGCTCGATGCGACGAAGGACGGGCTCGCGCAAATCGAGCAGTATCTGCAGGCGCACCCCGGCATGAGCGCGATCCATCTCGTCTCGCACGGGTCGGATGGCGAAGTGCAGATCGGCAGCACCTGGCTCGACCAGGCCGATCTGTCGGCCTACGGTGCGCAGTTCGCGCAAATCGGCGCGGCGATGAAGCCGGGCGGCGACTTTCTGATTTACGGATGCGACGTGGCGCAGAATGCGGACGGCAAGGCATTCGTGCAGCAGATCGCCACGTTGACCGGATTGAACGTGGCGGCGTCGACCGACGTCACGGGTGCGGCGTCGCTTGGTGGCAACTGGACACTCGAGTACGACGTCGGCGAGGTGCATACCGGTGTGGTCTTCTCGACATCGGCGGAGCAGAACTTCGATCACGTGTTATCCGTCTTTGACGAGACGTATGACAGTCAGGTCGGATTCGACACCGGCGCGACGGCTGTCGCGTCCACCACGCTCGATGGTCTCGTCTATACGGGCGATCAGTCGGTCGAGTATTCCGTCGTCAATGGGTCGCTTCCCGCTAGCGGTTCTGGCGGCGAGTTCATCGTGAACGTGCAGGGCACGCAGATGTCGTCGCTGACGATCCAGCGGCAAGACGGCGCATTGATGGCGGTACAGAGCTTCGACATCGATGTCTTCCTGAGCTCGAAAGTGACGGTCCAAGGATTCGACTCGTCCGGCAACATTCTCGGCAGCGTCGTGCTCGATATTGCCAACAATGGCAACAACTCCGTGTTTCACGTCGACTTGTCCGGAAATGCGGCGTTCTCCCAGGTCAAGAGCATCAAGCTGGTGGAGTCGAGCAACGACGGCGGTTTCCTGTCGCCGACGCTCGACAACTTCGCTTACCTCGCGCCGTCGTCACCGCCGACGCTTACCGCCACGGGCGGCGCCACGTCGTTCGTGGCCGGCGACAACACGGCGTCGACGCCGGTGGCCGTCGACACGGGGATCACGCTGACCGACGGTAATTCGACTACGGCGGTGAGCGCTACCGTGGCGATCACGGGGAACCTGCACACCACCGAAGACACACTTGGCTTCACGAATACGAGCGCTGCCACGTACGGCAACATTTCGTCGACGTACAACGCGCTCACCGGCGTGCTGACGCTGACTTCGTCGGGCGGCACGGCGAGCATTGCGCAATGGCAGGCCGCGCTGCGCGCGGTCACGTACACCGATACGGCCGTGACGCCCAATGCCGCCACGCGAACCGTCAGCTTCGAGATCACGAGCGACGGCCATACGTCGGGCAACACCGTGACGAAGGCGATTTCGGTGACCGACACCGACCAGACGCCAATCGTTGCATCGACCGGCGGCACGGCGACCTATCGCTCGGGCACCGCGGCCGTGACGATCGATGGCGGTATTTCGGTGAGCGACCGCGACAACACGACGCAAGCGTCGGGCACGGTATCGGTATCGGGTGGCTTCCACAGTGGCGACACGCTCGGCTTCACGAACACCGACTCGGCACTGTTCGGCAATATCGTTGCATCGTACAACGCAGCGACGGGCGTCATGACGCTCACGTCGGCAGGTGCTACCGCCACCGATACGCAGTGGGCCAACGCGTTGTCGGCGGTCACGTTCTCGAGTACGAGCACGACGCTCGGCAATCGCACGATCTCGTTCGCGACAAGCGACGGCTCGAAAACGAGCGTCGCCGCGACTGACACGGTCAGCGTCGTGAGTTCGGCGCAAGTCACGACAGATTCTGGATCGGCGGCATTCGTCGCTGGGGACAACGTGCTGTCGACGCCGGTGCCGATCGATTCGGGCCTGACGGTGACCGACGCCGCTACCGGCACGCTCGCGTCCGCGACGGTGGCCATCACGGGCGGATTCCACAGCGGCGAGGACGTTCTGTCTTTCGTCAATGACGGTGCGACGATGGGCAACATCACCGCGTCGTATAACGCGGCTACGGGTGTACTGACGCTGACATCCGCGAGTGCGTCGGCGACGCTCGCCCAATGGCAGGCCGCGCTGCGGTCGGTCACGTATACCGACACGCTGGTGACGCCAGACGCGACGACGCGCACGGTCAGCTTTACCGTGGTCGACAGCGCGAGCAACACGAGCAATACGGCCACGCGCACCGTGACGGTGACGGACACGGACCAGACGCCGATCGTCACGACGACGGGCGGTACGACGAGCTACGTGGGCAACGCGCCGGCCGTAACGATCGACGGCGGCATTTCAGTCAGCGATCTCGACAACACGACGCAATCGTTCGGAACCGTGTCGGTGACGGCCGGATTCCACAGCGGGGACGTGCTGAGCTTCGTGAACACGAGCTCGGCGCTGTTCGGCAATATCGTTGCATCGTACAACTCGGCAACGGGCGTGATGACGCTCGTTTCATCGGGCGCGACGGCCACCGACGTGCAGTGGGAGAACGCACTGTCGGCGGTGGCGTTTTCGAGCACGAGCACGACGTATGGCAACCGGACGATTTCATTCTCGACGAACGATGGCGTGAAGACGAGCACCGTGGCGACCGATACGATCACGATGACCGCGCCGCCGACGATCACGACTGATGCGGGCTCGGCTTCGTTCGTGGCGGGAGACAACACGGCATCGATACCGGTGGCGGTCGATTCGGGCCTGTCGGTGACCGACGGCAGTGCTACCACGCTGGCGTCGGCAACGGTTGCGATCACCGGTAACTTTCACAGCGGCGAAGACGTGCTGGCGTTCGCCAACGATGGCTCGACGATGGGCAACATCACCGCGTCGTACAACGCATCGACGGGTGTGTTGACGCTATCCTCGGCCGGCGCGACGGCGACGCTCGCCCAGTGGCAGGCCGCGCTGCAATCGGTAACGTACACCGATACTGCCGTCACGCCGAACCCCGCAACGCGCACGGTCAGCTTCACGGCGCTCGACGGTGCAGGCAATGCGAGCGCCACGGCCGCGCGCACGATCACGGTCACGGACACCGACCAGACGCCAATCGTTACGTCGACGAGCGGCACGACGAACTACGTCGGCGGGACGTCGGCCGTGACGATCGACGGCGGCATGTCGGTCAGCGATCTCGACAACACGACGCAATCGTTCGGAACCGTGTCGGTGACGGCTGGCTTCCACAGCGGCGACACGCTGACGTTCATTAACTCGAACTCGACGACCTACGGCAACATCGTCGGTTCGTACAACGCCGCGACCGGCGTGCTGACCCTCACGTCGTCCGGCGACACCGCCTCTGATGCGCAATGGGCCAATGCACTGAGTGCAGTGACGTTCTCGGCGAGCTCGAGCGCGCCGCCGGGCAACCGCACGATTGCGTTCACGACCAACGACGGCATCAAGACGAGTGCGGCGGCGCTGGATACCGTAAGCGTGCTCGGCCCGCCGACGATTACCGCCGATTCCGGCTCGGCATCGTTCGTGGAGGCCGACAACACGGTGTCGACGCCGGTGGCGGTCGACCCGGGCATCGGGCTGAGCGACGGGGTCTCGGCGACACTGGCATCGGCCACGGTCGCGATCACGGGCAGCTTCCACAGCGCGGAGGACGTGCTCGCGTTCGTCAATACGAACTCGACGACGTACGGGAACATCACCGCGTCCTACAACGCGGCAACCGGCGTGCTGACGCTGAGTTCGGCCGGCGCAACGGCCACGCTCGCACAATGGCAGAGCGCGCTTCAGTCCGTGACATACACGGATACCGCGGTCACGCCGAACACGGCGACGCGCACGATCAGCTTCACGGCAGTCGACACGGGCAGCTATACGAGCAATACGGCGGTGCGTACGGTCACGGTCACCGCAACGGATCAATCGCCGGTGCTGGCGACCACGGGCGGGACCAGCTACGTGGGCGGCACGTCTGCCGTGACGATCGACGGCGGGATGTCGGTGAGCGACCTCGACAATTCGACGCAGTCGGCGGGGACGGTATCGATCTCCGGAGGCTTCCACAGCGGCGACACGCTCGGTTTCACGAACACGAGCGCGACGCTGTTCGGCAACATCGTCGCATCGTATGACGCGGCGACGGGCGTGCTGACGATGACGTCCGCCGGGGCAGTCGCTTCGAACGCGCAGTGGTCGCGTGCGCTATCTGCCGTGACTTACTCGAGTACGAGCACGGTGTACGGCAATCGCACGATTACGATTGCGGTGAGCGACGGTACCAAGACCAGCGCCGCGGCAACCGATACGGTGGCCATGACGGCGCCGCCGCAGATCACGACCGATGCGGGCTCGGCCGCGTTCGTGGAAGGGGACAATACGGCGTCCACGCCGGTGGCGATCGATCCGGGCCTGACGCTGAGCGACGGGAGCAGCGCCACGCTGGCGTCGGCAACGGTTGCGATCACCGGCAGCTTCCACAGTGGCGAAGACGTGCTGGCGTTCGTCAACGACGGTTCGACGATGGGCAACATCGTGGGCGCGTACAACGCGACGACGGGCGTACTGACGCTGAGTTCGGCCGGCGCGACAGCCACGCTCGCACAATGGCAGAGCGCGCTGCAGGCGGTCGCGTACACCGACACGGCTGTCATCCCGAACACGGCGACGCGTACCGTCGGCTTCACCGTTATCGACGGCGGCGGCAATACCAGCGCCACGGCGACGCGCACGGTGACGGTGACGGCGACCGACCAGACGCCGATCGTGACGTCGACAGGCGGCACGACGAATTACGTCGGCGGGACGTCTGCCGTGACGATCGACGGCGGCATGTCGGTCAGCGACCTCGACAACACGACGCAATCGTTCGGAACCGTGTCCGTGACGGCAGGTTTCCACAGCGGCGATACGCTGACGTTCGTCAATACGAATTCGTCCACCTACGGCAACATCGTCGGTTCTTATAACTCGGCGACGGGCGTGCTCACACTCACATCGTCGGGCGCGACTGCAACCGATGCGCAATGGGCGAGTGCCTTGAGTGCCGTGACGTTTTCGACGAGCGCCAGCGCCGTACCGGGTAACCGCACGATCGCCTTCACCACCAGCGACGGCACGAAGACGAGCGTCGCCGCGACCGATACCGTCGCCGTGATCGGGCCGCCGCACATCACGACCGATCCCGGCTCGGCCTCGTTCGTCGCGGGAGACAACACGGCATCGACGCCCGTGACGATCGATCCGGGGCTGGTCCTGACGGACTCCGGGGCACCGACGCTGGCGTCGGCCACCGTCGCGATCACCGGCAACTTCCATGCCGGTGAAGACGTGCTGTCGTTCACGAACGACAGCGCGACGATGGGTAACATCAGTGCGTCCTACGATGCGGCGACGGGCGTGCTGACGCTGACGTCGGCGGGATCGACGGCGACGCTCGCGCAGTGGCAGAGTGCATTGGCCTCGGTGACGTACACCGACACCGTGGTCACGCCGAACGCCGCGACCCGCACGATTGCCTTCACGGCCGTCGATACTGGCGCCATCGCGAGCAATACGGCAACGCGCACGGTGACCGTGACCGATACCGATCAGACGCCGATCGTGACGATGCCCGGCGGCACTGCGTCGTACGTGGCCGGTGCGTCGGCGACGATCGTGAATTCGGGCGTGAGCGTGACCGATCTCGACAATTCGACGCAGTCGTCCGCCACGGTCGCGATTACGGGTGGTTTCCGTTCGGGCGAGGACGTGCTGGCGTTGACGAACGGCGACGCAGGCGCGTTCGGCAACATTTCCGCGTCGTACGACGCGGCCACTGGCGCGTTGACTCTTTCCTCCGCAGGCGCGACGGCGACCGACGCGCAGTGGGCACGCGCATTGTCGAACGTGACGTTCGCGACCAGCGGCACGCACTTCGGAGATCGTACGATCGCGTTCCAGACGAACGACGGTACGAAGACGAGTGCATCGGCAAGTACCACCGTTACCGTGATGGACCGGCCACACGTCGACACCGGCGCGGGTTCCGCTTCCTTCGTCGCCGGCGACAATGCTCCGTCGGTGCCCGTCGCGGTGTCTCCCGGCCTTGCGTTGAGCGACGGCAGCAGCGCGGTGCTGAGGTCGGCGACGGTAGCGCTCACGGGCGGCTTTCATCCGGGCGAAGACGTGCTCGCATTCCGCAACGACGGTGCGACGATGGGCAACATTACGGCCAGCTATGACGCGGGCACGGGCGTACTGACGCTGACGTCCGCCGGCAGTACGGCGACGCTCGCGCAGTGGCAGGCGGCGCTCGCATCGGTCACCTATACCGACACGGCGGTTACGCCGGACGCCACGACACGCGTCGTCAGCTTCACGGTGACCGACGGCAACGGCACGGCCAGCGATGTACAAACGCGCAGCGTGACGGTGGCCGATACCGATCAGACACCGCGCCTGAGCGTCGACGGCAATGCGACCTATGTCGCGCAGGCATTCAATCCGGTGCCGGTGGCGGTCGCGCCACAGGTCGCGCTGAGCGATCGCGACGACACCACGCTGGCGTCGGCCCAGGTATCGATTGGCAGTGGTTTCGATGCGGCGCACGATACGCTGTCGTTTACCGCCAGCGCGGCGACGGGAGATATCGGCGCGCGCTACGACGCGGCCACCGGGGTGCTGACGCTCACCTCCGCCAGCGGCAAGGCGACGCTCGCGCAATGGACCACCGCGCTGCAATCGGTCAAGTATGCGGATTCCGCGCTCAACGCGGCGGGCAGCCGCACGGTCACGTTCACTGTGAGTGACGGCATGAAGACCAGCGCCCCCGCTTCGACCACGGTGACGATCGTCACGGGGCCGTCGGGCGGTGTACCAAACGTGCGCGAGCAGCCGACGATCATCGCGTCGCCCGGCCCGGCATCGCCTGCCGCGTTCGCGGGTTCGGACAACACCGCGCCGCCGGACGTGCTGCAGGAGCTTGAAGAGCCGCCCCGGATCGGATCGGTGCCGGTGGTACCGACCATCACGTTCCAGGATCCGGCGGCGCCGCGAGACGCGTACCTGATCAATCGCACCACGGTGTCGCGCTTCGATTTCGCAGCGCTCGACGCGGCCCTTGCCGCGACGCCGCTTGACGCACCGCTGCCGTTGCCCGACATGTCGTTCTCGATCGCGACGGACGAACCGTTCTCGATCGACGTGGCGACGCTGCTGCCGCTGTCGGAGGCGATGCACGGCGGCGCGCAAGTCACGGTACGGCTCGCAGACGGTCGTTCGCTGCCGGGCTGGATCCGCTACGACGCAGCCAATGGCGTGTTGCGCGGCAAGTTGCCGCCCGGCACGCAGGAGGTGCACGTTTTTATCCAGACGCGCGACGCGTCCGGCCATGCGACCCGCCGCGAGATCGTGCTGGCTCCCCATGCGCACAGTGACGCGCATCGCGCCGCTCACCCGGCCGGGCCCGGACCTGCTGCCGGGGAGATGGCCGGGCCGACGACCGCTGTGGCACGGCCGGCCGGCAAGCTGTCGCTCGATCAGCAGTTTGCGCAGGCGCGTGCCGCGTTGCATGTGCCGCATCCCGGCGACGCGGTGCGTCGCCTATGAATTCCCGTCATGCGCCGATAACCATGAGATCACAAACGTCCGTTGCCGAAGCGATGCCGTTGTCCGTCCTTGCTTCGCGTGCCGTGCCCGGCCGCCGTTCGACGCGCCTGCCGCGCTTGTCGCTGATCGCCGTCTCGGCAGCCGTGGTCTGGCTGTCGGGCTGCGCGGTTCACCCGACACCGTTTACGGACGCGGAGCGCGTGCAGACCGTGCGTGAGGACCGCGCCGCGATGTTCGCGAATCAGCCGCCGCTGGCCGGCCCCGTCACGCTGCAGGAGGCCTTGGCGCGCGCGATCCGCTACAACCTCGACCATCGGCTGAAAATGATGGAAGAGGCGCTCGCGGAAAAGCAGCTCGATCTCGCGAACTTCGAGATGTTGCCGCGCCTGACCGCCCAGGCCGGCTACACGACGCGCAATCATCCGCTCGCATCGTCGTCGCAGGGGCTCTTCACGAACACGCAGGTCGTGCCGCCGTCGTACTCGACGGACAAGAACGATCGCACGGCCGATCTGTCGTTCTCGTGGAACCTGCTCGATTTCGGCGTCAGCTACTTCGAGGCGAAAGAGCAGGCCGATCGCGTACTCGTCGTCGAGCAGCGCCGGCGCAAGGTGGTGCAACTGATGATGCAGCAGGTGCGCGAGGCGTACTGGCAGGCCGTTGGCGCGCAGCGTATGGCGTCGCGCGTCGGCCCGCTGCTTGCACAGGCCGGACAGGCGCTCGACGCGTCGCGCCAGTCGCAGCTCGAAGGCTTGCGCTCGCCGCTCGATACGCTCGCCTATCAGCATGCGCTGCTCGACATCATGCGCCAGCTCGAAGCCGTGCGCGACCAGCTCGACGAAGCCAAGCCGCGCCTCGCGTCGCTGATGAACATCGCGCCCGGTACCGATTTCCTGCTCGCGCCGCCCGGAAGTTTCACGGTGCCGAGCTTTGACATGCCGATGGCGCGCATGGAAGAGACGGCGCTCGAACGGCGTCCGGAACTCGTCGAGGCAAGCTACAACGAACGCATCAGCGTCAACGAGACGCACAAGGCGATCGCCAAGCTGCTGCCGGGCATCGAGCTGCAACTGGGTGCGCATTACGACAGCAACAGCTTCCTCGTCTATCACGCGTGGCGCGCGGCCGGCATCAACGTGAGCTGGAACCTGCTGAACGTGCTCAATGCGAAGAACATTCGCGGTGCGGCCAAGGCGCAGCTCGACGTCGCACATGCGCAGCGCCTCGCACTGTCGATGGCCGTGCTGACGCAAGTGCACGTCGCGCGCGCGGAGCTGAGCGCGAGACAGCGCCAGTTCGATCTGTTCAAGCAGATCAACGACGTGGACGACCAGATTCTGCAGCACACGCACAATGCGACGATCGCGAACGCGCAAGGCAGGCTCGAGGAGATTCGCGCCGCGACCTCCGCGATGATGTCGGAACTGCGGCTGTATCAGAGCTACGGCGAACTCGAAAGCGCATACGGCCAGCTGCTTGCGACGCTCGGGCTCGATCCCGTGCCGTCCTTTGCGCGCGATGCGGATTTGAAATCGATCGAGCAATCGATCGATACCGAGCAAGCGCGTTGGGCGCAATTCGGCCACGCGGACGGAGTAACGACGCAATGAATCGATGGTGCAGGGCAGGGCTATGCAGTGCCATCCTGATGGTGGCCGCTCATGGCGCTTGGGCGGCCGGGGCGCCGGGCGGTGCGGGTGCGCAGCGTGCCGTGGCAGCACCGGGCGCACTCCACGGTGTGCCGGCGGTGGTGCCATCCGTGGCGCACGCCGACGACGACGGCCGGATTCGCGTTCAGCTCGTCGCACGCGATCAGGTCGATATCTCGAGCGAGATCAGTGCGAAGATCGCATCGCTGCCGTTTCGCGACGGCGATGCATTCCGCGCGGGGCAGACGCTCGTCTCGCTCGATTGCGCTCTCTACGCGGCGCAACTGCGCAAGGCGCAAGCAGAGGCGGAAGCAGCGGGGCAACTGAAGCGCGTCAACGACCGGCTGCTGGAGCTGCATTCGATCGGGGCGGTCGACGTCGAGCAGGCCAACGCGAAGGCGAAAGCCGGGGCGGCCGAGGTCGCGTACATGCGGGCAACGGTGGGCAAGTGCAGGATCACCGCGCCGTTCGACGGACGGGTGGTCAAGCGCAGCGCGTCGGCTCAGCAGTTCGCCGAGCCCGGCAAGCCGATTCTCACCATCGTCGACACCGGCCATCTGGAACTCAAGATGATCGTGCCGTCGAGATGGCTCGCGTGGCTCAAGCCGGACCATCCGTTGAGTGTCTCCGTCGACGAGGTCGGCAAGACGTATCCGGCCACGGTCGCCCGAATCGGCGCGCGCGTCGATCCCGTCACGCAGACGGTCGATGTAACGGCCGCGCTGTCCGGCCGCCTGCCCGAGCTGCTGCCGGGCATGAGTGGCTGGGCGCGGTTCGCCGGCGCTGCCCGCTAGTCGCACGATGAACGCCCCGCTGCAGGTCGATGCGAATGCGATCGCCGTTCTCTGGCAGTTGTCCGCCCGCGCGCGCGAGGCGCCGAGCGAGGAGACGCTCGGCTTCGTCATGGTCAATGAATCGCTGTCGCTGGTGCCGTATCGCCAGGCGGCCTGGTGGCGGGCGCCGGGGCCCGTGCCGGGTGCGGTCGCGGCGGTGTCGGGCTTGCCGCAAAGCGATCCAGGCACGCCGTACGTGCAATGGCTCGGTGAAGTCTGTCGCGTGCTTGAACGCCAGTCGCGGCAAGCGGGGGCGCCAGCGCACCCTCCGAGCTCGGCTGTCATCGGCGGAGAGGCCGGTGCGTCTGCGTTGCCGCATGCATTCGACGCAAGCAGCCTGCCGGCGACGCTCGCGGCCGACTGGGCTGCCTGGTGGCCGTCGCACGCACTGTGGGTGCCGCTCGTCGATCGGGCCGGCCGTTCGTTGGGCGGTGTCGTGCTTGCGCGCGAGCAGCCATGGACGCCGATCGAGCAAGCGCTGCTCGCGGAACTTGCCCGTGTCTGGGGCCATGCGCTTGCTGCGTTTTCGCCGAGCGCATCATGGCTCGAACGCACGCAACTCGCGCTGCGCGCCGGCAAGCATCGGCGCCGCGCGCTCGCGGCTGTCGCCGTCGCGCTGGTCGTGCCGGTTCCGTTGACGGTCCTTGCACCTGCCGAAGTCACGCCGAAGGATCCGTTCGTCGTGCGTGCCCCGCTGGACGGCGTCATCGATCATCTGTTTGCGCAGCCGAATCAACGGGTCGCCGCAGGGGCGCCATTGTTCGCGCTCGATTCGACGGCGCTCGCATCGCGTTATGCGCTCGCGAACAAGAACTACGCGACGGCGCAGGAGGAGTACCGCCAGACCGCCCAGCTCGCGGTGACCGATGACAAGGACCGGCTCGACATGGCATTGCGCAAGGGCAAACTGGACCAGAGCGCGGTCGAGCTCGACTACACGGCGCGCGAACTCGCGCGCGTGAGCGTGACTGCGGCGCGCGCCGGCGTGGCAGTGTTCTCGGATCCGAACGACTGGAACGGGAAGGCGGTGTCGATCGGCGAAAAAGTGATGTTGCTCGCCGATCCCGCGCACGTCGAACTCACTGCGTATGTGCCCGTCGCCGACAACGTCGATGTTGTGCCGGGCGCGACCGTGACCCTTTATCCGAAGAGTTCGCCGCTCGATGCGTACGATGCGCGCATCGATACCGTGGCCTACCGCGCCGAGCCGACGCCGGATGGCGTCGTCGCCTACCGTGTGAAGGCGACGTTCGCGGGTACGGCGAAGCCGCCGCTCGGCATGATGGGCACTGCGCGCATTCATGGTCGCTGGGTGCCGCTTGCCTATTACCTGCTGCGCCGGCCGCTCGCGACGGCGCGGCAGTGGCTCGGCTGGTAGTCCGCGCATGGCCGCCGCTTTCACCGGACCTGGCGCATCGACGTCACGTCTCCCGTCTCTTCGCCAGGAGCTGACCCTGACGCACGGCGCCCCCACGCCGGGCGGCGCGCCGACCTGGATGCTGCACGACCCGGCGGCCAACCGGTTCTTTCAGATCGGCTGGCCGGCGTTCGAAATGCTCTCACGTTGGCCGCTGGGCGGCCCGATGGCGATCGTCGCGTCGGTCAACGCGGAAACGACGCTGCGCGTGACGATGGACGATTTCGAATCGCTCGTGCGCACGCTGCATCATCAGCACCTGTTCGTCGCGTCGAGCGCGGCCGATACGGGCCGGCTTGCGGGCGCGGCGGCCGCGAGCCGGCTGTCGCATGCGATGTGGCTGCTCAAGCATTACCTGATGATCCGCGTACCGCTGTGGCGGCCGATGCCGTTCCTGCGGCGCTTCGCCCGCCATGCGGACATCGCGTACCGGCCGGCGTTCTGGGGCGTGGTCGCGCTCGTGGCGCTCACTGGCCTGTTGCTGGTGTCGCGCCGCTGGGACGAGTTCGTTCATACGTTCCACGGCTACGCCGACCTGCGCGGACTCGTCGCGATCGGAATCACGATCGGCTGTGCCAAGGTTCTGCACGAGTTCGGACATGCGTTTACCGCCTATCGCTACGGCTGCCGCGTGCCGACGATGGGGATCGCGTTGCTCGTGATGGTGCCGGTGCTCTATACCGATACGACCGAAGCGTGGAAAGTACCGGGCCGCGCCGAGCGATTGCGAATCGGCGCGGCCGGCATGCTGACCGAACTGGTGCTCGCCGCGTTCGCGACGCTGGCCTGGAGCGTGCTGCCCGACGGGCCGCTGCGCGCAGGCGCGTTTCTGCTGGCGACGACGACCTGGATCGGCACGCTGACGATCAACGCCAGCCCGTTCATGCGCTTCGATGGCTATTTCCTGCTCTCGGACTGGCTCGACATGCCGAACCTGCACGATCGCGCGTTCGCGTTCGGTCGCTGGTGGATGCGCGAGCGGCTGTTCGGTTTCGGCGATCCGCAGCCCGAGCCGTGTGCGCCGCGCCGCCGCCGGTTCCTGATCGCGTTCGCGTTTGCGACGTGGCTTTACCGGCTCGTCGTGTTTTTCTCGATCGCGCTCGTCGTCTATCATACGTTCTTCAAAGCGCTCGGGTTGGTCCTGTTCGGTGTCGAGTTTGGCTGGTTCATCGCGCGGCCGATCGTACGCGAAGGCGTTGCTTGCTGGCGCCGTCGTTCGGCGCTCCGGTGGTGCCGAGCGACCCGGCGCGCCGCCGCCGTCGGTGCGGCGGTGCTCGGGCTGCTGGTGCTGCCGTGGTACGGCGGGATCGGCGCCCCCGCCGTGGTCGGCCCGCTGCGCGCGCAGGGACTCTACGTACCCGAGGCCGCCTATGTGACGGCCGATGCGCCGATTGCCCGCGATGGCCAGCACGTGCGCGCGGGCGACGTGCTGGCCGTGTTTGCGTCGCCCGACCTTGCGCATCGGCTGCAGGCGGCACGGGTTGCCGATGCGCTGCTGCGCTGGCAGCTCGAGCAGCAGCCGTTCGACTCGCGGCTGCTCGAACAGGGCGTCGCGTTAAAGCGCCGCTCGGACGCGGCGCATGAAACCGTTGCCGGGCTCGCGGCACAAGTTGCGCAATTGACGCTGCGCGCGCCGTTCGACGGCGTCGTGCAAACCGACGACACACTTGCGCCGGGCACCTGGCTGCCGCGCGGCGAGCATGCGTTCGACGTCGTCGGACCGGCCGGCGTGAAGGGCGAAGCATTCGTCAGCGAAGAGGATGCGGCGCGGATCTCGGCCGGCGATCGCGTCAGCTTCGTCGCATCGTTACCCGAGTTCGGCGCGCTGGACTGCCGGGTCAGTGCGATCGATCGCGTCAATGTCGCCACGCTCGACGCGCCGGCACTTGCGAGCGTCTACGGTGGTCCGCTGCCCGTGCAGCTTCAGCCGGGCACGCATCAGCTCGTGCCGCTCGCGGCGACCTATCGCGTGCGGATTGGCGATTGTCCGGCAAGCGTAGCGTGGCCGCGCGAGATCGTCGGCACAGCGACGATCGGCGGCGCGCGGCAAAGCTTCGCATGGCGCATGCTCGCGTGGCTGACGTCGGTGTTTGTGCGCGAGAGCGGCGCATAGGCATTGCGACGCCGGGAGTCGCGCGGTACCCCGGGGCGGCAGAGACTACCGGCATCGCGTCGGCTGTCGCAGTCGATCGATGTGCTCCATTCGCTCTTCGTACTCCCAATCCTTCCTTGCGGCCGGTCGACGGTTCAGCCTGTCATGTGTTCCCCCACCCCACGCCCCCGGCGTGCCGATTCGCGACATTGGCGCCGGAACGATCTTTTCCTGCCCGCGCAATGCTCCGGTGACCGTGCAGGGCATCGAAATGAAAACGTAATATTTTAGAATAAGTGCCGTGACCGGATACCGAATGAATAACAATCGACCGAATTGTTGCCAAAGTTGCCAAAGTTGCCGAGATTGCCTTGTTATATTGTTGATGTTCAAGGATGGATGCATTGTATTGGTAGCATAAGTTATTGATTTTTATAAGATAACTTCGTTTTTGTGCGGCCGCTTAATATTAATGTAAATGCAAGAAAATCACCTGCTGCCAATTGCCTTGAGCGATTGGAGAATTATCTTGTCGATCTCGCAAACGTATCCTATTGTCTTCAATGCAGAGAAAATAACGGCGTTTATTTCATAAACAAACGAAACGGAGCGAAGAGACCATGTCGACCAACAAGGCCACCCCCAGTCAGGCACTTCTCACCCTCGCGAAGAGTTTCAAGCTGGATGTCGAGAGACTTTCGCGTGGAGAAACCGTTGCGGCGACGATCGTCGTTTCCACGCCGCAGGAAATGAAAAAACTTCTCGCAATTCCGACGACGCCGGACACGTACGATCTGGTCGCAAAGACAATGGCGTTAAATGGAGAGGCACCCGATTCGTACGAAGCGGGACTGAAGCATTTCTCTGCCTATGCGTGTGGCGTGTCGAATCTCGATACGTCGATCGGGAGTGCCTTTTTCAAGAAAAGATTCCCGATGGAAATCCGGATGGTGGCGTCGTCGCAAATCGAACTGACGAGCGACTACGTCGTGAACCCGGGCTCGCCGCCGGTCTACATCGCGTGCGACGAATTGATTTTCAACGGCGGATCGTACGTGATACAGAGCACGAACTTTACGCTCTGGGTCACTTCGCAGTTGACGATCGAGTCGTCGGGCTCAAGGCCGTATCACATTGGTATCCTCGGCTCGCCCGGCGGCCCGGGTTCGAACGGGGCGAACGGTGGCACGCAATCGCAGGCGCCTAACGGTCAGAATTCGTCGCCGGCGTCCCCGGGGGTCTGCACCGGATCGGGCAGCGGCGGCAACGGTACGGTCGGCAACACCGGGTACAACGGCGGCGCGGGCGGAAACGGAATGAACGGTGTCGCGAGCGTCGTCGCAAACATCAACATTGCGAACTTCGCTTCGCCGCAGGCGCCGCTGGTCGTGTTCGGCATGTCCGGCACCGGTGGCAATGGCGGGAGTGGCGGCAATGGCGGCACGGGCCAGCAGGGCGGCAACGGTGGAAACGGCTGCAATGCCGGATGCGAGGGCACCAACGGTGGCAATGGCGCCAACGGCGGAGCAGGCGGCAATGGCGGAAATGGCGCTAATGGCGGAAACGGCGTCAACGGCGGAGCGATCTATCTGAACCTGAATCCGTCGCAACAGTCCGCGAATTTCTACACGTACATGAGCCAGCAAGCGGCACCCGGACAAGGCGGCGCGGGCGGCGCGGCGGGGCAGGGCGGCGCGGGTGGAACGGGCGGCAGCGGCGGTCACAGCAGTTCCGATGGCACCAACGGCAATACCGGTGCATCGGGCAATACAGGCGCGAACGGTGCGTCCGGCGCCGCATATGGCACGCCGCCGCAACTCATGGTCGCCAGCTACAAGGCCCCGTCGAACAGCGAGCTGCAGCTCGAGGTTCGTTCATGACCCCGGAGATCCACGCACAGGAGTTGAGATACTCGCTGAACGGGAACGGTTATGTTTGCCTCAAGGTCTTCGTCGTCAAGCGGATCTCGACCATCAATCTGAAAACGCAGCCGGTCTATCTGATCAAGACCGTGCTCAAGGTGTCCATCTACAACACTCAGGATTTCAACATCAATCCCGGGCCGGTGACGTCGTACATGAATTACCCGGCCATGTTCAGCTTTACCAAGTCGTTGACGTGCAGCGTATCGTCGCAGTCGGCCAACTTCAAGCTGCTGAACTATTCGCCGATCACCGTGAATTCGTCGATCACGACGTCCCGCAGCGATGTGACGGACAGTACACAGACGAACTCATCGCAACAGTCGGTCGGCTCGAGTGCGTCGCAGACCAACTCGTTCGGCGTCGACGTGCAGGCGGGCTGGATGATGGAGTCGCCGCTGCTGTCGATCGGCTTGAGCTACGACCACGCGTACACGTCGGCGAACAGTCAGGAGCGCACCACTGCGTCGGGCAACAGTGCTTCGCAGCAGAACGGTGTCGCGGATTCGTACAGCATCAAGGACTGGGGAATCTACGCGAATGTCAATCGCGAAAACCTCCAGACGACCTGGGTATGCGCGCAGGAATACCCGTGGGACATCCTCCAGTATCGCAGCGCCGACGGCACCGGCAACATCGGTCTGCCGCAGCCGATCGTCGACCGGATGCTGGTCGGCGAATGCGTGCTGCCGCCGTCGCAGCTTTCGCAGTTCGGCACCGACTTCACGTTCACCGCCGACTGGAGCTTCATGCCATCGGAGTTCAACGTCGACGTCGCCACACCTCTGCTGTCATTCGATATCGATACGGCTTACGTGCTCGGTTCGCATCAACGCACCGGGGATGCACCGCCGTACTCGCTCGCGGCATCGCTCGGGCAATCGACCACGAACTCCAATTCGCTGGCGCTTACATGGTGGCAACTCGAATGTCTCGCGCTGGATGCGATCGTGCCGGGCCGCAACGACGCGAGCGCGAATTTCGACAAACTGCCGGCATCGCGCTTTCCCGCGGACGGTTCGGTGCCGCTGGTCGTGATGTCGCCGACCAATACGCTGCTGTGTGTCGCGCCCGGTTTCAGCCCCGGAATGATCGTCGACGTCGCGAAGAACGACGCGACGTACACGCTGGCGTTCAAGGTCGTCGAAACGGTCGGTGAAATCACCCTCTATCTGAAACACTGGAAGCTGGACTCGACCGGCCTGGTGGTGAATATTGCCGTCAACGGTGCCGTGCTGCCGGTGCAGTACGTCGACGCGGTACAGGGCGCGGGCGGGATGGCAAACCGTACGGACATCACGCTGCGGTCGACCGATTACATGGCGGAGGATTTCAGCGACTATCTGGTGGTCGGGCTGAATACCGTGGTGGTGACCGTATCGGCGAGCGACGCGGGACCGCCGGCGGACACGGCGCGTTATTGCCTCGCGGCCGTCGTCGTGTCCTGAACGTGCCGCACTCCTATGGAAAATCGCTGAAGCGGTATTCCGCCAAGGAGCGCGTCGCAAAGACGGCTCTGGCGATTCGTACCGTTCGTTCGGCAATCAAGAAACCGGGCAGCGGCAGCATCCTGTCAAAGACACGTGTGCTGAAGGCGCACGATCCGAAGCGCAAGATCGCCAAGCTCGAGGACTATATGAAGGCGGGAATGAAAAAGACCTTTCCCGTCGTTTACCGAGGCATCTGGGACGCGCAGGATGAAATCGTTCGCACGTCGTTGATTACGGACCTGCTGGTCGGACTCGAAAAGGCGGGACTGAGCAAAGGGGAAATGGCGCGGCTCAAAACGGCAATCGACGGGTTTTCCAGCATCCGGCTTCCGACGCGCTGGTCCGGCTTCAAGCTGAAGGGCGGTGATACGGTGCTGGGATTCAGTGAAATGCAGCATCCGACGTCTGCCGGCAAGGGCATATGGATACCGTCGAAGTCCAGCTTCTCGAAGGCGCATACCGCGCTTGACGAAGCGCGTGTGAAGGCGGCACTCGACGCGATCAACACCTTCGTCGTGAAGGATAAGAACGGTGCCGTCACGCTGGCGTCGGGGGTCGCGATCGAGGACATCGTGAAGGCCGCGCTCATCGCGGCCGGCACATTTACGTTGAACTACTTTACAGCGCCCGCGCTCGCGAGCAACGTCGACGCCACCGCTTCCGGGAAAGTGAAGAAAGCGCAGACTCAAGCCCGTGAATTCATGAAGGATCAACTCGAGAGCATCGGTGCGAAGCGCGCTACCGGGTCGACCAGTATCGTGATTCCGAAGCTGAACCTTCCGACACGCGAGTGGAAGCCAGATGCACTGAACCCCGGAGAGGTCAGTCCGCGACGAGGATCTCCGATCAGTCTGTCGGTGGCAGAGCTCAGTTGGGCGGTCGAATAGTAACCGCGCCGAGGCACGTGCACGGTACTTCCCGACCGGCTTGAACAACTATGTATGCACCCGGATCTGGATGCGAACCATGGAACGCGTAGTCATCACCGGCATTGGACTCGTCTCTTGCCTCGGGCAAGACCTGGATACCGTCGCCACGGCATTGCGCGAAGGGCGCAGTGGCGTGGTGCGCGACCCGGAGCGCGAGGCGCTCGGTTTTCAGTGCGCGCTCACGGGGGCAATCACGGGGTTCGATCCGGCAGAGAGGCTGAGCCGCAAGGATCGACGGGGGATGGCAGAGCCCGCGCTGTACGGTGCGGTAGCCGCGCTGCGGGCGCTCGACGATGCGGCACTATCGCGCGACGCGCTGCGTCGACCGGAAGCCGGTGTAATCGTCGGAAACGACTCCAGTGCGGATGCGGTGCGCCGCGCGTGCGATGACACGCGCAGCGTGGGCACGACACGTCTGCTCGGCTCGTCGGCGGTGGTCGAGGCGATGAACTCGTCCGCGAGCATGTGTCTGTCGGTTCTGCTCGGTACCGGGGGCGCGTGCTGGACCGTGTCCGGTGCGTGCGCATCCGGTGCTCATGCAATCGGCCAGGCCAGCATGTTGATCGAAAGCGGCCGACAGGACATCGTCGTGGTCGGTGGCGTGCAGGAACTGAACTGGGCCGGGATGTGCGCATTCGACGGACTGGGTGCATTTTCAACATGGAGCGGCGAGCCGGCACAGGCATCGCGGCCGTTTTCCGCGAATCGCGACGGGCTCGTGCCGAGCGGCGGCGGTGCGATGTTGGTGCTGGAGTCGTTGCGACATGCGCAGGCACGCTCGGCCCGCGTGCGCGCGATGCTGCGTTCGTACGCGTTCTCGTCCGATGGCCGGCATCTGACGCTGCCGGACGGAGAGGGCGCGCGGCGCTGCATGCGCGACGCGCTGAGATACGCGAACTTCGCACCGGCAGACATCGACTACGTGAATGCGCATGCAACTTCGACGCCGTCCGGAGACGTTGCCGAAGCCGCGGCGATTCTCGACGTGTTCGGCGACGCGCGGCCGCCGGTATCGTCGACGAAGGGAATGACCGGGCATGAGTGCTGGATGGCCGGTGCATCGGAGGTCGCATATAGCCTGCTGATGGCTGAGCACGGATTCATCGCCGCGAACGCGAATCTCGGCGAACCGGATCCTGCGTGCGCGGAACTCGATCTCGTACGGCACGCACGCGATGCACGCGTGCGGACGATCATGTCGAACTCGTTCGGATTCGGCGGGACGAATGCAAGTCTTATTCTGGAGACCAAATCATGGTGACGAATCCCGTCGAAATTCAGGCCATCATTCAACGCGTCCTGGTCGATGTGTTCGAGTTGAACGTGGACGTGATCGTGCCGGAAGCTCGCCTGAAAGAAGATCTCGATCTCGACAGCCTGGATGCCATCGATCTCGGCGTGGCAATCGAGGAAGGGCTGGGCGTTAAACTCAATCAGTCCGCTTTGGCGCCATTGCGCACGGTCGGAGAAATTCAGGCGTATTTGATTCGTTCATTGACCTGACGCTTGCCGTGGCGCGCGGTGATCGAACGTGAGGCGCCGCACGCGTCGCCGAGCGAGTGGGCCACGTGCAAACGAGACCGTTCGGGATGTTGCATGAAGTTCGCTGTCAGCTTTATGTCTGAGGCGAGGTCATGTTCGCCAAAGCCTACCGATTCGATCGGGATTTTTGATGATGTTGTCCATCGGCCGCCTTGATCGACCTCGACATACGCGCTGCCCGTCCGGAGCAGCAGCGCGTCGGCGAGCGCAGCGACACGAGGGCGATTGAATTCGCGTCGTGCCGCCCGATAAGGCGGCATTCTTCGCGCACGAGAACCTGCACATTTTCGAAACGCATGACCCGGCGAGAATCGGGGCATTGTTCGCTGACCCTTACTCCGGGCTCTGAACGCTCCACACCAATAACGCCCGCTCTCCGCTACCGAGGATCCGTGGCATACGAGCAGGCTGCTGCTCAACTTTACGACCACCGCGGGCGTGTTCACGCTCGCCGTAACGGGTCAGACGCAGGAGGGCGGCTCCGACTCGCCGCGCATCCTGACCGATGAGCAGATTGATATCTGCCACGAGAATCTCGAGGGCATCGCGATGTACGTTGCCGTGCGACGCTCGAGGCTCGGCCTCAACCTGAAGTTGCAAAGCGCGTATGTGTCCGGTCAAGTATTTCGCTTACTGCATGGGACCGGCCGGGCGAGGTAACCCTTTCCGGTTACAAGCCGGTGGGTTAACCATACCGAACGTCATGCGCGGGCGTGCTCCATCGCTCAGAACGTGTCGCGTCTGCTTTTTAGTGTTCGGACTGCGGTAGGGGAAGTTTCGTTTTAGGGGCCACAGCGGAAAGCCTTGCGGGCATTGGCTCAGGTCACAGGCACAATTCAAAGTTAAATGAAATGTGACCCCTGCCCGCCGCAAAATTTTGCACAATGGCGACAGCGCGGCGTTGCTGCCGCCATTCGCCTCCCCGGCAACCCGGCCTTCCGGCCCGCAGGGGCGGCCAGATCGAACCTTCGAAACCGACCCGAGCCCCTACCGACGTGCCGCCGCCGACCGCCATGGACCACCCGAAACGCATCCTGATCGTCGAAGACGACGCCGACATCGCCGACGTGTTGAGCCTGCACCTGCGCGACGAGCGCTACGAAGTCGTGCACAGCGCCGACGGCACGGAAGGACTGCGCCTGCTCGAACAGGGCAACTGGGACGCGCTGATCCTCGACCTGATGCTGCCCGGCGTCGACGGCCTGGAAATCTGCCGGCGCGCACGCGCGATGGCGCGCTACACGCCGATCATCATCACGAGCGCGCGTTCGAGCGAGGTGCACCGGATCCTCGGCCTCGAACTCGGCGCCGACGACTACCTGGCGAAACCGTTCTCGGTGCTCGAACTTGTCGCGCGGGTCAAGGCGCTGCTGCGGCGCGTCGACGCGCTCGCGCGCGATTCGCGGATCGACGCGGGCACGCTCGACGTCGCCGGGCTGTCGATCGACCCGATCGCGCGGGAGGCGAGCGTCGACGGCACGCGCATCGACCTCACGCCGCGCGAGTTCGACCTGCTGTATTTCTTCGCGCGGCATCCGGGCAAGGTGTTCTCGCGGATGGACCTGCTGAACGCCGTGTGGGGCTACCGCCACGAAGGCTACGAGCACACGGTGAACACCCACATCAACCGGCTGCGCGCGAAGATCGAGGCCGATCCGGCCGAGCCCGTGCGGATTCTCACCGTGTGGGGACGCGGCTACAAGCTCGCCGCGCCGGACCAGCGGGACACCTGATGAAACTGACCCTCACCCAGCGGCTGTCGTGCGTGTTCGCGGTGCTGCTGCTCGCGTGCTCGGGCGCGTCGGCATGGCTGCAGATCCGTGCGAACGACATGCGCGAAAAGGAAGTCGTTCAGGGCCTGTCGCGCGATCTCGCCGCGCACATCGCGAGCAGCGCGCCGCTGATGGACGCGAACGGGCTGCGTCCGGATGCCGTGCGCACGCTGTTCGGCCAGCTGATGGGCGTGAACCCGAGCGTCGAGGTGTACCTGCTCGACAACGCGGGGCGTATCAAGGGCGACGACGCGCCGCCCGGCCACGTGAAGCGTGACCGCGTCGACCTTGCGCCGGTGCAGCGCTTCATCGCGGGCGAGCCGCTGCCGATCCTCGGCGACGATCCGCGCAGCCCCGACGCGCGCAAGGTGTTCAGCGCGGCGCCGCTGCAGCGCGCCGGGCAGCCGCCGTCGGGCTACATCTACGTGGTGCTGCTCGGCGAAGCGCACGACCGGCTCGCCGCGCGCGTCGACGCCGGCAACGTGCTGCGCACGACGCTATGGTCGATGGCGGTGGTCGCGCTGCTGGGCCTGCTCGCGGGCCTGACCGCGTTCAGCTTCATCACGCGCCCGCTGCGCCGGCTGACCGACGCGATGCGCCGCTTCGACGCGAACGGCGCGCCGGACACGCAGCCGCCGGTGCCGCGCTCGCCGCCCGGGCGGCGCGGCGACGACATCGCGGTGCTCGAATCCGCGTTCGCGCAGATGGCCGACCGGATCGGCGACCAGTGGCGCGCGCTGACGCGCCAGGACCAGCAGCGGCGCGAACTGATCACGAACATCTCGCACGACCTGCGCACGCCGCTGACGTCGCTGCACGGCTATCTGGAAACGCTGTCGCTGAAGTCCGATACGCTCGCCGAGACCGAGCGCCGCCGCTACCTGTCGATCGCACTCGCGCAGAGCACGAAGGTCGGCCGGCTCGCGCAGGCGCTGTTCGAACTCGCGCGGCTCGAATCGGGCGGCGTGCAGGCCGAGCGCGAGCCGTTCTCGCTCGTCGATCTCGTGCAGGACATCTTCCAGAAGTTCGAGCTGGCCGCGCAGTCGCGCGGCATCGCGCTGCATGCGCGGATCCCGCCGCGCGTGCCGGTCGTGTCGGCCGATCTCGGGATGATCGAGCGCGTGCTGACCAACCTCCTCGACAACGCATTGCGGCACACGCCGCAGCACGGCGAAGTCGAAGTGGCGCTGACGCCGCAGGACGATCGCGTGGTGGTGACCGTGTCGGATACCGGCGAAGGGATTCCGCCAGCGCGGCGCGAAGGGCTGTTCCAGCGGCCGCAGCGGCCGATGAGCGGCGGCGCGGCGACGAGCGGCGGGCTCGGGCTGCTGATCGTGCACCGGATGCTGGCGCTCAACGGCAGCGCAATCCGGCTCGTCGATCGGGACGGGCGCGGTGCGGTGTTCGAGTTTGCGCTGCCGGTCGCGCATCCGGCGCCCGGCGAAACGCGCTGAAACCGGCGACGAAGCGCTGGCGCGCGCTTACCCGCCGCGCTTGCGCCGCACGTCGCTCGGTGTCGTGCCGGTCCAGCGCTTGAACGCGTGGCGGAACCCGACCGCATCGCTGAAGCCGAGCGTCAGCGCGATGTCCTCGGTGCTGAGCGTCGTGGTGCTCAGGTAATCGATCGCGAGCGCCTTGCGCACGCTCGTCAGCAACTCGCTGTACGACGTGCCTTCGGCGTCGAGCTTGCGGCGCAGCGTACGCGACGTCATGCACAGCGTGTCGGCGATCGCGTCGATGTCCGGAAACTGCCCGGGCGTGCGCGTGAGTTCCTGGTATACGCGCCGCGTGACGCCGGCCTGGCTGCGCAATTCGTCGAGCAGGCGCGCGCAGTGCGACGACACCTGCGCGGCGGTGATCGGGTTCGCGAGTTGCGGCGCGCGCGTGAGCCACGCGGCCGGGTAGCTCAGCACATGGTGCGGCTGGTCGAACGCGATCGGGCATTCGAGCGCGTCGGCGAGCTGCGCCGCGTGCGCCGGCTGAGGCTGCGCGAACTGCGCGCGGGCCGGCACGCACCATGCACCCATCACGTCCTTGATGATCGTCACGTGCAGCGCGAACTGCATGTCGATCAGGAAGCGATACAGCGGCAGGTCCGGCTCGGGCAGCGCGGCTTCGTGCGGATCCGGGAACAGCCACGACGCGGTGTCGCCCTGTTCGACCCAGCGGATCGCGAGCATGCCGTTCGCGAGCTGGTGATATTTGACGGCCGAATCGAACGCACGCGCGAGCGATTCCGAGCACAGCATCGCGTAGCCGTACATGCCGTAGCTCGACGCGTGCAGCCGACGGCCGACGCGCACGCCGAGATCGGTGCCGTCGTAGCGGTCGATCGCATTGCGCGCGGCGGTCAGGAACTGCAGCGACGACGTGAGCGTGAACGGATCGGCGACGGCGTCCGGCGACAGGCCGGTGCCGTCGAGCACGGCGGCCGGGTCGAGGCCGAGTTCCTGGGTGACGCTGACGAGCACGGCCAGCTTGGCCGGCGAGAAGCGCTTCTCGCGCGACGCGTGGGCGGGCAGGGCGTCCGGCAGCGAGGCGGTGCCGGTGGCCGTCGGTTTCAAGAGCGCACTGCGCGGCATGGCGGGTTCTGCGTCCGATTCGATATCGTTCCGGTGCGCGATTCTGCGCCGGAACGCGCTGCGGCGCCATAGGGTTCACCCTGATGAGCATGAGCATGCACGGCCCGACACGGCGGGACCGATGCATGGACGGAAGCGGCGTCAGGCGGCCCGCTGCGCGCCGGCGTGTCCGTTTCGATCATCTTTTCGACCGTCCGGATCATTTTCAAAGCCTGTCCGGCGGGCGATAGTCGTCGGTCAGGCGGCGGCCTGCGCCCATCCGGTGCGCGGGCCGCCGTGCGAACGGCGCTGCCCGGCGCCGTCCCCCGAGGAGCAGGACATGACGAAGAGACACTGGATCGGGTCGTACGGCTCGATCCCCGCCGAGATCGATGCCGATCGCCATCCTTCCGTAACCGCGCTGCTGGACGACACGATGCGCCGCTTCGCCGAGCGTCCCGCGTTCCGCGCGTTCGGCCGCACGCTCACCTACGCCGACGTCGACCGCCTGTCGAGCGCGCTGGCCGCCTACCTGCAGCAGGTCGTGGGCGTGCGCAAGGGCGACCGCGTGGCCGTGATGCTGCCCAACGTGCTCGCGTTTCCGGTGGTGTTCGTCGCGCTCGCGCGGATCGGTGCGATCCAGGTCAACGTGAACCCGTTCTACACCGCGCATGAGCTCGAGCATCAGCTCAACGACGCGGGTGTCGAAGTGGCCGTGGTGTGCGGCGGCTCGATGGGCACGTTCGCCGACGTGGTCGGCAAGACGCGCATGCGGACCGTGCTGAGCGTGGGCCGCGGCGATCTCGGTATCGTCGATGCGCCGGCCGGCGCGTGCGACGCGCTGCCGCCCGGCTCGATCGCGCTCGCGGATGCGCTTGCCGCGGGCGAAGCGCTCGCCTTCGAGCCGGTCGCGCTCCGCGGCGACGATCTGTTGCTGCTGCAGTACACGGGCGGCACGACGGGGCTGTCGAAGGGCGCTGCGCTGTCGCACCGCAACCTGGTCGCGAACATCGAGCAGTTCGGCGCGATCGTGCCGGCCGCGCGGCGGCCGGGCGAGGAGGTCGTCGTCACGGCGATCCCGCTGTATCACATCTTCGCGCTGACGGTGAACTTCCTGTCCTACTTCGCGATCGGCGCGGAGAACTGGCTGGTCGCGAATCCGCGCGACATGGACGGCTTCATCGACGTGCTGAAGGACGCGCGGCCGTCGGTGTTCGTCGGCGTCAATACGCTGTATGCGGGGCTCGCCGGCCATCCGCGGCTGAAGGAGGTCGACTGGTCGCGGCTCAAGCTGTCGGCCGGCGGCGGCGCGGCGGTGATCGACGTGATCTCAGCGCGCTGGAAGGCGGTGACGGGCAACTTCATTCGCGAAGGGTACGGGCTGTCGGAAACGTCGCCGGTGGTCACGTTCAATCCGCAGTCGATCGACGCGTTCACGGGCACGACGGGCCTGCCGCTGCCGTCGACCGACGTGAAGCTGCTGGACGACCAGGATCGCGAGGTGGCGATCGGCGAAGCGGGCGAGATCTGCGTGCAGGGGCCGCAAGTGATGGGCGGCTACTGGCAGAAGCCGGAGGCGAATGCGACAGCCTTCACCGCGGACGGCTATTTCCGCACCGGCGACATCGGCGTGTTCGACGCGGCCGGCTTCCTGAAGATCGTCGACCGCAAGAAGGACATGATCATCGTGTCGGGCTTCAACGTCTATCCGAACGAGGTGGAAGCGGTCGCGACCGCACTGCCGGGCGTCGCCGAATGCGCATGCATCGGCGTGCCCGACGAGCGCACCGGCGAGGCCGTCAAGCTGTTCGTGGTGCTCGCGGCGGATGCGGCCGTGACCGAAGCGGAGATCGTCGCGCATTGCCGTGCCAACCTCGCGGCCTACAAGGTGCCGAAGCTGATCCGCCTGGTCGACCGGCTGCCGAAGTCGACGGTCGGCAAGATCCTGCGCCGGGAACTCAGCCGCGCCGACTGATGGTGCCGAAGCGCCGCGCACCCGGCGGCGCGCGGGCCGGTGCGCCGCATGCCGCGCATGTCCCGAAAGCCCGGTCCGGGCCGCTCCAGTACAATGCGAGCGGTTCGACCGATGGGGACGCGATGACCGGTTCAGACTCACCTTCCGCCCGGCCCGGGCGTGCGCTGCCGTCGCCGAGCGCGACGGTGCCGATCTCGCTCGTCAACGGTTTTCTGGCCAGCGCGGGCGCGCAGCGCGACGTGGTCGAGCGCTACCTGCGCGGCGCCGGCATTCCGCTCGAGCTGCTTGGCGAGCCGCATGCGCGCGTGACGGAAGAGCAGTTCTCGACGCTGTACCGCACGCTCGCGATCGACCTCGACGACGAGATGCCGGGCATCTTCTCGCGCCCGCTGCGCGGCGGCACGCTGAAGTACCTGTGCCTGAGCCTGCTCGATGCGCGCAACCTCGAAACGGCGCTGCATCGCTTCGGCCAGTTCTTCCATATCCTGCTCGACGACTTCTTCGTCGAATCGAGGCGCGACGGCCTGGTCGCGCAGGTGCTGCTGCGGCCGAACCCGGCCGTCGGCCCGATCGGCGCGCTCGGCCAGGAGCTGATGCTCAAGCTCGTGCACGGCGTGTGTTCCTGGCTGATCGGGCAGAAGATCCCGCTGCTGAAGATCGAGTTCGCGTGCCCGCGGCCGCGCCATGCGGTCGAGCATCTTTATTTCTTCTCCGGCTCCGTGCAGTTCGATTGCGAACGCACGCTGATGCGCTTCAGCGCCGACTACCTCGATGCGCCGATCCGGCAAAGCAAGCGCAACCTGCGCAAGTTCCTCGCGCGCGCGCCCGGCGACTGGATCTTCGAATCGTTCAGCGAACAGCTCGTGTGCCATCGCGTGCGGCAATACCTGTCGGCGGCGCTGCCCGACCTGCCGGTGATCGATCAGGCAGCCGAGCATCTGCATTGCTCGGTGCGCACGCTGAGCCGCCATCTGGCCGCCGAAGGCACGACGTTCCAGGCGCTCAAGGATGAACTGCGGCGCGACATCGCGATCCAGCGGCTCACCGACACGCTCGACACGATCGCGGCGATCGGCGCCGATATCGGCTTCGACGATCCGAGCGCGTTTCATCGCGCATTCCGCCACTGGACGGGGAGTACGCCGGGGACTTACCGGCGGCGCGCATAGCACGGGTTTTTCAAGCGCGCTCCCATAACCGGCATCCTTCGTGCGATCCCATGGATGGCTCCCCGTCGTTCCGGTACCGCGGATGTGCGTCGGCCCGTCACGCACTGCCGATGCGTGACGGGCCGACGGGTCATTGGGTCCACGCGCTGCTGAAACGGGCCGGTTGCCCGCTCCGCGCGCGTGGCCGCACTCAGGCTTTCAGTGCGCCGAAGATTTCATTGAGCATCGACTTCGCATCGCCGAACAACATGCGGTTGTTGTCCTTGTAGAACAGCGGATTGTCGACGCCCGCATAGCCGGACGCCATGCTGCGCTTCATCACGATCGACGTCTTCGCCTTCCACACTTCCAGCACCGGCATGCCGGCGATCGGGCTCGCCGGGTCGTCCTGCGCGGCCGGGTTCACGATGTCGTTCGCGCCGATCACCATCGACACGTCGGCCTCGGGGAAGTCGCCGTTGATCTCGTCCATTTCGAGCACGATGTCATACGGCACCTTCGCCTCGGCCAGCAGCACGTTCATGTGGCCCGGCATGCGGCCCGCGACCGGGTGAATCGCGAAACGCACGTCGACGCCCTTCTCGCGCAGCAGCTTCGTCAGTTCGAACACCGTGTGCTGGGCTTGCGCCACGGCCATCCCGTAGCCCGGCACGATGATCACGCGCTTCGCCTCGCGCAGCAGCTCGGCCGTTTCCGCCGCGCTCACCGCGACCGCTTCGCCGGCCGGCTGCGCAGCGCCGCCGGCTGCCGCCGGTGCGCCCGCGCCGCTGCCGAAGCCGCCCGCGATCACGCTGATGAAGTTGCGGTTCATCGCGCGGCACATGATGTACGACAGGATCGCACCGGACGAGCCGACCAGCGCGCCGATCACGATCAGCAGGTCGTTGCCGAGCATGAAGCCGGTGGCCGCCGCCGCCCACCCCGAGTAGCTGTTGAGCATCGACACCACGACGGGCATGTCCGCGCCGCCGATCGCCATCACCATGTGCACACCGAACAGCAGCGAGATCACGGTCATCACGGCGAGCGGCAGCATGCCGTCCTGGATGCTTTCCGCATGCAGGAACGCGCGGCCGTAGTAGATCACGATCAGCAGCGCGGCGAGATTCATCCAGTGCCGCGCCGGCAGCAGCAGCGGCTTGCCGCCGATCTTGCCCGACAGCTTGCCGAACGCGATCACCGAGCCCGCGAAGGTGATCGCGCCGATCAGGATGCCGACGTAGATTTCCACTTCATGGATGGCCTTCTCGGCGCCGGTGAGCTGCAGCGACGTGTCGATATAGCTCGCGAAGCCCACCAGGCAGGCCGCGAAACCGACCAGGCTGTGCATCAGCGCGACCAGTTCCGGCATCTGCGTCATCTGCACCTTCTTCGCGGCGTACAGGCCGACGGCACCGCCGACGACCAGCGCGGCGATCACGTACGGAATGCCCGCGGCCGACACGCGCGGACCGGCCACGGTGGCCAGCACGGCGATCAGCATGCCGATCATGCCGAGCAGGTTGCCGCGGCGCGCGGTCTCGGGATTGGCCAGCCCGCCGAGGCTGAGAATGAACAGGATCGCGGCGCCGATATAGGAGACGGTAGTCAGGTTGGAAGTCATTATTGTTGTCCCCTTATTTACGGAACATCGCCAGCATGCGCCGCGTGACCGCGAAGCCGCCGAACATGTTGACGGCCGTGAGCGTGAGCGCGCCCACCGCGAGACCGAGGATCAGCCCGGACGGACGATCGCCGGCGTTGGCCAGCTCGCCCAGCGGCGGCGCGACCTGCACGAGCGCGCCGATCGCGATGATCGACGAGATCGCGTTGGTCACGCTCATCAGCGGCGTGTGCAGCGACGGCGTGACGTTCCAGATCACCATGTAGCCGACGAAGCACGCGAGCACGAACACCGTGAAGTGCGACAGGAAGCTGGCCGGCGCGAACTGGCCGACCAGCAGGAACGCCAGCGCGCCGATCGCGAACACGATCGCGAGCGCCTTGGCCGACATCGGCTCGCCGCTGTGACCGTGGCCCTTGGACTTCGCCGGCGCGGCCGCGGCGGGGGCGGCCGCCGGCGGCTTGGGTGCGATGGCCGCCTGCTTGATCGGCGGCGGTGGCCACGTGACGTTGCCTTCCTTGATGACCGTGAGGCCGCGGATCGCGTCGTCGTCGAAGTCGACGTTGATCGTGCCGTCCTTGGTCTTGCACAGCTCCTCGACCACGCGCAGCAGGTTGGTCCCATACAGCGTGGACGACTGCCGCGACAGGCGCGACGCGAGATCGGTATAGCCGACGATGGTCACGCCGTGGCGCACGACCGCCTCGCCGGGCACCGTGAGTTCGCAGTTGCCGCCTTGTTCGGCGGCCATGTCGACGATCACGCTGCCGGGCTTCATCGACCGCACCATCTCGGCGGTGATCAGCTTCGGCGCCGGCTTGCCGGGGATCAGCGCGGTGGTGATGATGATGTCGGCATCCTTGGCCTGCTGCGCATACATCGCGCGCTGGGCCTGCTGGAAGCCTTCGCTCATCACCTTCGCGTAACCGCCGCCGCCCGAGCCTTCTTCTTCGTAGTCGACCTTGACGAACTCGCCGCCCAGCGACTTGACCTGATCGGCCACCTCGGCGCGCGTGTCGTTCGCGCGCACGATCGCGCCGAGGCTCGCGGCCGTGCCGATCGCGGCGAGGCCCGCGACGCCGGCACCGGCGATGAAGACCTTGGCCGGCGGAATCTTGCCGGCCGCCGTGACCTGGCCGTTCAGGAAGCGGCCGAACGCGTGGGCGGCCTCGATTACCGCGCGGTAGCCGCTGATGCCGGCCATCGACGTGAGCGCGTCCATCTTCTGCGCGCGCGACAGCGTGCGCGGCAGCGAATCGATCGCCAGCACCGTGGCGCGCTTCGCGGCCAGCTGCTGCATCAGTTCGGGGTTCTGTGCCGGCCACACGAAGCCGATCAGCGTGCCGCCTTCGCGCATCAGCGCGACTTCGTCGGCACTCGGCGGGCGCACCTTGAACACGATGTCGCTGCCGGACCAGAGCTCGGCCGCCGTGGCGGCGATGCTCGCACCGGCTGCGCGGTACGTATCGTCGTCAAAATTCGCGCCGGCACCGGCGCCGCTTTGGACGGTCACCGAAAACCCCAGCTTGATCAGTTTCTCGACCACTTCCGGTACGGTCGCAACGCGCCGTTCGCCGGTGGCTGTCTCCAGAGGAATCCCAATCTGTAATGTCATAGTATGAAAGATGGGTGATGGCCGTCGCGATGCGCTCGGGCCGGTGCGTCAAGGTACCAGAATCGTGTGTGTGTTTAGTGGATCACGCGAGAGTTTGCGTCAAGAAATGAAACGATCGTTCGCTGGGTGCGAACAGAGTATGCCTTATAACGACGGCACTATCGAGGATGCGAGCGCATCGAGTGCGTCGGGCGCCTCTGCAGTTGTACTGTTGCGTTTTATCCACGCGCGGGCCGTATCGCATCGGCCGAACGGATGTCGACGAGGTGCGCAGACTGCCGCTGTCGTGGTGCGACGTCGTTGCGTGACCCGGCAGGCGCGCGACGGCACCGCACGAGTTTCCCATAGCCGGCTTCCTTTGAGGGTTCCCATGGCCGGCTTCCGTCGGCGGTCCTGGCGTTGAATCGGATCACGCACACCGGGCACGATCCGGCTGATCTCGACACGCAGGCGCGTCATTCGTCAGCGGCCTGAAGCCATCCCGACCGACCGGTAGGCCAATGCCCGGCTGCTGACGACGGACCGCTGACCACCGACCGCAGGCGGCCTGCCAGCCTGTCGCGTCGATTACCCGATCAATTGAGCAGACACCAGATCGCGAGGAACGGCGCGTCGCCCGAACGCATCGCATGCAGTGCACCACGCGCGTTGTGGATGCCGCCGCCGATCCCGGGATCGAACCACGCGCCGTTTTGCTGCCGGAATTCACCGGTGGTCATGAGCACGTACGCTTCCTCCGGTGCGTGGCCATGATCCGGATATCGGACGTTGGGCATCATCAGCGAGAAGCCGAGCTGGATGTCGTCGCGGCTTTCCGCACCGCCGGGCCCGCAGATCATCCCGTTCACGTGCCCGTCGATGTAGTTCGGACTGCCGTCCTTTCCCGACGTGCGACGCGACCAACCCACCTCGGGCTCGAGCGACTTGATCAGTTGCGCGACGGTGGCGAACGTCGGGTCGACGCGCGCGACCGACTCGAGCGCGCGGTCGAGCCAGTCGCATGCGGGGTAGCGCGCCGCGAGCCGTGTTCCGTTGTCCGACGGCGTCTGCAGCCGGGCGAATACTTGCGGCGCGAACGCGCGCGCGGCGGGTGGCAGCTTGTCCGACTGGAACAGCTCGCCGGCGATCCGGACGAAATCCGCGATGTTCTTCGGGCGTTCACTCATGCTGGTCTCTGCTCCTGCGGCCACTTGGCTTGATGAAACGAAAGTCTACGCAGAAACGCGCGGGTCCTGAAAGCGAAAAAGGGCGTCCGATTTGGCACCGGCCGCCATGCATGCGCCGCTGTTGACGTCCGGCCCGCGGCCCGCATCGCCTTCTTTACAGCCAGTCGGTTTCGAACGCGCAGTCGGTCAGCGACACGCAGCCGTGCTCGGTCAGCACGACCTGCTGTTCGAGCTTGACGCCCTGGCTGCCGCCTTGCGCGCCGATATAGCTTTCGACGCAGACCGTCATACCGATCTCGAACCGGCCGTCGTAACCCGCGCTGTCCCAGTCGACCTGGTGCGCGATCGACGGATACTCGTCGACCATCCCGATGCCGTGCGCCAGGCAGCAGTAGCGGTTCTCCACGAACGGGTCGGGGATCTTCCACGCCTTTTCCGAGAACTCGCGGAACGTCATGCCGGGCCGCAGCAGATCCATGTTGAAATGCACCTGTGCATACGCGTATTCGTACAGCTTGCGTTGCTCGTCCGACGGGCGGCCGTCGCCGACGAGCCAGGTACGGGAGATGTCGGAGCAATAACCGTTCGGCCCGACCATGTCGGTATCGAACGCGAGCAGGTCGCCCGCCTCGAGCACCCGCGACGAACACTCGTGCATCCACGGATTCGTCCGGTCGCCGGACGCGAGCAGGCGCGTTTCGATCCATTCGCCGCCATGGCGGATGTTCTCGTAATGCAGGTTCGCCCAGATGTCGTTCTCGGTCAGACCCGGGCGCAGTTCGCGCCGCATCCGCTCGATCCCTTTCTCGGCGGTGCGCAGCGATTCGCCGATCAACACGAGCTCGCCCGACGACTTGATGAGCCGGGCGGTTTCCATCAGCGCCTGGCCGTCCGTCAGCGTGAGTCCGTGCTTCTCCAGATACGCGGTGCCGAACGGATCGAGGCGATCGACGGCCAGGAAGCGCTCGCCCGGCGCGTGCTTGCGGAACACGTCGACGATTTCGGCGCCCCACGTCTCGGCGCGCTGCTCCGCATCGGGGCCGGCGTTGAAGTAGGTCCAGCTGACCGCACCGCGCAGTTCCACATCGAGATTCAGGCCGTCCCACACGTGCTCGCTGCTGTGGAATTCCCACGCGACGATGCGCCCGGTGGCGAACACCATCACGTAGCGTGCGGGGTTGCGCCCGGCCCACACCTGCATGTTCGACGTATCGGTCGCGTAGCGAATGTTGACCGGGTCGTACAGCAGGATCGCCGGGATCTTGTGCGCGAGCAGTTGCTCCTGAACCCGGGCCAACCGGTATGCGCGTACGTCGCGCAAGACGGCATCCTTGTCATGCGAATTAATAGCACTGCTTACATCTAGGAGCTGATCGCCCGCCATACTGTGCCTCCTGGGGTTGTTCTGATGGTGCGTTTGCAGGGAACGCGGCGTGAGCGCGTCGGCGTGATCCGGGCTCTTGTGGAAGGGCCCGTGTCCGTGCCGCGCGCGGTTGCCGACGGACTAGAGTTCCAGCACGAGGTCCGACGTCGGGCGGCTGCAGCAGAGCAGCCGGAAGCCTTTCTGGACTTCCCGGTCGCGAATCCCGCCGTTGTGCTGCATGTCCACCGTGCCTTCGAGCACCTTGGTCTTGCACGTGCCGCAGATGCCCTGGCTGCAGGACGACGGAATCGCAAGGCCCGCCTTTCTCGCCGCCGACAGCACGGTGTCGGTGGCGTGCATCGTAAATGTCTTCGACGAACGCGACAGCTTGACCGTGAAGGTTTCCGACGACGCTTCGGATGCCGGTTCGACAGGTGCCGACGCGACGCCGGCGCTGATGTCGAAGCTCTCCTGGTGATAGCGCGCGGGATCGTGACCGCCGCCGCGCAGCAGGTCGCGTACCGCATTCATGTAGCCGGCCGGGCCGCAGGTAAATGCTTCGCGCTCGGCGTAGTCGGGCACCTGTTCGGCAAGCAGCGGCAGGCTGAGCCGGCCAATCGGTCCCGGCCAGTGCGCTTCGTCGCCGGCGCCTTCACAGACGAAGAACGTGCGCAGGCGCGGCGAAAGCGCCTCGAGCCGCCGCAGCTCGTTGCGGAACACGATATCGGCAGGCGTTCTCGCGCTGTGGACGAACACGATGTCCAGGTCGAGCCCGAGGTCGATGCTCGCGCGCGTCATCGACATCAGCGGCGTCACGCCCGAGCCGGCCGACAGGTACAGCAGCTTGGCGGCGGGTGCCGCGGTCGGCGTGAAGCTGCCCGACGGACCGTAGGCCAGCAATCGGTTGCCAGGCTCCATGTTGTCGTGCAGCCAGTTCGACACGACGCCGCCGGGAACCCGCTTCACCGTGATGGACAGCAGATAGGGGCGGGTCGGCGGAGACGAGATCGTGTAGCAGCGCTCGACCGACTGGCCGTGGACGTCCGCCGACACGGTCATGAACTGGCCGGGTTCGAAGCGAACGGGCGAGCCGTCGCCCACGCGGAACTCGAAGCTTTTGACGTCGTGCGTCTCGTCGACGACGCGGCAGCACGTCAGCACCTGCTGTTCGCCGCTCGCCCAGGTTCTTCCAGTGCTGTCCCACGTGCCGGGATGGGAGAGTCGGTCGTGTGCTTCGAGGGCGGGATCGAACATTCTGTCTACGGAGTTCATGGCATTGCTTCCTTGGGGCGCGCGGCACGCTCGACGTGCACGCTGTCATTCGCGAAGGCCGGGCTTCGATGACGGGCCTCTGTCGTGCCGCGTTCCGATGTCTCGCTCCATGCCCGGAGTACCTTCGCTGTGGCCCGAGTATTGGCATGCACTAAAACAGCGTCAATGCGCTTTATTTTCCGGCCGCCATTACATTAGGTTATGCGTGGCGCGCGTCCACGCGGCCAGTGCCGCGGCGGCAACGATCGGGCGCTTGCCGACGCGGATTTCGTTCGCGATGACGCGATGCGAGCCCGTGGGGGCGGATGATGCTTCGCGCTTGCCGCAGGCAGCGCGCGCCGCAGTCGATATGTCGATGCGTTGTGGTTGGGGACGGATCGCGATGGTCGGTCGCCCGACTTTCCCACCCGGCCATGTCATGCCGGCCGAATCGCGTGTCCCACGCAGCTTGTTCCTCTAACATCCGGGCTGGGAGCGCCTGGATCACCCTCCGGGCGGCCTCGGGAGGGGGAAGTCGCCTGCCGATCGCGGCCCGTCGAGCCGGTCTCGAGGCCGGTACCGATCCTCGCGGGGTAAGCAGTTTCCCGCATTAGACACATTGAAGTCTTGACGAATACAATTTGTATACAGACGATGCATGCAACAGGAGAGCACATGAAGGCGAATCTCGTGGACACCGAACGTGACGATGCGCAGTCGCCGTCGCTGGATCGCAAGGCGGTTCTGGCGCAGACGCTTCGACACCGGATCCTCAGCATGGAGCTCCAGCCCGGGGCGACGCTGGACGAGGTGGCACTCGGCGAGGAATTCGGGCTGTCCCGTCCGCCGGTGCGCGAATTGATGCGGCAGATGGCGGCCGAGGGCTATATCGAGCTCGAAGCCAATCGCGCCGCGCGGGTCGCGTCGATGAACTACGACTCGTTGCGCAACTATTTCCTGGCCGCGCCGCTGATTTACGTGGCGACGACCAAGCTGGCCGCGATGCATGCGACCCAGGGGGAAATCGACGGGCTGAAGCGTATCCAGGAGCGGTTTCGCGCGGCGGTGGAAAGCGGCGGGGTGGACGAGCGGGTGCTGCAGAACGACGAGTTTCACCTCGCGATCGGCAAGATGGCCCACAACCCGTACCTGCTGCCGAGCCTGTGCCGCCTGCTGATCGATCATGCGCGGCTCGCGAAGACGTTTTATCAACCGCGCGACGAGAAGATGGAAGCCGAGCTCGTCGAGGCGGTTCAGCAGCACGACGCGATCATCGACGCCATCGAGCGCCGCGACGCACAGGCTGCCGGAGAGATCGTGAGCGCGCACGTCTACCTGGCGCGCAGAAACATGGCGTCGTACGTGGCGCCCGAAGGTGTCGACGTATCGATTGATTTTTAGTACCACGAACCGAGCCGCTGATTCGGTTCCTCATGAAACCCTGTATCGATGAGAGACTGATATGACTGAGTTGCTGTCCCGGAGCGAGTATCAACGGATCGCTCGCGAGTTGAATCTGCCGCGCAGTGTCGTGATCGACGGCGAGGCCCACGCGGCGCGGTCGGGTGCCACGTTTGCCACGATCAACCCGGCAACCGGGGGCCGTCTCGCCGACGTGCCGGCGTGCGCGAAGGAGGACGTCGATGTCGCGGTCGCCGCCGCCCGCGCCGCGTTCGACGACGGCCGCTGGTCGAAGCTGCATCCGGCCGCGCGCAAGCAGGCGATTCTCCGGCTGGCGGACCTCGTCGAGAAGCATGCGCTCGAGCTTTCGGTGATGGAGAGCCTCGACAGCGGCAAGACGATCTTCGATTGTCAGACGGTCGATATCCCGGAAACGGTCAACGTGCTGCGCTGGCATGCGGAAGCGATCGACAAGATCTACGACCAGGTGTCGCCGGCCTCCGACGGTCATATTTCGATGATCGTGCGCGAACCCGTCGGTGTCGTCGGTCTGGTGCTGCCATGGAATTTCCCGCTGCTGATGCTCGCGTGGAAAATCGGTCCGTCGCTCGCGGCCGGCTGCACGCTGGTCGTGAAGCCCGCCGAGGAGACGTCGCTCACGACGATGCGGGTCGCCGAGCTGGCGCTCGCGGCCGGCATTCCGCCCGGCGTATTCAACGTCGTGACCGGCACGGGCCCGGCGGTCGGCGAACCGATCGGCCGCCATCGCGACATCGACATGGTGTCCTTCACCGGGTCCACCGACACCGGCCGGCGCTTCCTGTCGTACTCGGCCGAGAGCAACCTCAAGGAGGTCGTGCTCGAGATGGGCGGGAAAAATCCGTGCGTCGTGATGGCCGATGCGACCGATCTCGATGCCGTCGCGAGTCACATCGTGAACGGCGCGTTCTGGAACATGGGCGAAAACTGCTCGGCGATTTCGCGGCTGATCGTGCATCGTGATATCAAGGCGCCCTTGCTGGAGAAGATCACGAAGCTGGCCGACGAATGGCATGTGGGCGACCCGCTCGATCCGGCCAACCGGATCGGGCCGCTGGTGTCCGCGCAGCATTACGAGAAAGTGCAGTCGTATCTGGGTGGCGACACCACCGTGCTGTACGGCGGGCAGACGAGCGAAGGCCGTTATGTCCATCCGACCATCATCGACGTCGCGAACAACGACGCGAAGCACGCACGCGAGGAAATCTTCGGACCGATCCTGTCCGTCATCACGGTGGACGGCATGCAGGAGGCGATCGACATCGCGAACGATACGGACTACGGCCTTGCGGCGTCGGTATTCGCCGGAAACGGCAAACGCGCGATGCGTGCGGCACGTGCGGTTCGCGCAGGCACGGTGACGGTGAACGCATTCGGCGAAGGCGACATCACGACCCCGTTCGGCGGCTTCAAGCAGTCGGGCTTCGGCGGACGCGACAACTCGCTGCACGCCCATGACCAGTACACGCAGCTCAAGACCCTCTGGGTCGACCTGAACATTAACGAAGCGGACGAGGCATAACGACATGAAAGACTTTGCTTTCCCTGGCATCAACCTGGCAATCAGTACTCCTTTCGATGAGAACGGGAAACCGGATCATGCGCGCCTTGAGCAACTGATCGAGCGCTATCTCGCGGTGGGCATCGAGGGCTTCGTGCTGAGTTCCGGCACCGGCATGCACGTGTATCTGTCGCAGGAGGAATCGAAGGCGCTGGTCGCGTTCGGCGCGAAGGTTATCAACGGGCGCGCGCGCATCATCGCGCAGACGTCCGCGCTGCTCGTCGACGATGTCGTCGAGCGCACGCGTCACGCGGCCGATTGCGGTGCGGGCGGCGTGATGGTGCTGCCGCCGTTCTTCGAGGGGCCGACCGACGATGACGGCGTGTTCGAGTTCTACGCCGCCGTCGCGCGCGCCGGGCTGCCGATCATCGGCTACAACGTGCCGCAGGCGGTCGGGGTCGAGATCACGCCGTCGCTGCTGCACCGGCTGTGCCAGATTCCCGAATTCCTCGCGGTCAAGGACAGTAGCGGCGACCTGGCGAAGCAGGCCGCGCTGGTCCGCACGGGGCTGCCGATGATGAACGGTGCCGATCCGCTCGTGCCGTATGCGATGTATGCCGGCGTCAGCGGCCTGATCTGGGGCGGTGCCAACTTTGCACCGAAGACCTGCCTCGAACTCGTCGAGGCCGCGCAGGAACGTCGCTGGGTCGACGCGCGGGAAATCTGGCGACTGCTGGAGCCCGCGATGTCGCTGATCTGGGAAGGCGACTACGTGCAGTCGGTCTACGCCGCGGCCGAGATGACCGGCTACGGCGCGGGCAATCCGCGTCGCCCGCTGTCGCGCCTGTCCGCCGCGAAGCGCGACGCATTGCAGACCGCTGTCGGCGCGCTGGTCGAGCGCGAACGGCAAGCCGTGTAACGGAGCGGGTGAACCATCATGTTCGTAGCGAGCAAACTCCCGCAGCATCTCGGCAAGTCCGGCTGGGTCGAGATGCTGCCCCCGCGGACGCCGCGCGCGCCGCTCACCGGCACGGTGAACGCCGACATCGCGATCATCGGCGGCGGGTTCGCGGGCCTGTCCGCGGCGCGGCGCCTGTCGCAACTCGATCCGCGCGTCAAGGTCGTCGTGCTGGAGGCCGGCGAAGTCGCCGAAGGTGCGACGGGCCGCAATTCGGGCTTCATCATCGACTTGCCGCACGAAGTATCGTCGGAAGACTATGGCGGCTCGGGCAGCGACGAGCGGCGGCACGACATCCAGGTGCACCGGATGGCGATCGCAATGGCACGCGATCTGGCGCTCGAGAAGGGCTGGGGCAAGGACATTTTCGACCCGTGCGGGAAGTACAACGTCGCAATGGGGCCGCGGGGCGACAAGCACGTCGCCTCTTATGCGGTCCAGCTCGATAAGGTGAACGAACCATATCGTCTGCTCGATGCAGGAGAGATCGCGACGGTCACCGGCACGACGTCGTTCACGTCGGCGATCTTCACGCCCGGCACCGTGATGATCCAGCCGGCCGCCTACATCCGGGGCCTCGCCGATTCCTTCGGCGACCCGATCAGGCTTTTCGAGAATACGCCCGCGCTGTCGCTCGAGCGGCAGGGCGCATCGTGGCGCATCAAGACCCCGAACGGTGCGGTCAACGCCGGCAAGATCATCTTGGCGAACAACGGGCACGCGCAGAGTTTTGGCCTGTTGCCGGGCGTGCTGCTGCATGTCTACACGTACGCATCGATGACGAAGGCATTCGATCCGTCGCGGCTCGGCGGCGAGCGCGCCTGGGCCGCGACGCCCGCGTTCCCGATGGGGACCACGGTGCGTCGCGTGCGCGGCGACGACGGCGACCGGATCCTGATCCGCTCGCGCTACACGTACAACCCGCGGCTGCAGGTGACCGAAGGCGCGATCGCACGCGCGGGCCGCGTCCACGACCGCAAGTTCGACGCGCGTTTCCCGATGCTCAGGGGCGTGCCGATGGAGTACCGCTGGGCAGGCGCGATGGCGCTGACGTGGAACGGCGTGCCGGCGTTCGGCGAAATCGAGCCGGGCATCTTCGCGGCGATCGCATGCAATGGCGTCGGCGCGACGAAGGCGACCGCGTCGGGCATCGCGGCCGCCGAGGCGGCGCTGGGAATGGACTCGTGGCTCGTGCAGGTGTTCCGCGGGTTCGCGGCGCCGAAGCGGTTGCCGCCGCAACCGTTTCTGACGATCGGCGCGACGGCCAACCTGAGCGTCAAGGAATGGTCGGCCGGCATCGAATGAAGGACAACCCCCGACACGCCGGCCTATCGGCAGGCCTTCCGGCGGGCATCGGACTGATGGAGAATCAAATGGACTGGATACACACGTTTCCGCACATGCAGGACGACGCGCTTCTGAACATGAAGCGCTCGATCGACGACGGTTTCCGCGCTTTCACCGCCGCGTACGGCGACCCGATCGACGCGGCGTTCCAGCCGCTTCAGCAATTCCTGACGGCGGCCGAGCACTTCATGACGCGCACCCCGTGGCCGGTCATCATGCTGCTGGTGCTCGCGGTCGCATGGGTGGCGAGCCGGAACTGGAAGATCGTCGCCGGCTGCTTCGTCACGCTTGCCGCGATCGGCTACCTCGACATGTGGGAGGACACGATGCGAACCGTGTCCATGATTTTCGTTTGCACGTTCCTGTCGATCCTCATCGGCTTGCCGATCGGCATCCTGATGGCGAAGTCGAACCGGATCCGCAAGCTGGTCGACCCGGTGCTCGACGTGATGCAGACCATGCCGAGTTTCGTCTACCTGATTCCAGTCGTGATGCTGCTCGGCATCGGTCGCGTGCCCGGCCTCATCGCGGTCGTGATCTATGCGATCCCGCCGATGATCCGCCTGACCAATCTCGGGATCCGGCTGGTCGACGTGGACATCATCGAAGCCGCCGACGCGTTCGGTTCGTCGGGCTGGCAGCGGCTCGTGAAGGTGCAGCTGCCGCTCGCGCTGCCGACCATCATGGCAGGCGTCAACCAGACCATCATGATGGCGCTCGCGATGGTGGTGGTCGCCGCGATGATCGGTGTGCAGGGGCTTGGCCAGCCGGTACTGAAGGCCATCGCCAACCAGTACTTCACGCTCGGTATCTTCAACGGCCTCGCGATCGTCGGCATCGCCGTCATCTTCGACCGCGTCAGCCAGGCCTACGGCAAGCGTCTTCAAAAGCATCAGGAGGTGGTCCATGGCTGACATCCAGTCCGGCGGCATCGCGATCCGCAATCTCTACAAGATCTTCGGGCCGAAAGCCGCGTCCCATGTCGATGCCGTCAAGAACGGCTTGTCCAAGGCCGAACTGCTCGCGCAGACCGGCCACGTGCTGGGGCTGAGGAATATCAACCTCGACATTCCCGCCGGTTCCATCCAGGTGATCATGGGCCTGTCCGGCTCGGGCAAGTCGACGCTGATCCGCCACATCAACCGGCTGATCGACCCGACGGCCGGCGAGGTGCTGATCGGCGGCGTCGACGTGTGCCGGATGAAACTGAAGGAGCTGCGCGAATTCCGCCGGCGCCAGACGGCGATGGTGTTCCAGAAGTTCGCACTGCTGCCGCATCGAAACGTGCTCGAGAACGTGATCTACGGTCTCGAAGTGTGCGGCGTGGCGCGCGACACGTCGGTCGACACGGCGATGCGATGGCTCGAACGCGTGGGGCTGAAGGGCTTCGAGCAACGCTATCCGAATCAGCTGTCCGGCGGCATGCAGCAGCGCGTGGGCCTCGCTCGCGCGCTGTCGATGGACGCGCCCGTGCTGCTGATGGACGAAGCGTACTCGGCGCTCGACCCGCTGATCCGGATGGACATGCAGACCGTGCTGCTGGATCTGCAGAAGGAAATCCGCAAGACGATCGTCTTCATCACGCACGACCTCGACGAGGCGCTGAGGCTCGGCGACCAGATCGCGATCCTGCGCGACGGCAACATCGTCCAGCAGGGCACGAAGCAGGACATCGTGCTGCGCCCGGCCGACGAGTACGTGACCAACTTCGTCAGGCAGGTGAATCGCGGGCGCGTGGTCTGCGTCGAGGACGTGATGGCGCCGCTGCGCACGGGCGCGTCGGTGGTCGGGGCGCACGTCGCGGCCGGAACGACGCTCGAAAGCGCGCTGTCGATGCTCACGCGCGATCCGGGCATCGATCGCCTGACGGTCGTCGGCGAAGGCAACCATCCGCTCGGCACGGTCGACCTGCGCCAGCTCGCCTGCGCGCTGGCGACGCCGGAGGACGCGACCGACCTGCCGCACGTGCAGCCGGACGCGCGTGCGCGCGTGGAGGCCTCCGTCGCGGCGGTCCGCGGGTGAGCGCACCCGTGACGCTCGCGCAAGACCACTGACCCACATCTCGCCATCAGGCCGGCGATTCGAACGATCGCATGTGCCCGCAGTAATGCGCTCGACCGTGTCCGGTTCGGACCGAACACGGAAGGGCGTACAGACCAACGCATACCGGGGAAGGTCCGGCAACTTTGAGGAAACGGCAATGAAACTGACATCTCTTCGCGCACTCGCCGCAGTTGGCGTTTTGTTCGGCGGCTCGCACGCCTACGCTGCCGGTTGCGGAAACGTGACGATCGCCAACATGAACTGGCAAAGTGCCGAGCTGGAAGCGGCCGTCGACAAGGCGATCCTCGGCGAAGGCTACGGCTGCCAGGTCAACACCGTGATCGGCGATACCGTGCCAACGATTACGTCGATGGTCGACAAGGGCAAGCCGGACATCGTGTCGGAAGGGGCCATTGCATTGCTGCCGGCGATCGTGCAGCGCGGGATCGACGAGAAGAAAATCGTGATGGGCGCGAAGACCATTCAGGAAGGCGCAGTCTACGGCTGGTATATCCCGAAGTACGTCGCGGATGCGCATCCCGACATCAAGACGATTCCGGATGCGCTGAAGCACCCCGAACTGTTCGCCGACCCTGAGAATCCCGGCAAGGGCGCGATCTACAACGGCCCGCAAGGCTGGGGGATCACGACCAATACGACGCAACTATATAAGGCGTACAAGGCGCAGCAGGCCGGGTTCCGGCTGATCGATACGGGGTCGGCGGCGGGGCTCGACGGATCGATTGCGAAGGCCTACGAACGCAAGAAGCCCTGGCTCGGCGTCTACTGGGCACCGACGTCCCTGCTCGGCAAGTATCAGATGGTGAAGCTCGACGCCGGCGTGCCGGTCGATCAGGCGGAATGGAAGCGCTGCACGACGGTCGCGAACTGCCCCGATCCGAAGCCGACGGGCTGGCCGGTCGGTGAGTTGTATACGCTGGTGTCCAAGTCGTTCGCGGACAAGGCCAATCCGGACGTGATGAAGTATCTGAACACGCGCAGCTTCAAGACCGCGGACCTGCAACAGGTGATGCTCTGGATGACGACCAACCAGGCCACCGGCGACGACGGCGCGAAGCGCTTCCTGAAGGAAAAGCAGGACGTGTGGACGAAGTGGGTGACGCCGGCTGCGGCCGAGAAAATCAAGGCGTCGCTGTAAGGCGAAACCGAAGCTCGGGATCGTCACGCCTGCCAAGCGGTTCAAACACCGACGGGCGCGCGGCACGGATTGCCGCCCGCTCGTCGGTGACGTATCCGAAGCTGGTCACTCATACTCAACCAACAGGTTCACGGTGAAGCGGGCATGGACGGTGCAAAAGGTTATCGGCGACTCATTCCTTCGTTGACGGCGCTGGTGGAGTTCGAGGCCGTCGCCCGGCTGCGCAGCTTCACGCAGGCCGCCGCCGAACTGGGTGTCACGCAGGCTGCGGTCAGCCGGCAGATCCGTCTGCTGGAGGAATTGCTCGGCGTGCGCCTGCTGGACCGCCTGCATCGCGCGACGACGCTGACGGCCGAAGGCGCGGCGCTTTACGCGGTCGTGGCCGAGGCGATGGGCAAGATCGCCGGCGTGTTCGACCGGCTGTCGACCGGCATCGAAGACGAGGAGCTCGTGCTCGCCACGACCGCGGCGTTCTCGCATTTCCGGCTGATGCCGAGTCTCGCGCGGCTCAAGGAACTGCACCCGAACCTGCGTATCCGTCTCACGACGACGATGTTTACCGCCGATCTGCGCCACACCGAAGTCGATGCGGTGGTTCGCTGGGGCGACGGCAAGTGGCGCGACGGCACCGCGCATCTGCTGTTCGACGAGCAGGTGTTTCCAGTCTGTTCGCCCGCTTGGCGAGACCGGTACGGTACGCCGGATTCGCTGGACGAGCTCGCGAACATGACCTTCATCGAGGAAGACTCGACGTCTGAAGGCTGGCTGAGCTGGGACAAGTGGTTCCGGGCCGTCGGCGCGCGTCCGGCCAAGCTCAGGTACGGCGTGCGCACGTGCCTGTATCCGGACGCGGTTCAGGCGGCGTTGCTCGGGCAAGGTGTCGCGCTCGGCTGGAGCCGGCTGCTCCACGAGCATCTGGCGTCGGGTGATCTGGTGCGCCTGATGGACGTGTCGCTGCCGTTGAGCGACGCGTATTACGTGGTGGTGCCGCACGGGCGCTCGGTCACGCCGTCGATTCAGAAGCTGATCGACCTGTTGAAGGACGACGCCGGTGTCGCATGATGTGCGCGGGCGGAAGGAATCCGCGTGCGTTCCTGCGCGGTTCAATTAATTAATCATCCTTATCACTGACGCGGTTTCGCCGCCTGGGCGAACTGCCTTGTCCCGCGTCCCGCGAACTTCGAGCGAACTTGCCCGATGGCGCGGGATTTTTTTTGCGCGCAAGCCGCACCGAAGTCGCCCTGAAAGACCGGGTCCAGCCCTCACCGCCGACCCATAATCCAATGTAATGAAGCGGGGAAAATAAAGCGCATTGACGCGTTTTTCCGGCAATCCAATACTGCGGCTAGCGCGGGACCGATTCAGGTCCCGCTTCCCCATCAACGTTGGAGAAGACGATGTCAGACGTTCAATTGAAGCCCCTTGGCGAACTCGTGCGCAGCCGTGAGCCCGGCTGCGGAATGCCTGGGGAAGTGTTCAGCCGGCCCGATGTATTCGAGACGGACGTCGACATCTTCTTCCACAAGCACTGGATCGTGGTCGGCGTGACCGCCGACGTTCCGGAGCCGGGTGACGTGTCGGTCGTCGACATCGGCAACGCGTCGGTCATGATCGTGCGCGACGACGACGAAGCCATCCGCGCATATCGCAACGTGTGCCGCCACCGCGGCGCGCGTCTGAAGGAAGAAGGGAAGTCGACGGTCGGCATGCTCGTGTGTCCGTACCACCAGTGGACCTACGACCTCGACGGCAGCCTGCGTCACACCAAGCACATGGGGAAGGACTTCGACAGCACCTGCCGCAATCTCCTGCCCGTGCATGTGAAGGTGGTCGGCACGCACGTGCTCGTGTGTTTTGCCGACGAGCCGCCGGCCGACATTGCACACCTCGAGGGGACGATGGGGCCGCGCTTCGCGCCATACGAGCTGCAGAACACGAAGATCGCGTTCGAGTCGGAGATCGTCGAGGACGGCAACTGGAAGCTCGTGATGGAGAACAACCGCGAGTGCTACCACTGCGAGGCCGGGCACCCGGAGCTGACGCAGTCGTTCCTGCCCGAGTCGACTGGTTCGAGTGCGGACGACATGGACGAGGCGTCGCTGAAGGCCCAGCAAGCCTACGAGAAGCTCAATGCCGACACGCAGCGCAACTGGGAAAACGAAGGGTGGCTGTGCAAGGCGGTCGAAGCGCTGTCCGGCGACGTCGCGACGCATTTCCGCACCGAGCGGCTGCTGATCGCCGGTCACGGCGAGTCGCAGACGATGGACACCAAGGTGGCCTCGCAGAAGCTGCTGGGCAAGCTCACGCGCCGCGACCTCGGCGACACGCACATGTGGACGCACAACTCGTGGACGCACGTGATGAGCGACCACGCGATGATCAGCTACATCATCCCGCTCACGCCGGAAAAGACGCTGGTCCGCACGAAGTGGCTCGTGCATGCGGACGCGGTGGAGGGCGTGGACTACGACCTGACGAAGCTGACCGAGGTCTGGGTCGCGACGAATGCGCAGGACGCGAGCCTGGTGGCGATCAACCATCGCGGCGCGAAAGACCCGGGCTACATTCCGGGCCCGTACTCGCCGTCCACCGAAAACTACGTCGACCAGTTCGTCGACTGGTATGCGGGGCGCCTCGACGCACACGGGATCTGACGTGCGGCGCGTCGCGCGAACGCGCGTGGCCGGAGCCCGTGCACGACTGTCCTTACGTGCACTGCTCCGCCGGCACGGACGCGGCGGCGCGCGGCGCCCGCTTGCGCGTCGCGAGCCAGCACAGCACCGAGCCGCCGCACACGCAGAACGCGCCGCTCCAGAAGCCGGACGACAGCGACGCATCCAGCAGCAGCGCGGCGAGGCCGGCCGAGATGACCGGAATGAAGTACGACACGCCGGCGAGGAGCGCGACGTTGCCGCGCATGATGCCGATATTCCACGCCGAATAGCCGAAACCCATCGCCGCCGATGCGAGCACGAAGCTGGCGAGCGCATTGAAGCCGAACACGATCGTATGCTCACCGTCGAGCAGATATTTGATCCACAGCGACAGCGCGACGAGGATGAAGAACAGCGTGATGCCGTTCTTGCCATTCGCAATCCTGATCGTCACGGTGCAATAGGCGGCCCAGATCAGCGAGCCGGCGAAGGCAAGCCCGTAGCTGAGCGGGTTGTCGACGACATTGGCCACCATGCCGGCCGTATCGAAGCCGTGCTCGCCGCCGAGCACCCAGCCGACGCCGGCCATCGCGAGGATCACGCCCGGCACGATCAGCAGGTTCGCGCGCTGGCGGAGAAAGAGGATCGCGAACACCATCGTGAAGGTCGGCCACAGATAATTGACCATGCCGACCTCGATCGCCTGGCGCGCCGTGTGCGCGTTGCCGATCGACAGCGACAGGCACCATTCGTACGCGACGAACAGCACGCTGCCCCACAGCAGGTAGCGGCGCGGGAAATCGCCGAGCCGCGGCAGCCCGGTCGTCACGAGCAGCAGTGCCGCCGCCCCCGTGTAGATCATCGCGGCGCCGCCGGTTGCGCCGAAGCTGTCGCTGACACCGCGAATCAGCCCTACCACCGAACTCCATAAAACGATTGCGACGAATCCGATCAGCGTCGCCCTGTTCCTGCTGCTCATGCCTGTTTCCTGCCGATACCGGGTGAATACGTTGTGCCGGGCCGATTGCCCGGCAGATGTGACAAACCGGCCGCGATCGCTCGTGGCGACCGCGGCCGGCATACGGGTGCTGCGTGTCGATGAGATTATGCGCTGCGGGCCGGTACGTCGATCCAGATGGTCTTGATCTCGGTGTACTGGTCGTGCGCCCAGATCGACTTGTCGCGGCCGCCGAAGCCGGAAGCCTTGTAGCCGCCGAACGGGGTCGTGATGTCGCCTTCGCCGAAACAGTTCACCGTCACCACGCCGGCCTGGATCGAGCGCGACAGGTGAATCGCGTCGTTCAGGTTGCTGGTGTAGACCGATGCCGCGAGCCCGTAGACCGAATCGTTCGCGAGCGCGATCGCCTCGTCGGTGTCCGTGAAGGTCGTGACGGCCAGCACGGGCCCGAACACTTCCTCCTGGAACAGCGTGTGGTCGCGGCTCACGCCGTCCACCACGGTCGGCTCGACGAAGATGCCGTTCTCGGTCGAACCGCCGAACACCACGTCGAGCTTGTCCGCGCCGGCCTGGTCGAGGTACGTGCGGACCTTGTCGAAGTGCGCCTTGCTGATCAGCGAACCGACGCGGTGCTCGGGATCGAGCGGGTCGCCCATCTTCCATTCGCGCATCTGCACGCCGATGCGCTCGAGCAGCGCCGACTTGATGTCGGCATGCACGATCAGGCGCGACGACGCCGAGCAGTTCTCGCCCATGTTCCAGAACGCGCCGTTCACGACATGCTGCGCGACCGCGTCGAGGTCCGCGACGTCGCGCATCACGACGGCCGGGTTCTTGCCGCCGCATTCGAGCACGATCCGCTTCAGGTTCGATTCCGCCGCGTAGTGCAGGAAGCGCCGGCCGGTCGCGGTCGAACCGGTGAAGCTGACCATCGCGACGTCCGGGTGGCGGCCCAGCGGCTCGCCGACTTCCTTGCCGCCGCCCGGCACCACGTTGAACACGCCGGCCGGCACGCCGGCCTCGTGCGCGAGTTCGGCCACGCGCAGCGCGGTCAGCGTGGTTTCCGTCGCCGGCTTCACGACGATCGAGCAGCCTGCCGCCAGCGACGGGCCGATCTTCCACGCCAGCATCAGCAGCGGGAAGTTCCACGGCAGCACCAGGCCGACCACGCCGATCGGCTCGCGCACCACCAGTGCGAGCGCGTTCGAGCCGACCGGCGCGGTGTTGTCGTAGATCTTGTCGATCAGCTCGGCGTGCCAGCGGATCGTGTGGATCGTCTCCGGCACGTCGATGTTCTGGCATTCGCGGATCGGCTTGCCGCTGTCGAGGCTTTCCATCGTCGCCAGTTCGTGCGCGTGCTGTTCGAGCAGGTCCGCGAACTTCAGCAGGATGGACTTGCGCTGCGACGGCGGCAGCTGCCGCCAGCGGCCGTCGGCGAACGCCGCCTTCGCGCGTGCGACTGCATCGTCCACGTCGCTGGCGTCGCACGCAGCGACATGCGCGAGCACCTGATCGGTGGCCGGGTTGACCGTCGCGAACGTCTTGCCGGCGTTGGCGGGGCGAAATGCCCCGTCGACGAAGGCCTGCGTCGGCAGTTTCAGTTCGGCCGCGAGGGCCGCGTATTGCGATGCGCTGAGCAGTTCCGCCATCAGGCCTGGCCTCCGACGACCGCCGCGATCTCGCGCTTCACGTCGGCGACGATCTGCTTGAGGGTCGCCTTGTTCGCTTCGTCGAGCGGCTGGAGCGGGGCGCGCACGCCGCCGCTGCGCAGGCCGACGAGTTCGCTGCCGTACTTGATCGACTGCACGAACTTGCCCGCGTCCTCGAGGAAATCCATCAGCGGCATCATTGCCGACATGATGCGGCGGCCCTTGCGGAAGTCGTTCTCGACCACGCAGGCCTGGTGCAGCGCGACGTGTTCCGCCGGCAGGAAGTTCGAGCCCGCGCAGACCCAGCTGCTCGCGCCCCACGCGAAGAATTCGAGCGCCTGGTCGTCCCAGCCGCACGACACGCTGATGTTCGGGAATTCGCGCGCGAGCATGTGGAGCTGCGCCGTGCTGCCTGAGCTTTCCTTGATCGCGACGAAGTTCTTCGACGCAGCGGTGACGGCGCGGAAGAACGCGCGGCCCATCGACACGCCCATGCGCGCCGGGTAGTTGTAGAGCATCACCGGCAGGTCGGCGGCGCGGTCCACCGCGATCGCGTGCGCGGCGTTTTCCTGCTCGGTCGGCAGCGCATACGGCGGCGAGCCGACCAGGATCGCATCGGCCTTGATCTCTTTCGCGGACTTCGCGTATTCGACCGAATCCTCGGTGCGGATCGCGCCGGTGCCGATCACGAGCGGCACGCGCGTGCCGATCACCTGCTTCGCGTACGCGCCGAGCTCGATGCGCTCCTGCATCGTGTGGGCGTAGTACTCGCCGGTCGAGCCGCCGATGATGATGCCGTGCACGCCGGCGCCGATCAGGTATTCGAGGACCTCGGCGAACGCCGCCTTGTCGATGCCGCCTTCGGCGGTCAGGGGCGTGATGGCCGGCGTGTAGATGCCGTTGAAGTTCATGATGTGCTCCCGCTGGAATGAAAGTAAGCGTTGCGTGGGAAATGCCGACGCCGCGACCGTCGCGGCGTGCGTGAAATACGGGTCAATGACTGAGCGAAGCGGCTTCCTGCAGCGACAGCGATGCCGTTTCGGGCGCGAGCGCGACCGAGGCCAGCAGGCCGACGAACGACACGGCCGCCGCCGCGTACATCGTGTTGCCGATGCCGATGTTCTGCAGCGCGATCGGGACGAGCCAGGTGCCGACCGCCGCGCCGATGCGCGACAGCGACGCGCCCATGCCGACCGCGAACGCGCGGATGTCGGTCGGGAAGATTTCGTTCGGATAGACGAGCTGCAGCACCTGCGCGCCGCCGATCAGCAACGCGTATGCGCCGAACAGCACCAGGATCAGCAGGGCCGAGCCGTTCGAGCACGCGCCGAGCGCCAGCAGCGCGAGCGCCGACCACAGGAAGCTGTGGATCACCAGCGCGCGGCGGCCGAGCGTGTTGATCACGCGCGTGGCGAGCGCGCAGCCGACCACGAACAGCAGCGTGATGGCCACCGAACCGTACGCTTCCCAGTCGCCTTCGAGGTGCAGCGCCTGCAGCACGCGCGGCGCGAACGAATAGACCGCGAACACCGGGATCACCGAGCAGGTCCAGAACAGCACCACGAACAGCATGCGCTTGCCGTAGCCCGAGTGCAGCAGCGCGCCGAGCGAGATCTTCCGGTCGACCGGCTCTTCCGGCAGGTTGCGGATCGAGAACGACGGCCCGTACACCTTGCGGATCACCGCGTCGGCTTCCGCCTTGCGGCCCTTGTTGAGCAGCCAGCGCGGCGATTCCGGCGTGCCGATGCGCACCAGGAACAGCGCGACGCCGATCACGGCCGGGCTCGCGAGCACCCAGCGCCACGCGTCGGGGCCGGCCTGCGCGAGCAGGATGTTGCCGACGATGTACGCGAGCGCCGCGCCGAAGAACCAGATGATGGTCAGCATCGCGAGGCGCGGGCCGCGGTACTTGCGCGGCATGAATTCGGTCAGCAGCGATCCGGCCACCGGGTACTCGATGCCGACGCCGATGCCGGTGATGAAGCGCAGGACGAACAGCGCCTCGCCCGATTGCACCCACAGCTGCGCGATCGAGCAGACGATGAACAGCACGGGGCCGAAGAAGTAGGGCCGGCGGCGACCCATCCGGTCGGTCAGCCAGCCGCCGAGGAAGCCGCCGACGAAGATGCCGAGCAGCGCCGACGCCGCGATCATGCCTTCCCAGAAGCTGGTCAGGTGCAGCGCGGCCGAGAATTGCACCATGGCCACGCCGATGATGCTGAGCACGTAGCCGTCCATGAGCCAGCCGCCGCCCGAGCGTATCGTGAGCAGCTGGTGAAATCCGTTGAGCGGTACGTCTTCGATGGATACCGTCGTTTTTGCCATTGGCGGTCGTCTCCTTCCTTCCTGATGAATGGGGCGATCTCCGTGGGGCGCGCGGTGTCCGCGCGGCGCCCGATCGCTGAATCGTGGATTCGGTGGGTGGTCGTTCGATGCGGCCGGTTCAGCTCTCCAGGCCCGCCTTGCGCTGGCCCCACCAGAGCGTCGCGTTGACGCCGGCCGACAGGAACGGCTCCGGCGGGTTGCGGTTCGGGCCGGACGTCGCGAGCAGGAAGTCGGTCAGCGCGTCGCGCTTGCCGGCCAGCCAGTCGGCGAGCAGCGTGCCCGTCACCGTGCCGCGCGTGATGCCGAGGCCGTTGCAGCAGAGCGCGCCATAGACATTCGGCGCGAGTTGGCCGAAGAAGCCCTTGTGGTTCTGCGACAGCGCCAGCGAGCCGCTCCACGTGTAATCGAACTCGACCTCCGACAGCATCGGGAAGCGGCGCTCGAACGAGAGCCGGTGGCGCGCGAGCGCTCGCTCGCGATGGCGGTCGTTCGGGCGGCCGTTCGGATTGAAGCTGAAGCTGTTGCGGATCAGGATGCGGTTGTCGTGGGTGCGGCGCACCGTGCTGCCGAACGGATCGGCCGGAATCACGCCCCAGAACGGCTGGCCGCCCAGCCGCGCCTGTTCGGCGCCGGTCAGCGGCCGCGTGAGGCTCGCGTACAGGAACACCGGCAGCATCGTGCCGGCGAGGAAGCCGAAGCGCATGCCGAACGCGTTGTTCGAGAGCACCAGCTTGTCGACGACGATGCGGCCGCCGGCGTGCCCGAGCACGATCTTCTCGCCGTATTCGACGTCGGTGATCGGCGTGTGCTCGTGCAGCGTGACGTTCGGCGGCAGGCTGTCGGCCAGGCCCTTCACCAGCGCCGACGGCTGCAGCAGCATCGTGCCGGGCGTGAACAGCCCCTTCCGGTAGAAGCCGGTGCCGATATGCGCGGGCAGATCCTTGCCTTCGATCACTTCGTACGGCTGGCCGAGCTTGTCGAGACCGCGCCGGTACGCGTCGAGCACCGCGACGCCGCGCGGCTCGACCGCCGCCTGGTACTTGCCCGACGCGCGCAGGTGGCAATCGATCCCGTGTTCGTCGACCAGCGCGCGCAGGATCGACTGGCCGAGCAGGTTCAGTTGCAGGGTCGTCTTCGCCGTATCGATGTCACCGATGTAGTCGTCCGCGCCGATGTCGTGTGGCAGGTCGATCGCGAAGCCCGCGTTGCGCCCCGACGTGCCGAAGCCGACTTCCTGCGCGTCGACCAGCACGACTTCGTCGTCCGGGAAGTTCAGCGCGAGCTGGCGCGCCGCGGCGAGCCCGGTGAAGCCGGCGCCGATCACGCCCCAGCGCGCCTTCGTGGTGCCCGTGTGACACGGCCGCGGCACGCGCGGCGGGCTGGTGTGGTACCAGCCGCACGCGTGGTCGTCGGCAGGCAGCGCGCCGACCTTGACCTTGCGCGCATCGCGTTGAGGCTGCGCAGCCTCTTCTACCGTCGGCGAAGTAACCCTAAGCATTCCTGAATCCAGCGTCTCGTTGAGTGAAATGACACGCGCGTGCGGATGCGCCCATGTCCTTGTTGGTGATGTCGGCCCTGGCGGTTCGCGTGGTCGGGGCGGTCGCGTCGGGCTATCGGCGTGGCGTCCCGAGGCGCGAAACGCCTGACCGGAAAGAAAATTCTGTCGTGCGGCTAATAAACTATACTTAGTAGACAAACTATAGTCTAACAATCGTATTGCGGGAATCGAGGGTTAACCCTCGATGCGTGGGGTGGTTCGACTGGCGATGGTGAGGGCCGAAACGGCCGAAACGGCCGAAACGGTGGAAACGGTGGAAACGGCCGAAACGGCCGAAACGGCGGAAACGGCGGAAACGGCGGAAACGGCGGAAACGGCGGAAACGGCGGAAACGGCGGAAACGGCGGAAACCGGAAGCGGCGGTGCGAAGGGGCGCATGCCGTCGTGGCAGGTTTTCGTGACGGGGAAGGAGGGGGCGGCGGCGCCTGCATCGGCGCATGCCGTCGGGACAGGGGACGGCGCTAGCCATGGCCCGGGACGGGGCCTTATAGTACGCGCTTCAAAGTGACGAGGGCGTTATGAAAGGAACGGGTGGGGAGTCGGCACCGGCGGATGTGGCACAAACGGTCGATCGCAAGTCGGCCCTGGGCGAGGCATTGCGACGCCGGATCGTGAACATGGAGCTGGCGCCGGGCGCACTGATCGATGAAGCGGCGCTGGCCGACGAGTTCGGCATGTCGCGGCCGCCGATTCGCGAGCTGATCCGGCAGATGGCCGCGGAAGGCTATATCGAGCTCGAGACGAATCGGGCGCCGCGCGTCACGTCGATGAATTTCCAGTCGCTGCGCAGCTTCTTCATCGCCGCGCCGGTGATCTATATCGCGACGACCCAGCTGGCGGCGCTGAACGCGACACCCGACGACATCGCGCGGCTGCGGACGATCCAGGCGCATTTTCGGGCCGCGATCGAAAGCGGCAACGTCGCGAACCGTGTGTTCTACAACGACGAATTCCACCTTGAAATCGGCCGGATCGCGCAGAACGATTACCTGATGCCGAGCCTGCGCCGCCTGCTGATCGATCACGCGCGGCTCGGGAAGATGTTCTACCGCTATCCGGCCACGGACACGATGCAGCACACGCTCGAAAGCGCCGTCGTCCAGCATGACCAGATCATCGATGCGCTCGCGAGGCAGGACGCAGATGAGGCGGGGCAACTGGTCCGCGACCACTTCGAATTGTCGCGCCGACGGATGACCGAGTACGCGGCGCCGCAGGGCATGGCAGTCTCCGTGAACCTCGGCGATCCGGTGCTGACGCAGGACAAGCGATAGCGGAGGGCGGCCGGCGCGCCATGGTCATGGATGCAGCAAGCAATCCAGGCCGGGTCGTCGGCCCGGGACTGTAGTCGTCCACCATCCGCCGCCGGTTTTTTCCGTCCCCGCTGGTTTCATCGAGTACGGGGCGCTATCCCATAACCCGCTCCCTTCGCCGGCTCCCATGGCCGGCTTCCTTCGGCGACTCCCGTGATCGGCGCCGCGTCGCCGACCTTGCCACCCCGTTCACGGCGCCGTGGCGCGCCGTCGCTTCGACCCCATCACTGTATACATCCGGCCGGCACGCCGATTGCGCGTTGTCGTGCGCCGAAACCCGCATCCGGGAAACCCCGCCCCGACGCCCGCTTCCGACATTGCCTCGCGCATCGCGTGGCCGGTTTTGTCACCATGTGGGCCGGATATGACAATGGAAATCCGCCGGTGCGGCATTACGATGGGTCACGACGTCGCCTGGCGCTGGCCGGTTTTGCCGCAGCCGCCCGGGTCGCGCGCCTCATTCACCGCCTGATTGGAACATCGACCATGAGCTATAACGCCCCTGTCAAGGACATGCTGTTCGTGCTGAAGGAACTCGCGGGCATCGACACCGTTGCGCAGTTGCCGGGCTTCGAGGAAGCCGGCTACGACACGGCGCAGGCCGTGCTCGACGAATCCGCGAAATTCTGCGGTGAAGTGCTGGCGCCGCTGAACGTCGAGGGCGACCGCAACCCGAGCAGCTGGAAGGACGGTGTCGTGACGGCAACGCCCGGCTTCGGCGCCGCGTTCCGCCAGTTCGTCGAAGGCGGCTGGCAGGGCCTGCAGCATCCGGCCGAGTACGACGGCCAGGGGCTGCCGAAGCTGATCGCGACGCCGTGCATCGAGATGCTGAACGCATCGAACCTGTCGTTCGCGTTGTGTCCGCTGCTCACCGACGGCGCGATCGAGGCGCTGCTGACGGCCGGCACCGACGAACAGAAGCAACGCTACGTGCCGAAGCTGATCTCGGGCGAATGGACGGGCACGATGAACCTGACCGAGCCGCAGGCCGGTTCGGACCTGGCGCTGGTACGCTCGCGCGCGGAGCCGCAGGGCGACGGCACGTACAAGGTGTTCGGTACGAAGATCTTCATCACGTGGGGCGAGCACGACATGGCGGACAACATCGTCCACCTGGTGCTCGCGCGCACGCCGAACGCGCCGGAAGGCGTGAAGGGCATCTCGCTGTTCATCGTGCCGAAGTTCATGGTCAACGAGGACGGCTCGCTCGGTGCGCGCAACGACGTGCACTGCGTGTCGATCGAGCACAAGCTCGGGATCAAGGCGAGCCCGACCGCGGTGCTGCAGTACGGCGACCACGGCGGTGCGATCGGCTACCTGGTCGGCGAGGAGAATCGCGGCCTCGAATACATGTTCATCATGATGAACGCGGCGCGCTTCGGCGTCGGGATGCAGGGGATCGGCGTGGCCGACCGTGCGTACCAGAAGGCCGCGGAATTCGCGAAGGAGCGCGTGCAGAGCCGCCCGGTGGACGGTTCGGCCAAGCAGTCGGTGACGATCATCCATCATCCGGACGTGCGCCGCATGCTCGGCACGATGCGCGCGCTCACCGAAGGCGCTCGCTCGCTGGCCTACGTAGCAGCCGCGCACAGCGACATTGCCCACCGTCATTCGGACGAGGCGACGCGTGCACGTCATCAGGCAATCTACGAATATCTGGTGCCGGTCGTGAAGGGCTGGAGCACGGAGATGGTGAACGACGTGGCGAGCCTGGGCGTGCAGGTGCACGGCGGGATGGGCTTCATCGAGGAAACCGGGGCGGCGCAGTACTACCGCGATGCGCGGATCCTGGCGATCTACGAAGGCACGACCGCGATCCAGGCGAACGACCTCGTCGGCCGCAAGACGCTGCGCGATGGCGGCGCGGTGGCCAAGGCGCTGATCGCGGAGATCGACGACACCGTCGCGGCGCTCGGCAAGGTCGACGGCGCCGCGGCCGCGTCGATGAAGACGCGGCTGGAGAAGGGCGCGCGCGCGCTGTCGTCGGCGGTGGACTACGTGCTCGCGAACGCGAAGCAGGATCCGAATGCGGTGTTCGCGGGCAGTGTGCCGTACCTGAAGTTGGCCGGCGTGGTGCTGTGCGGATGGCAGATGGCGCGCGCGTTGCTGGCGGCGCATGCGAACCGCGCGAACGACAAGGCGTTCTACGATGCGAAGATCGCGATCGCACAATGCTATGCGGAACACGTCCTCGTGCAGGCCGGCGCGTTCGAAGCGTCGATCGTCGGCGCGAAGGGCAACGAGAGCGTGCTCGCGTTGACGGAAGACCAGTTCTGACCTGACGGTCGGGGCGCAGGAGGAGACAGGATTTTGACCACACAGGACTTGCTCGCGCAGTACGGCCCGCGCGAATCGATGGAATACGACGTCGTGATCGTCGGCGGCGGCCCCGCCGGGCTGTCGGCGGCGATCCGGCTCAAGCAGCTGGCCGCCGAGAAAGGCACCGAGATCGGCGTGTGCGTGCTCGAGAAGGGTTCCGAGATCGGCGCGCACATCCTGTCGGGCGCGGTGATGGATCCGCGCGCGATCAACGAACTGTTCCCCGACTGGAAGGAACGCGGCGCGCCGCTCGATGTCGAGGTGACCGAAGACCGCTTCCTGTTCCTGTCCGAGAACAGCGCGATCACCACGCCGAACTGGGCGCTGCCCGCCAACTTCCAGAACCATGGCAACTACGTGATTTCGCTGGGCAACGTGACCCGCTGGCTCGGGGCACAGGCCGAGGCGCTCGGCGTCGAGATCTTCCCCGGCTTCCCGGCCGCCGAGATTCTGTACAACGACGATGGCTCGGTGAAGGGCGTGGCCACCGGCAACATGGGCGTGGGCAAGGACGGCGAGCCGACCGAGAACTTCCAGCTCGGCATGGAGCTGCACGCGAAGTACACGCTGTTCGCCGAAGGCTGCCGCGGCCACCTGGGCCGCCAGCTGATCTCGAAGTTCAAGCTCGACGCGAACGCCGATCCGCAGGCGTACGGGATCGGCATCAAGGAGCTGTGGGAAATCGATCCGGCCAAGCACAAGCCGGGCCTCGTGATCCACACGGCCGGCTGGCCGCTGAAGTCCGATACGTACGGCGGCTCGTTCCTGTATCACATGGACAACAACCAGGTCGTGGTCGGCTTCGTGGTGGGCCTGGGCTACACGAACCCGTACCTGTCGCCGTTCGAGGAATTCCAGCGCTACAAGACGCATCCGTCGATCCGCGCATTCCTCGAAGGTGGCAAGCGCGTGTCGTACGGCGCGCGCGCGATCACGGCGGGCGGCCTGCTGTCGCTGCCGAAGACGGTGTTCCCGGGCGGCGCGCTGATCGGCGACGACGCGGGCTTCCTGAACGCATCGCGGATCAAGGGCAGCCACGCGGCGATCAAGACCGGCATGCTGGCCGCGGACGCCGCGTTCGATGCGGTGCAGGCCGGCCGTCAGTCGGACGAGCTCAACGCGTACCCGGATGCGTTCAAGCAATCGTGGTTGTACACGGAGCTGTACCGCGCGCGCAACTTCAAGCAGTGGATGGCCAAGGGGCTGTACCTGGGCACGCTGATGGTCGGTCTCGAGCAGAAGGTGATGGGCGGCAACGTGCCGTGGACGCTGCACCACAAGCATGCGGATCACGAGATGCTGAAGCCGGCATCGCAATGCACGCCGATCGAGTATCCGAAGCCGGACGGCAAGCTGACGTTCGACCGGTTGTCGTCGGTGTTCATCTCGAACACGAACCACGAGGAGAACCAGCCGGCGCACCTGACGCTGAAGGATGCGAGCGTGCCGGTGAACGTGAACCTGAGCACCTACGCGGGCCCCGAGGGTCGCTTCTGCCCGGCGGCCGTCTACGAGTTCGTGAAGAACGACGACGGCAGCGATCGGCTGGTGATCAACGCGCAGAACTGCGTGCACTGCAAGACCTGCGACATCAAGGACCCGACGCAGAACATCGTGTGGGTCACGCCGGAAGGCGGCGGCGGGCCGAATTACCCGAACATGTAACGCAAACGCATCCCCGCGCCCACGGGCGCGAACGAACCGGAGTGAGACGATGAGCAATGCAGCGAAGGAAGTCGTGGTGGTGAGCGGTGTCCGTACCGCGATCGGCGATTTCGGCGGGAGCCTGAAGGATTTCTCGCCGACCGATCTCGGTGCGAAGGTCGTCGCCGAAGTGCTGTCGCGCGCGAACGTGGCGGGCGATGCGGTCGGCCATGTCGTGTTCGGCCACGTCGTGAACACCGAGCCGAAGGACATGTATCTCGCGCGCGTCGCGGCGATCAACGGCGGCGTCGCGCAGCACACGCCGGCGCTGACCGTGAACCGTCTGTGCGGCTCGGGCCTGCAGGCGATCGTGTCGGCCGCGCAGACGATCATGCTCGGCGACGCCGACGTCGCGATCGGCGGCGGGTCGGAGAACATGAGCCGCGCACCGTACACCGTGCCGGCCGCGCGTTTCGGTCAGCGCATGGGCGATGCGAAGCTCGTCGACATGATGCTCGGCGCGCTGCACGACCCGTTCCAGACGATCCACATGGGCGTGACGGCCGAGAACGTCGCACGCAAGTACGGCATTTCGCGTGACGCGCAGGATGCACTTGCACTCGAATCGCATCGTCGCGCGGCGCGCGCGATCGCCGAAGGCCGCTTCAAGGATCAGATCCTGCCGATCTCGATCCGCACGAAGAAGGGCGAGGTCGCGTTCGACACCGACGAGCACGTGCGTCACGACGCCGGCCCGGACGACTTCACGAAGCTGAAGCCGGTGTTCGTGAAGGAAGACGGCACGGTGACGGCCGGCAACGCGTCGGGGATCAACGATGCGGCCGCCGCGGTGCTGATGATGAGCGCGGATGCCGCGCGCGCGCAGGGCGTGAAGCCGCTCGCGCGTCTCGTCGCGTATGCGCATGCGGGCGTCGATCCGGCGTACATGGGCATCGGTCCGGTGCCGGCCACGCAGAAGGCGCTGGAGCGCGCGGGCCTGAAGATCACCGATCTCGACGTGATCGAGGCGAACGAGGCGTTCGCGGCCCAGGCGTGCGCGGTCACGCAGGAACTCGGCCTCGATCCGGCCAAGGTCAACCCGAACGGCTCGGGCATTTCGCTCGGTCACCCGATCGGCGCAACGGGCGCATTGATCACGGTCAAGGCGCTGTACGAGCTCAAGCGCATCGGCGGGCGTTACGCGCTCGTGACGATGTGCATCGGCGGCGGCCAGGGGATTGCGGCGATCTTCGAGAACATCTGATAATCGAACGTTCAGCACCCGAACACACACAGGAATCGTCATGGCTATCGAAACCGTCGGCGTCGTGGGCGCCGGAACCATGGGCAACGGCATTGCGCAGACCGCCGCCGTTGCAGGACTCAACGTCGTGATGATCGACGTCAGCGATGCGGCGCTCGACAAGGGCGTCGCCGCACTGAAGGGCAGCCTCGAGCGGCTCGTATCGAAGGAGAAGCTCGACGCCGGTGCGCGCGATGCCGCGCTCGCGCGCATCACGACGTCGACCGATTACGCGAAGCTCGCCGCGGTCGACATCGTGATCGAAGCCGCGACCGAGAACGTCGAGCTGAAGAGCCGCATCCTGAAGCAGATCGAATCGGTCGCGCGGCCCGACGCGATCATCGCGACCAACACGTCGTCGATCTCGATCACCTCGCTCGCGGCGCTGCTCGCCGATCCGTCGCGCTTCGTCGGCATGCACTTCTTCAACCCGGTGCCGCTGATGCCGCTCGTCGAGATCATCCGCGGGCTGCAGACGAGCGAAGCGACGGCGTCGGCGGTGCGCGCGCTGACCGAGCGTTTCGACAAGTCGCCGATCGGCGTGCGCAACGCACCCGGCTTCGTCGTGAACCGGATCCTCGTGCCGATGATCAACGAAGCGTTCTTCGTGCTGGCCGAAGGCATCGCGTCGGCCGAGGAGATCGACGCGGGGATGAAGCTCGGCGCGAACCATCCGATCGGGCCGCTCGCGCTGGCCGATCTCGTCGGGCTCGATGTGTGCCTCGCAGTGATGGATGTGTTCCTGAAGGACTTCGGCGACACGAAGTATCGTGCGTGCCCGCTGCTGCGCGAGATGGTGTCGGCCGGGCGGCTGGGGCGCAAGACGGGGCGCGGGGTGTACGACTACAGCAAGTAAGCGGCGCATCGGTGCCTCTTCGCGCGGCCGCCTTCGGGCGGCCGCGTGCTTTGCACGGCCCGCTTGCGCATCCGGCACGGCCAGATCCCGCGGCAACGTCCGCTTGAACATCGCGAGCAGTGGCCGGGCCGTCTTCGGCGGCACGTGATCGCGTGCCGCACGGCCGCCGCGATCTGGCCGCCGCGGCCGTTCGACACGAGCAACGCGTGCCCTTCTGCAACGGGCTGTGCCGATCGCACGGTTCCGCTATGTGCGTCACCGGCGCAAGTTCGATCCGTCCATCGTCGACCGCCGATCCTGCGTGTCCGAGCCGGCTCGATGGCCGCCTGCGCCGTCGCGCGCCGGTTCTCTCGGTAGTTTCCCTCACATACCCCCGTCGGGATTTTCCCCTAGCGCACCCTCCCGCGCACCGCGTGCACCACATTGCGGCAATCACGGCGAAATCCCGCACAGCCGCGCCGGTATTGGCTTTCGTCACGGTCCTGCAGTGCACCGCCAGTCACGCTTTTCCGCACGTTTTCGATGCATTACCAAAGGTATGGAAAAGCGCACAGAAAATGTATCTGGAGCGACGAAATTGGATTGATACGCTGCAATCACTGCATCAGCGCCGTCAACCAAGCGAGCGCGCATCGAGCCCACGCAACAAACGTGGCAGTCGAAGGCGACTCGTACGAAGTTCGCGGTTTCCATTACCAGCTAGTCGGGATGACAGAATGGCCCCAAATCTGACGTTTGCACCGGGCGATGTACTTCCCCCCGGAGCAATCCACACCGACGGTGCGCCGTCGATCGCCCGGTCGAGTACCGCGACCGGAACCGACATCCTGACCGTCAAGCACCTGTCGAAGATTTTCGGTCCGAAGCCCGAGCGAGCGATCGAGCTGATGAAGCGCGGCGTCGGGCGCAACGAGATCTTCGCCGAAACCGGCAACATGGTGGCGGTCGATGACGTGAGCCTGAGCGTGCGGGCCGGCGAGATCTTCGTGATCATGGGCCTGTCGGGCTCCGGCAAATCGACGCTGGTGCGCCTGCTCAACCGCCTGATCGAGCCGACGTCCGGGCAGGTCGTGCTCGAAGGCCGCGACATCGCACCGATGTCGACGCCGGAACTGCGCGATGTTCGGCGCCAGAAGATGGCGATGGTGTTCCAGTCGTTCGCACTGCTGCCGAACCGGACCGTGATCGACAACATCGCGTACGGTCTCGAGGTCGCGGGGATCAAGAAGGCGCAGCGTTACGAAGTGGCGCGTGCCGCGCTGGAGCGCGTCGGCCTGGGTTCGTACGAGAAGCTGCTGCCGAGCGAGTTGTCCGGCGGCATGCAGCAGCGCGTGGGGCTGGCCCGCGCACTGGCGGTGAATCCGTCGGTCCTGCTGATGGACGAGGCATTCTCCGCGCTCGATCCGCTGATCCGCTTCGAAATGCAGAACGAACTGCTGCGCCTGCAGAAGGAAGAGCAGCGCACGATCGTGTTCATTTCACACGATATCGAGGAAGCGGTGAAGATCGGCGGCCGCATCGGCATCATGAAGGACGGCTGCCTGATCCAGGTCGGCACGCCGGCCGAACTGATCCAGACGCCGGCGGATGCGTACGTGCAGGACTTCTTCCGCAACGTCGACGTATCGCGCTTCCTGAAGGCATCCAGCATGATGACGAAGGTCGAGCGCGGGCTGCTGCGGTGCGATGCCGGGACGTCGTCCGACCGCTACCTGAACCAGCTGATCGACAGCGGCGCGGAATGCGGTTACGTGTGCGACGAGGCCGGCCATTATCTGGGCTGCGTCACGGCCGCCACGCTGCACCGCTCCGGCACGCGGCCGATTCGCGAGGCCTTCCTGCATGACTTCAACGCGGTTTCGATCGATACGGATCTGCATCGGCTCGCGTCGATCGCGCTGACCCAGGAGCACGACGTGCCGGTGACGGACGCAGCGGGACAACTGGCGGGCGTCGTGTCCTGCCGGACGATACTCAAGCAGATGATGCAACGGAGGGCAGCATGAATTCGTCGGTAATCGGGAAGTTCGCGGAAAATTTCGTCAATTTCCTGTTTCTGCATTTCCGCGGTGGCTTCGACACCTTCTCGGCGGGGCTCGGCGCGGTCGTGAAGCTGCTCGAAGACGGCCTCGCCGCCGTGCCGTTCATCGCGATGGTCGTGATCCTGGTCGGACTCGCGCTGTGGCGTCGCGGCATCGTGTTCTCGATCTTCGTCGGCTTCGCGCTGCTCGTCATTCACTACATGGGCCTGTGGGCGCAGACGGTCTCGACCCTCGCGCTCGTCACCGCGGCGACGTTCTTCAGCCTGGTGATCGGCGTCCCGCTGGGGATCTGGGGCGCGCGCAACAACCGGATCGGCATGATCCTGCGCTCGCTGCTCGACTTCATGCAGACGATGCCCGCGTTCGTGTACCTGATCCCGGCCGTGATCCTGTTCGGCCTCGGACGCGTGCCGGCCGTGATCGCGACGATCGTGTTCGCGATGCCGCCCGTCGTGCGGCTGACGACGCTCGGCATCCGGCAGGTCCGCGAGGAACTGATCGAAGCCGGCCGCTCGTTCGGCAGCACCGACTGGCAGCTTCTGTGGAAGATCCAGCTGCCGAACGCGCTGCCGTCGATCATGGCCGGCGTGAACCAGACGATCATGATGGCGCTGTCGATGGTGGTGGTCGCGTCGATGATCGGCGCGGGCGGCCTCGGCGAGTACGTGCTGAGCGGCATCCAGCGCCTCGACATCGGGATCGGCTTCGAAGGCGGGCTGGGCGTCGTGCTGCTCGCGATCGTGCTGGATCGCCTGACGGAGAGCTTCGGCGTGAAGGCGAAGAAGAAAAAGGCGCGACCGGCCGCTCGTGCAGGCAAGGCCGGCCCGCGTGGTGCGGCACGTACCTGACGGAAAAGGCAGTCGAAGGCAGTTGAAGGAAGATGAAGCGCCGCGGCCACGGTGCCGCGGCGGAACCGGTGTAGCAGTGCGTGGAGACCAGAAACGCCGATCGAAGGCGTTCCTCATCCTTGAAAGACTCGCGTGATTAACAAGGAGTACTAGATGAATACCCATACGTTCAAGTCGCTTCTGGCGAAACTTGCGGTATCGACGGTGGTTGCCTGCAGCGCAGGTGTGGGCGTGGCATCGGCGGCCGAGCCGGTCAAGATCGCGGTGACCAACTGGGCCGACGTGCTCGCGGTGGCCAACGTCGCGAAGTACGTGCTCGAGACGCAACTCAAGCAGCCGGTGCAGTTCGTCCAGGCCGACATCGGCATCCAGTACCAGGGCGTCGCGCGCGGCGACCTCGACATCATGGTCGGCGGCTGGCTGCCTGTCACGCATGCGACGTACTACGCGAAGTACAAGAACGACCTCGACGACGTCGGCATCATCTACACCGGCGGCAAGAACGGCTGGGCGGTGCCGACCTACATTCCCGAATCGCAGCTGTCGTCGATCGCCGACCTGAACAAGCCGGAGGTCAAGAGCAAGCTGAACGGCACGATCCAGGGCATCGAGCCGGGCGGCGGCCTGATGCAGGCGTCCGAGAAGACCATCAAGGCCTACAACCTGGACGGCTACAACCTGCAGGCGTCGAGCGAGGCAGGCATGCTGGCGAGCGTGTCGCGTGCGTACCAGTCGAAGCAGTGGGTCGTGGCGACGGTGTGGAGCCCGCACTGGCTGTTCCAGAAGTGGCAGATGCGTTACCTGAAGGACCCGAAGGGCACGCTGGGCGGTGAAGAGCAGATCCACGCGTTCGCGTCGAAGAAGTTCGCGGGCAAGTTCCCGCGCGCCGACGTGTTCTTCAAGCACCTGAAGCTGACGCTGGCCGACGTCGAGGCGATCGAGTTCGAAGGGAACAGCACGAACGATTACGCAACGGCCGCGAAGAAGTTCGTCGATGCCCATCCGGAGAAGCTGAAGGCCTGGCTGCAGCAGTGAGGCTGCGCCCCGGTAGCGCGGACGACGCGATTGGCGCCGTTCGCGCGAACCGGCGGCGCATGTCGCGCGATGCCGGCGGCCGGGGCCGCAACGAGGGCGCCGGCCTCGCAGTGTGTGAGGTACACGCAGTCCATGCAGCACGTCATGATTCGCGTTGCGGAGTCACCAAGTGAACGAGAACGCCCGCTTTTTTTCTGAAACGCTCCAGAGCCGGGATCCGGTGATCGCATCGGAGATCGCGCTGGAACTGCGTCGCCAGCAGAGCCAGATCGAACTGATCGCGTCCGAAAACATCGCGTCGGCGGCGGTGCTGGAAGCACAGGGCACCGTGCTGACGAACAAGTACGCGGAAGGCTATCCGTCCCGGCGGTACTACGGCGGTTGCGACCATGTCGACCGGATCGAGTCGCTCGCGATCGACCGTGCGTGCGCCCTGTTCGACGCGGCGCATGCGAACGTCCAGCCGCACTCGGGCGCGCAGGCCAACGGCGCGGTGATGCTCGCGCTCGTCAAGCCCGGCGACACGGTGATGGGCATGTCCCTCGATGCGGGCGGCCATCTCACGCACGGCGCACGGCCCGCGCTGTCGGGGAAGTGGTTCAACGCGGTGCAGTACGGCGTGAGCCCGGACACGCTGCGCATCGATTACGACGACGTGCGCCGGCTCGCCGAGCAGCATCGCCCGAAACTGATCATCGCCGGCTACTCCGCGTATCCGCGCGCGCTCGATTTCGCCGCGTTCCGCGAGATCGCGGACAGCGTCGATGCGAAGCTGATGGTCGACATGGCGCACATCGCCGGCATCGTCGCGGCCGGTCGGCATCAGAACCCGGTGCCGTTCGCCGACGTGGTGACGTCGACCACGCACAAGACGCTGCGCGGCCCGCGCGGCGGCTTCATCCTGACGAATCAGGCCGAGGTCGCGAAGCAGATCGATTCGGCGGTATTTCCGGGGTTGCAGGGCGGCCCGCTGATGCATGTCGTCGCGGGAAAGGCGGTGGCGTTCGCCGAGGCGCTGCGCCCGGAGTTTACGCGCTATATCGACCAGGTGTTGCGCAACGCGCAGACACTCGCCGGCGTGCTGACGGGCGGCGGCCTCTCGCTCGTCACGGGTGGCACGGACAACCACCTGCTGCTGGTCGACCTGCGTTCGCGACGTGTTACCGGCATGCAGGCCGAGAAGGCGCTGGAGCGTGCCGGCATCACCTGCAACAAGAACGGGATTCCGTTCGATAGGGAGAATCCGATGGTCACGTCCGGCATCCGGCTTGGCACGCCGGCGGGCACCACGCGCGGCTTCGGACCCGCGCAGTTCGCGCAGATCGGGGAAATGATCGTCGAAGTGCTGGCGGCGCTCGAGCGCGATCCGGGCGGCGACGAAGCGGTCGAGCGGTCGGTGCGGACCCGCGTGCGCGACCTGTGCAGCCAGTTCCCCATTTATGCGCATGCGGAGGCGTTCGCCTGATCCCGGCATCGGGATGGCCTGGAATATCGTTTTGATTACGTAGTGAATCGATCGGCGTGGCTGCGCGACTGCCGCGACGCGCCGACGATGTTTTGTCGAATTGCCGGTTTCCCGCCCGACGGGCGGAACCTGGCGCACCCATCTGAATGAGGAATCAAAATGAGCTTCGAGGGCGTACACACACCGCTGGTCACCCCGTTCGACGCGGACGGCGAAATCGATCATGCCCTGCTGGGCCGCCACGCGGCCGATCTCGCGGGCCGCGTGTCCGGCCTCGGCATTGGCGGGACGACGGGCGAATACTATGCATTGAGCTTCGACGAACGCGTGCGCACGTTCGACACGGTCGCGGCCGCGGCCGGCGGCAAGACGTTCCTGACCGCGGGCATCAACGCGACGACGACGAAGGAGGTGCTGCGCCTCGGCCGCGAAGCGAAACGCGCGGGACTGAACGCGCTGCTGGTTGCCGCGCCGTACTACGCGCAGCCGACCCAGCAGGAACTGCTCGCGCATCTGCTCGCGGTCGACGACGCGCTCGACATGCCGATCATGCTGTACAACTTCCCGGCCCGCACCGGCACGGAAATCGGCGACGACATTCTCGAGACGCTGCTCGCGCGCAAGAACTTCGTCGCGATGAAGGAAAGCACCGGCGATATCGCGCATCTGCATCATCTGTCGACGCATTTCAGCGGCCGGCTCGTGTTGAGCTGCGGGATGGACGACCAGGCGCTCGAATTCTTCGCATGGGGCGCGCGCAGCTGGGTCGGCGGCGCGTCGAACTTCCTGCCGGAAGCGCACACCGACCTGTTCGACGCCTGCGTGAAGCGCGGCGATTTCGCGACCGGCCGCAAGCTGATGGCGCAACTGCTGCCGGTGCTCGAACTGCTCGAGCGCAGCGGCAAGTTCATTCAGTACGTGCGCTACGGCTGCGAGCTGGCCGGCCTGCCGGTCGGCGTCGCCCGCGCACCGCTTGGCGCGCTGTCGGACGACGAGCGCGATGCGTTCGCGAAGCTCGTGAAACCGCTGCTGCGCGACGCCCGGTAATCCATCATGAGCTCGAACCTGGAATTCGCGCGGTTTCCGGCGCCGGACGGGATGAACGGGTGGTGGGAGAGCCTGCCGCCGGCGCGGGAAGCGAAGACCGTCACATCCGACAGCCGGTTCGACTGGGTCGTCGTCGGGGGCGGCATCACCGGCCTGTGCGCGGCGCGCCGGCTGGCGGAGCTCGCGCCCGACGCGTCCATCGCGCTCGTCGAGGCCGACCGGATCGGCCGCACGACGGCCGGGCGCAATTCCGGATTCTTCGTCGACCTGCCGCACGACATCAGCAGCGAAAGCTACTCGCGCAGCATCGACGAGGATCGCGCCGACGTGCGGTTTCAGCGGCACGGCATCGACTACGTGCGTGACATCGTGCGGCGCTTCGGCATCGATTGCGACTGGCGCGACGACGGCAAATTCCACGCATCGGTGAACAAGAAGGGCGCCGCCGCGCTCGCGCATTTTGCCGATGGCCTGACCCGCATCGGCGAAGCGTTCGAATGGCTCGACCAGGCCGCGATCAAGGCCGTGACCGGCACGGACTTCTATACGGGCGCACTGTTCACGCCCGGCTGCAGCACAGTGCAGCCGGCCGCGCTGATGCGCGGCCTGGCGGCGACGCAACCGGACAACGTGACGGTGTTCGAGCTCAGCCCGGTGACGCGGATCGAGCAGCGCGGCGACACGCGCGCGCTGCATTTCGCCGGCGGCACGATCGTCGCGAAGCAGGTGATCCTGTGCACGAACGCGTACGCGGCGACCTTCGGCATGCATTCGAACGGCCTGCTGCCGGTCTATACGTTCGCATCGCTCACGCGTCAGATGAACGCCGACGAAGTGGCGAAACTCGGCGGCGCGCGTTCGTGGTCGCTGATTCCGGCCGACCCGATGGGCACCACGGTGCGACGCCTGATCACAGATCGCATTTGCGTGCGCAACCATTTCGCGTTCCGGCCGGACGTGAAGGTGTCGCCGGCCGATCTCGCGAAGTCGCGGCAGTTGCATCAGCGCTCGTTCGAGCGCCGCTTCCCGATGCTCGGCGGCGTCGAGCTGGAATATACGTGGGGCGGGCCGCTGTGCCTGTCCGCCAACAACGGTGCGCTGTTCGGCAGGCGCGACGACGGCCTCTTCGAGGCGATCGGCTGCAACGGCCTCGGCCTGAGCCGCGGGTCGTCCTCCGGCAAGCTGATCGCCGAATACGCGCTCGGCGAATCGAACAGCCTCGTGCAGCAGTTGCTGAAGCAGCCGCATCCGCGTCCGCTGCCGGTTCGGCCGATCGTCGACCTGGCCGTGTCGGCGACGATCTGGGCCAAGGAGTTCTCGGCGGGTGCCGAGCTTTGATGATTGAGGAAACGACATGACGACCCATCAGGATTGGAAACAGAAGGCGAATGCGCTATCGCTCGACGGTCGCGCGTTCATCGCGGGGCAACGCAGCGCGGCGGCGTCGGGCGAGACGTTCGCCACGCTCAACCCCGCGTCCGGCAAGGTGCTCGCCGAAGTGGCGCGATGCAGCGAACGGGACGTCGAGCGGGCGGTTGCGGCCGCGCGCGACGCGTTCGAATCGGGTGTCTGGTCGAAGGCCACGCCCGCGCACCGCAAGGCGGTGCTGCTGCGCGTCGCGCAACTGATCGACGAGCACGCGGAGGAACTTGCGCTGCTCGAGGCGCTGGAAGCCGGCAAGCCGATCGGTGAATGCCTGGGGCTCGATATTCCCGAGTCGGCCGCGTGCATTCGCTGGCACGCGGAGGTGACCGACAAGCGTTACGACGCGTTGTCGCCGTCCGGCGCGGGCGTCGTGAGCATGATCACGCGCGAGCCGATCGGCGTCGTCGGTGCCGTGCTGCCGTGGAATTTCCCGGCGCTGATGCTCGCGTGGAAAATCGGCCCGGCGCTGTCGGTCGGCAACAGCGTGGTCGTGAAGCCGGCGGAACAGACGTCGCTGTCGACGCTGCGGATCGCCGATCTCGCGCTCGATGCCGGTGTGCCGCCGGGCGTGTTCAGCGTCGTCACCGGGTTCGGCGCCGAGGCCGGCGAGGCGATCGGCCGCCACCCGGACGTCGATCTCGTCGCGTTCACCGGCTCGACCGCGACCGGCAAGCGGTTCCTGCACTACTCGGCTGATACCAACCTGAAGCGCGTCGTGCTCGAGTGCGGCGGCAAGAATCCGCAGGTGATCCTGCCGGACGTCGCGAACCTCGATGCGGTGGCCGAACAGGCCGTCGCGGCCGCATTCTGGAACATGGGCGAGAACTGCAGCGCCGGTTCGCGGATTCTCGTTCCGGCGAGCCGCAAGGCGGAACTGCTGGAGAAGGTTCAGGCCGTGCTCGCCGGCTGGAAGACCGGCGATCCGCTCGACCCGGACGTGAAGCTCGGTGCGCTGATCGAGCAGAAGCACTACGAGAAGGTGCTCGGCCATATCGAGAAGGCGAAGGCGGAAGGCGCGCGCGTGGCGTGCGGCGGGCATGCGATCCTCGCGGAGACGGGCGGCTGGTTCGTCGAACCGACGATCTTCGATCAGGTGACGCCGGAGATGAGCATCGCGCGCGACGAGGTGTTCGGGCCGGTCGTGTGCTTCATCGAATACGACGACGTCGACGAGGCGGTGCGGATCGCGAACGATACGTGCTACGGGCTGGCCGCGTCGCTGTGGACCGACAACGTGAACAGCGCGCACAAGGTCGCCGCGCGGATTCGCGCGGGGACGGTCACGGTGAACTGCTTCGGCGAAGGCGACCTGTCGACGCCGTTCGGCGGCTTCAAGCAGTCGGGCTTCGGCGGGCGCGACAAGTCCGTCTACGCGCACGATCAATATTGCGAGCTGAAGACCACCTGGCTGAAGCTCGACTGAGCGCGCACGCCGCACGTGCCGCACGCCGGGCCCGCGCGGCCCGGCCGATGGCGTGCGCGCGGCGGCGCCGGCCGCTTCGCGCGTGCCGCGGATCGGCCGCGATGCGGCGCTGCACCATGCCGCACGAGCACGGCCGGAGCTCGATCGGCCGGCGCAGGCCGCGCCAGTTGCCCGTTGCGCGCGACGAACGACGATACGCGCGGCTACCTTGCCGTGACGGCACGGCGCGGCATGTGGTGCACTGCGCAAACGCGCGGCGCGGCGCGGGGTGGCGGCGCGGTCGACGGGCATGCCGATCCGCTGTTCGTCTTGCAGTCCCCCTCATCGCTTCCGATAATGGCGATGCGGTGCACAATCGATCGACAATGGCGTCATCGTGACGCCGTTTCAGCGTTCAACGTTGCCAGCCGCCCGGCTGACTCGCAAGCTGCACGATTCGGATGACCGAAAGGTTTGCGATGACATGGCCCGCAGGCAGCCGGCGGGCTGCGGACAACGGGTTCGTCGGCGCCGCGTCCGACCCGCGTTTTGAGAGTGAAAGCCATGTTGAAGAAGCAATTGTTTGCAGACCGACTCCTCGCGCAGATGCCGTCGCTTCGGGCGCTGCGGTGTTTCGTGACGGCGGCGCGCTACGAGAGCTTCACCCAGGCGGCCGAGGTGCTGTGCGTGACGCAGGCCGCGATCAGCCGGCAGATCAAGGAGCTCGAGGATTCGCTCGACGTCGCGCTGTTCGAGCGGACCGGCAGGCATATCGCGCTGACGGATGCGGGGCGGATTCTCTACAACGCGTCGTACCTGTCGATCATGAACATCGCCGAGGCGGCGGAGGCGGTACGCCGCACCGACAAGCATGCGCTGATGATCTGCGTGTCGCACACGTTCTCGGCGCTGTGGCTGTCGTCGCGGCTGCCGGCGTTTCGCGAGCAGTTTCCGGATATCCGGCTGCACGTGATCGTCACCGAGCACTTCATGGAGCTCGACGGGCTCATCGAGCCCGACATCATCATCACGAAGAACCCGCCGCGCGAGCCCGAGTTCGAAGTCGAGCCGCTGTTTCACGACATCGTGTATCCGGTGTGCAGCCCGTCGTTTCACGAACGCCATTTTCATCGCCGGTCGCTGAAGCCGCTGGACCTGCTGTCGTGCCCGACCCTGAACCTGTCGATGCTCGGTCGCGCGCAGGTGTGCGAGCACGTCGACTGGCGCGTGTGGCGCAACTGGTTCCAGCAAAGCGACGGCACCGACACGCTGACCGAGAGCAAGTATCTGGAAAGCAACGACTACCGGCTGCTCGTCGCGCAGGCCGAGGCCGGCGAGGGTACGCTGCTGGGCTGGCATCACCTTGTGCACCGGCAGATCGACCAGGGCATCCTGATGCGGCCGGTGCAGGACGTGCTGGTGTTTCGCGATCGCCATCACTATCTGATCACGCACCGGAATGCGCAGCCGCGCCCGGAATACCAGCTGTTCCGGCAGTGGCTGAACGACGAGGTCGGCGTGATGATGCGCGGCTGGCTCGATGCGGGCGTCGAGATCGAGGGATAGTGCGCTCGACGCCGGAGAGCCGGTGCGGCTGCCGGTCGCGTCATAGCGGATGACGAACGGCCAAGGGGCCGGACGTGCTGCAACGGAGTTGTCGGATTCGCGTGGAGCAGGCATATTGTGCGGGCGATCGGGGCCGGGCCATGCCCGAGCGCGTCGGAAATCAGAACAAACGCACGCACCACTCCACGGGGTTTGCATCATGACCGACTCATTCGATCGCAGGCGCTTCCTCAAGACGGCTTTCGGTTCGGCACTCGGCATCAGCGGCCTGGGCGCGCTGCCCGGTTGCGGCGGCGACACGGTGACGCCGGATCCGCTCGCGCCGGTGTCCGACGCGCAGATCGCGGCGGCGGTCGCGCAACTCGATCCATTCGTGAACGCGCTGCTGCGCAGTTCTGGCGTGCCCGGCATCGCGGTGGCCGTCGTGCACGGCGGCAACACGCTGTTCGCGAAGGGATACGGCGTCTGCAGTACAGTCACCGGCGAGCCCGTCGATGCGGACACGATTTTCCAGCTGGCATCGGTATCGAAGTCGATCGGCGCGACGGTCGTCGCGACCCAGGTCGGCAAGGGGCTCGTGAGCTGGGACACGCGGATGCAGCAACTGATGCCGTCGTTCGCGCTGTCCGACCCGTCGGTCACGCAATCGCTGACGGTCGGCGACCTGTACGCGCATCGTTCCGGCCTGCCCGAGCATGTCGGCGATCAGCTCGAGGAGCTCGGCTTCGATCAGGCGACGATCTTCAACCGGCTGCGCGACATTCCGCTCGACGGCTATCGCAGCCATTACGCGTACACGAACATCGGGCTCACGGCCGCGGCGATCGGCGTGGCCGACGCGGCCGGCATCGATTGGGCGACGCTGTCGGAGCAGGCGGTCTATGCGCCGCTCGGCATGACGCGCACGAGCTCGCGATATGCGGACTACCAGGCGAGCACGAATCATGCAATCGGGCACGTGCCGGCAAACGGCGCGTTCGTTCCCGTCGCCACGCCGCGCGATGCGGACCTGCAGTCGCCCGCCGGCGGTGTGAGCTCGTCGGTCAACGATCTGGCGAAATGGATGTCGATGGTGCTGGCCAACGGACGGGCCGGCACGACGCAGCTGATCCCTGCCGCCGCGTTGCAGCCCGCGTTGTCGCAGCAGATGCTGATCCGCCCGGCCAGCGCGGATGGCGCCGCCGCGTATTACGGCTACGGCTTCAACGTCGGGACGACCGCCGACGGCGGGCGGCCGATGGTCAGCCATTCCGGCGGGTTCCTGCTGGGCGCCAGTACCTTCTTCGTGATCGTGCCGTCGCTCGACATCGGCATCGTCGCGCTGGTCAACACCTGGCCGGTCGGCGTGCCGGAGGCGATCGGCTTCGCGTTCGTCGACCTGGTCCAGTACGGCGCGCAGCGTCGCGACTGGGCGGCCTTCGCGAAAGAGCAGACTGCATCGCTGACCGCGCCGGCCGGCTCGCTGGCCCGCGCGGCCGCGCCCGTGTCGCCGGCACCGCCGCAAGCGCTGAGCGCGTACGCGGGCACCTACGGCAACAATTACTACGGGCCGTTGACGATGAGCGTCGTGAACGGCGCCCTGGTGCTGACGATCGGCGCGGGCAACGTGCAGTTCGCGTGCACGCATTGGGACGGCGACACGTTCGCGCTGAGCCCGTCGGGCGAAATGGCGCCGCCCGGTTCGAGATACGCGCTCACGTTCGCCGGCACGCCGCCCGTCCGGGTGACGGCCGAACTGTTCAACGACGGCGGACTGAACGTCTTTACCCGCTGAAGTGGCCGTGCCGGCGCCGTTGTCGGCTCAGTCGGCCGTGTCGCTGCCGCCCCGGTCGGTGACGATCGCCACCCCCGAGCGCGTGCCGAGCCGCGTCGCGCCGGCCTCGAGCATCGCGAGCGCGGTCGCGCGGTCGCGCACGCCGCCCGATGCCTTCACGCCGAGCGTCGGGCCGACCGTGCGGCGCATCAGTGCGACGTCCGCGAGCGTCGCGCCGCCGTGGAAGCCGGTCGACGTCTTCACGAACGCGACGCCGAGCTCGCGGCACATCTCGCACACGCGCACCTTCTCGTCGTCGGTCAGCAATCCCGTTTCGAGAATTACCTTGAGCGGTGCCGGCCAGCTCGCGCGCGGCGAGCGGCACGTTCACCGAATTCACGCAGACAGAATAGAAGCGATGCTCGGCCGCCTGGCGGCAGAGTTCGCGGATCTGCGCGTCGCTCGCGTCGGGCGCGAGCAGTGTGTGATCGATGGTTTGGGCGAGTTGGTCGTTGGAAAACGGCATGTGTCAGGACTCCACAAATCGTGTGCCGAAGCAGCATGCCCGCGCGTATCGCAGTCATGCGTAAGCGCGGATCAGCGCGTCGAGATTGCGTCGCGCGAGCGGCGTGAGCGGCGCGAATTCCGCCGATTGAAACAGCGGGTCCTGCCCGCGCAGATGGCCGAGCGCCTGCTTGCGCCCGGCACGGAATGCCGCCGACGGCGCATCGGGATCCTGCGCCCACTCGCGTGCGATCGCGCGATCGTATTCGCGAAGCCGCTCGGGCGCGGCCGCGAGAATCGCGAGATCGGCATCGAGAAAAATCCGCCCCGCGCGCAGCACGTCCGGATCGGAGCCGAAGGCGTCGGGCAGCCGGTGCGACTTCGTCGCGAGCACCAGCGCGTGTGCGATGGACACCTGCAGCGCGTGCGCGTGCCGCCACGATTCGGTGCAGTGCGAATCCACGATCTGCGCGAGCCATTGCGCACTGCGCGCTTCGTTCTCCGCATAGTCCGGCAGCGTCGTCGCGTAGACGATGTCGTGCGCCCAGACGGCGAGCTCGATCGCCGGCCACAGCGGTTCGGCGCGATAGGGCGCGAGATGCCCGAACAGTTCGGCCAGGTGCGCGAGCGTGTGATAGAAGCGCTGCGGCTCGCCATACGCGCGCTCGACGAGCGGCCAGACGGCAGCCGTGCCGAAGCATGCGTCGCAGGAGGCACGCAACATGCGCGCGCTATCGGCAGTCAGGTCATTCATGTCGGCGATCGGCTCGGTCGGGCGATGCGCGCAGCATAGCAAACGCGCCGACGCGGCGGACGATGCGTTCGTCGACGCGCCGCTTCCGCGCTCAATGCGACGACACGTAAACCGCATCCTCGAATGCCGCCGGAATCGCGAACTGCGCGCGCATGCGCTTCGTCTCCTGCGCGGGCGTCAACCCGAACAGCCGCTTGAATTCCCGGCTGAACTGCGACGGGCTCGTATAGCCGACTGCATAACCGGCCGCCTCCGCCGTCAGGTCCTGGCGCACCATCAGCAGACGCGCCTGATGCAGCCGCGTCGACTTCAGGTACTGCATCGGCGACACCTGCGTGATCGCCTTGAAGTGGCTATGGAAGCTCGGCACGCTCATGCCAGCTTCGCCGGCCAGTTGCGTCACGTCGAGCGATTGCGCGTAGTCGGCGTGGATCAGGCGCAGCGAACGGCCGATCCGGCCGAACTGTCCACGCATCGCCAGCGCGTTTCTCATCGCGCTGCCCTGCGCGCCGGTGAGCACGCGGAAATACAGTTCGCGCAGCAGGCCGGGGCCCAGCACCACCGCTTCGAGCGGCCGATGCATCGCCTCGACGAAACGCAGCACGGTCGCCTGCATCGCGTCGTCCATCGGCGTCGACATCATGCTCCTCGGCGCCTGCACGGGCTCCGCGAGCCCTTCACGGTCGATCTGCGCGGCGAGTTCGGCGGCCATCGGGAAATCGAGGTGCAGATACAGCGCGAGCAGCGGGTGTGGGCCGGCCGCTCGATGACGCGCACGCCGCGCTCGATCGCCGATTACGACGCGATCTTCGATCCGATCCGCCAGGCGCGCGAGGAGAAAAGCGGCCGACAATTGGGCGATCCCGCCAAGGCCGCGCGCGCGATGCTCGCGGTCATTGCGGCGCGCCGCCCGCCGGCCCATCTGTTGCTCGGCAGCGATGCGCTTCGGCTCGTGCGCGCCAAATGGTCGGCGCTGGAAGACGACATGCGCGCGTGGGAAGCGGTGACCGTGTCGACGGACGCCTGAACCGACGCGTGATCACACGCGAGTCACGAGGCGCCGGCAGGTTCGTTACTCGCGCGCAGTGAATCGTGGCTCGATCGGACGATCAGGCTTCGGGATGCGAGCAGACCGCTTCGATGTTGTGCCCGTCCGGACCGATGACGAACGCGGCATAGTAGTTCGCGTGATACTGCGGGCGTAGGCCGGGTGCGCCGTTGTCCTTGCCGCCCGCTGCCAGCGCTGCCCGGTGGAACGCATCGACCTGCGCGCGCGTGTCGGCTGCGAATGCGAGGTGGAGACGGGCCGGTTTCTCGTCGGTCTGGAACAGGCACAGCGTCGGCTTGCCCGGCGCGCCGAGTTCGACGCCATAGGTCGGCACGCCTTCTGCGAGGACCGCTACGCCGAGCGGTTCGAGTGCGCGGAGAAAGAACGCCTTGCTCGCTGCATAGTCGCTGACGCCGAATTTGACGTGGTCGAACATGAGTGTTCCTGAAGTAAGTGGGCTGCGCGGCCGATCCGACGCGATATAGCCGCACGTCGCCGTCGCCCGCAGAGTGCCGATGCATGCCGGCATGTCATTGGCTTCATGACATGTTCGCAGTTTTCCGCTACAACGGGGAAGTGCCGAGTCGACCGACGCGATGTGCCGCCGCGCCGCAGTTCGTCACCGACACCCGCCCCCGGGCGATCGGCCGGCACGCGATGTTCACCTACCCCAAAGGAGCCTGCAGCCATGCCTTACATCACCACGAAGGACAACGTCGACATCTTCTACAAGGATTGGGGCCCGAAGGATGCACAGCCGATCATGTTCCACCATGGCTGGCCGCTGTCCTCCGACGACTGGGATGCCCAGATGCTGTTCTTCGTCCAGAAGGGCTACCGCGTGATCGCGCACGACCGCCGCGGCCACGGCCGGTCGGCGCAGGTTTCCGACGGCCATGACATGGATCACTACGCGGCGGACGCGTTCGCGGTGGCCGAAGCGCTCGACCTGCGCCACGCGGTCCATATCGGTCACTCGACCGGCGGCGGCGAAGTCGCGCGCTACGTGGCGCGGCACGGCGAGCCGGCCGGCCGCGTCGCGAAGGCGGTGCTGGTCAGCGCGGTGCCGCCGCTGATGCTGAAGACCGACGCGAACCCGGAAGGCCTGCCGCTCGAAGTCTTCGACGGCTTCCGCAAGGCGCTCGCCGACAATCGCGCGCAGTTCTTCCTGGACGTGCCGTCCGGCCCGTTCTACGGCTTCAACCGGCCCGGCGCGGTGGTGCACCAGGGCGTGATCCAGAACTGGTGGCGCCAGGGCATGATCGGCAGCGCGAAGGCGCACTACGAAGGCATCAAGGCCTTCTCGGAGACGGACCAGACCGAAGACCTGCGGTCGATCTCGGTGCCGACGCTCGTGCTGCACGGCGAAGACGACCAGATCGTGCCGATCGCGGATTCCGCGCTGAAGTCGGTCAAGCTGCTGAAAAACGGCACGCTGAAGACGTATCCGGGCTATTCGCACGGGATGCTGACGATCAACGCGGACGCGCTGAACGCCGATCTGCTGGCTTTCGTGCAGGCATAACGCGATCGGTGCATGCCCGCTTTCGCGGGCTGCGCCGTGCTGGCCGGCCACGCCGGCCGGCCCCATCCCGCTTCGCTGGCGTGTTTGACCGGTTATGCAGAACGATGCTGCCGGCACGAAATCGCGAAGTCGCCACGACGCAGTGCAGCGCGTCCCGCTCGCTGCCGTCGATTCCCGCCTCGATGCGCCGCAGGATTGCGGCCGCCGCCCGCCGCGGCGGGCCGGTATCCGAATTCGCGCGTCACCGGCGCATGCGCGTGCCGATTACCGGCGAAACGCATGTCCACTCACTGTGGATGCAACCCCACCTCGATTCCGGATCGTATGAATTAAGATGCAGCCGGCACTTCGGGGTGTCCGGGGATGGACGACAGAGGCAGTACGCAAGCCGCCGTTCGTACCGGAAGCAAAGGCCGTCCGCGCGATCGAACAGGGCCAGGCTCGACGAAAGCGCGGCATTCCACATCTATTGAATGGCACTGCTTATCAATATGTGCGGCAGGGTTGACCTGCTGCTCAGGCAAGTACGTGCCGTCAATCCAGAACAAGAGGATTGTGATGAAACCCGTAACCTGGGCTGTCATGGCCGTCGTTCTCGCGTTGACCGCATGCGGCGGCGACGACGTCTCGACGAAGAGCGATGCGTCGCAGTCGACGCCGACCCATCCCGGATCGCCTTCCGGACCCTCGTCGCCCGGCGGCGGCTCGAATGGCGGCCCGACGGGCGGGGGCACGTCGCAGCCGCAGGCCGGCTGGTCGGCGGCCGTCGCAGTGGACGGCAAGGGGCCGGAGGGCGACCCCAGCGTGACGATCGACGCGAGCGGCAATGCGCTCGCAACCTGGATGACCAACGGCCCGGCCGGCGCGAACGGCAATGAAATGTGGGGCGCGCGCTATATCCCGGGCTCGGGCTGGGGCAGCGCGACGCGGCTCGACACGAGCGACGGTTCGCATTCGATGAACAGCCTGACCGGCGTTCAGCCGCAACTGGTCGGCAACGCGAGCGGACAGGCGGTCGCGTTCTGGACCGAATGGACGCCGGGCCCCAACACGTACGCCCTGTGGGCGCGCCCGTACAGCCCGAATGGCGGATGGGGCACACCGGTCGCACTGGCGCCGGACATGGCCGGTTCGTCCTATACGGCCGGGATCGACAGCCAGGGCAACGCGCTCGTCGCATGGACGCAGTCGATCAGCCTGCTCGATACGCGCATCGCATGGACGCGCTATACGCCGGCGGGACAGTGGTCGCCGACGGCGTTGATCCAGATGCCGGTGCAGACCGGGCCGGGTGCGGTGACCGGCGATACCGACAACGTGAGGCCGATGATGTCGGTCCTGTCATCCGGCCGCGCGGTGCTCGCGTGGCGGCAGACCAACCATACGAAGTCGGCGCTGTGGACGGCCACGTACGACGCGACCAACGGCTGGACCGACGTCAACCAGGCCGTATCGAACACGAGCCTGTTTACGACGATCATCTCGCCGGTGGCCGGCATGGACGCGAAGGGCAACATCACGCTGCTCTGGGGGCAAATCGACGTGACGGGCGGGCAGATTCTCACGGCGACGATGTCGCAACGCTACGTATCCGGCACCGGGTGGCAGCCCGCACAGCCCGTGGCGCCGGCGATCGCGGAGCCGACAGGGTTCATCGCGACGCCGATGCTGACCGTCAACGAAAACGGCGTGGCCGCCGCGATGTGGGCGGAAGGGGGCGCCGTCCTGCAGGCGAGCGTGTCCGATGCCAGCGGCAACTGGGGGCCGCTGCAGCGGCTGACGGAACACCTGAACGGGGCGGCCGCGCAGTATCCGGCGCTGGTGGTCGACGCGGCGGGCAATGTGACGGCCGCATGGCAGGACACGGGCTTGCCGGGCGCGTCGGCCGTCATCGCGGCCAGCTATCGCAAAGGTGCGTGGAGCGCGTCGACGGTGGCGGCAGACAGTGCGTCATGGCCGGCACTGGCCGTCAACGCGACAGGGTCGATGGCGCTCGTCTGGCAATCGTATGTCGCGAGTATCGGCAGCCAGCTGCAGTCCAGTTTCTATACCCCGGGCTCGTGATCGCGTTGCGCGGAAAACCGAAGGAGAATCGATGAAGAAGACCTTGCATTGCACCGCACGGACCGCGCTGGGCGCCGCGGTTGCCGGCCTCGTGCTGTCCGCGTGCGGCACGACGCAGATGAACATGACCGACGTGCAGACGTCGACCGCGAAGACGCTCGGCCTCGCGTCGTCGGACGAAATCACGATCGCCAACGTGCAGTACGGGAAGAAGAACGGGCTCGGCGGCCAGCAGGTGAGTTACGACGCGACCACCGGCAAGGGGCGGCGGTTCACCTGCAACGTGTTCATGATTCCCGGCCTCACGCCGATCGACCGGCCGACGTACAACGACTGGGAATGCCATCCGCGCCGCTGACGCGTCGCGCCGAAGGCAGCGATGCCCGCCGCCGCATGTCGATCGACGGCGCGGCGGGCGATCCGGCGAATCCGCTGTCCGGCGCCGCATTTTGGTCCGATAATCGGCGAACCGATTCATCCTTCCCGTCGGCTCGAATAAGAACTGCCATGGATCAAGCGGATGCCATCCCCGTTTTCAAGTTTCGTACCACCGACTATCCGGTGCCGGACCGGTTCCACGTATGGGTCAAGGACATGCTCTGCGACTACCGGCTGGACGACATCGGCGGCTACGGCACGTTCGACGCGGAAGCGACCGGTGCGGCGCTCGGCCCGCTGATCTTTTCGGGACGGCGCTGGCGCTCGCGCGCGCCGACCTACACGGTGCACCGGACGCCCCGGCGGATCCGGCTCGACGGCCAGGATTCGATCCGCTTCACGCTGCTGCTGGGCGGGCATCTCACGTGCCGCACCGGCGGGCCGGAGCTGATCAAGCGCGCGGGCGACCTGTTCGTCTACGACGTCGCGCAGGTCAACGACTGCCGGGTCGAGGCCGGCGACGTGATCAGCCTGGTGGTGCCGCGCCATCTGCTGCCGGCCCATGCGGCGAACGCGCACGGGCAGACGCTGTCGAGCGGTGTCGGGCGGCTGCTGGGCGACCAGATGCTGTCGCTGTTCCGCAATCTGCCGGACCTGCGCACGCACGAGGTGCCGAGCATCGTGCAATCGTTGCTGCTGCTTCTGGCCGCGGCGGTCGCGCCGGGCGCGCAGGCATTCGACGACGCGCGCGGCCCGATCGACAACGCGCTGGTCGAGCGCGCGCGGCGCTATATCGACGCGCACCTGCTGGAACCCGACCTCACGCCCGACCGGATCTGCCGGGACATCGGCGTGTCGAGGGCGCGGCTCTATCAGCTGTTCGGGGAAGAGGGCGGCGTGATGCGGCAGATCACGCGCAGACGGTTGCGCCACGCGTACCACGTGCTCGGCGATCCGACGCGCCGACATCAGCGCATCGCGGAAATCGCATGGGCGCACGGCTTTCCGGACGAAAAATACTTCCATCGGCTGTTCAAGGCGGAGTTCGGCCATACGCCGAAGGAAACGCTCGCATGCGCGGCGGCGCCGGTCCTGCTGCCGGTCGGCGCGGACGGGGACAATCGCTGGGGCGACGGCGGGCGGCTGACGGGGTGGACGCTGCCGTTCGGGGTGCTCAACAACTGAGCCGACGGCGCGTGGCATGGCGATTCAACGCGCAAGCCGGTCCGCCCGGATGCGCGCGTCACGCATCGTTCGCGGCGCTGTCACCCATCTCATCCATATCGCCCTCGATCGCGGCCATCAGGTCGTCGATGCCTACCATCAGCGCCCGTACCTGCCGCAGCGATTCGTACTGATGCAGCACCGCGCGCCATGACGGCAGTTCCAGCAGCGCGTTCCAGACGGCGCACAGGCCGTGCGGATCGGCATCCGTGCGCTGCGCCAGCGCGCTCGCGTAGTCGAGGCTTGCCGGCGCCGACAGCAGCTGCATCCGGCTCGCGGCCCCCAGGAGGCGTGGCGTCGGGTCGGCCGATGCATCGCAGCAGTACAGTACCTCGTGCTGCAATGCCGCGTCGTCGGTCGTCAGCGCGCGCAGCGATGCGCCGTGCAGGCGCACCGCGCCTTCGCGCGTGTCGAACGCATAGACGGTGTCCGGATCGGCTTGCGCGAGCAGGCTCAGGCCGCGCAGCAGGCGCGGCAGATCGGTCGTCGCGGCATCCGCGGACGCCTTCGCCTCGACGAGGAAGCGGACGTGCCACGCGGCCGACGGATCGTCGCCGCGCGCGCGCTCGAGCAGCACCGCATCCCACTCGGTTTTCGCGCGGTCGTGCTTGGCCGGAATCGATGCCGGCACGCGCATCGACGTGACCACGCGATATGTGCGATGCGCATCGCTCGCATCGAGTTGCTCGGCCAATGCGTCGAGCGCCTGCGCGGCCAGCGCTTCGACGGCCGCACCGCGCTGTTGCGACGTGACGCCCTGCGCAACGGCGAGCGCGCTGCCTTCGAGCGGCCCCTGGCGTCCCCATAGCGTGCGGTACCGCTGGACATCGGGGTCCGGCGACAGGGCGTCGAGACGCTGCAGCCGCGCGAGCGCGGGGCTGTCCTTCAGTTTGACGATGTCCTGTTCGAACGCGGTGTCGGCCGCCATCTCCGGTTGCGCGAGCAGGTGCCGCAGCGTGGCATCGAGATCGTTCCACGACGCGCTGGCCGCGGCCGCGTGCAGCCGCGCGAGCGGCTCGCGTTGCCACGCCTGCGCATGCCGTTCGAGCCGGGCCGGATGCGCGATCGTGTTGACGGCCGAGCGCAGCGTGCGCCGATCCTGTTCGGCATGCGCGGCGAGCGACGCGTATTCGCGCACGGTCGCCGCGCCATGCCGCAGCACCGCCGCCTGGAACGCGGGGTCGCCCGATTGTGCGTCCATCGCGTCGCCGATCATGCGCGCGAGCGCGTCGACGAAACGGCGCTGCAATGCCGGGTCGGGTGCTCGGCCGTCCGCTTGCATCCGGCGCGCTTCCTCGATCACGATCGCGATGACGGTGGCCGGGTTCGCGGCGTCGGTCAGCGACGACGCGCGCACGAGCGGCGGCAGCCGGTAGCGGCGCTCGACGGTGCGCAGGACATCATCCAGCAGGGCGGGCAAGGGTGTCGGCGGCATGGCGAATGACGGAAATGAACGCGGCTTCGCGCGTGTGACGGCGATGTGCAACGGTATCACGCCGGGTCGGCAGAGGCAGGGCCGGGCGCCGCGCGTTCGCCGGGATTCGCGCGCGGGCCGCCCTGCCGCCGAGCCTCAGGCCGTCAGCGTCACCGACAGGCTGCCGAGCTCGCCGAAGCGCACGGTCAGCGCATCGCCGAGCGGCACGTCGATCGCGCCCGCATACGAGCCGGTCGTCACGATCTGGCCGGCGCGCGCGCCGTCGCCGCGCGATGCGAGGAAATTCACCAGCCACACGAGCGGCTTGAGCGGATCGCCATCCGGATGGCGGCCGTCGATCGTGCGGTTCAGCGCGCCCTCGAACGACAGCGCGAGCGTCTCGAGCGGCACGTTCAGCCCGTCGGGCACGACGGGGCCCACGCACAGCCCCTGGTTGAACTGCCCGTCGGCGAGCAGCTCGAACTTCGACGCGCGCGCAGGCTCCGCATAGCGGCAACCCAATACCTCGAGCACGACGCGCACTTCGCGGATCGCGCCGCGCACGTCGTTCTCGTCGTACGGCTGCGCACGGGCGGGCAGGTCGCGATCGAGCACGAACGCGATTTCCGGCTCGATCCGCACGATCGGGCCGCCGACGACGCGGTACGGCGCATCGGCTTCGCGGATCGTCGACGCGAAGATCGGCGCGACGATCACGCGGTCGGGCGGCGGCAGTGCGCATTTCCATCCGCCGATGGTTTCGCCGAGCAGGTCGGCGACGCGATGCTGGATCGCGAGCGCGGTGTCGGCGTTCTCTGGGCGGAAGGCGTCGGGCAGCAGCGGGCCGGGTACGCCGGCATGGCGGGCGGCGACGAGATGCTGGGCGGCGCCGTCCACGCGTTCGGTAGTCGTTGTCATGTCGGTTGAGCGAGTTGAAAGTGAGCCGGAAAAAAGGGGCCGGACGAAGGTCGCAAATCTGATGATAGCGCCTTCGGCGGCATGGCCGCTCGATTGCACGGCTCGGCCGCCCATCCGGTACCCCGGTTTCTCCGCGTGGCGCTTTGCCGCACGGCGCGCTTTCGGTGAATCTTGATCGCCGTCAACCTTCGAACCGGCCGCCGGCCGATGATGGGACATGGCCGTGCGCTACCGCGCGCGGCAACTCACCCCAGCGAGGTTCGCATGTACAAGAAGATCATGGTGGCCGTCGACGGCAGCGCTTCGTCGAAACAGGCGCTTGCCGAGGCGTTGAAGGTGGCGAAGGCGGGCGACACGCACGTCAGCGTCGTGTACGTGGTCGACAAGTCGGTGCTGTTCACGTACGCGGGCCGTTTCGACCCGCACGCGCTCATGGAGGAAATCCGCGACGAAGGGCGCAAGGTGCTGCGTGAAGCCGAACAGGTGATCGCGCAAGCCGGCGCGAAAGGCGAGGGCGAGCTCGTCGAAACCGAGAGCATCGGCGAGGACGTCGCGGAACGCCTGCAGCGTTATGTGAAGGAACACGCGATCGATCTTGCGGTGGTCGGCACGCACGGGCGGCGCGGGATCCGGCGCGTGGTGCTCGGAAGTGTTGCCGAGCGCTTCGTGCGCGGCTCGAAGTGTCCGGTGCTGCTGATTCGCGGCGGCGACGCCGACGTGTCGGCTTCCGCCGCGGCGGCCTGACGCGGCCGGCACGCGATGATACGTCGCCAGTACCGGATCGTCGTCGCGGCGATCGCCGTGTTCGTGTCGCTCGCCGGGATGATGGCTGTCGTGACCGGGCTGCTGTTCGACGACACGGTCGCGCTGCGCGGCGGCGCGATCGCGTTGATCGTCGGCGTGGCCGGTTTCGTCGTGATGCTCAACCCGGGGCCGAAGGGCGAGGGTTGACGCGGGCAAGCCGCCTGTCTTCTTGACGCGGCGCGTACGGGCGCCCGGCGGTGTCCCGTGATTGCTGCCCGCCGCGCGTGGCGGGCCGGTTGCCTGTTACGCGTTGCGCGTGACGTGCCGGTCGTGCCGGACGCCGACGCACCCGCATCGTCGGGCTTTGCCTGCACGTCCAGCCGTTTCAACGTTTCCTCCAGCTCGACGCTCGTCGGCTGAATTCTCCGCGCCTGCGCGAACGCAGCGCGCTTCATCCTGGCGGCCCGGCTTCCACAGTACGTCGCCCTTGTGCGTCAGGGCAGGTCGCCCACGCCTCATGCGTGTCGCGGTCGTCGTCTTTCGCGAAGATCGCGATCGAGCGGTCGACAGGTATGCGCGTTCCACGTCCAGCGCGTCCAGCACGTCCAGCACGTCCAGCACGTCCAGCACGTCCAGCGCGTACGCGACGCAGCCGATGGCGGCGGCAATGCATGCGGTGAAAAAGCGTGATGTCACGAAAATGCGGTTCTTATATGTGAAGGTGTGATCGACCGACGGCCGGTAAACCATCGAATGCGTTGCGCAGTCTTTTATAAACAGCGTGCTGCGGGCCGGCGATTCCCCGATGGGGATCGCCGTTCATTCAATGCCGTTCGATGCGGATTGCACCCGACCGATCCACGGGGAAGCGGATGGGCAGGTGCAGCGAAACTGCCCGCCAGCCGCATGACAGACGGCGCCGCGCAATCCGCCCCCATTTCAAGGGCGTTGCGCACGGATGAACGATATCGTGATTTGTATCAAGCCGTGATATGTCGGTTCGCCAGACAATGGGTTCGACCACGGTGAGAAGGATGGAGCGGCCAAAATCCAATCGTCCTTTACAACCGGTATTTCACCTCCTTAAATAATCAGGGTCTGCCAAAAGACCGGAAAAACGAGATCCCCATGAGCCATTTCCTGGATAGATTGCGTTATTTCTCCACAACAAGGCCAACATTCTCCGACGGACACGGCGCCGTCACCGACGAGGACCGAAAATGGGAAGACGGCTATCGGCTGCGCTGGCAGCACGACAAGATCGTCCGCTCGACCCACGGGGTGAACTGCACGGGTTCATGCTCGTGGAAGGTCTACGTGAAAGGCGGGATCGTCACGTGGGAAACCCAGCAGACCGACTATCCGCGCACGCGCCCGGACATGCCGAACCACGAGCCGCGCGGCTGCTCGCGCGGCGCGTCGTACTCCTGGTATCTGTATAGCGCGAACCGTCTCAAGCATCCGATGGTGCGCAGCGCGCTGGTGAAGCTGTGGCGCGAACGCCGGCGCACGCTCGCGCCCGTCGATGCATGGCGCTCGATCGTCGAGGACGACGACGCGCGGCGTTCGTACCAGAGCCGGCGCGGGCTCGGCGGCTTCGTGCGCGCGAGCTGGGACGAGGTCAACGAGATCGTTGCGGCCGCAAACGTCTACACGGTCGAGCAGTACGGCCCCGATCGCGTGGTCGGCTTCTCGCCGATCCCGGCGATGTCGATGGTGTCGTATGCGGCAGGTTCGCGCTACCTGTCGCTGATCGGCGGCGTGTGCCTGAGCTTCTACGACTGGTACTGCGACCTGCCGCCCGCGTCGCCGCAGACCTGGGGCGAGCAGACCGACGTGCCGGAATCGGCCGACTGGTACAACTCGACGTTCATCATGATGTGGGGCTCCAATGTCCCGCAGACCCGCACGCCCGACGCGCACTTCCTCGTCGAGGCGCGCTATCGCGGCACCAAGGTCGTGTCGGTGTTCCCCGACTACTCGGAAGGCGCGAAGTTCGGCGACCTGTGGCTGCATCCGAAGCAGGGCACCGACGCGGCGCTCGCGCTCGCGATGGGTCACGTGATCCTCAAGGAATTTCACCTGGCCGGGAAGAGCGACTACTTCGTCGACTACTGCAAGCGCTACACCGACATGCCGTGCCTCGTGCGCCTGGTGCCGCACGGCGACGGCTATGTGCCCGAGCGCCTCGTGCGCGCGTCTGACTTCGACGATGCGCTCGACGAGGCCGCGCATCCGGACTGGAAGACCGTGGTGATCGACGACGCGACCGGCGAATTCGTCGTGCCGGTCGGTTCGGTGGGCTTCCGCTGGGGACAGCAGGCCAAGGACGGATCGAGCGACAAGGGCAAGTGGAACCTGCGCGGCGAGACGTCGAAGGGCGCGGCGCTGTCGCCGCGGCTGTCCTGCACGGCCGGGCACGACGATGTGGTCGACGTGCTGTTCCCGTACTTCGGCAACCAGCCGCACGCGCACTTCAACTCGACGAGCCACGGTTCCGAGCTGTCGCGCCGGATCGGCGTGCGGCGCGTCGCGACGCGCGACGGCGAGATGCTGGTCGCGACCGTCTACGACCTGTTCGTCGCGAACTACGGGCTCGACCAGGGGCTCGGCGGGCGCGACGTGGCCGCGAGCTACGACGACGATCTGCCGTACACGCCGGCGTGGCAGGAAGCGATCACCGGCGTGAAGCGCGCGGACGTGATCTCGGTCGCGCGGCAGTTCGCGGAGAACGCGCACAAGACCCAGGGCAAGTCGATGGTGATCATCGGCGCGGGGATCAACCACTGGTTCCACATGGACATGTCGTACCGCGCGATCATCAACATGCTGATCATGTGCGGCTGCGTCGGCAAGCCGGGCGGCGGCTGGTCGCATTACGTGGGCCAGGAGAAGCTGCGTCCGCAAACGGGCTGGACCGCACTCGCGTTCGCGCTCGACTGGAACCGTCCGCCGCGGCACATGAATGCGACGTCGTTCTTCTACGCGCACACCGACCAGTGGCGCTACGACACGATGGACCCGAGCGCGCTGCTGTCGCCGCTCGCGGACAAGACGCAATTTCACGGCTCGCCGATCGACTACAACGTGCGTGCGGAACGGATGGGCTGGCTGCCGTCCGCGCCGCAGCTCGCGGTGAACCCGCTGAAGGTCGGCGCGAGCCTCGGCGATCCGGCGCAGGCCGGCGTGGATGTCGCGCGGCAGCTGAAGGCCGGCATGCTGCAGATGGCGTGCGAGGACCCGGACGCATCCGGCAACTTCCCGCGCAACCTGTTCGTGTGGCGCTCGAACCTGCTCGGCTCGTCGGGCAAGGGCCACGAGTATTTCCTGAAGCACCTGCTCGGCACGACCAACGGCGTGCAGGGCGACGATCTCGGCGCGACGGGCGGCGCCCGCCCCGAGGAAGTGAAGTGGCACGACGAAGCGCCGCGCGGCAAGCTCGACCTGCTCGTCACGCTCGACTTCCGGATGTCGACCACCTGCATGTATTCGGACGTCGTGCTGCCGACCGCGACGTGGTACGAGAAGGACGACATGAACACGTCCGACATGCACCCGTTCATCCATCCGCTGTCGGCGGCGGTCGATCCCGCGTGGGAATCGAAGAGCGACTGGGAGATTTTCAAGGGGATCGCGAAGCGCTTCTCCGAGCTGTGCGACGGGCATCTCGGCGTCGAACGCGACGTTGTGCTCGCGCCGATCGCGCACGATACGCCGGGAGAGCTCGCGCAGCCGTTCGACGTGCAGGACTGGAAGCGCGGCGACTGCGAGCCGGTGCCGGGCCGCACGATGCCGGCCGTAATCGCGGTCGAGCGCGACTACCCCAACACCTACGCGCGCTTCACGTCGCTCGGCCCGCTGATGGACAAGCTCGGCAACGCGGGCAAGGGCATCGGCTGGGATACGAAGGACGAAGTCAAGCTGCTCGGCCAGCTCAACTACACGGTTGCCGACGGTGCCGCGCAAGGGCGCCCGCGCATCGACACCGCGCTCGACGCGGCCGAGGTGATCCTCGCGCTCGCGCCCGAGACCAACGGCGAAGTCGCGGTGAAGGCATGGCGGGCGCTGTCCGGCATCACCGGTATCGATCACACGCACCTGGCCGTCGCGCGCGAGGACGAGAAGATCCGTTTCCGCGACATCCAGGCGCAGCCGCGCAAGATCATCTCGTCGCCGACGTGGAGCGGGATCGAGTCCGAGCACGTGTCGTACAACGCCGGCTACGTGAACGTGCACGAGCTGGTGCCGTGGCGCACGCTCACGGGCCGTCAGCAGCTGTACCAGGACCATCCGTGGATGCGCGCGTTCGGCGAATCGCTGTGCGCGTACAAGCCGCCGATCGACACGGGCAGCTACGCGCACATGGTCGGCAAGCGCTCGAACGGCAATCCCGAGCGCGTGCTGAACTTCCTGACGCCGCACCAGAAGTGGGGGATCCACAGCACGTACACGGACAACCTGCTGATGCTGACGCTGTCGCGCGGCGGCCCGATCGTGTGGATGTCGGAGGACGACGCGAAGGCGATCGGCGCGGTCGATAACGACTGGATCGAGTGCTACAACTCGAACGGCGCGTTGTGCGCGCGGGCGGTGGTGAGCCAGCGGATCCCGTCCGGGATGGTGATGATGTACCACGCGCAGGAGAAGATCGTGAACACGCCGGGCTCCGAGATCACCGGCACGCGCGGCGGCATTCACAACTCGGTCACGCGCATCGCGCTGAAGCCGACCCACATGATCGGCGGCTATGCGCAGCTGTCGTACGGCTTCAACTACTACGGCACGGTCGGCTCGAATCGCGATGAGTTCCTGATCGTGCGGAAGATGAACAAGATCGACTGGCTCGACGGAGAAGAAACCGCGGTCGACCCCACCACGCAACACGCGGTTCGCGCTGGAGAAACGTCATGAAAATACGTGCACAGATCGCGATGGTGCTGAACCTCGACAAGTGCATCGGGTGCCATACCTGCTCGGTGACCTGCAAGAACGTGTGGACCAGCCGCGAAGGGATGGAATACGCGTGGTTCAACAACGTCGAGACCAAGCCGGGCATCGGCTATCCGAAGGACTGGGAGAACCAGGACCGCTGGCGCGGCGGCTGGCAGCGGCGTGCGGACGGCCGGATCGAGCCGCGCCTGGGCGGCAAGTGGCGGCTGCTCGCGCAGATTTTCGCGAACCCGCACCTGCCCGAGATCGACGATTACTACGAGCCGTTCACATTCGACTACGCGCACTTGCAGGAAGCCGGCAACACGCGCGCGATGCCGGTTGCGCGGCCGCGCTCGCTGATCAGCGGCCAGCGTCTCGAGAAGATCGAGTGGGGCCCGAACTGGGAGGAAATCCTCGGCGGCGAGTTCGAGAAGCGCGCGAAGGACTACAACTTCGAGTCGGTGCAGAAGGAGATCTACGGGCAGTTCGAGAACACCTTCATGATGTACCTGCCGCGCCTCTGCGAGCACTGCCTGAATCCGGCGTGCGTCGCGTCGTGCCCGTCGGGCTCGATCTACAAGCGCGAGGAAGACGGCATCGTGCTGATCGACCAGGACAAGTGCCGCGGCTGGCGCATGTGCGTGTCGGGATGCCCGTACAAGAAGATCTACTACAACTGGCAGAGCGGCAAGGCGGAGAAGTGCATCTTCTGCTATCCGCGCATCGAGGCCGGCCAGCCGACCGTGTGTTCGGAAACCTGCGTGGGCCGCATCCGCTACCTCGGCGTGCTGCTGTACGACGCCGACCGGATCAGCGAGGCCGCGAGCGCGGAGAACGAGAAGGACCTGTACGAAGCGCAGCTGTCGCTGTTCCTCGATCCCGAGGATCCGGCGGTGATCGCGCAGGCCGAGCGCGATGGCGTGCCGGCTGCCTGGATCGACGCCGCGCGGCGCTCGCCGACCTACAAGATGGCGATCGACTGGAAGATCGCGTTTCCGCTGCATCCGGAATACCGGACGCTGCCGATGGTCTGGTATGTGCCGCCGCTGTCGCCGATCAACGCGGCCGCGAACAGCGGCGATCTCGGAATGAACGGCTACCTGCCGGACGTCGAATCGCTGCGCATTCCGCTGCGCTACCTGGCGAACCTGCTGACGGCCGGCGACGAGGCGCCCGTGAAGCTCGCGCTCGAACGGTTGCTCGCGATGCGCGCGTTCATGCGCGCGCGTCACGTCGACGGCATCGATGCGCGCGGCGTGCTCGACCAGGTCGGGCTGTCGCTCGCGCAGGTCGAGGAGATGTACCGCTATCTCGCGATCGCGAACTACGAGGATCGTTTCGTGATCCCGACGACGCATCGCGAGTATGCGGAGAACGCGTACGACCTGCGTGCGTCGTGCGGTTTCTCGTTCGGCAACGGCTGTTCCGACGGCCGTTCCGAGGGCAGCCTGTTCAGCCCGAAGAAGGGCGCGAAAACCATTCCGATCCACGAGGCGTCCCGATGAGTACCGCACCCGATCCGACCTATGCGGCGTTCGCGACGCTGCTCGACTATCCCGACGATTCGCTCGTCGACGTGCTCGACTCGATCGAAGCCCACCTGCGCGAACGCGCGCGCGTGCCGAAGGCGGTGCGCGCGGGCCTCGACACGTTCTTCGCCTACGTGCGCGAGCGCGACCTGCTGACGCTGCAGGAGAACTACGTCGCGCTGTTCGATCGCGGCCGCGCGACGTCGCTGCACCTGTTCGAACACGTGCACGGCGAATCGCGCGACCGCGGGCAGGCGATGGTCGACCTGCTGCAGATGTACGAGCGGCATGGGCTGGCGCTGAACCCGGGCGAGCTGCCCGACTACCTGCCCGTGTTCCTCGAATACCTGTCGCGGCTGCCGGCGCCCGATGCGCGCAACCTGCTCGGCGAGACCGGCGAGATCCTGCGCGCGCTGGCCGGCCAGCTCGCGCAGCGCGGCAGCCATTACAGCTTCGTCGTCGGCGCGCTGCTGCCGATGGCCGGCGTCGCGCCGGTCGACGCACCGGCGGACGCGGACGACGACGTGGCCGCCGAGCGGCCGAGTGCCGACGACTACCGCGCGCTCGACGCGTCGTATGCGGACGAAGCCGTGCGCTTCGTCGGCGCAACGACGCCGGCCGAGCAGACGGTGCGGTTCCACGACAAGCGGCCGGCCCGCGGCGCGTAAGCGCGGGCCCAACTGGGGAAAGACATGAACGCTTACTTGCATCAGTTCCTGTTCGGGATCTACCCGTACATCTGCCTCGCGGTGCTGCTGGTCGGCAGCCTGATCCGCTTCGATCGCGAGCAATACACGTGGAAAAGCGATTCGTCGCAGCTGCTGCGCCACGGGATGCTGCGGCTCGGCAGCAACCTGTTTCACTGGGGCGTGCTGGTCGTCGTGCTCGGCCACTTCGGCGGCTTTCTTGCGCCGCACTGGCTCGTGTCGCCGTTCCTGTCGGCGTCCGGGCACCAGCTCGTCGCGATGGTCGCGGGCGGTGCGGCCGGCGTCGCGGCGATCATCGGGCTGACGATCCTGATCTGGCGCCGCCTCGGTGACCCGCGCATCCGCAAGAACAGCCGCAAGTCCGACATCCTGATCGTGCTGATGCTGTGGGTGCAGCTCGCGCTCGGGCTCGGCACCGTCGTGCTGTCGACGCGCCACATGGACGGCGTGATGTTCGAGCAGCTCACCGACTACGTGAAGGGCGTCGTCACGTTCCGGCCGGACATCGCGAGCCTGCTGGTCGGCGTGCCGCTGACGTACCGGCTGCACATCCTGCTCGGCTTCACGATCTTCCTCGTGTCGCCGTTCACGCGGATGGTGCATATCTGGAGCGGCATCGCATCGGTCGCGTACCTGATCCGCCCGTACCAGCTCGTGCGCAAGCGCTGAGGAGGCCGCATGAACGACGTTCTCTCCGAAGTCGCGCCGGCGCCGCTGACGATCAACGGCGTCGCGATCGACGACGCGGCCATCGCGGCCGAAGCCGAACATCATGGCGATGCGCGCGATCCACTCGATGCGGCGCGGCACGCGCTCGCGGTGCGCGAGCTGCTGCGGCAGCGTGCGGTGTCGCTCGCGCTGATCGACGAAGGCGCGCCGCTCGACGATGCCGCGGTCGACGCGTTGCTCGAGCGCGAACTGACGCACGTGCCCGAGCCGGATCGCGCCGATTGCGAGCGCTACTACGCGCAGCATCCGGCGCGCTTTCGCCGCAACGACATCGTCTATGCGAGCCACGTGCTGTTCGCGGTGACCGACCGCGTGCCGCTCGCGCCGCTGCGGCAGCGCGCGGAACGCGCGCTCGCCGACGTGGTCGCCGCGCCCGATACGTTCGAAGCGCTCGCGCGCGCATCGTCGAACTGCCCGTCGGCGCAAGTCGGCGGCAGCCTCGGGCAGCTGCTGCGCGGCGACACCGTGCCGGAATTCGAGGCCGCGCTGTTCGAGTCGGACGGGCTCGGCGTGCTGCCGAAACTCGTCAATACACGTTTCGGCTTTCACATCGTGCGCATCGAGCGCCGCGTGCCGGGCGACGCGGTGCCGTTCGACGAAGCCGCCGGCCAGATCGCCGCGTACCTGTCGGAACGCGTGCGGCAGCGGGCGATGCGGCAGTACGTGGCGATACTCGCGGGCGGCGCGCGCGTCGAAGGTGTGACCTTCGACGGCGCGAACGGGCCGCTGGTCCAATGAAACGAGGTTTGGCTCATGGCAACTCAACAAGGTAACGTCGGCCTGGCCGCGGACGCGCAGGCCATCCCGCTGCGCGCATGGTCGGTGCTGGCCGCGAGCACGCTCGCGTTCATGGTGTGCTTCGTCGTGTGGATGATGTTCGGCGTGCTCGGCGTGCAACTGCGCACCGACCTCGGCCTGAACAGCACCGAGTTCGGCCTGCTCACGTCGACGCCGGTGCTGACCGGCGCGCTGATGCGCTTGCCGCTCGGCACCTGGACCGACCGCTTCGGCGGCCGCATCGTGATGACGGTGCTGCTCGTCGTGTGCGCGGTTCCCGTCTACATCGTCAGCTACGCGACGCAGCTCTGGCAGTTCCTGTTCATCGGGCTGTTCCTCGGCTGCGTCGGTGCGTCGTTCGCGGTCGGCACGCCGTATGTCGCGCGCTTTTTCCCGCCGAAGCGGCGCGGGCTCGCGATGGGCGTGTTCGGCGCGGGCACATGCGGCGCGGCAGTGAACCTGTTCGTCACGCCGCTGCTGCTGTCCGCGTACGGCTGGCGCTTCGTGCCGCGCGTCTACGCGATCGCGCTGCTCGTCACGGCCGTGATCTTCTGGTTCGCGTCCGCGCCCGATCCGGGCGCCGGCAAACGGGGCGGCTCGATGCTCGACGCGTTCAAGGTATTGCGCGACCCGCGCGTGTGGCGGCTCTGCCAGTACTACTCGATCACCTTCGGCGGCTTCACCGCGCTGTCGCTGTGGATTCCGCAGTACCTGAAGAGCGAATACGGGATGTCGCTCGTGATGGCGTCCGCGTTCGCGGCCGGCTTCTCGCTGCCGGGCTCGGTGCTGCGCGCGCTCGGCGGCGCGCTGTCCGATCGCTTCGGCGCGCACGCGGTCACGTGGTGGGGGTTGTGGATCGCGTGGATCACGCTGTTCCTGCTGTCGTATCCGGCGACCGACTTCGTGATCCACACGATCGACGGCACCGCGTCGCTGAACCTGGCGATGCCGGTGGCCGGCTTCGTCGCGCTGACCTTCGTGCTCGGTGCGGTGTTCGCGTTCGGGATGGCGTCGACCTTCAAGTACGTCGCCGACGATTTCCCGGACAACATGGGCGTCGTCACGGGCATCGTCGGGCTTGCGGGCGGCCTCGGCGGCTTCCTGCTGCCGATCCTGTTCGGCGTGCTGCTCGACCTGCTGCGCGTGCGCACGACCTGCTTCATGTTCCTGTACGGGATCGTGTGGGTGTCGCTGATTCTCATCTACCTGGCCGAGGTGCGGCGCACGCCTGTGACGGGCTGACGCGTTGCGATCGAGGTGAGGTGCGTGGGCGCGAGGCCGGCACGATCCGGTGTCGCGCTTCGTCGCTCGTCGCGCCCGGAACGCCGTGCGCGACGTATCCGGCCGCGCGCGCTTCTGTCAAACTGGCGCCCATGACACCGCGCCTCGCTTCATCGCCTTCCTCCGATTCCGCGCCCGCACCCGCGGGCTTTCCCGACGCCGACGAATTGGCCGCGCTGCGTGCGTGGTACGCGGGCATGACCGTGCGCCAGGCGGTCGAGCGCTATCTGCCCGATCGTCTCGGCGAAGGGCGGTCCGCGCGCGGCGTGATCGGCGGGATTCGGCGTCGCCTCGTGCGTGTTGCACGGCAGGCCGGGCGGCCGGATCTGGCCGAGCAGCTCGGTCATCCCGGCAGCGAGCGCATGCAGATCGCGAAGGCGGCGACCGATGCGATCGGCCTGCTGCGCCATGCGCGAGCGCCGGTGCCGCAGATCAGCGACGACGTCGGCCTGTGGCTGCCGGCGCGCGCGGTCGTTGCGCTGCGCGCGCACGGCATCGCGACGCTGGCCGACCTCACCGTGCGGATTCCGCGCCGGCGTCAGTGGTGGCGCGCGATCGCGGGGCTCGGTATGGCGAGCGCGCGGCATATCGAGGCGTTCTTTTCCGCACACCCCGAGCTGACCGAGCGGGCACGCGCGCTGATCGCCGCGACGCCGCGCAGCGGCATCGTGCCGTGGGAGCAGCTGAAGCTGCCGCACGAGGTCGACGGGTCGGCCGGCACGTTCCGCGCGCCGCGCGCGACCAGCACGCTCGACGCGGACAACGATTACGCGGCCGTGCACGCATGGCTGTCGCTGCACGAATCGGCCGCGACGCGCCGCGCGTACCGGAAGGAGGCCGAGCGGCTGATCCTGTGGGCGATCGTCGAGCGCGGACGCGCGCTGTCGTCGCTGACGACCGAGGACGCGGTCGCGTATCGCGCGTTTTTGCGTCATCCGGCGCCGCATGAGCGCTGGGTCGGCCCCGTGCGGCCGCGCGGCGCGCCGGACTGGCGGCCGTTCTCCGGCGGGCTGTCCGCGCGCTCGGCCGCGTACACGCTGTCGGTCCTCGGCGCGCTGTTCCGCTGGCTGATCGAGCAGCGCTACCTGCTGGCGAATCCGTTTGCGGGCGTCAAGGTGCGCGACACGCGCGGCGCGAATGCGCTCGACACGTCGCATGCGTTCACCGAAGGCGAGTGGCTGCTCGTGCGCACGATCGCGGACGGGCTCGAGTTTCGCAAGGACAAGGCGTCCGGCGCGCCGCAATCCGGCTGGACGCCGGCCGCCGCGCAACGGCTGCGCTTCATCCTCGATTTCGGCTATGCGACCGGGCTGCGCGCGAGCGAGCTGGTCGACGCGACGCTCGGCGACATCGACACGGACGCGCACGGCGACGCGTGGCTGAAGGTGATCGGCAAGGGCAGCAAGGCCGCGCGCGTCGCGCTGCCGCCGCTCGCGCGCACGGCGCTCGATCGTCATCTGGTCGCGCGGCGGTTGCCGGTGACGCCGGTGCGCTGGCGGCCGGATACGCCGCTGATTCCGAGCCTCGCGGAAGACGGCGCGGCCGGGATCACGAGCGTGCGGCTGTGGAAGGTGATGCAGCGGTTCTTCGTGCAGACGGCCGCACTCGTCGATGACGACAACCCGGCGCTCGCACAGAAGCTGCGGCAGGCGAGCCCGCACTGGATGCGCCATACGCACGCGACGCATGCGCTCGCGCGCGGCGCCGAGTTGACGACGGTGCGCGACAACCTGCGGCATGCGTCGATCTCGACGACGTCGATTTATCTGCACGGGGATGACGTGAAGCGGGCGCTGCAGATGTCGAGTGCGTTTTCGGCTGACAAATGAGTCGCACGCGGAGCCGAGCGCACGAGCGGTTGCGCGGGGATCGAACGGAACGACACCGCATCGGTGACGGTCAGAACGGTTATTCGGTCACGGAGCAGGTGGATGGCATCGAGTCAGGGAACCGTTGATTTCATCGTCGAGCAGATGGCTGCGGCGGGCACGGTATCGGCCCGCAAGATGTTCGGCGAATATGGAATCTACTGCGACGGCAAAATGGTCGCGCTGGTTTGCGACGACCGACTGTTCGTCAAGCCGACCCCGGACGGGCGTGCGTTTCTCGGTGCGTGCGAAGAAGGTCCGCCGTATCCGACGGCGAAGCCGCATCTCGTCATTGGAGGAGACCGCTGGGACGACCGCGAATGGCTGTCGACGCTGATCCGGATCACCGCTGCGCAATTGCCGGTACCGATGAAGCGGAGCCGATAGCGGTCGGCGTATTCTGTGAACCATGCGCGCCAATACTGCGCCCCCTCGCTGGAGCACAAGAATGGAGACATCCGAACACCCGCAAGCCCCGCGATACGCGCGCCGCGCCTGGCACGCGCTCGTCGCGGCGCTATGCGTCGGCTGGAGCGCGCTGTCGTTCGGCGCGGACGGTGCGGCGGCGCTGCTCGACCGCTATCACAGCCTCGGCGAGCAGTTGAAGAACAACCCGTTCCACCGCCCGCTGTACCTCGAATCGTCCGAAGCGTCCACCTTGCTGAAGGGCGATATCTACGCAGTCGTCGACTATCCGTTCTCCGTCGTGAACGGCAAGCTCAACGACCCCGCGCAGGGCCCCGCGAACTGGTGCGCGGTGCTGATCCTGCACCTGAACACGAAGTACTGTCACGCATCGACCGGCGGCAACGGCCCGGTGCTCGACGTGAACCTCGGCCGCAAGATCGAGCAGAAGCTGTCGGATACCTATCGCGTGCAGTTCCGCTACCGCGTGGCCGCCGCGACGCCCGACTACTTCCAGGTCGACCTGACCGCCGACAGCGGCCCGATGGGCACGAAGGATTACCGGATCGCGCTGGAAGCCGTACCGGTGGGCGGATCGCGCACGTTCCTGCACCTGACGTATTCGTACGGCTTCGGCGCGGTAGGACGCATGGCGATGAAGACCTACCTCGCGACGGTCGGCAGCGACAAGGTCGGCTTCACGGCAGCCAGCGGCGCGTCGGCAGCGCAGCCGCAATACATCGGCGGCGTGCGCGGATTGCTGGAACGCAACACGATGCGCTACTACCTCGCGATCGACACCTATCTCGCGACGCTCGACAAACCGCTCGACCAGCGCCTCGCGCGCTGGTTCGACGCAACCGAGCAGTATCCTCAGCAACTGCACGAAGTCGAGCGGGGCGCGTATCTGCAGATGAAAGCGCAGGAGGTGCAGCGGCAGCAGACGGCGCGGTGACGCCGCCTGCTGCCTGCTGCTCGGCGTCGATCAGTTCGACGCGCCGCCGACCGTGCGAATGCTGTGCCACTGCCCCTGTTCGACGCGGAACAGCGTGTAGGGCGGCTTGATCAGGTCGCCGCGCTCGTCGAACGAGATCTTCCCCGTCACACCGGTGACCGACACGCCCGGCAGGCTCGCGACGACCTTGCTCCGGTCGACCGAATCGGCCTTGTGGATTGCCGCAATCATCGCGAGCGCCGCGTCGTACGCGAACGGCGCATACAGCTCGACGTCCTGGTTGAAGCGCGCCTTGTAGCGCTGCGCGAACGCGATGGCGGACGGCAGCTTGTCGAGCGCCGGCCCCGGTTCGAGATCCTGCGTGCCTTCGCCCGCGTTGCCGGCGATCTTCAGGAACGCATTGCTTTTCAGCGCGCCGGCGCCGAACAACTGCGCGCGGATGCCGAGCGAGCGCATCTGCTTGACGAGCATCGCGCCCTGTTCGTCGAGGCCGCCGAAGAACAGCAGGTCGACGTTGTTGCTCTTCATCGTCGTCAGGATGCCGCGGAAATCGACGGCCTTGTCGTTGGTGTATTCGCGGTCGACGACGCTGCCGTGCGCATCCTTCACGCCCTTCTCGAATGCGTCCGCGAGCCCCTGGCCGAACGCGGTGCGGTCGTCGATGATGCCGATCCGCTTCGCCTTCAACTGCTCGACCGCGAAGCGTCCGGCGACCACGCCGCCGACGCCGTCGTGCCCCATCGTTCGGAACACGTTCTTGAAGCCTTGCATCGTCAGCTGCGGATTGGTCGAGCCGGGCGTGATCATCGCGACGTTCGCCTGCTTGTAGACGGCCGACGCGGGAATGCTGCAGCCCGAGTTGTAGTGGCCGACCACGCCGACCACGCCATCGTCGACGAGCTTCTGCGCGACCTGGATCGCGATGCGCGGATCGGCCTGGTCGTCCTGCACGTCGAGCACGAAGCGCACGGGTTTGCCGCCGACGGTCGGATGCTTCGCGTTTTCCTCGTCGAGCGCGAGTTGCGCACCGTATTGCAGATCCTTGCCGACGCGCGCGACCGGCCCCGTCAGCGGGCCGGCGAAGCCGATCTTGATGGTTTCCGGGTCCGCGGCCTGCGCGGACGCAGCGACCGTGCCGATCGAGCAGACGGCCAGCCATGCCAGCCAGTTACGACGATTCATGATGCCTCCTTGCAGGGATGAAAATGGCGGCGCGCGTCAGAATCGCGCGGCCCGGTATGGAGCGAGGTCGAGCGGCGGTGCGCGCTGCGCGACGAGATCGGCGACGATCCGCCCGGTGATGCCGGCGAGCGTGACGCCGAGATGCTGGTGGCCGAATGCGTGGATCACGCGCTCGCTGCGCCGCGCGCGGCCGATCACGGGCACGCCGTCGGGCAGCGTCGGCCGAAAGCCGAGCCAGCTGCGCGTCGGCGTGCCGAGCGAGGGCAGCGCTTCGCGGGCGGAACGCGTGAGCAGCGCGACCAGCGAGCGGTTCATGCCGGCATCGAAGCCGCCGAGTTCGACCGTGCCGGCCGCGCGCAATCCTTCGTCGAGCGGCGTCATGTAGAACCCGCGCTCGGCCCAGCCGACCGGTCGCGTGACGATCTGTTCATGCGCGGCGAACTGCACGTGGTAGCCGCGCTCGGTATCGAGCGGCACGGCGTCGCCGCACGCGGCGGCGAAGGCGCGCGAGCGGGCGCCGGCCGCAATCACCACATGATCGAAGCTGTGCGCCGCACCGCCCGCATGCAGGGTCACGCCGTCGCCGACGAGCTCGATCCGTTCGACTTGCGCGCGTTCGAGCGTCGCGCCGCCGGTGGCGAGGTGCGCGAACAATTCGCCGAGAAACCCGCACGGATCGGAGAAATGCCAGCTTCCGTGGAACAGCACGCCGCGCGTGAAGATCGGCGCGAGTGCGGGCTCGAGCCGGCGGATCGCATCCGCGTCGAGCGTCTCGAACGGCACGCCGAGCCGGCGCCGCAGCGCCAGCGATGACTGCGCGGCGTCGAACGACGCCTGCCGGGCGTATAGGTACAGGCATTCGCGCGGCCGCACGAATGCCGCGAGCCGCGTGGTCGCGAGCAGCGGCGCATAGCCGTCGGCGGCGCGCGACAGCAGCGCGGCCAGCGCGCCGGCGCTGCGCGCGTGACGCGCGGGCGTCGACGCGGCGAGGAACCGCACGAGCCACGGCGCGCCGCGCAGCAGATACGGCCAGCGGATGCGCAGCGGGCTGTCGGCGGCGAACAGGAAGTGCGGCATGTCGCGGAACACGGACGGGCCGTTGACGGGCACGCAGCCATACGGCGCGAACGTCGCGGCGTTGCCGAACGACGCGCCGTGGCCGACGCCGGCCGGGTCGAACAGCGTGACGCGATGCCCGTCGCGCTGCAGCCATGCCGCCGCGCCGAGCCCGATGAAGCCTGCACCCACGATGGCGATGTTCGCCATGACGCTTCTCCTCCGGCACACCTGATTCACACAAAGATGGGATTAAGAATCACACAGTAATTTTTTGTGTGCAATCAAAAATCGATTGTGTGGCGCTAGCGTTTACCCGATTCCAGTGCGCTGATTCAATAGACTTTTCGGCAGACGGTTGACCGGGCGGGGATGTCATATACAATCGCGAGACAGGTTTAGATGGCAGACAAACGCTCTTTGTGTGGGCACAGGCGATACATGGCAGCAGACAAACTTTCCGGAGAGCGCGACGGCAGTGCGCCGACGCAGGCGAAGCGGCCGACCTATGTCGAGGTATCGAGCTCGATCGAGGCGGAAATCCGCAACGGCATGTACCCGCCGGGCAGCCGCCTGCCGCCGCAACGCCAGCTCGCGACCGAGCTCGGCATCAACGTGTCGACCGTGTCGCGTGCGTACAAGGAGCTGCAATTGCGCGGCCTCGTGATCGGCAGCAAGCGGCGCGGGTCGCTCGTCACCGGCGGCGCGATGCCGAGCATCGAGCCGGCCCGTGCGTCGCTCGCGGCGGGCAACGGCGTGATCGACCTGACGGTGAACCGGCCGGCGACCGGCGAGTTCCTCGCGAGCCTCGCGCAGACGTTCGGCGAACTGCCGGGCGATCCGCGTTTCGCGTCGCTGCAGGAATACCAGCCGCCGCAGGGCCCCGACTGGGCGCGTGCGGCGGGCGCGCAATGGCTTGCCGCGCCCGGCTTCACGCCGTCGCCCGACCAGGTGGTCGTCACGAGCGGCGCGCAGCACGGGCTCTACGCGGTGCTGAACAGCCTGATCGGCACCGACGGCGTGATCGTCGCCGACCGGCTCACGTATTACGGCCTGAAGGCGCTCGCGCCGGTGTTCCAGTTCGAGATCGTCAGCGCGCCGGCCGACGACGACGGCCTGCTGCCCGACGAGATCGACCGGATCTGCCAGCGCATGCCCGTCAAGGCGATCTTCGTCGTGCCGAACCTGCAGAACCCGACCGTGACGACGATGAGCCTCGCGCGCCGGATGGCGCTCGTCGACGTCGCGCGCCGCCATCACGTGACGATCATCGAGGACGATGTGTACGGGCCGCTCGTGCGCGACCGGCTGCCGGCGATTGCCGGCTTGTGTCCCGAGCTGACGTTCCATATCGGCGCGACGTCGAAGATTCTCGCGCCGGGGCTGCGCCTCGGCTACCTGAGCTGCCCGCGCGACAGCGTCGCGCTGTGTGCGGAAGCGGTGCGCACGACGGCGTGGATGCCCGCGCCGACGTCGATGCTGATCGCGACGGTGTGGATCGAGAACGGCACCGCCGAGCGGATCATGAGCGCGCAGTTGGCGGAAATCCGCGCGCGCGTCGATCTTGCGCGGGAACTGCTGCCGGCCGGCCATCTGAAGTCGGACCCCGCGTGCATGTTCGTGTGGCTGCGGCTGCCGCCGCCGTGGCGTGCCGACGACTTCGCCGCGAACGCGAAGGCGCGCGGCGTGATCGTGATGCCGTCGTCGACGTTCGCGGTCGATCGCGCGGAAATCGAGCACGGCGTGCGCATCAACCTCGCGTGCCCGGCGACGCGCGACGAACTCGTCAACGGGCTGCGGATTCTGGCCGGCACGCTGAAGGACCGGCCGCGCGCGCTGTTCGGTTCGATCTGACGTTTTCCGCTCGATCGAGCAAACCCGCGATGATGTCGACGATCCGCCGCAGCAGCGCGTCGTCGTAAGGCAACCACCACACCCCCGCGCAGCGGTGTCGACTACCGGCTTGCTGCCCGTATCGGGCCGGCCGGCGTTGATTCTCACACCGAGCGCCGGCGAACAATCCGAGCGCTTCGTCCTCACCGGACGGGCCGCACCTCGTCCGGCTCTGACCCCCTCAAGATTCGCAGGCACCGGTACGGGCTGCCGCGCCGTTCTGGCGCCATTTTCATGGCAGCGCAGATCGGTCCGCCGCGGCCCATTCCTGTGGCACGGCGCGTATGGTGCCGACCAGAGCCGCGCAATCACGCGGTCTCGCCTCCGATCGCCGCTCACCCTGACGATTCATAAGACGTACAGTTGGCCCTGAATGACGAATTCGCGCCAAACTGTACTCTTGTGTGCGTATTCGATGTGTGTACTCTTCGCCAACTGTTCTGCTCTTAAGATTCCATCATCAAGTGCACAGTGTCGCGGGCCCAGACGTCACGGGCCTCTCGGCGCATTTTTAAAAGCGAGCCACTGCGATGGAAAAGGCAAAACCGGAGGGAGCAATCAGGCAGAACGACAGCCCGGTCGGCGGGCGGCACACGCGCGTATCGGACGCGCACGGCACGGCCGCGCGCATGCGCAGGCCGGCGGGGAGCGCGCGATGAAGCTCTACGAAAAACTTGCGGACGACATCGAGCGCCTGATTCGCCAGGGCGTGTACCGGCATGGCGACCGGATTCCGTCGGTGCGGCAGGCGAGCCAGCAGCACCGGATCAGCATCACGACCGTGCTGCATGCGTACCTGCTGCTCGAAAGTCGCGGGCTGCTGGAAAGCCGTCCGCAGTCGGGCTACTTCGTGAACCTGCGTCGCGACGACAACCACGCACCGGTGCGCGAGCTGCGGCCGTCGAAGCCGATCGCGATCTCGTCGTCGGTCGACATGAGCCGGCTCGTGCTGTCGACGCTGCGCTCGATCGGCACCGACGACGCGGTGCCGCTCGGTTCGCCGTATCCGGACCCGAGCCTGTTTCCGTTCGAGAAGCTGAACCGCTACGCGTATGCGGCCGGCCGCGACAAGTCGCTGTGGGGGGTGACGGACGGGCTGCCGCCGGGCCATCCGCGGCTGATTCGGCAGATCGCGCGACGCTACCTGGAAAACGGGATGTCGGTCGATCCGAACGAGATCATCGTGACGGTCGGCGCGACGGAGGCGATCAATCTTTGTTTGCAGGCGGTCGCGAAACCGGGCGACACGATCGCGGTGGAATCGCCGACGTTCTACGCGATGCTGCACGCGATCGAGCGGATGGGGATGAAGGCGATCGAGGTCGCGACGCATCCGGAATACGGCATCGACATCGCGGCGCTGGCGGCGATTGCAAAATCGCAGCCGATCGCCGCATGCATGGTGATGCCGAATTTCCAGAACCCGCTCGGCTTCCAGATGCCGGACGAGCGCAAGCGCGAACTGGTTGAATTCGCAACCCGCGTCGACATGCCGATCATCGAGAACGGTGTGTATAACGAACTGTATTTCGGCGAGTCGCATCCGAGCACGCTGAAGTTCTACGACCACAACGGGATCGTGCTGCATTGCGCATCGTTCTCGAAGAGCCTGACGGCGGCCTACCGGATCGGCTGGGCATTGCCGGGGCGGTATCGCGATCAGGTCGAGAAGCTGAAGTTCCTGAACACGCTGGCGACGCCGTCGCTGCCGCAGCTCGCGATCGCCGAGTTTCTCGAGCGCGACGGCTACGAGCATCACCTGCGGCGCCTGCGCAAGGCGTATGCGCAGCAGGCGAACCTGATGCGTGCAATGGTGGCGCGGTTTTTCCCGGAAGGCACGCGCATTTCGAGCCCGGCGGGCGGGTACGTATTGTGGGTCGAGTTGCCGGCACAGGTCGATGCGATGCGGCTGTACCAGCTCGCGCTGGAGCAGGGGATCACGATCGGCCCCGGCTACATGTTCTCGATCACCGACAACTACCGGAACTTCATCCGGCTGAACTACAGCAGCCCGTGGTCGCCGGAGATCGAGCAGGCGGTGATCGCGGTCGGGAAGCTCGCGGCATCGTGCATGCGGTGACGCGAAGGCCGGTGATGGGCCGGTGACGTCCAAAAAAAATGGCGCCGCAGGCATTCAGCCCGCGGCGCCATCGCGTGTCGCTACGACGGGCACCGCCCGACGCAGCTCGACCGCATGCTTAGATCTGCACGGTGTCGGCGACTTCCTTGAAGTCTTCGATCTGGTCGAAGTTCATGTACTGGTAGATCTTGTCGCCGTTCGCATTGAGCACGCCCATGTCGGCCATGTACTCTTCCTTGGTCGGGATCTTGCCCAGACGCGAGCAGATCGCTGCCAGTTCCGCCGAGCCGAGGTACACGTTCGTGTTCTTGCCCAGGCGGTTCGGGAAGTTGCGGGTCGACGTCGACATCACCGTCGCGCCTTCGCGCACCTGTGCCTGGTTGCCCATGCACAGCGAGCAGCCCGGCATTTCCGTGCGCGCGCCGGCCGTGCCGAACACGCCGTAGTGACCTTCTTCCGTCAGCTGCTTCTGGTCCATCTTGGTCGGCGGGGCGACCCACAACTTGACCGGAATGTCGCGCTTGCCTTCCAGCAGCTTCGACGCGGCACGGAAGTGACCGATGTTGGTCATGCACGAGCCGATGAACACTTCGTCGATCGTCGCGCCTGCGACGTCGGACAGCGTCTTCACGTCGTCCGGGTCGTTCGGGCATGCAACGATCGGCTCGTGGATGTCGGCCAGGTCGATCTCGATGACGGCCGCGTATTCGGCGTCGGCATCCGGCGACAGCAGTTGCGGGTCGGCCAGCCACTGCTCCATCGCCGCGATACGGCGCTGCAGGCTGCGCGGATCCTGGTAGCCCTGCGCGATCATCCACTTCAGCAGCGTGACGTTGCTGTTCAGGTACTCGATGATCGGTTCCTTGTTCAGGTGCACCGTGCAACCGGCTGCCGAACGCTCGGCCGACGCATCCGACAGCTCGAACGCTTGCTCGACCTTCAGGTCGGGCAGGCCTTCGATTTCGAGAATGCGGCCCGAGAAGATGTTCTTCTTGCCTTGCTTGGCGACCGTCAGCATGCCTTGCTTGATCGCGTACAGCGGAATCGCGTTGACCAGGTCACGCAGCGTGACGCCCGGCTGCATCTTGCCCTTGAAGCGGACCAGCACCGATTCCGGCATGTCGAGCGGCATCGTGCCGGTGGCGGCCGCGAACGCGACCAGGCCCGAGCCTGCCGGGAAGCTGATACCGATCGGGAAGCGCGTGTGCGAGTCGCCGCCGGTGCCGACGGTGTCGGGCAGCAGCATGCGGTTCAGCCACGAGTGGATCACGCCGTCGCCCGGGCGCAGCGCGATGCCGCCACGCGTGCTGATGAAGTTCGGCAGCGTCTGGTGCGTCTTCACGTCGACCGGCTTCGGATAAGCGGCCGTGTGGCAGAACGACTGCATCACGAGATCGGCCGAGAAGCCGAGGCATGCCAGATCCTTCAGTTCGTCGCGGGTCATCGGGCCCGTGGTGTCCTGCGAGCCGACCGAGGTCATCTTCGGTTCGCAGTACGTGCCCGGACGCACGCCCTGGCCTTCCGGCAGACCGCATGCGCGGCCGACCATCTTCTGTGCGAGCGAGAAGCCCTTGCCGCTGTCGGCCGGCTGGTGCGGCAGGCGGAACAGCGTCGACGGTGCGAGGCCCAGCGCTTCACGCGCCTTCGCGGTCAGGCCGCGGCCGATGATCAGCGGAATGCGGCCGCCGGCGCGCACTTCGTCGAACAGCACGTCGGACTTGACCTGGAATTCGGCGATCACGTTGCCGTCCTTCAGCGCCTTGCCTTCGTACGGGCGCAGTTCGACCACGTCGCCCATTTCCATCTGCGACACGTCGAGTTCGATCGGCAGCGCGCCGGCATCTTCCATCGTGTTGTAGAAGATCGGGGCGATCTTGCCGCCGAGGCACACGCCGCCGAAGCGCTTGTTCGGGACGAACGGGATGTCTTCACCCGTGAACCACAGCACCGAGTTGGTAGCCGACTTGCGCGAGGAGCCGGTGCCGACCACGTCACCCACGTAGGCGACCAGGTGACCCTTTTCCTTCAGCGATTCGATGAACTTGACCGGGCCGCGCTTGCCGTCTTCTTCCGGCGTGATGCCCGGGCGCGCGTTTTTCAGCATCGCGAGCGCGTGCATCGGGATGTCCGGGCGGGTGGTGGCGTCCGGCGCCGGCGACAGGTCGTCGGTGTTGGTTTCGCCCGTGACCTTGAACACGGTGATGGTCAGGCTTTCCGGCACTTCCGGACGGCTCGTGAACCATTCGGCGTCGGCCCAGCTCTGCAGCACGGCCTTCGCGTGCGCGTTGCCCTTGTCGGCGAGTTCCTTCACGTCATGGAACTGGTCGAACATCAGCAGGGTTTTCTTCAGCGCGTCGGCGGCGACGGCCGCGACGGCTTCGTCGGACAGCAGCTCGATCAGCGGCTGGATGTTGTAGCCGCCGAGCATCGTGCCGAGCAGTTCGGTCGCGCGCTCGCGCGAGATCAGCGGGCAGGCCGTCTCGCCCTTCGCGACGGCGGCCAGGAAGCCGGCTTTCACGCGTGCGGCTTCGTCGACGCCGGCGGGGACGCGGTGGGTGATCAGGTCGAGCAGCGTCTGCTCTTCGCCTGCGGGCGGGTTCGCCAGCAGTTCCACCAGTTCGGCGGTTTGCTGAGCGGTCAGCGGCAGGGGGGGAATACCAAGCGCGGCGCGGGCGGCCACGTGAGCACGAAAGTTTTCAAGCATGGGGGGACCTGCTGAGATTGCGTTTCAGGGGAAGGGCTTTCCAGGCACGCCGAGGCTGCTGTTCCGGAGACTGCTTCATTGCTTGGACGGGATTCTAATCGCAATATATTCAGGCGTCAAATGTCTTATGTCTTATATAAGAGTTGGTGGCGAGGTGGATGGATTTTCTTGCTGGGTCGATTCGACGGGATGTGCTGGAGCCTTGCCGTGCAAGGTTGTATGGGCAATTCAGGAGGAAAGTGGGTACGAGGAGAGGTCGAACGCCGGCAGGGCGTTCATGGCGTGGGACTTCGTCCGGCGTGGCGTCGAGGCTGTCGATGCGCGATTCCGCTATGTGAAAAAGTCGGAATTTTCCAATTAAGACCTGGCCTTGCCTGTCTACTGGGACTCACGGGCCTCGCCAGTACAGAAGCAAGTGGAGCAACCCTCATTCGGGCGTCGGAATCCGTGATGATCGTGGTCGCATCTGCAATCCTGTTTCGCGAGCGGTCGACGGGCAGATTCGTCGTGGGGATCGCGTTCAGCCTCCGCTCGCCTCAGCGCAACTCGACGCGTGATCACATCGCGTCAGCCGGCCGATGCGCATCCGTGTCCACGCAGCACACCAACACTTCCGCGGGCTGCTTGCCGGTACTCAGATACACATGCCCGACCGAACTATCGAAATACAGGCTGTCACCGGGTTTCAGTTCGAACACCTTGCCCGTTTCGAATCTGAGTTCGAGCGAACCCTGCAGCAAGAATACGAATTCCTCGCCGCTATGACGAATGTAGTCCGGGAAATCGGACAGCTTGCGCGCCCGCACATGTCCGCGCATCGGCACCATGCGCTTACCCGTCAGTTCATTTGCGAGCATGTGGTACTCGTAGTTGGGCGTGTCGTAGACCATTTGCTGATCCGCCGCCGTAAAGGTCGGCACGATATGGCCCGCCGCTCGTTGCGCGCGCCCGAATAGCTCATCGAAGCCGAGTTCCAGCGCGTGGGCAAGCGCCGCAAACTTGTCATAGGTCAGCGCGATGTCGCCGCGCTCCGCCTTAGAGATCGTCGATACGGCGATGCCCGAGCGCGCCGACAACTCCATCAGCGTCAGTCCATGCGCCTTGCGCGCATCGCGCAGGCGTGCGCCGACCGCCTTGTGATCAATCTGCGATGAAGCTTCGACGGATGTGGGCATCTGTCGCCCATTGGATCTGGCCATGACCGGTACGCTCGAATCGGGTATGCGGGTTTTGTCGTATACGAGAATAAAATTTTTCTCGTATATGATAACTCACATCGAGCCCTATCCTGAAGGATCCATCGCCATGTCAACACTTGCATTGGAAAAAGCAGGTCTTTCGAAGACCCAGGTCATCGCCGCGACGACGCTGGGTACGGCGCTGGAGTTCTACGACTTCACGATTTACAGCTTCTTCGCGATCCAGATCGGACAACTGTTCTTCCCGTCCGCGTCGCCGGTGAATCAGTTCCTGCTGTCGATCGGCGTCTTCGGCGTGGGCTTCGTCGTGAGGCCGCTGGGCGGGATCATCATTGGCGCTTACGCGGATCGTGCCGGACGCAAGAAAGCGATGGTGCTGACTATCATGTTGATGGCACTCAGCTGCGCACTGATCGCCTGCGCGCCGACTTATGCGGTCGCGGGCATGGTCGCGCCGTTCATCGTGCTCGCCGCACGACTGATCCAGGGCTTCGCGGCGGGCGGCGAGTTCGGTCCGGGCACGACGCTACTCGTCGAATATGCATCGGATTCGACCCGCGCCTTCTTCGCAAGCTGGAATTTCTCGGCTACCGCGCTAGGCGTCGCGATGGGCGCGGCGGTCGCGACGCTCGTCAATCTGGTGCTGCCGAAGGAGGCCGTTCTTGCGTGGGGCTGGCGCATTCCGTTCGTGCTGGGCATCGTCGCAGCGCCCGTCGGCATGCTGATCCGGCGGCGTCTGGAAGAAACCTTGAGCGATGTATCGTCGGGTGGCAAGCATGCAAAAGCGGGCGCGTTGAAGGCGGCGCTCACCACGCATCTCAAGCTGACCATCCTCGGGACTTTCGCGGAGCTCGGCGGCTCGGTTTCGGTGTACATCACGGCGTTCTTCCTGCCGAGCCATGCAGTGCGCACGCTGCATCTCTCATCGACAGCATCGGTCGTCGCAGGCCTGGTCAGTTCGCTCGTGCTGTTCTCCGCCGCGCCCATCGCCGGAAAGCTCGCGGACCGCTACAGCCGCAAGCGCGTGCTCGTGGTGTCGCGCGTGGTCTTGCTTCTGAGCATCTATCCTGCGTTCGCGTGGTTGTCGGCTGCGCCATCGATGGGCCTGTTGTGCGCTGTATCCGCGTTCCTTTCGATCTTCGTTGCCGGGCAGATCGTGCCGGTCCTCGTGATGATCCCCGAACTCTTTCCGAAGCACGTCCGTGCGACGGGCATCGCACTGACCTATGTGGTAAGCGCCTCGTTCTTCGGCGGATTCTCGCCGTTCATCGCGAGCTGGCTCGTTGTCCGCACCGGCAATGTGCTCGCGCCGGCATGGTACGTCGCAGCGGCCTGCGCGATCTCGCTCGTGCCAGTGATCTGGTTGCGCGACCGCACGGGCGAAGCCCTCAACTGAATCCACTTTGCATCCACGAAAGCACATGTCCGATACTGACGACCTCGTGAGCCGCAATGCAGTCGAGCTGCGGCGCATGATCGGTGCGAAAGAGATTTCGCCCGTCGAGCTGCTCGATGCGTGCATCGATCGCATCGAAGCCATCAACCCTGCCGTGAATGCCATCACGGCGACCTGTTACGACGCCGCGCGCGAAGCCGCGAAGGCCGCCGAACGCAAGGTGCTCGCCGGCGAGCCGCTTGGACTGCTGCACGGCTTGCCGCTCGGCGTGAAGGATCTCGAAGATACGGCGAATCTGCTTACCACGTATGGCTCGCCGATGTCGCGCGGCCACGTGCCGTCGCGCGACGTGGTGCTGGTCGAACGATTGCGCGCGGCGGGCGCGATTCTCGTCGGCAAGACGAACGTGCCCGAACTCGGCGCCGGCGCCAACACGCGCAACCCCGTGTGGGGCGCAACGGGCAATCCGTTCAATCCGGAACTGAACGCGGGCGGCTCCTCCGGCGGCTCGGCAGCTGCGCTCGCGTGCGACATGCTGCCGGTCTGCAGCGGCTCGGACACAGGCGGCTCGCTACGGATTCCCGCATCGAAATGCGGCGTGGTCGGGTTCAGGCCCTCTGCCGGACTCGTGCCGAACTCGCGGCGGCTGCTCGGATGGACGCCGATTTCTGTCGTCGGTCCGATGGGCCGCGACGTCGAAGAAACAGCCTTGCAGCTTGCTGCGACGGCCGGTCTCTCATCGGGCGATCCGCTCAGCTACGAAGTCGACGCAATGCGCTTCACGACCTTGCCCGAGTTCGATCTGGCCACGCTGCGTGTCGGTTATACGGAGGACTTCGGCGCGTGCGATGTCGATGACGACATTCGTGCCGTGTTCCGCTCGCGCATGGCCGCGCTCGGCGAGATGGTCCATACGTGCGAGCCGGTCAGCTTCGACCTCGGCGATGCGCATCGCGCGTTCGATGTGATTCGCGCGGAAAGCTTCGTCGCCGGACTGCGCGATGCCTACGCGCGCGACCCCGGCGCACTCGGGCCAAACACGCGCGCGAACTATGAAATGGGTGCGTCGATGACACTCGCCGACAGCGCATGGGCGCAAGCCGAGCAGACGCGTATCTTCAGGCGCTTCCAGTCCGCATTCGAACGTTACGATGTGATTGTGTCGCCGACCACGCCCGTATCGCCGTTCCCTTGGCGCGAGTTGTATGCGGCGCAAATCAACGGCCGCGCGCAGGAAAATTACTATCGATGGCTCGCGCTGACTTACGTCGTGACGCTCACGACACATCCGGCGATCTCGCTGCCGTGCGGCGTCGATCATGCGGACATGCCATTCGGCTTGCAGATCGTCGGCCCGTTTCACGGCGATCTGAAAACGCTGTCCGTTGCGCGCGCGATGGAACGCGCATTCGACAACGATCCGATCATGCGCAGACCACGCCCCGATCTCTCGAAGCTCACGCAACCGAACCCGGCGCTGAAGTCGATCGTCACCGCGCCGCCAATCCTCACTTCGACGAGCCCGGATCAGTCCGGCATGTCGTCCGTTTAACACTCGAGAGCCCGTCATGTCCAACGAAATCAAAAGACTGCAAACCAACGCACGCATGAGTCAAGTGGTGATTGTCAATGGCGTTGTCTACCTGTCCGGACAAATACCAGACACAGCCGGCGCATCGATCACCGCGCAGACGACGGAAGTATTGACTCGCATCGATGCACTGCTTGCAGCGGCAAGCATCGACAAGACGCGCCTCATTTCAGCGAATATTTGGCTTAGCGACCCGAAGCACTTCGACGAATTCAATGCGGCTTGGGAAGCGTGGGTTCCGTCGGGCCATGCACCGACACGTGCCTGCGTGCAGGCATTGCTGATGAGGCCCGGTCTCGATGTCGAGGTGGCTGTCACCGCGCTCGCCTGACGAGAAATGCAATGAAGTTCGATACGCTCGTACTCGGTGGCGGCATGGTGGGTGTTTCCATCGCCGTGCATCTGCAAAAACGTGGATTGTCCGTCGCGCTCGTCGACCGCAAGGCGCCGGGAAACGAGACGTCGCTCGGCAATGCAGGGCTGATCCAGCGCGAAGGCGTGTATCCCTATGCGCTTCCGCGTGATGTCGCCACACTCGCGCGGTACGCGCGTAACCGCTCGCCGGATGTGCGCTATCATCCGCGCGCCATGCCATCGGTGATGCCTTTTCTGTACCGGTACTGGCATCACTCGCGAGCGGACCGTCATGCGGCCATCGCCCGTGCGTATTCGACGCTGATCGAGCACTGCGTCAGCGAACATCGTGCGTTGGTCGAGGCTTCGGGTGCGCAGGCATTGCTGCGCACCGGCGGCTGGCTCAAGGTGTTTCGCAGCGCGCACAAGCACGACGCCGAGATGCGCGTCGCGGAACAATGGAGGACGCAATATGGCGTCGGGTTCGACGCGCTTGATGCCGCACAATTGCAACGCGACGAGCCGTCGCTGAGTCACGCGCTGATCGGCGCATTGCGCTACACGGATGCCGATTCCGTGAGCGACCCGAATGCGCTCGTCACGGCATACGCACGCTACTTCGAGAAGCTGGGCGGTCGCATCTTCATCGGCGATGCGACGACGCTCGAGCCAGGATGGAGCGTCTCAACGGAGGCGGGCCGCATCGATGCGCACTCGGCTGTGATCGCACTCGGTCCGTGGTCGGATGTGGTCACTTCACGCTTGGGATATCGGCTGCCGCTTGCCGTCAAGCGGGGTTATCACATGCACTACGCGGCGCAGGAAGGGGCGCACCTAAATCAGCCGGTGCTCGATGCGGAAATCGGCTACATGATGACACCGATGGCGCGCGGCATTCGTCTCACGACAGGTGCAGAGCTGGGGTACCGCGATGCGCCCGCCACGCCCGTGCAACTCGAAGCAATCGAACCGATTGCACGTGAGACATTTCCGCTTGGCAAGCGGCTCGATGAACAACCCTGGCTCGGCCGTCGCCCCTGCACGCCGGACATGATGCCGATCATTGGGCCCGCGAAGCGACACAAGGACCTATGGTTTGCCTTTGGACACGCGCATCATGGATTGACCCTTGGGCCCGTCACTGGGCGCTTGCTCGCCGAGATGATGGTTGGGGCCGAACCCGTCGCGGACCCTTTCCCGTTCCGTGCTGACCGATTCAGTAGCTGATGAGACTCGACCAGGATTGAACGCCAAACACCGGGTCCCGGTCGTTAGCGATCTTTACGAGGTGCGTCAACAGGCTGTGCAAAGGCCAATGAAAAGGTCGTTCCGGCGCTTCGTTCGCGCTTGCGGGGCCGCCCCCAACAGGTTAGGCGGTCACCCGGGTTTCGACACAGCCGCTACCAGCCTCCACTTCAAGCTCCCCTGCGCGCCTGCCGCGCCTCTGCCAGCGTACGGCGCAGCCCTTCGAACGAGTAGAGCGCGAGCGCGACCCAGATTGCGCCGTAGCCGATCGCGCGCACCGACCCGAACGGCTCGCCGTAGATCAGCACGCCGGTGAGGAGCTGGAGCGTGGGCGTCACGTACTGGATCAGGCCGAGCGTCGAGAGCGGGATGCGTCGCGCAGCAGCCGCGAAGAGTAGCAGTGGCACGGCCGTGATAGGCCCGGCGGCAGCCAGCAGCAGTTGCAGACCGAGCGACGCATGGGTGAAATGGCTCGCACCGGCCATGCCGATCATCATCAGATAGACGATCGCCACGGGAAATAACAGCACCGTTTCGAGCGCGAGGCCCTCGAGCGCGCCGAGCTTTGCAGTCTTGCGCAAGAGGCCATAGCCGCCGAACGTCAGCGCGAGCGCGAGGCTGATCCACGGCGGGGCACCGTTTTGCCAGGTGAGCCAGGCCACGCCGAGCGCCGCAAGCGCCACCGCGCACCATTGCAGCACGCGCATCCGCTCGTGCAGGAAGACGAAACCGAACAACACGTTGATCAGCGGATTGATGAAGTAGCCGAGGCTCGCCTCGACGATATGCCCCGCGTTCACGGCCCAGATGTAGATGCCCCAGTTGGCCGAGAGCAGCATGGCACTCGCGGCGAAGCGTGCGATCAGGCGCCTGTCGCGCAGCGCGGGGCGCAGCCACGCCCAGTGGTGGCGCGCGACGAGCACGGCGAGGATGAACACGAGCGACCATGCCATGCGGTGGGCGAGTATTTCGAGCGCGGGAATCTGGTGGAGCGTCTTGAAGTAGACGGGAAAGAGTCCCCAGATGACGAACGCGGAAAAGGCGTAGACGATGCCGGAATTCATGGTTGATTGTAGTTGGCCGGTGCGCGTGGTTGGTGCGAGGCGGCGTCGGTGGCAAAAAATTTCGTGCAGATTTCAGCCGGCCCTGCGCCGATCGGCCGGTTTTGCGACGATAGCTGATTTTGGCCGCCAGCCTTTGCCGCTGTCTAGCCCGACGCGACGCTTACGATGAACGGTAGGCGCGCGCAGGAGATAACAGCGTCATGCGCGAGGCCGGCGGCCCCCTTTCATGGGGCGGCCAGGAGGCCTTTCGATGATTATCACTTGTTCGGCAGAGGTGGCCTGGTCGGCTTGGGCATCACAAGTACGCGGCCAACCTCTATCGACAGGCACCGGTGCTTCGATTCGGCAGATACGTCCTTCATCCTTGCAGCTCACGTATTTTTCTCGCGCGAGGACTTGCGTTGCCGCGTGTCCGCCGGTCATCTTGTCCGGGCTACGCGTTGCGCCCGTACAGTCCCGTCACCGCCGCAACCTCTTGCGTGAGCTTGTCAATGAGCTCCGACGGCCCCAGCACTTTCACCTCCGCCCCAAACCCCAGCAGCTTGCGCGCACCATGCTCGATCGATTCGATCGGCATCAAGAGCGCTTTCCACCCGGACGGCACCGCAGCGCTATCCGCATGCTCCAAAACCGGCATGACCTTGACGCGCGCATTGACCAGCCAGTTTTCCCCGCGCGCCGACACCGCGACATGCGCGGTCAACCGATAAAGCTCCGCCTCATACCGGCTCATCGCATCGCGCCAGTGCTGCGCCAGATCGAACCGCGCGGGCCGCTTGAACCGCCGGCGCGACGTGCCGAGTTCCCGGATATTCGCAAGCCGAAAAGTCAGCGGATCGCGCTTGCCCGCAATCTTCGCCACCACGTACCACGCGCCACCCTTGAGCACCAGCCCGAGCGGATCGAGTTCGCGACGCGACACACCACGCCAGCTTTCGTACATCACGTCGATCCGGTGCGAATTCCACACCGCATCGGCCACTTCGCGCAGAAACGCCGGCGTTTCCTGCGCCCGATACCAATCGACGGTATCGACGTGCAATCGGCTGGCGACGCGATCCGCATGTTCGCGCGAGTCCGGCGGCAGGCTGGCGATCATCTTCAATCGGGCGGATGTGGCGATCCCGTCCAGCCCGAGTTCTCCCGCCGGCCCCGGCAAACCCGCGAGGATCAGCGCGTGCGCTTCCTGCTCGGTGAGCCCGGTGAGATCGGTGCGCCAGCCATCCCGCAACTGAAAGCCGCCATTGCGTCCGCGATCGCCCCAGATCGGCACGCCGGCCGTCGACAACTGATCGATATCGCGCAGGATCGTCCGCTCGGACACCTCCAGCGCGGCAGCCAGCGCCGGCGCGGTCATGCGGCCGCGTGCCTGCAACATCATCATGATCGACAACAGGCGGCTGGCTTTCATCTGCGGCACCTCATCCGAAAATATATGACACTAGATGTCATGTTATCGCACCTATTATCGAACCCATTCGCGCTCGGCTCGCGCAAACAGGCGTCGAGCGCGTTTTTACCGACCAGCAGGAAGCGTCGCCGTGAACGTCACGATGCGAAATCCCATGGAGAAGCGACAGATGAAAATCATTACCGGTCCGCTGAGCATGTTCGGCGCCAAGGTCGAGATCGCGGCGTACGAGAAGGGCATCGCCTTCGAGCGCGTGCTGGTGCCGTTCAGCCAGCAGCGCGGCTACGAGCCGAAGCATCCGGACGTCCTGCGCGTCAACCCGAAGCGTCAGGTGCCGGTGCTGATGGACGGTGAACTGGAGATTTTCGATTCCACGCAGATCTTCGAGTATTTCGAGGACCTGAAGCCCGATCCCGCGTTATGGCCGGCGCAGCCGAAGGCACGCGCCGTTGCGCGTCAACTGGAGCACTGCAGCGACGAGATCTATTTCCCGCACATCATCCGGCTGATGGGCCTCGAAGCGACGCCGGATCATCCCGCGGCGCAGGCCGCGCGCGACGAAGCGCGGCAATACTACCGCCGCATGGAGCACGTGCTGGCGGACCGGGAGTTCCTGGCGGAAACCTATTCCTACGCGGACATCGCGTTCTACATGGCGCAGTTGTTCGGCGCACGCAAGGGCGCGCCGATGACGGCGGAAATGCCGAACCTGCTTGTGTGGCGCGAACGGATGACCGCGCGTCCGGCCGTGCGGAAAGTGGCCGGCGCGATGGCGGGTTATCTCGCTTCGATCGACCATCCGGTTCCGGACTTTCTGCGCGGACTCTACTAGCGATCTGTTGCGCATCGAGCGGCTACGACCTGCCGATCCGCCGATCGCCGACCGATGCAAACGGATCACCCGCCCGTCACCGGCGGAAAGAATGCCACCTCGCTATCTTCCCGCACGACGAACCCGCCGGTCACCATTTCCAGATTCACGGCCGCCCGCACCGGGCGGTCCATCCGCAGCGCTTCTGCACTACGCGCATCGCGCGCGGCGAGCGTGCCGCGCAGCGCGTCGACGGTGACTTCATGCGCATCGATCTCGACGACTTCTTCGTCGGTATGCAGTTGTTCGCGAATGCTCGCAAAGTATTTGATGGTCAGTTTCATTGCGATGTCCTGGGCGGAATCTGCGGAATCGAAATCGGAAAGGCATTGGCCGGCACGTTCAACCCCATCGCCGCATCGCCTGATCGTCATGCGCCTTCGGTTCGACCCAGCCGGCCACGCCGTCGTGCCGGATCTCCTTCTTCCAGAAAGGCGCATGCGTCTTCAGGAAGTCCATGATGAACTCGCATGCATCGAACGCGGACGCGCGATGCGCGGCGGCGACCACGACGATCACGACCGGGTGGCCAAGCGGAATGCGCCCGACGCGATGCACGATCCTGACCGCTTCGAGCCGCCAGCGTGCACTGGCTTCCTCGACGATGCTCCATAACGCCTGCTCGGTCATCGTCGGGTAGTGCTCGACTTCGAGCGCGATCACGTCGTCGGCGTCGCCTTCGTTGCGTACGACACCGAGGAAATTCACGACCGCGCCGACATTCGGATTGCGAACGATCGGCGCGATCTCGGCACCGGCGTCGATCGCCGCGTATTGCACGCGCACTTCGAAGCCGGCGGCAATCGCCGGCGGCGGTTCGGCGTGCGGGTCGGCGAGTTCGGGATGGCTGCCGTCACGCGACGGATCGTCGGGTGGCGCGGCACGGGATTCGGTGGAAGTCGTCATGACGGTTCTCCATTAAGCGGTGCGCGCCGCTTCGCGCGGCAGCCGTCAGCCGCCGACGAGCGACATGCGCACGGTCGGATAGGTCTTGCCCGACGGCCGGGCCGCACGCGTGGCCCGCCGCTCGGAATAGCGGTCGTCGCGCTGCATCCATCGCGCACGCACGGCGTCGGCGAGGTGGTCGATCGCCGCGCCAGCGTCGAGCCACGGTCGCAGGTCGGTGCCCTGCATGGCGAACAGGCACGTATAGAGCCGGCCGTCGGCCGACACGCGCGCGCGCGAGCACGTGCCGCAGAACGGATGCGACACGCTCGCGATGAAACCGACTTCGCCGGCGCCATCGATATGCCGGCACCGGATCGCAGTGGCGTCGTGGCCCGGTTCGCCGACGAGCACGAGCGGATAGCTCGCTTCGATCAGCTCGCGCATCCGCTTGGCCGGCACGACCTTGTCGCCGGACCACGCGCTCGCACCGCCGACGTCCATGTATTCGATGAAGCGCACGGCCACGCCGCTATGCCGGAAGTGGCGCACGAGCGGCAGGATCTGGTCGTCGTTGGCACCGCGCTCGATCACGGCGTTGACCTTCACCGGCGCGAGCCCGGCCGCCTGCGCGGCCTCGATGCCGGCCAGCACGCGCGCGACGGGCACGTCGGCGTCGCTCATCCGGCGGAACACGGTATCGTCGATCGCGTCGAGGCTGACGGTCACGCGCGACAGGCCCGCATCGCGCAGCGAGCGTGCCTTTGCGGCGAGCAGCGAACCGTTGGTCGTCAGCGCGATTTCGACGGGCTTGCCGTCGACGGTGGTCAGCGTCGCGAGCCGCTCGATCAGCGCTTCGAGGTTGCGGCGCAGCAGCGGCTCGCCGCCGGTGAGACGAATCTTTTCGACGCCGAGCGAGACGAACGCGCGGGCGATTTTCTCGAGGTGCGCGAACGACAGCCGCTCGGACGACGGCATGAACGCATAGTCGGGCCCGAAGCTGTCGCGCGGCATGCAGTAGCCGCAGCGGAAGTTGCACTGGTCGATGACGGACAGCCGCAGATCGCGCAACGGCCGCTCGAGCGTGTCGAGCGGGCGGGAGAAGGCGCCGGGCGATGCGCCACCGGATACGGCGGCGGTCGGCGCGGAAACGATGGCATTCACGATCGGTTCGTCGGCCTGCATGAAGTGAGCGTAACGGCGTCGCCGATCGGCCGCGTATGCGCCGACGTGTCGGCGCACGGGGCGCGGCGAGCCTCATCCTGAGGATAGTCCGCCGGATTTTTCCGGCAGAGACACAATCCCGCCCGAAATACAGGAATACAGTTCGTCATCCTGCGTGCGCCCCTGCATGCACGACAGGCGGGCATGACGAGCGTGCTCATGCTGATGCGAGCCAGTGCGCGAAATCGTAATACGGCACCGCGTCGCCGCGCGCGATGCGTCGACCGGCCGGCAACCGCGCGAGCCCGCTCGCCTGCACGAGCGATTGCAGCGTGCCGGCGCCTTGCTGCCGCAGCGTATCGAGTACGGGCGCGCCATTGGCGTCGATGGTGCGGCGCACGCGCACGAAGCGGTCGCGCTGCGCATCCGGCTCGACGTCGATATCGATCGGCAGCGACGGTACGGCCGGCAGGCAGTCGTCGCGCCCCTGCAGGCAGCGGATCAGCGGTGCGACAAACAGCGCGAACGCGATCGTCGCGGCGCCCGGATTGCCGGGCAGCAGCACGACGGGCCGTTCATCGAGCCGCGCGAGCGCGACGGGCTTGCCGGGTTTCATCCGCACGCCCGAGACGACGAACGACGCGCCGAGTGCGCGCAGCGCGGGGCGCAGCAGGTCCTTGTCGCCGACCGATGCGCCGCCGACGCAGACGACCAGATCGCAGCGCGCGGCCATCGCGCGCAGTGCCTGATCGACGGCTGCCGCGGTATCGGCGGCATGCTCGCTCGCCGTGACGATGGCACCGGTTCCCGACACCAGTGCGGCGAGCATCGGCGCGTTGCTGTTGTAGATCTGCTGCGGCGCGCGCGGCTGGCCGCACGGAACGAGCTCGTCGCCGGTCGTGAGGATGCCGACGCGCACGGGCGGCCGCACGTCGATGTGCGTGCAGCCCTGCGCGGCGGCGACACCGACGTGCATCGCGCCGAGCCGCACGCCGGCCGGCATCAGCAGGTCGCCCGCGCGCACTTCCTCGCCGCGGCGGCGGATATGCGATCCGGCGCGCTGCGGTGCGTCGAACGCGACCCAGCCGTCCTGCTCGTGCGCGTGCTCCTGCATCACGACGGTGTCGGCACCGGGCGGAATCAGACTGCCGGTGAAGATGCGCGCGGCCGTGCGCGGTGCGAGCGGCGACGGCGCGTCGCCCGCATAGCAGCGCTGTGCGACGCGCAGCGGCTCGCCGTGTGCGAGGTCCGCGTGACGGAGCGCGTAGCCGTCCATCGCGCTCTGGTCGGCGGGAGGCTGGTCGAGCACGGCGGCGAGCGGCGCGGCGAGCACGTGGCCGGCGGCCTGTGCGACCGGAATGGAGACGGTCGAATGCAGCGGCGCGAACATGCCGGCGAACTGCCGTTGGGCGGTATCGAAATCGGTCAGGGGTTTCATCAAGCGGTGTGAGCATGCGGTTGCGCATGCGTCGTTTCGGGTAACGGGGGCGCGTCGGGCGACACGTATTCGACGAAGCCGTCGTTGCGGCAGAAGCCGAGCAGCCGCACGCCGGCTTCGCGGGCGACGTCGATCGCGAGCGACGTCGGCGCCGAGATCGTCGCGATCATCGGGATGCCGACGCGTGCCGCCTTGCGCACGAGCTCATAGCTCGCGCGGCTCGACAGGAACACGAAGCCCGCGCGCAGGTCGACGCGGCGTCGCGCGAGCCGGCCGATCAGCTTGTCGAGCGCGTTGTGGCGGCCGACGTCCTCGAAGACTTCCAGCACGGTGCCGTCTAGATCGCACCACGCGGCCGCGTGGATGCCGCCGGTCGCGCGCATCAGCGGCTGCCGCTGCGGCAACGCGCGGGCGGCGCGCGCGACGGCGTCGGCGCCGATGTCGGCCGCCGCACCCGCGGCCGCGATGCGCGGTGGATGCAGGTCGAGCTGCGCGATGCTTTCGATCCCGCAGACGCCGCAGCCGGTGCGGCCAGCCAGCGCGCGCCGGTGTGCCTTCAGCGCCATGAATGCCTGTTGCGACACGGTGAGCCTCACTTCGGCGCTGCCGGGCCGGCATTCGCTGTCGATATCGAAGACGTCGGACGCGCGCTCGACGATGCCTTCGCTCAGCGCGAAGCCGAGGCCGAACGCGTCGAGGTCGATCGGCGTGGCCATCATCACCGTGTGTGCGATGCCGTTGAACACGAGTGCAACCGGCGTCTCGTCGACGACGCGATCGACGGTGCCCAATGCTTCGCCGGCACGATGACGCGTCACATGACACGCGCGGCTGCCGTCCGGATCGTGGAGGCGGTCGCTGGGCTCCATGCGGTTTTCTCCAAGGGGGCGGCCGGCGCGGGCGCCGGGCGACGGAAACGGATTCTGCGACGGGCGATGCGCGGTGTCGCTCGCTCGCCACGGACAGGCTACGAGCCGATGGTACGGGCGTTCGGGTGTACCGCGGATGCACAGCGTTGCAGTGCGGAAAGCAGTACAGCTGACGGCCTCCCGGCCCCGAAACGGATTTTCCGTACACACATCTTCGACCCTCGGGAAAGCACAGTTTCAGCGCACGTTTGCGCGATTGCGAGTATCGTCGGAAACGCGATATCGTCATTCACGCTTCGTTGCCGTGCACTGCGATCCGTTTATGTATGCACGTGCCGTCGCGAAGCCGTCGCGCGATTTCCCGCTTCGAGCTGACGTCCTCACAACCACGAGCAAATTACGGTCATGGAAATCTTCGATGCGTTCCATCTCGCACGATTGCAATTCGCGTTCACGGTGTCGTTCCACATCGTGTTTCCTGCGATCAGCATCGGTATGGCGAGCTTCCTGGCAGTGCTGGAATGGCGTTATCTCGTCACCGGCGACGCCGCCTATAAATCCATGTTCCAGTTCTGGTCGAAGATCTTCGCGATCGGCTTCGGGATGGGCGTCGTCTCCGGCGTCGTGATGGCCTACGAGTTCGGCACGAACTGGGCGGGCTTCTCGCGTGTCGCGGGCAACATCACCGGCCCGCTGCTCACTTACGAAGTCCTGACGGCCTTCTTCCTCGAAGCGGGCTTCCTCGGCGTGATGCTGTTCGGCTGGCAGCGCGTCAGCCCGCGTGCGCACTTCTTCGCGACGCTGATGGTCGCGGTCGGCACGCTGATCTCGACGTTCTGGATCCTTGCGTCGAACAGCTTCATGCAGACGCCGCAGGGCTACAAGATCGAGAACGGCCTCGTCGTGCCGGTCGACTGGTTCAAGATCATCTTCAACCCGTCGTTCCCGTATCGCCTCGTGCACATGACGATCGCGGCGTTCATCGTCGCGGGCTTCATCGTTGCCGCGTGCGGCGCATGGCACCTGCTGAAGGGGCGCCGCGACGAGCCGGTGAAGCGCAGCTTCTCGATGGCGTTGTGGATGCTGCTGCTGCTCGCGCCGATCCAGATCGTCGTCGGCGATGCGCACGGGCTGAACACGCGCGAATACCAGCCGGCGAAGATCGCGGCGATCGAGGGGCTGTGGGAAACCGAGAAGGGCGGCACGGCGCTGAACCTCTTCGGCTTGCCCGACATGCAGGCCGAGACGACGCGCTATGCGATCCAGGTGCCGCACCTCGGCAGCCTGATCCTCACGCACAGCTGGGACGGCGAGATCCGCGGGCTGAAGGAATTCCCGCCGCAGGACCGCCCGTATTCGCCGATCGTGTTCTGGACTTTCCGGATCATGGCCGGCCTCGGGATGCTGATGCTGCTCACCGCGCTGCTTGGCCTGCTGCTGCGAAAGGGCGGACGCCTGTATGAAACGCGCTGGTTCCAGTGGTTCGTCGTATGCATGGGGCCGTCGGGCATCGTCGCGCTGCTGGCCGGCTGGATCACGACCGAGGTCGGGCGGCAGCCGTGGACCGTGTACGGCGTGCTGCGCACCGTCGATTCGGTCGCGCCGCTCAGCGCGCAGCAGGTCGGCGTGTCGCTGCTGATCTTCGTGGTCGTGTATTTCCTGGTGTTCGGAACGGGTATCTATTACATGTTGAACCTGATGAAGCACGGGCCGGCCGCACAGGCCGGATATATCGAGCTGCACCGGCATCCGGGGCTGCGCAAGAGCGCGCTGTCCACGCCGCTGAACGTCACCGAAGCGGAGTAAGCCATGCAAATCGATCTTCCAGTCGTGTGGGCCGCGATCATCGGCCTCGGCGTGTTCATCTACGTGATGCTGGACGGCTTCGACCTCGGCATCGGCCTGCTGTTTCCGTTCTTCGATGCCAAGGTCGAACGCGAAGTCATGCTGAACACCGTCGCGCCGGTGTGGGACGGCAACGAGACCTTTCTCGTGCTCGGCGGCGCGGGGCTGTACGGTGCGTTCCCGGTCGTCTACTCGACGCTGCTGCCGGCCAACTACCTGCCGCTGATCCTGATGGTGGTCGGGCTGATCTTCCGCGGCGCGGCATTCGAGCTGCGCGCGAAGGCGAACCGCACGCAGCACCTGTGGGATCTGGCATTCATCGGCGGCTCCGCGCTCGCCGCGTTCTGCCAGGGGATCACGCTCGGTTCGCTGCTGCAGGGCATCCATATCGTGAACAACCAGTTCGCGGGCGGGCCGTTCGACTGGCTGTCGCCGTTCAGCCTGTTCTGCGGGATCGGTGTGCTCGTCACCTATGCGACGCTCGGTTGCGGCTGGCTGATCCTGAAGGTCGACGGCGAGCTGCAGCGCAAGATGCGGCTCCTGATGAAACCGCTCACGGGCGTGCTGCTGGCCGTGATGGGCGTGGTCAGCCTGTGGACCGTGATCGGCCTGCCGGCCGTCGCGCATCGCTGGTTCGGCAGCGGCAATCTCGGCTGGTTCCTGCCGGTGCCGGTGCTCGTCGTCGCATGCGTGTGGGGCATCTTCCACACGGTGAAGCACCGGCACGAAGCGACGCCGTTCCTGCTGACGCTCGCGATCGTGTTCCTCGGCTACACGGGGCTCGTGATCAGCATCTGGCCGAACATCGTGCCGCCTTCGCTGACGATCTGGGATGCGTCGTCGAGCCATTCGAGCCAGCTGTTCGCGCTCGTCGGCACCGTGATCGTGCTGCCGATCATCCTCGTATACAACGCAATGCAGTACCGCGTGTTCCGCGGCAAGGTGCGCGAGGGCGACGCGGGCTATCACTGACCGGTGCGCCCGGTGACGGGCGCGGCCTGTGCGGGCGTATCATCACGCGCGGTGCGGTGCATCCCGTCGCCAGACCGGGTATCGACGCGACAGCGGCCCGCCACGCGCGGGCCGTTTCGCATCGGGCGCGCCGTGTGCACTGCGTATTCCTTTGGCAGTCGAGACAAGATCATGATCGTCAGACCACGACAAAACTGGCTCAGGATGCTGTTCGTATGGAACGGCTCCGTGCTGCAATCGATCATTCCGCAACTCGTGTTCATGGCGATCGTCAGCACGCTGGCGGTCTTCACGAACGGGCGCATCTTCGGCGAGAAGATTCCGCTGAACACCGCGCCGTTCACGCTGTTCGGGCTCGCGCTCGCGATCTTTCTCGCGTTTCGCAACAACGCGAGCTTCGAGCGCTTCAAGGAGGCACGGCTGCTGTGGGGCAACCTGCTGATCGCCGCGCGCACCGTCACGTCGCAACTGCGGCGCTACCTGCCCGACAGCGTCGGCGATGCGGAGCGCAACAGGCTCGCCGATCTGCTGATCGCACTCACCTATGCACTGAAGCATCAGCTGCGTCATACCGATCCGATGCAGGACCTGCAGCGCATTCTCGGCGCCGAGCGGGCCGCTGCGCTCGCGCACAAGTGCTACCAGCCCGTCGCGATTCTCGATGAACTGCGCGGTGACATCGTCCGCGCGCTGGGCCGCGCGCCCGGCAGCGACGCGACGTGCTGGATGTTCGATGCGCAACTGGTCGAGCTCGGCAAGGCGGTGGGCGGCTGCGAGCGGATCCTGACCACGCCGATTCCGTTCTCGTACAGCGTGCTGCTGCATCGCACCGTGTATGCGTACTGCGTGCTGCTGCCGTTCGGTCTCGTCGATTCGACGGAATTCTTTACACCGCTGATTTGCGTATTCATCGCATACACGCTGATCGCGCTCGAAGCGATCGCGAACGAGGTTGCCGAACCGTTCGGCCTCGCGCCGAACGCGCTGGCGCTCGATGCGATGGCGCGCACGATCGAACGGTCGGTGCTGGAGCTGGGCGATCGCGCGATGCCGGAGGAATTCGTGCCGGCGTCGACGTACCAGATCACGTAAGCGGCGCGGCGACGTGCGCGTCGGCACGCACGATCCGGAGAACATCCATGCGTATCTACGTCACGAGCATCTTTGTCGACGATCAGGACAAGGCATTCGCGTTTTATACCGAGGTCCTCGGCTTCCGGCTGAAGAACAACGTGCCGGTGGGCGAGTACCGCTGGCTGACGGTCGTGTCGAAGGACCAGCCGGACGGCACCGAACTGATGCTGGAGCCGAGCCATCATCGCGCGGTCGGGCCGTACCGTCAGGCGCTTTACGAGGACGGCATTCCGGCGGCGTCGTTCCAGGTCGACGATCTCGACGCGGAGTTCGCGCGGCTCGACGCGCTCGGCGTGCGCTTCACGCTGGCGCCGATGGATGCCGGGCCCGTGCGGGTCGCGGTGCTCGACGATACGTGCGGGAACCTCGTGCAGCTCATGCAGTTGAAGTGACGCGCCGAACGCGTGATGTCCGCGCGGTTGCCGACGGGGCCGCCGAATGCCGCGTAGTCGAGCATCGCATTGCCCGCGAAAAGCCGCTCGAATTCGTTCCAGTCGCGCCGGTCGGCGGCGTGGCAGTAGCGCGTGAGCAGATCCTGGATTTCGAGCCGGTCGATCGTTTCCCGGGACGTCAGGATGCCGCGTGGGTGATAGGGAAACGATAGCGTGCGGGAGACGCGGCGCGATCGGCTCGCGATTCCCGGGGGCGCTAGGTTTCGATCGCTTCGGAGTCCCACGTCCCGAGCGATATCGCTTTGCGCAACATGCCGACGGTCAGTGCATGTCGCTGGAACGTATGGGGCTTCCCGAGCAGATATTTTCGCAAGACGTGATACAGCAACCCTTCGCCCTCCATCAGGAAGTAGCGACCAAAATCGTAGTCCCCGCGATCGACGTCGAATCGGTCGAAAAAACGTTCCATGAAGATGTCGGCGTCGTCCCCGGTCTGCCCCAGATCATCCCGGATGGAGGTGTTCTCCGTAATCCGGCGCTTGCCCGATACGGCTGCTTCCTTGCGAACGAATGCTTCCAGTGCCTCCCAGTCTTGATGGTCGTCCATTAAAGAATCCTGTCTTCCGGTTTCACAATCTGGTTGGACCGGTAAATGGTGTTTCGGACAATATGGAAGCCATCCGTGGCAAGCAGCACCCAGCCGACTCCCGGTATTGTTCGTCCGACAAACACAGCGAGGCGATGCGTCAGAATTACCCTCAATGGTTTGATGCTTTTCAGCGTGACGGTCGGCAAAACTTTGCGCTTGAATTCATACCGAAATATCGGCCTCGACATGACTGATGCGACGGACGTACCTCGGGTCGTGCCGGCCGGCTTGGCTCGGGTTGGAAGAATGGGTAGGCCTGACAGAATCAGAACAACTGCTTCGACGTCGTCGATGTTGGCCTGCTTGCAGGTTTCGTCTGCGGCAATGAGGAAGAACAACTCGATCGAAGTCAGGTCTTGCTGATTCTTGTAGCGATAGGTATTCATGCGGTGCCCTCGGGATGCCGGCGAGGTAGGCCGCACGCGCTATACGCCCCGTTCGCCGTCGTTGTTGTCGGCGCCACGGTAGCGAGGGGGGCTTGACGGGTCAATGTCGGAAGCAGGCTGGCCGCGGCGGGTGCACTGACAGGCGATCCGCACGAAAGCAACACGATGGCCGTTGCTCACGCTCTGGTTACCGCCGAGCGGCACGGAGCGCTCGCGAAACCGGTCATTTTCTTCGACGTGATGATAGGAGCGGAAGGTTTTCGGATTGTTGCAGGTTGCGCTCCATGCCAACGTTCATTCCGGACGCGCATTGTGTGGTGGCTGCAATGCGCGCCGCCGCCCCGCTCAATCGAAATACGTGAGCCCCATCGCGCCTTTCACCTCGGCCAGCGTCGCACCCGCCACCTCGCGCGCATGCATCGTGCCGCGCTTCAGGATCGCCATCACCTCCGCCTTGTCCGCCTCGAATTCGCGGCGGCGCGCACGGATCGGCTCGATCAGCGCCTGCAGCCGCTCGTTCAGCACGCGCTTCACGACGCTGTCGCCGAGGCCGCCGCGGCGATAGTGCGCCTTCAGTTCGTCGACCATCCGCACGTCGGGTTCGAACGCGTCGAGGAACGTGAACACGACGTTGCCCTCGACCTGGCCGGGATCGCTCACGCGCAGGTGGTTCGGGTCCGTGTACATGTCCTTCACGGCCTGCGCGATCTCGTCGGGCGTCGAGCCGAGCGTGATCGCGTTGCCGAGCGACTTGCTCATCTTGGCCTTGCCGTCGATGCCCGGCAGCCGCGTGACCGCCGACAGCACGGCCTCGCATTCGACCAGCACCGGCGTGTCGACCGTCGCGTTGAAGCGGCGCACGAGTTCGTTGGTCTGCTCGATCATCGGCAACTGATCGTCGCCGACCGGCACGTGCGTGGCCTTGAACGCGGTGATGTCGGCCGCCTGGCTGACGGGGTAGGTCAGGAAGCCGGCCGGGATGTCGCGCTCGAAGCCGCGCAGACGGATCTCTTCCTTGATGGTCGGGTTGCGCTCGAGACGCGCGACCGTGACGAGGTTGAGCAGGTATTGCGACAGCTCGGCGAGCTCGGGCACCTGCGACTGGACGACGATCGTCGAGATCGCCGGGTCGATGCCGACGGCCAGGTAGTCGAGCGCGACCTCGATCACGTTCTCGGTGACGCGCTGGCGGCGGCCCATGTTGTCGGTCAGCGCCTGCGTGTCGGCGAGCAGCAGGAACTGCGTCGCCTCGTGCTGCATCTGCACGCGCGCGCGCAGCGAGCCGATGTAGTGGCCGAGATGCAGCGGGCCGGTCGTGCGGTCGCCGGTGAGGATGGTCGGTCGAGTCGGGTGCGTCATGGTATGGGTTGGCTCCGGGTTATCGAAGCCGCCAGCCATGACGTGGGCGCAGAAACGACAATGCCGCCATGGCTGGCGGCATCACGTTCGGGACATGCAAAAGTGCAAAAGGAAACGGGCCGCCTGGGTCAGGCGCGCCACCAGCGATGCACGTTCGGCGAGGCAGGTTGTTGGGTTTCCATCGCGCAAGTATAGCGCAGCGGCGGGCGGACGGCGCGTCAGCGCACCATCGATTCCATCGCGAGGCGCGCGACTTCCGCGGACGGCCACAGTAGGTACAGCAGGCCGGCCATCAACAGCAGCGCGCAGGCGCGCACCACCGGCGTACGGTCTTTCTCGCTCAGGGTGCGGATGTGCTGCTTCAGTTTCTTCATGCTTGCAGGCGCGACGTGCGCCACTCCAACGGTTGCTGCAACGGGGCCGGGTGGGCGCCGAGATGCTACGAGGTTCAACGAGGGACAGGCTGGCGCACTACGGGGATGCGCACGGGCGGAAAAAGGGGACGATCAGACATCCGGTGCATCGCGTGGGCGAGGCGATGCGCATCCTATCAGTTCGGGGGCGCACGCACAGTCAAGAATTGTCGGGCAACGACCGGATGAAAGTGCTGTCGCATGTTGTGGCAAGGAGGAAACTCAATGAAATCAAAGGCTAAATGATCAGGTTAAACGTGCGGGCGACGCGGCGATCCGAGCGCGCCGTTGCCGAATGCCCATCGACGAGTGAACGTGACCGGAAATGCCGGGCGCTTTTGTTGGCGCGCTCGATTAGAACAATCGTGCGATCAGGGCTCATTGGGGCCGTCGTCAAGACGCGCTGGCCCACGTCCTGATGCCGCAGAGCATCGATTTGACGGCGGGCCGGTGCACGAGTGTCGAAGGGCGGCTCGCATATCTGTCTTCACACCCGGACTTGCCGCTGGCTGCTTTTGGGGGCTCCTGCTTTCACCCCGCATCGCGAGACGGATCAACTGCCGGAACGACGGATGATTCATGCACGCAAACGAATGCATCCGGCATTCGAGGACACGGAAATCAACGGAGGGCAATCGCACATCACCATCCCTGGTCGGAGGGGCATCGAGATACTTGATGCCCGACCCGTTCAAGCAGCGGTATGGTTCAACCGAAGCAACCGGGGTCATTCTCCAGGATTGAAATAGTCAGAAGAAATCAGGCAGTGCGAAATTACGCTCATTTTGAGCAAGAGCGGCCTCCCTGGTCTCAGGCGGCGGGTCGTCAATATTCACGATGGTCGTGTTCGTGATAGTGCTCGCGCCACGGATCACGTTCACGCGGATGACGATGCCTCCACGCGTCGTGCTCCCAATAGCGATGGCCGTCCCAGTAGCGGTCGCCGTGCATGCCAATCGTGACTGACACACCCGGGGCCGGACGTGGCTCTTCGTACCTCGGCTGCGGTGCAACGTAGACTTGCGCGAAGGCCGCGCCGGCCGCGACGAGTGTGCTGCCTGCCACGAGTGTCGCCAGAATTCGACGTATTGCAATTGTCATGGGCTTCATCGTCCTGTCCTCCATCAAATACCTGAGGACGAGCACGATTTGTTCCCATACGAAGCGGCCGCCGCATCGGTTGCGATGCGGCGGCCGGGAGCGCGGGAGAGGGGGCAGGCAGGAATCAGTGCGCGGCGTGTCGTATCGTGCCGTGCCTGACTAATCTGCCTGCCCGCGGATCAGACGACCGCCGAGCGCGCGACGCGCACCGGCACCGACTTGTACGACGGCGTGCCGCTTTCCTTGTCGATGTAGTCGAGCGGCACGAGCACGTTCGCTTCCGGGTAATACGCGCCGACCGATCCCGGTGCGATGTCGTACTCGATCGCGGTGATCTTCTCGAGACGCAGTGTGCGGCCCGATGCGGTGATCGTCTCGATGTCGACGAGGTCGCCGTGTTCGAGCCCGTACTTCGCGAGATCCGCCGCGTTCATGAACAGCACATCGCGTCGCCCGAACACGCCGCGATAGCGATCGTCGAGCCCGTAGATCGTCGTGTTGTACTGGTCGTGGCTGCGCAGCGTGATCAGCCGCAGCACCTGCTCGCCGCCGAGCACGTCCGCGTCTTCCTTCACGCCCGTGTAGACCGAGAACATCGCCTTGCCGGTCGGCGTCGGCCACACGCGCTCGGTGGGTGGCAGCGGCAGGCGGAAGCCGCCCGGCGTGCGGATGCGCTCGTTGAACGCCTCGAAGCCGGGCACCGTGCGGTCGATCAGGTCGCGGATGCGGTCGTAGTCGGCGATCAGGTCGAGCCACGCGACCTTGCTGGCCGGCAGCGTCGCGTGAGCGATTCCCGCGACGATCGCGGGCTCGGAGCGCAACTGGTCGGACGCGGGCTTGAGCTTGCCGGCTGACGCGTGGACCATCGACATCGAATCCTCGACGGTGATCGACTGCCGGCCGCTCGCCTGCATGTCGAGCTCGGTGCGGCCGAGCACGGGCAGGATATAGGTTTCCTTCGCAACGAGCAGGTGCGAGCGGTTCAGCTTCGTACCGAGGTGCACGCTGAGATCGAGCTTCGCCATCGCGGGGAACGACAGCTCGGGGTCAGGCAGCGCGACCGCGAAGTTGCCGCCGAGGCACAGCAGTGCCTTGGCCTGGCCGTCGACCATCGCCTGCATCGCCTGCACGGCGTCGTGCCCGTGATGCGCGGGCGGCTTGAAGCCGCACACGTCCTCGATCTTCTGCAGGAACTCGGCCGACGGCTTCTCGGTGATGCCGACCGTGCGGTTGCCCTGCACGTTCGAGTGGCCGCGCAGCGGGCACACGCCCGCGCCGGGCTTGCCGAAGTTGCCGCGCATCAGCAGCAGGTCGGCGATCAGGCGCACGGTCGCGGTGCCCTTGTTGTGCTGCGTGACGCCCATCCCGTACGTGATGATCGTCGCGTTCGACTTCGCATAGGCGAGCGCGACCTCCTCGAGCTGCGCCTGGCTCAGGCCGCTCGCGCGCTCGATGTCGTCCCACGACGTGGCCTGCAAGTCGGTGGAGAACGCGTCGAAGCCGTTGGTGTGCTGCGCGATGAAGTCGCGGTCGAGCACGTCACCGCGCTCGGCCTCGAGCTGCAACAGCGCCTTCATGATGCCCTTCAGCGCGGCCGCGTCGCCGCCCGCGTCGACCTGGTAGTACGTCGACGCGATGCGCGTCGAGCCGAACGACGCCATCTCGATCATGTCCTGCGGATCCGCGAAGCGTTCGAGTGCGCGCTCGCGCAGCGGGTTGAACACGATGATCGGCACGTGGCGGCGCGAGCACTCGTGCAGCGTGCCCATCATCCGCGGATGGTTGGTGCCGGGGTTGTGGCCGATCGAGATGATCAGCTCGCAGTGGTCGAAATCCTCGAGCGACACTGTGCCCTTGCCGATCCCGATCGACTGCGGCAGGCCGACGCTGGTCGGCTCGTGGCACATGTTCGAGCAGTCGGGGAAGTTGTTGGTGCCGAGCTCGCGCGCGAACAATTGATACAGGTACGCGGCTTCGTTCGACGCACGGCCCGACGTGTAGAACTCGACCTGCTCGGGCGGCAGTGCGCGCAGCACCTCGCCGATGCGTGCGAACGCGTCGTCCCATTCGACCGCGCGGAACGTGTCGGTCGCGCGATCGTAGACGAGCGGATGCGTGAGCCGGCCCATGTTCTCCAGCTCGTAGTCGGACATCCGCAGCAGCGACGATACCGTGTTCGCCGCGAAGAAATCGGGCGTCACGCGCTTGGTCGTCGCTTCCCACGTGACGGCCTTCGCGCCGTTCTCGCAGAACTGGAACGTCGACTTGTGTTCCTTGTCGGGCCATGCGCAGCCGGGACAGTCGAAACCGTCGGGCTGGTTGGTCCGCATCAGCACGATCGGCGCCTCGATGGTGTCCATCTGCGTACGCACCGCATCGGCTGTCGCACGAAGCGCGCCCCAACCGCCGGCGGGCCCATCGTACTTCCTGATGCCTGGCACTTCGCGTCGATTTGTCATGTGAATCTCCATCAGCCGCACCCTGTGCGGGCGGCTCGGTTGCGCCGTGTCGCGGCGTGGGGCGGCTCCGTCCGGCGGACGGAGCCGGTCATGCAAGCCCGTGCGTCCGGGCCCGCGTGGTGTCAATGCGCGTCCTTCTTCGCACCGGACGACTTCTTGCCGGATGACTTCGTGGCGGCCGGCGATCCGGCGGCCGGCGACCCGGCGGCCGGAGGCGTATCGGATTTCGATTCGTCTTCCTTTTCATCCGACGACGCGTTCGCTGCCTTGCCGTTCGGCTTGGACTTGCCGTCGGCGCTCTTGCTCGCGCCCTTGGCTTCAGGCGGCGCGAGCGTGTTGAACTTCACTTCGTCGCTGTCCTTGTCGTAGTCGACCTCGCACCGGTCGCCCGATTTCAGCCGGTCGGCCAGGATCTCCTTCGCGAGCCGCGTCTCGATGGTCTGGCGGATCTGCCGCTTCAGCTCTCGCGCGCCGAATTCCGGCTGGTAGCCGGCTTCGGTCAGGTGCTCGACGAGCGACTCGCCCATCACGAGCGTGATGTCCTGCGCGGCGGCGGTGCGCACCACGCGATCGAGCTGGATCTGCACGATCGAGCGGATGTTCTCCTTTGACAGCGCATGGAACACGATCACCTCGTCGATCCGGTTCAGGAACTCGGGGCGGAAATGGCCTTTCAACACCTGCATCAGCTGCTCGCGGATCGCCTTGTCGGTCTTGCGCGCGGCTTCGGGCTGCGTGAGGTTGTCCATGATGATCGCGGCGCCGAGGTTGCTCGTCGCGATGATGATCGTGTTGCTGAAGTCGACCACGCGGCCCTTGCCGTCGGTCAGCCGGCCGTCGTCGAACACCTGCAGCAGCACGTTGTAGACGTCCGGGTGCGCCTTCTCGATCTCGTCGAGCAGGATCACGCTGTACGGGCGGCGCCGCACGCGCTCGGTGAGCTGGCCACCCTCGTCGTAGCCGACATAGCCGGGCGGCGCGCCGATCAGCCGCGCGACCGCGTGCCGCTCCATGTACTCGGACATATCGATGCGGATGATCGCCTGCTCGTCGCCGAACACGGTCTCGGCGAGCGCCTTCGCGAGCTCGGTCTTGCCGACGCCGGTCGGCCCGAGGAACAGGAACGTCGCGATCGGCCGGTGCGTCTGGCCGAGCCCGGCGCGCGACAGCCGCACTGCATCGCTGACGGCGACCACCGCATCGCTCTGGCCGACCACGCGCTCGCGCAACTGCTCTTCCATCTTCAGCAGCTTCTGGCGTTCTTCCTGCGTGAGCTCGGACACGGGGATGCCGGTCAGCCGCGACACGACTTCGGCCACCGATTCGACGGTCACTTCGAGCGTTTCCGAGCCGGTCTTGCGCTGCCACGCCTCCATCATCTCGTCGACGGTTTTCTGCTTCGCGTTGATCTGCTCCTCGAACTGCTTCGCTTCGTCGAAACGCTTGCGCGACGTTGCGTAGTCCTGCTCGCGCTTCAGTTGCGCGATCTGCGCTTCGCCTTCCTGGATGTCGACCGGGCGCGACGTCGCGCCGATCCGCACGCGCGCGGCGGCCTGGTCGATCAGGTCGATCGCCTTGTCGGGCAGGAAGCGCGACGTGATGTAGCGATCGGCGAACTCGGCCGCCGCGACGAACGCATCGTCGGCGAACGTCACCTGATGATGCGCCTCGAGGCTGTCGCGCAGCCCGCGCAGGATCACGATCGTTTGCTCGACGCTCGGCTCCGGCACGAACACCGGCTGGAAGCGCCGTTCGAGCGCGGCGTCCTTCTCGATGTACTTCTGGTACTCGTTGAGCGTGGTCGCGCCGATCAGGCTCAGCTCGCCGCGCGCGAGCGCGGGCTTCAGCACGTTCGCGATGTCGAGGCCGCCTTCGCCGCCGCCCTGGCCCGCACCGACGATCGTGTGCAGCTCGTCGATGAACAGGATCAGTTCGTCCTGCTTCGCAGTCACTTCGTCGATCAGCTGCTTCGCGCGTTCCTCGAATTCGCCGCGATACTTCGCGCCGGCCACCATCGAGTTGATGTTGACTTCGACGAGCCGCTTGTCGCGCAGCACTTCGGGCACGTCGCCGTTGACGATCCGCTGCGCGAGCCCTTCGACGATCGCGGTCTTGCCGACGCCCGGCTCGCCGATCAGTACCGGGTTGTTCTTCTTGCGGCGCGCGAGCACTTCGATCGTGCTCTCGATTTCCTGCGCGCGGCCGAGCACCGGGTCGAGCTTGCCCTGGCGCGCGATCGCGGTGAGGTCGCGGCCGAACTTGTCGAGGTTCGGCGTGCCGGTCGGCGCATCGACGCGGCCGTCCTCGGCACCTTTGCCGACCACCTTCACGACTTTCTGGCGCAGCGCCTCGGGCATCACGCCGTATTTTTTCAGCAGCGTGCCGGCGACGCTGTCCGGCACCGACGCGAGCCCGATCAGCAGGTGCTCGGGGCCGATGTACGAGTGGCCGAGATCGCGCGACGCCTGGAACGCGTACTGCACGGCCTTCTTCACGCGCGGCGAGATCGACAGCTTGTCGAGCGGCGCATCGGCGTCGGCCGTGCCGGTATGCGCATGCTCGTCGATGTACGACTTGATGTCCTGCGGCGACAGCTTCAGTTCCTTCAGCAAGGCGGCGCACACGTCGGTGTCCGCGAGTGCGTACAACAGGTGTTCGGAGTCGAGCTCGCTGCGGCGCAGTTCGTGCGCCTTCTCGGCCGCGCGCTGCAGCAGTTCGAGCGTCTGCTCGCTGAACGCGTCGGTCGGGTCGACCGATTCGCGCGGAATCTCGGCGGCCAGCGGCGATTCGTCGCCGAGCCCGCCGAACAGCGACGACGGTCCGCCGCCGCCCAGCAGCGAATCGAACGGATTCAGCATGCTCTGATGGCGCATCAGCTGACGGAAGTGGTAGTCGCAGATCGAGATCGTCTTGCGCTCGCCGTCCTGCATCACGGTGGCGCGCGCGACGGCCGGCCGGGCGTGACAGATATCGCAAAGTGCGGGCATGGTGGTCTGGCTCCTGTCGGTGAAGGTGGGTCGAAGGGTGAGGTCCCGATGCGGTGTGGCGCTTGCGCGTCCAGACGGCGACCGCGACCGCACGACGCACGACGCGGCGGCGCACGACGCACGACGCACGACGCACGACGCACGACGCGGCGGCGCGCGTGCCGCGCCTCTGCGGTCGCGCAGCGCGCGTCGGCGTGGCGCACGGGCGCGTCGGGAAGCGCGAGTGCTGCGAGGAGCCCACGGCATCGCTTCGACTGCGTTCAAAATAGCGAATCGGCAGGGGCCATCCAAGACACAGTTCCACGCCGGACCGGCCCTGAATTGCACCCTCACATGGACGCGCGCATCGGCGGCAAGGAGTACAGACGGGCGTGCGCACGGCGGTGCGGGCGTGCGCGGCGGGTGAGGCGTGCGATGGCTGGACGCGGAGGCGGGCGGCACGCGAACGGCGCGCGGTGCGACATCGGCGCGCAGGGCGCCGGCAGCCGGAAAACGGCTCGCAAGGCGGGAGGCGTGGCACGGTGCGTGTGCCGACGGGCGAGCGTGCGGGAACCGGTCATGACCGGCCACGCGCGCGCCGCAGCCGATGCGTGCGTGGGGGCCGAAGGCGAGGGCGGGTTGCACGGGTCGGGCCGGACATGGCGCAACCGTGGGGAACCGCGATCAGTCGGAAAGTTTCATCGCGAGCCGCTGCCGCGCAATCTGTTTCACGTCGGTCGAGAGTGCCGCATTCGGCAGACCATTGGCCCAGACGGAGAACGAATCCTCGATCAGGTTGCGCGTGTCGGGCGGCAGCTCGGCCAGCATCAGCGACACCACGGTAAACAGCACGGCGGTATCGCCGGTCTGGCTGCTCGCGTTCGCGTCGACCGTCTTCTTCAGGGTGTCGACCGACGCCTGCAGCGCCTGCAATGCCTCATTCGAATCGCTCATGACACACACTCCATGCAAGATGGGCTGGATCGGCGACGAACATGCGGCCGGCGGCGCGGCCGGTCGCGCACGATGCCCGGGCGGACATCGTGCGCCGGCAACCGCGCTCAGGCCGCCGTGCTGTCCTGCGGCGCCACGGCCACCGATGCCTCGCTCGTCAGCATCAGGAACGTGAACGTTTCGCGCAGGTACAGGCGGACGGCCTTGTCGGTGTGGCTCGTATAGCCGATCGAGACGTCTTCCCCGAGGTGCAGCTCGTAATCGCCGCCGCGCGTGGACAGCACGCAGCCGCCGCTGATCGCCGGCGCCCAGATGATCTCGCCGCTGACGATGCGCTTGATGTGGCCGAGCACCGGATAGCCCTGGTCGCGCGCTTCGCTGAGCGCCGTGTAGGCGTCCGAACCGAGCACGACCGAGTACGGGCCGTCGACGCCGGCGAGCCGCAGCGCTTCCAGCGCATCGCTGATTGCGTCCGGGTACGCGCTGACGTCGGTCGGCAGCGTGAGCTTGCGGTTCGACGTGCCCTCGCGGATGCCGACGATGCCCGCGGCCTGATAGCCGTCGAAGATCGCGCCGTCTTCGGCGAACGCGAGGCGCTGCGCGGCGTCCTTCGCAGGCTGCCAGTCGGCGTCGCGCGCACCACGCTCGACGCTGTCGATCGCATCGCGGCTCAGCTCGAACGGTACCGTCAGCTCGACGATCGTGCGCACTTCGCGCAGCCGCGCGCTCACCTGCTCGCGCGGCGCGGCAACCTCGCGCTGATGCCCGGTGCCGACGGCCGACAACTCGGGGCCGGCCGGGCCTTCGACGTCGACCACGCGGCGCCCGGCCACCGAGCGCTTGAACGTGCGTGCGACTTCTTCCTCGATCTGCTCCCAGGCGGACGACGAAATCGGCGCGAGTTCGCGGTGCAGGTTATTCATAGGCTTTGGTTCCTTTCAGCGATCCGATGTTCAGCGAGCCGTCACGACGCGACTCGGGCGATGAGGGGGCCGGCTGCGCGGCGGCGGCGGTGGCGTCGGCCGGTACCGCGCGATCGGCGAGCGCTTCGAGCAGGTCGGCCGACGGCACGAAGAACAGCGACCCGGTGACCGCGCGGCTGTAATCGAGCAACCGGTCGTAGTTGCCGGGCGGGCGGCCGACGAACATGTTCTCGAGCATCTGCTCGATCGGCGCCGGCGAACGCGCGTAGCCGATGAAATAGGTGCCGAATTCGCTGGAGCCGGGGCGCCCGAACGGCATGTTGTCGCGCAGGATCTTCACTTCCTGGCCGTTTTCGTCGAGCGTGGTCAGCGAGCTGTGCGAGCACGACGGCTTCACGTCCGGCGCGAGCTCGATGTCGGACAATTTGGTGCGCCCGATGATGCGCTCCTGCGTCTCGACCGCGAGCGCGTTCCAGCCGGCCATGTCGTGCAGGTACTTCTGCACGATCACGTAGCTGCCGCCGGCGAATTCGGCGTCCTCGTCGCCGATCACCGTGAAGTCGACTGCCTCGCGGCCTTCCGGGTTCTCGGTGCCGTCGACGAAGCCGATCATCGCGCGCTGGTCGAAATTGCGGAAGCCGTGCACCTCGTCGACGACCGTGACCGCGTCGCCGAGCGCGCCGAGCAGTTGCGTGGCGAGTTCGAAGCACAGGTCCATCGCGTCGGCGCGGATGTGCAGCAGGATGTCGCCCGGCGTCGCGACGGCGACACGCTGGCCGGCGCCGAATTCGCGAAACGGATGCAGCGACGCGGGACGCGGATCGCCGAACAGCGCATCCCACGCGTCGGCGCCGAAGCCGCATACGCAGGACAGGTTGCCGCCCGGCACGCGCTTGCCGACCGAGCGCACGAGCGCGGCGATGTCGCCACACCATGAGCGGATCGTGTCGGCGTGATCGGCGCCGGGATTGATCGTCGCCACGAGGAAGATCGCGCTGCGCGTGATCGGGCTGTGAACGGCCTGGGAAAGCGGGGGACGGGTTTGCATCGCGGCCTGCCGGTCAGTCATGTCGGGACGGACGGGCCGCGGATGCCGCGGCGCGCGAAGACGAACGGTTGGACTGTGTCATGCGACTGTTCTCTTTGTGACATGCGGATGAAGGACGTTGCGCGAGCATCGCGCAACGGGCCGCAGCGGCGGCGGGCTGCCGCTGCGGGCGCGCAACGGGCGACGGACAGGGTGGCCGCGCGTTCGCCCGGCGTGTGACCCTTGCGCACCGCGTAACGTCGTCGAGCATGCAATCTAGCAGCTTCGGCGGGTCTTTGGAACACGTATCGACCATCTGTCATTTGAATGGGTTGATCGGGGTCCGATTTTGCGTCGCGCGCCTGCAGCTGTACTCCTGAAGCCCGCGGCGCTGTGCTCTTGAGCGGGCGTGACGCGTGCAGTAGATTAGGTTCGCTCCGAGCGCCGACGAGGACCATCATGATGAACCTGTTGGAAGCGATGCGTATTTTCGTTGCGGTGGTCGAGCACGGCGGGCTGTCCGGCGCGGCGGCCGAACTGAAGCTCGGCGACGCGCAGGTGAGTGAGCGGCTCGACTGCCTCGAACGGTATCTCGGCTGCCGGCTGTTGCTGGATCGCGCGGGCGACGGCGTGGCGTGCACCGATGCCGGCGTCGCGTTCCACCAGTGCTGCCGGCGGACGCTGTCCGCGGTCGCGCAGGCCACCACCGCGGTCGGTGCGCGCGCAACCGTTCCCGATGCGCACGCCGCGGGTTTCCCGCCGCCCGATACCATCCGTCGCGTCGACGCAGCGTCGAGCGCGACACATACGTCATTGCACCGGTCATCGCCTTGAATACGTCTACTGCATCCGCCGATACGGCCGCCGAGCGCATCCGCCGCCGCTTCGGACACTTCCTCCATGCGGCCGAACTGGCCGGCCTGATCGTGATCGGCCTCGCCACCTCGTTCGCGATGGTGCAGGAAGCGTGGAAGGTTGTGCTCGCGGGCGAGGTGTCGCTCACCGACCTGCTGCTGATGTTCCTGTACCTGGAAGTGCTCGCGATGGACGTGCGATACCTGCGGCTCGGCCGGCTGCCCGTGCGCTTTCCGCTGTTCATCGCGATGACGTCGCTCGCGCGCGACCTGATCCTGCGCGGCGCGACGGATAGTCCGGAGCGGATGCTGATGACCACGTTCGGGATCGTGCTGCTCGCGGTGGGCGTGCTGATCCTGAGCTTCGGCCAGCATCGTTTTCCGGCGGAAGTCGACGATGTCGAGGAGGATGCGCATGCGCGCCGGTAACGTGCGGCCCGCACCGCACCGCACCGCACCGCACCGCACCGCGCGGCGCGGCGCGGCGCGGCGACAGGCACGTCAGGCATTTCAGGCATTTCAGGCATTTCAGGCACTTCAGGCGCTTCAGGCGCTTCAGGCATGTCACGCACTTCACGCACGTCACGCACGTGTATCGAACCCACGGATATCGGCACGCAACGCGCGCCCGGTCCGAACCGTCCGCGGATGATCGTCGACTGGCGGCGCGCGCGCGGATCATCAACAGGAGAGGTGTCGAATGACCAGGCAACTGATCGTCGCCGTATTCGGCAGCGTCGAAACGGCCCGTCGGGCCGCGAACGATTTCGAGGCGCTGTCGGACAAGCATGAAGGATTCCACGTCGACAACGGCGTCATCGTCGAGAAGGACGCGGCCGGCCAGCTCGCCGTGCTCGACGCCGAGTCGCGGCCGTTCAAGGGCGGCCTGATCGGTGCGTTCGCGGGCGGCCTGCTGGGGATGCTCGCCGGGCCGCTTGGCGTGATCACCGGCATGGCGGCCGGCGCGGGCGCCGGCATCGTCGCGGACGCAGCCGGCAATGCGCTGCTCGACGGCCAGTTAGTCGAATCGGTCGCGACGCGGCTCGTGCCCGGCAGCGTCGCGGTCATCGTCGAGGCCGAGGAGGCGACGCCGTTCTCGGTCGACAACATCGTGACGGGATTCGGCGGCAAGATCGTGCGCCACGCGCTCGGTTAGGCATCCAGCGCTCGCACCCGACGCGACTCGGCGATCGGCTATTGCGCGAATCGCGTCGGCGCCGCGCATCGCGACGCACGTACCTGCATTGCGCGTTCGCGAGCCGCAGACAATCAGAATTGCCGAGTGTCGGTGCGCATGAACTCGCGCGCGAACGCCACCGTGCGTTTGCATCGTGCCGTTGCGCGGCGACGATCCGCGTCACGACCGCATGTGCGCGGCGGCACGGATCGCACGGGACGCGGCTGCATGCCACGACCCTCCCATCTGTTCACCACACCCGCGCGATTTGACGTTTGATCGCCAAACTGTCACTTACATTCGCCGAATTGACGCAGTAGGATGCCGATCCTCGTCATGATGGATTTCGCATTGCTATCCGCCTTCAATTTCGGTAACGGCCGACGTTCGCACCAGGACACCCGCCACCGGGCTCGGCTATCCGGCTTCGCGCATCGGCGCGGCACGCGCGCACACGCGTCGCAGGCTGGTTCACCGCAGGCGGGGCGAGGCGGATGAAGCTCTACGAGAAATTCGCGAACGACATAGAGAGACTCATCCGGCAACGCGTGTATCGACATGGCGATCGTGTGCCGTCGGTACGGCAGGCGAGCCAGCAGCACCGGATCAGCATCACGACCGTGCTGCATGCATACCTGCTGCTCGAAAGCCGCGGGCTGCTGGAAAGCCGCCCGCAGTCGGGCTACTTCGTGAACCTGCGCAACGACGACGGCCACGCGCCGGTGCGTGAGCTGCGGCCGTCGAAGCCGATCGCGATCTCGTCGTCGGTCGACGTGAGCCGGCTCGTGCTGTCGACACTGCGCTCGATCGGCACCGACGACGCAGTGCCGCTCGGCTCGCCGTATCCGGACCCGAGCCTGTTTCCGTTCGAGAAGCTGAACCGCTACGCGTATGCGGCCGGCCGCGACAAGTCGCTGTGGGGGGTGACGGACGGGCTGCCGCCGGGCCATCCGCGGCTGATCCGGCAGATCGCGCGACGCTACCTGGAAAACGGGATGTCGGTGGACCCGAACGAGATCATCGTGACGGTCGGCGCGACGGAGGCGATCAATCTTTGTTTGCAGGCGGTCGCGAAGCCCGGCGACACGATCGCGGTGGAATCGCCGACGTTCTACGCGATGCTGCACGCGATCGAGCGGATGGGGATGAAGGCGATCGAGGTCGCGACGCATCCGGAATACGGCATCGACATCGCGGCGCTGGCGGCGATTGCAAAGTCGCAGCCGATCGCCGCATGCATGGTGATGCCGAATTTCCAGAACCCGCTCGGCTTCCAGATGCCGGACGAGCGCAAGCGCGAACTGGTTGAATTCGCAACGAAGGCCGACATGCCGGTGATCGAGAACGGCGTGTACAACGAACTGTATTTCGGCAATGCGCACCCGAGCGCGCTGAAAGCGTTCGACCGCAACGGGATCGTGCTGCACTGCGCGTCGTTCTCGAAGAGCCTGACGGCGGCCTACCGGATCGGCTGGGCATTGCCGGGCCGCTATCGCGAACAGGTCGAGAAGCTGAAGTTCCTGAACACGCTGGCGACGCCGTCGCTGCCGCAGCTCGCGATCGCCGAGTTTCTCGAGCGCGACGGCTACGAGCATCACCTGCGGCGCCTGCGCAAGGCGTATGCACAGCAGGCGAACCTGATGCGCGCGATGGTGTCGCGGTTTTTCCCGGAAGGCACGCGCATTTCGAGCCCGGCGGGCGGGTACGTATTGTGGGTCGAGTTGCCGGTGCAGGTCGATGCGATGCGGCTGTACCAGCTCGCGCTGGAGCAGGGGATCACGATCGGCCCCGGCTACATGTTCTCGATCACCGACAACTACCGGAACTTCATCCGGCTGAACTACAGCAGCCCGTGGTCGCCGGAGATCGAGCGGGCGATCGTCACGGTCGGCAAGCTCGCGACGGCCTGCATGGACTGACGGCGCGGCGGTGCATCGCGTGCCGTCTCGTCAGGTCACGTGAGCCGATAGGATTGCTTGCCCGTCCCGGCAAGCGTCCCGCCGTCGACGATCAGGTATTCGTTGCGGATCGGCGTCCCGTCGAACCAGCTCTGCAGGATCTCCAGCGTGCCGGCCGCATAGCGCGCCTGCGCGGACAGCGACGTGCCGGAGATGTGCGGCGTCATCCCGTTGAACGGCATCGTGCGCCACGGATGGTCGGCGGGCGCCGGCTGCGGAAACCAGACATCGCCGCCGTAGCCGGCGAGATGCCCGGACGCGACGGCGCGCACCACCGCGTCGCGCTCGACCAGCTTCGCGCGCGCGGTGTTGATCAGGTACGCGCCGCGCTTCATCCGCGCGAGCATCGCCGCGTCGAACAGGTGCTCGGTCGACGGGTAGAGCGGGATCTGCAGGTTGACGATATCGACCGCGCCCGCGAGCGACGCGGCATCGGCGTGCCAGGTCAGCCCGAGTTCCTGCTCGATCGCGGCGTCGAGCCGGTGCCGCTGCGTGTAGTGCAGGTGCAGGCCGAACGGCTTCAGCCGGCGCAGCACCGCGAGGCCGATCCGCCCCGCGCCGACCGTGCCGAAATGCATGCCTTCGACGTCGTAGCTGCGCGACACGCAGTCGGCGATGTTCCAGCCGCCTTGCTGCGCGATCGCATGAGACGGCAGGTAGTTGCGCACCAGCGCGAGCGTCGTCATCACGACGTGTTCGGCCACGCTGACGCTGTTCGAGCCCGTGACTTCGGCCACCGTGATGTGCGCGCGGGCCGCGGCGTCGAGATCGACGTGATCGGAGCCGATGCCGGCCGTCAGCGCGAGCTTGAGCCTGGGCGCCATCGCGATCCGCTCGGCCGTCAGGTAGGCCGGCCAGAACGGCTGCGAAATCACCACGTCCGCTTCGGGCAGCCGGCGCTCGAATTCGCAGTCGCGGCCGTCCTTGTCGCTGGTCACGATCAACGTATGGCCGTGCGCTTCCAGATAGCCGCGCAAACCGAGCGCGCCCGATACCGAACCGACGAGTTCGCCGGGCCGGAAGCCGGGCGGGCCGGCCGGCGTCGGCGCAATCTGGCCGTCGGCGTACCGCGTGATGACCGGAATCGTGTCGCGCACGTAATGCGGCGGATAGCCGTCGACCGGGTCGGGATAGAGCACGCACAGGACGGTGGCCATCGGGTCGCTCCTCGTGACGGGATGAAGGCAGGTGCGGCATGTGGATTGCTCGGCGCGGCGGACAGCCGCACATGCGCATCCGGTGTGTTGCGCCGCAGCGTGGATGACGTTCTACGCCGGTCGTGGATCGCATACAAGCCACAGTCCGTGTTTGCGTGCGCTGCGGGGTCGTCTGTACCTGTTCTTTTCAGGAAGGACGCCGATAATGGGATCGTTACCCACCCCCCCGGGAGCCACGCCATGTCCGGAAGCGCCGCCTCGTCTTCACATCCCGATCTCGCGCAAGGCATCGCGCTCGACGACATCGCCGACGGCGCGATGATCGAGGGCCGGGTCGGCGACGCCACGGTGCTGCTCGTGCGCCGCGCCGACGAACTGTTCGCCGTGGGCGCGCAATGCCCGCACTACGGCGCGCCGCTGGCCGACGGGTTGCTCGTCGGCGACACGATTCGCTGCCCGTGGCATCACGCGGCGTTCTGTTTGCGTACCGGAGAACTGCTGCGCGCGCCGGCACTCGACGGCCTGACGTGCTGGCGCGTCGAGCGTCGCGACGGCCGCGCGGTCGTGCTCGATGCACGGCCCGCCGCAGCGCCGCCCGTCCTGAACGCGGCCGGGCTGCCCGAATCGGTGGTGATCGTCGGCGGCGGCGCGGCTGCGATCGCGGCGGCCGTGACGCTGCGACAGGAAGGCTATCCGCACGCGATCACGCTGCTGAGTGCGGACAGCGAGCCGCCGTACGACCGGCCGAACCTGTCGAAGGATTATCTGGCCGGCACGGCCGAAGCCGACTGGCTGCCGCTGCGCGGGGCGTCGTTTTATACCGACCAGCGCATCGACGTGCGCTGCGGTACGCGCGTTGCGCGGATCGACCCCTCGCAGCACGCGGTCGAACTCGCGGACGGCAGCCGCGTCGGCTACGGCGCGCTGCTGCTCGCGACCGGCGCCGAGCCGAACCGGCTGACCGTGCCGGGCGCCGATCTGCCGCACGTGTGCGTGCTGCGCTCGCGCGCCGATTGCGATGCGCTGATCGGCAAGCTGAAGACGGCGCAGCGCTGCGTCGTGGTCGGTGCGAGCTTCATCGGCCTCGAAGCGGCTGCCGCGTTGCGCACGCGCGGGCTCGTCGTGCAGGTGGTCGCGCCCGATGCGCATCCGATGGCGCGCGTGCTCGGCGAAGCGCTCGGCGACACGATCCGCGCGCTGCACGAGTCGCACGGCGTGACGTTCCATCTCGGCGCGACGCTGGCGCAGATCGCGCCGGACTGCGTGACGCTGTCGAGCGGCGATGCGCTGCCGGCCGACGTCGTGGTGGTCGGCATCGGCGTGCATCCGAACGTCGCGCTCGCGCAGGAGGCGGGCCTGGCCGTCGATCGCGGCGTGACGGTCGACCGGTTCCTGCAGACGAGCGCACCCGATATCTATGCGGCCGGTGACATCGCGCGCTGGCCCGATCCGTTGACGGGCGAACGTATTCGCGTCGAGCACTGGGTCGTTGCGGAGCGGCAGGGCATCGCGGCGGCGCGCAACATGCTCGGCCAGCAGCGGCCGTTCGACGCGGTGCCGTTCTTCTGGAGCCAGCACTACGACCTGACGGTCCGCTATGTGGGACATGCGGAGCAATGGGACCGCGTCGAGATCGACGGCGATCTGCGCGCGCATGACGGTTCGGTGACGTACTGGCGCGGCAACGCGCGGCTCGCGGTCGCGACGATCGGCCGCGATCTCGACTGCCTGCGGGCGGAAGCGGCGCTGGAGCAGCAGGGCGCGCCGCACGTGTGATGGCGGGATGGCCCGCAGACGTGCCGCGCCATCGCGCGGCGCGCGCACCGAAACCGGCATTCGATACGCGTTGCACCAGCGGAGCCCGCCTGTGAACCTCGACTTCAGTTTCTCCATCAAGGTGTTCGCGGCACTGTTCGCGATCATGAACCCGATCGCGAACATTCCGGTCTTCCTGTCGCTGACCGACGGCGCGGCCGACACCGTGCGCCGCAAGGTCGCGCTGACGGCCGCGATCGGCGTGACGATCGGCTGCATCGTGTCGGCCGTCGCGGGCGGCGCGATCCTGCGCGCGTTCGGCCTCACGATCGACGATTTCCGGCTCGCGGGCGGGCTGCTCGTGCTCCTGATCGCGCTGTCGATGCTGCACGGCGCGCCAAGCCGCCAGCATTCGCCGGGCGACGACGAGGGGGCCGATCCGGCGGCGGCGGACAGCATCGCGATCTATCCGCTGACGATCCCGCTGCTGGTCGGTCCCGGCACGATCGCGACGATGATCGTGCTCGGCCACACCGCGTTCTCGAGCGGCCAGACGCTCGCGTTCGTGCTCGGGCTCGTCGCGTTCCTGGTGCTGCTGAGCGCGGCGCTTTTCGCCGCGCCGTTCATCGGCCGCTACCTGTCGCCGCGCGTGACGGCCGTCACGCAGCGCCTGATGGGGATGATTCTTGCCGCAATCGCGATGCAGATGATCGTCGCGAGCCTGAAGGCCGCGTTCGGTTTGACGCATTGAACGCAGCGCAGCCGCCGATTTCCTGATTGCTTGTGCGCGCCCCCCCGGGTGCGCGCCTTGCTCGATCGATGCGTATCGCGCGTTCGACGTGCGCGAGCCGGGCTGGATGAAAGTGAAGCCGCCGCCATGACGAGTCGAACCGGAACGAGGAGCGATGCGATGAACGAGATGAGCGCTTGCTACGACAACTGCATGGCCGCGTGCGACGCGTGCGCGCATGCCTGCGATGCATGTATGGCCGGATGCCTGGCCGAGTCCGACGCGCACAAACTGGCCGACTGCATCGCGCTCGACATCGAATGCGCGCAGCTGTGCCGCTTCGCGTCGGGCGCGATGGCGCGCGGCGGCGTGCTCGCGCCGCGCGTGTGCGCGTTGTGCGCACACGCGTGCGACCTGTGCGCGGCCGAATGCGCGCGGCATGCGCACGAGCATTGCTGCCGCTGCGCGCTGGCATGCGAAAGCTGCGCGGCGATGTGCCGCGCGATGGCCTGAGCGCTCAGCGCGTGCCCTGAACCTTCCGCGCGACGCGCTGCAGCAGCGCGTCGAGCACCGCCATCTCGACGGGCTTCACGAGGTGATCGTCGAAGCCCTCGCTCGCGGTGCGTGCAAGATCGTCCGGGCGCGCATGGCCGGACAGCGCGGCGCAGGTCATGCCGGCCAGTGCGTCGATCGCGCGCAGTTCGCGCAGCAGCGCGAAGCCGTCGACGTCGGGCATCGACAGGTCGATGAGCATCAGGTGCGGAACGGTGTCGCGGGCGAGCGCGAGCGCGTCGTCCGCGTTGTATGCAACGCGCGGCGCGTGGCCCTTGACCTGCAGCAGGACGGCGAGCGTGTCGGCGGAGTCGCGGTTGTCGTCGACGACGACGATGCGAAGCGGCGCACCGGCCGGCTGTTCGGTTGCGCGCGGCGCGGGCGCGTCGACGGGCGCTGAGCGCGCTGCGTGCTCGACCGGCAGCCGCACCGTGAACGTCGCGCCGTGGCCGGGGCCGTCGCTTTCGGCGGCAATCATCCCGCCGTGCAGCTCGACGAACGACCGGCAGATCGCGAGGCCGAGCCCGAAGCCGTCCGACGGGTGGCGCCCCGGCACGCCTTCCTGTTCGAACAGGTCGAAGATCGATTCGAGCGAGCCCGGCGCGATACCGACGCCGTGATCGGTCACGTGGATCGCGGCGACCGAGCCTTCGACGCGCGCGCCGACGTCGATGCGGCCGCCGTGCGGCGAGAATTTCGATGCGTTGTCGAGCAGGTTGTGCAGCACCTGCACGAGCCGCGCGGCGTCGCCGCGCACCACCAGCGGATCGCCCGGCAGGTCGACGCGGATATGCTGCTCGCGCGCGGCCAGCTTCGGCTGGATGCTTTCCACGCCGCGGCAGACGAGGTCGCGCACCGTCATCGGCGCGTCGTCGAGTTCGACCTTGCCGGCCGTGATGCGCCCGACGTCGAGCAGGTCGTCGACGAGTCGCGTCAGTTGCGTGACCTGGCGGTGCACGGCATCGCGGCACAGCGCGAGCGCAGGCGCCGGATCGGGCAGGCTCTGCAGCACGCCGACCGAGTGCCGCAGCGGCGCGAGATGGTTGCGCAGCTCGTGCGCGAGCATCGCGATGAATACGCTGAGCCGGTGCGTCGACACTTCGAGTTCCGCGAGCCGCTTGCGTTCGGTCATGTCGCGCGTGATCTTGATGAAGCCCGCCAGCCGGCCCGCGTGATCGTGCACGGCCGTGATCGTCACGCTGGCCCAGAACAGCGAACCGTCCTTGCGCACGCGCCAGCCTTCATCCTCGAAGCGACCGTTCGCGACGGCTTCGTCGAGCCCGAACGCCGGCCGGCCGGCCGCGATCGCGTCGGGCGGATAGAAGCGCGAGAAATGGTGGCCGACGATCTCGGTGGGGCGATAGCCCTTGATGCGCTCCGCGCCCGCGTTCCACGTCGCGACGTTGCCGTGCGGGTCGAGCATGAACACCGCGTAGTCGGTGATCGCCCCGACGACGGTCTCGAAGCGGAACTCCGCGAAGCGGTGCAGCAAATCGCGCGCATCGGCAGGGCCGAGCGGCGGGGGAGGAGCGGAAATGACGTCGTGTTTCTTCATCGGAACGGCAAGTCGGATGCGAGCGCGCAAACCGCGCCCTGCCACAGCCGGGCGGACCGGCGGCAGCAACTCGAATCGGATTGGCACCCCGAAAGCATAGGGGAACTCAATTCGCCTGATCAACGGGTGCGTATCGCGTGTGCCGCCCGGCGCTCGCGGCAGGAATCGCGGCAGGAAATCGGCCGGCGGCGGCTCGCGCAATAGCGGCGCGGCATGCCGCTTGCATCGCTATCGAGTCCGCACGCCGTGGCGGGCCGGGCGCGACAGCCGGCCCGGCAGCGGCGGGGCGCTCCACGGCTACACGAGGGCATCGCCATGAACAGCACACTGAACCCCGACAACGAACCGGCCGGCCCGGACGACGACAACGCACGGCGCGGCCGCGACGGCCGCGCGCTGGGGCCGAGCGATTCGTCCGACAGCGGCAGCGACACGGCCGGCGCGCGCCGTCATGTGTTCGACGTCGATTCGCCGCTCGACGAGCACGCGCTGGAGCGCGGCGACGCGGCGCTCGACAGCGATACCGACCGCGCGGGTACCGGCGAGCGCGCGTCCGCGGACGGCGATGCGGGGCTGGAGGACGGCGCCGACATCGAGCCGGATCGCACGGAGCGGCTGAGCGAGCCCGGCAGCACGGACGATCCTGACGCGCCGGAGGAACCGGGCGCGGGCGGCGCATAGGGTCGCGATAGGGCGCCTTGCCGCGCAAAAACTTCAATCGCGTTGCAGATAGGGACGCCCGGTTAGGGACGCCCGGTCAGGGACGCCCGGTTAACGACACCCAATTAGCGACGCCGGGCCGAGGGCGCCCGACAGAAGATTGCCAAAGCGAAGGGCGCAAACGGCGCAATTCAACGAGCCGCCCCGCATCGCCCGTCCGCGTCGCGGTGTCGGCCCCGGGCCGCGAACGCGGCACGCGATTTGCAACGATCCGACCGACGCGCGCCGCGACGCGGCATGGGGCCGTGCGCGGCACTGGCGCGCGCAAGGAGAGACACGATGCAACGACGATATCCCGGACGGCAAGCCGAACGGAGCGGCCCGCCCGACTGGCAGGAACGCAGCGAACGCGCGTACCGGGGTGCCGGCGAGCGCGACTTCCGCGACGACGGACCGCAGCGGCACGACGCGGACTATGAATCCGCGTACCGGCGCTTCGCGAGCGAGGACGTCGGACCGGAAGACTGGGGCAGCGAGTGGAGCGAACGCTCGGCGCGGCCGGCGGCCGAACGGCGTCGCGGCGACACCGGTGCCGACTGGCGCGACGCGCCGGGCGGAGCGCGCGATCCCGCGTGGGAGGCCGAACGCGGCTACGGCAGCCATGGCTGGCGTGCGGAAGGTGGCGAGGGCCGTGAAGGCTGCTACGGTGGCGACCAGCCGGGGTCCCGCGGTCATCACCGGATGGGCTGGTACGGCGGCGAGCGCGATTACGACCCACGCGACCCACGCCGTGCCGATGCGCCGGACCTGTCGCGTTTCGGCAGCGATGCGCAACGCGAGGCCATGCGTCACCGCCGCGGCCCGAAAGGTTATACACGCTCGGACGAGCGGATTCGCGAGGACGTCTGCGAGCAGCTCACGTATGCGCTCGACATCGATGTGAGCGACGTCAGCGTGCAGGTGCGCGACGGCCGCGTCGAACTCGAGGGCACCGTGCCGTCGCGCTGGATGAAGCACGACATCGAGGACATCGCCGACGGCTGCGTGTGCGTGCGCGACGTCGAAAACCGCGTGCGCGTGCGTCGCGATGGCGAACACGACACGGGCATGGTGCTGCATCCGTCCCAACGCACCGTCACGCCGACGCAGCCTGCTGCGCGTGATCCCGAACCGGGCGGCGGCGCGGGCCGCGATCGCGAACCGCACCATTGACGGCGCGATGCGCGGGACGACCGGGCCGCGGATACGAGCGCCACGTGAGCGTGCCCGAGGCGGAACTGAACCCGCGCGCGGTCGACAGCCTGCTCGACGTCAATACCGCAAGTACTTCGACTTCGCGACTTCGCGCGCGACGACGTCGAGCGCAGCCGACCTGACCAAGCCCGCGATAGCGGCCGACCCGATCGCGGCGCTGCGCGCTCGCGTTTTCCTCTGGAGAAATCCATGGCGAATCTTCCGAACCGGACGACACCCGGCGTGCTGACCGAGCGTCGCGGCGGTAGCGCGTTCGCCGATCGCCAGGCCGCGGTCGCGGCCGTCGAGCTGCTGCTGCCGACGTTGTCGGCTGCGCTGCAGAGCGACTTCGTCGGCGACAGTGGCTGCCTGCACATCGTGATCATGGATCCGGCGCTCGGGCCCCGCGACGCGGCGTTCGAGGACGCAATCCTGTACGAGTTCTCGCTACCCGACCCGAAGGACTGGGATGCCGACTATCGCGCGTACGCACGCGCGAAGGCGCGGCTGTCGTGGGAAACCGGCCGCGACTGCCATGTCGTGCAGGCGCTGGAGCCGTACCGGCTGCGCGCGGGCGACACGAACCTGTGGGGTGGCGTCGCACAGCACGGGATCGTGGTCGGCGTGTCGGGCGCGCAGCCGTGGTTCGACGAGGCGTTCGCGGGCTGCATTGCGCACTGCCTGCGCGCGCTCGCGAAGCACCGCGCGCAGGCGACGCCGGACGGGCTCGCGATCTGAGCGCGGCCGGCCGGGCAGGTTTTTACAGCAGGTTATAAAAAAGCCAGCGAGCGCGCGCCGCGGCCCGACATGGCGCGGGCGTGTGCAGACGGGCACGGTTCTCGCTGGATCTCCTGTATCGACGCTTGTCGCGACAGGCGTCACGACCATGATTCTTACGATTCTTCGGCCGCTGACAGGAGGTGCATGTTGAACGCGACCCACGATCCCGCCCGCCCGCCGCTCGCGGGCCGCACCGCGCTCGTCACGGGCGGCGGCCGCGGCCTCGGCGAAGCCATCTGCGAGGAGCTGGCGCAACACGGCGCGCACGTGATCGTCGCCGATCTCGACGGCGATCGCGCGGCGGCTGTTGCGCAACGCCTCGAGCGGGATGGCGGCCAGGCGATCGGTCGGCCGCTCGACGTGCGCGACGAGGCGTCAGTGCTGCAGGTCGTGCACGACGCGCGCGAGGCACTCGGCGATCTCGATGTGATCGTCAACAACGCGGCGATCGACGTGACCGCGCCGATCGACGACGTGAGCGTCGCCGCGTGGCAGCAGGTGCTGATGACCAACCTGTTCGGCCCGTACCTGATGTGCCATGCCGCCGTGCCGATGATGAAGGCGCGCGGCAGCGGCCACATCGTCAACATCGCGTCGACCGCATCGAAGCGCGCGTGGCCGAATGCGTCCGCGTATCACGCGACGAAGTGGGGGCTGCTCGGCCTGTCGCATGCGTTGCACGCGGAGCTGCGGCCGGCCGGCGTAAGCGTGTCGGCGATCGTCGCGGGCGGGATGCGCACGCCGTTCCTGCTCGACCGCTTCCCCGACATCGACGAGGACACGCTGCAGCCGCCCGAACACGTTGCGGCCGCCGTGCGCTTCGTGCTGACGCAGCCGCCGGGCACCGTCGTGCCGGAGCTGATGGTGCTGCCGATGAAGGAGACGTCATGGCCCTGACGCGCGCACGACGGTTGCCGGGCGCGGTGCTGCTCGACAAGGACGGCACGCTGCTCGAGAACATCCCGTACAACGTCGATCCCGCGAGGATGCAGCTCGCGCCGGGCGCCGCGCACGCGCTGCGCACGCTCGGCGCGATGGGCATGCCGCTCGCGGTCGTATCGAACCAGCCGGGCGTCGCGCTCGGCCGCTTTACCGAACACGAGCTTGGCGCGGTCCGCCGGCGCCTCGCCGAACTGTTCGAAGCAAACGGCGCGACGCTGGCGGACTTTTTTTACTGCCCGCATCACCCCGCGGGCAGCGTGCCGCGCTACAGCTGCGACTGCCTCTGCCGCAAGCCGCGCCCGGGGATGGTGCGCCGCGCGATCGCGACGCTCGGCGCCGTGGCCGAATGGAGCTGGATGATTGGCGACATCCTCGATGACGTCGAAGCCGGCCGCGCCGCGCACTGCAGCACGATCCTCGTCGATTGCGGCAACGAGACCGAATGGCGGCTCGATGCCGCGCGCACGCCGCACCATGTGGTCGACCGCGTCGATCTCGCAGCCGACATCGTCGTGCGCGAGACCGTGCGCCGTCACGGCTTGTGGGGGCGGCGATGAGCGCCGCCTGGGATCGTGCGCGCCGCATCCTGTGCGTGCGGCTCGACAGCCTCGGCGACGTGCTGATGACGACGCCCGCGCTGCGCGCGCTGAAGGAGAGCGGGAACGGCCGGCGGATCACGCTGTTGACGTCGCGCACCGGCGCGGCGCTGACGAAACATCTGCCGATGGTCGACGACGTATGGACGTATGACGCGCCGTGGGTCAAGCATCCGGACATGCGCGGCGATCCGGTCGTCGATCTCGACATGATCGACCAACTGCTGGCCGGCCGCTTCGACGCCGCCGTGATCTTCACCGTCTACAGTCAGAGCCCGCTGCCGGCCGCGATGATGTGCTGGCTCGCGGGCATTCCGCTGCGGCTCGCGCATTGCCGCGAGAATCCGTATGAACTATTGACCGACCGCGTCGCGGAGACCGAGCCGGAATCGCACGTGCGCCACGAGGTCGCGCGCCAGCTTGCGCTGGTGCGCTCGGTCGGCGCGAAGACGTCCGACTGGCGAATGGCGTTCGAGCCCGGCGATGCGGCGCGGCGCGCGCTGCACGCTCGGCTGCGCGCCGCGTTGCAGCGAGTCGGCGGCCCGCGGCGGCCGCGGCGGGCGCGCCCACGCTGGCTGGTCGTGCATCCGGGCGCGAGCGCATTGTCGCGGCGCTGGCCGGCCGAACGCTTCGGCGCTGCCGCCGCGCGACTCGCGCCGCTGTTCGACGGCATCGCGGTGACGGGCAGCGCCGACGAGCGTGCGCTCGTCGAGGCCGTGTGCGAACGCGCGGGTCCGCGCGCGGTGCCGTTCGCCGGCGCGCTGCCGCTTGGCGAACTCGGTGCGCTGATCGAGACGGCCGACCTGCTGCTGTCGAACAACAGCGGCCCCGTGCATCTCGCGGCCGCACTCGGCACGCCGGTGGTCGACCTGTACGCACTGACCAACCCGCAGCACACGCCTTGGCGCGTGCCGCACCGCGCGCTGAACGTCGATGTGCCGTGCCGCAACTGCTATCGCAGCGTGTGCAACCAGCCGGGCCATCCGTGCCTGCTCGGCGTGAGCGTGGACGACGTCGTCACGGCGACGCACGCGCTGCTGCGCGGCAGCGAGCGCCATGCGCGGCGTGCGGCCGCGCGGGCCGCTGCGTCCGGCGACGAGCCGATCGCGGCGAACGCATCGAACGTGATTCCCTTCGCGCATGTCACGACGAGGAGCTGACACATGCCCGGACCCATCTACACGCTCGGCATCAACGCCGCGTTTCACGACAGTGCCGCGTGCCTCGTGCGCGACGGCGTCGTGATCGCGGCGGCCGAGGACGAACGCTTCACGCACGTGAAGCATGCGAAGCGACCGGTGCCGTTCTCGACGTGGGAGCTGCCGTATCACGCGATCGACTACTGTCTCGCGGAAGCGGGCATCGTGCTCGCGGACGTCGACCATGTCGCGTATTCGTATGATCCGTGGCTCGAACTCGATCGTCGCGGCAACACGCCCGAGCTGACGCTGCCGCTTGCGCCGTCCGCGCACGCGCCGCACGCCGACGGCGACGGCGCGTCCCCGTGGCATCCGCTGTTCCTGTCGTCGATCGTGAACGCGCCGCGCCAGCTCGCGGGCGGCGCGCCGCACCACCTGCAGCAGCGCTTTCGCGGCGTCGCGCACGACGGGCCGTTCCGCTGGCACTTCATCGAGCACCATCTCGCGCACGAGGCCAGCGCGTTCCTCGCGGCGCCGTATGATCGCTGCGCGGTGATGACGATGGACGGACGCGGCGAGCGCGCGACGACGAGCTACGGCGTGTTCGACGGCCAGTCGTACCGGCGGCTCGGCCAGGTCAACATGCCGCATTCGCTCGGCCTGCTGTACGAGCACGTGACGCGCTATCTCGGCTTCCTGCACTCGTCGGACGAATACAAGGTGATGGCGCTCGCGTCGTACGGCAAGCCGGTGCTCGCCGACGAGATGCGCAAGCTGGTGCGCTACAACGGCGCGGGCCGCTACGAAGTCGCCGACTGCGACCTGGCCGCGCGGTTCGGCGCGCCGCGCGAACGCGGCGGCCCGATCGAGCCGCATCATTGCGACATCGCGCACGCGCTGCAGCTGGTGCTCGAGGAAACCACGCTGCAGGCGGTCGACTGGCTCGCCGCCGAGAGCGGCGAGAAGCAGCTCGCGATGGCGGGCGGCGTCGCGCTGAACTGCGTGATGAACGCGAAGATCCGCGATCGCGGCCCGTTCGACGACGTCTGGGTGCAGCCGGCCGCTGGCGACGCGGGCACCGCGCTCGGTGCAGCGCTATGGACCGACTTCCGGATGCGCGGGATGCGCGGCAACTGGCGGATGGATCACGCGTATCTCGGGCCGTCGTACAGCGACGACGCGATCGAGGCGTTCCTGAAGGAAGCGCAGCTGCCGTACCGGCGGCTGGCCGACGTCGCCGCGCAGACGGCCGCGCTGCTTGCGGCGAACCGCGTGATCGGCTGGTTCCAGGGCCGCATGGAATTCGGGCCGCGCGCGCTCGGCGCGCGTTCGATCCTCGCGTCGCCGACCGATCCGGACATGCAGCGCAAGCTGAACCGGATCAAGGATCGCGAGGACTTCCGGCCGGTCGCGCCGGTCGTGCTCGAAAGCCGTGCACATCACTGGTTCAACGGCGGCCGGCGCACGCCGCTGCGCGCGCCGTTCATGCTGTTCGTGTACGACGTCGCGCCGGGTGCCGAAGCGACGATTCCGGCGGTGCGCCACATCGATGGCACCGCGCGCGTGCAGACCGTCGACGAAGCGCAGCATCCGCTGCTGCATGCGCTGCTGTCCGAGTTCGACGCGCTGACCGGCGTGCCGGTGCTCGTCAACACGTCGTTCAACACGCGCGGCGAGCCGATCGTCTGTTCGCCGCGCGACGCGCTCGAATGCTTCTGGACGTCGCCGCTCGACGCACTCGTGATCGGTTCGTTCCTGCTGGAGAAACCGAGATGAACATGCGCGATACGCAACTGCCGCCGGTCGTGTCGGTCGTCGTGCCGACCTACCGGCGCCCCGATCTGCTCGAACGCTGCCTCGACGCACTGTGCGGGCAGGTGTTCGATCCGACCACCTACGAGATCGTCGTCGTCGACGACGATCCGGCCGGTAGCGCGTGGCCCGTCGTCGACGGGTGCCGTGAGCGCGTGGCCGACGTGCCGGTGATCCGCTACATGACCGCGCCCGATACGCAGGGGCCGGCCGGCGCGCGTAACATCGGCTGGCGCAGCGCGCGCGGCGCGCTGATCGCGTTCACCGACGACGACACGATTCCCGATCCGACCTGGCTGCGCCACGGTGCGGCCGCGCTGCTGGCCGAACCGTCGGCGGTGGCGGCGGCGGGGCGCATCGACGTGCCGCTGCGGCCGCATCCGACCGACTATGAGCGCGACGTGGCCGGCCTCGCGCATGCGGAGTTCGCGACCGCGAACTGCTTCGTGCGACGCACGGCGCTCGAGCGCGTCGGCGGGTTCGACGAACGCTTCACGCGCGCATGGCGCGAGGATGCCGACCTGATGTTCGCGCTGCGCGAGCATGCGGGGCCGATCGTCGGCGTCGATGCCGCGCGGATCGTGCATCCGGTGCGTCCCGCGCACTGGGGCGCGAGCATCGGACAGCAGTCGAAGGTGTTCTTCGATGCGCTGCTGTACAAGAAGCATCGCGCGACCTACCGGCGTCACATCCGGCCGATGCCGCCGTGGAACTACTACGCGGCCGTGCTGTTCGCGCTCGGCGCGATCGGTTGTTTCGCGGCCGGCTGGCGCGCGCCGGGCATTGCGTGCGCGGCGGCCTGGGCCGTGATCACCGCCGCGTTCTGCTCGAAGCGGTTGCGCGGCACGCGGCTCACGCCGTCGCATGTCGCCGAGATGATCGTCACGTCGATCGCGATTCCGCCCGTGTCGCTGTACTGGCGCATGCGCGGCGCACTTCACTTCCGGGTGTTCTTCCTATGATGCTCGACTCTGCCTCGTCGTCCGGTCCGATGCGCATCGCGGTATTTCGCGCGCTGCAGCTCGGCGACATGCTGTGCGCGGTGCCGGCGCTGCGTGCGCTGCGGCGCGGCGAACCGCGTGCACGCATCACGCTGATCGGGTTGCCGTGGGCGCGCGAGTTCGCGTCGCGCTTCTCCGACTACATCGACAATTTCATCGCGTTTCCCGGTGCGCCGGGTCTCGGCGAACAGCCGGAAGCCGAGCCGGCTGCGCGCGAGCGGTTCGTCGCGGAATGCCGCGCACGCGATTTCGATCTCGCGATCCAGCTGCACGGCAATGGTGTGCAGACCAATGCGATCGTCGCGTCGCTCGGCGCGACGCGTACCGCCGGATTCATGCCGCCCGACGGCTGCACGACCGCGCTCGACTGTTCGGTCATCTGGCGCGACGGTGAACCGGAGGTCACGCACTGCCTGTCGCTGACGCGCAAGCTCGGCTATGCGGATTGGGGCGACTATCTGGAATTCCCGCTCGGCGGCCTCGACTACGCGCTGTGGCATGTGCTGTGCGACGAGCATGCGCTCGATCCGGGCCGCTACGTGATCGTCCACCCTGGCGCGCGGATGGCGTCGCGGCGCTGGCCGGTCGAGCGCTTCGCGAGCGCCGCGCGGCAACTCGCGGACGACGGCTGGCAGATCGTGCTGACCGGCACGCGCGCGGAACTCGCGCTGGCTGCCGCATTCGTCGAGCATTTCGCGCGGCCGTGCGTGAACCTGTGCGGGCGCACGCCGCTCGGCGCGCTGGCCGCGCTGATCGGCCGCGCACGGCTCCTGTTGTGCAACGACACGGGCGTGTCGCACGTCGCGGCGGCGTTCGGTACGCCGAGCGTCGTCATCGCATGCGGCAGCGACACGGCCCGCTGGGCGCCGCTCGACGCCGAACGCCATCGCGTGCTCGCGAACTACCCGGCCTGCCGGCCGTGCATGTTCGACACCTGCCCGTACGGACACGAGTGCGCGATCGCGATCGGCGTCGACGACGTGATGGAGCGGGCAGGCGAACTGCTCGCGGAGGAGAGACGTCATGTCACGTAAGCGGTTGCGCGTGCTCACCTGGCACGTGCATGGCAACTATCTGTATTACCTGTCGCAGGCGCCGCACGATTTCTACATCGTGACGAAGCCGCAGCATCCGCCTGGCTACGCGGGGCGCGTCGGGCACCTGCCGTGGGGCGACAACGTGTACGAGGTGAGCGCCGAATGCGTGCGCGACACCGAGTTCGACTGCGTGCTGTATCAACATCACAGTCACTACGCGCACGACCGGATGCGCCTCCTGAGCGACGCGCAGCGCGCGCTGCCGACGCTGTTCGTCGAACACGATCCGCCGCGCGAGCATCCGACCGACACGCTGCATCCGGTGCAGGACCCGAACGTGTTGCTGGTGCACGTGACGCCGTTCAACGCGCTGATGTGGGATAACGGCATCACGCCGACGCGCGTGATCGAGCACGGCGTGCTGCTGCCCGATGGCGTCGAGTATCGTGGCACGCTGCCGAAGGGCGTGACGGTCGTGAACAACCTCGCGCGACGCGGACGGCGTCTCGGCGCGGACCTGTTCGAGGTCGTGCGTCACAGCGTGCCGCTCGACCTGATCGGAATGGGCTCGACCGAACTCGGCGGCATCGGCGAAGTGCCGAACCCGGCACTGCCGCAGTTCCTGTCGCACTACCGGTTCTTCTTCAATCCGATCCGCTACACGAGCCTCGGGCTCGCGGTGATCGAGGCGATGACGATCGGGTTGCCGATCGTTGCGCTCGCAACTACGGAGATGGCGCAACTCGTGAGGAGTGGCTACAACGGTGTCGCCGATACGCGGCCGGCCGCGCTGATCGACGCGATGCGCATGCTGATCCGCGATCCGGAACTCGCGCGCGAGTGGGGCGCGGCGGCGAAGCGCGACGCGTGCGAGCGGTTCGGGATCGAGCGGTTCGTGCGCGATTGGGACAACGCGTTGCGCGACGTCGCGTCCTAGCAGGCGCGGCCTTTGGACGGCCCGCTTACGCGGGGGGGGTGCCCCTATGTCCTTCGTCAAGCGTTAAGGGCTGACTTGGGTTGGTAAATGGTGCCGTCACGCAGCATGGCGAACAGAACGTCGCAGCGTCGCCGTGCGAGCGCGATGAGCGCTTGGTTATGACGCTTGCCTTGCTGGATCTTGCGCGAGTAATAGGCCCGTGAGACTGGGTCCCGTAAGGCCGCGAAGGCGGATAGGAACAAGGCGCGCTTGAGCACCTTGTTGCCCCGTCTGGATGGGTGCTCGCCACGGATCGACGAGCCTGAGCGTCGGGTGACTGGCGCGAGGCCTGCGTAGGCTGCTAGGTGTGCAGCCGAGGCGAAGGCTTTGTGGGCAACTTCGGTCAGGAGTCTGGCGGCAGTCCTGACGCCGACTCCCGGCATGCTGGTCAGGACCGGCCAAAGAGGGTGAGCAAGCACCAGTCGCTCAACTTCGGCAGCGACCTCGTCGCGTTGCTGACGCAAGGCCGCAAGCTGTTGGGCTAAACGGGGCATGACGATGGTAGCGGCTTGCGTGCCGGGCACGGTCACGGCTTGTTCGCTCAGTGCCTGAACGATCTCGGCCGCTAAGCCTTTGCCCATGCGAGGAGCGAGCTTGGTCAGGCGATTGGCGAGCGTTTTCTCGCTGGTGCCGGCAAGCGCGGCGGGCGACGGATAGCGCTCAAGCAGATCGAGTACCGCCGGATGGTCAAGGCGCGGTCCGAGAACACGCTCGAGCGCTGGATGGATCTGAGTAAGCAGGCCGCGAATGCGGTTGCTGGTTTGCGTGACCTGAGCGGCGAGGTCGTCATCGAAGCCGCAGAGCATGGTGAGTTCGGCGAGCTGCTCGTCGGCCAGGCGAAGCGAGCGCAGCGTATGCGGCATCGAACGAGCGGCTTCGGCGATGATCGCGGCGTCGCGGGCGTCGGTCTTGGCTTCGCCAGCGTGCAAATCAGCGATGCGGCGCATGGCCAGTCCGGGCAGATAGGCGACGAGTACGCCTTCAGCGCGGGCGACGGCTACAGGAAGCGCGCCGATGGTGGAAGGCTGATCGACGACGAACAGCAGTCGACCGTGAGTCTTGAGTTCGGCGATGAGGGCGCGCAGCTTGGCCTCGTCGTTGGGTAGAGCCTTGTTGTACAGGCGCTTACCGTTCCGATCGAGTGCCACGGCGTGATGGTGGCCTTTACCGACATCGACGCCGACAAAGATATCGACGGCGTCACGTTGTTGAGTGTCTTGCATCGAAGTTTATGCAGAGTGAACGGATTGGCCTGCAACAACGGTGGCAAGTCTCGGCATCCACGTTACGGACGGCGTCGGGATATCCCGGCCAAACCCCTATCAGCGATCACCAGCCACCCACCAGGCCCGGTGACAACACCCCCCGGATCATGACTGCGACTGGGGGCGAGAATCATGCCGGGCCTGGCTGGCCAAAGCCCCAATTATCGGGGCGTGAAGATAGTAACGGGGGGGAGCTGGGTGGCGTTGCCGCGCTCGCGGCAACGGCGGAGCCGCCGGCGTCGGCCGCGCCGCTCGCAGCGTTGCGTTCGTGTTCGGTTAGCAGCGCGAGGCGGTTGTACAAGGTCTTCAGGCTGATGCCGAGCGCCTTCGCGGTACGCGGCTTGTCGCCGTTGAAATGGCGCAGCGATGCGACGATGAAGCGCTGCTGCGTATGCGCGAGCGTCGTGCCGATGTGCAGCGTCATCGCGTTGTGGCGCACTTCCTCGCGAGGCGGCTGCCGGCGCGGCAGCTGCAGTTCGATCTGTTCGTCCGCAAGGATGAACGCGCGCTCCAGCGCGTTGCGCAGCTCCCGCACGTTGCCGGGCCACGTGTAGGTGCGCAATGCCTTCATCGCCTGCATCGACAGGCGCTTGCGCGTGCGGTGCCGCGCGTTCAGCCGTTCGACGATCTGCAGCGCGATGTCGCCGACGTCGTCCTCGCGCTGCCGCAGCGCGGGCACGTGCAGCGCGATCGGCGCGATCCGGTAGAAGAGATCCTCGCGCAGCCGGCCGCTGCGCACGGCTTCGACCGGATCGTGATGGGTGGCCGCGACGATCCGCACGTCGAGCGGAATCGCTTCGTGGCCGCCGACGCGCACGATCGTGTTCGACTCGAGCGTGCGCAGCAGCTTCACCTGCAATTCCGCAGGCATTTCCGCGATTTCGTCGAGAAACAGCGTGCCGCCGCGCGCGGCTTCGAACATGCCCACATGTTGTGCAACGGCACCGGTGAAGCTGCCTTTTTCATGTCCGAACAAATGCGACTCCGCGATGTCCTTCGGAATCGCACCGCAGTTGACGGGCACGAACGGCCCGCGCCGGCGCGGACTCATGTCGTGGATGAGCCGCGCGACGATGTCCTTGCCGGCGCCGCTTTCGCCGACCACCAGCACACTGACGCGCGTCACGGCGACGCGCGATACCTTCAGCAGTAAGTCCTGGATCGTTCGCGAGCGGCCGAACAGTCGCGTGCCGTCATCGTCTGATTTCGACATGAGTAAGATCGTATTGGGAAGTTTTGACCGAAATCGGCGAGGCAAGATGAAAAAATGACGCGATGCGCGCCGTCTTTTATGTGGAAAGCATACCTTTTATACCCGTCCCGCCGGATTGAATCTGGCAATGTGTCCGCCGCGACCGGATAGATTTATTCGATGAGCGGCGAATGCACGACACGCTTCTTCTATACTGCTAAACACTCGTTTGTCATGGCAGGACAGCTTGTCTGCTCATTCGCATGCGGTGAGGATGTGCCGCCGAGTGACCGGCGTCGTACCCCGCATCGCATGCCCGCCGCGGTTTCGGCCGATGCTCGAGCCGGGCCGCATCACAAGGAGCTTCGATGCCTTATGTCCTGATCGTCGAAGACGATGCCGATACGCGCGCGATGCTCGCGACGCTCGCTCAGGCGCAGCAGCTTGCATGCGACACGGCCGCGACGCTCGAAGAAGCGCGCACGCTCGTTTCGACGAATACCCCCGATCTCGTGCTGTGCGACCTCGTACTGCCGGACGGCAACGGGATGGATCTGTTCGACGCATTGCCCAAACGCGCGCATTGCGAAATGGTGCTGACCACCGGTCATGCAAGCCTCGAAACCGCGATCGATGCATTGCGGCGCGGCGCGACCGACTACCTGGTGAAACCGCTCAACATGCAGCGGCTGAACAGCATCTTCGCGCGCGTGCCGCGCACCACCGCGTTGCATGAGGAAATCGCCGAGCTGCGTTCGGAACTGCAGCGCCTCGGCCGCTTCGGCCGGATGCTCGGCAGTTCCCCCGCAATGCAGACCGTGTACGACGCGATCGGCCGCGTCGCGCGCACCGAAGCGTCGGTGCTGCTCACCGGCGAGTCGGGCACCGGCAAGGAGCTTGCCGCGCAGACGGTGCACGACCTGAGCCTGCGTCGGCGCGGCCCGTTCCTCGCGGTGAACTGCGGCGCGATCGCCGCGAACCTCGTCGAAAGCGAGATGTTCGGCCACGACCGCGGCAGCTTCACGGGTGCGGAGCGGCAGCACAAGGGTTTCTTCGAGCGTGCGGACGGCGGCACGCTGTTCCTCGACGAAATCACCGAGATGCCGGTCGAATCGCAGGTCAAGCTGCTGCGTGTGCTGGAAACCGGGCGGCTCACGCGGCTCGGCTCGACACGCGAGATCGACGTCGATGTGCGCATCGTCGCGGCGACCAATCGCGATCCGGAAGCCGCGATGGCCGACGGCAAGCTGCGGCCCGATCTCTATCACCGGATCAACGTGTTTCCGATCCCGCTGCCGTCGCTGCGCGAGCGGGGCGACGATATCCCGATGCTCGCGGATTCCTTCCTGCAGCACTACAACGAGGAAAGCGGCCGCAACCTGCGCTTTGCGCCGGCCGCGCGCGAAGCGCTGAAGACCTACGCATGGCCCGGCAACGTGCGCGAGCTGCGCAACTTCGTGCAGCGCGCGAGCATCTTCAGCGACGCCGACGTGATCGACACGCTGCCGCCGCCGATCATGGACGAGCTGTCGAGCATGGTCGATACGCATGAAGATCGCGTGACGGTGCCGTTCGGCACGCCGCTCGAGGAGGTCGACCGCAAGCTGATCCTCGGCACCATCGCACAATGCGGCGGCGTGAAGGCGCAGGCCGCCGAGGTGCTCGACGTCAGCCTGAAGACGATTTACAACCGGCTCGCGCAACTGGAAGACGAAGCGGAAAAACCGGACTCCTGATGCGGTGACCGATGCGCTCACGCACGTACCGGTGCGGCTGCGCACGCGCAGGCGGTGCCGTATCGCGGGCCGCAATACGCGCGAAGACCGAGACGACGACCGAGCCGGATGCCTGCGCGAGCCGCCGTCCGCAACCGAAGACGGCATCGTCGAGATGCGGCGAGATGACGAGCCAGCGTGTTGGAGCGGCCATGTCTCGAAGGTCTCCCTCGTAGCAGGTGCAAGCGGCCGAGCCAGCGGTGCCGGCCCGCGGGCAGGGGGACGAGCACGCGGCATGCCCGCCCGTTCACCCGTGGCCGGCCGACGCCGGCCTGGCGGCAGGAGCGTGTCCGATGATTGAAATTGCACGGCCGCGGGCCGGAAGTTACGCAACCGCCGTGATGCTCGTCGCGATCGCGACCGTGCTGCAGACGCTCGCGATCCGCTTCGGCGGCGCGAATCTGCCGCTCGTTCTGTACTACCCGATGCTGGCCGGCGCGGCGTGGGCGACGTCGTTCCTGTTCGGCTTCGTATCGACCGTCGCCAGCGGGCTGCTGGTCTGGACGCTGTTCCTGTCCGATCCGGATGCCTACACCGGGCCACTGCACGATCGGCTCGTGCAGCTCGGCATCTTCATGCTGGTCGGCGTGCTGGTCTGCGCGATTGCGGCGATGCTGCGCCACGCGCGGCTCACAAACGACGTCGCGTGCCGACGCGAAGCCGCCGCGCGGCGGCAGCTCGAAGCCGTGCTGCAGGCGCTGCCGCATGGCGTGATCGCGGCCGATACGAAAGGGCGCGTGACGTATCTGAATGCAGCCGCGGCCGAGCTGGCCGGCTGCCGCGCGGACGATGCGCCCGGCCGGCCCGTGCGCGACGTGCTGCGCGTGTTCGATTACGACGACCGGCGCGTGCAGACGACCCCGCTCGATCGCGCGCTGGGCGGCGCGCATGCGCTGTCGGACCGGCACTGGCTGCACGGCGCCGATGGTGGCACGCCGGTGCCGATTGTCGAAACGGCGTCGCCGATCGCGGACGCGGACGGCAACGTCGACGGCGCGGTGCTGCTGCTGCGCGACGCCGGCGCGGAACGCGCGCTCACCGATACGTCGCGGCTGCAGCTCGCGGTGGTCGAAGCGTCGCCGGACGCGATCGTCGGGATCGACGACGAGGGCCGCATCGTCAGCTGGAACCCGGCCGCGCAGCGGATTTTCGGGTATGACGAAGCCGACGCGCGCGGGCGTCCGCTCGACACGCTGGTGGCGATGCGCTGGCTGCGGCGCAATCCGCTCACCGAATCGTTCGACACGATGCGCGAAGCGGTCGGCCCGCTCGAACTGTTGTGCGTGCGGCGCGACGGCCGGCGCTTTCGCGCGACCGTGTCCGCGTGCCCGGTGCGTGGCGATGCGCGCAATTGCGTCGCGCTGTCGCTGACGCTGCGCGAGACCGGCGCCCAGCGCCGCCGCGACCTGCGCGCGCAGCGCTCGCTGCAGGGCGCGCGCGACGCGCGCGACCAGGCCGATACGTCGAACCGCCTGAAGGACGAACTGCTCGCGACCGTGTCGCACGAGCTGCGCACGCCGCTGAACGTGATCTACGGCTGGGTCGAGGTATTGCGCAATTCCGGCGACGCCGCGCTGCAGCAGCAGGCGATCGACGCGATCGACCGCAGCGCGCGTTCGCTCACGCGGATGGTGGGCGACATCCTCGACGCATCGTCGCTCGCGACCGGCAAGCTGCGGATCGATGCGATGCCGGTCGACGTGGTGCGGCTTTTCTCCGATGCGGTCGGGGCGTTCCAGACGGCCGCGTCGTCCACCGGCATCGTGCTCGAATTCGAGTGCACGGAGCGTGCATGCATGGTATCGGGCGACGCGGAGCGTCTGCGGCAGATGGTGTCGAACCTCGTGTCGAACGCGCTGAAGTTCACGCCGGGCGGCGGCGCTGTGACGGTCACGCTGTCGCGCGACGATGCGCACGCGGTGCTGACCGTCGCCGACACCGGACAAGGCATTCCCGCCGCGTTCATTCCGCATGTGTTCGACATGTTCCGCCGCGCGGACGAATCGCCCGCGTCGTCGCGGCGCGGGCTCGGGCTCGGCCTGTCGATCGTCCGGCATATCGCCGAGCTGCACGGCGGCAACGTGCGCGTCGAAAGCGCGGGCCGCAATCGCGGCGCGACGTTTACCGTGACGCTGCCGGCCGGCTGGCAGCCGATCGGGGCGATGGCGTGGGGCGTCGCGCAGCCGGGCGTGCGTGCCGATCCGCTTGCGCTCGATACGCAGCGCATCCTGATCGTCGACGACGACGCGACCACGCGCGCAAGCCTGACGGCGGCGCTGACGACGCTCGGCGCGGCCGTCGCGATCGCATCGTCGGGCCGCGAAGCGCTCGCGCTCGTCGACGACATGCAGCCGACCGTCGTGCTGTCCGATCTCGCGATGCCCGACGGCGACGGTTTCTGGCTGCTCGACGCATTGCGTCACGGCGGCGCGAACGGCGTCACGCCGCCCGGGTTGCGCGTGCTCGCCGTGACCGCGCATGCGGGTCTCGCCGACGAGCGCCGCGCGCTCGAAGCGGGTTTCGACGGCTATCTCTGTAAGCCGGTCGACGTGCGCGAGCTGGCGCAGAAGATCGCGCGCGTGACGCAGCGCGACGGCTGATGCGTCGTGCGCATCGGCCGTCACGGCGGGGCGTGCCGGCCCGTCAGCTCGCCGCTGCCGGCCGGTTCCGCGTGCTGATCTGCGCGAGCATGTGCGACGCGATCTGCGTGCTGCGCACGAGGTCGCCCGGCGCGTGATGCACCGCCTGCCGATGGATGAAATACTGCGCGGTATGCGCGAGCCCGCTCGCGAGCGGCGTGGTCGCGCGCCAGTCGAGGCGCCGGTGCGCGGCGTCGAGATCGGGCCGACGCTGGCGCGGATCGTCCGACGGCAGCGGGCGGAACTCGATCGCGACCGTCGCGCCGACGATCCTCACGACCTCGCGCGCGATGTCGATCATCGCGATCTCGTCGTCGCTGCCGAGGTTCACCGGCTCGCAGGCGTCGCCCGGCTCGTTCATCAGCCGGATCAGCGCGTCGACCATGTCGTCGACATAGCAGAACGAGCGCGTCTGCCTGCCGTCGCCGTACACGGTCAGCGGCTCGCCGGCCAGCGCCTGCGTGATGAAGTTCGACACGACCCGTCCGTCGGCCGGATGCATGCGCGGCCCGTACGTATTGAAGATCCGCGCGATCCGCACGTCGACGCCGTACTGGCGGTGATAGTCCGCGAACAGCGTTTCCGCGCAGCGCTTGCCTTCGTCGTAGCACGCGCGCAGGCCGATCGGATTCACGCGGCCGCAGTAGTGCTCGTCCTGCGGATGCACGTCGGGGTCGCCGTACACCTCGCTCGTCGATGCCTGCAGGATGCGCGCCTTCACGCGCTTCGCGAGGCCGAGCAGGTTGATCGCGCCGTGCACGCTGGTCTTGGTCGTCTGCACCGGATCGCGCTGGTAGTGCACGGGCGACGCCGGGCACGCGAGGTTGTAGATCTCGTCGACCTCGACGTACAGCGGAAACGTCACGTCGTGCCGCATCAGCTCGAAGTTGGGCGCATCGAGCAGGTGCGCGATGTTGTCCTTCGTCCCCGTGTAGAAGTTGTCGACGCACAGCACGTCGTGCCCGGATTTCACGAGGCGTTCGCACAGATGCGAACCGAGAAATCCGGCGCCGCCGGTGACGAGTACGCGTTTGCGATCATAGCCCTTCATCATGCATTCTCCTTGCGGTGCGCGAGTACGCCCGGCGTGGTCGCGACGGGCGTGCGGCGATTGCCGGCCGCGGTGCCGGCGCGCTGCGGGTGCGCGACGTCGCGATAGATGTCGACGAGGCGGTCGGCCACGCCGCGCCACGTATAGAAGCGGTGCGCGCGCAGGTAGCCGGCGCGGCCGAGCGCCGCGCACAGATCCGGTTGCGCGCGCAACTGAACGAGCCGCGCGGCGAGCGCGCCCGGATCGCGCGGCGGCACCAGATAGCCGGTCGTGCCGTCGTCCACCGTGGTGCGGATGCCGCCGACGTCGCTGCCGATCACCGGTGCCGCGCATGCCATCGCCTCGACCGGCGTGATGCCGAACGGTTCGTACCACGGCGTCGTCACGAACACGTCCGCGGCGCTGTAGTACAGATGCAGCGCGTCGCGCTCGCGCCGGCCGACGAAGGTCACGCGCTCCGCGATGCCGGTGTCGTGCGCGAGCGCGACGAGCCGCGCGAGTTCCGGATCGCGCGTGGGGTCGGGCGTCGCATGGCTGCCGCCGACGATGTAGAGCCGCGTCGGCCGTTGCGGATCGCGCGGCATCCGCGCGAGCGCGTCGATCACGGTGTCGATTCCCTTGCGCGGCACGAGGCGCCCGAGCTGCAACACGATGAACGCATCCTGCGGCCAGCCGAGCCGCGCACGCGCATCGATGCGCGGCACCGGCCGGAACTCGCCTGCATCGAATCCGCACGGCACGATCTCGATGCGCGCCGCGTCGGCGCGGTAGTGCGTCGCGAGATCCAGCGCATCCTGCGGGCATTCGGCGATCAGCCGATCCGAGCGTCGCGTGAGCCGGTCCTCGATCGCGAAGCGTTCGTCCGGGAAACCGTCGGCCGCGCCCTGATGCAGGCGGCGCACGCGGCCGAGCGCATGGAACGTCGTGACGAGCGGAATGCCGAGACGCTGCTTCACGCGCAGTGCGGCCTCGCCCGACATGAAGAAGTTCGCGTGCATCACGTCGACCGGATCGGGTTCGCGCCGCATGCGCGCGATCATCTGCTCCGCGAACGCGCCCATGTACGGCAGCAGCCGCTCCTTCGGCACGTCGACGGGCGGGCCGGCCGGCACGTGGATGACGCGCATGCGCGAGCCGATCCGCACGGCCTCGGGCAGGTGCGGATTGTCGCAACGCGTGTAGACGTCGACGTCGAGGCCGCGCTCGGCGAGTTGCTTCGCGAGGTTCGCGACGTAGATGTTCTGCCCGCCCGCATCCACGCCGCCGATCACCCCCAGCGGCGACGCATGTTCACTGATCAACGCGATTCTCTGCATGGTGTTGCTCCCAGGATCGGGGCCGCGCCGATGGGCCCCGTTGCGTCCCTGTTCGGCAATCGGCATGCCCGGAACCTTGCGGGGGAAACGGCGCGCCGGTGCGCCGAAAAAATTACAACGGGTTGGATGAAAGGGCGTCCGATCGGCGTGCCGCGTATCTGCGCGGCTTACCGCGCGCGGCACGCGACTTGCGCCATCGGGATACCCGCCGGCCATGCCGGCCCCCACGAAAGGAGGTCACGATGAAGATATTCCCGCTGCAAGCCCGCGCATCGCGATTCCGCCGTCATCCCGCCAGGCGCCTCGGCATGGCGATCGCCATCGCCGCGGCCGCTGCCTGCACGGTCGTCGCACCGAACGTGTTCGGCGCCGGCGACGACGGCACGGCATCGTCATCCATGTCGTCGTCGACGCATTCGAGCACCGGCACGAAGATCCACGACGCGACCATCACCACCAAGGCCAAGGCCGAACTGGTCGGCACGAGCGGCCTGTCGGCCGGCGACATTCACGTGAAGACGCGCCACGGCATCGTGATGCTCAACGGCAGCGTGCCGGACGAACAGCAGCGCACGCAGGCGGTCGGCGTCGTCAGAAAGATCGACGGTGTGCAGGACGTGCGCGACCAGCTGACCATCCGTGCGAAATAACCTCGGCGCCGTAGAAGGAGTCCAGTGAGATGAACTGCATGCTCAAACCGGTCGGCGAGCAGACGATCGTGATCACGGGCGCCACGAGCGGCATCGGCCTCGTCACCGCGCGCAAGGCGGCACGGCGCGGTGCGAAGCTGGTGCTGTTCGCGCGCAACGAGGACGCGCTGAACACGCTATGCGAGGAAATCCGCCAGCATGGCGGCCTCGCGGTGCCGGTCGCCGGCGACGTCGGCAACGTCGAGGATCTGCAGCGCGCGGCCGCGAAGGCGGCCGATACCTATGGCGGCTTCGATACGTGGATCAACAACGCGGGCGTATCGATTTTCGGCACGGCGGCCGCGGTGCCGCTCGAGGATCAGCGCCGGCTGTTCGATACCAACTACTGGGGCGTCGTGCACGGCTCGCTCGTCGCGTCGGACCATTTCCGGCGCAAGAGCGATTTCCACGGCGGCGCGATCATCAACATGGGCAGCGAGGCGTCCGACGCACCGGTGCCGCTGCAAAGCGCGTACGTGGCGTCGAAGCACGCGGTGAAGGGCTTCACCGATTCGCTGCGGCTCGAGCTGGAGTCGGATCGTCTGCCCGTATCCGTCACGCTGATCAAGCCGGCCGCGATCGACACGATGCTGGTGATGCACGCGAAGAACTACATGAACGTCGAGGCGAAGCTGCCGCCGCCGATCTACGACCCGGACCTCGTCGCCGACGCGATCCTGTTCGCGGCCGCGCATCCGCGCCGCACGCTGTTCGTCGGCGGCGCCGCGAAGTTCACGTCGGCCAGTGCGTATCACGCGCCGCGGCTGTTCGATCGCGTCGCGGCCACGCTGTTCTCGCGCGGCCAGCGCACGGTGCGCCCGGCGCGACCGCGCGACGACAACGCGCTGTACGAGTCGCGCCACGCGCTGCACGAGCGCGAAGGGATGGACGGACCCGTGCTGCGCGGTTGCGCGTACAACGCGATGGTGCAGCGGCCGAAGGTCGCGGGCGCGCTCGCGCTGGGCGCGGCGGCGCTGGTGGTCGCCGCGCTCGCGCGCGCGCGCCGCGCGTCGACGTGATCGCATGCCTTTCCGTTTTTCATTCGAAGGAGGTTTTCATGTCATCCCGACAACATACGGGCCACGAATACAGCCACGCGCGCGCGCACGAAGGCGAGCGCACGCAGCAGGACCACGACAAGGGCGGCCATCAGACGGGGCATGGCAAGGCGCCGAGCCCGGTCGACGTGCAGAAGGCGCTGAAGGGAATGGACTATCCGGCGAGCAAGTCGGACGTCGTGCAGTGCGCGGAACGCTCGCATGCGGACCCGGGCGTGCTCGACATGCTGCGGCAGATTCCCGATCGCGAATACGCGACGCCGGCATCGGTCTCGAAGGAACTCGGGCGGCTGAGGTGAGTGCCGCCGCGTCGCGCCGTGCGCGCCGTCGCGTGCACGGCGCCTCACCGTCACGAGGAGCACGAGCATGGCGATGATCGTCGCAGGCCGCTTCACGACGCTCGATGAAGCGGAAGGTGGGGCGCGCCACCTTTACGAGCGCGCGTTCGGCCCGGATGACGTGTCGATCTTCTTCCTGAACCCGGGCGGCCAGCACGCGCGCTTCCCGATCGGCGGCGACGTGTATGCCGATACGGCCGCGAAGCCGGGCGGCCGCGGCGCGATGGTCGGTGCGCTGCGCGGGCTGCTGATCGGCGCGATCGTCGGGTTGATCGTCTATGCGCTCGGCCTGCGCTATTGGTTCGTGCCAGCCGCCGGCGCGCTCGCCGGCGCGTATCTCGGCGCGTTCGGCGGCGCGCTCGGCCGGATGCGCGGCGAGCAGGCTGAAGGCAAGGGCATGCTCGCGCAGAGCGAATCCGGCGTGATCCTGGCCGCACGCGTGACGGCGACGACCGCGGCCACCGCGGAAGGCGTGCTGCGCGCGACCGGCGCGCAATCGATCGAGCGTGTCGAAGGCGACTGGCACGACGGCGAATGGCGCGACTTCGATCCGGTGCGCCGGCCGGACGGCACCACGCAGGGCAGCCCGCGCTGAGCGCGCTGTTTCGTTTCTGCATGCGTTTGCAACGCGGCGTGCGGCACGGTCCGTGCAACCGTGCACGGGCCGGCGGGCCGCGCACGGCACGCTGCTTGCGCCGATTCGCGGACACCGGTTCAAGGATGAACGCGTGATCACGGCAAAGACCCCGCCGCCCCAGCAGCAGCCGAGCAGGTATCGAAGTTCGGTTCGAACGTGCCGCTCAAGCGGCCGGGGCAGCCGGACGAGCTGATCGGCTGCTACGTGCTGCTCGCAGCGGAAGGCGCGAGCTACATGACGGGACAGACCTTGCATCCGAACGGCGGCTCGATCGTCGGCGGGTGACGATTCCCCCCACAAGGAGAAAGCGCATGAAACAACCCAACTGGACGATCGCGGCGCTCGCCGCGGGCATGCTCGCCGTGTCGGGACTCGCGCATGCCCAGATGCCGAGCGAGCCGCCCGCATCGAATTCGCACGTGCCGGGTGGCGTGATCAATCCGTCGTCGGGCGCCGCTGCCGGTGATCCGGGCATCGTGAAAGCCCCGCAGAGCGGCGACGCCGAATTCGTTGACAAGGCCGCCATCGCCGGCAAGGCCGAGGTGCAGGCGAGCCAGCTCGCGCTGAAGCAGGCGCAGTCGCCGGACGTGCGCGCATTCGCTGAACGCATGGTCGCCGATCACGGCAAGGCGAACGCGAAGCTCACCGAGATCGCGTTGCGCAAGGGCATGAAACCGCAGGTCGACCAGATCGCGGATCCGGACGTCGAAGCGCTGCGCGGCAAGCGCGGCCACGACTTCGATGCTGCGTACGTCGCGGCGGTCGGCCCGGATGCGCACCAGAAGGCGGTCGCGCTGTTCGAAGGCGAGGCGCGCGACGGCAAGGACGCGCAGCTGCGCGCGTTCGCGAAATCCACGCTGCCGACGCTCAAGCACCACCTGAGCATGGCAGAGGCACTCCAGCGCAAGGTGGGTGCGCAGTAACACGCGCCCGCTTCAACCCCAGGGCCGCTCGGGCGGCCCGTTTTTTCGGAGAGGCAGTCATGGCCCAACGGCAATCGAAGCACGAAGGCATCCTCGAACTGCTCTGCCAGGCTTACGAGACCGAGCTTGGCGGCGCGAAGCTCTACGAGGCCGCGCTCCAGTGCGCGACCGACGAGGATCTGCACAAGGAATGGGAGAAGTACCACCGCGAGACGATGCATCACCAGGAAGTGCTGCGCAAGGTATTCGACACGCTCGGCCTCGATCCGGATACGCAGTCGCCGGGGCGTGCCGCGGTGGCGGCGACCGGCAAGTCGCTCGTCCAGGTGATCGAGCAGGCGAAGAAGCAGGCCGACCCGGCGGTCGCGCAGGTCGTCGCGGCCGAGTGCGTGGTGCTCGCCGAGACCAAGGACCACCTGAACTGGGAGCTGATCGGCTATGCGGCCGACCAGTTGCGCGATGGCGACGCGGCGAAGGCGCTGAAGGCCGCGCACGATGAAGTCGAGGCCGACGAGGACCATCACCTGTATCACACCCGCGGCTGGGCGCGCGAGATGTGGATCGAGTCGATGGGCTTCAAGGCCGTGCTGCCGCCGCCGGAGGAAGTGAAGAAGGTCGAGTCGGCGGCCGATGCGGCGCGTGCCGAACGTTCGCGTGGCAAGATGATGTAAACGCGCAGGGCCGGCAACCTGGCGTGCCGCGCGCGGCACGCCAGGTTGCCTTTTTAACGGTTGCGTACACAACGATGTCGTCAAAGTCGGGTGAGTACATCCACGGCCATCATGACCACCGACGCCGCCATCAGCGTGACGGCAAGCCATCCGAACACCTTCGATGCGATCCCGCTGCCCGGCTGGCCGGCGGCATCGCGCCGCTGCGACAGCAGCATCACCAGCACGAGCATCGGCACTGCCGCGACGCCATTGAGCACCGCGCTCCAGTACAGCGCCTTGATCGGATTGACCGGACTGAAACAGATCGCGATGCCGACGATCACGCACGCCGCCAGCACCGCATAGAACGCGGGCGCGCGGCGCACCGGCTCGTTCAGGCCTTCGCGGAACCGCCATGCCTCCGCGCAGCCGTACGCGGCGCTGCCCGCGAACGCGGGAATCGCCAGCAGCCCACAGCCGACGATGCCGAACGCGAACACGAGGAACGCCGCTTCGCCGGCGATCGGCCGCAGCGCCTCGGCGGCTTGTGCGGTGGAGCCGATGTCGTGCCTTCCGTGCGTGAAGAACACCGCCGCGCCGATCGCCATGATGCAGAACGACACGGCGTTGGTCACGATCATCCCGATCCAGGTGTCGAACGTGATGCGCCGCTCGGTCTCGCGGCGCGCGCCGGGGGCGCACGCGGTGTCGCCGTTGCGGCGCTCGGCCTGGGTTTCCTCGACTTCGAGCGCGGCCTGCCACACGAACAGGTACGGGCTCAGCGTCGTGCCGAGCACCGCGACCGCCGTCGTCGCATAAGCGTGCGTGAACGCGACGTGCGGCAGCACGATCGCATGCAGCAGGCTGCGCCAGTCGATTCGCACGAAACCGAGTTCGAGCACATAGGCGAGCAGGCCGAGTGTCATCCACTTGAGCCAGCGCGCGTAGCGTTCGTAGGAGAGCAGCATCTGCAGCGCGAGCGACGCGAGGCCGTAGACGGGCGCATACCAGTAGCTGCGGCCGCCGACGACGAGCGTGGTCGCGTCGCCCATCGCGGCGAGATCGGCGCCGACGTTCACGACGTTGACGATCACGACCATCACGATCAGGGTTTTGGCGACGCGATCGGAGAAGTGCTCGCGGATGCCCGCGACGAGGCCTTCGCGGTTGGTGCGTCCGACGAACGCCGACGCGAGTTGCACGACGACCATCATCGGCAGCGTGACGACGATCATCCAGAGCATGTGGAAGCCGAACTGGCTGCCGGCCTGCGCGTAGACCGCGACGTTGCTCGGATCGGCATCGGACGCGCCCGCGAGCAGGCCGGGGCCGAGCCGTTGGTACCACGGCCTGGCGGCGGGGGGATCGCGCGATGCGTCGTCCTGGCGCAGGTCGCTCATTCGGCGTCTCCGTGCGTACCGCCGTTGCTGCCATTGCCGCCGTTGCCGCGCGCAAGGCGCGACGCGGTGCGCAGTGCATCGACGAGCGTCCGGTACGCATGCTCGCGCGAATCGGCGCCGCGCGTGCGCAGCACGTAGGACGGATGATAGGTCGCGACGACGAGACAGCCCTCGGGCGAGCGAACCGGCTTGCGCGTGTCCTCCAGCGTCGCGTCGTTGTCCTGCAGCACCGCGCGCAGCGCCGTCGCGCCGAGTGCGACGATCACGCGCGGCGTCAGCGTATCGAGTTCTCGTTCGAGCCAGTAGCGGCACGCTGCGACTTCGCGTTGCGCGGGCGTCTTGTGCAGCCGCCGCTTGCCGCGCGGTTCCCATTTGAAGTGCTTGACCGCGTTGGTCAGATAGACGGACCTGCGCTCGATGCCGGCCTCGTCGAGTGCGCGATCGAGCATGCGGCCCGCCGCGCCGACGAACGGGATGCCAGTGCGGTCCTCCTGGTCGCCCGGCTGCTCGCCGACCAGCACGATCCGCGCATCGGCGGGCCCCACGCCCGGCACCGGCTGCGTCGCGTGTTCCCACAGCCCGCAGCGGCGGCAGGCGTCGAGCGTGGCCGGCGCATCGTCGTCGGTGGCGGCCTCGGCCGTGGCAGGCTTTAGCGGCGCGCGCTGCGTCATGTGGCCCCTCCGGCGCAGCCGCGCGCTTGTCGGTGCGTTGCCGGTGGATTCAGCGTCAAGCCGGGTCGGAACATCGGCAGTGCACGCATCGACGGCTCCCGTATCGACGATATCGACGACATGCAGCAACCGGCATGCCGCATGCAGTCGATATGGACGCGCGGTGTGCGTCGGGGCCGCATCCGGTTACAGGGAGAAACGCGATGCAAACCACTCTTCGGCGACGATCCGGCCGATGACGACGTGCAGCTGTGGCGCGCGCCCGGACGGGCGCATTACACGGAGCTTGTAAAACGGTATCGAAGCGGAGCACCTGGCGCCGCTCAGCCGCCGGCCACGCGCGGTGCCGCGGCGCGTCCGGCCGCGAACGCCACCACGCCAGCGAGGACGAGCAGCACCGCGCTCATCGCGAACGTCGCGCGATAGCCGTGCAGGTCGAACAGCACGCCGCCCGTCGTCGCGCCGAGCGCGATCGCGAGCTGCACGACCGCGACCATCAGCCCGCCGCCGGCTTCCGCGTCGTGCGGCAGCGTGCGCGCGAGCCACGTCCACCAGCCAACCGGCGCGGCCGTGCCGGTCAGGCCCCACAGAGCGAGCAGCCCCGCGGTCGCCGCGCTCGACGCGCCGCACCAGACGAGCGCGACGGCGATCGCCGCCATCAGCAGCGGCGTGACGACGAGCGTGCGATAGAGGCCGTTCTCGAGGAACGCGCCGATCAGGATCGTCCCCGCGAGCCCGGCCACGCCGATCGCGAGGAGCATCAGCGACAGCGCGGCATGGTCGACGTGCGTCACCGTTTCGAGGAACGGCCGCAGGTACGTGAACAGCGCGAACTGCCCCATGAACAGCAGGCTGACGGCGACCATGCCGAGCGCGACCGGCGGGCGGCCGAGCAGCTTCACCACGTTGCCGGGCGCTGCGTGTGACGCGGCTTTCATCGGCGGCAGGCTCACGAGCTTCCAGCCGAACGCGATCGCCGCGACCGGCACGACGCAGAAGAACGCCCAGCGCCAGCCGACGATGCCGCCGAGCAAGCTGCCGAGCGGCGCCGCGACGACGGTCGCGAGCGCATTGCCGCCGTTCACGATTGCCAGCGCGCGCGACACCTGGGCATCGGGCACCAGCCGCATCGCGGTTGCGGCCGACATCGACCAGAAGCCGCCGATCGCGACACCGATCAGTGCGCGTCCCGCGATGAACGCGAGGTAGTTCGGCGCGAATGCGACGACCGTTCCGGAAACGATCATCACCAGCGTCAGCACGAGCAGCAGCCGCTTGCGGTCGCGCCTTCCGGCCAGCGACGCGATGAACAGGCTCGTCACGAGCGCGAAGGCGCCGGACACGGAGATGGCCTGGCCCGCCTGGCCTTCGCTGACATGCAGGTCGCTCGCGATCGGCGTCAGCAGGCTGACCGGCATGAATTCGGACGCAACGAGCGCGAACGCGCCGAGCGCCATCGCGAGGACGGCACCCCATGCGGCGGTGTGGACGGGCGCGTGGCCGCGATCGGAAGGGGAAACGGCTTGCATCGTTGAAGTCGGGGTGGGTCGGGTGGAGTCGCGCCGCAGGCGCGCGTTAGTCGCAGCGGGCACCGGCCGTGCCGCGACCGGCCATCTGAGCGCGACCGTCGGCATCGCGTGCGGCCGTTACGCGCATGGACGCGGCTTGCACATCGTCGACCCACGTGCGCGGATTGGCGCGCGCCGGATTGAAGCCGGCGGCTTGGTAGCGGATCATGTCCTCGCGCACCTGCGCGCGCGTCAGGCCCTGCGCATGGGCGAGCAACGGGCTGGAAACGGCAAGTGCGACGACGAAAAGGCGAAGAAGGGATTTCACGAGATGGATTCCGGGAAGCATGCGTGGACGATTCCCGAGACCGGCTACAGTCGCTGGGGAACCTGAAGGCTTCGCAGTCTATCGGGCCGCCGCCGATCGATTAAGTAGCGCCGCACGCTTGGACTTATAAGCTGGGCCGATGAATCGGCGCAGGCCGCGCGGGGCGGTGTCGGTGCTAGGATGGGCGTCCGTTTCGACAGGAGCCGCCCGACATGCCGCGCGAAAACCTCAACGATCTGCTCGTGTTTCTCGCCGTGGCGCGCGACCGGAGCTTCACGCGTGCGGCGGCGCGGCTCGGCGTGTCGCAATCGGCGCTGAGCCAGACCGTGCGCGATCTCGAAACGCGCCTCGGCGTGCGGCTGCTGACGCGCACGACGCGCAGCGTGTCGACGACCGCAGCGGGCGAGGAACTGTTTCAGGCCGTCGCGCCGCGCATCGACGAGATCGAGATGAAGCTCGCGGCGGTGTCCGATTTCCGGGACAAGCCGGCCGGCGTCGTGCGGATCACGGCCACCGAGCATCCGATCGACACGATCATCTGGCCGAGGCTCAGGAAGGTGTTGCCCGATTACCCCGACATCCGCGTCGAGCTGTCGGTCGACTACGGGCTGTCGAACATCGTCGAGGAGCGCTACGACATCGGCGTGCGCTATGGCGACCAGGTCGCGAAGGACATGATCGCGGTGCGCATCAGCCCGGACATCCGGATGGCGATGGTCGCGTCGCCCGCCTATCTCGATGGCCGCAAGCCGCCGAAGACGCCGCAGGACCTGCTCGATCACGATTGCGTGACGCTGCGGCTCGCGACCGCGAAGGGCATCTATGCGTGGGAGCTGAAGAAAGGCCGGAATGCGATCCAGGCGCGCGTGAACGGCCGCATCACCTGCAATACGCAACCGCATCTGGTGCAGGCGGCGCTCGACGGGTTCGGGATTGCGTTCGTGACCGAGGACATCGTGCTCGACCACGTGCGCAGCGGGAAGTTGCGGATCGTGATGCCGGACTGGTGCCCGGTCTTTCCCGGCTATCACGCGTACTATCCGAGCCGCCGCCAGGCATCGCGCGCGTTCTCGATCGTGATCGATGCGTTGCGCCATCGCGCGTAGCGGGGCGTGGGAGCCGGGCATCTCCGGGCTGGGTGCGCGTGCCCGGATCATGCAAAATACGCGGCATCTGAGATGCGGAGACCGGGCCCGTGGGAATCAACTTCGATTTGACCGACTTGCAGGCGTTTCGCGCGGTCGTGGAGCTCGGCAGCTTCCGCAAGGCCGCCGACGCGATCAGCATTTCGCAACCTGCGTTGAGCCGCCGGATCGACAAACTGGAGGAAGCGCTCGGCGTGCGCCTGTTCGAGCGCACCACGCGCAGCGTCACGCTGACCACGGTCGGCCGCGTGTTCGCGCCGAGCGCCGAGCAGTTGCTCGACGACCTCGACGTCGCGCTGCTCGGCATCCGCGACGTTTCGTCGAGCCGCCTCGGCCACGTGACGATCGCGTGCGTGCCGTCGGTAGCGTACTACTTCCTGCCGAACGTGATCGCGAGCTATCATCGCCGCTTTCCGCGCATCCGGGTCAAGCTGCTCGATGCGAGCGCGAACGAGGTGCTCGGTGCCGTCATCAGCGGCGAGGCCGATTTCGGCGTGAGTTTCATGGGCAGCCAGGAGCCCGAGGTCGAGTTCAAGCTGCTGCTGCAGGAGCGGTTCGTTGCCGCGTGCCGGCGCGATCATCCGCTCGCGCGCAAGAAGCGCGTGACCTGGAACGAGCTTTACGAATACGAGTATGTGTCGGTGGACAAGACTTCCGGCAACCGCCTGTTGCTCGACCAGGCGCTGACGGCCGTCGCGCCGCGTGCGCCGAGCGTGTGCGAAACGCGCCACGTGACGACGATGCTCGGGTTGATCGAGGCGGGGCTCGGCGTCGCCGCGGTGCCGTCGATGGCGATGCCCGGCAATGACCATCCGCTGCTCACGAGCGTGCCCCTCGTCGAACCGGTGGTCAAGCGCCGGGTGGGCATCGTGAAACGGCGCGGACGCCCGCTGACGCCGGCCGCGGAGGAATTTCACCGGGCGGTCGTCGACGCGAAGCGCGGCGGCGACACGTCGAAGTGACGCGTCCAGGCGATGCATACGACGAACCCGACAGGAACATCGAGGAAGATCGCATCGTGAAGCTGGCAACACCGCTTCGTTCGCTCTACGTACAGGTTCTGCTGGCGATGGTGCTCGGCGTGGGCGTCGGCCATTTGTGGCCATCGGCGGGCGCGCTGCTCAAGCCGCTCAGCGATGCATTCGTCGATCTCGTGCGGATGATGATCGCGCCGATCGTGTTCTGCACGATCGTCTCGGGCATCACGTCGCTCACGAACGGAAAAGCCATCGGACGCACGATCGTCCGCGCGCTGGTGCTGTTCTATCTGCTGACCGCCGCCGCGCTCGCATTCGGGCTCGTCACCGCGTTCGTGCTACGGCCCGGCGCCGGCATGCACGTCGACGTGCGCCATCTCGATTCGAGCATCGTGGCGCAATACGTGCAGCATGCGCAACCGCACGGGCTCGTCGAGTTCGCGCTGAGCGTGATCCCGGACACGATGCTTGGCGCGTTCCAGACGGGCGAGGTGCTGCCGGTGCTGCTGCTGTCGCTGCTGTTCGGCTTTTCGCTGAATGCGTCTCCACAGGCCGGGCGGCCCGTGCTGGCGCTGATCGACGGTGTCGCGCAGGTCGTCTTTCGCGTGCTCGCGATGATCATGCGGCTCGCCCCGCTCGGCGCATTCGGCGCGATGGCGTTCACGGTGGGCCGCTTCGGCATCGGCTCGGTCGGCTCGCTCGCGCGACTGATGGCGTCGTTCTACGTGGCCTGCGTGCTGTTCGTCGCGCTGGTGCTCGCGCCGCTCGCACGGCTGCACGGCTTCGCGCTGTGGCGGCTGTTGCGCTACCTGCGCGAGGAGTTGCTGATCGTCCTCGCGACGTCGTCCACGGAGCCGGTATTGCCGCGGCTGATCGTCAAGCTGGAGGCGCTGGGTTGCGACAAGGGTGTCGTCGGGCTCGTGCTGCCGGCCGGCTACTCGTTCAACCTGGACGGCACCGCGATCTACCTGACGCTCGCGGCATTGTTCATCGCGCAGGCGTGCGACGTGCCGCTTTCCGCGCCGCAAATCGCGGCGATGCTGGCCTTGATGCTGCTGACGTCGAAGGGCGCGGCCGGCGTGTCCGGCAGCGGGCTCGTCGCGCTCGTCGCGACGCTCGCGGTGATGCCCGACCTGCCGATGGCCGGCGTCGCGCTTCTGGTCGGCATCGATCGCTTCATGTCGGAGGCGCGGGCGCTGACGAGCGTGATCAGCAATGCGTGCGCGGTGATCTTCGTGTCGTCGTGGGAAGGGGCGTGCGATCGTGCGCGTCTCGCACGGGTGCTGAGTGCGGCCGGGCCCGCAGGCCCGAACGGCGCCGACGATGCCGCCGATGTCGGGGCCGATGTCGATGCCGGCCGCGACGGGAAGGCTGTCTGACGCACGCCTTCCCGGGGTTCGTGCTCAATGAGCGGAAACGGAATCCAGCCCGGTCGATTTCACTTCCGCCTGCACGTCGGGCGACGCGAGATAGTCAAGGAGCGCCTTCGCTTCCTTCGGATGTTGCGCGCCGACGGGAACGCCGGCGGCGAAGCGCGTGACGGACTGCAGCGATTCGGGGATCTTGCCGACGAAGGTCGCGCCCTTCACGGGCAGCAGTTCGCTCACCTGCTGGAAGCCGATCTCGTAGTCGCCGTTCGCGACCACGGACGCGACGGGAATCCGCGGGACCATCTTCGCCTTCGATTTCACCTGATCCTCGATGCCGAGCTTCCTGAACAGCTCGCGCTCGATATAGACGCCGCTCGCGCTGTCCGAATAGGCGATCGATTTCGCATGCAGCAGAACCTGCTTGAGGCCGTCGGCGGTGCTGATGTCGGGTTTTGCCGCGCCGTCGCGCACGACCATGCCGATGCGCGAATCGGCCAGCTCGACGCGCGAGCCGGCGATCACCTTGCCTTGCCGGATCAGATCGTCGAGCGCGTAGCCGACCATGATCACGGCGTCGGCCGGCTCGCCGCGCGCGAGCCGGTTCGGGATCGCTTCGGGTGACTTGCCCATCGACGGGCCGAGCGCGGTGTCGAGCGTGTTGCCGGTGCGTGACGCGAACTGCGGGCCGAGCTGCTTGTAGGCGGCGGTGAAGCCGCCCGAACTCATCACGTGCAGCTCGGTGGCCTGCACGTTCGCGGCGACGGCGGAGGTGGCGACGAGTGCGGTCGCGCCCAGTTTCAGGAGCAGGTTTTTCATGGTCGTGGTCGTAGTCTGGGTCGTGCGGAGTCGGGGCAGGTTGTTCTGCATGAGGCTTCAGTGCGCCGGCGTCAGCGTCACCGGCTGGCGGCGATAGAGCGCGAAGGTCGCCAGCAGCGCGCACACCGCGGCGAGGCTCATCCAGTAGCCCGGTGCGGCCTTGTCGCCGGTCAGGTGAATGAGTGCGGTCGAGATCGCGGGCGTGAAGCCGCCGAACACCGCCGTCGCCAGGCTGTAGGCGAGCGAGAAGCCTGCGACGCGCACCTCCGCCGGCATCACTTCCGTCAGCGCGACGACCATCGCGCCGTTATAGATCCCGTACATGAACGACAGCCACAGGAGCACGAGCAGCATGTGGACGAACGACGGCGCGTGAGCGAGCAGCGACAGCGCCGGATACGCGGTCGCGATCGCGAGCAGCGTCATGCCGACGAGCAGCGGCCGGCGGCCGATGCGATCGGACAGCGCGCCGCCGATCGGCAGCCACACGAAGTTCGACACGCCGACGCACAGCGTCACGAGCAGGCTGTCGGCGGTGCTCAGGTGCAGGACCGTCTTGCCGAAGGTCGGCGCGTAGACCGTGATCAGGTAGAAGCTCGTGGTGGTCATCGCGACCAGCATCATGCCGGCGACCACGACGCCCCAGTTCCGCACCAGCGTAACGAAGGCTTCCTTCATGCCCGGACGATGCCGGCGCGCGTTGAATTCCTGCGTTTCCTCGAGGTTGCGACGCAGCATGAAGATGAACGGCACGATCATGCAACCGACGAAGAACGGCACGCGCCATCCCCACGCGGCGATGGCCGACGCGCTCAGCCAGTGATTGAGCGCGAAGCCGAGGCCGGCCGCGACGACGATCGCGACCTGCTGGCTGGCGGACTGCCAGCTCGTGAAGAAGCCCTTGCGGCCGGGCGTGGCCATTTCGGCGAGATAGACGGACACGCCGCCGAGTTCGGCGCCCGCCGAGAAGCCTTGCAGCAGCCGCCCGATCAGCACGAGCGCGGGCGCGAGCAGGCCGATCGTCGCGTAGCCCGGCACGAACGCGATCAGGATGGTGCCGCTCGCCATGATGGCCAGCGTGACGATGAGGCCCTTGCGACGGCCGACGTCGTCGATGTACGCGCCCAGCACGATCGCACCCAGCGGCCGCATCAGGAAGCCGGCGCCGAAGACCGCGAACGTCATCATCAGCGAAGCGAACTCGCTCGCGGCGGGAAAGAACACGGCCGCGATCTGCGTTGCGTAGAAGCCGAACAGGAAGAAGTCGAACTGCTCGAGGAAGTTGCCGGCCGTCACGCGGAATACCGCGGCGGCCTTCGAGCGTCCGGTCGAAAGGGTGGGCGAGGGGTGCATCTGGGTGTCTCCAGGGAATCGGGGAAGTACGCGGGGAGCGGTTGATTGTCGTTTCGGCAATGGTCGCCCGGAGACGGGGAAACGATAAGTGCGAATTTTGGAAGGATTGATGTTGTTTGGTTATCAATGGGCTGGGCTCCGGCAGAAGGATTCCGTGGGGCGCGCACGGGCTGAATGGCGGCGTCAGCAAGGAAATGCCCGATCACCCATGCCGCGCTGCGACTGTCTCGCGTAGAGCAGGCGACAGGCGACGCCGGCCGTGCCGCCGACGATCGTCGCGCGACGAGAAATATCGCACCGAGACCGATATGGCTCGTGTCCAGACGGACATGCTCGATGCGGGTGCGTGGAACAAATGCCCCGCTCGGCTCATTGTTGCGATTCCGCGCAATTCCTTTCCCCTCCCCTTGCTTGAAGTCGACGCAATCCAATTTTGAGAAAGGGCTTGGCCGAACCGCTGTAGAGTTTTTCCGCTCGTATCGCAGGATGCCGCAAGGGCATCGCATACATCTCTTTGTGACAAACAGGAGGACGCGTGAAAGACCAGCACGGACAGGACATGATCCGCTTGGGCGATGCCACGGATCACGGCGGCGAAGTCATCGAGGCGGCCGGCGATTTGAAGCATATGGGGATTGCCGTTGCGCTGGAAGGCCACGCGGTGAGGTGCCACCGATGCGGCGGCGTGTTTCCACTACTGGCAAGTGGTTCGCGCACACATCGCGGCCGGCGTGTCGGCTATCACGGTGACAAGACCGGTTGCGGTGCGACCGTCATCGGTCAGCGAACAACAGGAGCGGAGTAAATGGCAAAGTTTACTCAGGCTCGCACGCTGTCACTCGCCGGCGCAGCGCTGCCGACCTATGGGATGGATGCGTTGCCGGTCTTCGTTCCAGTGCGGTTGCAAGGCACCGAAACCATCGGCCGTCTCGATGCATGCCGCTATCTCGTCACGTTGCGAACCGACGACGCCTATGCGGTCTCCCCCAGTCGCACGGCCGATCTCGATCTGGACAAGATAGTCGGCACGGAAGTAACGGTGTCGATCCAGCTCGAAGGCAAAGGGCGGTTCATTTCGGGGCTGGCCGGCGCCGCCGGACTTGGCAACATCGGCGCAGGCACGCGCGAGATCACCGGGCTGGTCGAAGCGGCCCGGATCGCCGGTCAGGATCGCGACTCGATTCTGTACGAACTGGAACTACGCCCGTGGCTCTATCGAGCAACGCTGACGCAGGATTGCCGCCTGTTCCAGGATATGACCGTCGTTGAAATCACCGACGCGGTGCTTTCGAAATACCCCTATCCCGTCGATAAGCGCTTGGGCGCATTCCGGGGCGTCTATCCGACACGCGATGTGCAGCGACAGGCGTTTGAATCGGACTGGGCATTTCTGCAACGCCTCTGGGAAGAATGGGGAATCTGGTGGTGGTTCGAGCACGACGGCGGCCATCATCGTCTGGTTCTGTGCGACACGATGGGTGGCCATCATCCGCACGGTGCGGCGTACGAGACGCTGCGCTATCTGCCGCCCGATGGTCAGCATATCGACGAGGAACACATTCACACGCTGTCCGTGACCAGCCGCCTGACGCCCGGACGCGTGACCGTGACGGATTACGACTACACGCGCCCGCGCGCCGATCTGGCGACCACGGTGGAAAACCCTCGCCCGACCGCAAGCGCCGACGGCGAGCTATACGGTTGGGGCGATTACAGTCAGCCGCTCGCGGGCGCGCAAGGGCTCACGGGCCAGCCGAACGATACGGCTCGTGAATCGCACCACTTCGCAAACGTTCAACTTGAGGCGCAGCGTTGCACGGGGCGGCGCGCGAACGGGAAAGGGAATCTGCGTGGCCTGACGATCGGATACACCTTTACGTTGACCGGCTATCCGCAGCAGGCGGCGAATCGTGAATACCTCGTTGTATCGTGCGTGCTCGACATTGAGGAAGTCGTGGGGCGGACCGGCGGCGCGCAGACGTATCGCGTCGATGCGCAGTTCGAACTGTTGCCGACGAACGAACCGTTCCGACTGGTACGCAGCGTCCGCAAGCCCGTCCTGAGCGGGCCTGAGAAAGCAACGGTCGTCGGCCCCGCCGGGCAGGAAATCTGGACCGACCAATACGGTCGCGTGAAGGTGCAGTTCGAATGGGATCGGCAGGGCCGGCACGACGAGCATTCGGGTATCTGGCTGCGCGTGCTGTCGCCGTGGCAAGGCGTGGACATGGGCACGACGTTCCTGCCGCGTATCGGCCATGAAGTGGCCGTGTCGCATTACTACGGCGACCCGGATTTGCCGGTGATTATCGGCAGTGCCGTCAACGCGTTCCGCCAGCCCGTGCTGGACCTGCCGCACAATCATGCGCTGTCGGTGCTGCGCGGCAAGGAATTCCACGGCACTGCATCCGGCCATCTCGCGATCGACGATACGCGGGAACAAATCCAGACGCAGATTGCGAGCGATGCCGGTACGTCGCAACTCAGTCTCGGCAACATCCGGCGCATTACGCGAAAAAAGGGACGTGCCGATGCGCGCGGCAAAGGCTTCGACCTTCGCACCGACGATTGGGGCGTGGTGCGAGCGTTGAAGGGTTTGCTTGTGTCGACGGACGGTCAACCGGGCGGTCCTGGCCACGCGAAGGACGCCAAAGAGGCCGTCGGCCGGCTGACGCAGGCGCGCGAACTGCAGGAAAGCCTGACGAATTTGGCGCAACAGCACGACGCACAACAACGTGATGCGGACCAGAGCGACGTCACCCGTGCGATCAAGGCGCGTAACGATGCGATTCGGGGAACACCGTCCGGCGGCGCGGATGACTTCCCGGAGCTGACGGAACCGGACATTGTGATGGCCGGGCCGGCGGGGATCAGTTTCGCGGCCGAGCGTAGCGCCCATATCGCGAGCGGAGAGGATGTGGCGGTCACGAGCGGCCGGCATGTCGGGATCGCCGTGGGGCGTTCGCTGTTCGCGAGCGTGTCGAATGCGTTCTCTCTGTTCGTGCACAAGGCGGGCATGGCGCTCGTCGCCGCAGCGGGGAAAGTGCGCATCGAGGCGCGGACCGATGGTATCGACGTAACCGCCAAGAAGGCAATCCGGATCACGAGCACGGCCGACAGTATCCACCTGCATGCGGCAGAGGAAATCGTGCTGCACGCCGGCAGTACGGAGGTTCGCATCAGCGATCAGGGTTACGTGGTGCGGACGGCCGGCGAGCACACGGTCTATGCAGGCAGTCATCAAACGTTCGGCCCGGAGTCGGTCGCGAAGCCGTTTCCGGGGATGCCCGGTGCGGATTTCGAAGAGTTCTACACCCTCCGGGATCGAGCGGGCAAGGCGCTGCCCGACTGCGCTTATCAATTGACGCATCCGGATGGTCGTGTGGTCGAGGGGCGCACCAATGCGCAGGGACATACCGTGACGGCCTATGCGGAATCGACTGCGCCCGTGCATTGCGAGGCGCTGCCCGATGACGCGGCGGATTTTGTGCGGGCGCGGTATTGGGACGACGAAGCGGAATACAAGCTGGATTTTGCGCGCATCAGTGAAACGGGAGCGAGCCAATCATGACAAATACAACCCCTCCGCCCCGCAAGCAAGCGCCGAACGTGCCGAAACTCGGCAAGGGTAGCCAGACGAAGCGGCCGGACGCAGCCGGCACGGTGTTGCCCGTCGAGAACCCGATGGACCTTTGGTATCTGTGCCAGAAAGCGGGCTTCGCGGAACGGTTCCCGATGCGCGATGCACGGGGGCGTGCGCTGTGCCAGCGGCAGGTGTCGCGCTGGGTGCACTACGACAGCAAGGGAAGCCGCTGGCAATGGCCGTATTGGGGTGAGGTCGGCTTCGACATGCTGCCTGCCGGTGGGCGGCCGCCCGAGGCCATCATGAGCTGCAGCGAGCCGTTCCGGCCGTCAACCATGCCGCTATCGCGCTACGAGATCATCCGGCGGCGCGTGGCGTTCCAGGCGGGCATCGATGCGGGCACGTTGCCGTGGGTGCAGATCGGTTTGGCGGAGCCGCTGGTGACGACTGCGTATCTGGAGGACAACCTGTCGCCTGACGAGGTACGCGAAGCATATCGGCTGGTGCGCTCCGCCGATACGGGGTGGGACTGGACGGCGATGGATCGGCCGAAGATACCGGGGTTGCTTCGCATTCCTGACGTAATTCGTTTGCATGACTACAAGGGGCGCACGGGATCAGCCCGGTTTGCTGCCGACAACATTGCTTACCTGATCGAAATCAAGTTCGAGGGGGACGCGTTGACGCCGGAGCAGACGCGAGATTACTACAAGATTGTGAACAACAATCGGAATAAATTTCGGCTACTGGAAACGAAGGTCTGCAAGACGCCGCGCCGACGGCGAGAATGGCTGGATAAGGCGCGTAAGTCGGAGCCGGTGTTTCGCACGGTCGAGGGCGGTGTGACCTCGCCGGAGCGGCTCAAAGAGTTTCATGCGCAATTGCCTCAGTCGGCCATGCTGTTGCAAGACATGGAGGCCGAGCAGCAGGCGGTGCGGCGGGTATTCGGGAACGGTGCCCGCCGGATTGATGACCATCGATATCTGGCGGAGTTGCACAGCTACGATTCGCAGGGGGCCGCACGCGAGGAGGCGGAGCGGCGACGCTTGCGGGAACAACTGACGCTGATTCTCGGTGCGCCGCTGGCGGGCGCGGCGGCCGGCGCGGCGCTTGCGGGAGCCGGTGCGCTTGCCGGCGCTGCGGGTGAACTGGGCGGTGCGGTGGAATTGGTTGGACACGGAGCGCAGACACTGGCGCGTTTCCCGATCGGGAAGGTTGCCGTGACGGCGGCGGCAGCCAATGCCGCGATCTATAACGCAGCGGCACAGACGCCGCCAACAAGCGACAACATGGCCCCAAGGATGACGCAGGACGCGCTGCGGATGCTGGACATGCTGAGGCACAACCTGACGGTGCGCGTGTTGTATCTGTCGGATTAAGAGGAGAGGAAACATGGAATTCTTTGAGGAATGGGACGCGGCGAAGTGGCACTTCACTTACGGGTCTGAGGACGATCCGGACAAGGTCGTGTTGCAGGGTGGGCTGGTGATCGTGTTCTACCTGCTGAAGTCGTATGCGCAAGCGAACCGGTCGGAGCTGGCCGGGGTGATGCGGCGGCTAGAAGAAATCATGGGGCGGCGGTTGCATTGGGGCTATTGGGAGCATCCGCGCAAGAGGGGCAAATACACGCCCGAGCGCTTTTCGGCATTTGCGGAATCAGTGCGCACGCAACCACCTACCCATGTTGTCCAATTCACGTGGTCGTCGGGGCAGGGTTATGACTTCGTCGGCGATTGGGGGATGCGAGGATTTTCGCAGATGAGCCTGAAGGAAGAGGCGTGGAAAGACCTTTCTTACCTCCAAATCTATTTGCCCGTCGAAGTGCTGCGCGGCGACGGCCGGGCGGCCTTCGAGAAGCTACTGGCGGAATTGGCGATGCGGCTGCCCGTGTTACATGGTCACGCCGGACTGGGCTTTCAGCAATGCGACGAGTTCCACCGTTATGAGAATCTCGAATTTGAGCAAGCCGAGCAGTTTCTAGGGTTTGACGTCGGTGATCCACTGGCCCACGACGAACTGCGTGAAGGCATCAAGAGCGTGAACTGGTACACGATCCTGCACCGAAGCTGGCTAGAGAAACTGGGCGGCCGGGAAGCGCTGGAACGGGCAGTCCAAGACGAGGCGGCGAACGGACTATCGCTGATCGATTACGCAAACGGCGTGATGGTGAAGGCGGGCGAATGGCCGTCGCTGGGTTGGACGGAGCGCGATCCGCAGCCGGCCGCCTATGTGGCCGCGAACCGGCTCTTGAAGCCAATACGCGTGCCCGAATTGCGTTGCTTGCATATGGGCTCGATCGTGGGTGAAGTTCGATTCGACGAGATGTCGTCGAACGAGTGGCTGCGCCGGTTCGACGCACCGGGTATCTGGCCGCCGCGCCCGGTTGAGCCGATTGCATTCCCGTCTGGGCCAGTGATGGATGAACCCGCCATTTCCCCGCCCCCGCAGGCACCGCAGCCGTCGGGTGGAAGGGTGCTGCGAGCCTATCCGGGCCAGCCGTGCCCGCGTGACGGAGATTGGTTTAGCCCGTTCCTGAAGCGCACGGAGCGGCTGAAGGAAGGCGAACCGATGCCAGGGCCAGAAACAACCCGGCAAGGGGCGGTGAGGTGGTATCTGCGCGAGGCGGACGGCTGATCGTGTAGATCGGCAATCTGCCCAAAAAAAGCCCCGCATCCGCGGGGCCCGTCGGCTAAACCACCGCCAAACCAAATCGTGACCGGTCAATGATGCCCGCGCGTGCGCGGATCGTTCAATTCCTCGGTCGGATCGGTCAGCCCGAGCTCGTCGCCCGCGCTCCAGTACGGCGCGCTGCCGTAGTACTCGTGCAGCGGCTCGGCCCATTGCGGGTCGGCCATCGCCGGCCAGTGGTCCTTGTCGAAGCCGGGGGCGTTCTTGATCCGCTCGGACGATACCGACAGCAGGAAACACTTGCGTTCGGTATCGAGCGTGAGCGCGCTCCATGGGATCGCGAGCAGTTTGTCGCCGATGCCGAGCAGGCCGCCGCTCGACAGCACGGCGTACGCGATGCGGCCCGAGCGCACGTCGAGCATGATGTCCTTGATCTTGCCGACGTCGTCGCCATCGGTCGTATAGACCTTGTCGCCTTCAAGCGTGTCGGCTGCCATCACGTCGGGGCCGGGGCCCGCTGCCGTCGCGGCGCCCTTGCCGATGATGCGGGTCCGTCCTTGATCGGGAGTCTGCATGGTTGTCCTCCAGGCTGCATGGAGCGCGACCGTGCCCGGGATGGGCCCTGCGGGTCGCGCGGGTGGTCGGGGCGGGGCGAGGATCGCCCCGTCACGTCCGCTTCGGTTGCGATACGCCCTCGAGCGTGTTCGCGACGTCGTCGCGCGCGGGGCCGGCCGTGCGCGTCGCGATGTCCGCGAGCGACAGCATGCCGACGAGGCGCTTGTCGTGATCGACGACGGGCAGGCGGCGCAGTTGCGCGTCGGCCATGTAGTGCTGGATCTCGTCCAGCAAATCGTCCTCGAAACACCATTCGATCGGAGCCGACGCGACTTCGTGGATCCGCGTTTCCGGCGACTTGCCGGCCGAGATCGCGCGCACAGCGAGGTCGCGGTCCGTGACCATGCCGATCAGCCGGTTGTTGTCGCACACGGGCAGCGCGCCGATGTCGTAGCGCTCCATCAGTTGCGCTGCATGACGGATCGAGTCGGTGGGCGCGATGTGCACGACGTCCTGCGACATGATTTCGTTGACGCGATGCATGAAATCCTCCTTGCGGGTTGAAGCGGGGCCGTCCGGTTCAGCAAGCGGCGTGCCGTTCGGCACGGGGTGTCTGTCGAGCGCGACGTCATTCGTCGCGGCGCCTGGCCGGGTCCTGCCACGGGCCGTCGTCGTGCGTGCCCGGGGGCGTGTCGGGCTCGATGCGCGTGACGCCGCCGGTGGCGGGCGGATCGCTTGCGGGGAACGTGTCCTCGAGCTGCTTGTCGATATGACGCTCCGAGTGGCGCGTCTTCGTCTGGTCCTGCTGCTTCAGCGGCGATGACGGGTCGGGATGCCGTTCGTGCGCCGGCGCGTCGCGGCCGGACCGGGTCGAATCCTTCATGGCAAGCCTCCGTGTCGGTGACGATGACGCGCTGATCACGCAACGGCCATGCCCGCTGCGTTCAGGCGGCACGCGACTTGCCGCTGCGGCGGGTGACACGACAACGCGCGGCGCAGCGCGCCGCACACACACGCAGATCAAGCGGGAGGCACGATGACGATTCCAAAACGGCGACCTGGGGTGCGCTACGAAGTCAACGTATGCGGCGGCGGGTTCGACTCGGTGAAGAGCCATTTCAGCGCATGGAAACAGGAGCCGCTGATCTACCGGCCCGATCGTCGGATGTTCGAAGGCAAAGCCGATGTGCGGCCGCTCGATGAGACGTTCGGCTCGACCGAGCCGGCGCGGTTCGCGCTGCAGCGCGCGTGCGAGCCGGCCGATCCGTATGCGCTCGCCGCGCGCGTGCGCGACGACGACCACGAGCTGTGGCTCGTGATGGCCGCGTACGAAGCGTAGCGCGATGCCCTTGAAAGAATTGCAGCGCGCGGTGTAGCGAAGGCACGGCGCACCGCGCTTCGGCATGTGCGCCAGCGCGTGACGGCGCCGTACACGGACGGCACGCACCTTGCGGCCCATGTGTTCGGTAGATCATCGAGCGGCGCAGGCGCGCCGCGTAACTGATCCGATCCCGTGAGGACACCGCAACGATCGCATGCCCATGAACCCGCACCGCACCCAGTCGCTACACCGGCCCGAGCCGCCGGTGCCCGACGTCAACCCGGACCCCGAGCCGCCCGCGCCGGACGATTTGCCGCCCGGCACGCCGGAACCGTATCACGACCCGGAGGGCGACCCGCCGGAGCAGCCGCCGCCGGAACGCGAGCCGCCGACGCGGGAACCGCCGATCCACGTGCCGCCGACGGGCATTCCGCCAGTGGCGTTCACCCGATCCACGGAGGGCCCACGATGAGCATCAGCGTGAAACCCGGCATGTTGCGCGATGTGGCCGAAACGCTCGGCCGCCATTTCGAGGCGCGCGCGATGCCGTTCCACGTCGAGGAGCAGCCGGCCGGCGCACTGCATTTCGGCTTTCGCGTCGACGGCCATCCGGCGTCGCTGACCGTCACCTTCGACGCTGACGCGTTCGCGGCGCTCGAACAGGCCGATGTCGAGCGGCAACGCGGCGCATTGACGCGCGTCGCGGCCGAGTTCGACACGATGATGGCGCGCCGCGCACCGACCGCGTATGCGGGCGATTTCCATTTCAACCGGCTCTGAGCCGTGCCGCCACGGCCGGCGCAGGTGCCGCCGATTCCACGGAGGATTCCGATGAAACTGATCCAGACGATACGCGTGGGCACCTGTGCGTTCGCCGCCGTGTGCGCGCTGGGCGCATGCACGCAACCGCAGGCCACCTACGGCACGCGCGGCGCGCCGCCGGCGCCGCCCGACGGCCATGGCGCGTCGCCGACCACGACGATGCCGGACGCGAATACGCGCTACGACACGCGTCCGTCGCCGCACAACACGATGCCTCCGGGCGCGACCGGCGGCGAAGCGGCCGACGTGCCGCCGCCGGGACCGAACGGCGTGCAGAGTGGCCAGCAGATGCCAGGCACGCCGCCGCCGACGCTGTACTGACGGGACGCAGCGCGCGCATCACGCGCCGCGCGGCGTGACGCGCGCGCAGGAGCACGATGGTGAGCCCGCACGAATAGTTCGCCTGCGCGACGGCGATGCGCCGCAGCACCGGGCGCCCGCGTGCGGCCCTGCGCGAATTCCGTGCCTCCTAACTTCCCGCCGCTTGTAAAAAAGCGGTTCCGACGGCGCGACGCGACGGGGTACGAACCCGCGAGAACCGCGCCGGACGGCGATTTGCCCCGCTGGCATGGAAGCTGCGTGGATTCCGACACACGAATTGCGCACACCCATCAGGAGGGCAATGATGTCAGTCACGCTTGCGCTCCAGATGCGACAGCATCTGGCACTCACGCCGAGGCTTCAGCAGTCGCTTCGCCTGCTGCAGTTGTCTTCGCTCGAATTCCAGCAGGAATTGCGGCAGGCGCTCGACTCGAATCCATTTCTCGAAGATGGCCAGGGCGACGACGAAGCCGCCGCCGACGCGCCCGAACACCCGGCCGAAGCCGCGGCGCCGGAGCCCGCGCCCGAGCGCGAGGAGGTGCGTCCGCCGGACGGCGAGGTGTCGTACACGGCCGCGCCGGCGCCGCGCGGCACGGGCCGCCAGGCCGACGACGCGGGCGACCTGTCGCCCGGCGAATGGATGGCGGCGGAGCCGTCGCTGCACCAGCAGCTGCACGACGCGCTGCGGCTCTATCCGCTGAACCGGCGCGACCGCGAGGCCGCGCGCATCGTGATCGACGCGCTCGACGAAGACGGCTACCTGCGTCAGGAGCTGGCCGAGCTGCTCGTCGCGGCCGATCCGGCGCTGCTGCTGTCGGAACAGGATCTCGCGGTCGCGCTGCGGCTCGTGCAGATGCTCGATCGCCCGGGCATCGCGGCGCGCTCGCTGTCCGAATGCCTGGTGCTGCAGCTCGACGCGATTCCGGCCGGCACGCCGGCGCTCGCGGAAGCGAAGGCGATCGCGCGCGAGCATCTCGAACGGCTCGGGCGGCGCGAGACGGCGGAGATCCAGCGGCGCGTCGGCTGCAGCCAGCCGACGATGCATGCCGCGTGCGCGCTGGTACGCGGGCTCGATCCGCGCCCGGGCAACCACTACGGGAGCACGCGCGGTGACTACGTGGTGCCCGACGTGATCGTGCGCCAGGTGCGCGACGAATGGATCGTGACGATCAACCCGGCGGTGCTGCCGCGTGCGCGGCTGCACGAACGCTATGCGACGCTGTTCGCGCAGTCGAGCGGCGAGCGCGATTCGCCGCTCGGCCAGCAACTGCAGGAAGCGCGCTGGCTGATCCGCAACGTGCAGAAGCGCTTCGACACGATCCAGCGCGTCGGCGAATGCATCGTCGCGCGGCAGCGCGATTTCTTCCGCTACGGCGAGATCGCGATGAAGCCGCTCGTGCTGCGCGACATCGCGGAAGAGCTCGACCTGCACGAGTCGACCGTGTCGCGCGCGACGGGCAACAAGTACATGGCCACGCCGCATGGCACGTTCGAGTTCAAGCATTTCTTCCCGCGCAAGCTCGAGGCGGCAGGCAAGGGCGTGTGTTCGGCAGCGGCCGCGAAGGTGCTGATCCGCGACATGATCGCGGCCGAGTGCCACACCGAGCCGCTGTCCGACGTCGCGCTCGCGCAGAACCTCGCGGGCCGCGGCATCCTTCTTGCGCGTCGTACGGTGACCAAGTATCGCCAGGCGATGAAGATTCCGCCGGCCGAACTGCGCCGGCGCGACGCCGCATGACGATACCGTCCGAACCGCGCGCGGCCCGCATGCCGCGGCCGTCGCGCGCGCCACCGAGAGGAGGAACGTCATGCCAGCCAAGTCCCAGGCACAGCAGCGCGCCGCGGGGGCCGCCCTGTCGGCCAAACGCGGTGAAACCAAAATGAAGGATCTGAAGCCGCCTTCGAAGTCGATGGCCAAATCGATGACCGAGAAGGCGCTCGAGAAAATGGCTTCGACGCCGACCCACGGCAAACCCAAGCACAAGCACGATGCTTGATCGGCGTCGACGCGCGTCGACAATCGCCGTTCTCCAGGACTCGGGAGGAATTCATGCTTCGATATGCCATCATCTTCTTCGTCATCGCGATCATCGCCGCCGTGTTCGGCTTCGGCGGCATCGCGGCGGGCGCGGCCGAGATCGCGAAGATTCTGTTCTACATCTTCGTCGTGATCTTCCTGGTCACGCTGCTGCTGGGCGTCGTGCGACGATGACGGTCACGCCCGACCGTTCGCAGCGCATCGCGGAACTCGAAAATGCGCTCGCGAACGGATTTCCGTCGCAGTCGACCCTCGTCGTGCATGCGGACGACGCATCGGGTCGGCTGACGATTCAGGTGTCGTGGGTGCGTGTGCCAGCCGACGAAAGCGCGCGTCAATGGCGCTGCGTGGTCGACCTGCACTTCGATCCGGACGTGCTCACACGCTATGCATCGCTCGGCGCGGCCGATCGGCTGCGCGTGCGCACCCTGCTGTGCGACCTCGCACGGCGCGCGGTGGACGAACAGAAGCCGCGCGTCGAGGACGCCGAGATCGAATGCAGCGTCGCGCTCGACGTGACGCGCGCCGAACTCGATCGCGCGTTGCGCGCGCCCTGACGCAGCCGCCGCCGCCTGCAGCGACATCGCGGCCGGTCCGTCGCGGGTTGCACTGCGCGGCTCGTCCGTTTCCCGCGACGGCCCCGCGTGCGCCGCAATTCGGTCGCGCCCGCCGTCGCCCTTTATCGAACCGATACGAGGACGCGCGCATGACGAATCCCCCTCCATCCGGCACTCCGCCGCCCAGCCTGCAGCCGCCCGACAGCCCGAAGTCGCGCCAGCTCGACGAGAATCGCGTGCGGCCCGACGGCGAGGCGCCGCGCACCAACCGGGGCTTGCGCATCGCCGGCAACCAGAACACGCTGCGCGCCGGTGCGCGCGGCCCGTCGCTGCTCGAAGACTTCATCGTGCGCGAGAAGGTCACGCACTTCGATCGCGAGCGGATTGCTGAACGGATCCTTGAGCGGATTGCCGAACGGGTCGGGCACGCGGCCGATCCCGACGCGGTGCTCCGCACGTGCCCGGACGACATAGGCCGACGTCGCGTGCGGACTCGTGAACGGCAGGCGGCGGAGCGACCCGCGTAATGCCGCACGGGCGCCCGCCAGGCCGGGCGGCGCGCACGCAGCAAAGGAGGACAGGCATGGCACCGCGGATGATATGGAAAGGCGCGATCAGCTTCGGGCTCGTTCACGTGCCCGTGCAGCTGTTCCCGGCGACGCGTACCGTGAAGCCGTCGTTCCGGCTGCTCGACAAGCGCTCGATGGATCCGGTCGGCTACCGGCAGATCAACAAGCGCACCGGCAAGGAGGTCACGCGCGAGGACATCGTGCGCGGCTACGAGTACGAGAAGGAGCGCTACGTCGTGCTGACCGACGAGGAAATCCGCGCGGCGAATCCCGAGTCGACGCAGACCGTCGACATCCTGACCTTCGTCGACGAGGACGCGGTGTCGTTCCTGTATCTCGACACGCCGTACTACCTCGTGCCGGACCGCAAGGGCGAGAAGGTCTATGCGCTGCTGCGCGACGCGCTGAAGGACAGCGGCAAGATCGGCATCGCGCTCGTCGTGATGCGCGACCGCCAGCATCTCGGCGCGCTGATTCCGGTCGGGCCGCTGCTTGCGCTCGACACGCTGCGCTGGCAGGAAGAGTTGCGGCCGCTCGACGAGCTGTCGGTGCCCGCCGACGATGCGAAGCGCGCGGGCGTCACCGCGCGCGAACTCGGGATGGCGAAGAAGCTGATCGACGACATGTCGGGCAAATGGGCGCCCGACGAGTATCACGACACGTTTCGCGACGACATCCTCGAGCTGGTCGAGCGCAAGGTGCGTGCGGGCAAGATCGAGGAAATCGAGGAGCGTCCGCCGCAGACGGGGCGCGCGGCGGCCAACGTGGTCGACCTGACCGAGCTGCTGAAGCGCAGCCTGAAGGGGGGCGGCGGCGCGCATGCGGCGGACCTGCGCGATGCGGACGACGAGAGCGATGTGGACGCGGACGCTTCGTCTTCACCGTCGCGCGGCGGCGGGCGCCGCAAGCCGGCTGCGAAGGGGGCGTCGAAGGCGGCGTCGAAGGGCGCGACCACGAAGGCCGCGGCGAAACGGCCGGCCGCGAAACGCGCTGCGACGGGAGCGCATGCGGAGAAGAAAACCGCTGCGCGCCGCAAGCACGCCGCATGATGCCGCCCGACATGAGGTGACGCGATGGCCGGCAAGCTCGATCCGTATCGCCGCAAACGCCACTTCGGTGCGACGCCGGAGCCCGAAGGCACGCATGGACGCCGGCGTGCGAAGGCCAGCGCGAAGGCCAACGCGAAGGCCAACGCGAAGGCCAACGCGAAGGCCAGCGCAAAGGCCAGCGCAAAGCCCGACGCAAAGCCCGACGCAAAGCCCGACGCAAAGCCCGACGCAAAGCCCGACGCAAAGCCCGATGCGCGGCCGGCTTCGCGCTCCCGTCATCCGCTGCGCTTCGTGATCCAGGAGCATCATGCGCGGCGCCTACATTATGACTTCCGGCTCGAACTCGACGGCACGCTGAAGTCGTGGGCCGTGCCGAAGGGGCCGAGCTTCGATCCGTCGGTGAAACGCCTCGCCGTGCATGTCGAGGATCATCCGCTCGAATATGCATCGTTCGAAGGCGAGATTCCGGCCGGGCATTACGGTGCGGGGTCGGTCATCGTGTGGGACGAAGGCACGTGGACGCCCGACGGCGGCCTCGCGCAGGCGCGCGACGGCTACCGCGCGGGCAAGCTGACGTTCCGGCTCGATGGCGAAAAGCTGCACGGCGGCTGGGCGCTCGTGCGCAGCGGGCGCCAGCAGGGGCGGCAGGAGCAGTGGCTGCTGATCAAGGAGCGCGACGACGACGCGCGCGGCGCGGATGGATTCGACGTCGTCGGCGAGCGGCCGGGGAGCGTGCATGATGGTGCGGCGTCGGCGCAGGCGTCGGCGGCGGCGGCGCGGGCGGACTCCAGCGGCGGTTCGACGCGTGCGCGCCGTTCGCAGCGTGGCCGGGGCGACAAGACCGGCGAACGCGACAAACGCGGCAACCGCGCCGCACGCCACGACGACCACGCCCGCTTGCCCGCCGATCCTTCCGTTATCGAAGGCGCTCTGCGCGCACCGCTGCCCGAACGCGTCGCACCGCAGCTCGCGACGCTGGTCGACGGTCCGCCGACGCAGGGCGACTGGCGCTACGAACTGAAGTTCGACGGCTACCGAATCCTCGCGTGCATTTCGGGGAAGGGCACGCGCCGGCACGTGAAGCTGATGACGCGCGAAGGCCGCGACTGGACGGCGAAACTGCGCGCGCAACGCGACGCGCTCGCGGCGCTCGACGTCGACGACGCCTGGCTCGACGGCGAGGCCGTCGTGCTCGGCGGGAACGGTCTTCCCGATTTCCAGGCGCTGCAGAATGCGCTCGGCGCGGGGCATTCGGACGCGGTCACATTGTTCGTGTTCGACTTGCCCTGTCTCGACGGTTACGACCTGCGCGACGCGCCGCTCACCGCGCGCCGCGCGTTGCTCGAACCGCTGCTCGCCGACAGCGATCCCGCGCGGCTGCGCTTTTCGCCCGATCTCGGCGACGACGTGGCATCGCTGATCGCGAGCGCGTGCGATACCGGCCTCGAAGGGCTGATCGGCAAGCGTGCGGACGCGCGCTATCGGGCCGGCCGCTCGCCCGCCTGGATCAAGCTCAAGTGCCGGCGCCGGCAGGAGTTCGTGATCGGCGGCTATACCGAGCCGTCCGGCAGCCGGCACGGCTTCGGCGCGCTGCTGCTCGGCGTGCACGAACCGGCGCCGGACGGCAGGCGGCGGCGCGGGCCGATGCCGCTGCGCTATGTCGGCCGCGTTGGCACCGGCTTCGACGCGCGAATGCTCGACCGGCTCGCGGCGATCCTGCGCAAGCACAAGCGCGACACGACGCCGTTCGATCCACCGCCGCGCGAACGCACGCGCACGCGCGTGCACTGGATCGAGCCGACGCTCGTCGCCGAATGCGAATTCGCGGAATGGACCGGCGACGGTATCGTGCGCCAGGCCGCGTTCATCGCGTTGCGCGAGGACAAGCCGGCGGTGCAGATCGTACGCGAAGTATCGAAGCATACGGAAACGGAGGTGGCGATGGACCCGCGTCAAATCGCGCATGACAACGAACGCAAGCACGCGTCGCACGCCGATCGCGATTCGGGCGACCGCAAGCACCCTGCGCGTTCACGCGCATCCCTCCGCGCTGCGGCCGACGATACCCGCTCCGACCAGCTCGGCCGCGTGCGCATGACGCATCCCGATCGCGTGCTCGATCCGCATAGCGGCACGCGCAAGATCGATCTCGCGCATTACTGGAAATGGGTGGCGCCGTGGCTGCTGCCGGACCTGAAGGGCCGGCCTGTGTCGCTCGTGCGCGCGCCCGGCGACATCGCGGGCGAGCTGTTCTTCCAGAAGCACGCGGAGCGCCGCGAGATCCCGTTCGTCACGCAGCACGAGGGGCTCGATCCGGGCCATGGCTCGCTGCTGTCGCTCGACAGCGTCGACGCGCTGCTCGGCGCCGCGCAGATGGGCACGATCGAACTGCATACATGGAACGCGCACGCGTCGAACATCGAGCGGCCGGATCGCATCGTGTTCGACCTCGATCCCGATCCGGCGCTGCCGTGGCGCGCGATGATCGAGGCCGCGCAGCTCGTGCGCGGGCTGCTCGATGAATTGGGTCTCGCGTCGTTCTGCAAGACGAGCGGCGGCAAGGGGCTGCACGTCGTCGTGCCGATCACGCGGCACATGGGATGGGACGACGTTAAGGATTTTTCGCGCGCGGTCGCGCAGCACGTCGCGGGCGCGCTGCCCGATCGCTTCACCGCGACGATGGGTCCGAAGCACCGGCGCGGCAAGATCTTCATCGACTACCTGCGCAACGGCCGCGGCGCGAGCACGATCGCCGCGTATTCGGCGCGCGCGCGGCCCGGGATGGGCGTGTCGGTGCCGCTGCGCTGGGACGAGGTGCCCGACACGACGGGCGGCGCGCAATGGACGATCGACACGCTGCACGCACGCCTCGACCGGCTCAAGCGCGATCCCTGGGAAGGCTATGACGATACGCGCCAGCGGATCACCGCGCAGATGCGCGCGCGGCTCGGTACGTCGTGACGCAGTCAGCGCCGGTGCTGCAGCCGGTAATACCAGTCCATCAGCGGCGTCGCGGATATGCCGTGCGCGATCACGGATGCCGACACGACGGCGAGCACCGGTGCCGCGAGCGGCCGCACCGCGCTGGACGGCCCATGTTCAAGCGCGAACAGCAGGTAGTAGAACGAGCCGATCCCGCGTATCCCGAACCAGGCCATCAGCCGCCGCTGTGCATGCGTCGCGCGCGAGCCGGTGAGCGTCAGCAGCACCGCGAGCGGCCGCACGGCGACGAACAGTGCGACGGCCAGCCCAACCGCGCCCCACGTGACGAGCGGCGCCGACAGCGTGCCGAGCACGCTGCCGATCATCGTCATCACGAGCGCTTCCGCGATCCGTTCGAGCTCGATCGTGAAATCGAGCACCGATTCGGCCATGAACGCGTGGACTTTTTCCGGATGTTTCTCGGTGGCGACCACGTCTTCCGAATCGATCCGGCCGATCACTTCGCGCGGCCGGCGGTCGCCGCTCGCGCGATGCTCGACGCGGCGCATCGCGACGCCCGCGGCGAACGTCGCGATGAAGCCGAACGCATGCGCGAGTTGCGCGGCGCCGAACGACAGCACAATCAGCGCGAGCGCGAAGAAGCTTTCGAAGCCGAGCGCCTGCGCATAGCGGGTGCGCAGCCAGCCGATCGCCTTGGTGGTGGCCGCGCCGAGCACGCCGCCGATCACGGCCGCGCCCGCGATGCCCCACAGCGCGGCGAGCGCGAACGAGCCCGACAGCGCGGGCCGCGCGTGCGGCGTGTCGGGCGCGCCGCACAGCGCGAGGCCGGCGAGTGCGAACGGCAGCGCGATCCCGTCGTTCATCCCGCCTTCGCCGGACAGCGCGAAGCGCACCAGGTCGCGATCGCCCGGATCGTGCACCTGCACGTCGTGCGCGAGCACCGGGTCGGTCGGCGCGAGGATTGCCGCGAGCAGCAGCGCGGGGCCCCAGCCGAGCCCGAGCGTCAGCACCGCGCAGCCGGCGAGCAGCGGCACCGTGGCGATCATTGCGAGCAGGCCGAGCCGGCACGGCACGAGCCACAGTGTGTCGGACAGCGGCACGCGCAGCCGCAGCCCGATCGCGAACAGCGACACCAGCAGCGCGACCTCGACGATCTCGCGCAGCAGTTGCGCGTCGCGCTCGATGTCGAGCTGCAGGAGCCCGGCGCCGGACGGGCCGAGCGCGACGCCGAGCGCGAGATAGATCATCGCGGCGCTGCACGGCAGACGACGCAGCGCCGACGTCGCGATGCCCATACCCATCAGCACCGCGCCGACGATCAGATACCACTGCGTTTCATGCATGCGGGCGAGCGGAGCAGGTCGATAGGGAGCAGGCGCGTGGCGTCACGGCTTGCGGCCGAACGCCTCGCGCAGTTTGCGCTTCGCGCGTTCGAGCGTCGCGCGGCGTGTTTTCGGCAGATTGCGGCCCGCGCGGTTCACGTAGAAGTTCAGCATCGACATCGCCGACTGAAACGGCGACGCCTTGCGGCGGCGGCTGTGTTCGGCCGAACGCTTGAGAGACGCCGCGATCTTGCCCGGATCGTCGGACTTGAAGATTTCGGGCTCGAGGTCGAGCGCATCGCTTTTCTGCATGACGCCGGCGGACCAGCGCTTGCGGTGATGCGGGTCGTTGCTGCGCGCACGGCCCGCGCGGCGGGTCGCGCGTTTGCCGTGCGGATGGGAAGCTGAAGGCATGGCAGGACTCCGTACGGAATCGGGATGGATGACTGGTCGTGGGCGTCGCAAGCCGCGTGCCGCGCATCGTTGACGGCACGGGCCTTGCTGAATCGTATGCGCAGGCATTTCCACGACAGCGGTTCCATCGAGGGAGAACATTTCATGAACGCAGCATCCGAATCGAAATCTGCCGCGTGCCGCATCGTCGCGTGCGCGGCCGTCGCGCTAGTCGCCGCCGCACCGGCCGCGTGGGCACAGAATTCGCAGCGCCCGGGCGAGGGCACCGGCGCGCCGATCCTGTCGCCGCCCGATACGTCGGCACAGGACACCGGCGGCGCCATGTCGAATGGCAATACGGCCACGCCGCCGCCGGCAACTCGCATGCAGGAGCCGCGCGGCACACGTTCGCACGGCCGCCCGCACGTGCCCGCCAAGCCGGGCGGCCCGAGCGGTGCCGGTACCGGCAGCAGCGGCAGCACGGGCGGCGCCAACGGCGGCGGTAGCGCGGGGGCGGGCGCGACCGGGATGGGCAGCGCCGGCACGGGCGGCATGGGCGCGGGCCAGGGCGGCACCGGCACGGGCGGCACCGGCAGCGCGGGCTCCAGCGGTTACTGACGATCACGGCGCCGCGCCGGCCCGGCCGGCGCGGCGCGATGGCGGACGCGGGCCGGGGGCCGGCATGCCGCCACCACGCAGGAGGACATCATGCAATCGAATGACCGGACCTCGTTCGACCCGAGCGACCTGGACAGCGATGTCGATACCGACGAACTCGACACGACCGTTCATCTCGACGTCGAGACCGGCAGGATCATGTTTCAGGCGGCGTGGGCGCTCCCGCCCGATGCGCCGCCCGATACCGCGCGGCACTCGGTCGTGCTCGCGCTCGACTGCGACACGATGGAGCGCTACGCGGACCTCGACGAAGGCGCGCGCATGCGCGTGCACGCGATGCTGCACGAGAGCGTGCAGGCCACGCTCGACGCGCTGCCGGACGTGACCGACGACTTGACGCTGACGGTCGAATTGACCGACGCGATGCTCGACGCGGCGCGTCACCTGCAGTGAGCGCGGCGGGGCGGCCCGGGCGCACCTCGTACGAAGGCCGCTGGCGATCCCGCTGAATGCGGACGCGTTACACATTCCGTTGAAATCTTTGCAGATGCCGCGCGGCGCGATGTGACGCGGCCGGCGCACGCCGCGAGGCGGCACGCCCGCGCACCGTCGATCGCCGATTGCGGGTCGCGCCCCACCGAAACGGGGTCGTACTGCCCGAATCCGCAGGGGCGCGGCACGCCGCTTGCTGCGCCACGGACACGGCACGACGGGTGCCGCAACACGACAGGGAGCGTTCCATGACCGGCAAGCTGGACCAATGCAAGGTAGCGATACTCGCGCTCGACGGTTTCGAGGAAGCCGAACTGGTCGAACCGCAGCGCGCGCTGATGGCCGAAGGCGCGCAGGTCGACGTGATTTCGCAGAAGCGCGGCGAGATCCAGGGGCTCAGGCACGTCGACAAGGGCGAGCGCGTGAAGGTCGACCGCACGTTCGACGATGCGCGCGAAGGCGACTACGACGCGGTCGTGCTGCCGGGCGGCGTCGTCAACGGCGACACGATCCGGATGCTGCCGGCCGCGCGCGAATTCGTGACCGCGGCCGTCGGCGCGGGCAAGCCCATCGCGGCGATCTGTCACGGCGGCTGGCTGCTCGTGTCTTCCGGGCTGGTGGACGGCCGCACGATGACGAGCTGGCCGAGCCTGCGGGACGACATTCGCAACGCGGGTGGCAAGTGGGTCGACCAGGAGGTCGTGCGCGACGGCAACCTGATCACGAGCCGCATGCCCGACGACCTGCCCGCATTCAACGGCGCGCTGGTGCAGTGCCTCGCGTCGCACGGAGCGTGAGCGATGCCGGCCGATTCCGTTCACCACGTGACGCTGACCGATGCGCCGCCCGAGTTCGACGGCGCGACGCTGCAGATGCGCTTCGTCGTCGACGTCGACGGAAAGCCGCTGACGTGCGCGATCACGGTGGAAGCACTCGAGGATCATTTCGGTGCGCGCTCCGCGCTGGAAGACGACTTGCGCGACGCGTTCGAGCGCGGCCGCGCGCGCATCGAGGCAGCGTGCAAGGACGTGCTCGCCGATGGCAAGGGCGGTGTGGAACTGCACAGTGGCTATTTCCGTGCGCGCGACAACGCGGCGGGCAATACCGCGCGGGCCGGGCTGGCCCGCTCGCGGAAGTCGTGAGCCGCGCAAAGTGGCTCGAGCACGGGTTCCGCGTCATGCTCCTGTTGGCGCGCCATTACATGCCGTTGAAAACTTTGCAGCGGCTCCCGAGCGGCCTGGAGTGACAGATCGCGCCGCGCGCCGGCTGCTCCTGGAGTTTCGTTTTCCCACATACTGGCACGCTCCCTGCATGTATTCCCGATTGCGGCGCACGATTCGCGCCCGCGCCATCGCGATGCGGCCACCGCATCGCGCCAAGAGCCAATAGGGAGACAACATGCTGACCGCCCATGAATTTGCCGCGCTGTTCCTGGTACTCCGCGCGCCGGAACAGATCCAGGCCGACCGCGAAGACATCGTCTCGCTGATGGAGCAACACCTGATCGAGATACATTCAGACGAATCGGGCGCGCGCCGGCTCGCCCTGACGCCGAACGGGCTGTCGATCGTGCAGTGCATGCAGCGGCAGGTCGGGCGTGGATTCAGCAGCGCCGACGCGTGAGGTCGCCCGGCGTCGCTTGGCGTCGCTCAGCGCGCGATCGCGACCGACGCGTTGACCTGCACGACCGGCGTATCGCCGTCGAACGGCGGCGCCTGCAGGAAGCAGTCGATCACGTCGGGCTCGAACAGCAGGCAGAAGGTCGAGCCGCCGTACTGGAAATAGCCGATCTCGTCCCCTTTGTCGACGCGCTGGCCCGGCACGACCTCGATCACGCACGACGACACGTCACCCATCCCGACGAACACGGCTGCCACCGTGCCGATTCCCGGATCGTCGCTCTCGATCGCGACCACCGCGCGCGCGGCCACGGCCGTCATGTAGCCCTGCGAATCGTTGAGCCCGGCCGGGTCCGGGCCTTCCGCTTCCGCGACCGAATAGTAGGTGCCGTCGACCCGGTAGGCGTGCGTGACGGTGCCGCGCACCGGCGCGTGCCAGCGGTGATAGTTGTATGCGCTGAGATACGCTTGGTACAGGTCGCCGCCGACGAAGCGTTCGGCGAGCGGCAGCCGCGTGGGCGTGAAGATGTCGCGCAGCGAGTACGGCTGGCCCTTGATCCAGAACGTGTCGCGCAGCTTCACGTTCGATTCGGCGTGATACGGCGCGGCCTCGCATGCGCTGACGATCACGTGCGAATCGTCCGGCGCCGCGATCGGCCGCGCGCCCGCGCGAAAGCGGCGCGTGAAGAAGTCGTTCCACGAGTCGAAGCCCCAGTGCGGTTGGTTCTCGCGATACTGGAACTGCGACAGCCCGAGGCGCTTGCACGCTTCGTCGCAGAACCAGCCGTCGGGCGCCGACGTGTCGAGATGCGTGCACGAATGCGGGCCGCCGAGGAAGTCGCACCACACGTTCAGCACGTCCTTCAGGTGCGCGTTGACCGCCGCGTCGCGAAACACCGCGTGGCCCGACGGCATGCACATCGGCCAGTCGAGGAACGCGTTCAACGGGCACACGATCAGGCTCGTTTCGCTGAACGGCGGCGTATAGGTCATCAGGTGATCGATCACCGTCATCAACTCGCCGATCGATGCGTAGCCGAGCGTGCGGCCCGATTCGAGCGCCTCGTCGATTGCGCGGGTGAGGCTCATGCGCAGCACCGCGTCGTCGTCGAACAGCCGCGCGAGCGCCTGCACGGCCGGCGTGCGCAGCCGTTCGCCGGCATGCGCGCGCGCCTGGTTCGCAATTTTTTCGCGGTACGCGGCCATATGCGATTCCTCGCGGGCCATCCATTCGCCGAGGCGATGGCGCATCGCGGGCGGTGCGCTGTGGTCTGTCGGCATGGTCGCCTCCGGCAACGGTTGCGGTACGAACGCGGGAAGCAAGACGCTTGCCCGGCGCGCGGCACCGAAATTGCGGCGTTCGGGCGACCGGCTTCGATCAATCACACAGGAGAGGATCCATGAACGCAGCTTCGAATGCGCGACAGACCAAGGATGCGGCTTCGACCGGCGAGCGCCGTGGCGGCGAGCAGCGGACCGTGGCGCCGACACGCACGCGGGCGCGGGTACGTGCCGCGACGTCGCGTGACGGTGGGCGGCACAACGAACGCGGCGGGGGGAAGATCACGACGGGCCGCGGGGAAGGGGCGGCCGAGCCGCATTGGGAGGACGACGGCGGCGCGATGCCGCCGGAAGAGTGGTCGTGACGTCGCGCGCTTACTGCGCTTTCTGTTGTCCCGCTGGCCGCTCCGGCCGCTCCGGCCGATAGCGATCGACGACTGGAAGATCGGTCGATTCATCGCGAAAGGCCGAAGACACTGCGACCACGATGGCGGGCCGGACGCCGGCTTGTTGCAGGACAGGCAATTCCGCGGCGAGAACGTTGCCGAGTTGCCTTTGGTTCTGCCCTTTCGAGCAGAGCACGCTGTCAGCCTGCTGGTCCGGCATTTCCACGATTTCCTTGACCGCCCACCGACCCTGCGCGCCAGCTTCCAACGTTTCCATATTTCGAGTATTATCGAAAAATGGAAACGAACCAGACCATCGCCGCCCTGTCGGCCCTCGCGCACGAGTCGCGCCTCGCCGTCTTCCGTGCGCTCGTTCAGGCCGGCCCGTCGGGCTTGCCGGCCGGGCAAATCGCGACGCTGCTCGACGTGCCGCCGTCGTCGCTGTCGTTTCATCTGAAGGAACTGGCCCATGCGCAGCTCGTCACGAGCCGCCAGGAAGGCCGCTTCGTGTTCTATTGCGCGAACTTCGCGACGATGAACGGGCTCATCGACTACCTCACCGAGAACTGCTGCGGCGGCAATCCGTGCTCGCCGGCCTCCGTCTGTTCGACCTCCTGCTCCGACCCCGCGTAAGCACGCATTCACGCACCCGCCGATGACCACCAACGTCCTGATCCTCTGTACCCACAACTCCGCGCGCAGCGTGCTCGCGGAGGGGATGCTCAACCACTGGGCCGCGAAGCTCGGCCGCGACGTGCGCGCCTACAGCGCCGGCAGCGCACCGAGCGGCCGGCTCAATCCGTTCGCGCTGGAGGCGCTCACGCGTGCCGGCGTCGACGTCGCCGGATACCGCAGCAAGAGCTGGGACGAATTCGTCGGCGACCACGCGCCGGAAATGCGCATCGTCATCACGGTATGCGACAGCGCAGCCGCGGAGACGTGCCCGTACTGGCCCGGCAGTCCGGTGAAAGCCCATTGGGGCTACGCCGATCCGTCGAACGCGCCGGGCGGCGATGCGGGCAAGCAGCTCGCGTTCGAACTGACGCGCGAGGCGCTCGGCTACCGGATGCTGCAGCTGCTCGCGCTGCCGCTCGAGCGCATGAGCCACGCCGAACTCCAGGCGGGATTGACCGCCATTTCGCGAAACTGAGCGGTCGCATCGCGGCATATGTAAGCCGGCGTGCCGCGTGCCTTCTCCAGCTCCAGCCCGACTCCTCCTGTCCGATGAACACGTCCAACGTCATTCCGCCTCGCCACGCCGTCGTCAAGCCCGCGATCAACTTCTTCGAACGCTACCTGACGGTCTGGGTCGCGCTGTGCATCGTCGCCGGCATCGCGCTCGGCCAGCTGCTGCCCGGCCTGTTCCAGCGGATCGGCCGCATCGAGTACGCGCAGGTCAACCTGCCGGTCGGGCTGCTGATCTGGGTGATGATCGTGCCGATGCTCGTGAAGGTCGATTTCGGCGCGCTGCATGAAGTGCGCCAGCATGTGAAGGGCATCGGCGTCACGCTCGTCGTGAACTGGCTCGTCAAGCCGTTCTCGATGGCCTTGCTCGGCTGGCTGTTCATCCGGCAGCTGTTCGCGCCGATGTTGCCGGCGGACCAGCTCGACAGCTATATCGCCGGCCTGATCCTGCTGGCCGCCGCACCGTGCACGGCGATGGTGTTCGTGTGGAGCCGGCTCACGGGCGGCGATCCGCTGTTCACGCTGTCGCAGGTCGCGCTGAACGACAGCATCATGGTGATCGCGTTCGCGCCGCTGGTCGGGCTGCTGCTCGGGATGTCCGCGATTAGCGTGCCGTGGGCGACGCTGCTCACGTCGGTGCTGCTCTACATCGTGATTCCGGTGATCCTCGCGCAGATCTGGCGCAAGCGGCTGCTGCGCAACGGACAGGCCGCGTTCGATGCCGCGATGGCGAAGATCGGCCCGTGGTCGATTGCCGCGCTGCTCGCCACGCTCGTGCTGCTGTTCGCGTTCCAGGGCGAAGCGATCCTGAAGCAGCCGCTGGTGATCGCATTGCTCGCGGTGCCGATCCTGATCCAGGTGTTCTTCAATGCGGCGCTCGCATACTGGCTCAACCGCGCGGTGGGCGAGAAGCACAACGTCGCGTGCCCGTCCGCGCTGATCGGCGCATCCAATTTCTTCGAGCTCGCCGTCGCGGCCGCGATCAGCCTGTTCGGTTTTCACTCCGGTGCGGCGCTGGCGACCGTCGTCGGCGTGCTGATCGAAGTGCCGGTCATGCTGCTGGTGGTGCGCATCGTGAACCGGTCGAAGGGCTGGTACGAGCGCGCCTGAGCCAACCACGTAAATCCCGCCATGACCGACCGACTGACCGATCTGCCGCAACTCGACCCCGAACTCTTCCGCGTGCCGGATGCGAGCCGCTTGCGGCCGGCGTCGCCGTCCACGCATCCGCCGCGTTTCCTGCTGCTGTACGGCTCGCTGCGCGAACGTTCGTTCAGCCGGCTGCTGGTCGAGGAAGCCGAGCGCCTGCTCACGGCGATGGGGGCCGAGGTGCGCGTGTTCAATCCGAGCGGCTTGCCGCTGCCCGACGATGCGCCGGAGAGCCACCCGAAGGTCGTCGAGCTGCGCGAGCTCGTGATGTGGTCGGAAGGGATGGTGTGGTGCTCGCCGGAGCGGCACGGCGCGATGACGGGGATCATGAAGTCGCAGATCGACTGGATTCCGCTGTCGGTCGGCGCCGTGCGGCCGACGCAGGGCAAGACGCTGGCCGTGATGCAGGTCAGCGGCGGCTCGCAGTCGTTCAACGCGGTGAACCAGATGCGCGTGCTGGGGCGCTGGATGCGCATGCTGACGATCCCGAACCAGTCGTCGGTGGCCAAGGCCTTCATGGAATTCGACGAAGTGGGGCGGATGAAGCCGTCGGCCTATTACGATCGCGTTGTCGACGTGATGGAGGAGCTGGTCAAGTTCACGCTGCTCACGCGCGACATCGGCCCGTATCTGGTCGATCGGTACAGCGAGCGCAAGGAAAGCGCGGAGGCATTGTCGAAGCGGGTGAATCAGCGCGGGATCTGACCTGCACCGATGCCGCCGATCCAATCGGGAGTCGATGTCATGCAACTTCGTTCTGCAGCGTTGTCCGACCTGGCCGCGATCGAGGCATTGCTTCGCGCGTCGAACCTGCCTGTCGCCGGTGTCGCGGCGCACCTCGAAAACTTCGTCGTGCTCGCCGATCCGCCTGCCGTGACCGGATGCGGCGGTATCGAATATTACGGGGACTTCGCGCTGATCCGGTCGATCGCCGTCGCATCGGATGCGCAACGGAACGGTCACGGTCGCGCGATCGTGGCGCGGCTGATCGCGGCGTGCCGCGCGCGCGAGGTCCAGTCGATCGGGTTGCTGACGACGACCGCGGAAGACTATTTCGCCGGTTTGGGTTTCGTGCCTGTGGCCCGCAAGGATGTTCCGCGGCCGCTGCTGGCGTCCAGTCAGTTTCAGGGGGTATGTCCGGATGCGGCCACGGCGATGTTGCTGGCGTGTTGAACGGACTGGCTGGAGCGCAGCGAGGCGGCTGGTGTCGGGCGCCGCTCGTCCTTGCACAAAATCGATTGGCGAAACCTGTTTTGTGCGAAAAACGATTTTGGTCGTGCAAAAACGATTATTTTCGGGCCGATTTGCACAAAATCGATTACCGCTGCGGGCCGTTCGTATCGGTTGCCACGAGCACCGCGACCGGCAACGCCGCCAGGCAGCGATCGAGCCGCATCGTGCCGTCCGGCGCTCCGGCTTCGCGTCCGTCGTTCAGCCAGTCGATCCACTGCTCGCTGGCGCCGCGCGGCAGCACCACGGCCGTATCGCCCCATTCCCGAGGCTCGATGCGCGGCAGCCCCGGCACTTCGCCAAGCAATCTGCACGCGAGCCGCGTCACGATCACCACGATCGTTGCCGTTTCGTCGCACCGTGCGAATGCCACCGCGTGCCGTCCGAGCCTGCCGCGCACGCGCAGCGGCACATAGGCGCCATCCGCGAACGTCGCAGGCCAGCGCGTGCGCAGCGCGAGCATCCGCTCGACGAGCGCCCGCTTCACGCGCGCATCGGGCCAATCCTGCAGATACGCGGCGACCTGCCCGTCGACCCGTTCGGCCGCGAGCGCGGCAAACGGCACGTCGCGCCGATTGTCCGGATCGACGAGCGAGTGATCCCATGACTCGGTACCTTGGTACAGGTCGGGCACGCCCGGCGACGCCATCCGCAGCGCCGCCTGCGTGAGACTGTTGACGACGCCGGCCGGCGCGATCCGCGTGACGAACGCATGCAGCCGGTGCACGAAATCGCCCGTGCCGTGCGGCGTCAGGATCGCGCGGACGAACTGCTCGCAAGCGTGCTCATAGTCCGCGTCGGGGGCGAGCCAGTCGGTGTGCTGTTTCGCTTCGCGCAGCGCCTTCGTCTGCCAGCGCACCACGCGTTCCGCAAGCGCCGCGAGCCCGGCCGCATCGTCGGGTGCGAGCCGCGGCGGCCAGCAGCCGACGAGCGTCTGGTACAGCATCGCTTCCGCGGCCGGCCCCGGCGCCCACGCGAGATCGCGATGCGCGCCGCCGCGGTGCGGCTGGTTCAGCGCGGACCAGTCGAGCGACACCGCGTGCCATGCGTCGGGCACTTCGCTCAGCACCGCGAGCCGCGCGCGCGCATCCTCGCCTCGCTTGTGATCGTGCGTGGCGGTCGCGACGAGCGTATGCGGGACGGTGCGCGCGCGACGCCGGTTGCGTGCATGGAACGCGCCGCGCGACAGGCTGAAATCGCCCGCATCGGCGCCGACCTCGTTGCGCGACAGCAGCCGGCCGTAGCGGTAGTTGGCCGTGTCCTCGACGCCCTTCGCGGCGAGCGGCGCGGTGAGCTGTGCGAACGCGACGCGCGCCGCGTGCAGCGCCGCGGCATCCGCGCGCGGCACGCGCGTGCCCGGCAGCCCGAGCCAGCCGGCGACGCGGTCGAGCGCGTAGCGGTCGGACGGATCGATCGCGGCGCACGCCGCGTCGTACGCGTGCGCCAGCACGCGGCGATCGGCGCAGGTCGGCTCGTCGCCGGCTGTCGGGTACATCCGGTACACGGGCAGGTGCACGGCGAGCTCGCCCAGCACGCGCTGGAGCGCGATCCGGCTGATGTCGCGCGTCGCGGGGGCCGCGCGCGCGATGCGGTGCAACGCCCGTGCGACGCGTTCGTGCTCGCCGGCGAGTTGTCGCATCAGCACGCGCCGCTTGCCGGCCACCGCTTCCTGCGCGAACGACCGCGCCGATCCCGACACGGCTGCCCAGTGCGCGGCGAGCGGCGCGGCGCCGGCCGGGTCGTGCAGCAGCGCGGCGACGTCGTTCATGAAGTCGTAGCCGGTCGTGCCGGCGACGCGCCAGTCGTCGCGCAGCGTCTCGCCCGGCGCGAGGATCTTCTCGACGACGACGTACGGCTGCTCGTCGCGCTGCGCGGCGAGCCGCGCATGCAGGCGCCGGCAGTACGCGCGCGGATCGGCGAGGCCGTCGACGTGATCGACGCGCAGGCCGTCGATATAGCCGGCCGCATGAAGCGCCAACGGCAGCGCGTGCACCGCGTCGAACACCGCTTCATCGTCGACGCGGACGGCCGCGAGCGTCGCGATATCGAAGAAGCGCCGCCAGTTCAGTTCGTCGGCGGCCGTGCGCCACCACGCGAGCCGGTAGTGCTGGCGTTCGAGCACATGGTGCAGGCATGCGCGCGAGCGTGCGCGGCGCGGATCGGCGCCGCGCAATATCGCGTCGAACGCGTGCGGGCCCTGGGCGGCGGCGTAGTCGCGCAGCGCCGTATGCGCGGCCGCGAGACGCGTGCTGCCGCGTGTCGCCGCGGCGGTGAAGCGTTCGGCGAGCGCGTTCAGGTCCGCGCGGTTCGCGATGCGCAGGATCTCCGCATAGGTTGCCGGCGCGACCGGCAGGGTTCTGCCCGGGCATGCGATGAAGAAGCGGCCGGCCGACGAATCGGCGCCGAGCGTGATGTCGCCGGCCGCGAGCGCGTCACCGTACGGCGCGCCGAGGCAGGGCAGCAGCACCTTGCCGTCGAGCGCCGCATCGGGCGGATGCCAGTCGATGTCGAAGTAACGTGCATACGGGCTTGCCGGCCCCCATTCGAGCACGTCGTTCCACCAGCCGTTCGACGTGCCGCCGACGCCCATGTGGTTCGGCACGATATCGACGATCACGCCGAGGCCGTGCGCGCGCAGCGCGTCGACGAGGCGCCGGAAGCCGGCTTCGCCGCCGAGCTCCACGCCGATCGCGCGATGGTCGACGGTGTCGTAGCCGTGCAGCGAGCCGGGCTCGGCCGTCGTGATCGGCGACAGGTACAGGTGGCTCACGCCGAGCCTGGCGAAATAGTCGGCGTGCGCGGCCGCGTCGTCGAACGTGAAGCCCGCGTGCAGTTGCAGCCGCAGGGTCGCGCGCGGCGTCATGCTTCGTCCTCCCGAGCCCGGCGCGCGTGCTCGATCGCCGCGATGCGCTTGCGCGCGTCGGCGTCGAACAGCGCGTCGACCGCGCGCGGCAGCCGGCGCAGCCAGTTCGGATGGCCGCATGGCGGGCCGGGGAGATTCGGTTGCTCGTCCAGTGCGAGCAGATCCTCGAGCGGCACGATCGCGAGCGGCGACGGGCTGCGCGCGACGTATGCAAGGATCGCGCTGACGGGCGGTGCGTCGGCGGACGGGATCGGCGCGCCGGCCGGCGCGCAGCGTGCGTGCTGCAACGCGTGCCACAGCGCCGCGCGGTCGGCGGCGCGTTCGGCCTCGGCGGTTGTGAGGTCGGGGGCGATGGGTGACGCGTCGTGTGTGGAAGGCACGTTGCGGCCGTCGTCCGCAGCGGGGGTATCGTCATTACGCAGACCCGGACTGTTCCGTTCGTCGCGGCCCGAGCCGTGTGCGGCTGCAGTGCGACCGATGTCGTCATCGGCGTTGCGCGCACTCGCGGTTCGTCGCGTGTGGTTGCTTTCATCAGCCGCACGTGCATGTTTGGCGGCATCGGCATCGGCATCGGCATCGGTAACCGCACCCGCCACGACCCGCCGCCACGCGAGATCGACACCCTGCCACCAGCCCGCCACCGTCGGCAGGTCATGCGTCGACGTCATCGCGATCGTGTCGCGATCCCACGCCGACGGCGGCCGAAATGCGCGGTCCGCTTCCCGCTCGAACCACAGCACGCGCATCCCCGCGATGCCCTGCGCGCCGAGCCGTTCGCGAAACCCCGCCGGCACCGTGCCGAGATCCTCGCCGATCGCGACCGCGCGATGCCGTGCCGCCTCCAGCGTGACGAGCCGCACGAGATCGTCGACCGGATAGCGCAGGTACGCGCCTTCGCGCGGCGACCGGCCTTCCGGCACGATCCATAACCGCGCGAAGCCGAGCACGTGATCGATGCGGACCCCGCCCGCATGGGCGAAGGCCGCGCGCAACAGGTCGACGAACGGCGCGAAGCCGTTCGCGCGCAGCGCGGCGGGTGTCCACGTCGTCACGCCCCACGCCTGGCCGTCCGCGTTGAACAGGTCGGGCGGCGCGCCGACCGACACGCCGCGCAGCAGCGTCGTGCCGTGCGCCCACGCGTCGCTGCCCGCGCGATCGGAGCCGACCGCGAGGTCGGCGATCAGCCCGATCGTCATCCCGGCGTCGCGCGCCGCCTGCTGCGCGTTGCCGAGCGCGTCCGACGCGCACCATTGCAGGAACGTGTGGAACGCGATCGTCTCGGCATGCGCATGGGCGAACGCGTCGGCCTCGGCCAAAGCCGGCATTTGCCATTGCGCGGGCCATTGCCGCCAGTCCGCGCCGATCCCGTGTTCGATGCAGAACGCCTGCAGCGCATCGAAGCGCGCATGCGCGTCGAGCGCCGCGCCGCCCGCCGCGCGAAATCGCTCGAACGCGTCGCGCGACGGCTCGCCGTTCGCACGCCACGCGTCGAAGCACGCGCGCAGGCGTCGCAGTTTCAGCGGCAGCACGTGCGGCCAGTCGATCAGCGGCGTATCCGCTGCGTGTACGTCACCTGCTGCCGCGCCGTTCATCCGCCGCACGATATCGGCCCCCGGCACCGCATCGCAGTCGAGATACGCGACGTTGTGCCAGCGCCGCGACGACGGTGAATACGGGCTGTCGTGCTCGGGCAGCGCGGGATAGCCCGCATGCGTCGGGCTGATCGCGACCGCATGCGCGCCATGCCGCGCCGCGCGCGCGGCGAGGCCGGCGAGCGCGGTGTAGTCGCCCGCGCCGTCGTCGCCCGCGCGGCGCAGGCTGTAGAGCTGGGCCGCGATGCCCCACCGGCGCCGCGCTTCCGGCATGCCGCGGCGCGCATCGAACGGCCGCGCACGCGGCGGCGCGATCGCGAGCCCGATGCGCTGCTCGCCGATGTCGAGCGTGTGATAGCCGGGCAGCGCGAGCGGCGGCAGCGTGCCGTGTTCGCCTGCGCCGGCCACACGCCCGTCGACGTGCCCGCCCGATTCGAGCGCGATCCGGAAGCGCGCGCCGGGCGGCGCGATACTGCGCGGCAGCGTCAGCGGCATGCCGGCGTCCCCGGTCACGACACGCGGCGTCGCGTCGCGCGCGTCGGTGAGCGCGGCTGCGCTGTCGGCCCGCTCGCTCGGCGTGCCGCACGGCCAGCCGAGCGCATCGACGAGCGCAACGAGCGCATCGTCGTCCACCCGTCGCGCGACACCGCCCGCATCGATCCAGTCCGGCTCCAGCCCGGCCGCACGCGCGAGTTCGGCGATCGATACGTCGGTCGTCATGGTCGCGTGTGCCCGTTCGCGCGGTGACTCAGCGCATCGTGGTTGACCGCGCCGTCGCGCCACGCGATGCAGGTGTGTGCGGGCAGCCGCTGGTCGGCGAGCCGGTCGCGCGCGCGCGGCGGCGTCTCGAACACGATCTTGCCGACCGGCAGCGCAGGCAGCACCGCAGCGTGCGAGCCGGGATTGAACGCGATCGTCAGCGTGCTGCCGTCGCCGAGCTGCCAGCGCGCGACGAGCGCTTGCGCGTCTCCGCCGCCGTTGCCGGACAACAGCTCGACACCGAGCGCGCGGGCGCCGGCCAGATGCGGCGTCACGAGCGCCGCGCGCACCGTCAGCGCGCTGCGGTAGAAGCGCCGCCACGCGTCGGCGTCGGGCCAGGCGGTGGCGTCCGCGTGGCCGGGCGACGAGCGCACGAAGGTGCCGACGTCGTTCGGATCGGGAATCGCACTGCGATGCGCGGGATCGGCGAACGCGGAAAACGCGGCGAACTCGCGGCGCCGGCCTTCGCGCACCGCATCGGCGAGTTCGCCGCGATAGTCGGTGAAGAACTGGAACGGCTGCGTGCTGCCGTCTTCCTCGCCCATGAACAACAGCGGAATCTGCGGTGCGAGCAGCATCAACGCGGTCGCCGCGCGCACCGCGTTGTCGTTCGCGAGCGCGCGCAGCCGTTCGCCGAACGCGCGATTGCCGATCTGGTCGTGGTTCTGCAGGAACGTGACGAACGCGGTCGGCGGCAGGTGCGCGCTTGGCTCGCCGCGCGGTGCGCCGTCGTGCAGCGGCGACGGCTCGCCCTGGTATGCGAACCCTTCGCCGAGCGTGCGCGCGAGATGACGCAGCGGCGCATCGGCATAGGCGCGGTAGTAGCCTTCGCGCTCGCCGGTCAGCAGCACGTGCGCGCTGTTGTGGAAGTCGTCGTTCCACTGCGCGTCGAAACCGTCGGGCCCGAGCAGGCTCGCCGCATTGCGTTCGTTCTCGAGCACCAGATGCACGTGGCGCGCACCGCCCGCATGCGCGCGCACGCGGCGCGACAGCTCCCGCAGCCATACATCGTCGTCGATCGCATGCGCGGCATCGATGCGCAGGCCGTCGAAGCGGAATTCGTCGAGCCAGTACAGCGCGTTCTCGATGAAGAACGCGCTCGTCTGCGCACGCGAGAAGTCGATTGCCGGGCCCCATGCGGTCGGCCGGTCCGTGCGGAAAAATGCGGGCGCATAGCGCGGCAGCAGGTTGCCGTCGGGGCCGAAGTGGTTGTACACGACGTCGAGAAACATCTGCAGCCCGAGCCCGTGCGCGGCGTCGACGAGCGCCTTCAGTTCCTCGGGCCGCCCGTACGATGCATCGGGCGCGAACGGCAGCACGCCGTCGTAGCCCCAGTTGCGCGCGCCCGGGAACGCATTGACGGGCATCAGCTCGAGCGCGGTCACGCCGAGCGCGGCGAGGTCGGCCAGGCGCCGTTCGACGTTCGCATAGCCGCCGCATGCGCCGACGTGCAGCTCGTACAGCACCGTCTCGTGCCACGGCCGGCCGCGCCACGCGTCGTGGCGCCAGCGGTACGCGGCCGGATCGACGACCTGGCTCGGGCCGTGCACGTCATCCGGCTGGAAGCGCGATGCGGGATCGGGCACCGCGAGGCCGTCGTCGAGCAGGAAGCGGTACAGCGTGCCGGCGCCGCACGGCGCGACGACCTCGAACCAGCCGTCGCCGGCGGCCTGCATCTCGACGCGCCGTTCGCCGTGCACTTCCACCGCGGCCGCGCGGCTCGCGGGCGCCCACAGCCGGAAGCGCGTGTGCTCGGCGTCGAGGCAGGCCGCGCCGAACGACGACGCGAATGCGTGCGTGCCGGGCGGATGGGCGGTATGTGACGTCATGGCGGCTCCTCACGAGGGCTGGGCGGGTGGCACGGCCGCGACCGCGATCACGGCTGCGTGCGCGACGACGTCGAGGCCGGCATCCGGCCAGGCGCGCGGGCCGGCGTCGGGCGTCGCGGTATCGAGCAGCACGCGGTAGTCGAGCACGGGTGCCGGCGGCTTGAACCGGATCGTGTGGGTCGACGCATTCAGCATCACGAGCAACGCCTCGGTGCGCCCGGTGCGGCCGGTGCCGACGCGCCGCATCGTCAGCGCGCGCCGTTCGCCGTCTTCCCACGCGGGCACGGTCAGCGGGTCGCCGCGCTCGTCGAACCAGTCGATCTCGTGCATGCCCGGTGCGCCGTCGCGGTCGCCGGACGGATAGTGCGGCGCCGACATCACCGTGTACATGCGCCGCAGCGCGGCGAGCCGCGACACGAAGCGCATCATCTGCACGCCTTCGTCGCTGCGCGCGAGGTCCCAGTCGAGCCATGACAGTTCGTTATCCTGGCAATAGGCGTTGTTGTTGCCGTGCTGCGTCCGGCCGAATTCGTCGCCGGCCACGATCATCGGCGTGCCGAGCGCGGTAAACAGCGTCGCGAGCATCGAGCGTGCGACCCGCGCGCGCAGGTCGCGGATCGACGCATCGTCGGTGGCGCCTTCGGCGCCCCAGTTCGCGCTGCAGTTGTCGTCGCGGCCGTCGTGGTTGTCCTCGCCGTTCGCGTCGTTGTGCTTGTGCGCATACGACACGAGATCGGCGAGCGTGAAACCGTCGTGCGCGGTGACGAAATTGACCGACGCCCACGTGCGCCGCCGCTGGTGGTTGAACAGGTCGGCCGAGCCCGCGAGCCGCGCGGCGAGTTCCGGGCGCTGGCCGGCGTCGCCGCGCCAGAAGCGCCGCACGGTGTCGCGAAAGCGGTCGTTCCATTCGGCGAAGCCGGGCGGATGGCGGCCCAGCTGATAGCCGCCGGGGCCGAGATCCCACGGTTCGGTGATCAGCTTGCGCTGCGCGAGCACCGGGTCCTGCCGCAACGCGTCGAAGAACCCGGCGCCGGGTTCGAAACCGTGATCCTCGCGGCCGAGCGTCACGCCGAGGTCGAAACGAAAGCCGTCGATGTTGAACGCGCTCGCCCAGTAGCGCAACGAATCCATCACCATCTGCACCACGCGCGGATGCGACAGGTTCAGCGTGTTGCCGCAGCCGGTCTCGTCGACGTGGTAGCGCGGATCGTCCGGCCGCAGCCGGTAGTAGCTCGCGTTGTCGAGGCCGCGCCACGACAGCGTCGGGCCGAGCTCGTTGCCTTCGCACGTATGGTTGTAGACGACGTCGAGCACGACCTCGATGCCGGCCGCATGCAGCTGGCGGATCGCAATGCGCATCTCGTCGAGCCGCCGCGTCGTCAGGTACGACGGCTCCGGCGCGAAGAACGCGGCCGTGTCGTAGCCCCAGTAGTTGCGCAGGCCCCGGTTCACGAGCGCGCGCTGCTGCAGGAACGCATGCACCGGCAGCAGCTCGACCGTCGTCACGCCGATCGACAGCAGGTGATCGATGAACGCCGGATGCGCGAGCGACGCGAACGTGCCGCGTTCCGGCGCGCGCAGCCCCGCGCGGCGCATCGAGGCGCCGCGCACGTGAGCCTCGTAGATGACGGTGCTGCGCCACGGCACGTCCGGGCGCCGGTCGGTGCGCCAGTCGAACGCCTCGTCGACGACCACGGCCTTCGGCATCGCGGGCGCCGAGTCGCGGCGGTCCATCGACAGATCCGCGCGGTTCGAATGCACGCGATAGCCGAACAGCGCATCGGACCAGCGGAAGTTGCCGACCAGCTTGCGCGCGTACGGATCGAGCAGCAGCTTGGTCGGATTGAAGCGATGGCCGTGCTGCGGCTGGTACGGGCCATCCGCGCGAAAACCGTACACGGTGCCCGGATGCGCGTTCGGCAGGTAGCCGTGCCACACCTCGTCGGTGCATTCAGGCAGGTCGAGCCGCGCGAGCTCCTTGCGCCCGGTCGGGTCGAACACGCACAGCTGGATGCGCTGCGCGTGCGCGGAAAACACCGCGAAATTGGTGCCGAGACCGTCCCAGGCCGCGCCGAGCGGATAGCAGCGGCCGGGTTGGAGACGGGCAGGCAGGGCGGTCGGCATGGGGATCGTCTCCGTGTCGAGGGCGCCGGGTGTCAGGCCGGGCTCAGCCAGACGGTGGCGAGCGGCGGCAGGCGCAACGCGGCCGACCACGACTCGCCGTGCGCGGGGATGTCTTCCGCCCACACGGCGCCGTCGTTGCCGGCATTCGTGCCGCCGTACACGGCGGCATCGGTGTTCATCCGTTCGCGCCACTGCCCGGGCGCGGGCAGCCCGACGCGATAGCCGGCGCGCGGCACCGGCGTGAAGTTGCAGATCGCGACGACGAGGCGCCCGGACTCGTCGCGGCGCGCGAACGCGAACACGCTGTTGTCGCGATCGTCGCCGATCAGCCACGCGAAGCCGGCCGCGTGGCAGTCGAGCGCATGCAGCGCCGGCTCGGCCGCATACGCGCGGTTCAGGTCGCGCACGAGCCGCTGCACGCCGCGATGCGCGGGGGCGTCGAGCAGGTCCCAGTGCGGTGTCGCGTCGTGCGCGAATTCGGCCCATTGCGCGAATTCGCTGCCCATGAACAGCAGCTTCTTGCCCGGATGCGCCCACATGAAGCCGAAGTACGCGCGCAGCGTCGCGAGCCGCTGCCAGGCGTCGCCGGGTATCTTCGCGGCGAGGGAACCCTTGCCGTGCACGACCTCGTCGTGCGACAGTGGCAGCACGAAGCGCTCGGAGAACGCATAGACGAGCCCGAACGTCATCCGGTCGTGGTGATAGCGGCGATGGATCGGATCCTCGCGCAGATAGGCGAGCGTGTCGTGCATCCACCCCATGTTCCACTTGAAGTCGAAGCCGAGCCCGCCGTCGACGGTCGATGCGGTGACGCCCGGCCATGCGGTCGATTCCTCCGCGAAGGTGACGACGCCGGCCGGCGCGAGCGCACCGTGCAGCGTATCGTTCAGCGCGCGCAGGAACGCGACCGATTCGAGGTTCTCGCGCCCGCCGTGGATGTTCGGCACCCATTCGCCTTCCTTGCGCGAATAGTCGCGGTACAGCATCGACGCGACCGCGTCGACGCGAATCCCGTCGACGTGATAGCGGCGCGCCCACGCGAGCGCCGACGCGACGAGGAACGCGCCGACTTCGTTGCGCCCGAGATTGAACACGCAGGTGTTCCAGTCCGGGTGCATGCCTTCGCGTGGATCGGCATGCTCGTATAGCGCGCTGCCGTCGAACTGCGCGAGGCCGTGCGGGTCGTTCGGAAAGTGCGCGGGTACCCAGTCGACGATCACGCCGATGCCGGCCGCATGCGCGCGGTCGACGAAGCGCGCGAAGCCGTCGACCGGCCCGAAGCGCGCGGACGGCGCGAACTGCGCGAGCGGCTGGTAGCCCCACGAGCCGCCGAACGGGTACTCGGAAATCGGCATGAATTCGACATGGGTGAAGCCCATCCCGCGCACATACGGGATCAGCCGCTCGGCGAGTTCGTCCCAGGTCGCGCTGCGATCCATTTCCTCGGGCACGCGCTGCCACGATTCGGGATGCACTTCATAGATCGACCACGGGATGCGAAAGCGGCGGTCCGCGTGCGGCCGCGCGTGCAGCCAGCCGTCGTCGTGCCATGCGAATCCGTCGAGCGCCGCCGTATCGGCGACGACGGATGCGGTGCCGGGTGGCGCCTCGGTCGCGCGCGCACACGGATCGGCCTTGTGCGGCAGCACGTGCCCGTCGGCCGCGCACAGCTCGTACTTGTAGTGCTCGCCGGCGCCGATGCCCGGCACGAACAGCTCCCATACGCCCCACGGCCGCCGCAGCCGCATCGGGTGACGGCGGCCGTCCCAGGTGTTGAAGGCGCCGACCACCGACACGCGCTGCGCGTTCGGCGCCCATACCGCGAACCGCACGCCGTCGATCCCGTTGACGCGCGCGGGCGTGGCGCCCAGGCAGTCGAGCACGGCGGCCGGGTCGCCGGCCGAGAAACGCGCGAGCGCCGCGTCGTCGAGCAGCAGGCCGAACGCATACGCGTCGTCGGTCACCTGGCGCGCGTCGGGCCAGTCGATGGCCAGCCGGTAGTGGCCGTCGTGCGCGATCGTTCCTGCAAAGCAGCCGGCATCGTCGATGCACGCGAGCGTGCCGAGCTCGTCGCCGTCGGGCGTCACCGCGCGCACGCGCCGCGCACCGGGCAGCAGCGCGCGCACGACGGTCGCGCCCGCATGCCCGTGCGGGCCGAGGCACGCGAACGGGTCCGGATGGCGGCCGGCGAGCAGCGCATCGATATCGCGGCGGTCGAACAGCGTATCGGTCATCGGGGGTCTCCGTTGTCGGAAGCGCCGTCGGCATCGAGCAGGCGTTCGACGAGCGCGGCGAGCCCGCCCACCGGCACGCCGAGCCAGTCGGGGCGGTTCGCGGCTTCGTAGCACAGCTCGTACGACGCCTTGTCGATCAGGAACAGCGCGAGCAGGCGGTCCGCATAGCGCGGGTCGACGAAGCGTTCGGGCGCGTGGTCGGTGGCCGCGCGATAGCATTCGACGAAGCGATCGGCGGCGGCCTGCCCGAACCGGTCGTATAGCGCGCGCTTGCGGCGCTCCGCCTGCGGCGGCGCCTTCTCGATCGCGAATTGCGCGGTCGCGCTCACGTACGACAGCGAGCGCAGGAAGCCGGCCACGTCGCGCAGCGGATGCGACTTCGCGCGGCGCCGCTCCAGCGCACGCGCAGGCTCGCCCTCGAAGTCGATCAGCAGCGCGTCGCCCTGCACGTCGAGCACCTGGCCGAGATGGAAGTCGCCGTGAATGCGGATGCATCGCGCGTCGAGCGTGCGCGGCACCAGTTCGCCGAGAGCCTGCACGGCCGCTTCGCGCGACGCGAGCAGCGTATCGGCCGCGGCGCGCTCGGTCGGGTCGAGCGCATCGAGCCGCGTGGCCAGCACGTCGAGCGCCTGCTCGAACGATGCGATCGCGTCGATGCACCAGTGGTCGACGTAGTCCGGCGTCGCGCGCTCCGGCGTGAATGCCGGGTCGTCGGACGGCTGCGCGAGCGCGACGTGTAGCTGGCCGAGCCGCGTGCCGACGATCCCCGCGAACGCCGCGTAGCCGAGCAGCGCATCCGGTTCCTCGTCGGGCTCGGCCGCTTCGCCATCGTCGACGGCGGGCAGCGCGAGCTCGTCGACCGCGCGCCTCAGGAAGTCGAACGAGCGCGTCCACGCGTCGCCCTGGTTGTCGACGTAGCGCTGCAGGATCGCGACCGTATGCGGCGTGCCGTCCGGATCGACGTGCACGACTTCGCCCGCGAGCGTCGCGGTGTTCGCATAGCCGATCCGCGTCAGGTGGCGGCTCATCTCCGCTTCCGGGTGGATGCCGTGCGCGACCTTGCGCACCAGCTTCAGCACGATCGCGTCGCCGATCACGAGCGAGCTGTTGCTCTGCTCGGCCGCGAGCCAGCGCACCTCGGCGTCGTCGCCGGGATCGAGCCCGGCGAGCGCGAACTCGGGCAGGAAGTCCAGGCGGCCGCCGTCGGACGTCGGCACGGTCGCGCCGTCGCGCAGCTTGCGCAGCATCCCGCGCGCGAACGACGGCAGCGCGAACGCGTCGGTCAGGTAGCCGACCGTATGGCCACGCCGCACGCGCGCGAGCGCGAGCTGCGCGAACAGCGGATGCGACGTCTCGCCGCCCCACGCGGCGGCCAGCGGCACGACGTAGCGTTCGACGCCGCCGTCGCTTGCGGACACCCAGGCCTCCGCGTACTGGAACGGTTCGTCCGGCATCGGCGTGACGATGTTCAGCCACGCGTCGCCGATCGCGCGATCCTTCGATGCGAACCAGCGCCGCCGCGCGAGCCACGACGCGAGCGCATCGTGCGCGAGCGTATGAAGCTGCCCGACGTCCGGCCGCACGTCGCCGCGCCGCATCACGATCGTCACGAGTTCGGGCAGCGGCTCCGCGTGCGGCTGCCGCCACGACGGCTCGCGGCCGTGCTCGGACAGCACGAACCACAGGAACCCGTACGGCGGAAAGGTGAGCAGGTACGTGAGCTGCCCGATCGGCGGAAACGCCGAGTCGGACGTCATCTCGATCGGCACGCGGCCCGCGAATTCGGACAGGTCGAGCTCGACCGCCTGCGACGCGCGCGACAGGTTCGCGACGCACAGCACCGTCTCGTGGCCTTCGAGTTCGCGCAGGTATGCAAGCACCTTGCGGTTCTCCGGACGCAGGAAGCGGATCGTGCCGCGCCCGAACGACTGCGTCGCGCGGCGCGTGGACAGGATCCGGCGCGTCCAGTTCAGCAGCGAATGCGGGTCGCGCGTCTGCGCTTCGACGTTGATCGCGTCATAGCCGTACAGCGAGCCCATCACGGGCGGCAGCACCAGCAGTTCCGGGTCCACGCGGGAGAAGCCGCCGTTGCGGTCCGACGACCATTGCATCGGCGTGCGCACGCCGTCGCGGTCGCCCAGGTGGATGTTGTCGCCCATCCCGAGTTCGTCGCCGTAGTAGATCACCGGTGTGCCGGGCATCGACAGCAGCAGCGAGTTGATCAGCTCGATGCGGCGCCGGTCGCGCTCCATCAGCGGCGCGAGGCGGCGGCGGATCCCGAGATTGATCCGCGCGCGCCGGTCGGACGCGTAGGTCTGCCACAGCAGGTCGCGCTCCGAGTCGGTCACCATCTCGAGCGTGAGCTCGTCGTGGTTGCGCAGGAACACGGCCCACTGGTTGCTCGGCGCGAGCGCGGGCGTCTGCCGCATGATGTCGACGATCGGGAAGCGGTCCTCGCTCGCGATCGACATGTAGATGCGCGGCATCAGCGGGAAGTGGAACGCCATGTGGCATTCGTTCTCGTCGCCGAAGTATTCCTGCACGTCCTCCGGCCACTGGTTCGCTTCCGCGAGCAGCATCCGGTTCGGATACTCGGCGTCGATCGTCGCGCGGATCTTCTTCAGGATCGCGTGCGTCTCGGGCAGGTTCTCGTTGTTGGTGCCTTCGCGCTCGACCAGGTACGGCACCGCGTCGAGCCGCAGCCCGTCGATGCCGAGATCGAGCCAGAAGCGCATCACCTGGATCACCTCGCGCACGACGGCCGGGTTGTCGAAGTTCAGGTCCGGCTGGTGCGAGTAGAAGCGGTGCCAGTAGTACTGGCCGGCGATGGGGTCGTGCGTCCAGTTCGACGTTTCCGTATCGAGGAAGATGATCCGCGTGCCCGCGTATCTCGTGTCGGTGTCGGACCACACGTAGTAGTCGCGATGCATCGAGCCGGGCTTCGCGCGCCGCGCGCGCTGGAACCACGGATGCTGGTCCGACGTGTGGTTGATCACGAGCTCGGTGATCACGCGGATCCCGCGCGCGTGCGCTTCGCGGATGAAGCGGCGCACGTCGGCGAGCGTGCCGTAGTCGGGATGCACGTCGCGGTAGTCGGCGATGTCGTAGCCGTCGTCGCGGCGCGGCGACGGGTAGAACGGCAGCAGCCAGATCGTGTCGACACCGAGCTCGGCGATGTAGTCGAGCTTCATGATCAGGCCCGGGAAGTCGCCGATCCCGTCGTTGTTCGAGTCGTAGAACGACTTCACGTGCACCTGGTAGATGATCGCGTCCTTGTACCACAGCGGATCGTCCGCGCAGAGTGCGGGCGCACGGCGCCGTGAACGGCGCCGGCGCGGCGTGCCGGCCGGTGCGAGCGACGGGAACTGCGCGCGTCGCACGTCGTCGAGGGAGTCTTCGCGTTTCATCATGCGTGTGCTCCGGAAGGGCCCCGGGCAACGCCCGGGTCGGGCGCCGCGGCTCGCGCGGCGCTGGGAGACGGCGCGAGCCGCCAGATCGCATACGGCCGCACGTGCGGGTCGAGCGATACGTACTGGCGATGCCCGCGCCAGGTTTCGGCATGCGCGGCGTCCTGTTCGAGCGCGTCGAGCGGTTCGCCGTCGACGAGCCCGAAGCCGCGCCACAGCGATGCGTCGAGCGTGAAGTTCGCGGCCTGCGGATGCCACGGGTCGAGGCTGATCGCGACCGCGACGACGTTGTCGTGCGCGGGCGTCGCCTTCACGAACACGAGCACCTGGTCGTTGTCCGCGTCGACGAACGTGAGGCCGAGGTGCGTCTGCAGCGCCGGATGGTCGCGCCGCGCGCGGTTCAGTCGCGCGACTTCGGCGCCGATGTGCGCGGCCTTGTTCCAGTCGCGCACGCGCAGCTCGTATTTCTCCGCGTCCGCGTATTCCTCGCTGTCGGGCAGCGGCGCCGATTCGCCGATCTCGAAGCCCGAGTACAGGCCCCACGACCCGGCGAGCGTCGCCGCCAGCGCCGCGCGGATCACGAACTGCGAGCGCGGCGCGTTCTGCAGATGGCGCGGATTGATGTCGGGCGTGTTCACGAAGAAGTTCGGCCGGAAGAACTCGCGCGCGGGGCCGGCCGCAAGCTCGGTCAAATAGTCGATGAATTCGCGCTTCGTCTCGCGCCACGTGAAATACGTGTACGACTGCGAGAAGCCGATCTTCGCGAGCCGGTACATCATGCCCGGCCGCGTGAACGCCTCCGACAGGAACACGACGTCCGGATGCCTGCCGCGCACGTCGGCGATCATCCACGCCCAGAACGGCAGCGGCTTCGTGTGCGGATTGTCGACGCGGAAGATCCGCACGCCGGCATCGACCCAGAACAGCACCGCGTCGCGCAGCGCGAGCCACAGGCCGGGCAGCGCGTCCGGTGCGTAGAAGTCGGGGTTCACGATGTCCTGGTAGCGCTTCGGCGGGTTCTCCGCATAGCGCAGCGAGCCGTCGGGCCGCCATGCGAACCAGCCCGGGTGCGCGGCGAGCCACGGATGGTCGGGCGAGCACTGGATCGCGAAATCCAGCGCGATCTCGAGCCCCTGCGCGTGTGCCGCATCGACCAGCGCGCGGAACGACGCGAGCGTGCCGAGCTGCGGATGCACGGCCGTGTGGCCGCCGTCGGGCGAGCCGATCGCGTACGGGCTGCCGACGTCGTCGGCGCCGGCCTTCAGCGTGTTGTTGCGGCCCTTGCGCGCGGTCGTGCCGATCGGGTGGATCGGCGGGAAATACAGCACGTCGAAACCCATGTCGCGGATGCGCGGCAGTTGCGCGATCACGTCGTCGAACGTGCCGTGCCGGTGCGGGTCGTTGCTCGCCGAGCGCGGGAACATCTCGTACCAGCTCGAGAAGCGCGCGGCGCGGCGTTCGACCTCGACCGGGTAGACGGTTTCATCGTGCGTGACGAACGGCCGGTAGCGCAGCGCCGCATACGCGTCGGCGAGTGCCGGCGCGCCGAGCAGCGCGAGGCGGTCGTCGGGCGACGCGTCCTTGAAATCGGCGGCCAGCCGTTCCATGTGCGCGCGCGCGCGCGGATCGGCCGGCTCGGCGAGCTTCAGCGCGGTCGCGAGCAGCAGTTGCGCTTCGCGTACCTCCAGCGTCACGTCCTGGCCGGCCGCGCGCTTCTTCGCGACGTCGGTGACGAGCGACGCCCAGTCGTCGCGCCATGCGATCACGCGGAACGCGTGGCGGCCGAGCCGGTCGAGCGCGATGCGCGCGTGCCAGCGGTCGTTCGGTTCGACGACGAACGGCGCTTCCCGCCAGTCGTCTTCGTCGTCCGCGCGCCATTGCAGCGCGGCCGCGAGATGCGCGTGGCCATCGGTGAAGATCGATGCGTGTACAACCAGTGTTTCGCCGATCACGCGCTTGATCGCGAAGCGGCCGCCGTCGACCGCCGGCTCGACGCGCTCGATCGCGATCCGGTCGGCCGAGCGTGCGGCAGACAGCGCGGTGCGCTCGCGTGCCGCATCGGCGTGCGTGGTCGCGGGCGGCGCGCGCCACGCATCGAGCAGCGCATAGCCGCCGGGCTCGAGCGTGAAGGCTTCCAGCGCGGCCGGCGCGCGCTTGTGCGTGCCGTCCGGCGTCGCGACGTGCGTGAAGCCGCCCGGCACGCCGGGCAGGATCGTCGCGGGATCGACGCGCGCCGGCGTATCGAGCGCGGGATTCAGCGCGATCAGCAGCGCGGTGTCGTCGTGTTCGAGCGACGGGCCCATGCCGCGCAGCAGCGCGGTCGCGGCCGCGCCGGGCGCGCTCAGCTGCGCGATCTCGCCGCGCTCGGCCGCAAGCGGTGTCGCGCGGCGCCACGCATTCGCATCGGCAATCGCGCCGGACAGGTCGAAGCGCGCACCGTCGAACGCGGCGCGGTAGCGCGCGGCGTTAGCGTCGCGTGCCATCAGCGGCAGCGCGACGCCGCGCTCGAAGCCCATCGGCACGAGCCAGCCGGTGCCGACCGATGCCGCGGTCCACAATGCACGGTGGTATGCGCGGGCGACCGTTTCGTCCGGCGCCATGCGCCAGCCGTCGGCGAGACGCGGGCCGTCGAACGCGTCCGGAAACGCGATCGGCGAGCCGATGCGGCGCAGCAACCGGTGTTCGTCGACGAACCAGGGCGCGTGCAGGTCCCACCAGCGTACCGACGAGAACACCGCGTCGAAGCCGGCCGCCTCGAGCTGCGCGAGCGCGTCGCGCGCATGGCCGGGCACGCCGGCCAGCACCGCGACGTCCGGGCGCGCGCGGCGCAGCGCCGCGCGCCAGCCGGGCCACCACGCGGCCGGCAGGCGGTGCGGCGCGTCGATCAGGAAGCCGGCCGCGCCGGCGTCCGCGAACGTGGCCAGGTGCTTGCACCACCAGGCGGCGAGCGCGTCGTGCGTCGCGTCCTCGCCGATCTGCGCATGCGCGACATCCGTTTCATGTGCGGCGCTGCGCGGATCGATCAGCGCGTCGTCGTGCGCGCGCTCGACGTACCAGTCCGGATGCTCGGCGCGCAGCGGATTGTCGCGGGCGATGCGGTCCGGCACGACTTCGAGCAGCACGCGCAGCCCGTGACCGTGCGCGAGCTGCGCGAGCCGCGAGAACGTCTCGAGCGCGCCGGCGCGCGTCGCGAACGTTGCGGCCGGCCGGTGGAAGTCGGCGACGTGACGCGGAAAGCCCGCGACGCTGGCGGCCCAGAAGCCGCCGATCAGTACATGGTCGAAGCCCATGCCCGCGATGTGCGCGAACGTGTCGGGCCACGCGTCGAGCGGGCCGATGAGGCGGGCGTCGCAGAAATAGAGGTGCGGGGCGAAGGGTGGGGTGGCGTTCATGGGATGGCGTCGATGGGCGGCGGCGGGATCGGCAATGCCCATGTTCGCCGCAATGCGCGTTCCCGCCGCGATGCATCCGGCGCGGCAAGCCCCCGCGCGGCTCGCGGCGGTCCGGGACGGTCGCTTTTTGCATGGGGCAGGTGGACGGTCGCGGGATTTTTACGCGGGTTCGCGTCGCCGCGGAGTGGTCCGGCTTCGTGAAATTTTTGCCAATGACGTCGAGTCACCGATGAAAATCTCGACGTTCGGGCGGGATGCGGCATCCATCGCTGCAGGTGCGGTATGCAAGAGCCGAGCCCGGTGAAATGTTCGCGTCAAAATCATACGAGTCCTATGGTGGCATTGCCTCCCGGACGGTTAGGATCGCTCGCGATATTCCGAAAACGTTCGACGGGGGCGCCTTGACCAAAAGCACGGCCATTTCCGATATACCCGCGCGCGCGGGTATCGACATCCACCAGTTTTACAGCCTGGATATCCAGGGCGCGCCCGCAGCCGCACTCGCGGACGTGTACGAGTTCGAAGGCACACGCGGAATCGGTGAGCCGACGAAGTACACGATCCGGTTCACGCATTTCCGTCATGACCTGTCGCGCAGCGAATTCCTGAAACGGATGGGTGCGTTCGTCATTCAGCCGCCAGCGCAGGACCGATGGAGTCAGCCGGAAGCGGCGCGGCGCGTGCAAGGTGTCGTGACGGGCTTTGCGTTGAAGGCTGTGAACCGCGATCAGTCACTGTACGAGATCGTGCTGGAATCACGGCTGGCGCTGTTGCGCAATGCGCCAAAGTGTCGATTCTTCCTCGACATGAGCATTCCCGAGATCATCGAGCGGATTCTGCGGGAGCACGAGTTCAATAAGATCTTCGCCGACTTCGAATTCAGGTTGAATCGGCCGTACCGCAAACGCGGCTTCGTGATGCAATGGGGCGAGGACGATCTGGCGTTCATCACGCGCTTGTGCCGACGCTCGGGCATCTGGTTCGTGTGCGACGAAGGCGAGCGGTGCGAGCGGGTGTGCTTCGGCGACGACTATGCGCACTACCGCCGCGATCCCGAGCGTCTGACGGTCGCGTACCGGCCGCACAGCGGGCTGGATGCCAGCGGCATCGAGTCCGTCAGCGCGCTCGAAATGCGCGCGACGACCTTGCCGACGGCCTATGCGGTACGCACGTTCAACACGGAAGCGGCGATCTCGGATCCGATCGAGGCGGTCAGTCCGATTCGCGACGACCGCACGACGTACGGTGAAGCGTATACCTGGGGAGCGCCGAATCAGAGCGAGGACGAGGCGAAGGAAGAGGCGCAACTGCGCCGCGAGGCAGCGCTGGCCGGTCAGGTCGAATATCGCGGCGAGTGCGACATGCTGGACCTCACGCCCGGCTCCGTGCTGAAGCTATCGAACCGGGAATTGCCCGATGCGAAGCACGGGCTCGCCGTCGTGCGCGTGACGTGCGGTGCGAGCCGGAGGCAGGCCTATCACGTGACGTTCGATGCGATTCCATCGGATCGCCAGTATCGAATGCCATTGAAGGAAGAAACCTGGCCCCGGATCGATGCGGTCATTACCGGGACGATCGCGTCGTCCGGCGGCTGGAAAAGCCCCTACCTCGATAGCCAGGGCGAATACATCGTCGATCTTCATCTGGATCGCGACACGCGGACGCCGGGTCTGCAAAGCTGCCCGATGAGGCTGGCGAAACCGTTCGCGGGGCCGAACCACACCGGTTTTCACTTCGGACTCGTTGAAGGCACGGTGGTTGGTGTGAGCTTCCTGTGGGGTTGCGTGGATTTGCCGTTCATCAGCCACGTGCTGCATACCGCACAACACACGGATCCGATCGTCGCAGGTGTTCCCTGGGGCACGCGCAACACGATCCGCACGCGCTCGAACAACACGCTGGAGATGGATGACAGGGAAGGGCGCGAGCATATCAAGGTTGCGACCGAGCATGGCAAGTCGCAACTCAATCTCGGGCACATGGTAGACCGCGGCCAGAGCGAGCGGGGGAGCGGTGCCGAACTGAGATCGGATGGGCCTGCCGCGCTGCGGGGCGGTGCGGGTGTCCTGGTGTCGGCCTATGCGCGAAACGGTGCGTCAGGCAAGCAACTCGACATGCAGGAAACCGTTGCACAGCTCGAGGATGCGTTGGCGCTGGCGAAAGCACTGGCATCGTCCGCTCAGGCGTCGAAGGCCGAAGCGGCCGATATCGCCAATCAGCGAGCCGCGAACAAGGCGCTCGACCAGCTTCAGCAGTCCAGTGTGCTGGTGACCGCACCGGCATCGGCGGGCGTGGTGGCGGGCAAGAGCGTGCAGGTCGTCGCCGGTGAAAACATCATGGGCATCGCCAGGGGCGATGCGAGCTGGAGCGTGTGGAAGCGCTTTACGGTGGCCGCGCACGACATGGTGTCGCTGTTCACGCAGAAAGGCATGAGCCTGATTGCGGCGGCGGGCGCAGTCGTCCTGCAGGCACAGCGCGGACGCATGCAGCTTGCGTCGCAGGAAGACATGACGGTCGAGACGGTGAACGGCGTGCTCCACGTCAAGTCGTCCAAGGAAATCGTGTTGAACGTAGGCGGCTCGTATTTCCGCATGACGCCAGGCGGCATCGAAATGGGGACGCGCGGCGGCGTGTTGTTCAAGACCAGCAGCCTGAAAAAGACCGGGCCGGCGCAGATGGATCTGGGGGGCGCGGCATTTGCGCCGGCATTCGTGCCGTATACGACGCAATGTGACGTGTGGCGGACCAACCCGAACTTTGTTCCACCGGCGTCTCCTGCGTCCGTGACGGATGCTTCGGCCGATACCGGCGTCGCGGCGCCGTCGCTTCTCGGTGGCCTATTCGGTGGGAAATCTGGTGCGGGTTCGAAAACGCTAGGCAATGGCGGTTTGACTGTGAACGACGCCGAAAACGAGAAGTCGATCTGCGTCCCGCTTGATCCCATTCAGTTGCAGAATCCGGCGCCGTGTAACTGGCAGCTGGCCGATTTTGTTGAATCGGCAACGATGATGCGGGAGACGCCACCCTATCAAAAGTATGGTTGGACGAGAACCGAGCGTCTTACGGAGGATGGTCAACCTGTCATGTGTGCAGGGACGGCGCCGACCACATGCCAGTTCACCTACGATTCGGTCAGTAAAACGTTGACAGCGAAGGTGGTTATCGCATTAGTGCCGCGACTGCTGGTGAAAATGAATCGAGCGACCCGGGAGCCGTTGCGGGACGCGAACAATGACTACGTTGTTGTCCAGTACGAAACCTTCCGGAACGGAGCAAATTCTCCTAAGACCCTCGCAGAGCAGGGGCTGATGCTGGTGGAGCGCGACCCGAAGGAAGTCGGCGCTTCTACCTACAAGAATCAGATTGAAAAGACCCTGAATCAGGGCAACTACAAGCTCATTCTCGACGGGTGCCAGAAGGGTGGTGCCTGCGGTTGTCGAATCTCCGTCAAATTTTGTGCCGACGTGCATGTCGTACGAGTGGCCGACGCTCCGGCGCTCAACCCGAACATCACCATCAATCTGTATCCGACGACCGAGCGAGCCGACGCTTTGAATTGGCCAGAGGACGACTATGAACTAGATAACAGTGGGGCTGGAAAGATAAGGGTCGAGACGGTATTTACGATTGCGATTGGCGTCTTCGTCTTGCTGAGTATTGCGTGGCGCCTTTTTTGGGGACCGCGCCTCTATACGAATGACGTTTTGCGCGAGTACGGATAACCCGCGCGTCGGACGTTGTCGTTTCTACATGTGCGCCGCACGGTCGTGGCAATTCGACCGCAACGGACTACCCATGGGGCGCAGCCTCACGTGCGCGGAATCGACCGGATATCCGAACTGTCTCCCGTAGCCGGATCATCGTCCGCCTCGGGAAGCGGCGCACCGGGGTCGTAGCGCACCGGGGCGCCGCGTTCGATCCGATGCGCGAACGACGGCGGCGTCTCGACCGTGTCGCCGAAGCGCGCTCGCACGAACGCGCGCAGCAATGCGGTGCGCATGTCCGGCGCACGGGCCGCACAGGTCGACGGACGGTCGATGAAGCACGCGTCGCATTCGACGCCGTCGCCGCGGCGCGCGATCCGAAGATCGCCGACGCGCTCGAGCACCGCCCCCGCGTCGGCCCATGACGCCGACGGTGCGAAATGCGCGTCGAGGCGCCGCAATGCATCGCATGCGGCGGTCACGATGACCTTCGGTTCGACGGCCGTGAAGCACAGCGTGTCTTCGTCGTCCGCGCACAACGCGCGCGCGCACCAGTAATCGAGGGCCGTTCCGGCGAGTTCGTCGGTTCGCATCGGCAAGCTCCGTCAGGTTCCATCAGGCAGGGGCGCTCAGCGCGCAAAGGGCGTGCCCGGCGCAGCGCGGCGCGCAGCGTCGCGAAATATGCGTCGCCGTCCACCGGCATCGCGAAACGGCTTGCATCGCGGATCGTGTCGCAGTTGCGTCCGCATTCGAGCAGCCCGTGTCGAACCGGATCGTCCGGGCGCGAGGTATTGACCGCCGCGTCGGTGCTCGCGGTCGCGAATGCGGCGCGCGTCATGCGAACCGGCACGATCATCGGGCGTCGACGTCCCGGTCGCCGTCGATGCGTTGCAGCAGCACGTCGCAACGCGCGCGCAGCGCCTGCAGTTCCGGCGAATCGGCGTCGAGCCGGACGCGTTCGCCGCTGTCGGGGTCGCCGTATGCGCACGCGATCTCGTAGATGCCTTGCGCGATCGTCGCGGACGCATGCGCGATCCTGATCCGGTCGAGCCAGCCGCATTCCGCGTGGTGGCACGCGAGCCACGCGCGCATCGCGCCGACCGCCTGGCTGGTCGTGAGCCATGCGCCGCCGCGCATGCGCGCAGCGAGCTGGCTGGTGACGAGGTAGGAGAGCAGGTCGGTCGGGGTCACGCGAGACTCCTTGTCGAGGTGTCGGGATGACAGGTCCGCACACCGGCGATGCGTTGCAGCGCCGCGCAGATCGCCGCAAATTCCGCGCCACTCGTGCGCGAGAACGATACCGAGATGTCGTCGGTGTCCGGATCGTCATCCGATTGCTGGACGATGAACCGCTTCACGCGCACGCGGCCGGTGCCGAGCGTGTCGTGCAGCACCCCGAGCGTCAGGCCGCCGCGTTCGACGACGAGCCGCAGCGTGCGCTGCTGCCGCTGCGCGATGAAGCGGCGCTCGAGCGGTTTCACGCCCGCGAGGATTGCAAGCACGATCGCCGTTGCACCGATCGCCGCGACATACATGCCGCCACCCGCGGCGAGACCGACGCCGGCCACCGCCCACAGGCTCGCTGCCGTCGTCAGCCCGCGCACCACTTCGCCGCGCAGCAGGATCGAGCCGGCGCCGAGAAAGCCGATGCCCGATACCACCTGCGCGGCGACCCGCGACGGATCGAGCACGACGCCGTTCTGCCCGCGCACGTCCTCGAAGCCGAACGTGGAAACGAGCATCACGAGGGCCGAGCCGACGCACACCAGCATGTGCGTGCGCAATCCGGCGGCCCAGTTGAGCCGCTCGCGTTCGAGCCCGATGACGCTGCCGAGCAGCGCGGCGAGCAGCAGGCGTCCGAGGAGTTCGATATGGCCGATCATCGTGGCCTCCTTTATTGTCTGGCGGACCGGGGCGGTTCGATGCCCGGTTCGATAGCCGGTTCGATACCCGATACCCATTCGGGACGCAAGGCGCGTGCCGGGCCTGCCGATACCGGGCACGGCGCGTGCGCACGGGGCCGACGGCGCGCGCGGCGATCATGCGGTGCGCATTTTCTGCATCTCCATCGCAGATAAGTACAGGGGGCCAGGATGCAACATCAACAGGACGCACAGGTTCGCGATCCGTATCGCGGCCACGAGATTCGCGTATGGGCGCGGCGCAACGCGCGCGGCGCGTGGGACGATGAGGTGCAGGTGTATGTCGACGGCGCGCGCATCGAGCTCTACGTGCCGGAGCCGTCCGGACCCGAATGGCCGACCGAGGACGAGGCACTGCGTGCCGGCGTCGAGCGCGGGCGCTATCTGGTCGACAAGCGGGTCGACGACGATTGATACCGCGCGACCCGATTCGATCGGCATGGCGTTTGCGCGCGGTTCGCGCACTTCGTATCGACGCGCGTGCCGCGCGGGCATCTGCGGTTCGGATGCGATGAATATCAATGACAAGAACTGGCTCGCGGATCCGCGCGACTTCGCGACGGCCGGGCGGCTCGACAACCTCGAGGATCCGTATCGGCTGTTCCGTTGCCAGACGATCATGAACTGCACGGACGTATGCCCGAAGCGGCTCAATCCGACGAAGGCGAGTTCGGAGATCCGGACGATGCCGGTCAGGTGGGCGGTTTAGCGCCTGCGCACGGCACGGGCGTCGTGAATCACGAAAGAGGTGGCACGATCCGAGCGACCATCCCCGTCGGCTCTCCTTTCCGCAGCGCCGAGGTTCAGCCGTGCGCCTGTACGATCTCGCGCAACGACGGCGAGCGACGCTCCGCACAGGATCTGTCAGCCCCGGGTCAACCCCGATTGCGAGCGGCGCACGACCTGCCTATCTTTCTACATCATACGTATGATCTAGAGAGTCGATATGGCAACCCTCCACCGACAGGTACTGAATCAGATCGGTGAGCGGATCTGCTCGGGCCAGCTGGCGCCCGGCGACGTCCTGCCGTCCGAAGACGAACTGGCCGAACAGTTGCAGGTCAGCCGCATCACCATCCGCGAGACGGTCAAGTCGCTGTCCGCCAAGGGCATGCTGCAAGTGCGCCGGCGCTACGGCACGGTCGTGCTGCCGCGCGCGCAATGGCAATTGTTCGATCCCGACGTCATTACGTGGCGTGCGCGCGCCGGCACGGTCGATGAGGGGCTGATCCAGGATCTGATGGAACTGCGCCTGATCATTGAGCCGAACGCGGCCAGACTTGCCGCGAAACGTGCGACCGACGAGGACCGCATCGCGATCCGGCGTGCTTACCGGGCGATGGAGCGCGCGGTCGCTGGCAATGGTGAATATGTACCTGCCGATCTTGCGTTTCACGGCGCGATTCTCACCGCCTGTCACAACCAGTTCGTCCAGCAGATGCAGAACGCGTTGTCGTCCATCTTGCAAACGAGCTTCGAGCTCAGTTCCGAGATCGCCGGCGGCCCGGCCCGATCGCTGCCGATGCATGAAGCGCTTTGCGTCGCAATCGAAAAGGGCGATGAGGCTGCCGCGGAAGAAGCGGTGCTCACGCTCATCAGGCGCGCCGAACAGGACTTCGAGGATCGCGCCGCACTGAATCGGGCCGCTGCCGACAAGCGCGCCTGACAGTTTGACAGCCTGACAGGAGACCGCGTTGGCATCGTCGCGTCCGGAGACGGACGCGAGGGGCACACTCGCGCCCGATTTCCCATCATAGAGAGGAGTACGATTAAATGACTTCACTATTTGACCTGCGCGGCCGCACGGCGCTCGTCACCGGCTCGGCGCGCGGTATCGGCTTCGCGCTGGCGGAAGGACTTGCGACGGCAGGCGCTCGAGTCGTCGTAAACGGAACGCAGCCCGAGACGGTTGCCGCCGCGGTCGACCAACTCATCCGAAAAGGGTTCGACGCGCAAGGTCACGCGTTCGACGTGACGGACGAGCAGGCTGTCGCCGAGGCGTTCTCGCAATGGGACGCGGCAGGCGTGCAGATCGACATCGTCGTCAACAACGCTGGCATCCAGTTTCGCAAACCACTTGTCGAACTTGAGCTGGGTGATTGGCAACGGGTGATCGACACCAATCTGACGAGTGCGTTCATCGTCGCGAAGCAGGCGGCGCAACGCATGATCGTGCGTGGCACCGGCGGCAAGATCATCAACATCGGCTCACTCACGAGCGAAGCCGCGCGTGCGACGGTCGGTGCGTACACGGCCGCCAAGGGCGGGATCAAGATGCTGACCCGCGCGATGAGCGCCGAATGGGCGTCGTCGAACATTCAGGCGAACGCGATCGGCCCCGGTTACATCCTGACCGACATGAACAAGCCGCTCGTCGAGAACGCGGCGTTCGACGCGTGGGTCAGGAGCAGCAATCCGACGCAGCGCTGGGGCAAGCCGGAGGAACTCGTCGGTACGGCGGTGTACCTGGCATCGGCGGCGTCGAGCTATGTGAACGGCCAGATCATCTATGTCGATGGCGGCTGGCTGGCCGTCCTTTGAAAAGCAGATCCGCGCGAACAATACCCATACCAAAGGCAGCGCGCACCCGTAAAGCGTCCGCGCGTCGCACCTATCCGGAGACATCATGGAAAGCACCCAACCCGTAGCCCCCCAGAGATGGTGGTATCTGATGCCCATCATCTTCATCACCTATAGCCTCGCCTATCTCGATCGTGCGAACTACGGCTTCGCCGCGGCCGCCGGCATTGACAAGGATCTCGGCATCACACACGGGATGTCGTCGCTGATCGGCTCGCTGTTTTTCCTCGGCTACTGCCTGTTCCAGGTACCGGGCGCGATCTACGCGCAGCGCAACAGCGTGAAGAAATTGATCTTCTTCAGCCTGATCCTGTGGGGCCTGTGCGCTGCCGCGACCGGGATGGTCAGCAACATTCCGATGCTGATGGTCCTGCGTTTCGTGCTCGGCATCGTCGAGGCCGCCGTCATGCCGTCGATGCTGATGTACATCAGCCGCTGGTTCACGCGAACCGAACGCTCACGCGCGAATACATTCCTGATTCTCGGTAATCCGGTGACGGTGTTGTGGATGTCGGTGGTGTCGGGTTACCTGGTGCACAGCTTCGGATGGCGCGAGATGTTCGTCATCGAAGGATTGCCCGCGCTCGCCTGGGCCGTCGTCTGGTGGTTCACCGTCAAGGATCGACCGGCCGACGCGCCATGGATGACGGACGAAGAAAAGGCCGAACTCGATGCACGCCTGAAAGCCGAGCAGGCTCATATCGCGCCGGTTCGCGACTACAAGGCCGCATTCCGTTCGTCTGTCGTATTGAAATGCTGCGCGATTCATGCGCTCTGGAGCATCGGGGTGTATGGCTTCATCATGTGGCTGCCGTCGATTCTCAAGACGGCCTCGACGATCGACATCGTGTCGGTGGGCTGGCTCGCCGCAGTTCCGTACCTCGCCGCGATCGTCCTCATGCTGCTGGCATCGTGGCTGTCGGACAAGACGCGTAACCGCAAGCTGTTCGTCTGGCCGCTGCTGCTGATCGGGACGATTGCGCTCGCGGCGTCGTTCCTGGTCGGCGGATCGCACTTCTGGATCTCGTTCACGCTGCTCGTGATTGCTGGCGCGACGATGTATGCGCCGTACGGACCGTTCTTCGCGCTCGTACCTGAACTTGTCCCCAGCAACGTGCTGGGTGGTGCGATCGGCATCATCAATTCGAGCGGCGCACTGGGCGCATTCCTCGGGTCGTGGGTCGTCGGCTATCTGAATGGCGCAACCGGCAGCCCGTCGGCTTCGTACATCTTCATGGCGCTTGCACTGCTGCTGTCGGTGATTCTGATGATCACGGTTCCGGCCCGTTCCGAACAGCGCTCGGCCGAGGAACCGACCGTCTCTCTGCGCCGCACTTGAAGTGCTGCATCGCGTGATTTATTGATTAGATATTGGTAGACGAGAAATGACCACTCCGATTACAGACGTAAAGGTCATCCTGACCGCGCCGGAAGGCATCAACCTGATCGTCGTGAAGATCGAGACCAACCAGCCGGGCTTGTATGGTCTCGGATGTGCGACGTTCGCGTACCGACACGTCGCCGTCCAATGCGTCATCGAGGCATATTTGCGGCCCCTGTTGATCGGACGTGACGCGGAAGGCATCGAGGAGCTCTGGCAGTTGATGCACCAGAACGCGTACTGGCGCAACGGCCCGATCGAGAATAATGCGATTTCGGGCGTCGACATGGCGCTGTGGGACCTCAAGGGCAAGATGGCGAACATGCCGCTATATCAGCTGTTCGGGGGGAAGTGTCGCGAAGGCGTGCCCGTCTATCGTCATGCGGACGGACGCGACCTGGGCGAGCTGTGCGAGAACATTCAGAAGTATCGCGAGCAAGGCATCACGCACATCCGCTGCCAGAGTGGCGGTTACGGCGGCGGCGGATACGGCAAGGCGCCGGCGAGCGCGCCGGACGGTGCGGCCGATGGCGTCTATCTGGACAGCAAGCAGTACATGCGCGATACGCTGAAGCTGTTCGACGGGATCCGCAGCAGGATCGGCTTCGATGTCGAGCTGTGTCACGATGTTCATGAACGCCTGAAGCCGGTCGAGGCCATTCGCTTTGCGCGTGAACTCGAGCAATTCGACCTGTTTTTTCTCGAGGATGCGATCGCGCTGGAAGAGGGCGAATGGATTCGCCAACTGCGGGAGAAGACGTCTACACCGCTCGCGCAAGGCGAGCTTTTCAACAATCCTTATGAGTGGCGCTTCCTGATCACCGAGCGGTTGATCGACTTCATCCGGGTTCATCTGAGTCAGATCGGCGGCATTACCGCCGGCCGCAAGTTGCAGATATTCGCTGAGCAGTTCGGTGTCAGAACGGCTTGGCATGGCCCGGGCGACATGTCGCCGCTCGGGCATGCGGCGAATATTCATATCGATCTCGCATCTCGCAATTTCGGTGTGCAGGAATGGTCCGGTACCGAGCCGCCCAATTTCGTGATTCAGGAACTCAAGGGGCCGAGGGCGGCATTGCTCGATGTATTTCCCGGTCTTCCCGAGTTTCGGAGCGGGCACGTATACGCCAGTGAAAGGCCGGGGTTGGGCGTGGATATCGATGAAGCCGAGGCGGCGAAATATCCGTGCGAAAACACGGTGACGACCTGGACGCAGACGCGGCTGAAGGACGGCACGCTGCAGACACCGTAACGCGTGCGATGGAACGGGATGCGTCAGGCCTACGGCCGCGCCGCAATCTCGTCCAGATGCCACAGCAGATCCGCCGGATCGTCGTACACGCGCAGCGCCCCCGCGCGCTCCAGCTCGTCGCTGCCGTAACCGCCCGACAGCAGCCCGACGCCCAGCGCGCGGCAGCGGCTCGCGGCGAGCATGTCCCAGATGCTGTCGCCGATCACTACCGTATGCTCGATCGGCACGTTCAGTTTCGCGGCAGCGGTCAGGAACAGGTCGGGATCCGGTTTCGCATACTTGACCTGGTCGCGCGTGACGACCACGTGCTTCGCGGGATCGACGCCGAGCGCGTCGAGATTGATCGCGGCGGTTTCCATCCGCCCGCTCGTCGCGATCGCCCAGCGGATGCCCGCGTTCGACAACGCGGCCAATAGCTCGCGCGCGCCCGGCAGCGGCCGGACCTGCGCACGCAGCCGCTGGTACGCGGCCGCATGCAGCCGCGCGAGCCGTTCGACGCGCTCGGCGTCGATGTCGCCGGCCGTCTCGCGCAGCAGCTGGTTCAGGAACAGGCCGCCGCTCATCCCGATCTTGCGATGGATGCGCCACACCGACAGCTCGATGCCTTCCGCATCGAGCGCTTCCTTCCACGCGAGCACGTGCTGGTAGACGCTGTCGACGAGCGTGCCGTCGAGATCGAACAGAAACGACGTTTCAATGCGCATGTGAATCTCCCTGCCCGAGGTCGTTCGGGCGAATCGTTAGCGAAAGCGTTTTCGACACATCGGTCATTATCGGCGCACGGCCGTGTCATCGCCATGTCCGCGCGCCGCGGCCGGCAGCAGCGTGTCAAGCGCCGCTGGTACAATCGCGCCGATGCGCCGGGCCGGCTGCCCGCGCTCTCAACCTTCGTCGAATTCCCGTATGGCAACCCCGGACGCCGTCAGTTCCGAACAGTCGTGGTGGGGCGTTCTGGCCCTGGCACTCACTGCCTTCATCTTCAATACCACCGAGTTCGTGCCCGTCGCGCTGCTGAGCGCGATCGGCGACAGCCTGCAGATGCAGCCGACCGCCGTCGGCCTGATGCTGACGATCTACGCGTGGGCCGTCGCCGTCGTGTCGCTGCCGCTGACGTTCGTCACGCGTCACGTCGAGCGCCGCAAGCTGCTGAGCTGCGCGTTGCTGGTGTTCATCGGCAGCCATGTCGTCACCGGCGTCGCGTGGAATTTCACGGTGCTGATGATCGGCCGGCTCGGCATCGCGTGCGCGCATGCGGTGTTCTGGTCGATTTCCGTCCCGCTCGCCGTGCGGGTCGCGCCGAGCGACCGAAAAAGTCGCGCGCTCAGCCTGCTCGCGATGGGCACGGCGATCGCGATGGTCGCCGGCATTCCGCTCGGGCGCGTGATCGGCGAGGCGCTCGGCTGGCGCGTCACGTTCCTCGTGATCGGCGGCGCGGCGGCCGTTGCGCTGCTGATACTGCGCGTGTCGCTGCCGACGCTCCCGAGCCAGGGCGCCGGCTCGCTCGCGAGCATCGGCACGTTCCTGCGCAAGCCGGCGCTGGTGTCGCTGTATGCGATCACCGTGCTGGTGGTATCCGCGCACTTCACGTCGTACACGTATATCGAGCCGTTCGTGCAGAGCGTCAATCACGCGAGCAGCGGCCGGATTACCTACGTGCTGATCCTGTTCGGCGTCGCCGGCATGCCGGCCGCGCTCTGCTTCAACCGCGTGTTTCCGGAGCGGCCGGCCGACTTCCTGCTCGCGTCGATCATCGCGTTGTCGGCCTGTCTGCTGATCCTGTTCCCGAGCGCACTGAACATCGTCACGCTGTCGGTTCACACGCTCGTGTGGGGCGGCGCGATCGTCTGCTTCGGTCTCGCGATGCAGGCGTGGGTGCTGAAGTTGGCGCCGGAAGCGACCGATCTCGCGGTGTCGATCTTTTCCGGGCTGTACAACGTCGGGATCGGCGCCGGCGCGCTGCTCGGCAACCATATCGCCGGAGCGTTCGGGCTGCCGTGGATCGGCACGTTCGGCGGGTTGGTCGGAATCTTCTCGGCCGGCATCGCGTGGGCCGCGTTGCGGCTGCATGAGCGGCGAGCGGTCGCGTAGGGCCTGTTCATCGGCCATGCCGACGATAACGCCGCAATGGCGGCGTCAACCCGCCGTGCTCCACGGCCGCGGCGCCGGCTCCGCGTTGCCGCGCACCTCGTTCGGCGTCAGGCCGGTCCAGCGCTTGAATGCATGCCGGAAACTCGCGGCGTCGCTGAATCCCAATACCGATGCGATGTCTTCGGTGCTCAGCGCGGTCGTGCCGAGATAGTCGATCGCCAGCGCCCTGCGCACGCCCGTCAGCAGTTCGTTGTAGGACGTGCCTGCGGCGTCGAGCTTGCGGCGCAGTGTCCTTGAAGTCATGTGGAGGGTCCCGGCGATCGCGTCGATGTCCGGGAATCTGCCGGGGATGCGCGTTAGTTCGTCGTAGACGCGAAGCGTGATCCCGGAGCGGTCCTGGAGTTCGTCGAGCAACTGCGCGCAGTGCCGCGAGACCTGGGCCGCCGTGATCGGGTGGGCAAGCTGCGGCGCCCGCGATAGCCACGCGGCGGGATAGCTCAACACATGGCAATCCTGATCGAATGCAACCGGACAGTCGAGCGCTTCGGCAAGCAATGTCGCATGGGCCGGTGGTTCGCATGCAAACTGTGCGCGCACCGGCACGCACCACGATCCCATCACGTCCTTGACGAATGTCGCGTGAAGAACGAACTGCATGTCGAGCAGAAACGCGTACAGTCGCGCGTCGAGTTCGGGCAGCACCACGTCTTCGCGGGCAGGGAAATGCCAGGACGCCAGATCGCCTTCCTCGCCTTCTATGCCCCAGCGAATGCCGAGCAAGCCGTTCGCGAGCCGGTGGAACCGGACCGCCGCATCGAACGCCTGCCCGAGCGTTTCGGCGCACAGCGTCGCATACCCGTATAGCCCGTAGCTCGATGCATGCAGCAACCTGCCGACCCGCACGCCCAGGTCGGAGCCGGAATAGTGCCGGAGCGCATTGCGCACGGCCGTCAGGAATTGTTGCGCCGACGTGAGCGTGAACGGGTTCGACACGTCGTTCGGGGTGAGATCGGTCCCGGCGAGCACCGCGGACGTGTCGAGCGCCAGATGCGCCGCGACTTCCATCAGCGCCGCGAGCTTCGACGGCGATGCGCGTTTTTCCGACAGGGTGGCCAGATCGACCGGCGACGACGGCAAGCCGGCGCCAGGGCCGGCTTGCGTCGGGTTCAATCGCATGGTGCTGCTGCTCATCTCTGAATCAGGTCGTCGGTTCTCGTCGCGGCCTGGAATCGGGCAATGCCGGGCATCGATGCTTCGCAGGCCGCGTCCGCAGTGACCACGTTACGTCAATCCGCCGGTTCCGTGTGGTAGCGAACGCGGACAATTTTCGCGTCCGTTTCAAACATTTCCAAAGCCCCGGTCGGCCGCCATAGTGGCGGCACGCCACGGTCGGCATACGCACCCGTGTCGAGACAATAAATAGGGAGATACCGTCTGATGAAGTCGATGAAACTGGCGGCGGCTGCCGCCATGCTGGTGGCGAGCGCGGCAGCACATGCGCAGTCCGCGGGAAGCAACGTGATCGGAATGGGCTGGTTGCGAATCGCCCCTCAAACCTCGAGCGATCCGCTCGAAATCGGCGGGCACGCGGTGCCCGATACGGGCGCGAGCGTCGATAACGCCGACACGCTTGGCATGACGTTTACGCATTTCCTGACCGACAACATCGCGGTGGAGACGGTCGCCGGCATTCCGCCGAAATTCAAGTTCTCGGGAACGGGGGTGCTTTCCGCCGCGGCGATCAATCCGCTCGGCGATGTCCGCCAGTGGAGTCCGGCGCTGCTGCTGAAATACTATTTCGGCCGCGCGGATGCCCGATGGAGACCCTATCTCGGCATCGGCGTCAGCTACATCTGGTTCACCAATGCGCATGTCGGTCCCGCGTTCCAGCAGGCGTTGAGCGCGCAATTGACGCACGGGGCGACGACAGGCCTGTCGACGAGTGCGGACGTAGACAGCGCATGGTCGCCGGTCTTCAATGCCGGGTTGAATTACCAGTTCGACAAGCATTGGTCGGCCGGGCTTTCCGTGTCGTACCTGCCGTTCGGGACGAAAGCCAATTTGAGCACCCGGCTGCCGAACGGTGTCGTGGTCAAGAGCGTCGCGAAGATCACGCTGGATCCGCTCGTCACGCTGGTGTCGGTCAATTACGCATTCTGACCGGGTGAGGCTGCGGCGGCGATCCGCTTGCAAGGACGGGAGGAGGGCGGCGTGGCCGCCATCGTTTCATGCCGAATGGCGAACGGCGAATGCCGAACGCCGACCGCCGACCGCCGACCGCCGACCGCCGACCGCCGACCGCCGAACGCCGCGTCAATGCGGCCCGCCAATCCCGAGCCCCGCCGCATCGAGCTGCCTGAGCTTCGCATACAGCGTCGTGCGTGAAATGCCGAGCTGCCGCGCGGCCGCCGACACGTTGCCGTCGTGCTCGCCGAGCGCCCGGCGGATCGCGTCGAGCGATTGTTCGTGCAAGCTCGCGTGCGGGGTCGCGGCCGGCGCTGCGTTGCACGCGTCGGCGGCGTCCTCGAGCACATCGGCGTGGCGCGCCATCGTCGCCCGATCGAGCGGCGCGCGCACGGTGCGCACCCATACGTGGCTACCATCGTCGCGCGCGATCCGCTGCGGCGTGCGCGCCGGCGTCAGCAAACGACGCTGCTGCGCGGGCGTTGCACCGGGAAACAGTTGCCGGAGATCGCACCGTGCGACCGGCCCCTCGGGCGCGAGATCGAGCATCTGGCGCGCGAGCCGGCTCACCGCGCGCACGCGGCCCGCTTCGTCGAGCGCGACGACGCCGGCGAGCGGCGTGCCGAGCCAGCGCGGATCGTATTGCACGTGCAGCAGATGGCAGTCGCGCAGCAGCGCATACAGCCGCTGCTCGGCGGACAGCGCCGCATGCCGGAACTGCTCGCGCAGTTGCACGACGTTGCGCCGGCCGATGCCGGTGATGTCGAGCGCGCCGATCACTTCGCCATCGAAGCCGACCAGCGGCACCGCGAGACAGAACACCCGCGACAACTCGTCGAGATAGTGCTGCGCACCCGCGACGACGGCCTCGGCCCCGTCGTGAATCACGCAGCTCGGCGCGGTCGTGCCGACGTTCGGTTCGACGATCCGGCGCCCGGCGACGATCGGCGTCAGCAGCGTGTCGCCGCACTGCGGGCTGCGCCGCGCATGGACGATCGTGCCGCGCGGATTGACGCAGAAGATCGTCCAGTCGCTGCCGCCGAACGCAGCCCACAGCTGCTCGATTTCCTGCGCGACGCAGCGGGTCAGTTGCCGGTCCGCGCGCGATTCGTCGCGCTCGCGCTGCATTTCGTAGCGGGCGGTTTCCCACGGCCGGAGCCCGGCATCGCGCGAACGCGCCCACGAGCGCGCGACGCTGGCCGGCAACGCGGTTTCGGGCAGTGGCTCGCCCGCCGCGAAGCGGACGCGGAGCCGGTCGAGGTCGACCGGCCGGGCAAGGGATTCGGGAGCCGTATTCACGCTGGATTCCATTTGGGGTCGAATGTCCGGGCCGGGCGGGGCGGCCCGGCGTGTCGCGCGAATGCGTAATATAGCCCGGCGCCCGAAGCGCGGTATTGTCGTCCCCACCGGAGCGCCGCCGCGTGCCGCCGACGGCCGGCGGCACGCCTGGGCTCAATGCGGCAAGCGCAGGATCGGCTTGAGCGTGATGCCTTTGCTGCTGTCTTCCGCCGCCTGGTTGATCTGTTCGAGCGGATAGAACTTCACCAGCCGATCGAACGGAAACCGCCCTTGCAGATACAGCTGCACGAGCTGCGGAATGAAGATCTGCGGCACGCTGTCGCCTTCGACGATGCCGCGGATCGTGTGGCCGCCGAGCAGCAGGCTGTTCACGTCGAATTCCGCCCGGGTGCCGAGCTTCGGCGCGCCGACCACGCCCATCGTGCCGCGCGAGCCGAGCGCGTCGATCCCTTGCGACAGCACGGCCGGCAGCCCGGTCGATTCGAGCGCGAAATCGACGCCGCCGCCGGTGATCTCGCGGATCGCGTCGACGACATCGACTTCCTTGCTGTTGATCGCGTGCGTCGCGCCGAGCGCCAATGCCAGCGCGAGCCGCGACGGCACGATGTCGACGGCGATGATGGTGGTGGCGCCCGCGATCCGTGCGGCCATCACGGCGCTCATGCCGACCGCCCCCGCGCCGAAGCTCGCGAAGCTGCTGCCCGTGCGCACCGCGAGCGAGTTGATCACCGCGCCCGCACCGGTCTGGATGCCGCAGCCGAGCGGCCCGAGCAGGTCGAGCGGCGCCTCCTTCGGCACCTTGACCGCGTTGTTCTCGCGTGCGAGCGCGTAGCTCGCGAACGACGACTGCGCAAAGAAATGATCGTGCAGCGGTTGTCCGGCGGCGTCGCGGATCGCGGTCTGCCCGTCGGCGTCGGCGCCGCCGAAATTCAGCGCGAAGAACTGCCGGCAATACGCACCGTGACCGCCGACGCACGACGTGCAGTGGCCGCACGCGCCGTAGGTGAGCACGACGTGATCGCCCGCGGCGAGCGTCTTCACGTTCGGGCCGACTGCCTCGACCACGCCGGCGCCCTCGTGACCGAGCACGGCCGGCAGCGGCACCGGGTAGTACTGGTCGCGCACGATCAGGTCGGTGTGGCACAGGCCCGTCGCGACGACGCGCACCAGCACCTCGTCGCCGCGCGGCGCGCGGATCCGGGCCGATTCGATCGAGAACGGTGCGCCGGCGGCGCGTGCGACGGCCGCGGTGACGGCGCGCGTATCGTTTTCCGTGTACATGGTCGGTCTCCTTGTTAAAGCCTTCGTTAAAGCGGATACAACGGCGCGTCGCCCTTGATGGTCAGCCACTGCCACTGCGTGAATTCTTCCCAGTTCGCGCTGCCGCCGATGCTCGAGCCGTTGCCCGATGCGCCGACACCGCCGAACGGGTTGATCACTTCATCGTTGACCGTCTGGTCGTTGATGTGCAGCAGGCCGGTGTTCAACCGCTCGCCGATCCTGAGCGCGCGGCCGACGTCGGCGGACAGGATCGCCATCGACAACCCGTATTCGGTCTGGTTCGCGAGCGCGATCGCCTCTTCGTCGGTATCGAACGGCACGACGATCGCGACCGGCCCGAAGATCTCCTCGTCGAACGCCGGATTGCCCGGCGCGACGCCGCTCAGCACGGTCGGCTCGAAGAACAGGCCGCGATGGCCGCCGCCCGTCTCGACGCGTGCGCCCGCGCGACGGGCCGCGTCGACCAGGTTCGCCGCATGGTCGCGTTGCGCGGCATTGATCAGCGGGCCGAGGCCGACGTCCGCGGTCGCTGGATCGCCGACGCGCAGGCCTTGCGCCTTCTCGACGAGCTTCGCGACGAAGCGGTCGTGAATCGCGCGCTGCACGAGCACGCGGCCCGTGGCCATGCAGATCTGGCCTTGATGCAGATACGCGCCCCAGGCGGTGTTGGCGACGGCGCGGTCGAGATCGGCGTCGTCGAGCACGATCAGCGAGTTCTTGCCGCCGAGTTCGAGCGACACCTTCTTCAGGTAGCGGCCCGCCGCTTCGCCGACCTTGCGTCCGGCCGCGGTGGAGCCGGTGAACTGGATCATCGCGACGTGCGGATCGGCGACCAGCGCCGCACCGGCCGCGCCGTCGCCGGGCAGCACGTGCAGCACGCCTTGCGGCAAGCCGGCGAGCTCGAACACGCGCGCGATCGCGACGCCGCCGCACACGGCGGTGCGCGGATCGGGTTTCAGCACGACCGCGTTGCCGAGCGCGAGCGCCGGCGCGACCGCGCGCACCGCGAGGTACAGCGGGAAGTTGAACGGCGAGATCACGCCGACCACGCCGCGCGGGCGGCGCCGCGCGAGCGACAGCCGGCCGGGCGTCGACGGCAGCACTTCGCCGGCTGCGCGCGATGGCAACCCGGCCGCCTCGTGCAGGGCCTTGATCGTGACGGCGGTTTCGAACGACGCCTTCGCGCGCGTCGAGCCGCTTTCGCGCACGAGCCAGTCGACGATCGCATCGAAGTGCGTTTCGGCGACGGCCGCCGCGCGACGCAGGACCGCCGCGCGCTCGTCGTACGGCAGGCCGAACCACGCAGGCTGCGCGCGCTGCGCGGCGGCCGACGCGTCGGCGATGGCCGCGCTATCCGCGAGGCCGATGCGGCCGAGCGTGTTGCCGGTCGCCGGTTCGATCACGTCGGCCGCGTGCGGGCTCGCGTGCCAGTGCCCGGTGAAAGTCTTGCCGCGCCAGACGTCGGCGTCGAACAGTGCCGTGTTGCTGCTGCTATCCATGTACGCTCCTGAGGAAATTTCGGTCGGCCGGATCGGGCGTTGCTTGGCGCTTTGGTGTCGACCGGCATGCGCGCGAGGGTAGGCGGGGGCGGCGAAACGGGGCTATCCGGGTTTCTTCCCACCCGCGGGGCCCGCGCGGATCGTGGGGCGTTTGCGGTCATGTGTACGGAAACTGGACAGTCGTTGCGCGGATTGTTGCCGCACGCCGGCTGATGACACTGCGGGGATTGCTGGTGCAGCAGTGCCTGCGCCGTGTCTGACGAGGCTCAACGCGTAAACCTGTGCTCAGACCTACGCTCACGCTTCTCGGGATTCGCAGTTATCGACCCGAAGCCGTCGTTCGAGCCGCCAGAGCTTCAACGACAATTATTGGAGTGATCCGGCCGTCCGGGCCGGTCCCTCACGCGCAACGGTTCCGCCTTTGTGGAACGTTTGTCGATTGACGGCAAGGCGATCGTTACTGGTTAAACCCGGCGTGGCGCAGCGCTTCCTCAGCGGCCTCGTGGTCTTGAGCCGATGTTCCGCCAGAAACACCGATGCCCCCGACCAGACGCCCTTCGTAAAAGATCGGTACGCCACCGCCGACCGGCATCAGCCGCGGATGGTGCGCCAGCGGGGCAACGGCAGGTTCGGCCATGTACTGATTCCATTGGTGCGTGGCCATGCCGAATGACGCGGCGGTCCATGCCTTGTCGATGGCGACGTCGACAGTCAGGAACGGGGCGGTATCGGCGCGCTCGAAAGCGCGCAGGTGACCGCCTGCATCGGTAATCGCAATTGTCGCGGCGAATCCTCGTGCGGCGCACGCGCGGCGCGCTTCGGCAATCAATGCTTGCGCGGCTTCCAGGCTGATCGTTGTCGTGCTGATGATTGGCGATGTCATGTTGATGTCCGTTATCAGAAGGGTTCAATGGTTGGCGACGACGACCTTGCCGATCATGTTGCCGGCCTCGACCAGCGCGTGCGCTTCGATGAGACCTGCGGCGTTGATGCCGTCAATGCGTCGGGTCAGGGTGTGCTTGAGGCGGCTCTGGTCAACCAGCTGCGCCGCGCGGCGCAGCAACGCGTGTTGCCGTGCGAGGGTGTCGGTGGTGAACATCGCGCGGGTAAACATCAGTTCCCAGTGAATCGAGATGGATTTCCCCTTGAACGGCCCGATGTCGAGACCCACCGGATCGTCGATGAGGGCGAACTGGCCTTCCGGGCGCAGCACGGCGGCGATTTGAGCCACATAGGCAGCGCTGTTGTTCAACCCGGCAACATGGGTGACGTGCTCGATACCGAGCGCGGCCAACTGGGTTGCCCAGGGTTGATGGTGATCGAGGACGTAGTGCGCGCCATGAGCCAGCACCCATTCGCGGGTTTCCGGTCGCGAGGCCGTGCCGATGACGGTCATACCGGTCAGCTCACGTGCCAGTTGGGTCAGAATCGAGCCGACGCCGCCCGCCGCTCCGATCACGAGCAGCACGTTGTGCTTGGCCGGGTCCGCTGCCTGAACACGCAGACGGTCGAACAGCAGCTCCCACGCGGTGATCGTGGTCAGCGGCAATGAAGCGGCCTCTGCGAAATCCAGTGATGTCGGCATGGGTCCGACGATGCGTTCGTCCACGGCGTGCAGTTCGCTGTTGCTGCCGGGTCGCTTGATGTCGCCCGCGTACCAGACACGGTCGCCTGCCTTGAAGCGCGTGGCCAGCGGACCGGTCGCGCGGACGATTCCCGCCGCGTCCCAGCCGGCGATGCGGGCACCGCCTTCAGGAATATCTCCACTGCGCCGAATTTTGGTATCGACCGGGTTGACCGATACCGCCTTTACTTCCACCAACAGATCGTGGTCGCGCAGTTCCGGCGTGGGCAGCTCGATATCCTGCAGCGCGTGCGGGTGGCTGACGGGATGGTTCTGATAGAAGCCGATGGCTTTCATACACGTGGTCTCCAAGGGTGATTGAGACCATGCTATCTTTCGTCGATATGCGGATAAATATCCGGCGAGCCCAAACACTTTCGTCATTTCAATGAAAATGATTCGACTCGATGACGTCCAGATCTTCTTGCACACGGTGGATTACGGCAGCTTCTCGGAGGCGGCGCGCCAGCTGAATATCGCGCCGGCACACGCGAGTGCATCGGTGCAGCGGCTTGAGAAGGTGCTGGACACGCGCTTGTTCACGCGGTCCACGCGAAGCATGCAATTGTCGGAGGCTGGAGAGCGTTACCTGCCGCATGCGCGGGTCATGATTGGTGCGCTGGAGCAAGGCCAGCAGGCCCTGGCAAACAGCCGGGGGGCACTGTCCGGCCCGCTGCGGCTGTCCGCTCCGTCTGACTTTGGTCGAAACCTGCTGTTGCCGTGGCTGGATGACTTTCAGCACCGGCACCCTGGCTTGTCGCTGTACCTGAAAATGAGCGACCGTGCGGCCGACCTGATCCGCCAGCCGCTGGATGCAGTCGTGCGCTACGGAGCGCTGCCGGATTCGTCGCTTTTGGCCATGAAACTGGTCGACAACAACCGGCGCGCATTGTGTGCCGCGCCGTCCTACCTCGAACGGCATGGCGCACCGACCAAAATTGAGGATCTGCGGCGGCACAACTGCCTTCGGTACGTATGGAGCGAGCAGATACATGAACGCTGGCGCTTTACCCCGCGAGGCGGCGAGCGCACCGTGGCCGTGACAGGTAATCGCATCAGCGACGATGCCGATGCCGTTCGTCGCTGGGCCGTAGCCGGGGAAGGCATTGTTTACAAGTCGCGACTGGACCTCATCGACGATCTGAAGGCAGGTCGACTGGTGGAGTTATTTCCCCCGGAGGACTGCGAGCCTGCGCCGCTGCACTTGATTTGTGCTCACCGTGCGCAACTGTCGCCGGCGATTAACGCGTTGCATGCTTTCTTGCGGGAGCGCTGCGCTGCATGGCTTGCCAGCCACCCATCGGGGGGCACTCAGGCTGTACTCGCGATTTAAATGGCCGCCTCCAGGGCGCAACGGACGTCTGAATGTCCGAACCCCGTTGCCCGCGAAGGTCGTCTGTTGGCCGATAGCCACCATCGGCTTCTGATAGACGTGGCGCATCGGCGACGAGCCGATATCCACATACCGACCTCCATCCGGTCGTTCGCAGAAACCGACGCCGAAGCCGAAGACCGACGGCCAACCCCACCGTTTTGCCCTCAGGAAAACCCTGATCGATTCAGGCAGGCCACCCGTTTCAGCCGGTTTTCCCACTGCCGAAAGTAGCCGCATCGCACCTCCGCGCAAGCGATACCCCGACCACGCGCGACCACGCTCCAGCAAGCCTCTCCGCCCGCATACCTAGCCAAAAAAGGTATGGCGCGCCGCAATATCCCGGGTCTCGAGTCGTATTTCAATACCCTCCAGGTATCAAAAAACTCGCCCAAAAGTATTGGACGCCCCATTTCCCCGCCGCGTATAAATCCGTTCCATGAACTTCCCACACGCAGCGTGCCCCATGTCCTCAGTCACCATCGAACGCATTGAAACCCGCCTCGTCGACCTGCCGACGATCCGTCCGCACAAGTTGTCGGTCGCCACGATGCACGGGCAGACGCTGATGCTGGTGAAGGTGACCTGCAGCGACGGCGTGACGGGCCTCGGCGAAGGCACGACGATCGCCGGGATGGCCTACGGCCCGGAAAGCCCGGAAGCGATGAAGCTTGCGATCGACGCGTACCTCGCGCCGGCGATCATGGGCAAGGACGCGACGCGCATCCAGACGCTGATGGCGTTCCTCGGCAAGCTCGCGAAGGTCAATCACTTCGCGAAGAGCGCGCTCGAAACCGCGCTGCTCGACGCGCACGGCAAGCGCCTTGGCGTGCCGGTCAGCGAACTGCTCGGCGGTCGCCGGCGCGATCGCCTGCCGGTCGCGTGGACGCTCGCATCGGGCAACACGGCGACCGATATCGCGGAAGCCGAACGGATGCTCGACCTGCGCCGCCACAACGTGTTCAAACTGAAGATCGGCGCGAAGGCGCTCGCCGAGGACGTCCGGCACGTGGCCGAGATCAAGCGGGCACTCGGCGAGCGCGCATCGGTGCGCGTCGACGTGAACATGGCCTGGAGCGAGACGCAGGCGGCGCGCGCGATTCCGGCGCTGGCCGATGCCGGTTGCGAACTGGTCGAGCAGCCGGTCGCGTCGGCCGCGGCGCTCGCGCGGCTGATGCGCCGCTTCCCGGTCGCGCTGATGGCCGATGAAATCCTGCAGGGCCCGGACAGCGCGTTCGAGATCGCGAAGCATCACGGCGCGGACGTGTTCGCGATCAAGATCGAGCAGAGCGGCGGCCTCTTTGCCGCGCAGCGCGTCGCGGCGATCGCGGATGCGGCCGGCATCGAGCTGTACGGCGGCACGATGCTCGAAGGCGCGTTCAGCACCGTTGCATCCGCGCATCTGTTCGCGAGCTTCGCGAACCTGCAGTGGGGCACCGAACTGTTCGGACCGCTACTGATCACCGAGGAAATCCTCACGGCCCCGCTCGACTACAGCGATTTCGAACTGACCGTGCCGAGCGGCCCGGGCCTCGGCATCGAGCTCGACGAAGCGAAGGTCGCGCGCTTCACCCGCGACGGGCTGACGAAAGTCTCCCGCTAACTTGCGCCAACCCGATTACGTATCAGGACATCACGATGCTTTTCCACGTACGCATGGACGTCAACCTCCCGGCCGACATGCCGGCCGGGGTGGCCGACGAGATCAAGACCCGCGAGAAAGCGTATTCGCAGGACCTGCAGCGCAGCGGCAAGTGGCGCCATATCTGGCGCATCGCCGGCGAATACGCGAATTTCAGCGTGTTCGACGTGTCGGGCAACGCCGAGCTGCACGAGATCCTGACCGGCCTGCCGCTGTTCCCGTACATGAAGATTTCGGTGACGCCGTTGTGTCGCCACCCGTCGTCGATACACGACGGCGACGTTTGAGCCACGGAGCCGCCTCTGCTGCGACAGCGAGCACCCCGGGTCACTTTTCCCCTAATACACGTGGAGACACCATCATGAGCGTCAAAGTTTTCGATACGAAGGAAGTGCAGGATCTGCTGAAGGCCGCGTCGAACGCGGGCGCCAATGGCACCAACGGCGGCGACGCGCGCACGCAGCAGATCGTGCTGCGGCTGCTCGGCGACCTGTTCAAGGCGATCGACGATCTCGACATCACGCCCGACGAAGTGTGGGCTGGCGTGAACTACCTGAACAAGCTCGGCCAGGACGGCGAAGCGGCGCTGCTCGCCGCCGGCCTCGGCCTCGAGAAGTATCTCGACATCCGGATGGACGCCGAGGACGAGGCGATCGGCCTCGACGGCGGCACGCCGCGCACGATCGAAGGCCCGCTGTATGTCGCCGGTGCGCCGGTGCGCGACGGCGTCGCGAAGATCGACCTCGACGCGGACGAAGCCGCGGGCCCGCTCGTGATCCACGGCACGGTCACGGGTCTCGACGGCAAGCCGGTGGCCGGCGCGCTGGTCGAGTGCTGGCACGCGAATTCGCACGGCTTCTATTCGCACTTCGACCCGACCGGCAAGCAGAGCGATTTCAACCTGCGCGGCGCGGTGAAGACGGGCGCGGACGGCCAGTACGAATTCCGCACGCTGATGCCGGTCGGCTACGGCTGCCCGCCGCAGGGCGCGACGCAGCAGTTGCTGGACCGCCTCGGCCGCCACGGCAACCGCCCGGCGCACGTGCACTTCTTCGTGACCAGCGACGGCCACCGCAAGCTCACGACGCAGTTCAACATCGACGGCGACCCGCTGATCTGGGACGACTTCGCGTATGCGACGCGCGAGGAGCTGATTCCGCCCGTCACCGGCAAGACCGGCGGCGCCGCCCTTGGGCTGAAGGCCGACGCGTACCAGGACATCGCGTTCAACTTCGTCCTGACGCCGCGCGTCGAGGGCAAGGACAACCAGATCGTCGAACGCCTGCGCGCTTCCGCCACGGCATAACCACCCGACGGCGCGGCGGCGCGCCTGCGCCGCCGCCGGCCGGGTCCCCGCGAGATTCAATCGATACCGATGCGAGCGTGCTTGCAGGACCCGGCACGCGCACAGGAGGAACCAACATGTCCGCCACGATCGACCCCACCACCGAACTGGACCACCTGCTCGCCACCGCGGTGCAGGACGACAAGGAGGCCGGCGTCTTCCGCTGCCGCCGCGACATCTTCACGAACGAGGCGCTGTACGAGCTCGAGATGAAGCACATCTTCGAGCGCAACTGGGTGTACCTCGCGCACGAGAGTCAGATCCCGAACAACAACGATTACTACACGACGTGGATCGGCCGCCAGCCGGTCGTCATCACGCGCGACAAGACCGGCGAGCTGCACGCCGTGATCAATGCATGCGCGCACAAGGGCGCGATGCTGTGCCGCCGCAAGCACGGCAACAAGGGCAGCTTCACGTGCCCGTTCCACGGCTGGACCTTCTCGAACACCGGCAAGCTGCTGAAGGTGAAGGACGAGAAGACGACCGAGTATCCGGTGCAGTTCAACACGCACGGCTCGCACGACCTGAAGAAGGTCGCGCGCTTCCAGAACTATCGCGGCTTCCTGTTCGGCAGCCTGAGCGACGACGTGCTGCCGCTCGAGGACTACCTCGGCGAGGCGCGCGTGATCATCGACCAGATCGTCGACCAGGCGCCGAACGGCCTCGAAGTGCTGCGCGGCAATTCCTCCTACATCTACGAAGGCAACTGGAAGATGCAGATGGAGAACGGCTGCGACGGCTATCACGTGAGCACCGTGCACTGGAACTACGCGGCGACGATGGGCCGCCGCAAGGAGGACGGCACCAAGGCCGTCGACGCGAACAGCTGGAGCAAGTCGGTCGCGGGCGTGTACGGCTTCGACAACGGCCACATCCTGCTGTGGACCCAGACGATGAACCCGGAAGTGCGGCCCGTGTACCAGCACCGCGACGAGATCAAGGCGCGCGTCGGCGACGTGCAGGCCGACTTCATCGTGAACCAGACCCGCAACCTGTGCGTGTACCCGAACGTGTTCCTGATGGACCAGTTCAGCACGCAGATCCGCGTGGTGCGCCCGCTCGGCGTCGACAAGACCGAAGTCAGCATCTTCTGCTTCGCGCCGAAGGGCGAGAGCGAAGCCGACCGCACGACGCGCATTCGCCAGTACGAGGATTTCTTCAACGTGACCGGGATGGGCACGGCCGACGACCTCGAGGAATTCCGCGCATGCCAGGCCGGCTACGCGGGCATCACGGCGATGTGGAACGACTTGTCGCGCGGCGCGCCGCTGTGGATCGACGGGCCGGACGAGAACGCGAAAAAGATGGGGCTGAACCCGCGCATTTCGGGCGAGCGCAGCGAGGACGAAGGGCTGTTCGTGTGCCAGCACGAACACTGGGTGCACGTGATGCGCGATGCGCTGAAGAAGGAACGCGGGGAGGTGGAGGCATGAACATCGATTACCGGACCATTTGCGCGGCGCTGTATCGCGAAGCGCGCCTGCTCGACGATCGCGAGTGGGACGCGTGGCTGACCTGCTACACGGAGGACGTCACGTACTGGATGCCCGCGTGGGACGACGACGACCGGCCGACCGACGATCCGCAAAGCCAGATCTCGCTGATGTACTACCCGGATCGCGGCGGCCTCGAGGATCGCGTGTTCCGGATCAAGACCGAGCGCAGCGGTGCGTCGACGCCCGAGCCGCGCACCAGCCACAACGTGACGAACGTCGAGGTGCTGGCCGAGCGCGAAGGCGAGGTGGACGTGCGCTACAACTTCGACACGCTCAACCATCGCTACCGCGTGACCGATCACTACTTCGGCACGATGTTCGTCACGCTGCGCCAGGTGGGCGACGCGCTGCTGATTTCGAACAAGAAGATCGTGCTGAAGAACGACTACATCCGGCAGGTGCTCGACGTGTACCACGTCTGACGCCGATTGTTTCGACACGTAACACAGGGAGACGAGGTCATGTCCACCTACAAGATTGCACTGAACTTCGAGGACGGGGTCACCCGCTTCATCGACTGCAAGGCCGGCGAGAAGGTGCTCGACGCCGCGTTTCGCGCGAAGATCAACCTGCCGATGGACTGTTCCGACGGCGTGTGCGGCACCTGCAAGTGCCGCGCGGAAAGCGGCAGCTACGACCTCGGCGACGACTACATCGACGACGCGCTCACCGAGGACGAGAAGGACGGCGGCCTCGTGCTGACGTGCCAGATGGTGCCGCAAAGCGATTGCGTGATCGCGGTGCCGACGTCGTCGGTCGCGTGCAAGACCGGCCACAGCGCATTCGCCGCGACCGTGACGAAGGTCGAGCAGCACAACGACGCGGCGATCGTGCTCGAGCTCGACGTCGACGCGGCCGCGCCGGCGTTCCTGCCGGGCCAGTACGTGAACATCGGCGTGCCGGGCAGCGGCCAGCACCGGTCGTACTCGTTCTCGTCCGCGCCGGGCGACACGAAGGTCGGCTTCCTGATCAAGAAGATCCCGGGCGGCGTGATGAGCACGTGGCTCGAATCGGCGAAACCCGGCGACACCCTCGAGCTGAACGGGCCGCTCGGCAGCTTCTACCTGCGCGACGTGGCGCGGCCGCTGCTGTTCCTCGCGGGCGGCACGGGCCTCGCGCCGTTCCTGTCGATGCTGGAGGTGCTCGCGCGCAGCGGCTCGCAGCAGAAGGTGCACCTGATCTACGGCGTGACGCGCGATCTCGACCTGGTGCTGGTCGACGCGATCGAAGCGGTTGCGGCGAAGCTGCCGAACTTCAGCTACGCGACGGTGGTCGCCGATGCTGCGTCGAGCCACGCGCGCAAGGGCTGGGTCACGCAGCACATTCCGGCCGATGCGCTGAACGACGGCGACGTGGACGTCTATCTGTGCGGCCCGCCGCCGATGGTCGACGCGGTGCGCCAGTACTTCGACGATCAAGGCGTGAAGCCCAACAGCTTCCACTACGAGAAGTTCACGCCGAACGTGACGGCAAAGGCGGCATGACCATGCAACGATTCTCCGGAAAGGTGGTCGTCGTCACCGGCGCGGCGCAGGGCATCGGACGCGGCGTCGCGCTGCGCGCGGCGGCCGAGGGCGGCAAGGTGCTGTTGGTCGATCGCGCGGAGTTCGTGGCCGAGGTGGCCGCCGAAGCGCCGGGCGGCAACACGGCCGGCTTCGTCGCCGATCTCGAGACCTACGACGGCGCGCATGCGGCGATGGCGTGCGCGGTCGCGACGTTCGGTCGGATCGACGTGCTGATCAACGGCGTCGGCGGCGCGATCCGGATGCGGCCGTTCGCCGAGTTCGAGCCCGCGCAGATCGACGCGGAAATCCGCCGCTCGCTGATGCCTACACTCTACAGCTGCCACGCGGTGCTGCCGCACCTGCTGGCCGCGGGCGGCGGCACGATCGTCAACGTGTCGTCGAACGCGACGCGCGGGATTCGCCGCGTGCCGTACTCGGCCGCGAAAGGCGGTGTCAATGCGCTGACGGCGGCACTCGCGATGGAATACGCGGAGCACAACATCCGCGTGGTCGCGACCGCGCCGGGCGGCACCACGGCGCCGCCGCGCCGCGTGCCGCGCAATGCGGCCGGCGACAACGCGCAGGAACAGGCGTGGATGGCCGAAGCGGTGCGGCAGGTGACCGACTCGACGTTCTTCAAGCGCTACGGCAGCCTCGACGAGCAGATCGCGCCGATCCTGTTCCTCGCGTCGGACGAGGCGAGCTACATCACCGGCACGGTGCTGCCGGTCGCGGGCGGCGATACGGGTTGAGCCGCGGCGGCTCGCCGAACCTGATGCCTCGGGCGTGCACGCGCCGCAGCCGCGCGTGCGCGCCATTCGACAATCACATGAACATGATCGGCCGGCGCCGCGCGCCCGGCCATGGAGACACTCATGCGCAAACGCGAAGCGATCATCCCGGCCGGCATGGAAGCCGTGTACGAAAAAATCGGCTATGCGCCGGCGATCAAGGTCGGCGATACCGTCTACGTGTCCGGCCAGATCGGCCGCGACGCGGCGATGCAACTGGTGGAAGACCGCGAAGCGCAGATCGTGCAGGCGTTCGAGAACCTGAAGCGCGTGCTGGAGGCGGGCGGCGCTTCGCTCGGCGACGTCGTCGACCTGACGACCTTCCATACCGACATGCGCGACCTGCCGCTGTTCATGCAGGTGCGCGATCGCTATTTGCATGCGCATCCGCGGCCCGCGTGGACCGCGGTCGGCGCACACATGCTCGGCGGCTCGCCCGGCTATATCGTCGAGATCAAGGCGGTGGCGGTGCTGTGACGGTGATCGCTCCGCATCGCGACGGGCGATGCGGGCGGAATGCGGTACCTGAGGCGTTACGCCGATGCCGCCGGTTCCGATGACGCACGCGTGGTTCGAAGTCGTGTCACCGACCCGCCGCGTTACGCGAGCCGGAATTTTTTCCGCAGGCTCGAATCGACCGGGCCGGCCGGCATGAAGCGCCGCAACGTGCGCAAAAGCGACGCCTCGCCGGTCGGCGTGCGGCGCATCCGCCAGGTGCCCAGCGCCGCCTCGACGATGGTGGCCGCCACGCCGTCGGGTGCGGGCGCGGCTTTCACGCCGTTGGCGACGGCCTGCGATGCCGCCGCGCGCTCGCGATCGTAGTCGGCGATCCTCGCGCTCGCGTGCGGCGCATTGACGTCCAGGTTGGTCCGCGTAAACGACGGTTCGACCAGCGTAGCGCGGATGCCGAACTGGCGCACCTCGTGATCGAGCGTTTCGGTCAGCCCCTCGACCGCATGCTTCGACGCCGAATAGAGACCCATGTACGGCGCCGGCAAAAACCCAAGCACCGAACTGACATTGACGATGCGTCCGCCGCGTTGTTTCCGCATATGAGGCAGCACCGCCTGCACCGTGCGCACGATGCTGAAGACGTTGCTGTCGAACAAGGCCGCCGCTTCGTCCACCGAGGTTTCTTCCACCGCGCCGATCAGGCTCGCGCCGGCATTGTTGACGAGCACGTCGATACGCGCGGCGCGCTCGACGATCGTATGGATTCCGGATCGAATGGACGCATCGTCGCGAACGTCCATCTCGATCAGCTCGACACCGGCGACGGGCGCCGTGCGCGCGATACTGCGCACGGTGCCGAACACGCGGCACCCGCGCTTGGCGAACTTCTCGGCGGCGGCGCGCCCGATGCCCGACGACACGCCGGTCACGACGACAACGGTGGGGTTCGACATGGCTGTTTCCTTCGATACGATGAACGGGGTGGGTATCAATCGCGCGCGTCGAGCGCGGGTGCAAGTGTAGGTGCGGCAGGCGACGCCTCGTGCCCGCCGCGGCGCGAACCGGCGGCATGGCCGGGCCGGATTCGATACCAGATTGCATACATCGCCGGCAGGAACACCAGCGTGAGGACCGTGCCGGCGAACGTGCCGCCGATCAGCGTGTACGCGAGCGTTCCCCAGAACACCGAATGGGTGAGCGGAATGAACGCGAGCACGGCGGCCATCGCGGTCAGGATGACCGGGCGGGCCCGCTGCACGGTCGCTTCGACGACCGCATGGAACGGGTCCAGCCCCGCGTGTTCGTTCTGATGGATCTGCCCGATCAGGATCAGCGTGTTGCGCATCAGGATCCCCGACAGCGCAATCAGCCCGACCAGCGCGTTGATGCCGAACGGCTGCCCGAACAGGATCAGCGTCGGCACCACGCCGATCAACCCGAGCGGGCTCGTCAGGAACACCATCACCATCGCGGAGATCGAGCGCACCTGGAAGATGATGATGACGAGCGTGATCGCCAGCATGATCGGGAACAGCGGCAGCATCGCCGTCGTCGCCTTGCCCGATTCCTCGATGGAGCCGGCCTGCTCGATCCGATAACCGCTCGGCAGCTTGTCGACGATCGGTTGCAGCGCCTTCGTGATGGCGGCCGATACGTCAGGCGGCTGCAAGTCATCGGCGATGTCGCCGCGCACCGTGACGGTCGGCACGCGATCGCGCCAGCGCATGATCGGCTCCTCCATTCGCACGTCGACCTTGCCGACCTGCGACAGCGGAATGCGCTGGCCGTTCGCGCCGACGAGCGTGAAGTCGTCGAGCCGCGCCGGGTCGAGCCGCGTAGCGCCGCCCGAACGCGCGATCACCTGTACGGTTCGAATATCCTCGCGCACCGCCGTGACGGGCACCCCCGTGAGCAGAAACTGCAGCTGCTGCGCGACCGCGCCCGACGTCAAGCCGACTGCCTGCAGGCGATCCTGCTGCAACGTGAAGTGCAGCGTCGGCGCGCGCGTGCCCCAGTCGGCATTGACCGTGCGCATCATCGGGCTGCCGGCCATCACGCGCTCGACGTTGGCCGCGATGCCGCGCAGCGTGTCCGGATCGGGGCCCGTGATCCGGTAGGCCACCGGGAACGGCGAATACGGACCGAACACGAGGTGCGTCACGCGCACGCGTGCTTCGGGCGCGAGGCCGTCGGCGATGGCTTTCCGCAGTCGTGCCTTCAATGCATCACGCTCGTCCTGACTGTCCGTGCGGATCACGATCTTCGCGAACGACGGGTCGGGCAGCTCGGGCCCCATCGCCAGGAAAAAGCGCGGCGCGCCCTGGCCGACGTACGCGGTGACGATCCTCGCTTCCTTCTGCTTCGCGAGCCACGCTTCGACCTTCGAGGTGGCGGCGCTCGTTTGCGAAATCGACGTGCCGTACGGCATCTGCACCTCGATCAGTACCTCGGGGCGATCGGAGATGGGGAAAAACTGCTTCTTGACGATCGCCATGCCGAGAATCGCGAACACGAACAGCGCGATGACCGAACCAGCGACGAGCCATTTGCGGGCGATCACGCGCGTCAGCAATTGCCGGAAGCGGTTGTAGCGGGGCGTGTCGTAGATCGCATCGTGACCGCCTTCGAACTTCCTGAAGTCCGGCAGCATCTTCACGCCGAGGTAGGGCGTGAAGGCCACTGCGACGACCCACGATGCGATCAGCGCGATCCCCACGATCCAGAACATGTTGCTCGTGTATTCGCCCGCGGTAGAGCGCGCGAAGCCGTTCGGCATGAAGCCGACCGCGGTCACCAGGGTGCCGGCCAGCATCGGCGCGGCCGTATGGCTCCACGCGTAAGCCGATGCGGCCACGCGGTCGTAGCCTTCCTCCATTTTCACGACCATCATTTCGATCGCGATGATCGCGTCGTCGACGAGCAGGCCGAGCGCGAGGATCAGCGAGCCGAGGGTAATGCGGTCGAAGTTCTTGCCGGTCGCGGCCATCACGACGAACACGATCGCGAGCGTGAGCGGCACGGCCGCAGCAACGACGAGCCCCACGCGCCAGCCCATGCTGACGAAGCTCACCAGCATCACGACGAGCAGCGCGGCGAAGAACTTGACCATGAACTCGTCGACGGACGAGCTGATGTTCACGGACTGGTCGGTGACCTTGGTCAGGCTCATGCCGAGCGGCAGCTCCGCGTTGATTGCGCCGACTTCCCGGTCCAGCGCACGGCCGAGGTCGAGCCCGTTCCAGCCGTCGCGCATCACGACACCCAGCAGCAGCGCGGGTTCGCCGTTGCTGCGGATCATGAACGTCGACGGGTCTTCGTAACCGCGCTCGACGGTGGCGATGTCCGACAGTTTCAGCGTGCGGCCCTGCGCGACGATCGGCGTGTCGCGAATCTTCTGCAGCTTGTCGAATGCGCCGTCCATGCGAATGAAGATCTCCGGCCCGCGCGTCTCGACGGAGCCGGCCGGCGTCAGCGCGTTTTGTCCGTTGAGCGCGGCGAACACGTCCTGCGGGCTCACGCCGAGCGTCGCGAGCCGGTCGTGCGACAGCTGCACGTAGATGCGCTCCGCCTGTTCGCCGATGATGTCGACCTTCTTCACGCCCGGCACATGCAGCAGGCGCTGACGCTGTGTCTCCGCATCGCGCACCAGCAGGCGCTGCGGTTCGCCCTTGGCCTTCAGCGCGAACAGCGCAAACGTGACGTCCGCGTATTCGTCGTTGACCATCGGCCCGATCACGCCGGCCGGCAGATCGTTCGCCACGTCGCCGATTTTCTTGCGCGCCTGATAGAACTGCTCCTGCACCTCGGACGGCGGCGTGCTGTCGAGCAACGTCAGCGTCGTGAACGCCAGGCCGGGGCGCGTGTAGGTTTCGCTGCGGTCGTACCAGCGCAGCTCCTGCATGCGCTTTTCGATCTTTTCGGCGACCTGGTCGTGCATTTCCTGCGCGGTCGCGCCCGGCCAGGCGGTGACGATGGTCATCACCTTGACCGTGAACGCCGGATCTTCCGCGCGGCCGAGCTTGAAGAACGACACGAGCCCGGCGAGCGAAATCAGGCAGATCAGGAACAGCGTGACCGCGCGTTCGCGCACGGCGAGCGCCGACAGGTTGAAGCGGCGTTCGCTCACGGCCGTGCTCCTTCGCTTGCGAGCGCGATGGCCTGCGGCGACACGCGGACCGTTTCGCCTTCGCGCAGCAAGTGGGCGCCGAGTGCGACGACGCGCTCGCCTTGCTTCAGCGTGCCGGACACGCGGGCGTTGTCGTCGTCCAGATGCGCGAGCGTGACCGGCCGCCACGCCACCTTGGCCGGATCGCCGGCGACGACCCACACGCCGGGCCCCTTGCCTGCATCGAGCAGCGCGCCGATCGGCACCTGCAGGCCGGCTTGCGGCGTGCCGTCCGCGATCCGGATCGTCACGGTCGCACCCAGCGGTGCGCTGGCCAACGCACCCTGCAGCACATAGCGCGCTTCGAACGTGCGCGTTCTGGCATCCGCAGTATCGGAGAGCTGGCGCAGCGTCGCGGGAACGCTCGCGTCCTGCTTGCCGAACAGCTCGGCCTGCGCGCTCGACCCGATCGCCGGGCGCAGGGTTTCGGGCAGCTGGATCACGGCCTCGCGGCTGCCGGCGTGCGCGAGCCGCACCACCGGCTGGCCGGCGCTGACCACCTGACCGGGCTCGGCGAGGGTTTCCATCACGACGCCGTCGCCGTCCGCGACGAGTTCCGCATAGCCCGTCGCATTGCGCGACACGTTCGCGTCGGCCTCGGCGGCGCTCAGTTGCGCCTTGGCGGCATCGGCCGCCGCCTTGATCTGGTCATAGGCCGATGCCGATATCGCTCCGGTGCCGCGCAGGTCGCGGTAGCGGGCTTCATCCTCGGCGGTCTGCCGCGCGCGGGCCCGCGCGGCGGCCACGGCTTCGTCGCGTGCGCGCGCCGCGAGCTTCAGGTCGACGGGGTCGAGCCGCATCAGCGGCTGGCCGCGCCTGACGGTTTGACCGGCGTCGACGAGCCGCTCCTGCACCTTGCCGGACACCCGGAAGCCGAGGTCGCTCTGCACGCGGGCCGCGACGGTGCCGGTAAACGCGCGGGACGCGGGAACGGCCGCCTGCACGAGGGCGGTACGCACGAGCGGCGCTTCCGTGCGCGGATCGGAAGGCGCTTTTCCGCTGCACGCGGCTAGCGCGAGCGGCAGTGCGGAAGCGACTGCGAGGTGAGCGAGGCGACGCCTGACCATGAAAGACCCAATGACGAAGTGTTCGGGGCTTTCATTGTGGATCTAGTGACTAAAATAGTCAATGGTCACAAACGGTGACGTATCACGGAGCCAGGCTGCGCAGAATGAGGTTCGACAACTGGGCGGGCGCGGCGTCGGTCGTGTCGAGGTTGTATTGCAGCAGCAGCGGATTCAGGTACGGGCGCATCACCAGGTAGATCGCCATCGCGGTTTCGTCCAGTGGCGTCTTGCGCTCGAACTCGCCGTTCTGCCGGCCTGCCTGAAGCACGTCCTGCAGCAGTTTCTGCACGCGCCCTTCGTAGGCCTGCACCGACTGCCAGTTCCCGGTGGCGGCCGAGGCGGCGATGTCGTACAGCTTGCGGTCGCGGAAGAACAGCCGCAGGCTCGCTTCGGTAAAGACCTTGAACATCCGCCGCAGCTTTTCGGTGGGCAGTTCGGCCTCGGCAACGGCCGCGCGCACCTCGGTTTCGATCTCGTGCAGGCAGTTCGCGCAGATCATTTCGCCGATCGCCTGTTTCGATTCGAAGAACTTGTAGATATAGGCCTTCGAGAAGCCGATCGCCTTCGCGAGATCGGACACGGTCGTTTTCTCATAGCCGTACCGGCTGAAATGCTCGGTGGCGGCAACGACGATCTGGTCCCGGACGTCATGGTCGGCCGGCCCCCGCGCGGGGGCCGGGGAGGAAGCGGTTTTTTTCATGGGCTGCAGCCGACAGGATGGACAACGAGTGACTATTTGGTATTATAGTCACTATTGAATTCTTGCGAAAAACCGTCATGCTACCCAAACCCGTCGTTGCCGCGGTTCTTGTTGCCGTCCTGTTGGCGGGTTGCGCCGTCGGTCCCGACTACATGCGCCCGGACGTCGCGATGCCGCAGCGGTTCCTGGGCCAGGCCGCCATGGACCAGCGGCACGCGGCCGCCGATGCCGACCTCGCGACGTGGTGGACGGGGTTCGGCGATCCGCAACTGACGCGCTACGTCACGCTGGCTCTGGCGCAGAACCTCGATCTCGTGCAGGCCGCGGCACGCGTCGCGCAGGCGCGCGCGGCGGTGGGGGCGGCGAATGCGGCGCTGCTGCCTTCGGGCAATGTGACCGGCCAGGCGGCGCGCGTCTACCAGTCGGTCGAAACGCCGTTGGGACGCGTGCTGAACTCAGCGCCGGGTTTCGACCGTCACGGCAGCGACTATGAGGCCGACTTCAACGCGAGCTGGGAGCTGGACGTGTTCGGCGGGTTGCGCCGCGGCCGCGAAGCGGCGCTCGCCGACTATCAGGCGTCGGAAGCCGGTGCGGTGGCGACGCGCCTTGCCGTCGCCGCGCAAACCGCGGACATCTACATCACGATTCGCGGGTTGCAGGGCCGGCTGAAGGTCGCGCGGCACCAGGAGCAGACCGAGCAGGATCTGCTGTCCACCATCAATCTGCTGTATGGCAAGGGGCTCGCGGCGGAGCTTCAGGTCAGGCAGGCCGAAGGCGCGCTCGCGCAGGTTCGCGCCACGGTGCCGGTGCTCGAAGCGGCGCTGGACACGGCGATGAACGCGCTCGACGTGATGCTCGGTTCGCAGCCCGGCACGCATCGGGCGGAATTGCTCGACGGCGGCGACGTGCCGGTTGCGCCGCGCATCGCGGCGACGGGAACGCCCGGTGAACTGCTGAGGCGGCGGCCCGACCTGATCGTGGCCGAGCGGCGCGTGGCGGCGGCGAACGCGCGCATCGGCGTGGCCATCGCCGAGTATTACCCGAAGTTCTCGTTGAGCGGATTGATCGGTAGCGCGACGACGATGGGCGCGGGCAACCTGTTTACCGGCGGCGCCAACCAGGCGGCGGGCGTGCTCGGCCTGCGCTGGCGCCTGTTCGACTTCGGCCGGATCAATGCGCAGATCGCGCAGGCCAAAGGGCAGGATGCCGAAATGCTGGCCGCGTATCGGCTTGCGGCGCTGCACGCGACCGAGGACGTCGAAAACGCGTTCTCGGCGCTCGTCAAGCGCGACGAGCAGGCGGCCGTTCTCGCCGGCGGCGTGGATTCGCTGGGCCGGGCGAGAGCTGCGTCGTTCGCGGCGTACCAGAAAGGCGTCGTCAGCCTGATCGAGGTGCTGCAGGCCGACGAAAACCTGCTGCGCGCGTCCGACCAACGCGTGCATGCGCAAACCGAATTCGCACGCGCGGAGGTCGCCGCGTTCAAGGCGCTCGGCGGCGGATGGCAGGCACCGGAAGCCGAGGCCGTCGCGAGTCGGTAGCGGTGTCGTGGAACCGCTGATCGGTCGGGCCCGACGCACGCCGAATGCAGATGGCGTCGAGCGCCTTGCTTCAGGTGCGCCCGCAGCGCCTGCGGCTCCGACGAGCAGGGCGGAGCGATAGCGAAATTGTCCCCTATGGGTTACAATCACTCGATGTTCAGAGTCCTGACCACCCCCCAATTCGACAAATGGCTCGACGGCCTTCGCGACCCGGTCGGGAGCGCCGCGATCAACCTGAGCCTCGAGCGGGCAAAGCTCGGCAACCTTGGCCAGTGGCGGGCGATCGGCGACGGCGTCAACGAAATGAAGATCGATGTAGGGCCGGGGTATCGGGCCTACTTCGTGCGGCGCGGAAAGATAATCGTCGTGGTGTTGTGTGGCGGGGACAAGTCGACGCAGAAGAAGGATATCAAGACGGCGAAGCAAATCGCCGCCGAACTGGAGGATTGAATATGAAAATCAGCGAACTGGCCGAATTCGATGGCTCGAAGTACCTGAAGGATGACGAAGCGATTCGTCACTACCTGGCACAGGCGTTCGAAGACGGGGATCCTCGACTGATCCAGGCCGCGCTCGGGAACGTCGCGAAAGCGCGTGGCATGACCGCGTTGGCGCGCGAGTCCGGCGTCAAGCGTGAAGCGCTCTACCGTGCGCTGTCGGAAGGCGGGAACGCGGAGTTTGCGACGGTGATGAAGGTCGTCGCAGCGCTGGGATTGCATCTGACCGTTGCACCGACCACGCCCGCGGCCGAATTGGCTCCGGCGCCCAAACCGGCCCCGCGCTCGCGCTCGCACGCACGTGCGGCGGCCCATGGATGATGCCGTCAGCGGTCGACCGTATTGATCCGCGCCGGATTGCGCGGGACGACCAGCGCACAGCCCGCCGCTACCGATGTATCGCCCCGCGCAACCGCCTCACCTCCTGCTCCGACACCGGCGCGGCGCGATTGCCCCACGCGCCGCGCACGTAGCTGACCACAGCGGCGATCTCGCTGCTCGTCAGCGCGCCGCGCATCGCGGGCATCCGCTGCACGGGGCCGTTCGTGCCGGGCGCCGGCCGCGCGCCTTCGACGACGATCCGGATCGCGCTCGTCGGATCGGCCGCGAGCACGGCCGAATTGCCCGCGAGCGGCGGCCCGTGATCGCGCACGCCCGTGCCGTCCGCACCGTGGCAACGCGCGCAGAACCCCGCATACATGCCGGCGCCCGGCGCCTGCTGACCGCCTTCCGGCCGCGGCCCGGCGGCCGTCAGCCGCGGGACGCCGATGCCCAGCGGGCTCGTCGCGGCAGTCGGTTGCGCGGGCAACGATTTCAGGTACACGGCGATTGCGTGACGATCGTCGTCGCTGAGCAGCGCGGTGCTCTCTTCGACGACCGGCGCCATCGCGCCGAACACCGCGCCGCGCACCGCATGGCCGCTGCGCAGAAAGGCGGCGAGGTCGTCGATCGTCCAGCGGCCGAGGCCGTCCGCATCCGCGCCGGTCAGGTTCGGCGCGAACCAGTGATCGTTGATGCCGCCGGTCAGGAACGCCGGGCTGTGCTCGTCGTAGCCGCGCTCGTTGTAGGCCGGCCCGCGCGGCGTATGGCACGCGCCGCAGTGGCCGAGCCCCTGCACGAGATACGCGCCGCGATTCCATTGCGCCGATTGCGACGGTTGCGGCACGAACCGGTCGCGGTTCGCGAACGCGAGGCTCCATAGCCCGAGCGCCCAGCGCTGGTTGAACGGAAACGGCAGCCGCGTGCGCTTTGCCGCGTTCGCGGACGGCGCGACGCCGCGCATGAAATACGCATAGAGCGCGCGCACGTCGGCGTCGGTCATGCGCGCGAACGACGGGTAGGGCATCGCCGGATACAGCCAGCTGCCGTCCGCGCGCACGCCGCGCCGCAACGCGTCGTCGAACTGCTGCAGCGTGTAGTGGCCGATTCCGTGCGCCGGATCCGGCGTGATGTTCGGCGCATAGATCGGCCCAAACGGCGAATTTACCGGCTGGCCGCCCGCGTACGGCGTGTGATCGGGCGCGTCGTGACAGGCCGCGCAGTCGCCGGCGAGCGCGAGGTAGCGGCCGCGCGTGATCGTCGCGGCGTCGGCGTCCGCGGCGGCAGCGGCGACCATCGGGCGTCGGGCCGCCTTGGCCGATGCCGCGTCCGACGGCGCGGCGGGCGATGAGGCCGACACTGCCGACGCAGCCGACGCCGGCGCGGCAGGCTGCCCGGAAAGCCTGCGATCCTCTTTCGCGCGAGCCGACATCGACGCACCGGCATCGGCCGCCGACGCACCGATCCGCACGAAGCGCCAGCCCGACGCGGGCTCGGGTGCTTCCGCCGCCGACGCGGCGTCGGCCGTATCGCTGGCGGACGCAGGATGGTCGTCGTGCTGCATGTCGCATGCAGCGAGCGCGACGCACGCGGCGAGTACGGCGCCGATCGCGCGCCCTGGAAAGCGGAACGAAGCGATCGAGATCAGCGCCATGGACTGCACGGCCCCACGAAAGCCGTCACGATCCCGGTGAACACGAGACCGATCACGAACCCGAGCGCGGCGAGCATCCCGCAGCGCGCGAGAAAGCGCGTGCTGTCGTCACGCGTCGCGGCCTGGACATTGGCGTCATGCCTGCGTTGCCACGTGCGCACGAGCCACGTGGCAAAGACGGCCGCCAGCGCGAACGCGCACGCGGCGATCAGTGCGAGCCACACGCCCACGTGCGCCCAGCGCGGCACGGCCTGCGCGACGCCGAGCGGATAGCACGCGGTCGACGCGAGCGTCTCGGACGCGAGCATCTGCGCGAACCACAGCGCGGGCGCGCCGACCAGGCCGGCCGCGATCGCCAGCAATGGGGACCACGAGCGTCGCGTGCCGTTCATCCCGATCTCCTGAGCCAGTACGGGGACACGTACAGCGCGGTGAAGATGAACAGCCACACGATGTCGACGAAGTGCCAGTAGAGCCCGCCGACCGTCAGCGCGACGGACCGCTCGCGGCCGAAGAAGCCGGCGGCCGTCCACCCGGCGAGCAGCGCGAGGATGACGAGGCCGGCCACCACGTGCGCGAGGTGGAAGCCGGTGATCGTGAAGTACAGGCTGCCGTACAGGTGCGTGGTCGGGCCGTACGGATGAGCGCGCCACTCGTGCAGCTGAACGAGCGCGAACGCGACGCCGAGCACCAGCGCGCCGGCGAGCGCAGCCACTGCACGCGGCCGCTTGCCGGCCCGCACCGCGCGCTCGGCGAGCCATACGAACCCGCTGCTCGACAGCAGCACGACCGTGTTGCCGGCCGCGAGGCCGATCTTCGGCATCCCTTCGGGCGGCCACGGCGCGGCCGATTGCGACTGCAGGTAGAAGTAGCAGAACAGCAGGTAGCCGAACAGCCCGGCCTCGGTCACGATCAGCGTGACGACACCCCACCAGCCGCCGGCGCGCTCGCCGCAGCTGCCGACGGGCAGCGGTTCGACGCACGCGGCCGGCGCGCCCGGCAACACCGTCGCCGACGGCGGTTCGTCCGGATGAAGCCCGGCGGCGGCCGCGGGCACCTGCGTGCTGTCGCGGGCCGGCAGGCGCGCGCGCTGCCCCAGCGCACGGCGCGGCCACAGCCATACGGCGGTCCCGATCGCGCAACCGGCGATGGCCGTGCAGCCGAGCGTCGGCGAGCGCGCCAGCATTGCCGCAAACACGGCGGTCGCGAGCAGCGCGAGCACGAACGGCACGCAGCTGTCTTCCGGCATCTTCAGGATCGCGCTCGGCGTTGCCGCGAGCGGCGTGACCGCGAGCGCCTCGCGGCCGTCGGCGAGCCGGTAGCCGATCCGCATGCTGGTGCGCTTCGCGTCGTCGCGCGTTTCCCACAGCGGGTGCCGCGACGCGACCAGCGGCAGCACCGCGAAGTTGTACGCGGGCGTTGGCGACGCGACCGACCACTCGAGCCCGGCCGCGCCCCACGGATTCTCGCCGGCGCGTGTGCCGCGCCGTGCGCTGACGAGCGCGTTGACGACGAACATCACGATCCCGATGCCAAAGACGAACGAGCCGATCGTGGTCAGCAGGTTCGACGTGTCCCAGCCCATCCCGGACGGATAGGTATAAATGCGGCGCGGCATCCCGAGCAGCCCGGAGACGTGCATCGGGAAGAAGCCGAGGTTGAAGCCGACGAGCACGACCCAGAACGTCAGGCGCCCGAAGCGCTCGTTCATCATCCGCCCGGTGAATTTCGGGAACCAGTACGTGATGCCGCCGAGCACGGGGAACACGTTGATGCCGAGCAGCACGTAGTGCAGGTGCGCGACGACGAAGTACGTGTCGGTCAGCTGCCAGTCGAGCGGCACGGCGGCCGTCATCACGCCGGACACGCCGCCGATCACGAACATCAGCACGAAGCCCGCGAAATACAGGAACGGCGTGCGAAACACGGGGCGGCCGGTCCAGATCGTCGCGAGCCATGCGAACACCGCGACCGCGCTCGGGATCGAGATCAGCATGCTCGCTGCGCCGAAGAATGCGAGCGCGAGCGGCGCGATGCCGGTCGCGAACATGTGGTGAACCCACACCTCGAAGCCGATCAGCATCGTCGCCACCGTCGACACCGCGACGGCCTCGTATGCGACGAGCGGCCGGCGGCAGAAGGTCGGCAGCGCGTCCGACACGATGCCCATCGCCGGCAGCACGACCACGTACACCCACGGGTGCGCGAACATCCAGAACAGGTGCTGCCACAGCAGCGGCCGCCCGCCGGTCGCGACGTCGAAGAAGTGCGTGCCGGCATTGCGGTCGAGCCACAGCAGCAGGAACGCGAGGCTCACCGACGGCACCGCGACGAGGTTGGCGACCGACGCGGTCAGCGTGCCCCATACGATGATCGGCAGCCGGTCGATCGACATCCCGTGCGCGCGCATGCGCAGCAGCGTGACGACGAAGTTCGCGGCGCCGCCGGTCGTCGAGATCCCGAGCAGGATCATCCCGAGCGCGTAGATGTCGATGTTCGCGCCGGCGCTGTAGTCGAGCGACGTGAGCGGCACGTAGTTGAACCAGCCGCCGTCCGGCACCGCGCCGAGCGGAAAGCTTGCATAGAGGAACAGCCCGGCGAACAGGAACGCCCAGTACGAGAACGCGTTGAGCCGCGGAAACGCCATGTCGCGCGAGCCGAGCATCAGCGGCCACAGGTAGTTCGCGAAGCCGGACAGCACCGGCAGCGCGTACAGGAAGATCATCGTGACGCCGTGCATCGTGAACAGCGAGTCGTATTGCGCGGGCGTGAGCAGCGTCGCGTTCGGCCGCGCGAGCTGGATCCGCATCACGAGCGCCTCGACGCCGCCGAGCAGCAGGAACGCGAACGCCGTGACGATGTAGCGCAGCCCGATGCGCTTGTGGTCGACCGTGCCGAGCCAGCCGCGCCAGCCCGGCTCCGATTCCCACAGCTCGGCGAGCGCGCGCTCGTGCGCGGAGCCCGGCGGCGCTTCGCCGAGGTCGGGCACGCGGCTGAGCGGCGTGGGCGTGTCGCGGGCAACGGCCATCGTCGTCTTCCTCCGTTCAGTGCAGCGTTGCGAGATACGCGGCGAGATCGTCGGCGTCGCGCGGCGCGAGCGCGAACGACGGCATCAGCGTCTGCGGCTTGACCTGCTGCGCATGTTCGATCCAGCGCCGCAGGTTCTCGGGCGTGTTGTCGAGCGTGCCGGCCGCGAGCAGCCGGCGCGACCCGAGATGCGACAGGTCGGGGCCCGCATCGCCTGCCGCATCGGTGCCGCGCACCGCGTGGCAGCCCGCGCAGCGCGCGGCGAACACGTGCCGGCCACGCTGCTCGGCGCCGGCCGCGGGCGCGCTCGCCGGCTGCCGCTGCGCGGCCAGCCACGCGCGAAACGCGTCGGGCGGCTCGGCGACGACCTCGAACGCCATGTGCGCATGCTGCGCGCCGCAATACTGCGAGCACTGTCCGCGATAGACGCCCGGCCGGTCCGCCTGCAGCCACTGGTGATTCGTCTGGCCGGGGACCGTCTGCGTCTTGCCGGCCAGTTGCGGGACCCAGAACGCGTGGATCACGTCCGCGCTTTTCAGCTCGATCGCGACGGGTTCGCCCACCGGGATGTGGATCTCGTTCGCGGTGACGAACGCGGCGCCGCTCGCGTCATCCGGATAGCGGACGGCCCACCACCAGTCGTGCGCGGTGACGACGATCGTCAGCGCAGGCGGACGCGGCGGCGACGCCACCGCACCGAGCACGCGCAGCATGTATACGAGTGCACCGAACAGCAGCACGATCGAGATCGCGGAGCCGACCGTCACGATCGCCAGCCCGCCGCCGGGGCTGTCGCCTGGCTGCGCGCGGTGGCGAAACATCGCGACCAGCAGCAGTACCGCGATCGCCATGCAGACGAGCATGCACAACGCGAGCAATGCCCACCCGAGCACGAATACCGGCCCCGCGGCCGGGCCGGCTGCATGGGCGACGTACGCGAGCGGCAGCGGCCCGGCGGGGGAGGCGGGCGCGTCGGCCGCACGTGCGGCCGCCGACGCGGTGACGCACGCACCAGCGGCGAGGCACGCGATTCGGCGCGCTTTGACGAACAGCGGAACGACCAACGCGACTCCTTGCCGGATTCGGCGGCATGGCGACAGGCCGCTCGCGGCAGAGCAATTCCCGTGCGTGCGCGGCGCGCTGACGGTCGGCCCGGCTATTGCGGACGCAACGGCCCGCGCGTTACAGCCGGCTTGTAAATTTGGCGACCGTTCACGGTGCGCACCCGGATCGCACGGCTCGCGTGGTGCGCGGCACGCCGCTTGCTACGCCGATTGCCGGCCACCATGAAAAAAACGGGAGGAATCAATCGTGAAGACCGTCGCGATCACCGGCGCGAGCGCCGGCGTCGGCCGCGCGACCGCCCACGCGTTTGCGCGGCGCGGCGTGAACGTCGCGCTGCTCGCACGCGATCCGCGCGCGCTGCACGACACCGCGTGCGAAGTGCGCGTCTATGGCGTCGAAGCGCTGCCGATCGCCGTGGACGTCAGCGACGCCGCCGCGCTCGATGCGGCGGCCGAACGCATCGAGAACGAACTCGGCCCGCTCGACGTGTGGGTCAACAACGCGATGGTGACCGTGTTCGCGCCGTTCGACGAGATTGCGCCGGAAGACTATGCGCGCGTGACCGCGGTCACCTACCTCGGCTGCGTGTACGGCACGCGCGCAGCGCTTGCGCGGATGGCGCCGCGCAATCGCGGCACGATCGTGCAGGTCGGCTCCGCGCTCGCGTACCGGTCGATCCCGTTGCAGGCGCCGTACTGCGGCGCGAAGCACGCGATCCGCGGCTTCACCGACGCGCTGCGCTGCGAGCTGCTGCATGCGCGCAGCCGCGTGCGCGTGACGATGGTGCAGTTGCCGGCGATCGACACGCCGCAGTTCGATTGGGCCGAATCCCTGTTGCCGAATGCGCCGCGTCCGGTCGCGCCCGTCTATGCACCGGAGGTGGCGGCAGAGGCGATCGTCGAGGCCGCGCGCCATCCGTGCCGCGAGCGCTGGGTCGGCTGGTCGTCGCTGGCCGCGATCGTCGCGAACGCGCTCGCGCCCGGCTGCTTCGACCGTTATCTCGCGCATTCGGCTGTGCGCGGCCAGCAACGCAAGACGCCCGCCGGCCCGCGCGAATCGAACCTGTGGCACACCGTGCCGGGCCGCCATGCGACGCGCGGCGCGTTCGGCGTCGAAGCGCACCGCACCGGTGCCGAGGCAGGGCTCGGCACGTCGCGCGCGCTCGCGTACGGCGCGGTGTTCGCGATGCTCGCGGCCGCCTTCGTCGCCGCGCGCAAGCTCGACCGGTGAGCGCGATGCGAATCGAGGACTACGCGTTGATCGGCGACGGCCGCAGCGCCGCGCTCGTCGCGTGCGACGGCAGCATCGACTGGCTGTGCTGGCCCGACTTCGACTCGCCGCCATGTTTCGCCGCACTCGTCGGCACGCCCGACAACGGGCGCTTCCGCGTCGCGCCGCGCGAGCCGGATGCGCGCGCGACGCGCCGCTACCTGCCCGGCACCGCGGTGCTCGAAACGGCGTTCGAGACGTCATCGGGTTGCGCGGTCATGATCGACTGGATGAGCTGGGCCGCGCCCGACCCGTGCCTGATCCGCAGCGTGCGTGGCGAGCGCGGCACGATCGAGTTCGACGTCGATCTCGGCGTGCGTTTCGACTACGGCAACGCGTTGCCGTGGTGCCGCCGTTTCGGCCGGCGCTGGCGGATGATGACGGGCGGCGATGCGATGTGGCTCGATGCCGACACGCGCCTCGACGTGCGGGACGACCGGCTCGTCGGCACGCAGCGCATCGCGGCGGGCGAGCGCGCGGATTTCTGCATCAGCTACGCGCGCTCGTACGACCGGCCGCCGTCCGTGCCGGATCCGTACGCGTCGCTGCGCGACACACAGGCGTTCTGGCGCGCCTGGTCGAAGTGCAACGCGGCGCAAGGCCCGTATCGCGACGCGATCGAGCGCGCGCTGATCACGGTGAAGCTGCTGTCGAGCGTGCGCACCGGCGGCATCGTCGCGGCGCCGACGAGCTCGCTGCCTGAACGCTTCGGCGGCGCGCGCAATTGGGATTACCGGTTCTGCTGGCTGCGCGACGCGAGCTTCACGCTGCGCGCGCTGGTGCGCTGCGGCTACCGCGAGGAGGCGGCGCGCTGGCGCGACTGGCTGGTGCGCGCGATCGCCGATCACCCGGCGCAACTGCAGGTGCTGTACGCGGCGGATGGCGGCCGGCGCGCGGACGAATGGGAAGCCGCTCACCTGGCCGGCTACGAAGGGGCGCAGCCGGTGCGCTTCGGCAACGCGGCGGCCGAACAGCTGCAGCTCGACGTGTACGGCGAGGTGCTGGCCGCGCTGTACCAGGCGCGTCGCCACGGGTTGCCGCCCGACGACGACGCGTGGACGCTCGAGCGGCGTCTGCTCGAGCATCTGGCGACGATCTGGCGCGAGCCCGACGAAGGGATCTGGGAAGTGCGCAGCGGCCGGCACCAGTTCACGTCGTCGAAGGTGATGGTGTGGGCGGCCGTCGAAAGCGCGTACCGTTCCGCGCGCGCGTTCGGCCATCATGCGCCGCTCGACGAATGGCGGCGCTGGGCCGATACCGTGCATGCGGACGTGCTCTCGCGCGGCTATCACGAGAAGCTCGGCCGCTTCGTCGAGCGCTACGACGGCGACGGGCTCGACGTGAGCCTGCTGCTGATTCCGCTGACGGGGATGCTCGATGCGGCCGACCCGCGCGTCGCCGCGACGGTGGCCGCCATCGAGCGAGATCTGGTCGAGGATGGCCTGCCGTTCCGTTATCACCCTCCGCGTTTCAATGATGGTTGCGAGGGCAACGAGGGTGCGTTCGTCGCGGCCGGGTTCTGGCTCGCGCAGGTGTACCGGATGCAGGGGCGCGAAGACGATGCGCATGCGCTGTTCAAGCGGCTGCTGGGCCTGCGCAACGACGTCGGTCTGCTGGCCGAGGAATACGACGTGAAGGCGCAGCGCATGTGCGGGAATTTTCCGTTCACGCTCGCGCAGGTCGGACTGGTCAACGCGGCGCTCGCGCTGCAGGGTGACGGACCCGACGACGTCGATATCGGTTGACGCGCCGCACCGCACCGCGCGGGGCAGGTCGGCACCGCGAACGCGCCGTGCCGCCCCACCCGTCATCCGCTACGACTCGTGCCTGCCTCCCTTGCCGCCATGATCGCCGTTGCCCGGCAACACGGCCGACAGCACCTGCCGCGCGGTCTCGACGATCACGTTCGCTTCGCGCGCGTCGCCCTTGACCAGCGTTTCGGCGAAATGCTTCGCCTGCTGCAGCGTCACGTGCGGCGGCAGCGGCGGCACTTCCGGATCGCTCTTCACCTCGAGCACGACCGGACGGTCGGACGCGAGCGCCTCGTCCCACGCGGCGCCGAGCTGTTCCGGATCGTCGACGTAGATGCCCTTCAACCCGAGCAGCGTCGCGAAGCGGTAGTACGGCACGTTCGGAATCTGCTGCGACGCGTCGAACTTCGGATCGCCTTCCATCACGCGCTGCTCCCACGTGACCTGGTTCAGGTCCTCGTTGTTCAGCACCATGCAGATCCAGCGCGGATCGGGCCATTGCCGCCAGTACTTCGCGACGGTGATCAGCTCGGCCATGTTGTTCATCTGCATCGCGCCGTCGCCGACCATCGCGATCACCGGGCGCACCGGATACGCGAACTTCGCGGCGATCGCGTAGGGCACCGCCGCGCCCATCGACGCGAGTCCGCCGGACAGCGAGCCCATCATCCCGCGGCGGATCATCAGGTCCCGCGCATACCAGTTTGCGCAGGACCCCGAATCGCTCGTCAGGATCACGTCGTCGGGCAGCCGCGGCGACAGCTCCGTGAAGGCGCGCTGCGGATTCACGCCGCGCCCCGGGCTAGCCTTCGCGGCCGCGCGCGCGGCCAGTGTTTCGTGCCAGTCCGCATTCCATTTCGCGATCCGGTCGCGCCAGCCGGTGTCGCTGCGCGCCTTCAGCAGCGGCAGCAGCGCGCGCAGCGTCTCGGCGCTGTCGCCGACGAGGTTCACCTCCATCGGGTAGCGCAGGCTCAGCATGTCGGCCTTCAGGTCGATCTGCACGCCGCGCGCCTGGCTTTCCTTCGGCAGGAATTCGGAATACGGGAAGCCCGAGCCGACGACGAACAGCGTGTCGCATTCGGTCATCAACGCGTAGCTCGGCTTGGTGCCGAGCAGCCCGATCGAGCCGGTCACCCACGACAGATCGTCCGGCAGCGCGGCCTTGCCGAGCAGCGCCTTCGCGGCGCCCGCGCCGAGCCGGTCGGCCACCGCGATCACCTCGTCGGTCGCGCGCAGCGCGCCGGCGCCGATCAGCATCGCGACCTTCGAGCCCGCGTTCAGCACGTCGGCGGCGCGCTGCAGGTCGTCGGCGTACGGCACCACCTTCGGCGGCGTGTAGCCGACGCCTGAATGCACGGTACCGTGCGCGCGCTTCGGCGGCACGTAGTCCAGTTCCTGCAGGTCGTTCGGCAGCACCAGCGCGGTGACCGTGCGCGCGCCGAGCGCGATGCGCACCGCACGGTCGACCAGGTGGCGCACCTGGCCGGGCACCACCGCAAGCTGCACGAAAGCGCCCGCCACGTCCTTGTACAGCGCCGGCAGATCGACTTCCTGCTGATAGTGGCCGCCGAGCGCCGCGCGCGCCTGCTGGCCGACGATCGCGAGCACCGGCATGTGATCGAGCCGCGCGTCGTACAGGCCGGTCACGAGGTGCGCGGCGCCGGGGCCCGAGGTCGCGACGCATACGCCGAGCTCGCCTGTAAATTTTGCATGCGCGGATGCCATGAAGGCCGCCATCTCCTCGTGGCGCGCCTGGATGAACTCGATCTTGACTTCGGCCCGGCTGAGCGCGCCGAAGAAGCCATTGATGCCGTCGCCCGGGTAGCCGTATATGCGGCGCACGCCCCAGTCGTACAGCCGCTCGACGATGAAATCCGCCACTGTCGCCATGCCGTTTCTCCTTGGTTCGGGATGAGCCGATAAGCCGCGCACAGACCGTCGGCTTGCGCGGCGTTGCCGGGCGTCGCGCAAGGCGCGTGCCGTGCGAAGGCGCCGGGCACGGGCGTTGCACGCGGGTGCTGCAGGCAAAAAGCAAGCAATCCGGAGCGCAACCAACGATGGCACTTTCCGACGCACCGGCGATCGACGACGTGCGCGCCCGCGCGTACCGCGTGCCGACCGACCGGCCCGAAGCCGACGGCACCTATGCATGGCATGCGACGACGATCGTCGTCGTCGAGATCGACGCGGGGCCCGTGACGGGGCTCGGCTATACGTACACCGATGCGAGCGCCGCGCCGCTCGCGATGTCGCTGCTGGCCGACGTGTTGCGCAACCGGCCGCTCGTCGACATCCCGGCTGCCGTCGATGCGCTGTGGCGCGCGGTGCGCAACGTCGGGCGTGCCGGCCTCGCGGCGACCGCCATTTCCGCGCTCGACGTCGCGCTGTGGGACGCGAAGGCGAAGCTCGCCGGCGTGCCGCTCGCGATCCTGCTCGGCCGCCTGCGCGAACGCGTGCCCGTATACGGCAGCGGCGGCTTCACGACCTACGACGACGCGACGCTCGCCGCGCAACTCGACGGCTGGCGCGGCGAACGCATCGGCGCATGCAAGATCAAGATCGGCGTGCAGGATGCGCGCGATCCGTCGCGCGTGCGCGTCGCGCGCGACGCGCTCGGCCCGGACGTCGAGCTGTTCGTCGATGCGAACGGCGCGTATGCGCCGCGCACCGCACTCGCGTTCGCGGCGGCGGTGGGCGATTGCGCGATCCGCTGGTTCGAGGAACCGGTCAGCAGCGACGACGTCGACGGCCTGCGGTTCGTGCGCGAGCACGTCGGTGCGAGGGTCGATGTCGCGGCCGGCGAGTACGCGTATACGCCCGACGATTTCCGGCGCCTGCTCGAAGGCCGCGCGGTCGACGTGCTGCAGGCCGACGCGACGCGCTGCGGTGGCGTGAGCGGCTTTCTCGCGGCCGCCGCGCTCGCCGATGCGCATCACGTCGACCTGTCCGCGCATTGCGCGCCGGCGCTGCACCGGCACGTCGGCTGCGTCGCGCCGCGCATGCGCCACGTCGAGTGGTTTCACGATCACGTGCGGATCGAGCGAATGATGTTCGACGGCGCGCCGACGCTCGTCGACGGCGCACTGGAAATCGACGCCGCGCGCCCCGGGCTCGGCCTGGAATTGCGCGCGGCCGACGTCGCGGATTTCGCGCTTTGAATCCGGGGCGCGGTACGACCGCTACGTCCGTCACGACGAAGGAGGCACGATGCGACACCCCCGACACCGCGCGGCCGAGCACGACACGTTGCTGGCCGATGCCGCACGCCTGCTGAACCGCAGCGCGCTGCTGCTCGCCGGCTCGGTGCTCGCCGACAGCGGCGTCGAGCACTATCGCGGCACGATCCACAACCGCGCGATGATCGCGCCGCTGGTGTCGTCGACGCTGTCGGTGCTCGCGAGCGTGCACGGCCACGCGGACGACACGCCCGAGCGCCATCGGTTGCGCGACGCGGTGCACGTGGCGTCGGCCGCGGTAGGCATCGCCGGATCCGCGTTCCACGTGTACAACGTGACGAAGCGGCCGGGCGGGTTCAGCTGGCACAACCTGTTCTACGGTGCGCCACTCGGCGCGCCATTCGCGCTGCTGCTGTCGGGCCTGCTCGGCGCGGCCGGCGAGCGGCTGCGCGCGTGTCCGGCCGACGCGCCGCGCCTTGCCGGGCTGCCGGCCGGCCGCGCGCTGGCCGCGCTGGTCGCCGCGGGGCTCGTCGGCACGCTCGGCGAAGTCGGGTTGCTGCACTTTCGCGGCGCGTTCCAGCATCGCGCGATGTTCGTGCCGCTCGTCGTGCCGCCGGTGGCTGCATTGACGGCCGCGCAGCTCGCGCTGTCGCGCCCGTCCGCCGACCGGCGCGTCTGCCGCTGGTGGATGCGCGCGACGGCTGTGCTCGGCTTCGTCGGCGTCGCGTTCCACGCGCGCGGCGTTGCACGGCAGATGGGCGGCTGGCGCAACTGGTCGCAGAACGTGCTGTCGGGGCCACCGCTGCCGGCACCGCCGAGCTTCACGGCACTCGCGATCGCCGGCCTCGCCGCGACCGCGCTCGCCGAACGGGAGGCGCGATGAAGCATCCGAACGACAAGCCGGTCGCGCTGCCCAGCTATTCCGGATACGACGTGCTCGCGAAGCGCGATACGCCGTCGTGGAACGACGCGACGCGCAGCGCGATCGACGCACGGCTGCGCGTCGCCGCGAGCGCGCCGCGTCATCTCGATGCCGAACAGTTCGTGACCCTCGGTGCGCTATGCGAGCGGATCGTCCCCCAGCGGAAGGGCGTCGTCGGGTCGGTGCCCACTGCGGCGCTGCTCGACGCACGGCTCGCGACCGACGAAGGTGACGGCTTTCGCGATGCGCGGCTGCCGCCGCTGCGTGCGGCGTGGCACACGGGCCTCGCCGCGCTCGACGCGATGGCGCGCCATGCGCACGATCGCCCGTTCGCGTCGCTCGACGCGCAAGACGCCGATGCGCTGCTTGATGCGGTCCAGCACGGCAGGATCGACAGGGCCGTCGAATCCGCGTGGGCCGGCATGGACCCGCGCACGTTCTTCGCGAAGCGCGTGCTGATGGACCTTTGCGCCGCGTACTACAGCCACCCGTTCGCATGGAACGAGATCGGGTTCGGCGGACCGGCGAGCCCGCGCGGCTATGTGCGCATGGATTTCAACCGGCGCGATCCGTGGGAAGCGCAGGTGGACGGGGAGGGCGATCGCGATGGCCGCTGACGATCCGCTATCCGCCGGCAAGCCGCGCGGTTGCGACGGCCGTGCGCCCGACCCGCTGCGCGTCGGCGGCTGGTCGCCGATGCGGATGTTCCGCGCCGACGACCCGGTCGACTTCGTGATTGTCGGCACCGGCGCGGGCGGCGGCACGCTGGCGTGCCGGCTTGCCGAACACGGTTTCTCGGTCGTCGCGCTCGATGCGGGCGCCTGGTGGCGGCCGCTCGAGGAATTCGCGTCCGACGAAGCGCACCAGCACAAGCTGTTCTGGACCGAAGAGCGGATCTGCGACGGCGAGAATCCGCTGACCCTCGGCAGCAACAACAGCGGGCGCGCGGTCGGCGGCAGCACCGTGCATTTCGCGATGGTGTCGCTGCGTTTCCGGCCCGAGTGGTTTCGCTCGCGCACGGCGCTCGGCTATGGCGTCGACTGGCCGCTCGACTGGCGCGAGATGTGGCGTTACTACCGCGAGGTCGAGCAGGCGTTGAAGATCAGCGGGCCGGTCCATTACCCGTGGGGGCCGCCGCGCCCGCGCTATCCGTACCGTGCGCACGAACTGAACGCGGCCGCGCTCGTGCTCGCGCGCGGTGCCGAGGCGCTCGGCATCGACTGGACGCCGACGCCGCTCGCGACGCTGTCCGCCCCGCGCGGCCGCGCGCATCCGTGCGTGTATCGCGGCTTCTGCATCTCCGGTTGCGCGACCAACGCGAAGCAGAGCGCGCTCGTCACGTGGATTCCGCGCGCGGTCGCGGCCGGCGCCGAAGTGCGCGATCTCGCGATGGCGCTGCGGATCGAGGCCGAAGGCGACCGTGTGACCGGCGTGCATTACCGGCGCGACGGCCGCACGCATTTCCAGCGCGCGCGCAACGTCGTCGTCGCCGGTTACGCGATCGAGACGCCGCGGCTCCTGCTGCTGTCCGCGAATGGACGCCATCCGCAGGGGCTCGCCAACAGCACGGGCCTCGTCGGCCGCTACATGATGGCGCAGCTGAACCAGGCGTCGTGGGGGACGATGGACGACGAAGTGCGTTGGTACAAGGGTCCGCCGTCGCTGTCGATCACCGAGCACTGGAACTACGCGGACGAAGGCAAGGACTTCTTCGGCGGCTATTGCTGGATGAGCCAGGGGCCACTGCCGATCGAGTGGGCGAGGAAGCTCGCCGGGCGCGGGCTGTGGGGCGACGCGCTCAAGCGCGAGATGGCGCGCTACAACTTTCAGGCCGGGCTGAAGATCGTCGGCGAGACGCTGCCGCGCGTGGAGAACCGCGTGACGCTCGCCGACGAGCGCGACGCGTTCGGGTTGCCGATCGCGCGCGTCACCTATTCGTACGACGACAACGACCGCCGGATGATGCGTCACGCGTTCGCGCAGATGGGGTACTCGCTCGAAGCCGCCGGCGCGCGCGACATCTGGCACGAACAGGACGACACGTGTCACCTCGCGGGCACCGCGCGCATGGGCGACGACCCGGCGACGAGCGTCGTCGATGCCGACTGTCGCAGCTGGGACATCCCGAACCTGTGGGTCTGCGACGGCTCGGTGTTTCCGACCGTCGGCGGCGTGAACCCGTCGCTGACGATCCAGGCGATCGCGTGCCGCACGGCCGATCGCATCCGCGCGCTGGTGGCGCGCGGCGACGCGCAGGCGCGCGCGCGGTGGCGGTGAACGCCGGCCGCCGCGCGACATGTGCCGCCCCTGTCTTTCATTCATCGAGGAGCCTCGACATGCATCCATTCACTCGTCGCCCGGCGCGCGCGAACCGCCACTGTGCCGCGTACGCGCTGCTGGCCGCGACCGTCGCGGCAGCCGTAGCGCCGGCCTGGGGCCAGCTTCGCCCGCCCGACGCCGCGATCGTTCCCGATACATCGACGCAAGCGTACAAGCGCGCCGACCGCAGGATGATGGACGCGATGGAGGGCGCGCGCTACACGGGTGACGCCGATCGCGATTTCGTGTCGCACATGGCGCCGCACCATCAGGGCGCGATCGACATGGCGCAGGTCGAGCTGAAATACGGAAAGGATCCGATGCTGCGCAAGCTCGCGAGCCGGATCGTTGCCGCGCAGCGCGACGAGATCGCGCTGATGGAGCGCTGGCAGAAGGCGCACGGCGCGACGCCGTGAGCGCAGGGCATGACGCGGTGTGCGCGCTGCCGTCGGTTACGTTGCGGCGGCTGCGCTCGTGCAGGCGGTGCGGACAGCGAACCGCCGCGCGTCGGGATTTCCGGCGGGCATTCCGGATTTCGGCGCAATCTCAAAATCGCAACTAACGGTCAGCCGCATTCCCGCCCACGACACGGACACGCACGTGCTGGGGTAGCACACATCGCGCAACGTCGATGTGTAAACCCGCTTGCAGAAGGCGAGTTCCGTACCGCACTGTTCGCGCGGCGGCGGCGGCGACGCACGCATCCGCTTTCACGCCCGGCGTCTCGTTGCCGACGGAGTTCGCCGCTCCCGGAATTTTCAAGCGCTTGTCATTTCGTTCGCGCGCCGGCGTCCGGTGTGGCCGTTCGTCGGGTCGAGGCGCCGACGCGTCGTCGTCGGAGGGGGCCGGCTTGCCTTCGGCGGGGTCGTGCGCGCTGCGCGGCGGCGGCGTGTCCGTGCCGTGGCGCTTGCCTTCGGGGCCGGGCGTGCTGTCGCCGCGGTCCTGTCCTTGCGAGTCGGTGTCGAGGGAGGTCGCTTGTGTCATCGGGGCGGGTCTCCTTGATGATCGGATCACGCCGTGCATTGCGCGTGCCGGCGGCATCCGTCGTACGACACGTCGGCCGGGCGCGTCGTTTGCTTGTGTACACGCTCGAGGCAGGCGCGTGCAATGCCGCACGCGAGTGCCGCCTTGAGCGATATCTCATGCCTGAAGCGATCCTGTTTCCGTTGTCCGTTGACGAGCGATCGCGCGTCGGGTTCCGGCGCGCGCTCACCCCGGGACGACGCGGCACGCCGGCGTGGTCGACCGGTTTCCCGGCGCCATACGCGAACGCTGCGTCGTCTATGATCGGGCCATCGACCGGGCTTGTATCCCCGACCGTCTACCGCGCCGGCAACGGCGGCAACCGTGGGCACACCGGAGAGGGTCGCCACGGCGAACTCGACACGGACGCGCCGGGCGGCGGCGGAGGCGACGGCCATCCGCACGACGATCGCGGCGGCCGCACCGGTGGCGATGGCGGCGGCGACAACGGAAAAGGCAAGCGCGAACGCTGGTGGCCCGGCAGGAAACCGTTGATCATCGTCGGCGCGGTGGTGTTCGCGCTGGTGACCGCAGGACTCGCGTGGTGGCTCGCGACGCGCGACCAGGGAGGCGCCGACTACGCAAATACCGGCGGCAACGCGCTGGCCGTCTACCGCACCGACCAGACGCGCGCGGCCGCGCTCGATGACGCGGTGAAGGCCGAGCAGGGTGCGCTGGAACTCGCGCGCGATCGTTACCGGAAGGGGCTGTCACCGTTCCTCGACGTGCTCGACGCCGAGCGGCAATGGTCGGAGGGGCAGCAGGCGGTGCAGGGTGCGTTGCAGACGACGACCGATCTCGTCGCGCTGTACAACGCGCTGGGCGGCAGATGGCAGACGGCCTGCGCGGCGGCGGGTACGACTACGGTCGGTGCGACGCCGCCTCCTCAAGGAGAGACGACCCGCGCACGCTAGCCGCGGCGCTGCTGCCGGAGCGCGGTATCGCGCTTATCGGCACACGCGCGAAAACAGCAGCGAATCGGCGTCGTTGAAGCGGATCCGCACCGGATCGGCATACCCGGACTTCTCCGCGACGCGGATCGACGCGACGTTGGTCGGCGCGATCAGGCACACGCTGCGTTCGAACCGGTTCTGTGCATCGAGCCAGCCGAGCGCATGCGACAGCGCTTCGGTCGCATAGCCCTTGCCGTGCGCCCAGCTCGCGAGCGCCCAGCCGGCTTCCGGCACGCCGCGAATCGACGGCGCGACCGCGCGGTGGAAGTCGGCGAAGCCGAGATCGCCGACGTAGCGGCCCGATGCCTTCTCGCGAATTGCCCAATAGCCGTAGCCGAGCAGCGGCCACAGCCCGCGATACGCGAGCAGCCGCATCCACGAGTCGCGCGGCGCCGACGGCTTGCCGTTGAAGATGTGCGCGACGACGTCCGGCTCGGCCCACATCGCGGCGAGCGCGTCGAAGTCGCCGAGCGGATGGCCTGCGAGGATCAGGCGAGGGGTGTCGAGCACGGGCGGGGACGTGACGGGCGGCAGGGCGCTGGATGTCATCGGGCGTTCCATGGGGAAAGGAAGGCGAGGGCGGCGCTGTGCGCCGCCCTCGGGCCCCGTACGATACCGCGGAAACCCGGCGCGGCCGCAAATCCCCGTGTACCTCGGGGATTGCGATCGCGTGCGAGTGGATGATCGCCGTGAACGTCCGACGGCGCAGGCACGGCCGAGCGACCGCATGACGACCTCGCGGCCTGAGCGTGGCGCCGGGCGCTCAACGAATGCGGGGCATTCGGCGGCAGCGTGTTTCGGAAGTCACGCGCGGCGGACTGTTGGCGAGCTTCTTCCCGGAGAACATGGGCGCGCTCGCGCGCTTCGCATGAAGCGGCATCGCGCCCGTGCCGGCGATGCCTACTTCCGGCTCTTCAGGAAGTTGCGCCCGTGCGCGGTGATCGACGCGCCGGAGCGGCCATTCGTGGCATGGCTGACGAAGCCCGCGCCGACGAGTTCCTGCGCGACCGACCAGCCGAGCGCCGGCGCATCGCGACCGTAGCGCACATCGGCGAGACGCTCGAGCGCCCAGATTGCGGAGGCCGACAGGTTGGGGGTGCTGGACATGACGTTGTCGTTCATCGCTTCCTCGGAGAGTGGTGATTCAGGGTGAACGGCACGAGGCCGTGGGATCGGGCGACGCGGTGTCAGCCCGCCTGGAGCAAAGGCAGCAGCGCCTGGAGCGCGGCTTCCTCGTCGGGGCCGGTGGCGAGCACCTGCGCGGACGTGCCGCCATGCATCTGCAGCGCCGCGATGGCCGTTGCGTCCTTCGCGCTGCCGCTGAGCCCGTTGGCGAGCAGCAGGATGTCGCTTTCGAAGCGGTGTGCCGCCGCGACGATCGCGTCGCGCGACGTCATCGCGCGGCTGCGGTTCCACGCGGCGCCGATTTCAACGTAGACAACGGTTGCCACGATGCGGATCAGCCTCGGGGAAAGTTGCCGGAACGGCGTGCAATGGCCGGCCGGCAGCACGGCGGGCGTGCGCGGAATGCGGCTTCCCGACAGGGCGCCGGGCATTGCGCGCCCGGCGCCGGGGCATCATTCATCTCGAACATGTCGACATCCTCAGTGAAACCGCCATCAAGTCCGGCGAATGATCGAAAGTGGGTGATTATAATACGGCAGCCGGTTTATGTGTATTGCATTATAATGTTGTGTGCGTGATGCGCGGCCCGTCGGTCTGTCGACGGCTGCGCGGCACGCGCAGCCCGGGCCGCGCGCTTGCATGCCCGGCATTTTTTATCGATTGACCCGAACTCCCACTGAATGGAAGCTGCAATGAACGCCGCCCCCGCCTGCCCGCAATGCGCGATGGAAAACACCTACCCGGACGGCACGCTGTACGTGTGCGCGGACTGCGGTCATGAATGGTCGGCCGGCGCCGGCGCCGAAGCGGGTGACGAACCGGCGGGCGACGTCGTCAAGGACGCGAACGGCAACGTGCTGTCGGACGGCGATTCGGTCGTGCTGATCAAGGACTTGCGCGTGAAGGGTTCGTCGATCACGCTGAAGATGGGCACCAAGGTCAAGAGCATCCGTCTCGTCGGCGGCGATCACGAAGTCGATTGCAAGACCGACATGGGCGGCTTCATGCTGAAGGCCTGCTATCTGAAGAAGGTATGACCGCACGCGGTACGAACGACTCTCCGATCAACCGGGCCTGCCGAGCATGAGCGAGGATCGAATTTCCTATGACGCGTTCCTGCGGTTCCTGGCGATGCCGTTGAACGACGGCCGTCCGTTCGTGCTCGAGACGAAACACGCGGTGTCGCTGCACTTCGACCACTTCGGCACGCAGAGCTTCATGTCGCTGAAGGATCCGGTCAGGCTCGAACTTGGCTATACGCGCGTGATGATGGGTTTCCTGCTGCTGCAGCCGGTGCCCGCGCGCATCTGCATGATCGGGCTCGGCGGCGGATCGCTCGCGAAATACTGCTATCGGCAACTGCCCGGCGCGGCGATCGACGCGGTCGAGATCAACCCGGAGGTGATCGCGCTGCGCGACGTGTTCAGGATTCCGCAAGACGACGCGCGCTTCGCGGTGGTCTGCGCGGACGGCGCCGACTACGTGGCAAGGCCGGAGGTTCGGGCGGACGTGATCCTGCACGACGCGTTCGTCGCCGACGGCATGCGGGGCCGCTGCACGGGCACCGCCTTTCTCGATGCGTGTCGTGCACGGTTGAGCGAAACGGGCGTGCTCGCGATCAATTTCATGGACGACGATCCGGCGTTGCCGCGGCATCTCGAGCAACTGCGCACGGTGTTCGACGATTCATACGCACTGGTGCCGTGCGGCGACGACAACAACTTCATCGCGTTCGCCTGGAAGAACGGCAATCCGCTGCCGTCGCTGCGGATCCTGCTCGAGCGCGCACTGGGGTTCGGATCGGCCGGCGAGCTCAAGCTGTCGGCCACCGCCCGGCGCATGAAGGCAGGGGAATGCATTGATCCCGAACGGCTCGTCTGGCGCGCGCGTGAACATGCCCGATGGGAAATCTGCGCGTGACGGCGCCGTGGGTTCGACCGCGCTTACTTCACCCGCTTGCCGAGCGCGCTCTTGGTCTTGTACGTGACGCCGTGTTTGTCGAGATACTCGCGGATCAACTGCCGCACGACTTGCGACGGCGTCAGATCCTGCTCCGCGCAGAGCATGTCGAACGCTTCTTTCTTGGCAGGGTCGATCAGGACGGTCAGGCGGGCGGTTTTCGTTTCCATCGTGAGGCAGGGGTGGTCGATATGTTAATCAAATTATAATCCATTCGCTTTCGGTGTCATGTCCGAATGCGCCATTGCGGTGCGCGCGGATTCAACACCGGCGTTCGCGTCACGCGAACCGGTCGTCGATCACGGGCATGGCCGCGAGCGTCACGCCGCGCGGTCCGTCCGCCCAAGGCACCGGGTGCTCGCATCATCCGCAAAATGTGATAACGAGATTATCATGCTCTGTTAGTCGCTTTAAGTACAATGTCGGCCGGCACGGCCGGCCCCGGCTTGTCCGGGCGGCTACGTCGTCCGCGCGACCGGTTGTCCTGCTTCCGGCTCCACACGGGCCGCGTGTGCCGCTACTTCGCCGCTACTTCGATATCCGCCTCATGACTCCGATCAAGTTCGTTCTTCGCTACACGGCGATTCCCTTCGCAGCCATCGTGGCCGTCGTGGTGTGGGCCGTCGTGCCGTCGTCGAAAGAGATCGACGCGCGGCAATATGCGGCGCTGTCGCGCGGATACGCGAGCTTTCCGCTACCGTTTCGGCATGAGATATCGGAAGCGATGGAGCAGGGCAGGATCAGCGACCGGCGTTACCAGACGCTCGTGCGCGATTCGCTGGGTAATGGCGTGGCGCTGGACTGGCCGGCGTCGGGCGTCGCCGACGTCGCTGCCGAGCGGCAAGGGCTGGCCGAACTGCTGAAGGCCGATTCGGGTCTGGAGGAACACAAACAATGAAGATTGCGCTGGTTTCGGCGGCTTTCGTGATGATTATCGGAAGCCTGGTTTTCGCGTTGTATTTCATGAATCACGACCGCGGCGGGAGCAAGCGGATGGCATGGTCGCTGGCGGCGCGCGTCGGATTGTCGATCACGCTGTTCCTGTCGCTGCTGATCGCGTACCGGCTCGGGTGGATCGAACCGACGGGGCTGCCGATCGGGCGGTGATGCGCGGCATTCGCGCGAGCGTCGACCGGCGCACCACGCACGCTGCCGCGTGAATGTGCGTGCGGCTGCCGGCAGATCGAAGCGACCGATGTTCACGCCGCGTGCGCGTTCGGGTTCGGCGAATACGGAAGCCCGAGATGCGCGCGCGGCGTCGCCCATTCGTTGCGGCGAACCGTCAACCGACGACCCAATGAACGACTAACAACAGCAGCGCAATGAATGCGCCAAGCGCAACGAATGCGGCAATGACGACAGCGAAGGGGTTGAGCTGCGTTGCATCCGCTTCGAGATTTTTTCGTTTGTTGACGCCGAGAAACGCCAGGAAGACTGCGCGGAACGCACGAACGATCTGGTCTTTACCTTTTTCAGCCATACAGTTTTTCCTTCGCCTCAATAAAAGTTGCAGGGATATCGTGCGGCGCGAAGCGTGTGGGCATCCCGTTTCCGTTCGCGCGCGGATCGTTCTGTCGCTTTGCGCCGGGACCGGCTTGCGTTCGAACAAGACGACGTCATGGCTCCGGATATCCGGGCCTCATCGCCCGACTGAAGGATTGCCACGGGCATCCGCTTCAATCCTCGCGTGATCGGCAAGCGGTCAAAATGCCGCGCAGCAAATCGATCGGAGGGGGCGGGCATCCGGGGATGGTTACATCGACCGGCAGGACCGACGAAACGGGACCGCACACCGCATAGCTGTCGGCAAAGATGCCGCCCGTGCACGCGCACTCGCCGGCTGCGACGACCAGTTTCGGTGCCGGCGTGGCGTCGTACGCGGCGAGCACGGCGGCCTTCATGTTCAGCGTGACGGGTCCGGTCACGAGCAGCAGGTCCGCATGGCGCGGGCTGGCGACGAATTTGATCCCGAGCCCTTCGATGTTGTAGTACGGGTTGTTCAGCGCGTGGATCTCCAGTTCGCAACCGTTGCACGAACCCGCGTCGATCTGCCGGATGCACAATGCGCGGCCGAGGAGGTCGAGAATGTCCTGACGAATCTGCTGCGCCTCGTGTCGCCAGGCGGCTTCGGTGGCCGGCACGGGTTCGTCGGGAAATTCTGTGCGCGCGAATTGACGGATGAGTTGCCACATCAGAGGTCGTGCCCCGCGTAGTTCAGGTTGAACGATTTATTGATCAGCGGGAAATCGGGAACGATGTTGCCGATGATCGCGTGCTCGAGCGCCGGCCAGTTCTGCCAGGACGGATCGTGGCAATGGCAGCGCGCGATGGCATCGCCCGCGGCTGTCTCGAGCGCGACGAATACATCGCCGCGCCAGCCCTCCACCCAGCCGACTCCCGTGGATGGTGCCGCCGCGGGCGTGACGCCGCTGGCGATCGGCCCTTCCGGAAGATTCGCCAGCAGGTCAGCCATCAGGCGCAGCGATTCGTCGATTTCGGCAAATCGCACGGCGACCCGCGCGGCAACGTCGCCGCGCGCATCGCTTGCCGCCTTGACGGCCAGGTCGTGGTAAGGGGCCGGCCGCAGGTTCGCGCGCACGTCGAATGTCTGGCCGCTGGCGCGGGCGGCCAGGCCGCGCACGCCGAAATGCGCGACAACGTCGGCATTCAATCGGCCGGTGCCGAGAAACCGGTCCTGCAGCCCGGACTGGTCCTCGTAGATCTTCCGCATCACGTGCACGTCGCGCGCGATGCGTTCGCACTGTTCGGTGAGGACGGCCGCGTCCTCCGGATCAATGTCGACGGCCAGCCCACCCGGCACGATCCGGTCCATCAGGTAGCGATGCCCGAAGACGCCGTCGTTGGCCCGTATCCAGTTCTCCTTGAGCCGCGAGAACTGCGCGAGACCGAACGCGAATCCGGCGTCGTTGCCGAGCGCGCCGAGGTCGCCGAGGTGATTGGCGATGCGCTCGCGCTCGAGCAGCAGTGCACGCAGCGCCAGCGCACGCGCCGGCACGGCCGTGCCGCATGCCTGCTCGAGCGCCATGCAATAGGCCCACGAGAACGCGACGGTCGAGTCGCCGGCGATCCGGCCCGCCACGCGATGACCGTTCGATGCGGCCGTCCGTTCGAACAGCCGCTCTACGCCGCGATGCACATAGCCGAGTCGTTCCTCGAGCCGCAGCACCTTCTCGCCGACGACGGAGAACCGGAAATGGCCCGGCTCGATGGTGCCGGCGTGAATCGGCCCGACCGCGATTTCGTGCACACCGTCGCCGGCAACCTGCACGAACGGATAATCCGCTTCGCTCGATTCGAATCGCTCGATTCCGGTTGCCTGCTTCTGCAGCGGAAAGTAGTCGCCGGGCCAGTTGCCGTGATTGAGCCACGGGCGCGTGTCGCGCGCATCGCGCTCGCGCAGGCCGGTCAGGTCGAAAATGGCGCGCTGCATGCGGGTTGCGGCGGGAAACACGCCCGCGAGATCGGGATAGTCGCCGTCGGCGCGTGGTTCCTGCCCTGTCGCGAGACGGACCCACAGGACGCCGTCGTCGCATTCGTACGCCGCGTTGACCGAACATGCGCGCTCGGGCGTTTCGCCGCCCCACATCGCAACGAGCCGGCTTCCCGCCATCCGGGCGGTATGCGCGATGTCGAGCCAGCGCGGTTCGTCGACATCCACCACGGTAGCCGGAACCTGGCCTGCCTCGTGCCGGAGGCGAGCCGAGCCGTTCGCCTGAATCAAGTCGAGTCGCATCGTTTATCCTGCCAGCATCGTTGCAGCCTGGCGATACCACATCGCCAGATAGGGCGGCACGTACAGGCCCAGCATCAGGCCGAGTCCCAGGTGCACGAACACCGGCAGCAGCGCCGGCCGGTGTTCGAGCGGCGTCGCCGTCGTCGTTTCGCCGAACACCATCCGCTGCACGCGCGCGAAGATCGCCGCGAACGCGACGGCGAGCCCGAGCAGCAGCAACGGCGCGCTCCACGGGAGCGTGTTCATGGCCGTCGTCAGGATCAGGAATTCGCTCGCGAACACGCCGAACGGCGGCAGGCCGAGAATCGCAAGCGCGCCGAGCATCATTGCCCAGCCGACCGTCGGGCTGACCTGCAGCAGCCCGCGAATGCCGTCGATCGCCTGCGTGCCGGCCTTCTGCGCGGCATGGCCGACCGCGAAGAAGATCGCCGACTTGACGAGGGAATGGACCGTCATGTGCAGCAGCCCGGCGAACGTCGCGATCGGGCCGCCGAGCCCGAACGCGAACGTCATCAAGCCCATATGCTCGATCGACGAGTACGAGAACAGGCGCTTCACGTCCTTCTGCCGGAACAGCGAGAACGACGCGATCAGGACCGACACGAGCCCGAAACCGATCAGCAACCGTCCCGGCAGGCCATTGCCGAGCGCGCCGTCGGCCAGCACCTTGCAGCGCAGCACTGCATACAGCGCGACGTTCAGCAGCAGGCCGGACAGCACAGCCGAAATCGGCGTCGGACCTTCGGCATGCGCGTCCGGCAGCCAGCTATGCATCGGCACGAGGCCGACCTTGGTCCCGTAGCCGACCAGCAGGAACACGAAGGCGATCGACACGATCGTCGGGTCGAGCTGCGTCCTGACCGCGGCCAGGCTCGTCCACAGCAACGCGTCGCCGTCGGTCAGTTGCCGGCTCGCGGCGAGATACAACAGGATCGTGCCGAACAGCGCCTGGGCGATGCCCACGCCGCACAGGATGAAGTACTTCCATGCGGCTTCGAGGCTCGCGGCGGTACGGTACACGCTGACGAGCAACACGGTGGCGAGCGTGGCGGCTTCCATGGCAACCCACAGCACGCCGACGTTGTCGGTCAGCAGCGCGAGCAGCATCGCGAACATGAAGAGCTGATACATGCTGTGATAGAGCCGCATCCGTGCGGCTGTCATCCGGCCGCGGGCCTCCTCGATCTGCATGTAGGGCCGGGAAAACAGCGATGTCGTCCAGCCGACGAACGCCGTGAGCGCAACGAGATAGACATTGAGCGGATCGACGAAAAACGCGCGTCCGAATGCGAACGACGGGCCGTGCTCGACGGTGCGCGCGGCAAGCATCCATGTTGCCGCGAACGTCAGGAAGCTGAAGCCGATGTTCAGATGGCGCGCGACCCGGCTCGATCGCACGCAGGCCAGGCACGCGGCGCCCGCGAGCGGCAGGCCGAGCACGGCGAGCACGACGTGGGCGTCATTCATCTTTGAGTTTCTCGAGGTGATGGATGTCCAGGCTGTCGAACTGCTCGCGAATCTGGAACATGAAGACGCCCAGAATCAGGATGCCGATCAGCACGTCGAGCCCGATGCCGAGTTCGACGATCATCGGCATGCCGTTGGTCGCGGCCGCCGCTGCGAAGAACAACCCGTTTTCCATCGACAGAAAGCCGATCACCTGCGGAATGGCCTTTGCGCGCGTGATCATCGCCATGAACGACAGCAGCACGCACGCGAGCGCAATGCCGAGCGTGCCGCGTGCGACGGATGTCGCGAGCTGGCTGATCGGCGCGGCGACATTGAACGCGACGATCACGAGGACGATGCCGATCAGCAGCGTGGTCGGAATATTGATGAGCGGCTCGACGTCGGTCTTGACGTCGAGCCTGCGAACGAGCCGATACAGGAACCACGGGATCACGCCGACCTTCAGCACGAGTGTCAGCCCGGCGGACACATACAGGTGCACGTCGTCCGTGACGAAGCCGAGGATCAGGTTCGCCGACACGAGTGCGACGCCCTGCAGCGTATAGAGATGGATCAGGGACAGGATCCGGCGCTGGCTCAGCATCGCGAACGACAGCATCAGCAGCACGGCCGCGAGGAAATTGATCAGTTGTGTCGCATAGGCGTGCATTCATGCCCCCAGCAGCAGGTGGACGAGCATGCCGATCACGGCCAGCAGGAAGGCGGTCGCCAGGAATTCCGGTACCCGGAAGATGCGCATCTTCGCGTTGGCCGTTTCGACCACGGCGAGCGCGACACCGCCTGCCGTCAGTTTGATGAAGAGCACCGGCACCGCCAGCAGCAGCGCAACCGGATCGCCCGCATTCGCGATGCCCCAAGGCACGAACAACGCGAGACCGATGCACGAATACGCGAACAGCTTGAGGCTTGCCGCCCACTCCATCAACGCAAGGTGCCGTCCCGAGTATTCGAGGATCAGCGCCTCGTGGATCATCGTGAGCTCGAGGTGAGTGGTCGGATTGTCGACAGGCAGCCGTGCATTTTCGGCCAGCGCGACCAGCGTGAACGCGATGCCGGCGAACGCCAGGCTCGGATAGATCGTGAGCTCGCCGCGACCGAGCGTCGCGACGATGCTCGTCAGCAGCGTCGACTGCGTAATCAGCGAGGCCGACAGGAGCACCATCAGCAGTGCCGGCTCCGCGAGGAAGCCGATCAGCATTTCGCGGCGGGCGCCGAGCGTGCCGAACGCCGTGCCGACGTCCATCGCCGCGAGCGACAGCGTGACGCGCGCGAGCGCAAACAGGCCGACGAGCGCGATCGCATCGGCGGCGGGCGACAGCGGCAACTCGGTCGACAGTGTCGGCACGATCGCGCACGCGAGCGTCATGGCGGCCCAGACGACATAGGGCGCGCCGCGGAACACGGGGCTCGCGCCGTGCGCGATGACCGATTCCTTGTTGAACAGCTTGTGGAGCATCCGGTAGGGCTGCCAGATGGACGGCGCGCGCCGGTTCTGAAGCCAGGCGCGGCATTGGTTGACCCAGCCCGTGAGCAATGGCGCGGCCGCGATCGCTATCACGATTTCGAGAGTCTGCGAGATGACGCCGGACAGGGTTACCATCGTCTCACCAACATCAGCAGCACGATCAGCACGACGAAACTGTATGTCAGGTAAACCGCGATCTTGCCTGTCTGCAGGCGACCCGCCCAGTCGGCGGTGCGTTGCGTGAGTGCCGCGATGCGCGCGTAGAGTGCGGACCAGGTGCGATCGGTCACCGACACCCGGTAGGCCGGCTGTGCGTCGAATGGCGACGGCAATTGCCGCTCGATGTGCAGCAGCGGTGCGAAGATTTCGCGGATCGGCTGCCCGAAGCCTTCCGCCGTATCCTGCATTCGCGCGGTCGTGAACGGGAAGCCGCAGCCCCACGGCGCCGCGCGGCGCAGCCGGCCGTGATAGAAACGCCGCACCAGCACCCATGCGAGCCCGCAGCATGCAATGAAGAACAGCATGAACGCCGCCGGCATGTAGCTCGCGCGAGCGGCCGACACGGGCGCGAACAGCAGCCAGCCATGATTGTCCGCGCCGACGCCGGCGCCGACCAGCGCGTGCGTGACGCGATCCAGCAATTTGACGAACTGCGCGGGCATCAGCCCGAGCAGCACGCTGGCGGCCGCGAACCAGCAGAACGCAAGCCGTTCCCACGTGTTCGCGTCGCGGGCGCGGTTCAGCTTCGCTTCTCTCGGTTGCCCGAGGAACACGATGCCGAAGAACTTGACCATCGTGTAGCCGGCCAGTGCGGCCGACATGGCGATCAGCGCGGCGGCGATCGGCACTGTCATGGCGAGTACCGAATCCGGCAACTGCGGTGCGAACAGAAAGCCCTGCAGCAACAGCCACTCGGCCACGAATCCGCTGAGCGGTGGCAGGCCCGCGCTGGCCGCGACACCCACGAGCACAGCCCACGCGGTCCACGGCATGAAGCGAATCAGTCCGCCGAGCCTGCCGAGATTGCGCTCGCCGGTGGCGTGGAGCACGGCGCCCGTACCCAGGAACAGCAAGCTCTTGAATGCCGCATGCGCGACGACCTGGTAGAGCATCGCGGTCAGCGCGAGCGCGGACAGGCTCGTCATCCCGTACGCGCGAAACAGCACCGCGAGACCCAGCGCGACGATCATCAGGCCGACGTTGTCGATCGACGAATAGGCGAGCAGGCGCTTCATGTCGACCTGGATGGTGCTGAACACCACGCCGAGCAGCGCGGTGCCGACGCCGATCATGATCAGCAGCACGCCCCACCACGCGATCTGCACGTGCAACAGGTCGAACAGGACGCGAAGCAAGCCGTACAGGCCGACTTTCAGCACGAATCCGCTTAGAAGTGCCGAGACCGGCGACGGCGCCGCGGGGTGGGCCTCCGGCAGCCACACATGCAGCGGGAAGATCCCGGCCTTCGCGCCGAACCCGACGAGCGCGAACAGGAAGGCGAACGACGCGGGGAAGGCATCCAGCGACTGCGCGCGCAGGTTGGCGAAGGTGTAGTCGCCGGTGCGCGCCTGCAGAATGCCGAAGCAGAGCAGCAGCGCGAGCGCGCCGACGTGCGAGATCAGGAAATACAGATAAGCGGCCCGGCGAATCTCGCCGATCCGGTGGTTGGTCATGACGAGAAACGTCGCGGACAGCGTCAGCATCTCCCAGGCGACCATGAACACGTATGCGTCGTCCGCGATCAACACCAGTGCGATGCTCGCGACGCAGGCGTGGTATTCGAAGCAGATCAGCCCGGGCGGGGATCCTTCACCCTTGCGGAAGTAGCCGGCTGAAAAGGCACCAATCCCCGTGCTGACGAGGCCGAGCACGAACAGGAAATAGCCGGACAAGCGATCGAGACGAAGATGAAAGGGCAAGCCGGGAAGCCCGATCGGCAGCACCGCGACAGACGGTTCGGCAAAGATGCCGGCGAGGCCCGCCGCGCCGACGAGCAGTCCGACCAATGCGCCGAGCGGGAAAAGGCCGTGGGCCACCAGTCGCGTGCGACGCAGCGCCCCGAACCCCAGCGTGCCGACCGCGAGCCACGCGGCCACGGCCAGCAGGACGAAATGGACGACCGGCACGGATGCCATCCGGAATGTCTCCAGTACGCTCGGGTTGGACGAGTGGGTTGGAATAGCCGCATCCCCCGCGACGTATTCCTGGTCGCATTATGACACCGAAAGACCAATCCGGATAACAAGGTATGATAATGCCGTTATCATGAAAATCTCATAAATCTCCAGATGGAACGGGCGGCCGTGGCGGTTTGTTGCGGCGCGCTGAGCGCTGCTCAGGGCGTCGTTGCCCCCGATCCGGGCGAATGGGGAAAGATCCTATGCCAGCGCAGTACTTCCGAAGCCTGACGGGAAAACACCGCAGCGCGGCCGCGAACCGCCAGCTCGGGTTTTCGCTTGCCTTTGTCGCCGGCGCAACCAATGCCGGCGGTTTCCTCGCGGTCAAGCAATACACGTCCCACATGAGCGGGATCGTGTCGGCGATTGCGGATCAGACGGCGCTGGGCGACATCCGGCTCGTGCTGGCCGGAGTGGGTTCGCTCGCGTCGTTCCTGGTGGGCGCCGGCTGCTCGGCGGTGCTCGTCAACTGGGGGCGCCGCCGCGGCCTGCAGAGCCAGTATGTGCTGCCGCTGCTGGTCGAAGCCGCGCTCCTGCTCCTGTTCGGGCTGCTCGGCAGCCATCTCGCGCTGTGGGAAGCGTTCTTCATGCCGGTCACGGTCATCTTGCTGTGCTTCATCATGGGGCTGCAAAACGCAATGATCACGAAGCTGTCGGGGGCGGAAATCCGCACGACGCACATGACGGGCATCGTGACGGACCTCGGCATCGAACTCGGCAAACTCTTTTACTGGAATCGCTCGAATGCGGATATGCACGCGCAGGCGGTGATCGCGAACCGCGCGAAGCTCAGGATTCACGCAACGATGCTGGCGTCGTTCTTCGTCGGAGGGCTGGCCGGCGCAATCGGCTTCAAGCATGTCGGCTACGTGTCGACCGTGCCGCTCGCCGCGGCGCTCGTCACGCTGGCGATCGTGCCCGTTGTCGACGACGTGCTCGACTATCTCTATCGGCTTGACCGCAGGTCATGAGCCCGCATAAGGTGGAGCGAAACCCGACTTCGCCGTGTCGGCGGCGGATCCTGCCTGAGGTGCTGTCGCCGAGCCTGATCAACACGCGTGTGCCGAATGCCTTCCGGCGCTGTACGCAAGGGCCGATGCATTACAATCAAATTAACATATTTACCGACTCCGTCCTGCAATGGAAACGAAAACCGCACGCTTGACCATCCTGATCGATCCCGCCAAGAAAGAGGCGTTCGACATGCTCTGCGCGGAGCAGGACCTGACGCCGTCGCAAGTCGTGCGGCAGTTGATTCGCGAGTATCTCGAGCAACACGGCGTGAGCTACAAGACAAAAAGCGCGCTCGGCAAGCAGACAAAGCGTAGCGCGGGCTGAGTTCGCAAGACGTCCAGACGTCGATTTCCCGGTGTGCATGTCCCTGTGCATGCCAGATCAGCCGCCTTGAATCGAGGCGCTCTCCCTCCTTCATGCGCCGAGCGGTCGACGACAGTTTGAGTTCGACGGCAAACGCAAACGAGAGCATGCGTTCGAACAGAACTCGCGTCGATGGCAAGCAAAGCGGCCCTTTCCAGACGACGAGCTGCTTCAATGGCCGCATCGGCAGGCGGTCATGCTCGGCTTGCGCCCCCCGTCGGAGAAATCATCGGATTCCTGGACGCGCTTGCATACCACCCCTCGCGCAAGCGGACTTGCTCGCCGGTCATACGCGACATAGATTGTCTTCATCGAGGTCCGATTTTTCGGAGGGGTCATGGAACTGCTCGTGGAACGCGTTGACGTCTGGGCGGCTACCATCGAGGACAAGCCGGGCGGTCTTGCACACGTGTTGAACGCGCTGCGGGATGCGGGCGCGGATTTGCAATTCGTTGTCGCCCGGCGCGCACCGGAGGCACCAGGCAAAGGGGTGGTATTCGTCGCGCCGCTGCAGGGAGAGCAAGAGATCCGTGCTGCCACCCAGGTGGGATTCAATCCTACCGCGAGCCTGCACTCCATTCGTGTGATGGGGCTGGACCAGCTCGGGATCATCGCGGAGCTGACCCAGAAACTGTCGGACGGCGGAATTAATCTCCGTGGCGTATCCGCTGCCGTGCTCGGCTCGCAGTTCATTGCTTATCTCGCGCTCGACTCGCTGGCCGACGCCGAGCAGGCGACAGACATTTTGCAAAGGGCCTGAATGGTCGTTTCAGTCGACTACCGGATGAGCTGGCACGCGTTCGACGGTTGAATCTTGCGGGCGCTGCATCAGGCGGTCGACGCGGTCTGCCCGATCTTCAACCTGCTGAGGCTGCCGCAGCGTATCGACGGCAAATTGCGACATACGCGCGGATGACGCGTCGGAGCAGCACTTCGTTCGCGCGTTTCGCTGCATGCGTCAGCTGTCTTCCCGTGTCTTTGCGTGCTTTTGCGTGCCTTCGCGTTTCGTCATGCCGAGCCCGGCAAATACCGGGTCGCGGGCAGGAGGGGGCGCGTTGCCCGGTGTATTTGTTCACGGTCGAGTTTTGAATGAAAATCAGTGCATTGTGATAAGAATACTTATCTTATCGGATTCGCTTCCGGCCTGTTGACTGCTGCGTGTTCTGTTCGTTCGGATCGGTTCGGTGCCCGCCGCAACAGCAACACGACACCTGCCACCTCGGCTGCCCGCCCACCTGCCGAAGCAAATTCAACAGCGGTGATTCACCGTGAGAATTCCGACGCTGTTCGGACGCACCAACCGCGGTCGACAGATTCGACCGACGCCCGACGATCTTCCGCGGCGATCAATCCTCCTGTTCCGCCTTGCGGCCAACGGCCCGGCGAAGCGCGTCAATAAACGCAGCCATTGGCTCCGACGGCCGCTCGCCCTTGCGCGTCACGACGCCATATCGGCTCATCGACCGGCGGATCGGCACCGGCAACTGGCCAAGCAGCCCTTCGGCGACGTATTTCTCGACCGCGGCGCGCGGTTGCAGCGACAGCGTGTCGCTCGACTGCAGCAGTTGCAGCGTCGAGAAAATCGACGACGTCTCGATCATCCCGGCCACCGAGCGGATGCCCGCAGCGGCAATGGTTTCCTCGAACAGCTGACGGATCGCGGTAGCCGGCGGGTAGAGCACCCATGGCCATGCGGCGAGATCCGCGAACTCCGGCCGCGCGTGCGCGAGCAGCGGATGGTGCCGGCCGCAGACCACCCACACCGGCTCGGCCGCCAATGCCTCGAAATCGAAGATCGCCTGGTGACGTGGCTCGGTCAGCCGGCCGACCATGATGTCGATCTTCTTCTCTTCGAGCCAGGCGGCCAGTTGATCGCTGCTCTGCTCGACCAGCTTGACCACGAGGCGCGGCCGCTCGCGCAGGATGTCGCGGATGCCGTCGGCCACGACCTGCGCCGCCGACGCGGAAATCGCGCCGATCGTCAGGTGACCGTGTCCGCCCGCGCGCAGCGTGTCGAACTCACCGGCGAACCGGCCGAGATCGGCGACGGCGGCGCTCGCGTAGCGGATCGCGAACAGGCCCAGCTCGGTCGGGCGCATCTCGCGCGGCAGGCGGGTGAACAGCGGCGTTTCCAGCATGTCCTCGATGTCGCCGAGGATCTTGGTGGCGGCCGGCTGCGTGATGTGCATCTGCTCGGCGGCGATGCGCAGGTTGCGGGTGCGCCCGAGCACATCGAGCAACTGCAGGTGGCGGAAACGCAGGCGGACAAGGAGGGTCGAGGGCGGCGGGACGGTCGTGGGGCGCATCAGGTAAACCCGGTCATATCGATAACTGATCGGAATCGATTCTACTGAATAAGCGATTGGATTGTTATGGCAATCGTCCCTAAAGTGGCTGACATTCGCTTTGCTCGCCGCGACGCCGGCCGGCGTGCCCTGACAACGATCCTGGAGACGACGATGACCCTGCCGCTTGCCCTGACCGCCCGCAACACGCTCCCCGAGGACGGCGCCGCCGGCACGCTCGTCGGGCGCGCATGGCTGCCGGCCACCGCGTCCACGCCCGCCGGGCCGGCGCTCGTCGCCGTGCGGGAAGATGGTGTGTTCGACCTGTCCGATGTCGCGCCGACGATGAGCGACCTGCTCGAGCGCGACGACCCGGTTGCCGTCGTGCGCGGCATGCCGGGGCGGTGGATCGGCACGCTCGACAGTCTGCTGGCGAACGCGCCGGCCGACACAGGAGACGCCGGCGCCGCGCACTTGCTCGCGCCATGCGACCTGCAGGTGATCAAGGCGGCGGGCGTCACGTTCGCCGGCAGCCTGATCGAGCGCGTGATCGAGGAGCGGACCAAGGGCGATCCGCACGGCGCCGCGCAGTTGCGCGAGGAGATCCAGTCGCTGGTCGGAGACCGTCTCGCGACGCTGCGGCCCGGCTCAGCGCAAGCGCAGGAACTGAAGCAACTGCTGATCGCGCGCGGCATGTGGTCCCAGTACCTGGAAGTCGGCATCGGCCCGGACGCGGAGATTTTCACGAAGGCGCCGGTGCTGTCGTCGCTGGGGTCGGGCACGGCAATCGGCGTGCATCCGGGCTCCGTCTGGAACAACCCGGAGCCGGAGATCGTGCTCGCGATCGACAGCCGCGGCCGCGTGCGCGGCGCGACGCTGGGCAACGACGTGAACCTGCGCGACTTCGAAGGGCGAAGCGCGCTGCTCCTGGGCAAGGCCAAGGACAACAACGGCTCGTGCGCGATCGGCCCGTTCGTGCGGCTGTTCGACGAAAGCTTCTCGATCGACGACGTGCGGCGCGCGACGGTGGCGCTGCGTGTCGAAGGGGAGGATGGCTTCGTGCTGCACGGCACGAGCTCGATGGACCAGATCACCCGCGATCCGCTCGATCTCGTCGCGCAGGCGATCGGCGCGACGCACCAGTACCCGGACGGCGCGATGCTGTTCCTCGGCACGCTGTTCGCGCCGGTCGAGGATCGCGACACGGCGGGCGGCGGCTTCACCCACAAGGCCGGCGATATCGTGACGATCTCGAGCCGCCTGCTCGGCACGCTGGTCAACCGCGTCGGCACGAGCGAGCGCATCGCACCTTGGACATTCGGCGTGCGCGCGCTGATGGCCAACCTAGCCGCGCGCGGCCTGCTCGGCGCGTCGCGCTGAGCGACACCCCCGTTGCGACCCGGCACGCCGACGAGAAGGCCGGGCGCGTTCGACACCAGATGTGGGCCGCCAACGTGGCGGCCCGCCACCGGAGACACCTCATGCAGACCCAAGCCGTTCATCCCGATCCGCTCGCCAGCGCCGTGCACAAGGCCCGCCTGCGGCTGGTCCCGTTCCTCGCGCTGATGTTTGCGCTGTCGATGCTCGACCGCTCGAACGTCGGCTTCGTGAAGCAGGCCCTGATGGTCGATTCGAACATCGGCAACGCCGCCTATGCGCTCGGCGCTGGCATCTTCTTCATCGGCTATGCAGTGTTCGAGATCCCAAGCAACCTGATCCTGCACCGGGTCGGCGCGCGGGTCTGGCTGAGCCGCATCATGGTGACCTGGGGTCTCGCGTCGGCCGCGATGATGTTCGCGCACGACGAGACGTCGTTCTACGTACTGCGTTTCATCCTGGGCGTCGCCGAGGCGGGCTTCTCGCCCGGCGTGATCCTCTATTCGACCTACTGGTTCCCGGCAAGCCAGCGCGGCAAGGCGCTCGGCGTGTACTACTTCGGCCTGCCGGTCGCGCTCGTGCTGGGCAGTCCGCTGTCCGGCCTGCTGCTCGACGTGATGGGCGGCCAGCTCGGGCTGCGCAACTGGCAGTGGATGTTCATCATCGAAGGCCTCGCGGCGTCGCTGGTAGGCGTGATCGCGTTCTTCTACCTCGTGAGCAAGCCGCGCGACGCGAAATGGCTCGATGCCGCCGAAAAGGCCGCGCTCGAAGCCGCGATCGCCGCCGAGGACCAGCACAAGGTCACCCACGGCCCGCGCTCGGCGCTCGGCGCGCTCGGCAACTTGCAGGTACTGCGCTTCGTCGCGATCTACTTCGCGATCCAGGTCAGCGTGTACGGCGTGATCTTCTACCTGCCGACGCGAATCTCGGAGCTGACCGGCACCGCCATCGGCGCGAAGGTCGGCCTGCTGACCGCGATCCCGTGGCTGTGCGCGCTGCTGGCGCTGCGTCCGGTCACCGGCATGGCCGACGCGCGCGGCCGGCATCGCCAGTTCGCGATCGCCATGCTGGCGATGGCGGCCGCTGGCATCGCGCTGTCGACGCTCGGCCATGCGCTCGCGCCGGTCCTGCTCGCGTTCTGCTGCGCGACGATCGGCTTCGTTGTCGTCCAGCCGCTGTTCTGGACGCTGCCGACCGCGTACCTGAGCGGCACCGCGGCCGCCAGCGGCATCGCGCTGATCGGCGCGCTCGGCAACCTCGGCGGCTTCATCGCGCCGACCCTCAAGACGGCGGTCGAGACGGCCTTCCACAGCCGGCAGGCGGGCATGCTCGCGCTCGCGATAGCGGGCGGGGTCGGCGTGCTGCTGCTGATGAGCATCGGCGCGCAGGCCCGCCGTGCACGCACGGCGACGCTCGGTTCGTCCGAGGCGGCGTGACACCCACTCTGTTCTTCCTGCACTTCGGACCCTACTCATGAGCCTTTCCGGACTTCACCATATCGATGGCCAGCGCCGCGGCGCAGGCGAGCCGCTGTACAGCGTCGACGCGATCACCGGCGAGCGACACGCAGTCAGCTATCGCGACGCGACGCCCGACGAAGTGTCGGACGCCGCGCACGCGGCGGCACGCGCGTTCCCGGTGCTGCGCGCCACGTCGCCCGCCGCACGCGCCGCGCTGCTCGACGCGATCGCCGACGGGATCGATGCGCTCGGGGACGCGTTCATCGCCGAAGCCCGCCGTGAGACGGCGCTGCCGGCGGCTCGGCTCGAAAGCGAGCGCACGCGCACCAGCAACCAGCTGCGGCTGTTCGCGGCCACCGTGCGTCGCGGCGATTTTCTCGGCGTACGGATCGACCAAGCGCAACCGGCGCGCCTGCCGCTCGCGCGTGCCGACCTGCGCCAGTACCGCGTCGGCGTCGGCCCGGTCGCGGTGTTCGGCGCGAGCAATTTCCCGATCGCGTTCTCGGTCGCGGGCGGCGATACCGCGTCGGCGCTGGCGGCCGGCTGCCCGGTCGTCGTGAAGGCGCATCCCGGCCATATGGCGACGTCGGAATACGTCGCCGATTCGGTCGCGCGTGCGGTCGAGCGCGTCGGGCTGCCCGCGGGCGTGTTCAATCTGGTCTACGGCACGGCGGCGGCCGGCGCCGCGCTCGTGCAGGCGGCGCCGATCAAGGCGGTCGGTTTCACCGGCTCGCTCGCGGCGGGGCGCGCGCTGTTCGACCTCGCGCAGGCCCGGCCCGAGCCGATTCCGGTATTCGCCGAGATGTCCAGTGTGAACCCGGTGTTCGTGCTGCCGTCCGCGCTCGCCACGCGCAGCGCGGCGCTCGCGCGCGATCTGGCGGCATCCGTGACGCTCGGCTGCGGCCAGCTGTGCACGAACCCGGGCCTCGTGCTCGGCGTGCGGTCGCCGGCGTTCAGCGCGTTCGTCGCGCAGTTGCGCGACGCGCTCGGCGACGCCGCGCCGCAGGCGATGCTCGGCGACGGGATCCGGCAGCACTTCGCGCGCGGTGTCTCGGTGCTGCGTGCGACACCCGGGGTCGACACGCTCGTCGCTGTGCAGGACGGCCAGCGCGTCGGCGGGCATCTGTTTCTGGCGGATCGGCACGCGCTGCTCGACGGTCGTTCGTTGCAGGACGAGGTGTTCGGTCCGTCGACCGTCGTCGTCGAGCTGGACGACGCGCGCGACTTCCTGGCGTTTGCCGACGCGATGCGCGGCCAGCTTACCGCGACGCTCCTCGGGGACACCGACGAACTGATGCGCCACGGCGAGCTGGTCGCGCGGCTCGAGACGCGCGTGGGTCGCCTGCTGTTCAACGGGTTTCCGACCGGCGTCGAAGTCAGCGACGCGATCGTCCACGGCGGGCCGTACCCGGCGACGACGGATGCACGCGGAACGTCCGTGGGCAGCGCCGCGATCGAGCGCTTCCTGCGCCCGGTCTGCTACCAGAACTATCCGGACGCAGCGCTGCCACCCGCGCTGCAGGACGCGAACCCGTGGCGGCTGCCGCGCCTGATTGACGGCGTGGCGACCCCAGCTACGCCGTGCGCCGCCGCATCGACGGAGGTCGCTGTATGAATGCCGTTACGCCAATCGAAGCACCGCTCGAGCGCGACGCGGGCGAGCTGGCGATCCGCCTGCATCCCGACGACGACGTCGTGATCGCGCGCCGGCAACTGGTTGCCGGTATGCCGCTCGCCCCGGGAGTCGGCGTGCGCGGGCTCGTGCCGGCCGGACACAAGGTTGCCGTGCGTGACCTGCGCGCCGGCGCGCCGATTCGTCGCTACGGCCAGGTCATCGGCTTCGCGACCCGCGACATCGCGGCCGGCGAACACGTCCACACGCAGAACCTCGCGATCGGCGAATTCACGCGCGACCACGCGTTCGGCGCGGATGCGAAGCTGGCGGCAGCGACGCGACCCCGGGCGCAATTCATGGGCATCGTGCGCGCGGACGGCCGGGTCGCGACGCGCAACTATATCGGCATCCTGACGTCGGTCAATTGCTCGGCCACTGCCGCGCGCGCGATCGCGGACTACTTCCGCCGTGACGTGAACCCACAGGCGCTCGCCGATTATCCAAACGTGGATGGCGTCGTCGCGCTGACGCACGGGCAGGGATGCGCACTGGACGCGCAGGGTGAAGGGCTGGCGTTGCTGAGGCGCACGCTCGCCGGCTATGCGCGGCATTCGAATTTCGCGGCGGTGCTTGTGGTCGGCCTCGGTTGCGAAACCAACCAGATCGACGGGCTGCTCGACGCGCACGGCCTGCACGAGGGCGCAACGCTCAGGACGATGACGATCCAGGCGACGGGCGGCACGGCACGCACGGTCGCCGCCGGCATCGAACAGCTGAAGGCGATGCTCGCAGGCGCGAACCAGGTGCGGCGCGAACCGGTCGATGCGAGTCACCTCGTCGTCGGGCTGCAATGCGGCGGCTCGGACGGTTATTCCGGCATCAGCGCGAATCCGGCGCTCGGCGCGGCGGTTGACCGGCTCGTTGCGCACGGCGGGACCGCGATCCTGTCGGAAACGCCGGAAATCTACGGCGCGGAGCACCTGCTGACGCGCCGCGCGGTGTCGCCGGCCATCGGCGCGAAGTTGCTCGAACGGGTCCGCTGGTGGGAGGCCTACTGCACGCAGATGAACGCGAGCATGGACAACAATCCGTCCGCGGGCAACAAGGCGGGCGGGCTGACGACGATCCTCGAGAAATCGCTGGGCGCGGTTGCGAAGGGCGGCACCGCGAACCTGGTCGACGTGTATCGCTATGCGGAGCCGGTCGATGCGCGCGGGCTGGTGTTCATGGATACGCCGGGCTACGACCCGGTGTCGGCGACCGGCCAGGTCGCAGGCGGAGCGAACCTGATCTGCTTCACGACCGGGCGCGGCTCGGCGTACGGCTGCGCGCCGTCGCCGTCGCTGAAGCTCGGCACGAATACCGCGTTGTGGCAGCGCCAGCAGGACGACATCGACCTGAACTGCGGGACGATCATCGACGGCGTGCAGTCGGTCGACGAAGTCGGCGAAGCGATCTTCCGGCTGATGCTCGCGACCGCGTCGGGGCAGGCGTCGAAGAGCGAGCTGCACGGATATGGGCACAACGAGTTCGTGCCGTGGCAGCTTGGGGCCGTCATGTAAGGTATCGTGCGTGCGATTGTCGACGCGTGTCGTCGATCGCTGGTTTGTCTTAGGGGGAGCGCTCGGCCTTGTTGCAGCTAGGCCGACCTACACCTGTAAATTGCGGGGAAATCAAGGAGCCCCCTTTCCGCGCAACACACGCGGTTTCTGCCTTCGCGCTTCGCACGATAAAGCGCCATGTCGGCCTGATGCGACAGCGCATCCACGGACGCGGGGCGCGCACGATGGCCGGTCGCGCAGCCGATGCTGACGGTGAAGGCCGGAACGGTTTCCGCAAACCCGTCGAGGCAGTTGCGTTCGACTTCGCGGCGAATCGCCTCCGCGACCTGCGCGGCGCCGTTTTCGTCCGTATCCGGCAACACCACGACGAACTCCTCGCCGCCGTAGCGCGCGGCGAGATCGCAGCGCCGCCGCGTATGCGTGCCGATGCACGTGGCGAGAAAGCGCAGCGCCGTGTCGCCCTGCGCGTGTCCGTGCCGATCGTTGTATTGCTTGAAGTCGTCGGCGTCGATGAACAGCACCGACAGGCTGCTGTCGTTGCCGCGCTGCAGCCGTTCCCATTCGTCTGCCAGCGCGATATCGAGTGCGCGGCGGTTGCGCAGGCCCGTCAGCGGATCGGTCCGTGTGAGGTCCGTGAGCAGGATCTGCTTGCGAAGATTGTCCCGCAAGGCGAACGCCAACAGCCACACTACTGCACAGAACACCGCGCTAATCACTGACGCCGACACGCCGACCGTCCACGACAGGCGCGTAATGCCCGCCAGCACGTCGTGCTCGGCCGGCGCGACGACGGCGATCAGCGGCGTGCCCGGCACGCGCTGGTATGTATACAGCCGCACGGTGCCGTCGATGCTCGAACGCGCGGAATAGAAGCCCGATTCGTTGCTGACCATCCGCTCGAAGGACTTCGAGCGGCGCAGGCCGATCATCTGCTGTTCGTTCAAAGACGGATTTCTTGCGAGGACCGTGCCGTCTGCGCGCACGATCGCGCTGATCCCGTTCGGTCCGACGTCGAGGCGAGACAGGAGCTGATCGAAGTACGCGAGGTCGATGGCGACCACCGCGATTCCGTTGAACGTATGATCCGGCAGTTCGATGCGCTGCGACAGCGCGACGGACTCCTTTCCATTGCGCGCACGCGCGCGATACACCGCGGACATATAGAGGCCGACGTTGTCGGAATCACGATGGACGGTGAAGTAGTCGCGGTCGCTGAAGTTCCAATGATGGGTTGGCCCGCAACAACCGTCGATCAACTGGCCGTACCGGTCCGTCACGCCCATGCCGGTCAGGTACTGCGCGACGGGGCGCTCGAAGAGCAGATCGTGCCGCAGCTTCGGATCCATGCGTCGCACCGCGGGGCTGCCGAGATTGGATGCAAGTGCGACCAGCGTGCCGTTCGACGTTTCGACGGTTCGGGCGATTTCGCTGACCAGGACGGCGGCGACGTTGCGCGATGTCTCATGTGCATGCTCGATGACTTCGCTCTGCGACGCCCACAGCGTCGCCGCGCTGATGCCGAGCGCCGCGATCGATATCAGCGTACCCAGGGCACCGATGACCAGATGGTTTCGGCCGGCCCAATCGGCAACTTTCTCGATCGAAGTGAATGCGGGCATGCTTGTGCTCGTATGGGAAGACGGCTGCAGGTACAGCAGGGAAGGTCAAATCCGGGCTGATGGCAGCATTGCGTCGAAATCGACGCACGCATGACTGCCGATCGGTTGCATCGGCGGCGCAAGCGTGCGCACGCCTTCCGCCTCCGGCCGGCATTTTTCATCGAACATGGGGCCAGCGCTGCGATCGCCGCTGCCGCATTCGAATCGCTCATCGGCAACCGGGAGCCGCCCAACCCGTGTAACGGCGTTGTCGCCGCGACGTATCGCGACCGGGTGTTCGCGCAAGTCACTGTCTCGGTCAATCTCGGCTTGCCGGGCGTGATCGTCTTCTCGATGCCGGGCCGTGCCGCCCGGAGGGCAGTGCCATCCCCGTAGCGGATGAGTGGCCGAGGCGATGATCGGCCACGCAGACCACGTGCGCTGGATGACCTCATCTACAGTGTTTCGATTGGAACGGGGATGATCTCGCCTCGATACGGCGTCTGGGCGCACGGCTCGACGGCGCGGAGGATCCGAGGTCTGTTCAGCTCGAAGGCGAGTCTCATCTGCTGCTCGCTCGTATCCCCGGCGCCCAGGCGTGCACGGACAATTCCGTATGGCAATGAAAACGCACGATATCCCCAACCAAATCCATAAGCGGAAAAGCGCAGGGTGGCTGTCTTGGGCAGAACCGGTAGCGTGCTCTGGATCGGTTGTACGTTCATCGTTGTCACCTGTTCTCAAACCATTGGGGGGAGTCGTTGTGTCCGGACAGCAACTGATTGTTTCGGCCATTTCGCTTCGGAGCGGATCACACACCGTCGCCGGAGGGCGGGTTGCCACGGGCCGACCGCGATTGCCGCCGCCGGAGTATCTTCATTGCGTTGCGGCCAGGCCGTCTATGCAGCTTGCTCGGGAAAGCCGGAGGCAGTTGAATGATCGAGTGGCGTCCGGTTCACTGGTGCGCGTCAATTGCGATGTTCCACGCATTGATTGGCATAGGCACCGGTTGGGGCGGCGGGCTCGGTCGGTAGCGGGCGACACCGAATCGATCCCCACGATCGCCTGCTCGCGCTGATCATGCAAGGCAGCATCAGCGATCGAGAGGGCCACGAGGCTATCCCGGGCTTCGATGCGGTGGATCTCCGCCAATAAAGAACGGGTTTTCTCGGTCACGTCGAGATTGGAAGCAATTGCGCCGTTGTTGGCGTCGCCGAGTGCGAGCCCCGAAACCCATAGAACCAGCGCGACCACTATGCCGAAGGTCAATGCAAGCCTGGCTCGCATAGTCGTCTGTCTGAACAACATGGCTGGGTGGCCCCCGTATCTGCCGCATTTGATCTAATTCATCTTGTTTGAAGCGTCGATCGCGGAGGCTACGGATATGTGTCCGTGCTCACTCAAACCCCGCCGCAAAAACGCGGGCGCGGCATGGAGTGCCCCCGCGTGATGTCCGCGAGGGGAACCCGCCGGCGCATTCTTCACTTGCGCGCAATGCAAGCAAGGGATATGCCACATGGGGAGTTCGGCCAGGCAAGGCTTTTCCGGCATGACGGAACCGGAAGTGTCAACACACACGGACACGGATGTCCGGAAATCCGACACTAGTCGATATTGAAGTTTGCCATTCGCGTGTACAGCGACTGACGACTGATGCCGAGCTGCTTTGCAGCTTTTGCACGATTGTCGCCAGCGAGTTCGAGCGCGCGCAGAATCATCTCGCGTTCGACAGTGGCGAGTGCCTCCGACAGCGGACGATTGAGCAGTGCGGCAGGCAGCGCCGGATCTCGAGACGGGGTATCGGCCGCGATGAGAAATGCCAGGTCGCGCTCCGTGATGACGGCGCCGGGCGTGAGTGCATTCAGGCGCGCCATCGCGTTGCGCAGCTCGCGTACGTTGCCGGGCCACGTGTACGCGATCAGGCGGCGCTCTGCCTGTATGGATAACCGTTTCCGCACACCCGGGTTTGATGTCGCATCGAGAAAATGAGCCGCGAGCGGCAGGATGTCGGCCAGTCGTTCGCGCAGCGGCGGCATGCGAATTGGAATGACGTCAAGCCGGTAAAGCAGGTCCTCGCGGAATGCTCCGTTCGCAGCCATGACATGCAGATCCCGATGGGTTGCGGCAATCACGCGGACATCCACGGAAATGGGCCGATTGATGCCGAGCGGCGTGACTCGTTGTTCTTGCAGAACGCGCAGCAGCTTCGCCTGCATGGAGGGCGCCATGTCGCCCACTTCGTCGAGAAACAGCGTGCCGCCATGGGCTTCCGCGATGCGGCCGGTACGCTCGACCGTCGCGCCCGTGAACGCTCCTTTGCCGTGGCCGAAGAGTTCGCTTTCGAGAAGCTCGTGAGGAATCGCCGCACAATTCACCGGAACAAACGGACCCGCTGCGCGCGATGAGGCAAGGTGAAGAACTTTGGCCGCGACTTCCTTGCCGGTGCCTGTTTCGCCCGTGATGAGAACGGTCGCGTCCGACGCCGCCACGCGCCCGATGCACTTCTGGACCTCGCGCATGGCTTCGCTGATGCCGAGCAGGCGGGGCTCGGCACCAACAGGTTCGTCGAATGGGTTGGCTGCCGCATCCGCATGCAATGCGGCATCGGCTGGCGGGTGGGCCGTGAAGACTCGCTCGAGCAGGTCGGCGATATCGGCGCGCCCGACCGGCTTCGTCAGATGATCGAAGGCACCGAGGCGCATGGCCTCGATCGTGTTGTCACTCCGTGCATAGGCCGTCAGTACCACGACGGGCACCATACCGAGGCGGCGGATGCGGCGGAGTTTGTCGAGCACCGCTATGCCGTCCAGGTCGGGCAACCTGATGTCGAGGAACACGCATGCCGGCTGAAGACCTTCTTCGATGAACGCGATTGCACGCTCGCCGGTGGCCGCACATATCGTTTCGTGACCCAGATCGATGAGCGTTTCGGACAAACCTTCCCGGAAAGCGTTGTCGTCGTCGATCAGCAGGATGGTTGCCATGGGATGTCGATAGTAGGGTGGCGAGTGCGAGCAAGCGTGGTGTGATGTGCGTCGCAGCTGTGCGCGCAGCTGCGATTTCCCGGACTCGCGTGAGTCGGTTTCCGGCCGTCTGCCTGCAACGGTGCGAAGCGGGGGCACGCTCCGCTTCCGCACTCCAAGACCGTCGCCGGTAACAGCGAGTGCGAGGCGTGCGCCGCGCGACGAAAATTGCCGGTCGAATTTAACATGAACACTCTCACCGAAGCCGCCAATCAACTCGGCGAAATCAGCACCCTGCTGGCGCGATATCGCACCCTGTTGGCAGGGGCCGGCAGCATCACCGCGCCCGTTGTGGCGCACGCGGTGAACGACCTTCGCCGCACGGCGACAGCACTGGAACGCGTGGCCATCGCCCTGGCGACCGCGCAGCGCGCACCGCAGGGAGCGAGCGAATGAAGGGCCTTCTGCTGAAGCTGTTCCGCCGCCGCGCCGAACAGGCACCCGCTGCCGAAGTCGCGCCGACGCCCGCGCCCGCACCGAAAGCGGCGCCGCGCAAACCTGCAGGCAAGCGCCGATACGGCAAGGGCCGCCATCCCGCGCCGCGTGGCGTGCGCAAGATCGACCCGAACGGCCCACTGATCGAGCAGGCCCGCCAGGCTGGGGGCATCGAGCAATGAACGGCGTCGATCCGAACAACGTTTTTGCCCTGATTGCCGCTGCAATGGCGACGGCCGACGCGATCAACCAGGACACGCGCCAGTCGCTGGATAGTCGCGACGGGGCCGGCCGGTTGCGTGACGCGCTGCGTTCCTGGAAGGGTCTGGCATTCGAATATCGAGACTGGACACCCGCAGCGTCGCGCGTACTCACAACGTCAGGAGGGGCCGCAGCATGAGCGCGATCCTCGAAATGGAAGTAACCGACGCTGATCTTGCCGCGATGTTCGGCATGACGACGCGCTGGGTTCGTGATCGCGCAGGCGATGGAACCATCGCGCGGATCGGTCGCAACCGATAGGCGCTCGGTGACTCGGTGCAGGCACTGATCGCCTACCAGACTGGTGGCGACGTTGGCGAAGAAATCAACAAGGCGCGGCTGCGGAAGCTGAACACTAATGCGACGCGCGCCGAACTGGAGCTGGCCAAGGAACGCGGCGAAGTCGCCTTAATCAGCGAATTCGAGCGCGCGGTCAGCGAAGTACGCAGTCATCCAGCGGAACGTCCTCAACGTTGCCCAGCGTGCGGTGCTGCAGCTGCTGCACGAAACGAACGAGACCGTCTGGAAGCAGAAGCTGCGCGAAGAATTGACCCTGGCGCTGAAAACTGCCGCCGAAACCGAACCCGACCTGACCGATGAGGCCGACGACGATGCAAACGAGTCATGCTGTGCTGGAAAGCACCAAGCGCGCCATGCAATTCCTGCTGCCGCCCCATGGCACCGAAACCGAGCGCGAAGCCGCGATGCAACACGCCGCAACGCTGATGCTGGAAGTCACCACTGCTTTCATCCGGGCCGGCCGTGACGATCATCTGGCGTTCCGCGCCAGCGAACTGGCAAGGGAGGCGCGATGAACCAGAAATTCAGCCTGCACGCGCCCGCCGGCCGCGAAGTGACCCGGGGTGATCCTGATGGGCCTGACTGGTGCACCGTCGTGGAGCGGCTGCTAGGCCTGTCGTTACCGAAGCCGACCGCGAACGGCAGCGCGCTGATGCGCTGGCGTTGTTGGCAGCCGCCATGAAAGCTGCCGAAGAAATCACACTCGCAGATCGAAAATGAGCAATCACATCGAAACCCTCGCCCCATTCCCGCCTTCAGAACGTCGCACGCGCTCTTGCTCACGATGCAGCCGACGCGCTCGAACCGGATGTAGGGCAGCCGATTGACGACGCGACGCGTGATCGCCTTGCGACTGACCTGCATCGAGTTCTGACCGCGAACTTACCGCCGCTGCGAAACCCCGCCGGCACACAATTGGCCACAATGCGCACGGCCTACCCCGACCAGGGCAGAGAGACACAGGGGGCGGAGACGCATTGAATTTTCGCGCAAGCGGCCCCATCTGCATAACCATACCGCCGATGGGAGCGACACCTTGGCAGCCACGCTGTGCGGCCGGTAGCGTCATGCAATGATGAACCTAGCGGTGTAGAATTGCGGGCCCGCGACATTCAAGCATCTGGAACCCATACGGGGTAATCGCCGTATGACTACAAAGTCAACTTCATGTATAGTGTCCGGGCAGCAAAGTTAATCATTGCCGCACTTGGGCGTACCTTGTGACCCTGAGCGCGGCCTCACAAATGATGAGGAGGAACTCTATGCGTAACGAAGGTACCGGCCTCTTTTAAGCCTAACAAATTTCCAGAAAAGCCCCTGTCCAAGGGGCTTTTTTCTTGCCATGAAGCCAAGAAGAATACTGACCTTTCTACTGCTCGTTGTCGTCGCGCTGGTGGCCATTCTCATAGGTGAAGAACGCTTCTGGCACTGGGGAACCGACCCCAAAACACATGCAGCCGCCCCTCTCTTCCGCCTCACCCGCCAAAACTGGGGAGTGGTTCTTACCGTTGCTGCGGCAGTTATTGGGTGGATTTGTACTTCATTGGTGTCCATTCAGAATTCTGTCAAACAGCACACGGTCAATACCCTGCTCCAGTCCAGACTCAGCGCCACATTCATCGAGAAGGGAAACCAACTGAATCGAGTGCTCCTTCAGGATGGGGTGCGCCGCAAGCTCACGCTTGCCGACTGCGCGCCGACGGCCGACAAGGAGCACACCGAGGGAATCGAAGCTGTTCGTTACATGCTGAACTACTACGAATTTATCGCAGTAGGAATCCGTCAAGCGGACCTTGACGAGCGGTTGCTAAGGCAAACAATTCGGGCCATCGTCTGCGGGCTTGTTATTGCCGCCCGTGTATATATCGAGGATTCGCGCAAGCACGAACACGAAATGCTTGCGGACTGCGACGACGGCGACCTTCGCAGGGAGGGGCCACGAACCTATAGGAACCTGCTGTGGCTATACGAACGCTGGAAAGACCGACGGGACCCACAGGTGACTTGACCCACCGGTCAAGATGCGCATAACGATCGATTGTGAAACGAAGGGCTGCCCACAAGGCGGCCCTTTTTGCTTTCTGCGCGGTATGTCAGACTGGCGGCGCGTGACGTGGCGTGACGTGGCGTGAAATAGCGTGAATACATCAATTTTACGGGGTACTAGCGGGGGTATCACACGTAAAATCGCCCAACGATATCCAATAAATTCAAGGATTTACATTGCAACTCAAGATAGCCACCTGGAACGTTCATACGAGACGGTCGGCGCTGCGGTTTTGACGCAGGTGAGACTGTGCGCCGAAGCCTCGGACGAGACCGGAGCAGAACGCGGGGCCGAGCGCAGCCGCCGGCCCATCGCCACTCAATCGCGCGTTTGCCGAAGCGCGCGCCCCATCTCCGCGATCGGCATCGCGACGATCGAATTCAGCAAGCGCATCTCGCCGGCGTCCGGCCGCGCGATCTCCCTCACTTCATCGAGCGTCTGCGCGACGTGGCGATCGAGCAGCTCGAGAAAGCGCTGCAGCTCGCTCGCGGCCGCCTTTTCCCTGAGTCCGAGCGCCTGGCCGAACGCGACCAGCGCAGTCACATCGATATCGACAAACCGCGTCGCGGTGCCGAGCGGCATCGTCAGTTCGCAGTGCGGCCAGTGATCGCCGCGATGGTCGGGCCGGTGCGTTGGCGCGTGATACACAACCGTGCTGACGATGTCGTAGAACGGCGCGAGCCGGTAGCCGCGCGCGTCGACGAAGAACGACAGGTTCTTCAGGTGCGCGTCGGCGTTGCCGACCACCACGTTGAACACGGTCCAGCGGAACACCGACAGGCGCGCCAGCGCGCGCGTACTGGTGCGCTCGATCGCACGGGCGAGCTCCTGCGCGTTCGCCCGCTGGTACTTGAAGCCGCGGTCGTAGTTGAGCAGCTGCATCGCGTCGATCGTATGCACGCGCCCGGCCGGCGCCGACGCGACGTCGCGGTCGAACCGGTCGATCACGTAGCATGCCGACGGCGCGCGCAGGAAATGCACGTCGGGCACGTCGAGCGCCATCTTCCTCGCGAGCTTCATGCAAAAGAATTCGTTGATCGCCGAGTGCGGGTAGCCGGCCGCGCGCATGTCCGGCTTGAGCAGGTGCATCGACGGCTCGCTGCCGACCGGCTCGTACAGCGTGTAGTCGGGCGCATCGCCGCGCAGCACCAGCAGCAGCTTCTGTTGCGCGCCGGCCGCGGACATGCGCTTGGGCGCGGTGGCCGTCAGCGCGCGCTCGGGCATCGCCTGGATCCGGCGCTCGAGCTCGTCGAGCGACAGCGGCTGCAGGCTGCCGGGCGCCTCCTGCTCGCCGTCGGGAAGCAGCGTCAGCGCGCCGGCCGATTCGCGCCCGAAGTACGCGAGCAGGCCCCACGCATCGGCGGCATCGAGCCTGGCCTCGCGTGCGAGCGACGTGCGCATGCCTTCCTCGGGCAGCAGGTTGTCGAAGAACCACTGGACCGGGCGATCGGTCGACGTGTCGGTGAAGGGGCCGGCGCGCAGCGCGAACGCCGGCGACAGCGGGTACGCGGCCGGGGACGCGAGCCATTGCGGGTCGTATACGAACGACCAGATCCCTTTGTCGTCGGTCAGCGTGCCCATGCGCACGCCGTTGGCGGAGGCGCTCAGCGTTCTAGCCGCCATGGCTGCTCCTGCGGCGTTGCGCGGCCTTCAGCGCGGTGGCTTCCGAAATCTCGACCGACGACTCGGCGTACAGCCGCACGCCGAGTTCGCCGAGCAGCAGCATGACCTTGCCGATTTGCGCGGTCGGCTTCCCGGCTTCCACCTGGCTGATGAATTTCGGCGACAGCCCGGTCGCGTTCGCGAGCTCGTCACGCGTGAACCCCTGCTGCAGCCGCGCCGCGCGAATGAGGTGGGCGAGCGCGCCGATCGTGTCGACGGACTGGGACTCCGACATGACGTTCTCCGTGCTCCGTATCTGATCGGGAACAGTATTGCACAACTCGCCGACCCGGGCATTATTTCGTATCCGTCCGGGAACGAAGAGGCGATCGCGGCAATCGGCACGTCATTCCGTACCCGGTCGGGAACGAAGTATCGTGGAATTGCGGCGCAGGGCTATTTTCGTATCCGGCCGGATACGGGAAAGGATGCGACTCGGCGGCGCACCGATCGCAGGCGTGAGCGACCGGCCACGCCTGCGAGAGGGCCGGGATCGGGCGGATGCCGGCGTCGGCGTCGGTCAGCGCGCGGCTTTCGTCGCCGCCGCCGGCCCGTGCGACACGCGACGCGCGACCGTCATTCCGCGAACAGGTCCGGCCCGAACACCTCGTAGTGGATACGCGCTTCGTGGATCCCGAGATGCTTCAGCGCATCGTGCTGTATCCGCATGAACGGCACCGGCCCGCAGATGTAGTAATCGGCATCGGGCAGCAGAATGGCGCCCTTGATCGCATTCACGTCGACCAACCCCTTGAGATCGTAATCCGTGCCTTCGATATCCTGCGGCAGCGGATCGTCGTAGAACACGACCAGCTTGAAGTTCGCATACGTATTGGCGGTCTCGCGCAGCCGGTCGCGCATCGCATGCACGCCGCTGTTGCGCGCGCCGTGCACGAACACGACCTGCCGCTGCGGATCCTGGATCGCGCGCTTGAGCATGCTGATCATCGGCGTGAGCCCGACGCCGCCGCTGATCAGCACGATCGGCGTCTTCGCATCGACATCGATATGGAAGCTGCCGTAAGGCGCCGCAACCTTGATCTCGTCTCCGACGTTCACGTGATCGTGCAGCAGGCACGACACATAGCCGGGCGGATAGGTGCCGCCGCTCTCGCGCTTCACCGAGATCCGGTACGTGTGTCCGTTCGGCATGTCCGACAGGCTGTACTGGCGGATCTGTTGCAAATGGAGTTCGGGCACGTCGACGGCGACACTGATGTACTGGCCGGGCTCGAAGTTCACGACCGGCTTGCCGTCGGCCGGCTCGAGGATGAACGACGTGATCACGCTGCTCTCGGGCCGCTTTTCGCGCACGACGAAGGTGCGCCAGCCGGTCCAGCCGCCGAGCCGCTCGGCCGACCGTTCGTACAGGCCGCTTTCCATCCCCATCAGCACGTCGGCGAGGTTGCCGTATGCCTGTGCCCATGCGGAGATGATGTCGTCGGTCGCCGCGTCGCCGAGCGTTTCCTTGATCGCCGCGAGCAGGTTCTCGCCGACGATCGGATAGTGCTCGGGCCGCACGCCGAGGCTCGCATGCTTGTTCGCGATGTTCTTCAGCACGGCCGCGAGACTGCCCGGGTCTTCAATGTTTTCCGCATACGCATAGACGGCGCGCGCCAGGGCCTGCTGCTGTTGCCCCTGTTCCTGGTGCGCCATGTTGAACACGTTCTTCAGCTCCGGATGCGCGTCGAACAGCCGCGTGTAGAAGCATTTGATGATGTCGTAGCCGTGTTGCGCGAGGACGGGGGCCGTGGCCTTGACGATGTCTTTCGTTTTCTGCGTAAGCATGATCGAACTCCTTCGTAAGGGGGACGTCGTGTTCGGAGCGAGCAGGGCGAGCGGGGCGACGCGTGGTGTCGCGCAGTTGTCGTATCGGTGCGGGATGTCAATGCAGGATTCGAACTCGTGCCGCGCGCCGGATCGAACGCATATTGTCCGGTCGGGCCGAATGGCCGGTCAAGGTGCGGACTGCGCATGCGGCGACGCGACGGTCATGCGTTCGTGCCGATGGACCTTTCTACAACCCGCGTGGTCGCGCTATACAGCGCGCGTGCCGATGCGTCGGTGCTGCGCACTGCACGCGCAAACCGGGCCCGAACCTTGCGTCGCGCCAGCGTCGTGCGCGGTCGTACCGCGACCCATCTCGCACGACGATTCGCAGGGAGGCGCGCATGGAGCCGATGCCGGTCGTACTTCAATGGAATGCGGTCCTCGTCAGGATCGCGCTCGCGCTGGTCGCGGGCGGGCTGATCGGCCTCGATCGCAGCGAATCCGGCAAGACGGCCGGGCTGCGCACGACGATTCTCGTTTGCCTCGCCGCGTGCCTGTCGATGCTGCAGGTGAATGCGCTGTTGCTGCAGGCCGGCAAGCCGCAAGGCGCGTTCTCGGTGCTCGACCTGATGCGGCTGCCGCTCGGCATCCTGACCGGGATGGGCTTCATCGGCGCCGGCGCGATCCTGCATCGCGACGGCCTCGTGTCCGGCGTGACCACGGCCGCGACGCTGTGGTTCGTCACCGTCGTCGGACTGTGCATCGGCGGCGGCCAGCTGTCGCTCGGCGCGCTCGGGCTCGTGCTCGGACTCCTGGTCGTGTGGCCGCTGCGCCTGGTCGAGCAGCGCGTGCGGAGCGCCAGGGCCGCGCTGGTCACGGTCGAATACGAACTCGGCTCGACGGCGCGCGATCGCCTCACGGCCCGGTTGCGCGCCGCGGGCTTCGCGTGCCGCACGCGCGGCTTTCGCGAAACGGCCGCGCGTGCGTTGCGCGAGGAGGAACTGTTCGTGCAGTGGCGCGAACCCGCCAACGCCGATGTGATGCTGCCGCAACTGATCCGCATCCTGGAGTCGGCCGGGCTGACGTCGGTCCGCTGTTCACCGGAGAACTGAGCCGCACACGGCCGCTCGATCGTCGACGGGGTGCTTGCGGCTTGCCGCTTGCCTCGTGCCTCGTGCCGCGTTCAGCGTCCGGCCTGTGCGCCGGTGCCGTCATGCGCATCGCCGTTCGCTCCGGGCCGGCTCATCGCGAGATGCAGCTCGGCCGGATCGACCGGCTTCACGAAATGCTGCAGAAAGCCGGTCGCGAGACAGCGTTCGCGGTCTGCATTGCGGCCATAGCCGGTCAGCGCGAGGAAGATGCACGGCGTGACTTCGTTGATCGCCTTCAGCCGCCGCAGCAGCTCGTAGCCGTCCATCACCGGCAGCCCGATATCGAGGATCGCGACGTCGGGGCGATACGCGCGGTACGCGGCCAGCGCGGTCACCGGGTCGTGCACGACGGCGACCTCGTGGCCGGCGTCGCGCAGCCATTGCGCGAGCGTCGACGCGGCATCCTCGTTGTCGTCGACCAGCATCACGCGCCGGCCGATACTGCCCGGCGCCATGTCGCGGATGCCCGGCGGCGGCTGCGGCGCGACCACCGCCGCGGCTTTCGGCCGGTACTCGGGCAGCGCGATCGTAAACGTGCTGCCGCAGCCCGGGCCGGCGCTGTCCGCGCGCACCGTGCCGCCGTGCAGGTTCACGAGGCTGCGCACGAGCGCGAGGCCGATGCCGAGACCGCCGTGGGCCTGCTTCGCTTCGCCGTCGAGCCGATAGAACGGCTCGAAGATGCTGTCGAGGCGGTCGGGCGGAATGCCGGCGCCGTTGTCGCAGACCTCGATGGTCGCCGTACCGTCCGCGCCGCGTGCTGCGCGCACGGTGATGTCGCCGCCCGGCAGCGTGTACTTCGCCGCATTGGTCAGCAGGTTCGCGACGACTTGCGACAGCCGTACCGGATCGCCGTGGCAGCGCGCGTCCGGATCGATGTCGACGTGCAGGCGGTGGCGGCGCTGCTCGAGCAGCGGGCTGGCGACCTCGACCGCACGGTCGACGATGTCCGCGAGCCGCAAGGCTTCCTTCTTCAGCGTGATCTTGCCGCGCGTGATGCGCGACACGTCGAGCAGGTCGTCGATCAGCCGCACCATGTGGTCGAGCTGCCGCTGGATGATCGCGATCTCGTTCGGCGTCGCCTGGCCGTCGCGGTTGCGGATCAGCTCGAGCGCGAGCGAAATTGGCGTCAGCGGATTGCGCAGCTCGTGGCCGAGCACCGCGAGAAACTGGTCCTTCGCCTGGTTCGCGTCGCGCAGTTCGCCCAGCAGCCGGTCGCGCTCGGCGTTCGCGGCGACGAGCTTCTCGCGCGCGGCGACGTGCTCGGTCACCTCGACCGCGCTGACGATCACGCCGAGCCCGTCCGCGAGCGGCTGCGGATTGAAATGCAGCCGGTACACGCGGGCGCTGTCCTCCGCTTCGGACCGGTCGCGATGTTCGGCGATCGTCGTCGAGCGGCCCTGCGCGCGGGCGGCTTCGAGCGCATGCACGATCGCGGGTGTATCGCCGCCGGGCAGCACCGACGTCAGCGGCTGGCCGACGATGTCGGCCCGGCCGCACAGTGCGGAGAAGCGGTGATTCGCGAGCACGATCCGGTGCGCCGGGCCCGACAGCAGTGCGATCGGCAACGGTGCATGCATCAGGACGCCGTTGCGTTGCTGTTCGGCGTCCTCGCGGCGGCGGATCTCGTCGCTCAGCGCGCGCGAGCGCTGCTGCGACAGCGCGAGCGTCAGGTGCAGCTCGTTTTCGTCGTTGCGCAGCGACGCAGCCGGCAGGATGCGGCGGTGCAGCGCGCACACGTGGCGGAACATCTCCGACTGCTCGGCGCTCGGAAACGCATCGTGCGGATAGCCGCAGTACAGCGAGAAGCGGTGTCGCTCGATCAGTTCGTTCCACAGCGCTTCCAGCCGCAGCGCGCCGGCGTACCGGTTCTGCGCGCACAGCATCGCGACCATTTCATCGAATGCGTGCACAGGCCGGCCGGCGCGGATCGCCGCTTCGACGATCGTGCCGATCGAGCGGCGAAAACGCGCGGGGTCGGGCAGGTCGCCGTCCATGAAGCTGTCGAGCAGCACCTGCGCGCCGGACATGAAGATGCGGTCGCGGGCCGCGTCGCCGATCGACGCGCCGAGCGCGCCCAGATGATCGTGCACGGCGGCGAGCCGGTCGGGCCGAGCGATCACGATCGCGCTGCCGCCGTCGCGCAGCGCATCGGCCGCGAACGATGCGGCTTCCGACACGAGCTGCTCGTCGGATTCGTAGAACTGGACGAAATGGTCGGCGCGCATCGGTGCCGATTCCAGCAGGGGAGAGTCAGTTTTCATAGCTCACGACCACGCGATACCGACGGCGGCCGTCGATTCCGTGGCGCCGCCCTATCCGGGCCGGCATGAGCAAGCTGCGTGCCGCGCGCGTGACGAGGCCCGGCGGCCTTGCGGCACCGCCGCGGCCCGCGCGGGCGGCGCCGGGTGAGGCCGCGTTTGTAAATTCTGCAGACACGAGGCGCGCAGGATCGTGCCGGACGATCCGGGCCGGACCGGGGTATGCGATCCGGCCGGCAGGCCCGCCGCCCGAGCAGCGATCTTTATCGCCGCAGCAGATAAACGTATCCGAATCGCTTCGTTGACGCAGTCCGGCACGCGCTCGTAGATTCGCATCTTTACCGAATCAAGGGCTGTATCGTGACGACTCCCGCCATCCGCACCGCATCGACGTCCGCCGGCCATCGGCCTGCCTTGCCGCCGGAGGCCGGCGTGCAGCGATTCGACATCGTCCCGTTCGATGCGCCGCTCGGCGCCGAAGTCGAAGGCATCGACCTGTCGCAACCGCTCGGCGCCGCCGATTTCGCGCGGATTCATCGCGCGCATCTCGACCATCACGTGCTGGTGTTTCGCGACCAGCGCATCACGCCGGACGAACACATCGCGTTCAGCCGCCGCTTCGGCCCGCTGCAGATCCACGTGCTGCACCAGTTCGCGCTGGCCGGGCATCCGGAAGTGCTGATCGTGTCGAACATCGTCGAGAACGGCAGGCCGATCGGGCTCGGCGATGCCGGCCATTTCTGGCACTCCGACCTGTCGTACAAGGAAAAGCCGAGCCTCGGCTCGCTGCTGCATGCGCAGGAACTGCCGGCGGAGGGCGGCGACACACTGTTCGCGAACATGCATCTCGCGTGGGACACGCTGCCCGCGCACCTGCGCCGCGCGGTCGAGGGGCGGCGTGCCGAGCATACGTATCTCGCCCGTTATGCGGAGCTGCAGGCGCGCAGCCCGTGGCGGCCGAACCTGTCGGCCGAGCAGATCGCGCAGGTCGAAGCGGTGGTGCATCCGGTCGTGCGCACGCATCCGGAAACGGGCCGCAACGCGTTGTTCGTCAGCGAGCATTTCACGACGCGGATCGTCGATCTGCCCGAAGACGAAAGCCACGCGCTGCTGGACGAACTGTTCGCGCACAGCGTGCGTGCCGAGCATCTGTATCGGCACCACTGGCGCGAGCATGACCTCGTGTTCTGGGACAACCGCTCGCTGATGCATCTCGCGGCCGGCACGCCCGACCATCTGCGCCGCAAGCTGTATCGCACGACGATCGAAGGCGACGCGCCGTTCTGAGCGTCACGTCCTTGTTCCGCCGCCTCATTCTCACCGGAGTTCCGATGTCGTTTCCGCTTTCGCCGGCCCTGCGCCGCACGACCCTGTCCGCGCGCCGCGCATTGGCCGCCACGCTCACCGCCGCGCTCGCGTTCGCCGCCGCCGGCACGCCGCAAGCCGCGCACGCGGAAGGCCGCATCCGCATCGCCGAGCAGTTCGGCGTCGTCTACCTGATGTTGAACGTCGCGCGCGACCAGCAACTGATCGAGAAGGAAGGGCGCAAGGCCGGCCTCGACATCAAGGTCGACTGGGTGCGCTTGTCGGGCGGCGCGGCCGTGAACGACGCGCTGCTGTCGGGCGCGGTCGACATCGCCGGCGCGGGCGTCGGGCCGCTTCTGACCGTGTGGGATCGCACGCGCGGCCGGCAGAACGTGAAGGGCGTCGCGTCGCTCGGCAATTTTCCGTACTACCTCGTCAGCAGCAACCCAAACGTGAAGACGATTGCCGACCTGGGCGCGAAGGACCGCATCGCGGTGCCGGCCGTCGGCGTGTCGGTGCAGTCGCGCGTGCTGCAGTACGCGGCCGCGAAGCAGTGGGGCGACAAGCAGTTCGACAAGCTCGATCCGCTGACGCAGGCGATCCCGCATCCCGACGCGACGGCCGCGATTCTCGCGAACAGCAACGTGATTACCGGCCACTTCGGCAATCCGCCGTTCCAGGAGCAGGAACTCGCGGGCAATCCGAATGCGCACATCGTGCTGAATTCCTACGACGTGCTCGGCGGCCCGAGCTCCGCGACGGTGCTGTACGCGACCGGGAAATTCCGCGACGACAACCCGAAGACGTACCGCGCGTTCGTCGCCGCGCTCGCCGACGCCGCGCGCCAGATCGCGGCCGATCCCGAGCGGGCGGCCGACACCTATATCCGCGTGAACGGGTCGAAGATCGATCGCGCGTTGCTGCTGAAGATCCTGCGCAATCCGCAGGTGCAGTTCAAGACGGCGCCGGAGAACACCCTGAAGCTCGCGCAGTTCATGTATCGCACCGGCGCGATCCGCAACGAGCCGAAGTCGTGGCGCGACTACTTCTTCGACGATCCGGCGACGGCCGGCGGTAGTTGAGCGGCGGTGGCGCTGCGGCATCGCGATCGACGCTTATGCGTCGACGCGGTTTCGATAGGCGCAATCGTTGGTTGGGTCGCGCACCGCGCCGCCGTATGTTGATGCTTTACCCGCAAGAGTTTCGATCGTGAACGCCACTTACGCCACTTCTCCCCGAATCGGGTTGCCGCCGTATGCGACGCGCGGTGCCGCCGCGCCGGCCGCCCAACCCGCCACCGACGCACGCGCCGCGAGCGGGCCCGCGCCCGTACCGCAGCTTGCACCGGCCGGTGCGCAGAGCGAGCGCCTGCTGGCGATCGATCGCGTGAGCCTCGAATACCGGACCGGCGCGCGGATCGTCCGCGCGACCCATCAGGTCAGCTTCGACGTGTACGGCAGCGACCGCTTCGTGCTGCTCGGCCCGTCGGGGTGCGGCAAGTCCACGCTGCTGAAGGCGATCGCCGGCTTCATCGAGCCCGTGTCGGGTTCGATCGCGCTCGACGGCCGGCCCGTGCAGGGGCCGGGCCCCGACCGCATCGTCGTGTTCCAGGAATTCGACCAGTTGCCGCCGTGGAAAACGGTCGTCGAGAACGTCGCGTTTCCGTTGCGGGCGGCCGCGAAGCTGTCGCGTGCCGAAGCACGCGAGCGCGCGCTGCACTATCTCGACAAGGTCGGCCTCGGCGCGTTCGCCGATGCGTATCCGCATACGCTGTCCGGAGGCATGAAGCAGCGCGTCGCGATCGCGCGTGCGCTGGCGATGCAGCCGCGCGTGCTGCTGATGGACGAACCGTTCGCCGCGCTCGACGCGCTCACGCGCCGCAAGATGCAGGAGGAACTGCTGCGCCTGTGGGACGAGTTCCGCTTCACGCTGCTGTTCGTCACGCATTCGATCGAGGAGGCGCTCGTGGTCGGCAACCGGATCCTGCTGCTGTCGCCGCATCCGGGGCGCGTGCGTGCGGAGCTCAACAGTCACGACCATTCGCTCGACAGCGTCGGCACCGGCGACTTCCGCGACAGCGTCGCGCGCATTCATCATCTGCTGTTCGATCCCGACACGGCGCACGAAACGAACGCCGCACCGATTACGGAGGCAACCGCATCATGAGCACCATCGATCCGGCCCTGCCGCCGCTGCCGCCCGTGCGCGCCGAATACGTGCGCACGCTCGACACGCCGACCGACGCCGACCGTGCGGCACCCGCGCCGCTGTGGCACCGCATCGCCGGTGCGAGCGGGTTTCGCCGCGCCGTCATCGCGCTCGTGCTGATCGCCGCATGGGAAATCGTCGCGCGCATCGTCGCGAACGACCTGCTCGTGCCGACCTTCGGCGCGACGCTGGCCGCGTTCGTGCAGGGCATCGCATCGGGCGAACTGCTGGTGAAGACGGGCATCTCGATGTCGGTGCTGCTGCGCGGCTATGCGCTCGGCGTGCTGTTCGCGTTCGTGCTGACGTCGCTCGCGGTGTCGACGCGCATCGGCCGCGACGTGCTGACGATGCTCACGTCGATGTTCAATCCGCTGCCGTCGATCGCGTTGCTGCCGATCGCGCTGCTGTGGTTCGGGCTCGGCACCGGCAGCCTGCTGTTCGTGCTCGTGCACGCGGTGCTGTGGCCGCTCGCGCTCAGCATGTACACCGGTTTCGCCGGCGTGCCGGCCACGCTGAAGATGGCCGGGCGCAACTACGGCCTCAGCGGCCTGCGGCAGATCGCGCTGATCCTCGTGCCGGCCGCGCTGCCGTCGATCCTGTCGGGGCTGCGCGTCGGCTGGGCATTCGCGTGGCGCACGCTGATCGCGGCGGAACTCGTGTTCGGCGCGAGCGCGGGGCAGGGCGGGCTCGGCTGGTACATCTTCCAGAACCGCAACGAACTGTATACCGACCGCGTGTTCGCGGGCCTCGCGGCCGTCATCGTGATCGGCCTGCTCGTCGAGCATCTCGTGTTCGATACGCTCGAGCGCGTGACGGTGCGCCGCTGGGGCATCCAGCACTGACACGCGGCGATCCGGGCGAGCACGCGGGCGCATTTCCGGCGCACGCACGACAGCGCTCGGGCGCGTGCATCGAGATGGCCTGCAACTTCGTTATCGTGTGTCGAGGCGGCCGCCGGCGCCAACCGCCGCGACGGGCCAATGACGTACAGCGGATAGGTCTCGTCGGGCCATTCCGGAAACAGCCCGACCAATGCGCCACCGGACAGCAGATGGCGGACGTTGTTTGGGCAGCCGCAAGTCATGCGCGTTGCGTTGAAGAGTCGATGTTGGCCGCAGGTCGCATCGCCTGATCAAGAAGCGGACTGCGCGAGCGTTTTGACAACGCATCGAAATGAAGGGGAAGCTTTCTCCCGGATCGCCGCCACTGCTTCGGCCATGGCTTGCGGGCTCAGGGCTTCCGTAAAGCGCCTCTTCATGTTCGTCTTCTTGTTCGTAAATGAACTTTACAGGCTCCGGCTGGCCCTCTTTGCCGGGGCAGGTCATGCGAGCGAAGTCACCTGGCTCCGTTCAGGCAACGCCGAATACGCGATATGGAAAGCTCGAATACTTGGTTGGGCACGCACGGATGCTTCGCTAGTATCCAACGCTCCCATCGGAGCAGGAACCGGAAGGTTCCCGGCTGCGCCGCCCGTTGCGGCATTTCGCGACTTTCCAACTGCCGACATGTCTTCCCACTTGATTCCCGACGGCGCGGCCGACAGCATCACGCGCCGTCTGGCCGCTGCGATTGCGTGCGCCGAGCCCGCGCGTGATCCGTCCGCCATCGCTGCCGCGCGGCGTGGCCTGCTCGACTTCCTTGCCGCCGCGTTCGCCGGCGCTCGCGACAACGGTTACCGCAAGCTGCTGGCGGTGTGCGGCCGCGATTCGGCCGGCGCAGCAGCGGTGATCGGTAGTGCGACACCGGCGTCGCCGCAATATGCCGCGCTGCTCAACGGCTATGCAGGCCACGCGCTCGACTACGACGACGTGCACAGCAGCGTGCGCGGCCATCCCGGCACCGTGTTGCTGCCGGCGCTACTCGCGCTCGCGCAGGTGCGCGCACGTAGCGCACTCGAACTGCTCGACGCATACGTCGTCGGCGTCGAGACGATGGCGCGGATCGGTATTGCGATCGGCAACCGCCACTACGAACTCGGCTTCCACAACACCGCGACGCTCGGCACGCTCGGCGCGGCCGCCGCTGCGGCACGTCTGCTCGGGCTCGATGCGGCGGCCACCGAAAACGCACTCGGTATCGCCGCGACGCAATCGGCCGGGCTGCGGCTGCAGTTCGGCAGTGAGGTCAAGCCGTTGCACGCGGGCCTTGCGGCGCGCGCGGGGCTGTTCTCCGTGGAGCTCGCCGAGGCCGGACTTGCCGGCGCGCCGGGCGCACTCGACGGCCCGGAAGGATTCTTTGCCGTATTCGGCGGCGGCGCGGCGCAGCCGACGCGCGTGCTGGCCGACTGGGGCGCGCCGTGGCAGATCGTGTCGCCCGGCCTGTACTTCAAGCCGTGGCCGTGCTGCACGGCAACCCATTACGCGGTGCAGGCCGCGCTCGATCTGCGCGCTCGCCACCGCATCGCGCCGGCGGACATCGATGGCATCACGGTCACCTTCCCGCCGGGCGGCGACACGCCGCTGTCGAACCGACTGCCGGCAACCGGGCTCGAAGCGCGCTTCAGCGTGGAATACGCGGTGGCCGCCGCACTGACGGACGGCCCGCCGGGCGTCGCGACGTTCGCCGACGTGCCCGTGCGCGATGACCTGATCGCACTCGCCGCACACGTGACACGGCGCCACGATGCCGCCGCGCCGCGCGCGTCGACCGATCCCGCGACGCGCTTCTCGATCGTCGAGCTCGTGCTGCGCGGCGGCGACACGCTGCGGCAACGCACCGAACGCCTCGTCGGCGCAGACGACCTCACCGCGAAGTTCGCGGACGCGACGGCGCATGATCCCGCGCTCGCGTTCGTGCCGGAACTGATCGACACGATGCGCAGCACGGCCGATCTCGCACGTCTTTTCCACACCTTCACGTCGCTTCAATCATGAGCATCAATCGCAGCACACCTTCCCGCCGGCAGATGCGCCTTGGGCTGTTCCTCCAGGGTGCCGGACACCACGTCGCCGGCTGGCGCCACCCCGACGCCGAATCCGGCAGCGAGAACTTCGACCTGCTGCGTCGCGTCGTACAGACTGCCGAGCGCGCGAAGTTCGACATGGTCTTCCTTGCCGACGGCCTGACGAGCGGCCCCGACGCACACCCGTCGATGGCGATGCGCTTCGAGCCACTGAGCCTGCTGTCGGCGCTCGCGATGCACACGCGGCACATCGGCCTCGCGGCGACCGCGTCGACGACGTACAGCGAGCCCTACCACATCGCGCGCGTATTCGCGTCGCTCGACCACCTGAGCGGCGGACGCGCCGCATGGAACGTCGTGACGACCTCGTACGACCGCACCGCCGCGAACTTCACGCGCGGCAACCATCCCGATCACGCGCAGCGCTACGAGATGGCCGGCGAATTCGTCGATGTCGTGAAGGGACTGTGGGACAGCTGGGACGACGACGCGATCGTCAGGGACAAGGCGCGTGGCATCTATTTCGATCCGGCGAAGGTGCATGCGCTCGATCACGCCGGGCGCTTCTTCAACGTGAAGGGGCCGCTCAACGCGTCGCGCCCGCCGCAGGGCCACCCGGTCGTGATTCAGGCCGGCTCGTCGGGCCCCGGCCAGGATCTCGCCGCGCGCACCGCGGAAGTCGTGTTCACCGCGCAGCAGACGCTCGACGAAGCGCAGGCCTTCTATCGCGACCTGAAGGGGCGGCTCGCGGCATACGGCCGTGCGGGCGACGCGCTTGCCGTGATGCCGGGTGTATTCCCGGTGATCGGTCGCACCGAGCAGGAGGCGAAGGACAAATATGCGCAGCTCCAGCAATGGATCGATACGTCGGGCGCGCTGACGCTGCTGTCCGACCGTCTCGGCCACGACGTGTCGAAGTATCCGCTCGACGGCCCGCTGCCCGACCTGCCCGAATCCGATCAGTTGAAGAGCCGTGCGAGGCTGCTGACCGATCTCGCGCGCCGCGAGAACCTCACGCTGCGCGAACTCTACTATCTCGTCGCCGGCGCGCGCGGGCACCGGATCGTATGGGGCACGCCGACGCAGGTCGCGGACGCGCTGGAGGAATGGTTCACCGGCGGCGGCGCCGACGGCTTCAACATCATGCCGCCTTATTTCCCGGGCGGGCTCGACGATTTCGTCGAGCATGTCGTGCCGGAGCTGCAGCGTCGCGGCCTGTTCCGTACCGAATACGAAGGCACGACGCTGCGCGACCATCTCGGGCTCGCGCGCCCGGCGAGCCGCTACGTGGCACGCTGAGTCAGACCGCGAAGCGCGTCAGGTCGAGTGCGACCGGTGCGCTGTCGCGGCTCGCGGGCGCATTGTCGGCCGGGCCGAGCGCATGCGCGAGGAATGCGCGCGTGCGCGGGCTTTGCGGCGCGCGGAACAGTTGCGCGGCCGGCCCGTGCTCGACGATCACACCCGCCTCGGTGAAGTAGACGACATCGCTGATCTCCTCGGCGAACCGCATCTCGTGCGTGACGAGCACGCAGGTCATGCCGTCGCGCACGAGATCGCGAATGACCGACAGCACGTCGCCGACGGTTTCCGGATCGAGTGCGGACGTCACCTCGTCGAACAGGATCAGGCCGGGCTGCATCGCGAGCGCGCGCGCGATCGCGACGCGCTGCTGCTGGCCGCCCGACAGCTCGCCGGGGTATGCGTGCGCTTTGTCGGCGAGGCGAACGCGTTCGAGCAGCGTGTGCGCGGTGCGCACCGCTTCGGCGCGGTCGCGGCCGAGAATCCTGACCGGTGCGACGACGAGATTGTCGAGCACGCTCAGGTGCGGAAACAGGTTGTATTGCTGGAACACGAAGCCGACGCGCTTGCGCAGCGCGATTTCGTCACGCTCCGATGCGAGCCGGTCGACGCGCGTGCCGTCAACGTCGATCAGGCCGCGCTGCGGCCGCAACAGCCCCGTGATGCAACGCAGGATCGTCGATTTGCCGGAGCCGGACGGACCGATGATGGACACGGCCTGGCCACGGTGCACGTCGAGATCGATGCCGCGCAGCACGGGCGTCGTGCCGTAGGACAGATGCACGTCGCGCAGGCGGACGAGCGGCTCGTCCGCGCCGCGCGGAGTTTCAGTGGAATGCATGACGTCTTTCGAGAAGGCGGGTGAAACGGGCGATTGGGTAGCAGTACGCGAAAAACAGGCCGAGTACCGTGAAATAGACGACGACGGTGAAGTCGGCGCGCGCGACGGTGTTGCTCGCGACCTGCGCGGTGTCGAGCAGGTCGTGCACGCCGACAAGCGACGCGAGCGCGGTGGCCATCGTGATGCTCGCGTACAAGTTCATCCACGGCGGCAGCATGCGGCGCAGGCATTGAGGCAGAATGATCCAGCGGAACACCTGCACGCGGCTGAACGCGAGCGAGCGTGCGGCGTCCCACTGCGCATGCGGAATCGACTGAATCGCGCCGCGGAAGATTTCCGCGAAGTTCGCGCTCGCGGGCAGCGCGAGACCGAGCGTCACCTTGAACCAGTCCGGAAACGGCAGCGACACGTGGCCGAGCCGGATTTCGAACGGGAATACGTAGGTCGAAAAATAGATCAGCACGAGAAGCGGCGCGTTGCGGAACAACTGCATGTACGTGCGCGCCGCGACTCGTGCGATGCCGAGCCGCGCCAGTGTCAGCGGACCGAACGCGAGGCCGGCGAGCGTGCCGATCGCGATCGCGATCGCGCTGATGCCGATGTTGACCAGCATCGCCTTGCCGAGCGCTGGCAGCCACGTGGCGAGCGCGACGAGGGTCGGGTGACGACGACCCGCAACGGCCAGTGCGACGACGGCCAGCGCGGCCAGTGTTGCCGCGACAGCGCGCCATCGCACCAGGCGCGCGGGCTGCGCGTGCATGTCAATGGCCATAGCCGGGTATCCTCAGGCGGTGTTCCAGCCAACGTCCCGCGACGTTGACCGTGAACGTGAGCGCGCCGAAGAAGAGCAGGATCAGGATCATCAACTCGAGCACAGTGTCGCGCTGCGTCCAGATCATGATCGACGCATAGGTGACGTCGCCGACGGCGATCGCCGAGGCGACCGTCGTCATTTTCACGAGGTCGACCAGGTTGTTGACGAGCGCGGGCAGCGCGAAGCGCACCGCGAGCGGCAACTGCACGTGCCAGAGCCGCTGGCGGCGGCTGTAGCCGAGCGACTGCGCTGCTTCGAGCGTTGCGCGCGGCACCGCTTCGAGGCCGGCGCGCAGCGCTTCCGCATGGAACGCGCCCTTGTGCAGCGAGATCACGATGACGCTCCAGATGAACGGCGTCAGCGGATTGCCGCCCAAATCGCGCAGTGCGGCGCTGATCAGCATGTTGACGACGAGGAATGCGCAGAACAATTGCACGAGCGTCGGTGTGTTGCGGGTGAGCTCGACGAATGCGCGCGCAGGTCGCGCGAGCGCTGCGCTCGGCGACACCAGCAACGCGGCGAGCACGACGCCGCAGGCGAGGCTGCCGAGCGCGGTCGCGACCGACAATTCGAGCGTCACGCCCATCCCGTGCACGAACGAGGCGCGCTCGTCCGCGGCGAGCACGAAGCCGTAGTCGAGGCCGAGCTTGCGGAGCGCGTCGACGGCGTCGGCCGCCGTCATGTGCGCTGCGCCTTGAGCTTCGCGTGCAGGTCGAGCACGGCTTGCGACGGCGTCATTCCGTTCTTGCGCTCGACGTCGAGCAGCCAGCCGCTGCGATGCCAGTCCTGGACGATCCGGTCGAGCGCGGCCTGCGTATCGGTCTCGCCCTTGCGAACCCAGATCACCGCCGGCGACGGAATCAGGTCGGCGGGCAGCGGTGTCGCATAGTCCTTCCAGTCCGGGTTGCGCTCGACCAGCATGCGCAGCGTCGGCGCGACGTGCACGGCGGCCACGCAGTTGTTGCCGCGCAGCGCGAGCAGCGATTCGGGCTGGCCGCGGAACGCCTTCACCTGCGCGCCGTATTCCGTCGCGAGCGGTTTCGTATAGTTGCTGCCTTGCGACACGCAAACGGGCTTGCCGCGCAGGTCGGCCCAGGACTTGATGCCGCTATCCTTGCGCGTGATCAACGCACCGCCGATGGATTCGAACGGCGTCGGCGCATACGACAGTATCTCCGCGCGCTCCTTCGTCAGTTCCATGTTGGCGATCAGCGCGTCGACCTTGCCCTGCTGCAGGAATTGCACGCGGTTCGATGGCTGCACCGGTGTCAGCTCGGCGTCGACACCGAGCCGTTTCGCGACGTCGTTCGCCAGATCGACGTTGAAGCCGACCGGTTTTTGCGTCGCGGGATCGAGCGAGCCGAACGGCGGGCCCGACAGGATCACGCCGATCGTGATCTTGTGACGTTGATGGATGCGATCGAGCGTGCTGTCCGCGCGAGCGACACCGGACAAGGCGGAAAGGAGGGCGGCGAGGAACAGCGCGTGGCCTGACGTAGTGCGAAACGATCTGCTGAACATGGGAAAGAGGGACATTGTGTGAGCGAAGCGGGGCGGCGCATCGCGCGCCCGGTTGTCGGAGCCCTGTATTTTCGGGATGTGGAACGCATCCAGGAACCAAGAAATTCTCATACCGTTATCTGGTCCTCGGATTTACGCAGAGGAACACGACGCTCGCGCAGCCGGAATCGCGATGTGGCGGAGGAATCTGCCGTCACGATGCACGCTGGTGCCGCACCTGTTCCATCGTTAAACCGGTGCGTGCCCGCGTCGGCGCGGCGCAATGAGAAAGGCGGGTCGCCGCGCAGGCTTTCGATCGCGTCGCCTGGATGCCCGTAGTGGACGTTCAGCAGCCGCACCATCTGCTCGGGATCAGTCATGATGCGCCGCCGGCGCATCCAGCACTGCCACGCACCGAGCCGGGCGAGCACGCGTGCATATTCCCGGCGCACGCATAACCAAAGCTGAAATCGGTTTTTCACGCGCGCCGGATGCGTCCCTATACTTTTCGGTGCCGCCTGCGGGCTGCGGCGACGGCTCACGCAATCGTGCGGCGGCCCGTCGTTTTTCCTGGAAGAGGGATTGCCGAATGAACGCCCGTCATGGCGCCGAACCGCGCGACGCGCTGCGTGCCGCGCTCGCTGCACTGCCTGAACTCGCGACGGAGATCGGGCGCGACGCCGCGCAACGCGAGGCGCGGCGCGAATTGCCGTTCGAAGGCTTCGCGCTGTTTCGCCGCTCGTCGCTCGGCGTGCTGCGGATTCCGGTCGAACGCGGCGGCCTCGGCGGCACACTGGTCGATCTGTTCGATACGATCGCGACGCTGGCCGCCGGCGACTCGAACCTCGCGCATGCGCTGCGCATTCACTACGACCTGACCGAGACGCTGCGGCTGTCGCCGCGCACGCCATTCAACGACGTGCAGCTCGAGCGCGCGCTGGCCGGCGCGATCTTCGGCGGCGCGTCGACCGAGCGCGGCACGTCGCGGCCGGGCGAGAACACGACCGTGCTGCGCCGCGACGGTGAGCACCATCGCGTGACGGGGCGCAAATACTATTCGACGGGCACCGCGTTCGCCGATTTCGCGCGCATCAACGTGGAGAACGAGCAGGGCGACCCGCTCGCCGTGATCATCCCGGTCGCCCGCGACGGCGTACAGGTGCTCGACGACTGGGACGGCATGGGTCAGCGCATGACCGCGAGCGGCAGCCTGCTGCTGCACGACGTGAAGGTGTTCGCGGACGAAGTCGCGGCGCGTGACGGCTCGACGCTTGTCGGCCGCCACTGCGGTGCGCTGCGGCAGCTGCATCTCGTCGCGACGGGCGCGGGCATCGTGCGCAACGTGGTGGCCGACGCGCGCCGCTACGTGCTCGCGCACGGCCGGCCGGTGCTGCACAGCCCGGCGCCGACCGCACGCGACGATCACTTCATCCAGCAGATCGTCGGCGAACTGTCTGCGCACAGTCACGCGATCGATGCGCTCGTGCGCGACAACGCGGCGGCGCTAGACCGCTCGGCGGATGCGATCGAGGCCGGCGACGCGGATGCGCACGAACGCGTGCTCGACAGCGCGCTGGCGACCGCGCGCACGCAGCTGATCGTCGGCAAGCTCGCGCTTTACGCGGCCGAGCGGCTGTTCGAAGTGGGTGGCGCATCGGCGACCGCGCGCGTGCACAACCTCGACCGGCACTGGCGCAACCTGCGCACGATCTTCAACCACAACCCGCTGCTGCACAAGGCGCGGGTGATCGGCGACTACGACCTGAACGGCGTGACCACGCACCTGACCGAAGGACGCGTGTTCTGATTCCGCTGCATCCGCAGCCCACTTTCCGGAACCCTCACGATGACGACCCGCACCGGCCATCTGCACCTCGGCGCGTTCCTGTATCCGACCGGCCATCACATCGCCGCGTGGCGCCATCCCGGTTCGCAGGCGGACGCCGGCGTCGATTTTGGTCACTACGTGCGGCTCGCGCAGGCGGCCGAGGCCGCGAAGTTCGATCTCGTGTTCCTCGCGGACGGCGTCGGCACGCGCGGCGACGACGTCGAATTCCTGAGCCGCACCGCGCACAGCTACGTCGCGCAGTTCGAGCCGCTGACGCTGCTGTCGGCGCTCGCGGCCGTCACCGAACGCATCGGCCTCGTCGGCACCGCGTCGACGAGCTTCAACGAGCCGTTCCACATCGCGCGCAAGTTCGCGTCGCTCGACCACATCAGCGACGGCCGCGCCGGGTGGAACCTTGTCACGTCGTCGAGCGCGCACGAAGCGCGCAACTTCAACCGCGATGCGCATTTCGATCATGGCGAACGCTATGCGCGCGCGGAGGAATTTGCCGACGTCGTGCGCGGACTCTGGGACAGCTGGGACGACGACGCGTTCGTGCGCGACCGCGCAAGCGGCCGCTTCTTCGACCCGGACAAGCGTCATGTGCTCGATCATCGTGGCCGCTTCTTCCAGGTGCATGGGCCGCTGAACGTCCCGCGTGCGCCGCAGGGGCATCCGGTCGTCGTGCAGGCCGGCTCGTCGACGGCCGGCACGCGGCTGGCCGCCCGCACGGCCGAGGTGATCTTCACCGCGCAGCAGACGCTCGACGACGCGATCGCGTTCTACGCAGACGTGAAGGGGCAGCTCGCCACCTTCGGCCGCGAGCCCGACACGCTGAAGATCATGCCGGGCGTCTTCCCGGTGGTCGGCCGCACCGAAAGCGAAGCGAAGGAGAAATTCGACGCGCTGCAGGCGCTGATCGACCCGAAGGTCGGGCTCGCGCTCGTGTCGGGCCTGACCGGCGGCGTCGACCTGTCCGCGTATCCGCTCGACGGCCCGATCCCGCCGCTGCCGGAAACCAATGCGAGCAAGAGCCGGCAGACGCTGACGCTCGAGCTCGCGCGCCGCGAGAACCTGACGATCCGCGAACTGTACCTGCGTATTGCCGGTGCGCGCGGTCACTGGCAGCTCGTCGGCACACCGGAGCAGATCGTCGATGCGCTCGAGGAACGGTTCGTCCATTACGGCGCGGACGGCTACAACGTGATGGCGCCGACCTTGCCCGGCGGCCTCGACGATTTCATCGCGCTCGTGCTGCCCGAACTGCGTCGCCGCGGGCTGTTTCGCAGCGACTACGCCGGTCGGACGCTGCGCGATCATCTCGGGCTGCGGCGACCCGCGCGGCGTACGTTCGCTGCGCCCGCTGCGTCGGCGACGCCAGCGGCCTCGGCCGCCTGAACTCAGCGCCGCAGGCCGGCGTCGCGCAGCAGCGGCAGCACGCGTGCGCCGAAGAAGTCGAGATCGGGCTTGAAGTCATAGAAGCTCAACTGGATGCCGTCGATGCCGGCCCGGTGCAGCCGCACGATCGTGTCGGCGACTTCCTCGGGCGAGCCCGTGATCGAGATGTTGCCGCCGATCGCGCGCGCGGCCGCCTGCGATCGCTGCGCGAAGCCGCCCCGCCACGCGTGGGCGTCGCTGTCGAAACGGTGGAAGCTGCCTTCGTCCGCATGTGCGACGATCGCGTCGCGGTACGCGCGCGCTTCGGCCGCCGTCTCGCGGCAGATCACGAGCGGATTGAGCAGCGTGCGGATCGTCCTGCCGTGCGCGGCGGCGGCCGCCTTCACGCGCGCCGTATGCGCGGGGAGCGCGTCCAGCGCGAGATCGACATCCGGGCCGGCCGGGCTCGTGACGAACACGATGTCCGAATAGCGGGCCGCGAACGCGATGCCCGCGTCGGAGCCCGTCGCATTGACCAGCAGCGGGCGGCCGTAGCGCGGCTTTGGCGTGACGAACGCGCCGGAGAGCCGCCAGCTCGACAGCGCGGGCGCGTAGCTGAAGTTGTCCGGTTGGGCCCACAACTGACTGACCGCGTCGACGAATTCGGCGGCCATCTCGTAGCGCCGGTCGTGCTCGATCCGGTTCCAGCCGAACATCTCGTGTTCGATCGCGCGATGGCCGGTCACGACGTTGATGCCCCAGCGGCCGCGCGAGATGTGATCGAGCGTCGCCGTGAACTTCGCGAAATGCAGCGGATGCCACGGCCCGTAGAGCACGTGGCTCGTCGCGACGAGGACGATCCGTTCGGTGCGCGCGGTGAGCGCCGCCAGCGTCATGAACGAGTCGAGCGCCTGGCCGTCGAACACGCCGCCGTAGCCGCCTTTCGGCAGCCACTGCGACAGCGCGAACACGAGATCGAAGCCGAGCGCCTCGGCCCGCGCGACCAGGTCGGCGTTGTAGTCGAACGTCCAGTCGGTCGAGCGCGGCAGCGTCGATGCGCTCCAGCCGCCCGCCTGGATCGGCAGGAACAGCCCGAGCATCAGCGGCTGCGCGAGCACGCGCGACGCGGGGCTGTCGGGGAAATCGGCCGGGGAACCGACGTCGACGAACGGCGACGGCGTGAGCGGGGTGACGGCTTGGGCCGCAGCGGATGTGTCGGTCAAGGTTGGCTCCCTACGCGGCGCGCTCGCGCCGAACGAAAAAATCCGGCACACCAGGCCGGCAGTCGCGGCAGGTCGATCCCCGTCCTGCCGGCCATCGAATCGCGTCGCGTCACAGTCGTCCCGGCCGCGGGTCGGGCACGAAGCCGTCGCGGTTCGGCATCTTGATGCGCGGCAGCGAGCGCGCATCGAGCGTCGTGTCGTCCGGCACGATGCCGTTCAGGTGCAGCACGAACGCGGTGACCGCATAGACGTCGTCCGCGCTCAGCGATTGCGGTACGTTGTACGGCATCGCGCGACGGATGTAGTCGAACAGCGTCGTCGTATACGGCCAGTAGCTGCCGACCGTCTTTTTCGGTGTCGCGCCGGCAAGCGAACCCAAGCCGCCGACGAGCGGATCGCCGACGCCGCCCTGACCGTTGGCGCCGTGACACATCGCGCACTTGTCGGCGAAGACGTGCGCGCCGCGCGCGACCGTGCCCGCACCGGGCGGCAGGCCGCTGCCGTCGGGCGCGACGTCGATGTCCCAGGCGGCGATCGCCGCGCGGTCGACCGGCTGGCCGAGACCGAAGCCCGCGCCGAACGCGGGCAGCGCGAGCAACGCAAGCGTGCCGATCGTGCTCGACGCAACCGCGAGCGACGCGAGCAGACGCACGATCGTGCTACGCATTGCGCACCTCGCCGTCCGCGCCGACGCGCCAGTTCTGGATGCCGTTGTAGTGGTATTGCGAATTGACGCCGCGCGCGGCGACGAGCGCGTCGCGGGTCGGCTGTACGTAGCCCGTCTCGTCGGTCGCGCGGCTTTGCAGGTCGGCGGGCTCACCGTGCCAGACCCAGTCGGCTTCGAAGCGCGTCAGCGCGCGATCGCGCACGTCGCCCGCGAGCCGTGCGGCGCGCCAGGTGCGCCCGCCGTCGGTCGAGACGTCGACCGCGCGAACCCGGCCGCGCCCCGACCACGCATAGCCGCTGATCGGGTAGTAGCCGTGCGATGCGAGCCGGTGGCCGGCCGACGGGCGCGTGATCACCGATTTCGCATCCATCTCGAACACGAACTGGCGGGCGCAGCCGTTCGGCAGCAGGTTCGTGTATTTCGACGTTTCCTCGCGCGTCATCTCCGGCGCGCGCACCAGCTTCAGCCGCCGCAGCCACTTGATGTTGGTGTTGCCTTCGAAGCCCGGCACGATCAGCCGCACCGGATAGCCGTTCTCGGGACGTAGCCGCTCGCCGTTCTGCGCATAGACGACGAGCGCGCGCTCGAGAATCCGGTCGAGCGGCAGGCTGCGCGTCATCGCCGCGCCGTCCGCGCCTTCCGCGAGCAGCCATTGCGCGGCCGGATCGATGCCCGTTTCGTCGAGCAGCGTCGACAGCCGCACGCCCGTCCATTCGCAGCACGACAGCAGCCCGTGCGTGAACTGGACGGGCAGGCCGCTCGGGCCGGTCCATTCGCTGCCGGTATTGCCCGAGCATTCGAGGAAGTGGATCCGCGATTCGGACGGAAAGCGCAGCAGGTCGTCGAGCGTGAAGCTGCGCGGCTCGCGCACGAGGCCGTGCACGACGACGCGGTGGCGTTGCGCATCGATATCGGGCACGCCCGCATGATGGCGCTCGTAGACGAGGCCGTTCGGCGTGATGTCGCCGAACAGGTCGGCCAGCGGCGTCATCGACGAGCCGGCTCCGGGCAGCGCCGGCGTGCGTGCGCTGCGACGGATGACCTCGCGTTCGTGCGCGCCCGGCACGCCATACGGCGGCGACAGCAGCGGTGCGCCCGGCGTGCGCGTCCACGGCGGCACGTCCAGCGGCGCAAGGGGCTGGCCCGCGAGCGCGCCGCCGGCAGGCAGCATCGCGGCGGCCCAGCCGCCGGCGAGCTGGCGCAGCACCGCGCGTCGGCCGGTGTGGCGTGAGCGGGAAAGGGAGTCGGTCATGATCGAAGCCGTGCCGCGCGCGGGCACGGCAGCATCCGGAAAAACGGACATTCTCGGCAACCGGGCGCGATGCGGCAAACAACGATTCCCGCTTTGGTTATCGCGCCGCGCCCGCTGCGCGAACACTCAGAACTTCACGCGCAGCCCGCTGACGAACGCGACCTGTCGATTCGTCGACGACGCGCTGCCGATGTTCGAGATCGCCGCGATCTTGCGATAGCCGCCCGACGTCGCCGTACTCGCATCGCCGGCCGCGAGCTGGTAGATGCCGGACAGGTAAATGTCCGTGCGCTTCGACAACGCATAGTCGAACCCGAGCGTGAACTGGTGCCAGCGCGGCTTCAGCGTCTGGCCACCGGTGCCCGGCAAGCCGCTCGCGCGTCCGTCGGTGAACGTGTAGACGCCGATCAGCGTGGCCGCCGGCGTGATCTGGTAGCGCCCGTTCACGTCGTAGTTGTTGAACTTGCGCGACGAGCCGTCGACGTAGTCGAGCTGCGTATGACTCCACGCGAAGCCGAGCGTCGCGCGGCCGAGCGCGTAGTTCGCGCCCGCGACGCCGATCTGCTGCTTGCGCACGCCGCCGTTCAGCCCATAGAAGAATGCACCGCTGTAGTCGTTGCCGGTCGTCGTGGTCGCGCCGCCCACTGCACCGCTCGTGTTAGACGTCGCGTTCGGGTGGTTGAGCCGCACGTAGCCTGCACCCGCCGACAGCGGGCCGTTCACGTAATTCGCCGACACGCCCCACGCATTGTTGTTCGAGAAGCCGGTGCCCGCGCCGCCGTTCGCCTGGTTGCTGAACGCGTACAGCACGTCGGCCGTGAAGCCGGCGATCGTCGCGCTGCGGAACTTCACTGCGTTGTTGATCCGGAAGCTCTGGTTCATGTTGTCGTTGTCGCCGACATGGGTCGCCGGCGACCAGAAGCCGGACCCCGAGTACTGCGCGACGAGATCGGTGATCGGCTCGTACTGGCGGCCGAACGTCAGCGTGCCGATGTCGGCCTTGCTCAGGCCCACGTACGCGGAGCGGCCGAACAGGCGGCCGCCCTGGCCGAGGCCGCCGTCGCTCGGCCGGAACCCGCTTTCGAGCGTGAACACGGCCTGCAGGCCGCCGCCGAGATCCTCGGCGCCTTTCAGGCCCCAGCGGCTGCCGCTCAGCTTGCCGCTCGTCTGCTGGATGTTGCTGGCGCCGCCCTGGTTGTTCGTATAGGCGAAGCCGGCGTCGACGACGCCGTACAGCGTGACGGAACTCTGCGCATGCGCGCCGATGGAACCGATCGAAACCAAACCCAGGACTACCGATTTCTTGATCATGAATATCCTCTGTTTATTGTGGGGACGTCTGCGAGGATCACGATGCTATTGAGTCCGGGCCGCGCGATGAACGGCCGATCCGTGGTTTGCAAATCGATGCGTCACCGAATTGCAATGCGGGCTGCCGCACGGCTGGCGTGCGCGACGTCATCACGTCCGCGTCGCCTGCTGGCGCGAACGGATCGCGCGGTTGGCGAACGTCGGCGCGCGACGACCGGCGATCGCGGTCATATCGATCGATGGAATGGTTCGATGGATGCGCGCCGGGGCACGGGCGTGATGACGTTTTTATGCAACGGGGGTTTGCGCAGCGCATTCAGTCGAGCGGGACCGTGAGTCGTTCGATCACGGTGGCTGTCTCCGGGCGCACGCCGCGCCACCACGCGAACGCTTCCGCGGCCTGCTCGACCAGCATGCCGACGCCGTCCGCGACGCTGCGCACGCCGGCATTGCGTGCAAGCCGGAGAAAGGGCGTCAGCCGCTTGCCGTAGGCAAGCTCGTACGCCGCCCCTGCCGGGCAAAACACGCTCGGCGGAACCGGAGGCAGATCGCCGGCGAGGCTCGCCGACGTGGCGTTGACCACCAGGTCGAAACGTCCCATCGCGACAAGATCGGCATAGCCGCACGCCACCAGCGCCCCGCGTCCGGCGACGTCCCCGGACAGTGCGCGCGCCTTGTCGACGTCGCGATTCGCGATCACCATCTCGGCCGGCCCGGCCGCGAGGAAGGGCAGCAGCGCGCCGCGAGCCGCGCCCCCGGCGCCGAGCATCAGCACGCGTTTGCCGGCCATCGGCAGGCCGAGATTGATCTCGATGTCGCGTACCAGCCCGATCCCGTCGAAGTTGTCGGCCAGGATGCGCCCGCCCTCGAACTTGAGCGCATTGGCTGCGCCGGCGAGCGATGCGCGCTCGCTGCGTTCGTCCGACATCGCGAAAGCGTCGAGCTTGAACGGGGCGGTGACGTTGATGCCCTTGCCGCCGCTCGCGGCGAATGCCCGCACCGCGCCGGCGAACGCGCCTTGCGGCTCGACCGGCCCCTCGATGGCCGAGTAGTGCATGTCCTGGCGCGACGCTTGCGCGAAGATGCCGTGGATCAGCGGAGATTTCGTGTGTCCGATCGGATTGCCGATCACCGCGTACTGGTCAGTCATCGTTGGCTCGCTGTTGAATAGAGAACACCATCGGCCTGCATTGCATCGATTTCGGCCGGATCGAACCCGAGCGAACGCGCGACTTCGGCGTTGTGCTGCCCGAGATCGGGCGCGACGTCGCGAATCGTCGTATCGCAATCCGAGAACCGGAACGGCAGGTTCGGCAGGCGCAGCGTGCCGTAGCGCGGGTGCTGCTGCTCGACCACCATCCCTCGAGCCTGGATCTGCGGATCCGCCAGTACCTCGTCGATGCGTTGTACCTTCGCGCAGGGAATGTCGATGCGATCGAGCAGTGCGAGTACCGACGCGACGGAACGGGCGGCCACCCACGGCTCGACGACGGACAGGATCTCCACGCGGTGCGCGTTGCGCCCGACGCTGTCGTGAAATCGCGTGTCGGCGCCGAAGCCCGCCGGTCCGCCGTGCGCTTCGACCAACGCGGCGAAGCGCTTCCATGCGTCGTCGACCTGCGCGGCGATCACGAGGTCGCCGTCTGCCGCGCGGAATACGCCGTAGAGCGTCGAAGTCGGCATGTCGTGCCCGGTCTGCTCGGGCAGCACGCCTTGCAGCGTATAGCACTGGACCGCGTATTCGTGCATGGAGACCAGCGTGTCGTACAGCGCCATGTCGATGTGCTGTCCGCGGCCGCTCTTCACGCGTCCCAGCAGCGCGGCGTTGATGGCCGCGACCGCGTGAATGCCGGTGTACATGTCGCCAAGCGAGATGCGCAGCAGCGGCGGACGCTCGCCCGGCGTGCCGACCATCTGCATGATGCCGCTCCTGGCCTCGGCAATCAGCCCGAAGCCCGCGCGATGCGCGTCGGGGCCGGTGTGCCCGTATGCCGAAATCGAGCAATAGACGAGTGCCGGATTGCGTGCCGACAACTCGGCATAGCCGAGCCCCAGCTTGTCCAGCGCGCCCGGCCGGTAGTTCTCGATGAACACGTCCGCGGAGTCGCACAGCCGCTGCATGAATGCCTTGCCGCGCGCGTCCTTCATGTTCACGCTGATGCCGCGCTTGCCCATGTTGAGCTGCAGGAAATAGCCGCTTTGCTGGTCGTCGAGTACCGTCGCGTGCTGGCGGCCGGCGTCGCCGGTGCCGGGGCGCTCGACCTTGATCACTTCGGCGCCGAGCGCGGCGAGGCAGCGCCCGACATAGGGGCCGGCCAGGAAATGGCTGTAGTCGACGACGCGAATACCTTCGAGAGGGCGGGCCTGCATCAGAACGCTCCCGGCCGGCGCGGCACCATCAGCCGATGTTCGCCGCGCTGAACGACCTGGCCGTCCTGATTGATCAGCTCCGACGGCAGCACGACGATGCCCCAGCCCGGGCGGCTCTTGCTCGCCCGCATCGCGCCGACGCGGAACGTCACGTGCAGCACGTCGTTCACCTTGATCGGCAGCAGGAAGTCCCAGGTCCAGCCGAGCGACATGCCCGGCACGAAGCGGTAGTCGCTCTGCGTCTTGAGGCCGTCGGCGATCGACAGCCCGAACAGGCCGTGCGCGACGAGGCAGCCGAAATGGCTCGCGTTCGCGTATGCCTCGTCGACGTGCACCGGCGTATGGTCGCCGGTGAGGTCGGCGTACGCGAGGATGCGCGCTTGAGTCACCGTATAGCTCGGACTCGTGCATGCGTCGCCCTCGCGGGCATCGTCCCAGTATTTTTCGACGATCGTCATGGTCATGCCTCCGTCCGCGGATCGATTGCCAGTGCCTGCGCGACACACGAGGCGGGGGTTGCCTGAATGAGTTCGACGGCCAGGCCGTCGGGCAAACGCAGCCAGTTCCGCCCCTGCGGCATTTCGGTCACGCCGTACGCTTGCGCCGCGGCCAGCGCGGCTTCCAGGTCTTCGCACATGACGCCCAGATGACCGAGCCGGCCCTCGGGGCCGTCCCAGGCCGGGGCATGGATGAACTGCAGGCCGCCGAGCGTCCAGTACTGCCGCGGCGCGTCGACGGTGCCGTCCACCTCGCGCATCGTCATGCCGAGCACGTCCTCGAAGAACCGGATGTGCCAATGGATGTCCTTCACCCAGATGGCGACGTGCTCCAGATAGGCTTTCGTGGCGCTCATGCGGCAGCCTCCTGCGCCTGGCGATCGGCCATCGCGCGCTCGATCCCCTTGATGCACGCGACCAGCGTCGCGTTGACCGGCGTGGGCACGCCGTACCGCTGTCCCCAGCGCACGACCGATCCGTTGATGAAGTCGATCTCGGTCATCGCGCCTCTCTCCAGGCTCTGCAGCATCGACGTCTTGAACGCGGCCGACAGGCCTTCGGCGGCCAGTGTCCACGCCTGCTCGGGGTCCGTCATCGACAGCGTGACGCCGGCCGCTTGGGCGGTCTCGATCGCCTCGGCGACGGCCGCGAGCGACGTCGCCTTCTGCAGCGGCTCGTCGTACAGCTGCCCGTAGGTCAGGCCCGTGATGCCGGTGAGCGCGCCCGTGGCGACGTTGACCAGCAGCTTGTCCCACATCGTGCCGACGATGTTGTCGCTGACTGTCGTCGCGAGACCCGCGGCGTTGAACGCGTCGGCGATCGCCTGTACGCGGGCCGTGATGCGGCCGTCGAGCTCGCCGATGCAGGTGCGCTTGCCGGCCACACCGGATTCGATGTGCCCATCGCCGCGCCGCACGCCGCCGACGTAGGTCTTGCCGGCGAGCACGCGCTCGCGGCCTACGACGTCGGCGAGGATGTCCTCGTGCCCGAGGCCGTTCTGCAGCGACAGCACGAGCGTATCGGGCCCGATCAGCCCTTGCGCGCCGCGCATTGCCGCGTCGGTACTGAACGACTTGACCAGCACGATCACCAGGTCCGCGACGCCGACGTCGGCCGCCTGCGTCGTTGCGCGGACGCGCACGCGCCGGGATCCGCTCGGATCGTCGACCTGCAGGCCGTCGCGGCACATCGCGCCGACGTGCGACGGCGAGCGGCCGATCAGCCAGGTCTCGTGGCCGCCTTCGGTCAGGGCGGCGCCAATCGCGCAGCCCAGCGCGCCGGCGCCCAGCATTGCAATCTTCATGGGGGTGTCTCCAATGTCATGCAGGGTTGACGTATCGCTGCACGATAGAAGTCGCCCGTCATGCTGGCAATGCAATGACTACAATGACGTCATTGCAATGGACAATAATGCGACGACTCCATGATTCCGGCCGATCTTCCCGACCTGAAGCTGCTCCAGCTTTTCGATCTGCTGTACGACGCGCGCAGCGTCACCCGCGTGGCCGAGCAACTCGGGCAAAGTCAGCCGACGGTCAGCATCTGGCTCGGACGCTTGCGCGAACTCCTTCACGATCCGCTGTTCATTCGAACGCCCGGCGGCATGGCGCCGACGCCTCAGGCCGACGCGCTCATCGGCCCGTGCCGGGAAATCCTCGAATCGCTGCGGCGCTTCGCGGCCTGGGAAATCGCGTTCGACCCGGCGACTGCGCAGCGCCGGTTTCGCATCTGCATGACCGATGCGAGCCATATCACGCTGTTGCCGCGGCTTCTGGCGCACGTTCGCGCGCAGGCGCCGGGTGTCCGGCTCGAGGCGGCGAGGATCGACGGCAACACGGAACGGGCGCGCAGCTTCTCGACCAGGCGCTGATGCGCGAACGCATCGAGCGTCAGGTCGTGCTGGCGCTGCCGGGCTTCCTGGGTCTGGGCGCAATCATCCAGAGCACGGACCTGATCACGACGCTGCCTCGCCATATCGGCGAGACGCTCGCTCAGGCCAGCGATCTGACGGTTCATGCCTGTCCGATCGAGGTCGAGGGGTTTGCGGTTCGACAGCACTGGCACTCGCGATATCACCATGAAGCAGGCAATCGCTGGCTGCGCGGCGTGGTGGTTCAGTTGTTCGCGAACGCGCGGTGAGCGTGGCGGCTGCACTGCGCCACGTCCGGTTTGCCAGGCACGCGCGCTGGAAAACGATATCGAATGCCGCGATGCTCTGCACCCGCGATGTCGCCATGTGTTCCACGCGGGCAACCGTCGTCGAGGCGGCCGAAATGATGCGCGACGCGCACACCGGCGATCTGGTCGTCGTACGTGAACAGGACGGACGACGCGCGCCGATCGGCGTGGTGACCGATCGAGACATCGTGCTCACAGTGGTCGGTGCCGACGCGGAGGCCGGTTCGCTGTTCGTCGGCGACATCATGTCGACGCCCGTCTCGATCGGGAACGTCGACGACGACATCTGGCTGCTCGCGAAGCGGATGCGCCAGCACGGTGTCCGACGACTGCCGGTCGTCGATGGCGACGGTGACCTGGTCGGAGTCGTCTCGCTCGACGATCTACTTCGCGCGGCCGCGGCGCTGCTCGACGAGTTGCGCCTCGTGGCGGCCCGCCAGACGTATTTCGAGGAGAAGCAGTGTGGCTGATCCGGTGCGGTCCGGCTTGCGCCGCACGACATGGCGGCGGGCGCGACACCGGCGCGGTGCGCCGCCCGTGCACGGCTTCCACCTGCTCGCGCGTGGCACTACTGCAACGATCCGCGCGGATACTATCCGTATGTCGCGTCGTGCAATGGCGTCTGAACCGTGGTTCCGTCGACCCCGGGCCCGGCGCCGCAATGATTGAAGCGACGCTTGTCCGCACCGAAGCGGCCGGGCACCGGCAGCACGATCGCGCGCAGGCGGCGCAGGAGGGCACATGATGAACGGATCCTGGCCGGATGCGGACGTCGACGACGTACTGCTGACGGATTTGTATGAGCTGACGATGATGCAGGCCGCGTTCGACGCCGGAATGAACGAAGCGGCCAGCTTCGAGTTCTTCGTACGGGCGCTGCCGGAACAGCGCGCATTCCTGATGGCGGCGGGACTGGCACCCGTGCTCGACTATCTGGAGAGCCTGCGCTTCACGGCCGCCGCGCTCGAACGACTGGCCGCAACCGGGCGCTTTCGCGCGGATTTCCTCGCGTCGCTCGCCGGTTTCCGCTTCACGGGCACCGTCGACGCGATGCCGGAAGGCACGGTGTTCTTCGCAGACGAACCGATACTGCGGATCACGGCGCCGCTTCGCGAGGCGCAGTTCGTCGAGAGTCGCGTGATGAACCTGCTCCATTACGCAACGCTGGTCGCAAGCAAGGCCGCGCGGGCCACGCTCGTCGCGCATGGCAGGTTGCTGGTCGACTTCGGGCTGCGGCGCGCCCATGGTGCGCAGGCGGCGATGCTGTCCGCGCGTGCCAGCTACCTGGCGGGATTTTCCGGCACGGCGACCCTGCTCGCCGGCTTGCGTTACGGTATTCCGGTGTACGGCACGATGGCGCATTCCTACGTCCAGGCACACGACGACGAAGCGCTCGCGTTCGAGCATTTCGCGCGATCGCAGCCGGATAACGCGATGCTGCTGATCGATACCTACGATACGGAGCGCGCGGCGCACAAGGTCGTCGAGCTTGCGCGGCGGCTCGCGCCCGACAACGTGCGCATCAAGGGCGTCCGGATCGACAGCGGCGATCTGGCGGCGCATGCATGCAACGTTCGCGCGATTCTCGATCGCGGCGGCCTGACCGACGCGACGATCTTCGCGAGCGGCAATCTCGACGAAATGCGGCTGCAGGAACTCGTCCGCCAGCACGCCCCGATCGACGGCTTCGGAATCGGCACGCAGATGAGCACATCGGCGGACGCACCGTGCTTCGACTGCGCGTACAAGCTCGTCGAGTATGCAGGCCGGGCACGCTGCAAGCGCTCCGAGGGCAAGGCGACGCTGCCGGGCCGCAAGCAGGTGTTCCGGCAATACGACGCGGATGGGCGCATCACCGCCGACTGCGTCGGTCTCGAAGGCGAGCGCATCGACGGAACGCCTTTGTTGCGGCCCGTGATGGTCGCAGGAACGCGGTTTGCGGCCCCCACGCTCGGCGAGAGCCGCACTCACGCATTGCGAGAACTGTCCACGCTGCCCGATCCCATGCGTGCGCTGGCGCCCGTCATGCCGCTGCAGCCGCTGATTTCCCCGGCGCTGGCGGCACTCGCCGCGCAGTGGGGCGGGCACGCGGGGCAGCAGGCGGCATGAGCGATGCCCGTACCCCGGACGGCCGCGCGATCACGCCGAGCGGCGAGGCCGCCGCGCGGCGCCTGTCACGCTCGCCGAAAGCGCGACACGAGGCGAACGCCAACAGGCTGAAAGGGAGACGTTCCATGACATGGCTGCCCCGACTCATGCGGCCATCGGGCGTCGCGCATCATGACGCGCTTTGACGTGTTCAACGGCGATGCCGATGGCATCTGCGCGCTCCAGATGGCCGGCCCGCTGACGGTGGCGCATTCCCCGGCCATCTCGCTGTCGCCGGCGGGGCTGCTCGGCGGCGTCGTCGAAGTCGGCAAGCTGCAGCAGATCGAGGAGCAGCGTTTTCGCGCGTGACGGTGCGGCGGCGCCCGGCGCGGGCGGCCGGGCCGCTTGCCCACGACGCGCACGTCGCGATTACGTACGCAACGCGGCGAGCAACGGCGCCCAGAATGCGCGGCTTCCGTACGCCGCGGCATCGCAATCGGTGTCGAAACGAATCGCGATAGCCGTTTCCGGTCCGGTCAGCGGGTCGGCATGCTCGATCTGTCGGGCCAGCACGGCGGTGTCGGCATCGGAGGGATCGCCCCCGCGTGCTGCCCGCGCCGCGACACGCGCGGCAAGCGTCGCCTGGCTGGCGGCGAAATCGAGCATCGCGACGCGCACGCCGAGCCGTGCAGCGAGCGAGAGGAACGCCGTGCGGTTGCGTTCGCGCAGGAACGTCGCATCGACGATCGCGGTGTAGCCGCTGTCGAGGACCACGCCGGCCTCGGAAAGCAGGGTTGCGTAGATCCGGTCGATTGCGGTGTCCGAATAGGCATCGCGGGACAGACGGGTTTCGCCGGGTACACCGGCACAACGCTTGCGCTCGACGTCGCTGGACAGCCGGATCGCACCGAGTCGCTCGGCCAGCGCGCGGCTGGCCAGCGATTTGCCCGAGCCGGACATTCCATGACACAGAAGCAGCACCGGTCGCGCATCGCGTCGAGCATGAGCCATGGCCGACGCAATGCGCAGATAGCGGGCGCGCGCCGCTTCGTCACCGCGCAGTCGCGCGGTCAGCGCGCGCACCAGCGCCCGATAGACGAAGTAGCACGGCAGCACGCCCAGTGCCGCATGGTCGCCCGTGCGTGCCAGCCAACCGGAAAGAAGGCGGTGGGCGCAATCGTCGCGTCCGTGGGCGGAGAAATCCATCAACGCGAACGCGAGATCGCTCGCCACGTCGACCCAGCGCAGCGCGTCGTTGAATTCGATGCAGTCGAACATCAGGATCCTGTTGCGCCAGCGGACGATGTTGTCGAGATGCAGATCGCCGTGGCATGCGCGCACGAAACCGTGCGCATGCCGATCCGCAAGCAGCGGTGCGATGCGGGTCAACTCGGCTTCGTACCACGCGCGCAGCGCGGCTTCAGCCGGCACGGCGGCGTCGAGCGTGTCGAGCAAGGGCCGGCATTGGGCGGCGACGCTCGCCGCGCTGCCGGAATGACCGCGCGGCGCACGGCGCGGCGCGTGCAGATGATGGCGGGCCAGCGTATCGGCGAGGGCGTCCGCATCCGCCAGCCCTTCGTCGTGCGACGCGCTGCGAATCGACAGCATCGCACGCGCGTCGAACCGGCGCATGCGCACCACGTACTCGCCCGGTGTCGTCTGCTGCCGATACCGGCGCCCGCCGGTCCGCACCGGCGCATCGAACGCACATCGCCGGCCGCGTGCGACGAGCGGCCAGACGCCCAGGTACAGCGGGCCGGCGAACGGGCGATTGAGCGTGCACTCCGCGAGCGCGCAGCAGCGCCGCTGCGCAGGCTGCACGAGGTCGACGAACGCGAAGCGCACGGGCTTGATGCGCTTGTACGCGTAACGCCCGGCCAGATAGACGACGGACAGATGGGTCTCGATCCGCTCGATGCAGCCTGCGGGGTGCGGATAGGTGGCGGGCCGATTCAACGCGCGCTCGAACTGCATCGCCTGTCGCCGTGCATTTGCGCGGCCCAGCGCGAACGGTACGTGAGGCGTTCGGGACATGATGAAAGGATCGGTCGGACGGGGCGCACGTCCGCGTTGCCGCGCCCCGCGGGTTGGATTCGAACGAGAACGGCACGTTCTCGCCTGCTCGATGTCGCGGATCGGTGCGGCAAGCCACGGATCGCCGATTCGACGGACTCTATTGCAGCCGAGCAGCGCGCGTGCCGGCTTGATACGAATCAAGCCGGCCACACAGGAGGACGCTTGACGCAGGTCAACCGTGCTTGCCACGGCGGCAATACAGTCGGTTTCAGGCCCGTGACCGCGCGCGGCATGCGCGTCGCGACGCGCGGGATTGACGTCGGGCGCGGTCACGCCGCTCGATTGCGGGCGGAACTCACGGCCTGACGAGGCATTCACGATGAAGCAACGTGTGTTGATGGTCGGTGTGCTGCTCGCGTTGGGCGCATGTGCCGGGGCAGACCGAACCGGGGCATTCAGGTCGACGGAAACGCAACTGCTTGCTGCGCGTCAGGCCGCGTCGCTGCCGTGTTCGACGCCGGCGGAATGCGATCGTGCGTGGAGCCGCACGCGGCGCTACGTCGAAGCCCGTTCGTCAACCCGAATCACGCGCGCGAGTGCCGACCTGATCGAAACGGCGCAACCGCATCTGGCGGGGGAAGTCTATCTCTGGGCATCGCGCGCGGCGTCGGGCGACGGCGGCTCGGTGATCCGGCTCAAGGCGATGTGCAAGGGCATGTACGGCAGCGATGGCGGCCCGGGGTGGCAATACGATGCGTGCGCCAGGAAAATCCTCGAGATCGAGAACGGTTTCCAGTCGTACGAGAACCCGCCCCGCTAACGGCAAATGCTGCCGCACCTCGACCATGCAGCCTCTCACCTCTCGGTTGCCCGGATCACGGCACGCGGCTTCGGCCAGCACGGGGCGATGGCCGTCCGTGGGGTCGCGGGCCGATTTCGATGCGGTTCCAAACCGTTGACCTCGGTCAACGCGCGCCTGCGGCGAGTGCCGATGATGGAAACGAATCCGGACGCCGCAATCGGCCCGTTCATTCAGCGAGGTTCGCATGTACACGAATATCATGGTCGCAACGGACGGCAGTCCTTGCGCGCAACGAGCGCTCGACGAAGGTCTCAGGATGGCCAGGTCATGCGGCGCGCGTCTGTTTGCCGTTTTCGTCGTCGACAAATCGACCCTGTTCGCTTACGGCGGCCGCATGGAGCCCGAAGCCTTGCTCGACGAGATCCGGCAGCATGGCGCGGCGATACTGCGGGATGCCGACCGGACGATCTCGCGCGCGGCGGTCAACGGCGAGACGGAAATCATCGAGACCGATTTCGGTCAGGACGTCGCGGAGCGCCTGCAGCAATACGTCGTTGACCGTTCGATCGATCTGGCCGTGGTCGGCACGCATGGTCGGCGCGGTGTCCGGCGACTGGTGCTCGGCAGTGTTGCCGAACGCTTCCTCCGCGCATCGAGTTGCCCGGTCCTGCTCGTGCGCGGCGAGGATGCCGCGCGCGCCACCGTCGCGGCGGCCTAGTGTCGCTGCCGCGTCACCTGCCCAGGTGATCATCATGCAAATCTCGTTTCCTTCCGAACACCCGACGTATTACGGCCTCGATCCCGCGTTGAGCTTTCCGGCGCTCGTCGAAGGTCAGCGCGTGCGCTGCGCGATCACCGCGGAAGCGCTGGAAGATCACTTCCGCGCGGCGTCGCCTCGCGAGCAGGACCTCGTCGACGCCTTTGCGCGTCATCGTCCCGCCATCGAACGTGCGGCGCGCTGCCTGCTCGAGGAAGTCGGCGGACGGCCGATCCTGCTTCACAGCGGCTATTTCCGGTTCTGCACGTGAGCGCCCGTCGCCCTTGACACGCATCAAGCGCGTGCCGGTGCACACGGGTACGCTGGACTCCGAAAGGTTATTCGTCCCTTGCGCGGCACGCGGTGCCGCGCCTCCGATCTTCATCGCGTCCGTCGTCGTCGGGGCGAAGGCGGCGGCCGAACGTCAACTGCTGAAGGAGTACGAACCATGAGCAACATGACGCGTTACGATCCGTTTTCGATGGAACCCGTTTCCGACCTGTTCCAGGGGCTGTTCAGGCCGCTGCGCGGCATGACGCTTGCAGGCGAACCCGATCTGGCGTCGATGAAGATCGACGTGACGGAAAGCGACGACGCCTACAAGGTCAACGCGGAGCTGCCCGGCGTCGCGAAGGAGGACATCGATGTCGAAGTGAAGGGCGGCACCGTATCGATCAACGCGAAGATCGAGCGCAACAACGAGCAGAAGGATGGCGAGCGCGTGATTCGGCGCGAGCGCTACAGCGGCTCGATCAGCCGGTCGTTCTCGCTTTCCGCGGAAATCGACGAGGCGAACGCGACGGCGACGTATCAGGACGGCGTGCTGTCGCTGACACTGCCGAAGAAGGCGCCGGTCGGGCAGAAGAAGCTCACGATCAGCTGATCGGACGACGGGCGAACAGGCGTGCCGCGGCTCACAGGAGAGCAGACGATGAAAACCGACAAGCAGTTGAAGCAGGACGTTCAGGATGAACTGGAATCCGACCCGTCGATCGATGCAACGCGTATCGGTATCGAAGTGGCCGACCGGATCGTGACGCTTTCGGGGCACCCGCCGAGCTATGCGGAGAAGCTGGCGATCGAGCGCGCGGCGAACCGCGTGGCGGGCGTCAAGGCGCTCGTCGTCGACATGACCGTGCACCTGCCGGACGACGACGTGCGTACCGACGAGGACATCGCGAAAGCGGTGCGTTCGGTCCTGCACTGGACGGTCGGCCTGCATGACGATGCGGTCAAGGTGCAGGTCGAACGCGGCTGGATCACGCTGTCAGGCAAGGTCGACTGGGCGTACCAGAGCCACCTGGCCGTGCGCTCGATCTCGCAGATGCGCAGCGTGACGGGCGTGACCGATCACATCGCGGTACAGGGGGCGGTCGGCGCGGACGACATCGGCGGCAACATCAAGCGCGCGATCATGCGTCACGCGGAGCGCGAGGCGAAGCACATCGCGATCGACGTGCACGACGGCACCGTGCGGCTGTCCGGCAAGGTCGGCTCGTTTTCCGAGCGCAAGGCCGTGCGCGGTGCGGCGTGGTCGGCGCGCGGCGTGCGCGCCGTCGTCGACGACCTGGTGGTCGAGTGAATCCGGCTGGCGGCAGATGGATGGGCCGCCCGCGCGGCTCCAGGAGGGGAGTCAGATGACACTTTCGGGCGAACTTCACGAAGCGGACTGGTCGGTCGCGATCGAGACGGTCGCGGCCGAAGCGGGCGGCTTCCGCTGCCGGATCCACGTGACGCACAAGTCGCCGGACGGCGCATGCGAGCGGACGTTCGCGCATAGCAGAACCCATGCAACCGAGCGCGAAGCCGCGATCGACGGGCTGCGCGTCGGGATGACGTGGATCGAGATGAAGAAGTCGAACACCTTTACGGTCTGAACCGAAGGGTGCCGCGGGCCGGTCGCGTCGACGACGGCCTCGGTTCCGGCACGCGATGCGGCGGGGCTGTCGCATCGATTCGTGCGCCGGCGGTCTACCGCGTCGTCTTGTGCGTCTTGCGCGAGACGCGCCGGCGCGACGCACGCTTTCTCTTGCAGGTACGCGCATGCCGTCGCGGCCGTCGAACGTGACGGGCGACCGCATCGGTCACGGTCGGAAAGAAACTGGTGGCGCCGAACACGTCGAACAGGCCGTAAGCGCGCAGGCGATCCTTCACCGGCCCCTTCATTTCCGCGAAATTCATGGCGATGCCGCGTTCCGCGAGCTCGTCGTGCAGCGCGACGAGCCGATCCGCGGCGCTCACGTCGATGTCGGTGACGGGCTCGGCGGCGACCACGATGCGCGTGACCGGGCTCGCCGATCGCGCGATCGCGGCGTGCAGATGCTCGCAGAAGATCTCGACGTTCGCATAGAAGAGCGGCGCATCCCAGCGGAACAGCACGAGCCCGGGCGTTTGCGCCGCGTCCGGATGCCGCGCGATGTCGTGATAGCCGCGCACGCCTGTCAGCCGGCCCAGCACCGCGTCGTACGGATGCCAGGCCCGCCACACGAACGACAGCAGCGACAATGCGCTGGCGAGCAGGATGCCGGGCACGACCCCCAGGCCGATCACGCCGGCGAAGCACAGCACCGAAATCAGGCATTCGCCGCGGCGCATCCGGTACAGCCGCACGACGCTGCGGACGTCGGCGATGCCGAACGCCGCGTAGATCACGACCGCGGCCAGCGCCGTGCGCGGAACGAACGTCAGCAGCGCCGGCGCGGCAATGAGCAGTATGGCGATGCACGCGGCCGCGACGAGATTCGCGACCTGGCTTTGCGCGCCGGCGGCAATCGCGACCGGTGTGCGCGACGCGCTGCTGCTGACCGCGCAGCCTTGCGTCACGCCGGCCAGCAGATTGGCCGCGCCCAGTGCGATCAGCTCCTGGTTGCGCTCTGGCGTATCGCCCGCCCGTGCGGACAGCGCGCGCGACAGCATGCTGATGTCCGCGAACGACACCAGCGCGACGGCGATCGCGCCGGACGCGAGCGCGCTCACGTCGGCGAGCGAGACGACCGGAAGATGCGGGGCAGGCATGCCGGCCGGCAACGCGCCGACCGTCGCGATCCCGTGCAAGGGCGCGAGGCGAGCGACGAGCGTAGCCGCCAGCACGGCGATCAATACGCCGGGCCGGCGCGGCATCGCGCGTTGCATCAGGAAGATGGCAGCAAGCACGGCGATGCCGAGCAGGCCGGCATCGACGGAAAAGCGACCGTCGACGAACGCATGCACGACACGTGGAACGCTGGAAAACACATCGCCACCCGATACCGGCATGCCGAGCAGCTCGGGCAGCCGCCCGAGCGCGAGCGCGATCGCGATGCCGTTCAGGTAACCGTACTGGATCGGGCGCGACAGCAGATCGGTAACGAAGCCGAGGCCGAGCGCACCGAGCAGGATGCAGAGCGTGCCGGCCGACAGCGCCAGCGCGCCGGACAGCGCGATCGCGCGCTGCGGGTCGTGGTCGGCGAGCGGCGCGATGGCGCCCGCGATCAGTGCCGCGAGCGCGGAATCCGGACCGAGGACGAGGATCCGGCTCGGGCCGAGCAGGGCATAGGCGAGCAATGCGGCGATCGACGCATAGAGCCCGGTGATGGCGGGCAGCCCGGCCGCCTGCGCGTAGCTCATGCCGACCGGCACCAGCACGGCCGACAGCGCGATCCCCGCGTACAGGTCGCGCGAAAGCCACGCACGCCGGTAGTTCACGAGCAGCGCGACGCCCGGCAGCATGCGGGCGATCCGTCCGGAAAGGGGCCGGTTCATCGCAGTCTCATCCGGGAGCAATCCGGGTGAAAGGCAGGACGCGCTCCGGCCAGCGCGCGTTCATATGGATGCAGCCGGTGTCGACAGACGTACGGGACGACGGTACGCGCGTGACCATCGCGTCAGACGCCGTGGCCGATGCCGTCGAGCGGAGCCTGCCGCCGCGTCGCGGCACGGCCACACTCGGCGTCACGCGGCCTTGAGCACCGACAACTGCAGCGCCTGGGCGAAGCGGGCCAGCGTGGCGATCGATCCCGTCACGCTTTCGTACCGCTCGCGCCCGATCTGGCCGTCGAGTATCACGAGCATGCCGGCGTCGCGAGCGAGTGCGACGAGTGCCTGCGTGTCGAGTGTGGCTGCGCCGGACGGATCGTCCGGGTCGGTGCGGTAGCTGGCGTGTGACATGACGTCTCTCCTCGTGCCTGCGATCGGTTGGTCGTGCAACCGTTCTTGGTGATTTCAGTATCGTCGCCGTCACGGGGCGATTCAATCAGCCTTGCCCGAAGCTGCGGTAGGAATCGTGCAGATGCCGTCGGCGGATTCCTACACGGCGCGACGCTTCGAAGCAGGATCGCAGCGTGCCGGCATGCGTTCGCGACGCTGCGCATACCAGCTTCCGATCGCGTGCCAGATCTGCGCGGCGGATTCGCAATACGTGAACAGCTCCAGGTCGCGGCGGTCGATCATCCCTTCGTCCGCGAGAAACGCCAGGTCGACCGCGCGGCGCCAGTACGCCTCGCCGACGAGGATGACCGGCAACGGCGCGATCTTGCGCGTCTGCAGCAGCGTCAGCACCTCGAACAGCTCGTCGAACGTGCCGTAGCCGCCGGGGAAAAAGACGGCCGCCTTCGCGCGCTCGAGCAGGTGCAGCTTGCGGATCGCAAAGTAGTGAAACCGGAAGCAGAGATCGGGCGTGAGGTACGGATTCGGCGCCTGTTCGCGCGGCAGCTCGATATTGAAGCCGATGCTCGGTGCGCCGCGCTCGTAGGCGCCGCGGTTGGCGGCTTCCATGATGCCGGGGCCGCCGCCCGTCACGATCGCGAGCCGCGCGGTGCGCGTGCAGCGGTCGGCATGCGCGACGATGCGCCCGAATTCGCGCGCGACCCGGTAATACCCGCTGTGCTCGACGAGCCGGCTGGCGGCCGCGACGGCGCGGCGCCGGCCCGCGTCGTGCGGGCGCTCGGCGAGCAGGCGATTCGCTTCGTCCAGCCGCGCATTCGCGACGGACGGCGCAACGATGCGCGTGCTGCCGTAGATCACGACCGCATGGCCGATGCGTTCGTTCTGCAGGCGCTCTTCGGCTTTCCAGTAGTCGAGTTGCAGCCGGATGCCTCGCATGCCCGCGCGCCGCAGCAGCGCCGCATCCTCATCGGCAGTCGAGCAGGTTGGTTTTTTGGCGACGCGTCGCGTGCGACGCGGGATGCGTCGGCTACCGTCGTTGCCGACGATGGCATCCGGCCGCGTGGCGGGCCGTTTGCCGCGCGCCTTCGCGATCGTCGCGACGTCTCGCGCCGTGCCGGCGGGCACGCGTTTGGTCAGGGCCGACATGAATGGACGGGACGCGCGCGGCTCACTGGCTCAACACCCATTGCACGAGCTGATGCGCGTCGTCGGGGGACAGCGGCCCGCCGCGATCGATCGCCGACGGCATCGGCGTGTCGCCCCAGTGCACGCGCCCGCCGACGCGCAGCTTGCGCTCCAGTTCCGCGCCGGCATTCGGATCGCCGCGATACCGTTGCGCAATCTCGTGGAATGACGGCCCGAGGAACGTCATGTCGCTCGTATGGCAGAACATGCAGTGCTGCGCGTTGACGAGGTCGGTCGGCTCGGGCACGGCCGTCTGCGCGGCGGCCATGCCGGCCGTCGCGGCCATCGCGGTCATCGTGCAGAAGGCGGCGCAACGCAGGATGCTCATGTTCGTTTCCGTGTCGAGATCAGGAGAAGGAGATCACTTCGTCGAGCGGGCGACGCGGCGAATGCGGCGTGTGCGGGCCGCGCCCGACGCGCAGCAGCAACTGCGGCTCGCCGCGCAGCCCGAGCATGTGGCACAGGTGGGCGCGTAGCCCGGCCGTCTCGATCGGCTGGTTCAGGTACGACGCCGTATAGCCCGCGCGCGTCGCGACGAGCAGGATCCGCTCCAGCGCCTGGCCGGTGGCGAGCCACGCTTCGCGATCGTCGCGCACGGTCGCGATGCATACGATCAACGGCGATGCGCCGACGAGCTGGTGATGCAGCGCGGCGAGCCCGTTGCCGAGATCGAAGGTCCGTACCGCCGTCGTCACGACCGGCGCCGCGAAATCGAGCAACGCCGGCACGCCGGCCGCGAATGCCGGCATGCCGTCGTCGTGCCGGCGCGGATCGATCCAGCTCGCCAGCTCGCGCCGGAAGCGCGGGTCGGCGAACTGCTGACGATCCGCCTCCGCAACGAGCTCCGCGACGCGTGCGCGGTGCGCGATCGAGTCGACGCACGCGATGTCGGCACCTTCCGCGACGCCGGCCGCGATCAGCTCGCGCTGGAGGTCTTCGGGCACGGGGCTCGATTCGAACGGCGCGCGCGTCGTGACGCGCTCCGGAATCGCATCGAACAGCACACCGAGGGACGCGTCGGAATAGCCGTCGTCGCAAACCCGGACGAGCGCAAGGAGATCGGGGTCGACTTCGGACGGAAACGTGCTGATCGTGTGGGCGAGCCCGGCATGATTGAGCGCGACACGCAGATTGAGCAACGCCGCCCCGCAGCTGATGATCAGCTCGCGATCAAACGGATCGACCACGGGCAACGCGCGAACGCGGTCCGCACAGACCGAAATCGTGGTGCCGTTGACGAGGAAGCGCCACGGCTGGGAATTGTGGCTGGACGGAGCCAGCACCGCATAGCCCAGCAGCGACCTCAGGTGAAGGCCGGGATGGGCGCTTGCGGCAAGTGGGGGAACGGATATCATTTGATCGTCTCCAGGTCGCCGCGCTGGCGGCGTCACGCCACTTCATCGTGTCAGCAACCGTCCGGCGGCCGTTGACCCACATCAAGCGCGCGTCACCGGGCGGTGCGCGCGCCATGCGCGACGATCAGCCCTGGAAGCGAAGCGCGCGACAGCGATCGCGCGGGGAGGCGAGCATGCTTGCGATGATGTTTGACGGCACGACGCCGCATTTGCGCGAGGCGCACGTGCCGGATCCGACGCCCGCGGCGGGCCAGTTGCTGATCGACGTACACGCGTGCGGCGTATGCCGGACCGATCTCCACGTGGTCGACGGCGAGCTCGCGCAGCCGAAGCTGCCGCTGATTCCGGGGCATGAGATCGTCGGAACGGTGCGCCAGCTGGGTGAGGGCGTGACGGGCTTTGCCATTGGCGACCGAGTGGGCGTTCCGTGGCTCGGCTCGACGTGCGGGCATTGCGCGTATTGCGCATCGAGCCGCGAAAACCTCTGTGACAACCCGCGATTCACCGGCTATACGATCGACGGCGGCTATGCCGAGTGCGCGGTCGCCGATCATCGCTATTGCGTGCATCTGCCGCAACGCTATTCCGATCTGGAGGCCGCGCCGTTGCTGTGCGCCGGCCTGATCGGCTATCGAACCCTGCGCATGGCGGGCGACGCGCGCCGCATCGGCATCTACGGCTTCGGCGCAGCGGCCCATCTCGTCGCGCAGGTCGCGCATGGCGAAGGGCGCAACGTATTTGCGTTGACGAAGCCCGGCGATACGGTCGCGCAGCAGCTCGCGCTGTCGCTGGGTGCCGCATGGGCCGGCGGCAGCGACGAAGCGCCGCCCGAGCCGCTCGATGCCGCGCTGATCTTCGCGCCGGTGGGCGCACTGGTGCCGGCCGCGCTCCGCGCGGTCGACAAAGGCGGGATCGTCGTGTGCGGCGGCATTCACATGAGCGACATCCCGGGCTTTCCGTATGCGTGGCTGTGGGGCGAGCGCCGCATCGCGTCGGTGGCCAACCTGACGCGCGCGGATGCGGTCGAATTCATGCGGATCGCCGCCGCGATGCCGCTGCAGGTCGAGGCCGTGCGCTACGCACTGACCGACGCGAACCGCGCACTCGACGACTTGCGCGGCGGGCGCGTGTCGGGGGCCGCCGTGCTGGGTATGCGCGGCTGATCGCCCCGACGTTTCCGCGGCACGGTCAGATCTGCCGGAGGCCTTCCGAATCGACGATCCGGATCTGCTTGCCCTGCGCCGCGACGAGCCCCTTGTGCTGGAACTTCGACAGCATGCGGCTGACCGTTTCGAGCTTCATCCCGAGATATTCGCCGATCTCGTCGCGCGTCATCCGCAGCACGAATTCGGCAGCCGAGTAGCCGCGCGCCTTGAAGCGCGACGAGAGATTCAGCAGGAACGCGGCCACGCGCTGCTCGGCGGTCATCGTGCCGAGCAACAGCATCTGGGAGGATTCGCGCACGATCTCGCCGCTCATCATCTGGTACACGTGGTGCTGCATCGGTCGCACTTCGCGGCACATCTGCTCGAGCTGGCCGAACGGGATGATGCAGACCGTGCTGTCCTCGAGCGCGATCGCGTCGCCGTTGTGGTGCCCGGTGTGCACGCCGTCGAGCCCGAGCGATTCGCCGACGATCTGGAAGCCGGTGATCTGCTCGTCGCCGTCGCGATGCATCACGATGGTCTTGAACGACCCGGTTCTCACGGCATAGATGCTGTTGAACGTATCGCCCGCGCGAAACAGGGTTTCGCCGCGCCGGACGTGGCGCGTCGTGCAGATCATCGCGTCGACGCGCTCGAAATCGTCAGGCGAAAGATCGGGCGGCATGCAGACGGTACGCAGTGCGCACGTCGAACAGCGGGATGCGGCGCGCTTCGGCTGGTCTGCAGGCTCGACGCGATGCAACGGGATGAACGGGCGTGACGGCATGGTCGTCGAGACTTCGGCACTGCTTTGCATGATCGGCTCCAGTTCGGGGCAGCGGCGGTGCGCCGTCGGGCGGGGTCGCGCTGACCGTTGTACCGGCGGCCTTGGTCTCTGCCGCCTTCCTGTCGGGAAAGCCCCATCGGACGCGCAGGGAGACCGATACGCCGATCTCTTCCGTGATGCTGCCTTTGCTCCGGGAGGCACGCTTGTTTGCTTTTCTTGAGATGCAGTATGGATGTTGAGCGACGTCAAGAAAATCAGCCGGAATTGAAGTTGCGGTAGGTGAGATGGAAGTGTTGTAGGAGGTTTCCTACAGGGGCGCGACAACTTGTCGCGATCGTCGCCGACGTGCGCCGGGCACCGGTGGCGGGCGGGTTGCCGCCGCCCCGGCGTGGCCGGCGTCGCCGATGCGTTCGGGAAATCCGGGCGGGCGCGGGGGCTCGACCGCGCCCGATGCCGCCGTCAGAGCTCGTCCGGGTCGTCGAACAGCTTGTGGCGCATCGCGTAGCGCACGAGTGCCGTGTCGTTCGGCATCTGCATCTTTTCGAGGATCCGCGTCTTGTATGTGCTGACGGTCTTGACGCTCACGCAGAGCGCCTGCGCGATTTCGGAAATCGACTCGCCGGTCGTCACGCGCCGGAAGACGTCGAACTCGCGGTCCGACAGCCGCTGGTGCGGCAGGAGATCGGTCGGCTCGTTCAGGCTCTGCGCGAATTGCTCGGCCATGGTCAGGCTGACGTAGACGCCGCCGGCCGCGATCTTGGTGAGCGCCGCGACCAGTTCGGCGCTCGCGCTTTCCTTGGTCATGTAGCCGGACGCGCCCGCGCGGAACGCGCGCACCGCATATTGCTGCTCGGCATGCATCGTCAGCACGAGGATATGCAGTGCCGGCTTCTCGTCCTTGATCTGCTTGATGAGTTCGACGCCGTTGCGGCCGGGCATCGACAGGTCGAGCACGAGCACGTTCGCGTGCGTGTCACGCACGAGCGCGATCGTCGAAGCACTGTCCTGCGCCTCGCCGACGACGTCGAAACCGCTGGCGTTCTGCAGGATGTGCCGCAGGCCGTCCCGGACGAGGGCGTGGTCGTCGGCGATGAGTACCCTGATCATGACAGCACATCTCCTTGCTGGATGGCGTGAAGCGGCAGCGCCACGGTGATCGTGAATCCCGCTCCCGGCCGGTTGTCGATCGTTACCGTGCCGTCGAGCATGTGCGCGCGCTCACGGATGCCGATCAGCCCGAACGACGGGCGATCGTGCACGTCGCGGCCGTCTTCCGGCGCGCCGTGACCGTTGTCCGCGATGCGCAGCATGCAGTAGCCGTCTTCGACTTTCAAGGCGAGCGTCACGTGCGTCGCGTCGGCGTGCCGCGCGACATTGTTCAGCGCCTCCTGCACGATGCGGAACAGCGTGGTCGCGCCGGCGTGGGTGAACGCGGTATCGACGGGGACGATGTCGCGGTCGACCGTGATCCTGTAGCGGCGCGTGAAATCGTTCACCAGCCATTCGATCGCCGGGACGAGACCGAGGTCGTCGAGCATCACCGGCCGCAGATCGGCCGCGATGCGCCGGACCGATGCAACGGTCGAATCGATCAGGCGATGCATGCCGCTCAACTGCTCGCGCACGCCGGTATGGGGGGCGACCACGCCCGCGAGCCCCAGTTCGACGGCGGAGAGGTCCATCTTGAGCGCGGTGAGCTGCTGACCGAGGTCGTCGTGCAGTTCGCGTGCAATCCGCGTTTTCTCTTCCTCCCGCACCTTCTGCAGGTTGGCGGACAGGTCGCGCAGTTCCTCGCGCGACTGCTTGAGCGCGTTTTCCGCTCGCACCCGCTCGGTGACGTCGCGCAGCATGACCGTGTACAGCTTGCTTGTGCCGTCGCGGATCTGCGAGATCGACGCCTCGATCGGAAACTCGGTGCCGTCGCCGCGCAAGCCGAACAGCACGCGTTGCCGCCCCATCTGCCGCTCCGACACGCCCGTCACGCCGAACTGCTCGACGTGCTTCGAATGCGCGGCGCGAAAGCGCTCGGGGATGAAGCGGGCGAGCGGCGCACCGATCGCCTCCATCGCGGAGACGCCGAACACGCGTTCGGCGGCCGGGTTGAAGATCACGATCGTCTGGTTTTCGTCGACGGTAATGATGGCCTCCATCGATGACCGGATGATGGCCATCATCCGCGCCTCGGTGGGCGGGCTGTCGCCGCCGTGCATACCGGCGAGCGAGCGCTTCGAGACGACCTGCCGCACGAGCGCGGCCAGCGTCAGCGACAGCGCGACGCCGGTCAGCAGCACGGCCATCGCGGCGCCGGACAGGGCGGCACGCGGCGCGCTGTAGCGCAGCGCGAGCGGCGTGCCGCCGAACGTCAGCGAATCGATTCGCCTGAACAGGTCGCGTCCGTCGGAGGACGCGTCGCCGCCGCCGAAGCCGCCGGAAAACACGGGGGCCGCCGGATTGTCGGCCAGGATTTCCATACGCAGCCGATCGAGTACGGACGAACCGACGAGACGCTCCGGATTCAGCGACGCGTAAACATATCCGGTCGCGCGCGCGTGCCGGGGCCCGGACCAAGCCGCGTCTTCAGCATTCGCATAAATCGGCAAGTAGAGCGTCAGTTCCGTCCGGGCGATCGTCGCACCGGTGCTGTCCTGGATCGCGTTCGCAGCCAGCGCGACCTTGCCGGTTTCTGTCGCCCGCTGCAGCGCCTGCAGCGTCGATTGATCGTCGATCGCGGCGCTGGGCTCGATTCTTCCGAGGCTGCGGACGGGCGATTGCAAACCGTCCAGATTGAGACTCGCGAGATAGCCGCGCCATGCGGCCCCCGATTGCGGAGGCGCCAGTGTCGACGCGAAGCCGCGCGCGCCGCGCAATATGGCAGCAGCGCCGAGCAGGCTGCGCCGCAGGTCGGCCGTCGCGAGTGTCGCGGTTTGCTCGAACCGTGCGTGGGCGGCTTGCTGGGCCTCGTCCTGCAGCAATCGGGATGCCGCAAACGTGGCAGTCAGGCCGAGCGCCAGCGTCAGCAGCGCGGCCATCACTGCGTGTCGGGCGGGCCGAATCCGTTGGGGGGCAGGTTCGGCCTTGAAGGAGGGCGCATGCACTGTCATTGCCGTTCATCCTGACGAATCTCGTCGGCGGCCGGCTGGCGGCGGGCCGGACGCGAGGCACGAAAAGCGGGACGGGCCGGAACTGCGATGTTGCCCGAATTGTGCGCGTTCTATCGACGCTCGCCAATCGGGACCGATGCGGACGGACGGCGCCGCGCGCGCTTGACCCGTGTCAATGGAGCGGCGCGCGCCGGGATCAGACTGGCTTGACGAACCCATCGACCCCGGACGACGGCAGGGAGGCATCATGTACCAAAGGATCTTCGCGGCGCTCGACGGCAGCCGCGGCGCACGGCTCGCGCTCGACGAGGCGATTTCGCTCGCCCGCGAATCGGGCAGCCTGGTCATCGCGATGTGCGTGGTATCGGATGCGCCCCGGCTGGCCGACGTCGACAGCGGCTATATCGACCAGCGCGACCCGGCCGGGCTGGACGCGGACAAGGCCGCGATCGCGGTCTCGGACGCGGAAACGGCGTTTCAGCTATCCGGCGTGCGCGGCATCGCGCAAACGATCGACGCGTGCGGCCAGGATATATCGGACGTGCTGGCGCGCGCCGCCGCCGAATGCGATGCGGACCTGATCGTGATGGGCACGCATGGTCGTCGCGGCGTGCGCCGTGCGTTGCTCGGCAGCGTCGCCGAATCGCTGGTGCGCATCGCGGACCGGCCGGTGCTGGTCGTACGGGAGGGGCCGGGCGCGTGCGCCGGCATGTTGTGACGGTCGTGGCGGCGAGGCTTCGCGAGAAACGGGCAGCCGCGTGCGGCTGCCCGTTTTCACTTGCTCAGTGGGACAGCAGGACCGGCACCGTCATCGTCTCGAGGATCGTGCGTGTCGCACCGCCCAGCACGCGTTCGTGCATGCGGGCATGACTGTACAGGCCCATCACCAGCAGGTCCGCATGCAGGTCGGTCACCCGGTTCAGCAGCGTCGCGCCCACGCTCACCGACCGTTCGCGCGGCGTGGTGGAAAACGACGCGCGAATGCCGTGCCGCTCGAGATACGCGGCGACATCGACGCCCGCCGGCGTCTTGTCCGGATCGGGATGCCCGCGGGAGACCGTCTCGACGTTGACGAAGCGCGCGCGGGCGAGCAGCGGCAGCGCATCGGACATCACGCGCGCGGCCTCGCGCCCGCCGTCCCAGCCGATCAGCACGTTCTCGCCGAGCGTGCGCACGTCGCCCGCGTAGGGCACGACGATCGCTGGACGTCCGCTGCCCATCACGACATCCTCGACGAAATGGCGGGCCACATAGGTCATGCGGTCGTCGGGATCCTCCTGGCCGAGCACCAGCAGGTCGGCGTGGCGCGCATGCAGGACCGCGGCGGCGGTCGCTTCGCCGGTCGGCGCCTGCCATTCGACGCTGCGGCCGGCGCGTTCGGCGGCCGTCAGGAATCTTTCTTCCGCTTCCTTGCGCCGCTGTTCGCACAGGCGTTCGTAGACGGCCAGCTTCAGCGGTTCGTCGGGCCGCCGCAACGGCTCCAACAGGTCCTGGCAGACCACGTAGAGGCCGATCAGGTGGGCATTCCAGCGTCCCGCGAGTTCGAGCGCGAGGTCGACGCGCGTCTTGCAGCGCTCGCTGTCGTCGAGATGGACGAGCAGGGTCTTGTAGCTCATGACGGCTCCTTTTCGGTTGATGCCGCGGTGGTTTCGGCGGGCGCTTTCGCTGCGCAGCTCGCCGGAATCATCAGGACCGGACACGTGGCATGGCGCAGCACGCGCTCGGCCACGCTGCCGAGAACGACGCGGCGAAAGCCGCGCCGGCCGTGCGTGCCGATCACGATCAGGTCGGCGTTGATCTCGCCGGCGAAACTTGCGATCCGTTGCGCGACGTCTTCACCCGCCGGCGCGACGTTGGAGATCTGCGGCGTGCCGGCCACGTCGCGGGCTTTCATGCGCCTGGCCGCATCCTCCGTGACGCGCAGCCCTTCCTCGCGGAATGCGTCGATCAGGATCGACGGATCGTATCCGTACGTGTCGTAGGCCGGCACCAGGAAATCGACGACGTAGACCGGGGTCAGCCGAGCACCCGTCTCCGACGCGAGGTTCAGCGCGGCGTCGAGTGCGCGGGACGACGTATCGCTGCCGTCGAGCGCAACCAGAATGTTCGAGTACATGGCGTTTCCCTTGAACGGATGTCGATGAAATCATCATCGGCGCGCGCGCGCCGATCGCGCTGATCTGGATCAAGCGTCGCGGTTGCCGCGCAGCACGCGCACCGCGGCACGCGCCGCGGCCCATGCTTCGTTGGTCGGCTCGACGACCACCGTGACCGCGCTCGACGCAGACGACACGACATGCGCATGGGCGGCGTTCGCCTGCGCGTCGAGCGCGATGCCGAGCCAGCCGAGCGACGCGCAGATCCGCTCGCGCAACTGCGCCGAGTGTTCGCCGATGCCGGCCGTGAAGACCAGCATGTCGAGGCCGCCGAGCAGGGCGGTCAGCGCGCCGGTTTCGCGCACGATGCGATGGACGTACAGCGCCAGCGCGTCGCGCGCGAGCGTATCGCCGGCCGCCTCGCACGCGAGCAGCACACGCGGGTCGCCTGACGCACCCGACACGCCCTTGAGTCCCGACTCGTGATAGAGCAGGTGCCCCAGTGCGTCGCCCGACAGCTTCCCGGCCTCGAGCAGGTGCAGTACGACGCCGGGGTCGAGCGTCCCGCAGCGGGTGCTCATCATCAGTCCGTCGAGCGCGGAGAAGCCCATCGTCGTCGCGACGCTGCGGCAGTCGCGCATCGCGCACAGGCTCGCGCCGCTGCCGAGATGGGCGGCGATCACGCGACCATGCGCACGCGAGCCGAACGACTCGTCGAGCGCGACGGCCAGGTATTCGTACGACAGGCCATGGAATCCGTAGCGGCGCACGCCCTGGTCGAACCACGCGTGCGGCAACGGCAGCAGTTGCTCGACACGCGGCAGCGTGCGATGAAACGCCGTGTCGAACACGGCGATTTGCGTGACGTCCGGAAACGCGTCGCGCAGTGCGTCGATCGCATCCAGGCTGTGCGGCTGTTGCAGCGGCGCGAGCGGCGTCAGCGTGCGCAGCGCGTCCATCACTTCACCGTCGACGATCACCGGCTCCACGTACCGCGCGCCGCCGTGCACGACGCGATGCGCGATCGCGCCCAGCGTGATGTGCGGCAACCGCACGCGAATCCACATCGCGATCTGCGCGAGCACGGCACGGTAGGGATCGCCCGTGACGAGCGGCAGCGCGCCCTCCGGATCGGCATCGAAGCGGATCGACACGCCGTTGCCGGCCGTGACCGCCTCGCCGTCGTGCAGCGGCCGCCGCACGGGATCGCCGTGCGGCGGATACGCAAAGATCGCGAACTTCACGCTCGACGAGCCGGCATTGACGACGAGCAGCGCGAGCGTACGCATCGGCCGGCTCAGTGCGACATCAGCACCGGCAGCGTCATCGACGCCAGCACCGTGCGCGTGGCGCCGCCCATCACCAGCTCGCGCCAGCGCGGATGGCCGTAGGCGCCCATCACGAGCAGGTCGGAACCCGTTTCATAGGCGCGCGACAGCAACGTGTCGCCGACCGCCGGGCCGTCGCCGGTATCGATGTCGAGCACGGTCACGTCGCGTGCATGGCGCGCCAGCATCAGCGCGGCATCGGCGGCTGGAATGCGCGTGGTCGCCGCTTCCGAATCGCCGTCGACCACCGCGGCGACCGTCGTGCGCTTCGCATGTTCGAGAAACGGAATCGCGTCGTGCGCGGCGCGGGCCGCTTCCCGGCTGCCGTCCCATGCGACGAACACCCGTTCGCCGATCGACGGGAATTCGCCGGCGTACGGCACGAAGAGCACCGGACGGCCTGCTGATAACACGAGGTTCTCCGGAAACTGGTCGTCGATATAGGTCTCGGGGTCGTTCGGGTCGCTCTGGCCGGCAATCACGAGATCGGCAAGGCGTGCGGCATGCGGCACGGCCGTATTGGCGCGCTCGTCCGCACGAACCCACGCAGCCGGCACTTTGGCGCGAGCGGTCTCCGCATGGAACAGGCGTTCCAGCGCGGCCAGCCGTTCGTCGCGCTGCTCGCGGCGCTCGCGGAAGTAATCGGCGGACCCTGCCATCACGTAGAACGAATGCGGTTCGGGCGTGTAGACCGCGAACAGGCCGGTCAGATGCGCACCGAAGCGCCGGGCGAGGCGCAACGCGAACTCGAGACGCGAATGCGCCCGGGCGCTCGTATCGAGGTGCACGACTATGCTCTTGTAGCTCATCGGAATCGCTCCATCGACGGGTGATCCGCCAGTGCAATCCAGTCTACGAAGCAGGGTTTCCGCGCGCTTGACTCAGATCAACGGCTGCCGTGCGCGGTGGCCGCAAAGTGATGCGGTCGCGATGCCGGTCATGGGCAGGCGGCATGAGGCGGGATGCCAACCGATGGATCGGATCGAAGGAGGAAAGCCGATGAGCACGTACGCTTTGACGACACCGAATGACCTTTGCCGCGCGGGCTGCGATTTCGCGCTGCGCATGGTCGCGCTGAACCGCGACTGGCAGCATGAATGGCATGCGCTGGCAGGGCGCCGCATTGAACGGGACCGCGTCGCGGTGCGCCACATGCAGCAGGCGCTCGCGGAAACGCGAGAATGGACGGCCTTCGGCGAAGCGACCCGGCAGACGATGCGCGACTACGCGATCGCGAGCGTCGCGCTCTGGCAGGATGCCGCCGAGCTGTGCATGCGTGCGCAGTACGAGAGCGCGGGAGTATGGCGCACCTGGTTGCGCGAATACGGCGCAGGTGCGCTGTCGCGTTATCAGACCGACTGGCTGCCCGATCTGGGACGGCTGGCCGTGGTGAACGAAGCCAGCATGCCGTGGGCAGACTGGATGGCGGCACTGGAGCGCGGGATCGAGGACGCGGCAGGCGCAAACGACGGCGCGCCGGCTGCCGGCCGCCGCCTGAACGGCATGACCGGCGCACGGGAGACCGACGATGTGCGCTAAGCGTGTCGCGTTCGTGACGGGCGGGATGGGCGGCCTCGGTGCCGCGCTCAGCCGGCGTTTGCACGATGGCGGCATGACGGTGGCGGTGTCGCACACGGAACGCAACGACCACGTCGCGACGTGGCTCACGCGCGAACGCGAAGCGGGCCGGACATTCCATGCGTTCGAGGTCGACATGGCCGACTACGATTCGTGCCAGCACTGCGCGGCACACGTGCTGGCCGAGTTCGGGCGTGTCGACGTGCTCGTCAACAACGCCGGCATCACGCACGACGCGACCTTCGTGAAGATGACCAAGAGCATGTGGGATGCGGTGTTGCGCACCAACCTCGACGGCATGTTCAACATGACGAAGCCGTTCGTGCCGGGCATGATCGAAGCCGGTTTCGGGCGGATCGTGAACATCGGCTCCGTGAACGGTTCGCGCGGCGCATACGGGCAGGCGAACTACGCGGCCGCGAAAGCCGGCATTCATGGCTTCACGAAGGCGCTGGCGCTCGAGCTTGCTCGCCACGGCGTGACGGTGAACACGGTTGCGCCCGGCTATCTGGCGACCGCGATGCTCGAGTCGGTGCCGAAGGAGGTGCTCGACACGAAGATCCTGCCGCAGATTCCGGTCGGTCGTCTTGGCGACCCGGGAGAAATCGCCGAACTCGTGGCCTTTTTGTGCTCGGACGCGGGTGCTTTCGCGACCGGCGCGGAGTTCGACGTCAACGGCGGGATGCACATGCGTTGACGCCTTCCCACGCCACGCCCCGCCATACGCCCCGACGGAAGTCTCCTTGGGGAAAGGGCGGGGTTTCTCGGAGCAAATTCTGATGGAAGCGTTCGTCACATCCGGGCCGGACGGGCACGAATCGATACGGCCGTCGGGCGCGGGTGAGCCCGAGTCGGGCGCGACCGAATGCGCGCAAGCCGGTACAACGCCTGCCGAGCAATGGAACCGCGCCGCGCATGCGAACGTGGCGGCGATGACGTTCGGGCTGTCGCCCGTGTCGCTGGCGCTGGCGATGTTCGACTGGAGCACGCATCTGGCGGTGGCGCCCGGGAAATGCTTCGAGCTCGCGACGCAGGCGTGGCTGGCTGCCATTGCACCGGCGGCAAGCCGGCGCGAGGGCGACGCCGACGATGCGGACACGAGCGGCCTCGCCGTGCATGCCGGTGAGGCCGATCCGCGTTTCGCCGCGCCCGCGTGGGACGGCTGGCCGTTTCGCGTGTATCGCGACGGCTTCCTGTCGATCCAGCGCTGGTGGCGCGACGCGACGCGCGGCGTGCCGGGTGTCGAACGGCACCATGAGGAACTGGTCGGGTTCGCCGCGCGACAGTGGCTCGACGCGTGCTCGCCGGGCAATTTCCTGGCGACCAACCCGGTCGTGCTCGACGCGACGATGCGTAGCGGCGGCGCGAATCTCGCGGCCGGCTTCCGGCACTGGCTGGACGACGCGAACGCGTGGCTCGATCGCACGAGCGGCACGCGGGCCCGCGACGCGCGCGCCTATCTGCCGGGCCGTGACGTGGCGATCACGCCGGGCCGCGTCGTCTGGCGCAACGCGCTGTGCGAGTTGCTGCAATACGACCCGACGACGGCCGACGTTGCCCGCGAGCCGATCCTGATCGTGCCGTCGTGGATCATGAAGTACTACATTCTCGACCTGCAGCCGCACAATTCGCTGATCCGCTTCCTCGTCGATTCCGGCTACACGGTGTTTGCCGTGTCGTGGCGCAATCCGGGCGCGGATGCGCGCGAGCTCGGGCTCGACGATTATCTGCGTGACGGCTGCATGGCGGCGCTCGATGCCGCGCGGTCGATCTGCGGCGAAGCCGCCCATGCGGTCGGCTATTGCCTCGGCGGCACGCTGCTGGCGATCGGCGCGGCGGCGCTCGCGCGCGACGGGCGGCAACACGACGCATTGCGCTCCGTCACGCTGCTGGCGGCCCAGACCGATTTCAGCGAACCCGGCGAACTGGGCCTGTTCATCGACGCCAGCGAACTGTCCGCGCTCGACGCGCTGATGTGGCGGCAGGGCTACCTGGACGGCGCGCAGATGTCCGCCGCGTTCGAACTGCTGAACGCGCGCGACCTGATCTGGTCGCGGATGATGAGCGAATACCTGCTCGGCACGCGCACGAAGCCGAACGACCTGATGTCGTGGAATGCGGACACCACGCGCATGCCGTATCGCATGCATACGGAATACCTGACGCGGCTCTTTCTCGACAACGATCTCGCGGCCGGCCGCTACTGCGTCGACGGGCGGCCGGTCGCGCTGTCGGATCTCGACGTGCCGACGTTCGTGGTCGGCACCGAGCGCGATCACGTGTCGCCGTGGCATTCGGTCTACAAGCTCCATCTGCTCACGCACCACGCGCTGACGTTCGTGCTGACGTCCGGCGGCCACAATGCCGGCATCGTGTCGGAGCCCGGCCATCCGGGACGCCACTATCGCTGCGCGACGCGCGAGCCGGGCGCGCCCTACCGCAGCCGGCACGACTTCCTGAGCGAAACGCCCGCCGTCGACGGATCGTGGTGGACGTGCTGGCGCGACTGGCTGCGCGCGCATTCGTCGGGCGACGTGCCGGCACGCGTGCCGGCCGCCGGGTTCGCTGCGGCGCCCGGCAGCTACGTGCTCCAGACATGAACAGCGGCCTGCTTCCGGACCCGCCCGAAGGCGCTTGCCTGCCCGGCCTGTTGCCGCGCGCGAATGGCGAGCTGCCCGAACTGATCGCGCGTGCGTGCCATGCGCCGCCGCTCACGGTGGCCGTCGTCCACCCGTGCGACATGGCCAGTCTTGTCGCGCTTGCCGCGATCGACGCTTCGCCGTTGGGGGCCTCGATCGAGCCGCTGATCGTCGCGCCGCGACAGAAGGTATTGCGCCTGGCGGACGAGGCGGGCGTCGATCTGGCGAAATGGACGATCGACGACGTACCGCACAGCCATGCGGCGGCGGCCCGCGCGGTGGAACTCGCGGCGTCCGGCCGCGCCGGCGCGCTGATGAAGGGCAGCCTGCATACGGACGAGCTGATGGGCGCGGTTGTTGCCGCGGGCTCCGGCCTGCGCACGGACAAGCGCATGTCTCACTGTTTCCTGATCGAGACGCCGGCCTACCGGCGGCCGTTCATCCTGACCGACGCGGCGGTAAACATCGCGCCGGATCTCGCGCAGAAGGCGGCCATCACGCAGAACGCGATCGACGTCGCGCACGCGCTGGGCGTCGCGTGCCCGCGCGTGGCCGTGCTGTGCGCGGTCGAGACCGTCAATCCGGCGATGCGTTCGACGCTCGACGCGGCGGCACTCGCGAAGATGGCCGAGCGCGGCCAGATCACCGGGGCGATCGTCGACGGCCCGCTCGCGTTCGACAACGCGATCTCGCAGCGGGCCGCGCGCGACAAGGGAATCGATTCTCCGGTTGCCGGCCGCGCCGACATCCTGGTCGTGCCCGATATCGAAGCGGGCAACATGCTCGCCAAACAGCTCGAATACCTGGGCGGTGCCGCGAACGCGGGCATCGTCGTGGGCGCGCGCGTGCCGATCGTGCTGACGAGCCGCGCCGACAGTGTCGCGGCCCGGGTCGCGTCCTGCGCGCTCGCGGCCTTGCTAGCGCAGGCCAACCAGCCGGGCACCCTTTCAACGGGGTAATCGTCCTTTTCGTGCAAAATCTGGCGGTTTCGCCTGAAAGCCTTATGTAGCAAGGCTTCACAGCAGATTCCGACTCTCGTCGGCAGTTCCGACCATGATCTGCGGTAAGCTACCTGCCCGCAATTTCCCATTGCGACCGTGACGGGAGGCACTTGATGCCAGGCCTGGAATTTCGGTATGTGGGGCAGGATCGCTTGCCCGCGCGACTGTCGGAGTTCGACGTCGAGCGTTACTTCGCGCTGAGCGACAGCGACGTGGACGCGATCAACGAGCGTTTCCGGCGCGATCGCCGTGCGGGCGTCGCCATCCAACTCGTTTTTCTGCGGGCCAGCGGCCACACGCTGGATCGCCCAGTCTCATTTTCGGACCGTGTCGCCGCATGATCAGTGTGGTGACGCGAAACGCGTATGGCTATCGAACCTGAGGACCTGCTGCCGCATTTTGAACGCGAGATGGCGCTCTTGCGCCGTTCGATGCAACCGTTCGCGCGGCGTTACCCCAAGATCGCGGCTCGCCTAGCAATCACTGGGGAGCATTCGGAAGATCCGCACGTCGAGCGGCTCCTGCAGTCGTTCGCGTTGATGTCCGCGCAGCACGACATTCGGCTCGAGGACGATGTACCTGCATTTACGCATGGCCTGCTCGAGACGCTCCATGGCGCGTTCCTACGTCCGTTTCCGTCCTGCGCGATCGCACGATTTTCCCTTAACGGCGAGACCGAACAGACTGAACCGCGTGTTATTCCACGCGGCACCCAACTGCTGACGCCGGTCGCTCGGCAAGTGTTCCGTGCCGCCGCGGATATCACGCTGGTGCCGCTGGCCGTTTCGGCCGCACACTACACGACATCGGCGGTGGCGCCGATGCAAGCGAGCCTGCCGCCAGACACCACCGGCCTTTTTTCCTTCACGCTGGAACTCACGTCGCCAGCGGCGCTTTTCACAATCGCGCCGGACGTATTGCGATTGCATATGGCCGGTACAAGGGATGTTGTCGCGGCACTGGCCGATGGTATCCTGCTGCACGCGGCGCGCGCATTCGTCGAGTTCGACGGCAATGGTCGCTGGACCCGGGTGGACATGCCTCTCACGGCCGGCGGTTTCGACGACGCCGATGCGCTGCTTCCGATGCCTCGCGACGGTTCGGTGGCGCCGTTTCATCTGCTCATGGAGTACTGCGCTTTCCCGGCTCGCTTCGACTGTCTTGATCTGAATCTCGCTCGCTTGAAACGGAAGGCAGGTGCAGCCCGACGGATAACGTTTCATCTGGCCGTGACCGGTATTCATCCGGAATCACATCGCGCCCAGCGGCTGGCGGCGGTCTCGGCCGAGAATCTCCAGCCGTTCTGTACTCCGGTGATCAACCTGTTCTCCAGCGACGCCGAACCGATCGAAACCCGGGCGGGTCTGGCGTACTACGCGCTTAAGCCGCTGGCGCTCGAGGCGATGGCGAAAGCCGAAGTTTGGTCGGTTGATCAGGTTCGTCAGCTCACCGCACACGGCTCCTTGATCCTCCCGCGGTTTGAGTCGCTGCAGCACGCCGTCGACGCGACGGCCGGCGTGTACTGGATGCTGCTGCGCGACGAAGCCCGACGCGCGCCGAAAGCGGCGTCCGGGCCGCTGAAGCCGGGTCAGGAGGCCTTGCCGAAATCGACAGCGGCCGCGACCGACGACGCACTGCGAGGCCTCGAACTGGCGCTGGTGGGCCCAAATTGTGAACCGGCCGCTCCCGAGGGGCAGCGGCAGATCAATGTCACACTGTCTTGCACGAATGGCGATCTGGCCGGTATCCGCGAGCTGCAACTGGCACCGCGCAACGGCGACACGGGTATCGACATCTCGCTATTAGACGCGCCGAGTCCGAGCCGTGCGCCGACATTCCGCAACGGCGAGCTGTGGGAGCTGCTGTCCTGGCTCGTTCCGCAGGCAATACGGCTCAACGCTGATGGTCTCCCACAGTTCAAGCGGATGTGCACTCGTTTTGCGATGGCCGCTCCCGACGCCGGCCGCCGATTCGACGCGCTGGTCTCACTATCGGTCGAGCGCGTGCGACGCTGGATGCCCGGCAAACCCGCTTCCGCGTTTGCCCAGGGACTGGAGATCTCGCTCGTGATCGACGAACAGCGCATGGCCCAGTTCAGCCTCGACGGGTTGGGGCGCGTCTTGGACCGACTTTTCGCGTCCTACGTGCCGACCACCAGCTTCGTGCAAATCATGCTGCAGTCGGCCAATACCGGCGCGACGTTGCGACACGGCGGACCTTGTCCAGGCGTGCAGGCCCCGGTTTGATGGCGTAGTCCGAAAAGAAGGGAAATTGAAAGGTTGTGTTTCGAGTATCTTTCGCCTTGTCGGAACTTGTCCTACAGTAGCGTGGCCTCAGGCTGCCAGTCGGCCGGGGCAGAACCTGAGACGAGAAGAAAGGAACAAGAATGAGTTTCGCCCCGAATGGCGGTATTCCGAGCGGTTTCGGAGGGAATTCGTTGGGCTCGCTGAGTGCGCTCGGCGGCCTTGCCGGCCCGATCGCATCCACCGTGGCTGGCCAAATCGGCCCGCTCGCCGGCGTCGCCGGCCATCTGGACACCGTGCAGCGCGCGGTTCAGCTGGCGCAGACCGGTTTCTCGTTGATGAACAAGACGCCCGCTGCGATTGCGGACGCGCTTAATAATGCGACGGGCGGCGTCGCTCGCCTGACGCAGCTGAACCGGTACGTGACGATCGAGTCTCCGCTCGGGCCCGACGTGTTATTGGTCGGCGCCGCGGTCATCGACGAACACGTTAACCGCTTGCCGGAAATTCACCTCGATTTGCTGTCGCACCAGCATGACCTGACGCCGGATCATCTGATTGGCCAGCAAATCAAGCTGCGGCTCGATCACGATGCGCGGCAATCGACGCTCGAACGCATCGTGATGTCGGGCGGTGCCGACAATAACCGCTATTTCGACGGCTACGTCGCCTCGTTCGATCGCGCCGGCAATCCCGGGCGGGTAACGCAGTACCACATGACCGTGGTGCCCTGGTTCTGGTTCCTGACGCGCTCGACTGACTGTCGAATTTTCCAGAACAAGACTTCGCGTGAGATCCTCAGCGAGATTTTCCAGGATCACGGGTTTACCGACTTCGAGTTCGACATCCGGACCGCCCAGAAGCCCATTGAGTACATCGTGATGTACCAGGAGTCGTACTACAACTTCTGCGCGCGTTTGATGGAGCAGGAAGGTCTGATCTGGACGCACCGCTACGAGAAGGACAAACACATTCTCGTGATCGGCGATACGAACTTCGTGTTTCGCTCGATCGACGGACTGACGAGCGTGCCGTATGCGGACAGCGAGGCGAGCGAATTCAACGGCATTGACCAGTTGCACGAAGGCCGGCGTTTCGGCGTCGGCAAGGTCACGTTCCAGGATTTCAACCACCAGAATCCGTCGTCGCCTCTGATGCTCGTACAGGCCGAGCCGCAGACGTTGCGACATGCGCGCCTCGAGGCGACCGAACGTTTCGAGCATCAGTCGCTGTATGACCACGGCGACGATGGAAATCGCTACGCGCGCATCGCGATGCAGGCCGAGGAAGCGCAGGCGCATCGATATACCGGCGGCGGCTATGCATGGCGGATGACCACTGCCGGCAGTGTGACGGTAGCGAACCATCCGGTGATGGCAAACAACCAGGAATACGCGATCCTGCATGTGCGGCACGAGGCAGTGAACGACTATACCCAACACGCTGCGAAGATGCCGTACCGCAACTCGTTTGCGCTTCTGCCGAAGAAAATTCCGTACCGTGCGCCCCGCAACACGCCGAAACCTGTGATCCACGGCACTCAGTCGGCGATTGTTGTCGGCCCGAAGGGTGAGCAGATCCACACGAACGGCAGTTGCGTGAAGCTGCACTTCTTGTGGGATCGTCGTGGTCAGATGGACGGGTCGGATTCGATGTGGATTCGAGTGTCCCAGCCGTGGGCGGGGGCCGGGTGGGGCGCGGCTGCGATTCCGCGCATCGGACAGGAAGTCCTGGTCTCGTTCAATCAAGGGGATCCTGATAACCCCGTGATCGTGGGGCGCGTCTTCAACGGCGAGCAAGGCAACCCATACCACGGTGCGGCGGGCCAGACGATGGGAATCAAGAGCCAGACGCACAAAGGGCAGGGCTCGAACGAGTTGCGGTTTTCCGACATGAATGGTGCTCAGGAAGTCTTTCTGCACGCGCAGAAGGATATGAAGACCGTGATCAAGGATTCGGAAACGCATACGGTTGAAGCCGGCGCGCGCTCCGTTTCATTGCTCAAGGGCAGCGAAACGAAGCAGATCGCGCAAGGCGGACTGACTGAAACTATCGCGCTTACCCGTGATACCACTGCCAACGTCATCAACACGAAGGCGATCGCGAGCAAGGCGGGGCCCGGCATGCAGAGTCACCAAGCTAGCGACGGCATCGAGCATCGCGTGGGCGAAAGTGTCGTGGTTATGACGCCCGACAGCATCAAATTGACACATGGCGCTTCGTCGATTCTGATCAATGCGAACGGCATCTATCTCGACGGGCCGGTCATTCATCTGAACCAGGGCAGCGCACAAGCACCCGAACAGGCGCTTGCGCTGCAGTGGGCAGCTGCGCAGGCGATGATCGCGGAGGGACTTGCGAGCCCCGATCCGGAGACGCGTGCGGCCGCAGCGAAGTTCGCGAGTTCGCTCAAGGCGCAGCAGATGGCGAAGCTTGCCGATCACGTCTACCACCCGAACGATCCTCCCCCGACGGGGTGGAAGATGGCCTCCAACGATCCGGAGGCGCTGAAGGCATACGGCCTCAAGCCCGACAACTTCCACATCGACGGTAGCAACTTCGGTTCGCAGATGTATGTGCCGGATCCCAAAGTCTTCGGCGATAGCATGAAGCCAACGATCGCGTTCAAGGGAACGCAGAGCCTCAACCCCTTGGGCGACGATATGACCAACAACATGGCACAAGGGCTCGGCGACGAATCGCCGTACTATCGGAAGGCCGTGACAATCGGCAGTCGCCTCGAGCAGTCGGGTGCGGCGTCGGGCGTCGATTTCACCGGTCACTCGCTCGGCGGCGGGATGGCTTCCGCTGCGGCCGAGGCGAGCGGCGGCTCGGCTGTCACGTTCAACGCGGCCGGATTGAATCCCGAAACGGTCGCGCAGTACGGCGGGTCGGTTCAACCGACCAACATTACGGCCTATCGAGTCGACGGCGACATATTGACCGGGCTCCAGGAAGGGAGGCTCGGGCCGATCAGTGATGGTACTGCGCAACTCATGCCCAAAGCGGTGGGTACTCCCGTCACGCTCGACGGCCAGAGCGTTACCACTGTTGGTCGTCACATGATGGGCGACGTGACGACCGGGATGAACCAGCAGGTCGCGAAGGACGAACTGGACCTGGTTTCACAATTGAATTCATCACACTGATGCGATACAAAAAAGCGATAACCGTCGGCGCCATTGCCGCACTCGTGGGAGTGAGTTCGCCGTTCTGGTGGCCCACTCAAGCTCAAGGGACGAACATGACTGGCTTTAAACGTTACGCGCCGGAAGAATTTTTTTCGGGACAACAGCTCATGCTTGCTCAAGCCATTCATGACGGAGACCTTGCGCGCGTGCAGCAACTCGCGCCGAAGACGGATCTGAATGTGCCCGGCGCGAAGAATACAACGCTGCTGTCGTATGCCGTACAGGAAATCGTGCCGGTCAAGAACGATGCGTCGAACACCCGCTACCAGATTATTTCGGTGCTCCTCAAGAATGGCGCGGATTCCAAGGCGCCAGTCGGGGCCAGTGGGGGAACGGTCGTCTATGCGGCGCTGCATGCTGACACGCCGAATCTGCTTCGCGTGCTGCTGGACGGCGGTCTTGATCCGAACTGGCGACCAAGCGGCGACACGCCGATGATCTTCGAAGTCGCCGAAAACAAGCTCCTGCCGCAATTGAAGCTGCTGGTCGAGCACAAGGCGAACGTGAATCTCCGTGATTCGCTCGGCGCGACGGCCATCTTCGACGCGACATCGCTTCAACAGTGGGATGCCGTCGATTATCTGCTTGCGCATGGCGCGGACCCGAAGGTTGCAAATCAGCTCGGCGTTTCCTACGGCTGGGTCCTGCAGACCACGCTGGAGAAACACACGGCGCCGGGTTCGCCGGCACGTGCGCGTATCGACGATATCCGCCGCAAGATTGTCGCGGCCGGCGCGCCATGGCCGCCAGTCGATCCGAAAGCGCAGAGGACAGCCATGCGCGCACGCGGCGAAAAAGTCGTGACGCCGGCCGGTCAGACGGAATGAGCGTGCGGTCATCGGTGGCGGGCCGTCGCAATGGATTCGGAGAATGAGAGGCGCCGTCGATTCGTTGCCGCGCGTGCCGCGAGAGGTCGTGTTGTGGGCATCAATAGCGCTGTACGTCGCCTCGCTGCTGTTGCCCGCGATGCATTTCGAAAGGGAATCGCCGCTCACTGGAATGTCCCTTCTGGCGCAAGGCTGGTTGGGCCTGCTGATGCTGAATCCGTCGTGGCTCGCAAATCCGCTTTACATAGTCGCCGTCGTCCAGTTTGTCCGTCGCCGTTACGCGCGCGCGACTTTGTTCGCCGGTGCGGCCGTGGCCTGCGCGCTCTGTTCGCTGCTGACGACGAAGTGGTACTTCAACGAAGCCGATGCCACTCCAATCCGAAATCCTGGCATCGCTTTTTACATGTGGGCGATCGCGCAGATCGCGTTGCTGCTGGGCAGCATGCGTTTGCGCCGTGACGCTCCCGCCGCACTACTTGGCGATTGAAAGCGCGGCAGTGCGTCCGTGGCCCCTGACGACTTCTGAAACCCGTTTTCCGAGATAAAGCATGACCGATTCCGACAACCGCATCCGGATTCACGAAGGCAGCATCGTCCTGCCGGATGGCTTCGAGGATCGTACGACCAACCTGTTCGTCCCCGTCGACCTCGCGACGCAACCGAACCTCAGCGTCGCGCGTGACTGGCTCAAGGATGGCGAGACCCTCTCGCCCTACATCGACCGACAGCTGGCGATGCTCAAGTCACGTTTGCAAGGCCATCGGCTGCTCTCACGTCAGGCCGAGCGGCTCGGGCCCGGAGCGGACGCCATGCCCGGCGAGCGCATCGACACGGCCTACCGCAACGGCGCAAAGATGGTCTTTCAACGGCAAGCGGCGTTCATCGTGGCGCCAGGTCGGGTGCTGATTTTCACGGCCTCGAGCGCGAAGAGCTTCGGCGAAACGTTGGATACATTGTGGCGGAATTGGCTCGAAGGCTACCTGCCAGCCGAGCCGGCAACAGCATAACAACAAGAAAGGACATGAACCATGTACGAAGCCGCGCGTGTCACTGACCCGATCGAGCACACCAGTGCGCTCACGGGCTTTCTCGTCGGCGCTGTCTTGGGAATCGCGCTTATCGCCGCCGTAGCATTCGCTACGTTCACATGCGGTTTCGGTGTCGCGCTGCTCGCCGGCATGGCGGCCGGTATCGGCGCGCAGGGGCTTCTCTCATTAGGAGAGGCGATCGGCCGGATGTTCAGCTCGCCGTCCGGCAACATCGTCACGGGCTCGTCCGACGTCTATGTGAACGGAAAACCGGCCGCATACGCAACGCTGAGCGGCGTGGCGTGCACCAAGCACAATCCCATTCCTCTGGTCGCCCAGGGCTCGACGAACATCTTCATCAACGGTCGGCCCGCGGCACGCAAGGACGACAAGATCACCTGCGGCGCCGCGATCGGCGACGGCTCGCACGATACTTTTTTCCACGGCGGGACACAGACTTACCTCCCTGTCGCCGACGAGGTGCCGCCGTGGCTTCGGACCGCAACGGATTGGGCGTTTGCGCTGGCCGGCCTGGTCGGCGGTCTCGGTGGGCTCCTCAAGGCTGCAGGTGGCCTGTCACGCGCCGTGCTGCCTTGCGCAGCCAAGTTCATTGGCGGCTTCGTGCTGGGCGAGGCGGTCGGGCGTTACGTCGCCGGTCCGGCGATCAACAGGGCGATCGGCGGGATGTTCGGCAACCCGATCGACGTCACGACTGGGCGAAAGGTTCTGCTGGCCGAATCGGAAATCGACTATGTCATTCCGAGCCCGATGCCGGTCGCGATCAAGCGGTTCTACTCGAGCGGCCTCGAGTACGCGGGAACGCTCGGCCGTGGCTGGGTCTTGCCGTGGGAGCTACGTCTTCATGCGCGCGACGGACGTCTCTGGTACACGGATGCACAGGGACGCGAGACGGGATTCCCGATATTGCGCGCCGGCCAGGCGGCGTTCAGCGAGGCCGAGCAGCAATACCTGACCTGCACGCCGGATGGGCGCTATATCCTCCACGACCTTGGCGAGATGTATTACGACTTCGGTCGATATGAGCCCGATTCCGGTCGCATCGCAGGGGTGCGCCGCATAGAGGATCAGGCAGGGCAGTGGTGCCAGTTCGAGCGCGACAGCCGCGGCCGCGTCAGCGAGATCCTGACCTGCAGCGGGCTCCGGGCCGTGCTCGATTACGAGCCCGCGTACGGGCGCCTTGGCGCGATCACGCTCGTTCACGGTGAAGAGCGCAGGCCCGTCGTCGCCTACGGGTACGATGAAAGCGGCCAGTTGGCGTCCGTAACGGATGCAAACGGGGCGGTGGTTCGCCGGTTCACCTATGCCAACGACCTGATGGTGAGCCACGCGAATGCCCTGGGATTTACGTCGAGCTATGCTTGGTCGACGGTCGAAGGACAGCCGCGAGTCGTCGCGACACGCACCAGCGAAGGCGAGGCCTGGACGTTCGAGTACGACATCGAAGGTCGGCAGACCCGCGTTCGCCATGCTGATGGCCGCACCGCGCACTGGCGCTACGACGCACAATTCCAGGTTGTCGAATACATCGATTTCGACGGTGGGCTCTACCGGATCAAGTACAACGACGCTGGGATGCCGGTGATGCTGATGCTGCCGGGCGAGCGTACGGTTGAGTTCGAATACGACGACGCCGGTCGGATCGTGGTCGAAACTGATCCGCTCGGCCGCGCGACTCGTACGCGTTATGACGGCAACAGCATGCGGCCGGTAGAGATTGTCGGACCCGATGGCGGTGCGTGGCGCGCTGAATACGATCCGCAAGGTCGCCTGTTGTCAAGTCAGGATCCATTGGGTCGCGAAAATCGCTACGAGTACCCCAAGGGCCTGACCGTGCTGCCCATCGCGCATATCGACGCGCGCGGCGGCCGCAAGACACTCGAATGGAATCGGCTCGGCGAGCTGGTCAGCTACACGGACTGTTCGGGCAAAACCACACGCAATAGTTTCGATGCGTTCGGTGTGCCACTCGCGCAAGAGAACGCACTGGGTCAGCGCATCACGTACGACATGCGTCCAACGGGCGAGCCGCGCCGCATCTCGTATCCGGACGGCAGCACCGAGCACTTCGAATACGACGCAGCCGGACTGGTGGTGCGACACATTGGCCTCGGCGGACGAATTCAACAGAAACTGCGCAATGGCCGCGGCCAGCTCGTCGAAGCAATCGATCCAGCCGGCCGGCGAACATGCTATCGCTACGATGCCGAAGGGCGGCTTCGAGAGCTGCAGCGAGAGCATGCCCGCTACACGTTCGCGTACAGTGCTGGCGGGCGCCTTACAGCGGAAACGCGCCCGGACGGCGTGGAGCGCCGCTTCAGGTATGGTGAAGCAGGGGAGTTGTTGGCGCTGGACACTGTCGGCGTGCCGGACGAATACGCGACGGCAAATCGTCCGACTCGCACGATTCGCTTTGAACGCGACCGGATGGGCAACCTGAAGGTCCAGCACACGCCGACCGAGGTGACTCGCTACGAGCGCGACAAGGGCGACCGACTGGTGAAGGTCGAGCGCGTGCCGACGGCCGCGGGGTTCGCGCTCGGCATTGAGCCCGATACGGTCGAGTTCGAGTACGACAAGGCTGGTCGCCTCGTCGCGGAACACGGCGCCAACGGGATCGTACGGTACACGCTCGATGAGCTCGACAATGTGGCGACGCTTGAACTGCCGCACGAGCAGACGCTGCAGATGCTGCGCTACGGTTCGGGCCACGTGCATCAGATCCGGTGCGGCGATCAGGTAGTAAGCGATTTCGAGCGCGACGATCTGCATCGCGAGATCACGCGCACGCAGGGTCGGCTGGTTGAGCGCTCCGCTTACGACCCGCTCGGTCGCAAAGTCTGGCAGTCGGCAGGTTTCGAGCCCAAAGCGCTGGGCCGCGGACGCGGCCAGTTCTGGCGCAACTACGGATATGATGCCGCGGGCGAGCTGATCGAGACGAGCGACAACCTGCGGGGCAACACCCAGTACAGCTACGATCCGGCCGGGCAATTGACTCGGCGAGTGAACACCATCGACCGACAGTTGGAAGAATTTGCATGGGATGCTGCGGGCAATCTGCTCGACGACGTGCAGCGCAGAAGCCGTGGCTACGTTGAGGGCAATCGTCTGCGCATGTGGCAGAACCTGCGCTTCGAATACGATCCGTTCGGCAACCTGTCGACGAAGCTGCGCGGCGCGAATCAGACCCAGCGATTCAGGTACGACGGTCAGGGCCGGCTGATCGCAGTGAGCACGCAAGACGCGCGGGGCATCGTGGAAACGCGCTTTGCGTACGATCCGCTCGGACGGCGCCTCACGAAGACCGATACGTCGTTCGACGTGCGCGGCGTGAAGCTTCGAAAGGAGACGAAGCGGTTCGTATGGGAAGGGCTGAGGCTGGCCCAAGAGGTCCGCGAGACCGGTGTTAGTAGCTACGTGTACAGTCCGGATGCGCCTTATTCGCCCGCCGCGCGCGTCGACGCGGTGATCGCAGAGGCGCTGGCTGCTGCTGCGATCGATGCGGCGAAGCGCGCGGCACGGATCTATTACTTCCATACCGATCTGGTTGGGGCGCCGCTGGAAGTCACCGACGAAGCCGGCGAACTCGCTTGGGCCGGACAATATACGGCATGGGGCAAAGTCGAGCAGGGGGCTCGTTCACTGACCGCGTCCCGGACGGATCAACCACTCCGCTACGCGGGTCAGTATGCCGATCAGAGCACGGGCCTGCATTACAACAACTTTCGGTTCTATGATCCGGATGTGGGGCGGTTCGTCAATCCCGATCCGATCGGGCTATTGGGTAGTGACAACCTCTATGCGTACGCACCAAACCCGCTCTCGTGGATTGATCCGTGGGGATGGTGTGTTACGCCAGCAGTTTCACGGGGCACCGCGGGCCAGCCTTTACGTGCAACTGCGACAATCACTGCCGCTGACCTCGGCACCGGAACAGCCACGAATGCATCGTCGCGGGCATGGGCGCGATTATTGGGGAATCAAACAGACGACGCCGGGCACATTCTTGGGAAACTTCTCGGAGGAAGTGGCGGGAAAAATGGCGTATTTCCTCAGTTGCCGGGGATCAATCGGGGTGCGTTCAGGGATTTCGAAGGACAGGTGGCTGCGTATGTTAGGAGAGTCGGCTCAGCTGACGTGGATATACAATTCATCTACGGCAACGGTGGAACACGGCCGACGCAGATATCCTATGATGTCCTGCAAGGTGGTCAGAAAATCATAAGTGCAATCTTCAATAATTAAGGGTTCGCAATGGCAACTGAAGAACTGGAACGAGCGCGTGACACCTTGAAATCGTTTATGCTTGAAATGAATAGATGGGAGGATCAATTTTTCAAAACGAAGCAAGAGGCATTGACTAATAATCAAAATGTCCAATCGGTCGACAACGAAGCGCGCGACAAACTAATGGAGATTTTTGATCAATGGACGTTTCGCGATAAGGCGTACGAAGGACGATTGATTGACCTTGGCTGCACTTCTCCGCCCACTTATAATCCGGATTCCGACGTTGAGGAGCATGCGGAAATGGAGGATGGAGAGGCAGTGTTTATCATTCGGCAGGCGCATGGGCTGCAAAGCCAGTTCCGATTCGTCTTGAAGTGTAAAAATGGCGTGTGGAAAATAAAGAAGAAGGAGCTTCTCAACTTTAAAGACAAATGGCAGCGATCAGTATTGTGACCGGACATTCCCGTTCATAGACTGTCGGTTTGCAGCGCGCAAGGTTGACGAGGTCACAGGGGACATGCCAAACGGCGACAGTTTCCACGTCTTTGGCTTGCAGATGTGTTTCCCTGTCGGCGACGAGCTGCATTTCTGAGTATGCATATGAATGGAATTTATGGTTTGAGGCAAGCTGATTCGTATCAAGCGTTAGTTCAAGTCGATGAGAGTGGGGAGATTCCCCACGACAAGAGCATCGCGATCCAGGCTACTGCCCATAGTGGTCAGCAGTTTGGGCCAAGTTACGATGTGATTAAGCTATCCTGGGGCATTCCTCGAAAAATGAAGGATAGCGATGTCCAAACCATGCTGTCGCCGTTTTTGATGTTTAGTTCGAAAGCTCTTGAAGTTCTTGAACCTCTCCTTAGGAACAATGGTGAGGTGTTGCTTGTCGATGCGCCGACCCAAGGTATTCATGGATTTCATGTGGTCACCGTGCTTGAAGGCGCTGTGGACTTGGAGTCGTCTAAATTCAAGGTTTATCCGACTGCTACGGTATTCAATAAGATTGTCCTTCTGGAAATCGCGTGCAAGGAGCTAACATATTCAGGCTCAAAGAGAAACCTTCGACAGTATTTGTTTCCAGGGCATTCAAGAAGGTAGTGGAGGACAATAAGAGGGTCGGCCCACGCCGCGCGAGCGCTGGGTCGGGCCGTCGCGGCCACGGCGCAGTGTCGAATGGCGACCGTTCATCGGCGCACTCGCGCCCCGATCGGCGGCGTATGCACTGAATGTCCTGTCGGCGCTATTTCGCTGGCTGATCGAGCAGCGCTACGTGCTGGCGAATCCGTTCACCGGCGTCAAGGTCAAGAGCCACGCGCCGCGCGCGGGACTGGACGTGTCGCGCGGTTTCTCCGAGGGCGAGTGGCTGCTGATCCGCACTGTTGCCGACGGCCTCGAATGGTCCTACGGCTGGAGCGTGCCGGCCGCCCAGCGCGTGCGGTTTCTGTATGGACTTCGGTTATGCAACCGGCTTGCGCGCGAGCGAGCTGGTCAGCGCGACGCTCGCCGATATACGCCGGGACGAACACGGGGATCATTGGCTACACGTGCTGGGCAAGGGCGGCAAGCGCGGAAAAGTGGCGCTGCCACCGCTTGCACGCACGGCACTCGACCAGTCTCTCGTACAGCGGGGCCTGCCGGTCACGCCGGAGCGCTGGAACCCGGCGACGCCGCTCGTCGCGAGTCTCGACGAGGACGGCGCAGGCATCGAAAGCACGCGGCTTTGGCGCGTGCTGAGGCGGTTCTTCGTTCTGGTCGCCGATGCGATCCAGGACGAGCGGCCCGCGACGGCGGAGAAGTTGCGCCGAGCCAGCCCGCATTGGATGCGCCATACGCACGCCTCGCACGCGCTGGCGCGGGGCGCCGAGCTGGTCATGGTGCGCGACAACCTGCGCCATGCATCGATCTCAACGACGTCGACCTACTTGCATAGCGACGAGGTGCAGCGAGCCAGGCAGTTCTATCAGGCGTTTGCCGCACGGAACTGAGCAGCAGGCGGTTTATATCGATTTGTGGATAGGCGCGAATATTTCGATAACCTCAGGGCTCATGTAGGAAATTGCACTTACCTTCTTCGCGGACTAGGAGCCGCCGGAACTGACGGCGCTGGTCGACGCCCAACTGCCGCTGGCTGACTATCGGGCACGATTGTGTCTTGGCGGGTACATCACGCTGAAGCGCCAGATTTCACATCCGAAGGACGCGGTTTTGCGAAATCAGAATCTTGACAAGCAATTGATTCGTAAAGAAATTTAGCGCGAAACCGCCATACATGCACGAAAAGGACGATTGCCCCTCAACGGAGGAACCGAGATGAAAGCACTCGTTTACCACGGACCCGGGCGCAAGACGCTCGAACAGCGGCCCAGGCCGGAACTGCAGTCGCCCACCGACGCGATCGTCCGCGTGACGCGCACGACGATCTGCGGCACCGATCTGCACATCCTCAAGGGCGACGTGCCGACCTGCGAACCGGGCCGCATTCTCGGCCACGAAGGCGTGGGCGTCGTCGAGCAGGTCGGTGCCGCGGTCGATTCGCTGAAGCCGGGCGATCACGTGCTGATTTCCTGCATCTCGTCGTGCGGCCGCTGCGAGTATTGCCGCCGCGGGCTGTATTCGCATTGCACGACGGGCGGCTGGATTCTCGGCAACCGGATCGACGGCACGCAGGCCGAGTACGTGCGCATCCCGCACGCGCAGACCAGCCTGTACCGGATTCCGGCAGGCGCGGACGAGGACGCGCTCGTGATGCTGTCCGACATCCTGCCGACCGGATTCGAATGCGGCGTGCTCAACGGCCGGGTGCAGCCGGGCTGCTCGGTCGCGATCGTCGGCGCAGGGCCGATCGGGCTGGCCGCGTTGCTGACCGCGCAGTTCTATTCGCCGGCGCGGATCATCATGATCGACCCGGACGGCAACCGCCTCGAGATCGCACGCCGCTTCGGCGCGACCGACTGCTTCGACGGCCGCACCGGCGACCCGGTGGTGGAAGTGATGAAGCTGACCGACGGCGTCGGCGTGGATTGCGCGATCGAAGCGGTCGGCATTCCGGCGACGTTCGAGATGTGCACGTCGCTCGTGGCGCCCGGCGGGGTCGTCGCCAACGTCGGCGTGCATGGCGTCAAGGCGGACCTGCACCTGGAGAAGCTGTGGGATCGCAACATCTCGATCACGACGCGGCTCGTCGACACGGTCAGCACGCCGATGCTGCTGAAGACCGTGCGCGCCGGGCGCCTCGATCCGAAGCGCCTGATCACGCACCGGTTCTCGCTCGACGAGGTGGAGCACGCGTACGACACGTTCGGGCGCGCCGCGCAAACCCATGCATTGAAGGTGATTATCGAAGTGGGCTGATTGCCACGCAAAGCGTGACGGGAGCCGGTGGCTGCACCGGTTTCCCGTCATGCGCGTTCAGCGATCCACCGGCATCGCCGTGAGTCACGACGACAGCGCGGCGGGTTCCTGCGCGCCGCCGGCTTCGTCTTCGACTTTGTCCAGATCGACGCATTGCTCGTAGATCGGCACCTCGCACGGCCAGTGCAGGGTTTCCGAGATACGCCGGCGCAGCGCATCCGCGGCAGCGGGTTCGCCATGCGTGATGAAGGTCTGCACGGGCGCGCACTGCATCGTGCCGAGCCACTTGAGGATCTCTTCGTAGTCGGCATGGGCCGACAGCGTCGTGATCGACTCGACCTGCGCGCGCACGCGGACGTATTCGCCGTGAATCTTTACCGTCGGCTCGTGCGCGGCCAGCGCCGCGCCGCGCGTGCCGACGGCCTGGTAGCCGACCAGCGCGATCGTGTTGCGCGCATCGGGCGCATAGCGGGCCAGGTGATGCAGCACGCGCCCGCCCGTTGCCATCCCGCTGCCGGCGATGATGACCATCGGGCCGTGGTGTTCGGCAATCGCCTTCGACTGCTCGACCGAGCGGATCATCGTCGCCGCGTGGCCGAGCGCGTTCGCGTCGGACACGGTCAGCCGGTGTTCGAGGATATGGTGGCGATAGAGCTCGGTCACGTCCGTCGCCATCGGGCTGTCGAGGAACACCGGGACGCGCGCCATGCGGCCGGACGCCTTCAGCCGCGCGATGTAGTGCAGGATCTCCTGCGCGCGGCCGACGGTGAAGCACGGCATCACGACGACCCCGCCGCGCGCGAAGGTCTTGTCGAACAGCGCGGCCAGCTCGTTCTCGGGATCCGACGTCGGGTGCAGCCGGTCGCCGTACGTCGATTCGACCACCAGGTAGTCCGCATGCGCGGGTGGCCGCGGCGGCTGCATGATCGGATCGTGATAGCGGCCGAGGTCGCCCGAGAACGCGAGCACCTTGTGGTCCCAGTGCATCACGACGCTCGCCGCGCCCAGGATATGTCCGGCCGGCAGCAGGCGGAACGACAGGCCGCCGCCAAGCGACGTGCATTCGTCGAACGCGACGGGTTTCAGCAGGCGCAGCGCGCGCTGCGCGTCGTCCAGCGTGTACAGCGGTTGCGCCGGATGATGCTTCGAGTAGCCGTGCCGGTTCGCGAAGTCGGCTTCCTCTTCCTGCAGCCGCGCGCTGTCGCGCAGCATGATGTCGCAGAGTTCGGCCGTGGCCGCCGTGCAGTACACCGGCCCGCGATACCCTTCGCGCACCAGCACCGGAAGATAGCCGCTGTGATCGATATGCGCGTGCGTGAGCACGACCGCGTCCAGCGTGTCGGGCGCGAGCGGCAGCGCTCGCCAGTTGCGCAGCCGCAGGTTCTTCGTGCCCTGGAACAGGCCGCAATCGACCAGCACGCGCCGGCCGCCGTGCTCGACCAGATACTTCGAGCCGGTCACGGTTTCGGTCGCGCCGAGAAAAGTCAGTTTCATGGATCGCCTCGCCGGGAGTCGATGGAACGGTAAGGCGATTACAGCGCGAATGCGCGCGCGACGGTTGACCGAAATCAGCAATTGCGGGATTCCGTGGCCGGCCGGGCAAGTTGCCGGGGCGGGGCGGCACGCCGCTCGCGCCGTTTGACGACGATCAACCCTCGACGCCGGCGGCGGCAGGATAGTGACCCTGTGCGCGCATGCGATGCCGATGTCATGACCCCGTTATCCGCGCATGCCGTGCGCGCTGCGTAACGGCATCACTCGGGGCATCACTCGGGCCTTTCGGGACGAATCCATCATGACGCTGATCGCCAATCTGGACGGCGCCGGGCGCCTTTACCGGCTGTGCTTCGTGCGCTCGCCATGGGCGTGGTTTACCTGCTTGCCGCTCGACGAGCAATGCGGCGAGAGTTGGGCGGACGTGCCCTACCAGAACGCCGCGAAGCCGCCGTACAGCGATTCGCGCGCGCAGTTGCTGCGGGTTGCGTTCGATGCGCCGCGCCTGCTGCCGCCCGAGGCCGGGCGGCACGGTCACGCATGGAGCGTCCAGCAGATCAACCACGGCGCGGCGCCATGGCTGCGCAGCGAGGATTTCATCGATGCGATGACGCTGACCGTTCCAGCCGGGACGACGCTCGCCGCGTTCGTCGAAACGATCGAGGCCGCCGGCGGCACCGTGTACGGGCCGCTCGGCTGGGCCGAACTGCCGCCGTGGCAGCGGCCCGACGTCGTCACCCGAACGGACTGAATCGCACTGAATCGGGCCGAATGCCCGTGCATCACGCTCGTCAGCCGGCGTCGCCCCAGCCGCCGCCGAGCGCGACGTAGAACGCGACCGTCGCGCCGGCCGTCACCTGCGTGTGCGTCAGGCGAATCTGCTCGTCGAGCAGCACGATCATTTCGCAACTTTCGCACCGATATTGATGACGGACGCCGACGATTTGTTCAGGACCGCCGTTGATTGATCCTCGTCAAGCCGCCGGCGCCGCCGTGCGCGATGCTGGCTGCAGTGCGGCACGCATCCGATCGCAGGTTTCGCGATCGGCGCCGGCCGACGGGAGACCGACATGAAGTCAGACGCAGCACTCAAGCAGGATGTCGAGCAGGCGCTGTTCTGGAATCCGGCGATCGACGCGCGCCGGATCGACGTCGACGTTCGTGACCGGATCGTCACGTTGCGCGGCACGGTCGACAGCTGGGCGCAGAAGCTCGAGGCGCAGAAAACGGCGCTGCATGTCGCCGGGGCACGCGCGCTGGTGCTCGAGCTGAACGTCACCCCGCCGGAGAACGCGTGCGCGGACCAGGAACTGGCGATCGCGATTACGTTCGCGCTCGGCTGGCAGGAAGCGTTGCGCGATCACAAGATTCGCGTCGAGGTCGATCACGGCTGCGTGACGCTCGACGGCGAGGTCGACCATGCGTTCCAGAGCCGCGCGGCGGAGGCCATGGTGAGCCGGATGATCGGCGTCGTCGGCGTGGCGAACCGCATCCAGGTGCGTACGGACCACACGGTGCCGGACGTCGGCGCACGGATCGCCGAAGCGCTGGCGCGTCGCGCACAGCGTGAATCCGCGGGAATTTCGATCGAAGCGGCCGACGGCATCGTCACGTTGACGGGCACGGTCGCGTCGCTCGCCGAACGACGCGCCGCGTGCGGCGCGGCCGGGTCGGTGCGAGGGGTCCGGGAGGTCGTCGACCGGCTGACCGTTGCCTGACCGGCTTGCCCGTGCTGTCCACTACCAGGAGAAGCAGACATGAACCGTTCGCATACCGGCCCCGGCCGAAACACCCTGCGCCGCGACAAGCGCATGCAGCCGCATACGAAGGACAGTTACCGCGAACCGAAGCGCCCCGGGGGCGACCGGATCTGCGAAGGCTGCGGCGCCGTCTGCGACGCGGGCCGCTGGACGTGGTATGCGACGCCGCTGGATCGGCGTCAGCTCGAATGCCCGGCCTGCAAGCGCATGCGGGAAAACGTGCCGGCGGGCGAGCTGGTGTTGCGCGGCGCGTACCTGCGCGCGCACCGGTCGACGATTCTCGCGCTGCTCGAGCACCAGGCCGATCTGGAGACGAGCGAGCACGCGCTCGAACGCATCATGGAAATCGAGAAGTCCGCCGATACGCTCGTCGTCCGCACGACGGGCACGCACATGGTCCGGCGCCTGGCGGAAGCATTGCTGCACGCGCATCACGGCGATCTCTCCATCCACTATGGCGACGGCGAAGACATGCTGCGAGCGTACTGGAAGCGCGACGCCGCGTGAGCGGACGGTTGCCTGCCGGGCAGGTTCGATCCCATGAAAAAATCATTCGACTACACCGGGCTGCTGATCCCGATCGCGTTCGCCGTGCTGGTGGCGATTCAGTTGCTGATGTATCAGCCGGCCGCGACGTCGATTTCCTACAGTGATTTTCATCATCTGGTGGACGCACGGCTCGTCGACGATCTCGAGATCGGCCAGTCGTCGATCTCGGGCACGCTGCGCATGCCGCAAGCCGGCGCGGCGCTGGCCGCGTCCGACGCGGCCGAGGTGAAGAAGGCCGGAGCGCCGTGGCGCTTCACGACGAACCGGGTGAGCGACGAAGGCCTGGTTCCCGCGCTGACGACTGCCGGGATTCGCTACCGTGGCGCGACGGATACAGGCTGGATCGGGACGCTCGCGACATGGATCTTCCCGTTGATCGGCTTCGTCGTGATCTGGAGTTTCATGATGCGCAGGCCGGGCGGCATGCGGGATCTGAGCGGCATGGGAAAAAGCCGGGCCCGCGTGTACATGCAGAAGGAAACCGGCATCACGTTCGACGACATCGCGGGCATCGACGAGGCGAAGGCCGAGTTGCAGCAGATCGTCGCGTTCCTGCGCAATCCCGAACGCTATCAGCGGCTCGGCGGCAAGATCCCGAAGGGCGTGCTGATCGTCGGCGCGCCCGGCACCGGCAAGACGCTGCTGGCACGCGCGGTGGCAGGCGAGGCCGCGGTGCCGTTCTTCACGATCAGCGGCTCGGCGTTCGTCGAGATGTTCGTCGGCGTCGGTGCCGCGCGCGTGCGCGATCTCTTCGAGCAGGCCCAGCAGAGCGCGCCGTGCATCGTGTTCATCGACGAGCTCGATGCGCTCGGCAAGGCGCGCGGGGTCGGCCTGATGTCGGGCAACGACGAGCGCGAGCAGACGCTCAACCAGCTGCTCGTCGAGATGGACGGCTTCCAGGCCAATTCGGGCGTCATCATCATGGCCGCGACCAACCGGCCGGAGATCCTCGATCCCGCGTTGCTGCGCCCGGGGCGCTTCGACCGGCACATCGCGATCGACCGGCCCGACCTGAACGGCCGCAAGCAGATCCTGGCCGTGCATACGAAGCGCGTGAAGCTCGCGCCGGAAGTCGACCTCGCGGAGCTGGCGCAGCGCACGCCGGGCTTCGTCGGCGCCGATCTCGCGAACGTCGTCAACGAAGCCGCGCTGCATGCGGCCGAACTCGGCAAGCCCGCGATCGGCATGGCCGATTTCGACGAAGCCATCGACCGCGCGATGACCGGCATGGAGCGCAAGAGCCGCGTGATGAACGAGCAGGAGAAGCGGACCATCGCGTACCACGAGTCGGGGCATGCGCTCGTCGCGCAAAGCCGTGCGCATTGCGATCCGGTGAAGAAGGTATCGATCATTCCGCGCGGGATCGCGGCCCTCGGCTATACGCAGCAGGTGCCGACCGAGGATCGCTACGTGCTGCGCAGGAGCGAGTTGCTCGACCGGCTCGATGTGCTGCTCGGCGGACGCGTCGCGGAAGAACTCGTGTTCGGCGACGCGTCGACGGGCGCGCAGAACGATCTCGAACGCGCGACCGCGCTGGCGCGGCACATGGTCATGCAGTACGGGATGAGCGAGAAGATCGGGCTCGCGACCTTCGACGACGCGGCGCAGCCGAGCGGCGCGCCCGGCGTGTGGACGCCCGGCGACGGCCGCTGCAGCGAGCACACCGCGCAACTGATCGACGAAGAGGTGCGCGCGCTGCTCGAGGATGCGCATGCGCGGGTCACGGCGACGCTCGGCGAGCACCGCGATGCGCTCGAACGGATCGCGCACAGCCTGCTGCTGCACGAATCGATCGATCACGACCTGCTGGTGGCGCTCATCACGCCGCCGGACGATGCCGACGAGACGCGCCGGCCGACGGATGCCGATACGGAAACGATCACGGGCGCCTCTGCCTGAAGTCCAAAGTCCAAAGTCTCAAGTCCGAACGGACGCTCGCCAGCAGCGCTGAACGCCTGCTGCCTGCCATCGTCGGCAACCGGTGCCCATGCGAGCGATCGCGTGTGCGTGACCGGCGGAATCAGGGGCGGGTCCGAATCGCAAGATGCCGGTCAGCAGCCGATGCAGACCGGGCCGTCGCGCCGCGCTTGCGCCGCGTCGTCGGTCACGACCGAGGTGAGCTGCGGATCGGGCCGGAAGACCGTGATGCCCTTCAGACCGTCGCGCCACGCCTGGACGAACAACGCATCGACCTGCGCGAGCGAACACTGGCCCGGCATCGTCACCGTCTTCGAGATGCCCGCGTCGACGCACGGCTGCAGCACCGCGAGCATCGCGACATGGTCGGCCGGTGCGATATCCGCCGCCGTGACGAAATAGTCCGGCAGCCTGACGCTGTCGCCATGCAGCTCGCGAAACAGCCGGTAAGCGTGATTCTCCACACGAAACGGCCGGATCCGTCCGTCCGCGGTGCGCACCATGCGACGCTGCGTCCAGCCGACGGCCGGCTCGATCCCGTTCGAACAGTTGTCGCAGAACGCGAGGCTCACGCTGCCGGCCGGCGCGAACGACAGCAGATGGCTGTTGCGCAGCCCGTGCCGCGCGATCGCGTGATGCACCTTCAGCGGCAGGAGCATGCGGTACGCGGGGCCGGTCAGGTAGGCGGCCGGATCGTAGGCCGGAAACACGCCGCGCTCGGCGGCAAGCGCGGCCGATGCGGCAAACGCATGTTCGCGCATCGTCATCACGATCCCGCGCGCAAACGCACGCGCTTCGACGCTGTCGTAACGCAGCCGCAGCATCGTCAGCGCGTCGGCGAGCCCGGTGACGCCGACCCCGATGCGCCGCGTGCGCCGCGCTTCGTGCTCGTGCGCGGCGAGCGGCCACGCGGTCAGGTCGAGCACGTCGTCGAGCATGCGGACCTGGATCCTCACTGCGTCGGCGAGCGTCGCGAAATCGAAGCGCGGCCTGCCTTCGGCACCGAACGGCTGGAGCACGAACCGCGACAGGTCGATCGGCCCGAGCACACAGCTGCCGTAGGGCGGCAGCGGCTGCTCGCCGCACGGGTTCGTCGCGTCGATCCGTTCGTGCTCGCGCAGCGGATTCGCGTCGCGGATCGTGTCGAGGAACAGCAGCCCCGGTTCGGCGCTGTCGCGCGCCGCGCCGACGATCTCGTGCCAGAGCGCACGGGCCTGAATCGTCGCGTAAAGATAGCGTCCGTCCGGCCGCCGAGGCGGCGTGCCGGATGCGCAACGGGGCGGCGCCTGATGGACGAGCGCCCACGGCAGGTCGTGCTGGACCGCTTCCATGAACGCATCCGTGACGCCGACCGACAGGTTGAACGTCGGCCAGCGCGACCGTCCGCGCTTGGCCGCGACGAATGCCGCGAGGTCCGGATGATCGCAGCGCAGCACGGCCATCTGTGCGCCCCGGCGCGGGCCGGTGAACGGCAGCGCCCGGCACATCGCATCGAAGCGGTCGATCGCGGAGCACGCGCCTCGTTCGGACGACGCGAGGCGCTCGTACGCATCGGCAGGCGGCACCGGCGAGAAGTCGTAGCCGATTCCGCCGCCCATCAGCAGCGTGAGCCGTGCCTCGTCGAGCGCCCGCGCGAGCGCCGCGTCGACGGCGTGTGCGGGTGTGTCGGGCGCAATCGCGAGCGGATGGACGAAGCAGTTGACCATCGTCCCGCCGATATCCGCACCGGCGTTCGCGAGGATGCGGCCCGCGCCGATCGCGCCGCGCTGCAGATTCCGGAAGAACGCGCGCTCGCACTGTGCGCGCACCTCCGGCGCTTCGGCGAGTGACAGCGCATGGGCGACGCGATGGAATACGGCTGCGCGAGACGTTTCGCCGGGCTGCGCGTAACGCTCGGCGAAGACGGTGGTGCAAAGCGGCTGCTCGTCCATGGCGGGGCTCGGCGGCGACGAATGATTCACTGTAAGAGCCTGCCTGGTCGAGGCGTTGATCGAGCGCAATCGGGCGCCTTCGCGGCATCGCTTGACGGGCGTCAACGCCGCGACCGGCGTCGAACGTAAGGTGGAGCCACGGCCGGCACGCCCCGGTTGCCGGGCATCGCCGCGCCGGCGTCCGTCGCGCAAGCCGGCGGATCGCGCGTGCCATCGACTGCGAGCTACGTGCCATGACCGATATCGTTACCGTCACATTGAATCCGGCCGTCGACGTCGCGACGTCGGTCGAGCGCATCGTCGACACGCACAAGCTGCGCTGCGCGCGGCCGCGGCGCGACCCCGGCGGCGGCGGGATCAACGTCGCCCGGACCATTCACCGGCTCGGGGGCGACTGCGTCGCGCTGTACCTGGCCGGCGGGCCGACCGGCGACGTCTTGACCCGGTTGCTCGAGGCCGAGCACCTGCCGAGCGTGCGAATCCCGATCGCCGGCGAGACGCGCGAGAACGTCTGCGTGACCGAGACCTCGACCGGGCGCGAATACCGTTTCCTGATGCCGGGTCCGCTGGTCACGCAGGCCGAGTGGCGCGACTGCGCGGCCCGCATCGAAGCGCTGCAACCGGTGCCGCGCTATCTCGTGTTGAGCGGCAGCCTGCCGCCCGGCGCGCCGGACGACTTCTATGCAACGCTTGCGCGGGAGGCCCGCGCAAGGGGCAGCCGGGTCGTCGTCGATGCGGCGGGCCGCGCGCTGCAGGCGGCCCTCGAGGCCGGCGTTCATCTCGTGAAGCCCAGTCTCGGCGAATTGAGCGCGCTGGCCGGAGAAACGCTCGACGACACGTCGGCATGCCGGAAGGCGAGCGAGCTCGTGGAGCAGGGGCGGGCCGACATCGTCGCGTTGACGCTGGGCGCGCGCGGCGCATGGGTCGTCACGCGCGATCGCACGCTGCGCCTGCCCGGCAGGCCGGCCGCGGTATGCAGCACGGTCGGGGCGGGCGACAGTTTCGTCGGCGGCATGGTCTGGGCGCTGGCGCGCGGCGTGCCGTTCGACGATGCGTGCCGCTACGCGCTGGCCGCATCGGCTGCGTCGGTCGAGCATCCCGGCACGGCGCTGTGCACGCGCGACGACGTCGAGCGGATTCACGCCGAACTGGTTGCGCAGGCAAGCTGACGCGCAGGCGGCCCGACGCGTGCGCGATCTCGTCGATGCGCGATCGATCGTTGATCTGGCTCAGCGGTATCCGCGCCGCGATCGCAAAAAATGGGGCAGTCTTTCCACGAGGACCGCCATGGCCTTTCGCCTGATCGCCTGCCTGCTCCTGCTGTCGTGCATGCCGCCGGTTTCGTCCGCCGACGTCGCGACCGTCGTTCCACCACCGCAGCCGCGTGTGCTGATCCTGGTCTACCACCGGTTCGCCGCGGCGCGCCTGGATTCGATGACGGTGCGCACCGAAACGTTTCGCAACCAGCTGCAGGCGATCGAGGCGAACGGCTATCGCATCGTGCCGCTCGCCGACGTCGTGCGCTGGCATGGCGGCGAGACGGAGGCGGTGCCGGCGCGGGCGGTCGCGATCACCGTCGACGACGGTCACCGCTCCGTCTACGACGCGCTGCGTCCGCTGCTGGCAACGCATCCGGTGCCGGTCACGCTGTTCATCTATCCGTCTGCCATCTCCAACGCCAGCTATGCGATGACGTGGGACCAGTTGCGCGCACTCGGACGCGCCGGCGGGTTCGACATCGAGTCGCACACGTACTGGCATCCGAATTTCCGCACCGAGCGCGCCCGGCTGACGCCGGACGACTACCGGCGCTTCGTGTCGTTCCAGTTGCGCCGGTCCCGCGAACGGCTCGAATCCGAGACCGGCCAGCCGGTCAGGCTGCTGGCCTGGCCGTTCGGCGTCCATGATGCGCAGGCCGACCAGCTGGCCGCTGACGAAGGCTACGTCGCGGCGTTCACGCTCGACGCGCACCCCGTGCGGCGCACGGACCCGGCCATGGCGCTGCCACGCTATCTGATGACGGATGCCTGCGACACACGATGCATGAACGGATTGCTGCGAACCGCCGGAGGACGCCGTGATTGAGCGCTTGATCGTCTGCCTGCTCGTGTTGCTCGCCGGTGTCGCCGCCCGGGCGGCGCCGGTCACGATCACGGTCGTCGATGCCGCGAACGGGCATCCGCTGGCCGGCGCGATCGGCCACGCGCCGGGCGTGAACCGGACCGCGGATCGCGCTGGCACGTTTTCACTGGAACTCGACGCGGCGGGTACACGCGTGAGCGTACGTGCGCCGGGCTATGCGCGAACCGAAATCACGCTGACGCCGGCCGACGTCGCGCATACGATCCGCATGACACCGGTGCGCCCGAAAGCGGTCTATCTGTCCGCTTACGGCGTCGCGGATCGCACGCTGCGCGAGGCCGCACTGTCGTTGCAGGACGCGACCGCGGTCAACGCGCTGGTGATCGACGTGAAGGGCGACAGCGGCGTGACGCCCTATCGCAGCCTGGCGCGCGAAATCTCCGGGGCGGCGAACAACGTGTCGGGCGCAATCGTTCATCCCCCCGATCTCACGGACCTGCTGCGGACGTTCCATGCGCGCGGTCTTTACCTGATTGCACGCATCGTCGTGTTCAAGGACGATCCGCTGGCGCGGGCCCACCCCGAGTGGGCCGTGCGCGATGCGGCCGGCGAGATCTGGCAGGACCGCGAGCATCAGCGCTGGATCGACCCGACCTCGCGTGCGGCGTGGCAACACAATTACGACGTCGCCGAAGAGGCTGCCCGGATGGGCTTCGACGAAATCCAGTTCGACTACCTGCGGTTTCCCGACGCCAACGGTCTCCGGTTCGCCGAGCCCAATACCGAGGCCAACCGGGTCGCGGCGATCACCGGATTCCTGACCGGCGCGCGCGAACGGCTGCGGCCGTACAACCTCTACGTGTCGGCCGATATCTTCGGGTACGTCTGCTGGAACGCCGACGACACCGCGATCGGGCAGCGACTCGACGCGCTCGGATCGGTCGTCGACTATGTGTCGCCGATGCTGTATCCATCCGGCTTCACATGGGGTCTGCCGGGCTGCCGGAAGCCGACCGAACATCCGGGCGAGATCGTTTCGCGGTCGCTGGCCGAGGCGAAGCGCCGGACCGGACTGGACGGCGTCCGGTTTCGGCCGTGGCTCCAGGCGTTTCGCGACTATGCGTTCGATCACCGGCCGTTCGACGCCGACGAGATTCGCGCACAGGTCGACGCCGCCGACGCGGCCGGCACGGACGGCTGGATGCTGTGGAACCCGCGCAATCGCTACGATCCTGCCGCGTTGCCGCGCTGACCGGCACGATCCTGTCCGGGACGAATCGACCATGCCATGGAACGACGAACGTTATCCGCCGTCGATGCGGAATCTGCCGCCGCCGGTTCGCGGCAAGGCGATCGAGATTGCCAACGCGTTGTTGCGGCAGGGGCGTACCGAGGGCAGCGCGATCCGCATTGCGATCGCGCAGGCGAAACGTTGGGGGTATGCGCGTGCCGTCTTGCGCGGCCGCCGGTGACGGGCGGTGAGCAGCGGCGGTTCGGGCGATGCTAGGCCGTGCACCCGGCCGGGTATTCCCGCTCGACCATCGCCGGATGCACCCGTGCGACCAGCACGCAAGCGATCAGCATGACGACGACCGCGACGCCGTGCGCGGGATTGCGCAGACACGACGCGACCTGCTCGCTCCTTCCGACGCCGAACAGGCACCACAGGCAGAAGTGCTCGCAATTGTTCGTCAGAAGCCGGTAGCGGCATTCGCCGAGGCGCGATGCCGCGCGGCGTGCGGCCTCCGTGCCGTCGTACAGCGTGCGCGTGTGGCGGATCACCGCGAGCTCGAAACCGGCGCGGAAGCCGTCGAGGGTGACGACCTCGACAGGGCCGCCGCTCAGATGGCGCGACCACCCCGCGTAGTGAATCACGTTGCCGTCGCCGATGTAGATCCCGTGATGCAGGTAGCCGGGGCGGCGGGTCACGAGGTGGGCGCCGACCGGCGGTTCGCCATCCAGGTTGGCGTCGTCGGCGTGCGCTGCGGTCGGATCAATCATCGCCAGCTCCTCGGTCCTGCGGCGGCGGGGCGGAAGAACCGCTCCCCGACCGCGAAATGCGTTGCGTCCTGTCACGTCTCCAGTATTGGTGGCGGGGCCGAGCGGAACAATCAGCGAGGCCTGAGCTTGCTGTCCGACGTCGGGCGGCCGTGTCGGAAATTTCTGACGACCCATGCAATATCGGCTGACAGCGATCACGGACATCGCGCCGCACGGATGCCGCTTTCGCCCGGTTCCGCCCGATTCCAGGCGCGTCCGGGCGTGTCCGGGCGCACCGGCAGTCGGGGCGCGATCACCGTCGCGCGGGCGTTCCGTCCGGTTTTGTCCGGCTTCGACAGGAACGCGCTTGACTTGAGTCAACGGGAAATCGACGTTCCGCGCGACGCTGGCATCGTCGCCGATGCAAACGCGCGACGGCATCGCACGCAACACGTTCCGCGATCGGACGGGCGGCATTGCAGCCATGCGTGCTCAATCAGGAGAGTGAAGATGTGGACCGGAACCGTGAAGATGCTGCTGCTGGCAACCTGCGTGCTGAACATCGGTGCGAGCGCGCTGGCGCAGACGTCGCCCGAGCCTGTCGAGCGCAACGGTATCGCGTACATCACCGGTGGAATTGGCCAGGACGAGATCATCGCGTTTCGCGACGTCGCCCCTCGATACAACCTGCGGATCACGTTCGCGTCGAAGTCCGGCCACTATCTTTCCGATGTCGACGTGACGCTGTCGTCCGGCAAGTCGACGATGCTCGACGTGCACACGAACGGCCCGTTCCTGTTCGCACGCGTGCCGCCGGGGCGATATAGCGTATCGGCGCACGACAGGGCCGTCCAGGAAGTCCGGCGCGTCGTCGTCCCGGCGCGAGGGGGCGTCGATGTGCGCTTTTCCTGGCATGACCCCGACCGGCACGGCGCGATGCGTCTGTGCGCGGCGTGTCCCGCACCGCAGTAGCGGCCGGCCCGCTAGCCGTGCGTTCTGGCAGGGCCGGCGAGGCGGCCGTGCGCTGCGCTGCCGCGCTGGCCGGCGCGCTGCTGGTCGCGCTTGCATCGGCCGGTGCGCGGGCGGAACCCGAAGCGGCCATGGCACCGCGGCAGGCCGCCGCGATCGATGAAGCAATCGCCGCCGAGATCGCGGACGGGCATCTTGCCGGCGCGGTGGTCGTGACAGGCGACGCCGACGGCGTGCGCGTGCGTGTCGCGCGCGGCTTGCGCGTGACGGGCGAGCACGCCGAGCCGATGACGGCCGATACCGTCTTCGATCTCGCGTCGCTGACCAAGCCGGTGGCGACGGCGGTCGCGATCATGCAGCTCGCGGAGCGCGGCATGTTGAGCCTCGACGTGCCGGCTGCAGGCTACTGGCCCGCGTTCGGCGTGCACGGCAAGGGCAGCATCACGATCCGCCAGTTGCTCGCACACGTGTCGGGGCTGCCGGCCGGCGTGTCGTCGTCCCGCGCGCTGCGCAGCCGCGCCGCCGTGCTTGCCGACATCGTCGCGATGGCGCCCGTCGCGTCGCCCGGCACACGGGTGCGCTACAGCGACGTCAATTACGTGGCACTCGGCGAGATCGTCCGGCGCGTGTCGCACCGGCCGCTCGACGCGTGGTGCGCGGAACACGTGTTCGGGCCGCTCGGGATGGCGAGCACCCTGTTCCGGCCGACGGGCCGGCTGCTCGCGCGCGTCGCACCCACCGTCGTTCGCGATGGCCGTCTGCTCCGCGGCAGCGTGCATGACCCCATCGCGGCGGCCATGGGTGGCGTTGCCGGCAATGCGGGCCTGTTCGCGAGCGCCGACGATCTGGCGCGCTTCGCGCGCATGCTGCTGAACGGCGGCGCACTCGGCCCGGCGCGCGTGCTGACGATGCGCAGCGTCGCCGCGCTCGAGACACCGGCCACGCTCGACGCCGAGGGCGAGCTGCACACGCCCGGCTGGGCGGTCGGGCCGCCGCTCGTCGCGAACCGCTACCGGCTGCCGCCGGTCGGCGCGCTGCAACACCTCGGCTACACGGGCACGGCGCTCTGGATCGATCCCGCGACGCGCCGCTTCGCGATCGTGCTGACGAGCCGGTTGTATCCCGACGAAACCGGCACGGCGATGCCATTGCGTGCGCTCGTGCTCGGGATCGTATCGAGCGAGGCCGCGCCGGTGACGCCGTCGCGGATTGCGACGCGCGTACCCGCGATGGCGGCGGCCGTCGCGCAGGCCGTGCGGTTGCCGGCATCGCGCGGGCCGGTGCTGGCTGGCATCGACGTGCTGGCGGCGAGCGGCTTCGCGGCCGTGGCCGGCAAGCGCATTGCGCTCGTCACGAACCGCAGCGGCTTCGATCGGCTCGGCCGGCGCACGGCCGACCTGCTCGCGCACGCGCCGGGCGCACGGCTCGTCGCGCTGTTCGCGCCCGAGCACGGGCTTAGCACCGACGTCGACGAGACGTTCGGCGACACCGTCGACGCGGCGACCGGCGTGGTCGTTCACAGCCTCTACGGCGAGCGCCGCACGATCGCGCCCGCACTGCTCGCCGATGTCGACGTGCTGGTGATCGACCTGCAGGACGCGGGCGTCCGCTTCTTCACGTACCTCGCCACGCTCGGCCATGCGCTCGAGGCCGGCGCCGCCGCCCATCTTCCCGTGATCGTGCTCGACCGTCCGGACCCGCTGGGCGGCGATGCGTTCGGCGGCCCCGTGGCGGATGCCGGGCCGGCGACGTTCACCGGCTATTACCCGCTGCCGCTCGAGCCCGGCATGACGCTCGGCGAACTGGCCCGGTTGTTCAACGACCGGCTGCATATCGGTGCGGCGCTCGGTGTGGTGCCGATGGCGAACTACGTGCGCGCGATGCGCTTCGACGACACCGGACTCGGGTGGGTGCCGCCGTCGCCGAACCTGCGCGATGGCGCCGCGCTGTCGCGCTATCCGGAGACGGGGCTCGTCGAGGGGGCGGCGGTCAGTGTCGGGCGCGGCACCGCGATGCCGTTCGGCGTGGTCGGCGCGCCGTGGATCGACGCGCGCATCCTCGCGGACGATCTGCGCGCGATGCGGCTCGACGCGACGTTCTCGCCGGTTCGCTTCGCGCCCGCGGAGGGGCCGTATCGCGGCAGGCTGTGCGAAGGGGTGCGCATCGAACGGCTGCCCGGCGCGACGCGGCCCGGCGAGATCGGGCTGGCGCTCGCGCTGGCATTGCACCGTCGTTATCCGGCGCAGTTCCGGATCGATGCGATACGTGCGTCGGTCGGCTCGCGCGAAGTGGCCGACATGCTGGAAGCAGGGCGCTCGCTCGACGACATCGAACGTGTCGTCGCTGCGCAGGATGCTGCGTTCGTGCGCGAGCGGGCGGCGTTCCTGCTGTACTGAGTTCGGGCCGCCGCAGTCGATACGTGGCAATGATGCGTCGGCATTGCGAATTTGTCGGCTGCAAAGGCGGAAACCAGCAATACCGCGATGGCGACGATGCGTATCCAGTTCAGGTTGCCCGGCATGGGAGGCTTCCTCGCGAAAGGCGCGACGGCCGCCAGATTGCGGAGAACACGCCGGTTCGGTTGCGTCAGCCGGAGTAGGCCTCCGTGCGACACTGCCTTTGCGTTGGCAAGCGTGGTGCGCACCGGATACGCCGGTTCGCGAGCTATGATTCCAGTCATAGTGCGCGGCAGAACGCAGCGCTAGACTGCGGCTGAATTCGAAACTGGAGACATTCATGGCACGCACAGCTGCGCTTTTGCTCGCCGCTTCCCTTGCTGCCTGCAGCCTCGCTTCATCCGCCGCTGCCGACACGACTGCGCGCGAGAAGGCGGTCGCGCAACGGGGCGCCGACGTCATGCCGTTTTCGCTGGCAGCCACCACCCATATCTTCACCAAGACCGCGGATGGCGGCGTCCAGCAGGTCGTGACCAAGCGAGACGATCCCCAACAGGCCGGGTTGATCCGCCAGCACCTGGCGATGGTCGCACAGCAGTTCGCCGCTGGCGACTTCGCGGGACCGGAGCAGATCCACGGCAAGGCCATGCCGGGCCTGGCGGCGCTTCGTGCGGCGAAGCCGGGCGAGCTGACAATCACCTATCGCGACCTGCACAACGGCGGCGAAATCGCCTATCGGACCGATCAGCCCCGGCTGGTCACCGCGCTGCACCAGTGGTTTGACGCACAACTGTCCGACCATGGCCACGACGCGATGGCGGGGCATAGCGCGAACACGAGGCATCACCATGCGGCCGGCACCACACCCGAATAGCGGGTCCGCGGTCACGAGGCCCGCTGTGGACACGCCTGAACTAGCTATCGACGCCCACGTTGCAGATCTTCCACCCTCCTGGCCCGAGGCATTGCGTCTCGCCGCAAAGCTGCGCCAATTCGACGCCAACACCACGGTCTTCCGTCGCGAACAACCGGTGCAGGCCGTCTACCAGGTTCGGGCCGGCCGGGTGTTGTTGCGGCGTGACGAAGCCGGCGGCGAGTCCATCACGCTGCAGAGCGCCGGGCCCGGCGATTTTGTGGCGGAAGCGAGTCTCTTCAGCGCGCGATACCACTGCGACGGTGTTTGCCCGGTCGCCAGTCAGTTGCTGGTTCTGCCTGTCCAAATAGTGCTGGCGTCTCTGCGGCTCGATTCGACCTTTGCGATCGACTGGATCCGGCTCCTGTCCCGGCAGTTGATGCAGTCCCGTGCACGCGCCGAGCGCCTGACGCTGAGATCACCGCGCGAGCGCATCCTGCATTGCCTGCGACTCGAAGGCGACGCCCGCGGCATATTCACGGTGCCGGGGTCGCTGATGCAGTGGGCACGCGCGCTTGGGATCGCACACGAGACCCTGTATCGCACCTTGGCCCGACTTGAGCGGGACGGATTCATCGCGCGTGACGGGACCCGCGTTGTCCTGACCGGAAACCCGCCGACTCGACCGGATCGCGGGTCGTGATGATCGACAACCGTTGACCTGTGCCAACGGGGTTTCCCGGTATTCGCGATTGACTGACATCGACGTCGATGCGCTGAACGCGACCATGTTCTTTCCGCAGTCGACCGTCGCGAGTCGCGAAAACAGCTACGCAGAGGTGTGTTTTGTCATCAACCCGTGAGGCTTGCCATGCATGAAAGAGTCCTCATTTCCGCCGCCGACCTGGCGGAACTCATGAAAACGACGCCGGTGGTGCTCATCGACACGAGAGACGCCGCCAATTACGCGGAAGCCCACTTGCCCGGTGCAGTCAATATCCACGAGATATTCACGTATCAGGCGATGTCGACGCCGCAAGGCGTAGCGGCGTTGCGCGAGACCTTCACCGACGCCTTCGGCAAGGCCGGGTTGTCGGGGAGCGAAACCGCGGTTGTCTATGAGCAGTCCATGACAACCGGTTTTGGACAGTCCTGCCGGGGTTATATGCTGCTTCGCTATCTTGGTTATCCGAGAGACAAAATCAAGGTACTCCACGGCGGGTTCAGCGCCTGGCGCGCAGCGGCGCTGCCGAGCACGACTGACGTACCGGCACCGAAGCCCGTCAGGTTCCCTGTCGCTACCGAAGGAGACAGCATTCTGGTGGACCTGAACGAGATGAAGGCAGCGGTCGCCGACCCACACGTGGTGAAACTCGATGTGCGGGACGTCGACGAGTGGATTGGCGAAAGCTCATCTCCGTACGGCAAGGACTTTTGCCCGCGAAAAGGTCGCATTCCAGGCTCGGTGTGGCTTGAGTGGTACCGGATGCTGAAGCCGACACCCAGCGGGCAGATGTTCAAGTCTCCAGCAGAGATTCTTGCGGAATGCGCGACAGTCGGGATTCGCAAGGATACGCCGGTCGTCGTTTTCTGCTTCAAGGGCGCGCGGGCGTCCACAACGTTCGTTGCCCTCGAGGAAGCCGGCATCAGGAACGTGCGGCTATACCTCGGTTCCTGGAACGAGTGGTCCCGTGACCGCTCACTTCCCATTGAAGAGGGGGTGCCCTACTGACGCCGCACCGCTGAGGCAAGTCGATCTGACCGTGGCCCGTCCCGGAGGCTGTCGATCAAACCGCCGTGATTGAACCGATCACCTGGTTCCCGCTTGTCTTGTGGAGACACAAATGGCCATCATTGAAGCGCTCTCGCTGAGCTGACAGTGATGCCGGCTCGACAGAGAGGCGAGTAGCGCATGCCGCATGTCACCGTGTCCCCCTCCGCAGTTTGACCCTGGGTAGCGCGGTATGGAAGGTGCCTCGTCCATGGAAGAGACTGTGACGCCGGAATCGACTGCCGGACTGTCGACTACCGAAGTGCGCGAGCGCGCGAAAAAATTCGGATCGAACACAATCCACGAACAGGCGGCGCCATACTGGCGTGTGCTGTTGCCCAAGTTCTGGGCACCGGTGCCTTGGCTGCTGGAAGCGGCCATCGTGTTGCAGATTGGCATGGGTGCTTACATCGAAGCGGCTGTTGTCGGCGCACTGCTCGTATTCAACGCTGTACTCGGCATCGTTCAGGAACACAGAGCCGGCGTCGCGATCGCCTTCGGCAATCAGGCGGTTCTTTATGTATTGCGCGAGCCTGGCCATCTCTGGCATTCGCGGCCGAGCCGGTGGCTGCTGCTGTCATCCGCGATTGACATCACGATCGTCTCGGTGCTCGTACTGTCAGGTATGCTGATGGCCACGTTACCGTGGTCGCTCGTGGGAGCCGTAGCAATGACCGCGATCGGGTTTGCGCTGCTTCTGGATCAACTGAAGATACCGGTCGAAGCGGCGCTACGGCTTGGCTAGACCGAGCGAACCAGGCTTGGCGAGAAGCGGCCGGCGCAGCCATCCGGCCGACCGCCTGCGCGTATCCGTCAGCCCTTCGGCTGAAACGTGAGAACGATGCTCACCGGCGTCGCGCCGTCGATATCCCGTGGCATCGGGTCCGACTTCTCGACTGCGGCCAGCACGGCACTGTCCCACTGCGGGTTACCGCTGGAACGTTGCACCCTGACACTGAGCAGCGCTCCGCTGGGTGCGCACGTGACAGCGATGACGGTAGATGGATTGCCTGGAATCTCGAACGGCGCGACGACGTTGGCGCGCACCCGAAGGGCTACCGTATTTGCATAGTCCCGCGACGCAGCAACGCCAGTCTTCAGCAGAGGCCCGCGGGCGATGTCCTGCAGTGCGGCGAGCCGCGCGGCGCGTTCCCGTTCCATTTCACCGTCTGCTTGCGTAGCAACGGTCGCGGCGTTCGGCAACCGGGTCCGGCGGGCTGCGATCACGCCGATCCGCAAGGCTGGCGCCTTTAGACGCTGGGGTTTGATGTTGATCCGATGATGGCGCGCAACGGGCACCCGCACGTTCACGGTTCCAAGTTCGGTAGACGGAATCCACGCGCGTGATGCCGACGCCGGGTTGGCCGTATGCTGGGCCGACGTGGTCGACGGCAACGGCATGCCGGGCGCGTTAATCACCGTGCCCGAGCCAGTGGGGGTGTGGTGGTGCGACAGGACCGCGCTGGAAATCACCATCGCCGCCAGCAGGACGTGCAGCGCCACCGCCAGTCCAAACGCTCGCCCCGTGCCGTGCTCGCGCGGCGGCCAAACAGGCAAGTCGGATTTCGTGCTCATGGCTGCTTAGCGCCGGCCTGCGCCCCCGTGAGCGCGCGTCGAACCGGTGCTCCGTTCGCTACTCATTTCAGTTTAGTCGGGGCACGGAAGTAAATCACAATGGGTGACCGCCGGCGGACTTCCGGCAACCATTCGACAGCGTTTGGTACCCCATTGCAAAAACGGAAGAACGCCGGCCACCGGCGTTGCCCCGTTTTTCCATCATTAACCCACGTTGGCTGGTCGCGGGTAGTGGAAAGCCGGGGCATCAAAGAGGCCCGTCGGGAAGTGATTGAATCAATTGAAATTTGTATTGGGATCGGACCGCAAACCCTTGTCGCATCCCGATCCGGATACCCCTGTAAAACGTACGGAAAACAAGGGGCCGATGTTCCGGATCAGCATCCTCGGCGTACCGGTTGCCGGCACTCCGGTGCACGAAGACGGCGACAATCCGGCCGGCAAACTCAAGCATCGGCCACCGGTGGGACATCGCCGAGACTGGCGCAAAATCACATGGCGAACGTCGATCGGGACGGGACGGCGGTAACCTTGTTTCGGCCGATTGCCTTCGCGTGGTACAACGCCTCATCGGCCGCCTTGATCACAGCCCCCACTTCGACATCCTGTTCTGGCGTCCAGCTGGCTAGACCGATGCTGGCCGTCACGTGCCCGAATTCGCTGCTCACGTGTTCGATCATCAAGTCACTGATCGCGGTGCGAATTCTTTCAGCGATAAGTGCTGCGTTCGCAGGTGACGTGTCGGGTAGCAGAATGACGAACTCTTCCCCCCCGTAGCGGGCCGCGCGGTCGTTCGGGAGGCGAATGTTCTCGCCGATGCACCGTGCGACCGCGGCTAGCGCGTCATCACCAGCCTGGTGACCATAGGTGTCGTTGTACGCCTTGAAGCGGTCAATATCGACGAACAGCAGTGAAAACACGGAGCGCGCTCGACGCGCACGGTGCCATTCCTGTTCGAGGACCTCCCCGAACGTGCGGCGATTGTCGAGTCCGGTAAGGCCATCAATGCGCGCTAACAGAACCAGTTCGGATTCTGCCCGCATCCGGCGCCGCAACTGGACACTGAGCAAGATCGACAGAGCGATGGATCCAGTACCGAATGCGGCCACCAGTGAGCCGATTGTGATCGCGCGCTGCCGCCACGCCGCATAGATGTCCTGCTCGGCTTCAGCCACCATGATGATCAACGGCAGATCCGGCAGGTTCTTGAAATAGTAGTGCCGCCGCACACCATCGATCGACGCCGTTTCCGAAAACGTGCCCTCCGGCGCGGCCCGGAAACGCCGGAAAGTCACGGCTTGGCTGATGTCGCGTCCGATAATGCGCACGTCGAACGGCTGACGCATGAACATGATTCCATCCTTGCCGATCAGGGACATCGAACCATGGGTGCCGAGCGCGAGGCCAGCGAACAACCTGTTGAAATACTCGAGATTGATCGTGAGCACCACGATGCCGGCAAATGAGCCGTCGGCGTTCGACAGACGTCGCGACAACGCGAAACTGCGGATGCCTCCGCGTAGGCGCGATACATAAGGATCGCTGACATAGAGCCCGGTATCGGGGTGATCGCGCTGGACCGTGAAGTACTTCCGATCGGCGAAATTGCCCTTGCGTGGTACGTCATTTTCCGAGTCGAGGACGATGTCGCCGGCTGCGTCCAGCACAAGCATCGAGCCAATGTATTGGGCGGTCATGGCGTAGTCAAACAGCACGGCTCGCCGCAAGGCTGGGGAGGCGGCCATCACATCGGGGCGTTGCAGTCCTCGAATTGCTGACTGCAACGACAGGTCGTAGAGCTCAAAATTGCGCTCGATATCTCTTTCTGCCATCAGACCAAGATTGCGCGAGGTTTCGCTTGCGCGATCAAGCGCGTCCTGGCGGCTCTGGCGCAATTGCAAAACGCACAGGCACATCAGTGCAAAGGCGATGAGGACGCCGAGCACCACGACATAGTAAGGTGCCGCCGACCGAGGCTGCATGGATTTCCTCACTAAACGGGCGCCCGGGATGGGCCTCGATTCCGCATACTAGAAAGGGAGGGCAGCGAATGCAAGCGCGGGTTGCCCGAAGTGGGCACGGACCTAATGCCAACTGTTCACCACATCAAACAGTTTCGATGCTGACGACTCCGTTTTGCTGTGTCGCAACAAAAGAACGGTCTCCTCTTGTTCACGGAGCAATTTCAAGGGTGAGGCCAATCCATACTGGACGAGTACTGTCTGCCTGCCGACAAAATCGTCAACTTGAAAGTTGTTGCCAACTAGACATCATGCGCATGACCGATACGACAATCCACTGTCGACGCATGGCAGGCGCCCGCGAGAACGGTCGGCGGCGAACGGTGCGGCGTCCGGCAGCGAGCGCGCCGCACCGTGCGATCACTGGCCAGCAGCGCCGCTCGCGGGGCCGCCGGGCTGGCCGCGCATGTAGCCGGGCCCCATCCCCATCCCTTGCCCGCGATGCATGCCGCGCATGGGTGGCATGTCGGGGAGTTTGATTCCGCGCGCTTTCGCACGCTTTTGCATCTCGGCATGATGTTCTGCGCGGATTTTCTCGCGCTCTGCGTCCGACGCTGCCGCGAGCATCCGCGTACGGTATTCGGTCCGCTCGGCCGGCGTCATCAGCTGACTGCCGTAAATCATGCCTCCCGACCCGGCGGCGGGGCCTTGAGCAGGCGGGCGAGGCTGGGCGTCGGCCAGACCGGCCGTCATCGCGATCGCGACACCGACCACACACGCAGCAGTGAAGGTATTCGCACGGAACATGGCACTCTCCCAGCCGTTTGCATGCATTCAACGGTACACGGAAGGTCGGCAGGTCCTTTGCGTGAGATCAAGTGCCGCCGGATAGCCGCCCATACCATCGAAATACGTGCCGGCCATCACATCGCTGTCGACTGTACCGTGCATCATCGTGCGTCTCGTGTTGCGGCGGGGAGCGCCGGCCTGATTCCCTACGCGGCACTGATCGTCGGCCGGATGATCGTGAAGATGGGCGCCACGTTCGGTTGGGACGCGTTGCATGACCTGATGGATCGGGCGGCCGACGCCGAGGACGTTCAGGCGATCCGTGCGACGCTGCTCGCCACACCGGGCGTGCTTGACGTACACGACCTGCGCACACGCAAGACCGGCGCTCTCATCCTCGCGGACGTGCACCTCGACATCGACGCCGATCTCACCGTTGCGCAAGGGCATGACATCGCGGTGAACGCGCGCGCACGCGTGATGCGGCATCACCGTGTCCTGAACGTGATGACGCATGCCGATCCGCACCGGCGCGAAACGCGCGCTGAAGTCGCAGCAGCGATTCGACGCGAGTAGGCAGGAAAAACGCGACGTGCCGGCTCGGAACGTCGCGCACGCTGGCGTCATTCGGTGCCGCGCGGATGATGGCCGCGCCGGAACGTCAATCGACGTTCGTTGACGAGAGCGCCCCAGTCGAGCTTCATCAACGCGAAGACGAAGCCGAGCAGGACCAGTTGGGTGACGATGAAGTATCCACCGAAGTAAGTGCCTTCCAGTTCGGACTCCACGTCGAGCCGGGTCGACGCAAAACGGCCGAGATGTGTCCAGATCGCATAGGTCGTTACGCGGCCGACGAAGAACGCGGCGGCGATGATTCTCAGCGGCAACCCGGAAAGACCATACGCGATGAACAGATAGTTCGACGGAAGCGGGCTCAACGCATAGAAGAAGAATGCGCCGGCGGTCAGCGTACGGTGCTTGCTCAGCCAGCGTGTGGCAACGTCGATATTCTCGCGATCCGATTCCCGCATCCAGCGCGAGCGGACGAGCGATCTCGAGAAGGTCGCCAGGATAACGCGGCCGGTTGTCGCCGCACCGGCCGCGACGATGGCGAAGATCAGCGGATTTCCTTCCGGCAGATTGAATCCCACCCACGACATCGCCATCCAGGTAGGCGGGGCGAACGCGGGTATGAGATTCAGCAGAAGAATCAGCAAAAACAGCACAGCCAACGTCAGCACGATATCGGCTCCAGGCCATCCGGTGTCACGTTTCGATTTTGCTGAGGAAAGGGGGCGGCGGCTTGACTCACGTCAAGCAAGGCGCCGCATCGGCATTTCATAGGGATGCCTTTCGCCTGACCCATGTCAACGGTCGAATTGCCGCGTTTCCTAGACTGGTCTGGTGCCACGCCGTCTGTCAACGGGGACCGGATGCAGCGAGTATGCCCGCGCACGGTGATCGGAAAAATCGTCATGTCCCGAATCCGCTGGTCGATCGATCTCGCGTTGCTGATCCTGGCGGCCGTCGCGCTCGCGGGGGGAGGCGTGTGCGTTGCGTTCGGGCTGCCTTCGCTCGCGCGCATCGTCTGGCTATCGGGTACGGTGCCGGTCTTGCTCGCGTTGACGGTATCGCTTGCCCGGGCCCTGGCCAAGCGTCAGGCTGGCATCGATGTGCTCGCATGGCTTGCGATCGAGCTGGCGATCGCGCTCGACGAGACGCTGACTGCCGCGGTGATTGCGTTGATGCTCGCAAGCGGGCGGGCGCTGGAGCAGTATGCGCAACATCGCGCGCAACGCGAAATGACCGCGCTGCTCGGCCGCGCCCCTCGGCAGGCAACCCGGTTCGAGAGCGGCGAATGGCGCCCCGTTGCGCCGGAAGCCATCCTTCCAGGCGACCGGCTCCTCGTGCGAAGCGGCGAATTCGTGCCGGTCGACGGTACGTTGACCGATGACGCCGAACTCGACGAATCCATGCTGACGGGCGAGTCGGCCACCCAGCGGCGACGTGCCGGAGAAAGCGCATGCAGCGGCGTGGTCAACGCCGGCGCGCCGTTCGAAATGGTCGCCCGTACGACGGCAGGCGACAGCACGTTTGCCGGCATCGTACGCATGGTCGAGCGCGCGCAGCACGAGCGCAGTCCGTCCGTGCGCCTCGCGGATCGCTACGCCGGGTTCTTCGTGCTCGTTTCGCTGCTCGTCGCGGGGGTGTCCTGGCTGCTGACCGGCGACGTCGCCCGCGCGCTTGCCGTGCTCGTCGTGGCCACGCCTTGCCCGTTGCTTCTCGCGGTTCCGGTCGCCATCGTGTCAGGCATGTCACGTTGCTCGAAACGCGGCGTGCTGGTCAAGGGCGGCGGTGCGCTGGAGCGCCTTGCGCAAGCGACGATTCTCTTCTTCGACAAGACCGGGACGCTGACGGGCGGGCGTGCGCGTATCGTCGCAATCGAATGCGGCGCGAACGTCGCAACGGACGATGTGCTGCGCTTCGCGGCGTCGTTGGCTCAGGCTTCGGGCCATGTCATTTCGGATGCGCTGACGGTCGCTGCACGAGAGCGCCGGATCAATCTGTCGCTGCCGTCGGCCGTCAAGGAAGCGGCCGGCGAAGGCGTGACCGGCCGGGTCGACAACCGGACGGTCGCGATCGGCAAGTTCGGATACGTCGCCGCTGCCTGCTCGACGACTGCGCGCTGGAGCGACGCGTTCCTGAGGCGGGTCGGCAGCGAGGGCGGGGCTGCCGTGTTCGTCGGCGTGGATGGTGTGATGATCGGCGCGATCCAGATGGCCGACCAGCTGCGGCTGGAAACGCCGCGAGCATTGCGGCTTCTGAAACGCGAAGGGGTCGAGCGCCTCGTCATGCTGACCGGAGACCGGCGCGAGATTGCCCAGGCCGTCGGCGAGCTGCTCGGCGTGACCGACGTGCGCGCCGAGCAAACGCCGGCGGACAAGCTCACCGCGATCCAGGCAGCCCGCAAGGAGGGCGTGACGATCATGGTCGGCGACGGTGTGAACGATGCGCCGGCGCTGGCGGCGGCCGATGTCGGCATCGCGATGGGCGCGCGCGGGGCGGCCGCGTCATCGGAAGCCGCCGACGTGGTGTTGCTGGTCGATCGGCTGGATCGCCTCGTGGACGCGATGCGCATCGCACGACGCTCGCGCCGCATCGCGCTCGAGAGCGTGGTGGCCGGCATGTCGATGTCGGTTGCCGCCATGACGATCGCGGCGGCGGGATTCCTGCAGCCGATTGCCGGCGCGGTGATCCAGGAGGTCATCGACGTCGTCGTCATCGTCAACGCGTTGCGCGTGCTGCTGGTTCGCCCGAAGACGACGGACGCCCGGCTGACCGATGTGGACGTCGAGCAACTCAAGCGCGAGCACGCGGCATTGTCACCGTTGCTGGACCAGATCAGGGATCTCGCGGATCGCATGCCGCAACTGTCCGCGGCAACCCTGACCGGCGAGCTTGCCCGCTTGATCGATTCGCTCGACGAACGGCTGCTGCCGCACGAACGTGCCGACGATCGGGACGTCTACGCGCGTCTCGCCCCGCTGCTCGGTGGCGAGGATCCGCTTGCCGCGATGAGCGGCGCACACCGGGAGATCTTCAGGATGGTCCGGTCACTCAGGCAGATGGCCGCGGACATGCCGCACGACGCACCGAACGCCATGCAGGTGCAGGCGATGCAGCGCTTGCTGTACGGGCTGGAAGCCATCGTGCGCCTGCATTGCGCGCAGGAGGAGGAACTGTTCCACGCGGTGGGAACGGATGCGTGACGACGAAACGTCATGCATGCGGCGTGCTCACGAGCAGAACCGGCGTTTTCGTGATGCGCGCAACGCGTGCGGCAACGCTGCCGACCACCCAGCCCGTGGCGCCTCGCCGTCCATGGGCGCCCATGACAATCATGTCCGCGCTCCATTCGATAGCGTCGCGCACGATGACGTGCGAAACGTCGGCGCCATTCCGGCCGGTTCGAATCAATTCCGATTGGGCGTGTCCGGCTACGCCGTCGAGTACGGTCATGGCTTTTTGCAGCACATGATTGCCGTCGCTGGTCAATGCCGATTCCAGCGTCTCGACAGGGACGAAATCCCCCAACGAGACAGGGCGTTCAAGGACGTATATCGCACGCAGTTCGGTGTCGGGCCTCGAGAAGGTCAACCCGGTTCGCAACGCGCGGAACGCGGCAGGACTGCCGTCGACGGCAAACAGCATCCGCCGCGGCAGGTGTTCGGCAACCGACGAGAAACCTTCCGGAACGATGAGCAGCGGACACCGAGCGAGTGTGCCGAGCGGGCCGGAAACCGTGCCTTCGATCCATCTGAGCAAGCCATGATGCTGACGCGCGCCGACGATCAGGAGTTCGGCCTGCCGCGCTTGCGCACTGTCGGCCAGCGCGTGCGCGACATTCCCGCCGTGCGTGGACAGGTCGATGACTTCCGTATCGATGGTGAGATCGTCGCGCTTCATTGCATCCTTGGCGCGCGACAGCAAGTCGCTTGCATCCCGAAGCAACTCGTCGCGAGCCGATTCGAGAAATGCCATGGTTTTCGATCCGAGCGGGACGAGTGTGCGCGGATTTTCCGCAACGCTGACGATGTGTACCGAGGCATTCGATGGAATGAAGCATCGGGCATACACGAGCGCATGGTCGGATGCGGTGGAACCGTCGATGGCGATCAGTACCCGCTGGGGAGCGGGGACTGCCTGGCGGGGTGAGGTGCTGGTGGTCATGAAGGTCTCCCGGCGGCAACCGACGGTCGCGCACACGGTCATTTTTCGCACGGACGGTCGTGTCCTGCTTGACCTTCGTCAAGCACAGTCGCCTTCGCGATGCCGGAAAAAATGATGGATCGATCGCGTCGCGCCGATTTCAGCGCGTCGAGCCAGACGGGAAGACGCGAGGCGCAAGAACTTGCCCCGATGAATGTGTGCCAGGCGGCGCCCGGCGATTACCACCGGAATCGATCGCCTGCCAACCTGGAGTGCATGCCCCAGCCGTCGGGGTGATACGTCACGCTGGGGATATAGACCGGGGCGTAATTCGAGTCGCTTGCCGCCGGATGGCGCGCGCTCGGCATGACGCTCGGCGACGCGAGCGGGTTGCTCACATGCAGTATATTTCGCGCCGGGACAACGACGTGGCTGGCCGTTCCCGCATGTGAGCTTGTCGAATGACCGGGCTGTACGACGACCAGGGCGATCAGCAGCGGTATCGGAATGCCGTCCACTTCTCCTCACCGATTCAGGTTGATGGGGCCAATCCACGCAGCAACCGGAGCAGCGACAGATGAAAGCACTTTGCACTACCCGTTCCGCGCGCCTGTATTTTAGGTCACGCGATGACATGATTCCAGAAAACTCCCGGAGTTCGTGATGGCAGCAAGCAATCGAAAGGCCGGTGCAGGCGCGACGAAACACGACCTCGAGCAGTTGTCCGAATTTCGCTACCGGCTGCGGCGTTTTCTGCGTTTCTCGGAGGAAATCCTGCGTGCCGAGGGGCTGACGCCGTTGCAGTACATGCTGATGCTGCACACCTGTGCGTTTCCGGACCGCTCGTGGGCGACCGTGGGCGAGATTGCCGAGCGGCTGCAGGCGTCCTCGCATGGCACGGTGGCGCTCGTCACGCGCTGCGAAGCGGCCGGGCTCGTCCGGCGCCAGACGAGCGAGCAGGACCGAAGGCAGGTGGAGATTCACCTGACGGAAAAAGGGGCAGATTGCTTGCGCAAGGTTGCGGCATTGCACAAGTCGGAAATCCAGTCGTTCGGCTGGGCATTCCAGGACGTCACCGATAACGACTGATACATGCACCATGCGAGCCACGGCGTTGACTTGGCCCGCATCGGGTGCGGTCTCCTGCATATCGCATCGATCCTTTCATCACCGGTGTCTCGAAGGGGCCGTTCAATCGAACGGAATGGGTTGAAGCTCAACGGAACGCGCGATACCGACACCGCCTCAAGCGCAGTGAACTGCGCCGCTCCATTTCGGCAAGTGACGGGATTGTGTAAATCGTCCGACGGTGATTCGAAAGATTTCCGTGGTCACGTGAAGACGAATAACGATCACATCGAGCAGCGCGGGAGAAATGTCACATCATGACTAGTTGGCATGTTACGATGCGGAAATTCTGCAAAATCGTGGATTCAGATGTGCTTCATCAGCTCACTGAACTCGACGTCCGGTCGTTCCGTTACGAAAGGCCGGGGCGAGCTTCTTGAACCCGGCTGCCCAGCCGGGTTTTTTTATCTGTTCTCAGGTCTGTTCGGTCAATCGCGTCAACGATGTTCCGGTCGTCCATCGTGTCTTCCCGCATGAATGCGCCCGAACCGCGCGCGACCGCGTCGCTCGCAGCGGCCTTCGCGCCGGGCATGCGCGGGCACACGGTGTTTCCGATGCGTGCCGGGGTGGTTGCGGCATGGCGCGCGATCGCGTTCGGCATGAAGCCGCCGCCGGTGCGAATCCGAACGATCTGGAAGTCCTTCAATATTCAAACTGGCTGACGAGCGGGTAGGGAGAGACCGATGATTCGCATTTCCGCGCTCGCAGATCGCCGCGCGATACTGCACGCGCGGCGTCTGTGGCTTCACTACGGCGTGTTCTGGCTGGGTGCGGTGGCCGTGGGCCTCGTGGCGGTGCTCTATGCGAAGCTGATCGATTTCGGCTACGGGGTGTTTCTGGGTTACGCCGCCCGCCACGCATGGCTGCCGCTGATCGTCACGCCGATCATCGGTGCGCTGACCGTCTGGCTGACACGGCGATTCTTCGATGGTGCGGAGGGCAGCGGCATTCCGCAAGTGATTGCAATGCTGCATGCACCGGGCAACGCCGGTGCGCGATTGCTCAAGCTGCGGATCCTGATCGGCAAGATCCTGGTCTCGTTCCTGGCCATGCTCGGCGGGTTCACGATCGGTCGCGAAGGCCCGACGATTCACGTGGGTGCCGCACTCATGTTCAATCTGCGGAGGTTCTATCCGCAGCGGTTTCGCGCGATACGGCCTGGCGTGCTCGAGCACCGGCTGGCGCTTGCGGGCGCGGCAGCGGGGCTTTCCGCTGCCTTCAATGCGCCGCTCGCCGGCGTGGTGTTCGCGATCGAGGAACTCACGCGCAGCTTCGAGCAACGAACGAGCGGCGTGCTCATCACGGCGATCATCTTCGCCGGTATCGTGTCGCTCGGCATCCAGGGCAACTACGTCTATTTCGGCACGATCGACGTCGGCGCGCACCTGCCTCAGTCGCTGGCGCTTGCGGTCGTGCTCATCGGCGCGATCGCGGGCGTCATGGGCGGCATCTTCTGCTGGCTGTTGCTCAACACGCGACGCTGGATGCCGCACGCGCTCCAGGATTTTCGTGCGGGCCAGCCGATTCTGTTCGGTGCGGCCTGCGGGCTGGTCGTCGCGTTCGTCGGCGTCGTGACCCACGGCCATACGTTCGGCAGCGGCTATGCGGAAGCCCGGGGCATGCTCGAGAGCCACACGGACGTCAGCATCCTGTATCCGGTATTCAAGATGGTTTCGATGATCGGGTCATATCTGCCCGGCGCACCGGGCGGCCTGTTTGCGCCGTCGCTGGCGATCGGTGCCGGAATCGGCAACACGCTGCACATCCTGTTCTCGGGGATGCAGCTGCAGATGCTGATCGCGCTCGGCATGGTCGGCTATCTGGCAGCGGTCACGCAGAGTCCGATCACGGCGTTCGTGATCGTCATCGAGATGATCAACGGCCACGCGCTCGTGATCTCGCTGATGGCCACGGCGCTGATTGCCAGCCGCGTGTCGCGCTTCTTCGCGCCGCCGCTGTACGAAGCGTTGTCGACACGCTATTTCCCGGCCGACCATCGATGACTTTTGAGACGCATCGTTCCACGGTGTCGGACATCACTCACCTCGTTCGTCTTCACTCATGAAGGGCCTTCTGATTTTTCTTGCCTCGTCGATGCTTCTGTTCGCCTATGCGGCGCGATCGAGCGCCGACGATGCGATTCCCGACGATTATCGCTACCTGGCGCGCATCAACGTTCGCCCGGTCGTCATCAATTGCGTCGCCGAAATCGACCGATGGATTCGAACGTCGGCGAAGTACGACATGTTTCTCGCGCCCGACGTCCGGTTGCTGAGGGCCAAGGTGCGCGCGTTTCGCGGGCTCGAGGATCGCCCGGGCAGCGGGCCGCTCGTGGATTCGACGGTGACCGTTCGTGCTTCAGCACGCCTGCGACCCCGTGGCGCCTGGATTCCCGTGGCCGCAAAGTGCGGAATCTGGCGCTCGCACGTCGTGGGCGTTGCAATGAAACCGCTGGCGTTGCGGTAACCGAATCGATGCGATCGAGAAGCGCTGCGATGCGGCAGCAAGGACCTTTCGCAGCGCGGCCCCGATCGCGTCACGCTCCCCATCGCGCGGTAGTCACGTCGCAGTCGAAAGCCGGGAGGAGATACCGGCACCTCCCGGTTTAGCTCGCATCTTCCATCCGGGCCTGGCGCCGAGCTGCCCTCGTCGGCCAGGGCAGGATGCGCGGGAGTATGTTTTCCGTGTGGATCAGCCGATGCGCCAGCGCGCCAAGAACGTGCAAGCCGACCAGCGCGGCGAGCCCATACGCCGTCAGCGCGTGCAGTTCTCCCAGCCAGTGCGACAGTTCGCGACTCCGGGGCACCAGGGTCGGCAGCGAGAAGAGCCCGAAGCAGCTGGCCGTGTGCCCGGCCGCATTCGTCTTCATCCAGCCGAGCACGGGAATGGCGAGCATCAGCACATAGAGCAGCCCGTGGACGCTGCGTTCCGCGACATGGTTCAGCGTGCCGGCCGGATTGATCGACGGCGGCAGCCGGCGACGCATGCGCAGCCGATTGACGATACGGATCGCCGCGAGCCCGAGGATGGCGATGCCGATCGACTTGTGCAGGTCGACGAGGCCCTCGTTGTCGTCCAGCAGCAAGCCGACGATCAGGTTGCCGATCAGCGCGGCGGCCAGCAGCCAGTGCAGCAGGCTGATCGACAGCGGGTAGCGGGTAACGTTTTTCATGACGGGAATACCTGTTCAGTGGCGAAAGCGTGGCCGGCCGCGGTTAGCCGAGCAGGTCGTGATAGTGCTTTTTCGTGCCGTTGATCCGTCGCAACGCCTGCTTGGCAGCCGGCAGGTCGTTGGCCTGAATCGCACGGTCGACGGCGGTCAATTCGTCGCGCAATGTGCGCATGCCTTCGTCGTAGGTCGGCTGGTCGTCGCGATAGCGCTGGCGGCTTGCCTGCTGCGCATCGTTTTCGAGCCGGGTCACATATCCGTTCATCTCCGGAATCGTCCGGCTGTTCATCGCACCTTGCATCGCGTGCTTCATGTCCCTCATCAGCGTCTTGATCTCGCCGGCGCAGGCCGGCGCGGCAGCCACGGAAAGCAGCACACCCAGCGCTGCGCAGAAACGGAGTCGGAACGACAGGCTGTTCATGGTCATCGATTCGATTGCGAGTGTCGGTGACCGCGACCTTATGGCGCCGACGTTAACGGATTCTTAAGGCCCGGATTTTTCCGTGCCCGGCTTGATGGCCGCCCGCGCCTGCGGTTATCGTGCGGCAAGGGACGCCATGTCCGGAACCAACAGGAACGCGACGCCATGCGGGTGTTACTCGTCGAAGACGACAAGCTGATCGGAAGCGGGGTGGAAGACGGCCTGATCGACGCCGGCATGACGGTCGACTGGGCGCACGACGGCAGGCATGCCCAGCTCGCGCTCGAGACCACGCCATACGACCTCGTCGTGCTCGATCTCGGCCTGCCTCGCATGTCCGGGGTCGAGTTGCTGGACTGGCTTCGCAAGCGGCGCGACCATACGCCGGTGCTGGTGATGACCGCGCGCGACACGGTGGCCGACCGCGTGAGCGGCTTGAGCGCGGGCGCCGACGACTACCTCGGCAAGCCGTTCGACCTGACCGAGCTGATCGCCCGCTGCCGGGCGCTGATGCGCCGCTCGCAGGGGCGCGGCACCGACACGATCGAATACGGCGACATGTCGGTCGATCCCGCGCTGATGACGGTGACGCGCGGCACCGAACGGATCGCGCTGACATCGCGCGAATGCGCGTTGCTCGTCGAACTGCTGGCGAACCAGGGTCGCCCGCTCTCTCGCGCGCGCCTCCAGGACAGCCTCTACGGCTGGAACGAAGAAATCGAAAGCAATGCGATCGAAGTGCATGTGTCGAACCTGCGCAAGAAACTGGGTGCCGACCTGATCCGGACGATTCGCGGCGTCGGGTACGTGGTGGAGAAGGCATCGTGATGCGCTCGATCCGGCAACGGCTCACCTTGCTCGTGCTGTCGGGTGTCGTGGTGGTCTGGGCGTACTCGCTGGTGTCGAGCTATCGCCAGGCGATTCACGAAGCGGAGGAATGGGACGACGCCCGCATCGAGCAGATCGCCCGGGCGTTCGCGGCCCTCAATGCCTCCGATCTCCCGGTCTTTGCGGACATCGCGCTCGGTTCGTCCGAAGACGACGACGGCGACAACGATGCATCGCCGCGGATGCTGTATCAGGTGAGCGACGCCGGCGGCCGCATCCTGGCCGCGAGTCCCGGGCTTGCATCGCTCGATCTGCCGGTGTTTCCCGCCGCGGCATCGAGCCCGATCCGGTTCGGCAATCCGAAGTGGCACGCGTACGTGCTGACCGATGCCGCGCGTGGCCGCACGGTGCGCATCTTCGAGCAGCGTATGCACCGTTCGGATCTGTCCGCGGAGGTCGCGCGCCGCGTCGCACGGCCGCTCGCGTTCGCGTTGCCCGTGCTGGCCGTGCTGATCTGGCTGGCCATCGGCCGCAGCCTGACGCCGCTGCGCACGCTGTCCGACGCGATCGACGCACGTTCGCCCGACAGCCTCGATGCCATCGGCACGACCGGCATTCCCGACGAAGTGCGGCCGCTGGTTGCCGCACTCAACACGCTGCTCAAGCGTCTGCGCGGCTCGCTCGATCGCGAACGCGCGTTCACCAGCGACGCGGCACACGAGCTCAAGACCCCGCTCGCCGCGCTCAAGGTCCAGGCGCAGGTCGCGCTCACGGCGCGCGATCCGGAGCGTCAGCGGCGCGCGATGCAACGGGTCGTCGAGGGGGTCGACCGCAGCACGCATCTGGCGGACCAGCTGCTCGCCCTGGCGCGGCTCGACGAAACCGTGCAGTTGCCCGGCGAGGACGTCGATCTCGCGCGCGTGGTGCAGACCTGCATCGGCGACTACCAGACGCGCGCGGATCGCAAGCGGATGTCGCTGATAGCGCGCGTCGACGGTCCCGTCGTCGCCCATGTGCCGTCGACGTTGATGCGCGTCTTGCTCGACAACCTCGTCGACAATGCGATCAAGTACGGTCGCGAGCAGGGATGCATCGAAATCGCGTCGTGGCAGGAAGCCGGCGCGATCAGCCTCCAGGTCCGGGACGACGGCCCCGGCGTCTCGGACGACGATCTGTGCCGACTGCAGGATCGCTTCTTTCGCGGCGCGGATCACGATGAAAGCGGTAGCGGCCTGGGGCTGTCCATCGTCGCGCGCATCGCGGCCAAACTCGGCGGGAGCGTGACGTACATCGACGGGTTGAACGGCGGCGGATTCGGCGTTCGCGTCACGTTGCCGACGCGGGCTTGACCGGGGCCGGCGCTTCCGGGTCCGCCCCTGCTTTCGCGCGAGATGCGTTCGGCGACGCGAGGTTAACATTGCCTTCAGCTTGAGCGGAGCATGCTGTCCTTACGGCACAAGAGGTGAGCTCGAAGGTGTGCTCGAATGCCGGCTCTGTTGACTGGAGGTCGAGATCATGAAATTCGCTATCCATACCATCATGCTGGCCGTGGCGATCGCGCCCGCGTTCGCGTTGGCGGCTCAATCGAGCAGCGGCCCGACCCGGGCCGAAGTTCGCGCCCAGATCGTGCAGGCCGAGCAGGCCGGTTACAACCCGGCCCGCAAGGACATTCACTACCCGCAATCGATCCAGCAGGCCGAGGCGCGCATCCGGTCTGCTGAACCGGTGGCGCAGGCCGATGCATCGGGATACGGGCCTGCAACGGCGACGGGGGGCGACTCGGGGGCTGCGATCCGGAGCCATGCCGCGACGCCTCGGTTGTATGCGCATCATTGACGTCACGCGTGCCGCGGCACGCCGCGCTCCACACGAGCCGCGTCGGCCAGGGCCGCCGATTCGTGCCGGGCGCGGCTTCAGTCGTTGCCCTTCTCGAGCACGTTCTGCGTGAGCGTGACCGACGGAATCGTCGGCTTGAGCAGCGCGCGGCGCGCGCGTCTGCTCAGCCACTTCCAGCCGATCACGAGCAGCAGCGCGACCACCGGGATCGACGCGATCGTCCACGTGCCGTTCGGGTAGTCGAATGCCATCAGGACCAATACACCGAGCAGGAACAGCAGCGTGAGCCACGATGTCACGGGCGCGCCCGGCATCCTGAACGACACGTCGTCCACCTCGCCGCGCCTGACCGCCGCACGGAACTTCATCTGGCACACGACGATGAATCCCCACGTGCTGATGATGCCGAGCGATGCGATGTTCAGCACGATCTCGAACACGCTCGACGGCACGAGATAGTTGAGCAGCACGCCGAGCACGTAGATCGCGACCGTCACGAGAATGCCCGCATACGGCACGGATTGCGCGCTCATCCGCCCGAGGAATGCCGGTGCCGAGCCGCCCATCGACAGCGAACGCAACACGCGTCCGGTCGAATACAGCCCCGAGTTCAGGCTCGACAGCGCCGCCGTCAGCACCACCAGGTTCATCAGCGAGCCGATGCCCGGCACGCCGAGCGCGCCAAAGAACGTGACGAACGGGCTCTGGCCCGCCTTGTATGCGCTCCACGGCAGCAGGCAGACCAGCAGAACGACCGACGCGACGTAGAAGATCGCGATGCGCCAGATCACGTTGTTGATCGCGCGCGGGAGCACCTTGCGCGCGTCCTTGCATTCCCCGGCGGCCGTGCCGACCAGTTCGACGCCGGCGAATGCGAACACCACCCCCTGCACCAGCACCAGCGCCGGCATCAGCCCATGCGGAAAGAACCCGCCGTTGTCGGTAATCAGATGCAGGCCTGTGTCATGGCCGGCGATAGGCATGCCCGTGCCGAGGATCGCGGAGCCGATCACGAGAAACAGCACGATCGCGGCCACCTTGATCAGCGCGAACCAGAACTCCATCTCGGCGAACCACTTCACGCCGATCAGGTTCATCGTCGCGACGATGCAGAGTGCGGCGAGCGCGAAGATCCACTGCGGCACGGCCGCGAACGGCGCCCAGTAATGCATGTAGAGCGCGACCGCGGTGATGTCGACGATGCCGGTCATCGCCCAGTTCAGGAAGTACATCCAGCCGGCGACGAACGAGGCCTTTTCGCCGAGGAATTCGCGTGCGTACGACACGAAGCTGCCGCTGCTGGGGCGATGCATCACGAGTTCGCCGAGTGCGCGCAGGATCAGGAACGAGAAGGCGCCGCACACCAGATAGACGATCGCGAGCGCCGGTCCGGCAGCTTGCAGCCGGGCGCCGGCCCCGAGAAACAGCCCCGTGCCGATCGCCCCGCCGATCGCGATCATCTGCACCTGTCGATTGCCGAGGGTCTTGTGATAGCCGGCTTCGTGCGATTCGAGCCAGCTGCGTTTGTTGGTGTCACCGGTTGTCGACGGTTCGGGAATCGATGCCATGACTGCATCCTCGCGCACTAATGTGATTGGATTGATCCCGATCGCGAGACGATCGGGTATCACCGGTACCGGCGAGCCCGCGCGCGGAATCAAGCACGGCCATCCTGATCGCGCTTGACCGATCGTGGCGAAAGGCACGGTACGTCGCGAACGTATTCGGCCGTAATTCCGATCACAAACGGCATGCAAATTTCGACTGGACCTGCTCGAATCCGTGCATACGGGCCACGGCCACGATGACGCCGCAAAGCGAGCAACCTGCATGGCTCGACGGACGCCGTGCATCGCGCGTGTGCGGCCTTCGATTCCATTTCTTCGATTCCACCTCCCGCGCGTGCCGGCTCGATGCGCGGAAACCGTCAGGCGTCCGACACACCGTTCCTCGATTCGCGGGGTGTACCGATTGGATAATTTGGTGCGCCGGTGCGCGCTGCGAATGGGCAACCGCTGCTGCCCGCGCCGGCTCATGCACCGAAATGAGGAATCCGGTTCGCCGACATTTCCTTCAAGTGCCGCTGCGACAGGCATTGCGCGGCAATGGCCCGGTTTTTGCTGGAGTTGCCGAGGCCGCGCAACGGTTGCGCGCTGCCCGACGACATACCAGACAAGGAAGATTCACCGTGAGCCCGACGATCCGACCGTTTCCCCGACGCACCTGGCTGGCTGCGCTGATCGCAGCACCCGTGATGGTGCTGTGCGCCGCCGCACCGGCGCATGCCGACGCGCTCGACACCATCGCGAAAAACGGCGCGCTGCGCGTCGCGGTGCCTGAGGACTATCCGCCGTTCGGCTCGGTCGGCACGGACATGCAGCCGCAGGGTTACGACATCGACATGGCCGCACTGCTCGCGAAATCGCTCGGCGTCAAGCTGAAGCTCGTGCCCGTGAACAGCGCAAACCGGATTCCGTACCTGACGACCAACAAGGTCGACATGGTGATCTCGTCGCTCGGCAAGACACCGGAGCGCGAGAAGGTCATCGACTTCTCGACCGCATATGCGCCGTATTTCCAGGGCGTGTTCGGACCGTCCGACCTGAAAGTGAGCGCGCCGGCCGACCTGACCGGCAAGACGGTCGGCGCCACGCGCGGCGCGCTCGAGGAGATCGCGCTGTCGCAGCTCGCGCCGAACGCGACGATCAAGCGCTTCGAAGACAACAACGCGACGATCCAGGCGTTCCTGTCGGGGCAAGTGCAACTGATCGCCGCCGGCAACATCGTCGCGGCGGCGATTCTCGCGAAGAACCCGCCGCGCCGGCCCGAGGTCAAGTTCGTGATCAAGAATTCGCCGTGCTTCGTCGGCGTCAACAAGAACGAACCGCGCCTGCTCGCGAAGATCGACGACACGATCGCGCATGCGAAGCAGGACGGCACGCTCGGCGCGATGTCGAAGAAGTGGCTCGGCCAGCCGTTGCCGGCCGGACTGTGACGCAGCGCAGAGTCGCCTGACGCGCCGCCGCGGCCGGCATGCCCGGCGCGGCGGGCGTCGTTGTCCGAACCCGAATCCATTCACTTCCCATGAGCTACCAGCTTCAATTCGGCGAGCTCGCCGATTACGCCGGCGTGTTCGCGAGCGGCGCGGCGATCACGCTCGCGCTGACCGCGGTCGCAACCGTACTCGGCGTCGCGCTCGGCGTGCTCGGCGCGGCCGCGTACAGCGCCGATGCGCGCGCGGCCGTGCGGCTGCGCCCGCTGATCGGCGCGTACGTCGAGGCGATTCGCAATACGCCATTCGTCGTCCAGCTGTTCTTTATCTTCTTCGGCTTGCCGGCGCTCGGCGTGCACATCGGCGAGTACACGGCCGCGATTCTGGCGATGACGCTCAATCTCGGCGCGTACTCGGTCGAGATCGTGCGCGCGGGCGTCGGCGCCGTGCCGAAGGGGCATCTGGAAGCGGCATCCGCGCTTGCGATGTCCCGCGCGCAGATGCTGCGCCACGTCGTGCTGCCGCAGGCGCTCGCCAAGGTGTTTCCGGCGCTCTCGAGCCAGATCGTGATCACGATGCTCGGTTCGGCGGTCGTGTCGCAGATCTCGGTGGCCGATCTGACCTATGCGGCGGGCTACATTCAGTCGCGCAACTTCCGCGCGTTCGAGACGTACTTCGTGATCACGCTCGCGTATCTGGCGATGGCGTTGCTGTTGCGCGCGACGCTCGGCTCGATGGGGCGGCGCCTGTTCTCGCGCCGCGTGCGAGGTGCGCGATGACCGATTTCACGTTCGGGCAGATTCTCGCGAACCTGCTGCTGGCCGCGCGCTGGACGATCGTGCTGTCGATCGTGTCGTTCCTGTCCGGCGGCCTCGTCGGCCTCGGGCTGCTCGTGATGCGCGTATCGAATTCGGTCGTGCTGCGCGGCTGCGCGAAGCTCTATATCGAGGTGTTCCAGGGCACCCCGCTGCTGATGCAGCTGTTCATCGTGTTCTTCGGCCTGCCGCTCGTCGGGTTCGACGTGCCTCCGTGGGTCGCGGCCACCGCAGGCCTCACGTTCTTCACCAGCGCCTACCTCGCCGAAATCTGGCGCGGCTGCGTCGAGGCCGTGCCGAAAGGGCAGTGGGAGGCGTCGGCGAGCCTGGCGATGAGCTACGTCGAGCAGTTGCGTCACGTGATCCTGCCGCAGGCCGCGCGCATCGCGGTGGCGCCGACCGTCGGCTTCGGCGTGCAGGCCGTGAAGGATACGGCGCTGGTGTCGATCATCGGCTTCACCGAGCTGACGAAGGTCGGCACCGCGATCTCGAACGCGACGTTCCGGCCGTTCATCGTATACGGCCTCGTCGCGCTGATCTATTTCGCACTCTGTTATCCGCTTACCCGTTACGCGCGCACGTTGCAAAGGAGATGGCATGCCGCTCGTTGAAACCCGTGGTCTCGAAAAGAACTTCGGCACCCATCATGTGCTCAAGGGCATCGATTTCTCCGTCGAGCGCGGGCAGGTCGTCTCGATCATCGGCCGCAGCGGCTCGGGCAAGAGCACGCTGCTGCGCACGCTCAACGGGCTCGAGAGCATCGACGCCGGCACGATCTCGATCGACGGCGAACGCGTCGATGCACGGCATGCGGACCTGCGTGCGCTGCGGCTCAAGGTCGGGATGGTGTTCCAGCAATACAACCTGTTTCCGCATCTGAGCGCCGGGCAAAACGTGATGCTCGCGCAGTCCGTCGTGAAGAAGGTGCACCGCCAGCAGGCGCGCGCGATCGCGGAACTGATGCTCGAGCGCGTCGGCCTCGGCGACAAGTTCGACGCGTTTCCGGAACAGCTGTCGGGCGGCCAGCAGCAGCGCGTTGCCATCGCGCGTGCGCTCGCGATGAAGCCGAGCGTGCTGCTGTGCGACGAAATCACGTCGGCGCTCGATCCCGAGCTCGTCGGCGAGGTGCTGGGCGTCGTCGCGCAGCTCGCGCGCGAGGACATGACGCTGATCATGGTCACGCACGAGATGAACTTCGCGCGTGCGGTGAGTGACAGGATCGTCTTCATGCACCAGGGACGGGTGTGGGAGAGCGGCACGTCGGAAGACATCTTCGAGCGGCCGCAGACGGTGGAGCTGACGCGGTTCCTCGGCAGCATCCGGAATACGGAAGCCGTGGCGCGCTGATCCGCGATGCCGGCGGGGTGCTGACATCGCCGCACGGATCGTCGACAATCCCCGGCGTATGCACCGCGCCCGCGCGTGCCGAGCCGCCCGAGAGAGTCTTCGATGTCCGGAATATCCATCAGGTCCGCCAGCGTCGACGACGCGCAGGCGATCGCCGATTTTCACGTCATGGTCTGGCGGCATACCTATCGCGATCTCGCACCGGCGCAAGCGCATGCCATCCTCGACGAGCGCTATCGCGGCGTGAAATGGCGGGAAAAGCTCGCGGCGAGCGACCGCGACCAGCTGGTGCTCGTTGCGCAAGCCGGCAGCAGGATCGTCGGCATCGGCGCGGCCGGCGCGCCGTCGGAACCGATCTTCGGCGGCCGTGGCGAGATCAAGTTCCTGTATGTCGATCCCGAATTCAAGCGTCGCGGCATCGGCCGCGCGCTGCTCGCGCAACTCGCGACGCATCTGGACCGGATGCGGTATCGGGGCGCGGCGTTGAGTGTCGTCAAGGGCAACGACGCTGCGATCGCCTTCTACGCGTCGCTGAACGGCCGGTTGGCCGGCGAGTATGTCGATGCGGGGCCGATCTGGCGATCACAGAACATCGTGATGGTGTGGGACGACCTCGCGAGTCTCGTTGCCTGAGTCCCCCCTGCCGCGCGCACGCGCGTCATGCCAGGCGGGCGCGCAGCCACGTCCGGAACGCGGTCACGAGCGGCGAATCGGCCAGCTCGTGACGCGTGACCAGATAGTACGCATGACGCGACGGCACCGCCGCGCTGAACGGCCGCACGAGCGTGCCGTCGATCAGGTCGTCGGCTACCGAGAGGCTGTCGCCGAGCGCGACACCTTGCCCGTGCACGGCGGCTTCGACGCCGATGTGTGCGTTGCCGATTTCCAGAATGCGGATGCCCGGCAGCTTGTCCGCATTCGCTTCCGCCAGCCAGCGCATCCACGATCCCGCATGCTCGCAGAAAAGCGTGCGTCCCGCGAGATCCTGCACCTTGCGGATCGCACCGGGCCCGTTCATCAACGCCGGGCTCACGACCGGGAACAGCGCCGGATGCGCGAGCAGCTCGACGCGCCGGTTCCGCCAGTTGCCTTCCCCGTAGCGAATGCATACGTCGACGTCGGGCGAATAGGTCTCGCGATCGTCGTTCGACGGAATCACTTTCAGGTGGATCCCCGGGTAGCGCTCGAGAAAATCGCCGATGTGCCGGGCGAGCCAGCGCGACGTCAGCGACAGCGGCGTCGATACGACGAGATCGCCGGCGGCCACCGGCGAATCGAGCCTGACGGTGGCGTTCGCGATCATGTCGAACGCGGCGCCAACCGGCTCCAGCAACGCCTCGCCTTCGGGCGTGAGCTTCACGCGCGCCTTTGATCTGACGAATAGCGCGACACCGAGCGTGCTCTCGAGAATGCGAATCTGGTGGCTGACCGCGCTCGCGGTCACGTGCAGTTCGTCGGCGGCGGCCGACACGCTGCCGCGCCGGGCGGCGGCTTCGAACGCGCGAAGCGGGTTCAGCGGGGGCAGGCGGTTGCGCATCGGCGAACCCGTCAGAGGCGACGGTGCTGAGAAAAATTTCATTAAAGCGGATTCAATTTCTCGCTACAACAAAAAAAATTGAATGCCTACAGTGGGAGCAATCCAACCGAGTCGAGGTCGACCGCAATGAGCCTTACCGAACCGATCGAGCGCCTGTGGGGCGGCCGCTTCCAGTCGAAACCGTCCGATGCGCTGCAGAACCTGTCGCGCTCCGATCCGAGTTTCTTCCGCCTCGTGCCGTACGACCTCGCGGGTTCCCGCGCCCATGCGCGCGAGCTGAACCGCGCCGGCATCGTGAACGACGACGAACTCGCGCAACTGCTGGCCGCGATGGACGGCATCGCGCGCGACTACGCGGCCGGTGCGATCGCGCCGTCGCTTGCCGACGAGGACGTGCACACCTTCCTCGAGCGCGTACTCACGCAGCGGCTGCCGGCGCTGGGCGGCAAGCTGCGCGCCGGGCGCTCGCGCAACGACCAGGCGGCGAACGACCTGCGCCTGTACCTGCGCGACAAGGCGCGCCAGCTTGTGCGCGGCGTGCTCGATCTGCAGGATGCGCTGGTCGGCCAGGCGAGCCGGCACGTCGACACGGTGACCGCCGGATTCACCCATCTGCAGCCCGCTCAGCCGATCGTGTTCGGCCATCAGTTGCTTGCGCACGCGCAGTCGCTGTATCGCGACGCCGACCGCCTGGTCGACTGGGACCGCCGCACCGCGCGCTCGCCGCTCGGCGCGGCGGCGCTCGCGGGCTCGGCGATTTGCGTGCGGCCCGAGCTGTCCGCGCAGGAGCTCGGTTACGACGCGCCGTGCGAGAACTCGATCGACGCGGTGGCCGCGCGCGATCACGTCGCCGAATTCGTGTTCGTCACGAGCATGCTGGCCGTGAACCTGTCCCGCCTGTCGGAAGAAGTGATCCTGTGGACGTCGCGGCAATTCCGCTGGGTGGAACTCGACGACGGCTACGCGACGGGCAGCTCGATCATGCCGCAGAAGAAGAACCCCGACATCGCGGAACTCACGCGCGGCAAGGCAGGGCGCCTGATCGGCAACCTGACGGGCCTGCTCGCGACGCTGAAGTCGCTGCCGCTCGCGTACAACCGCGATCTCGCGGAAGACAAGATCGCCGCGTTCGATTCGATCGATACGCTCGAACTCGTGCTGCCCGCGATGGCGGGGATGATCCGCACGATGCGCGTGAACGTCGACGAGATGCGTCGCCAGGCGCCGCTCGGCTTCACGCTCGCGACCGAGGTCGCGGACTGGCTTGCGCTGACCGGCGTGCCGTTCAGCGAAGCGCACGAAATCACCGGCACGCTCGTGCGGGCATGCGAGCGCGACGGCATCGAGCTCGCCGACGCGAGCGCCGAACAGTTGCAGGCCGTCGACACGCGCCTCGCCGCCGCGGTGCGCGCGCATCTGACGCTCGACGCGGCCGTCGCCGCCCGCGGCGGGGCGGGCGGCACGTCGCCCGCGCGCGTGCACGAGCAGATCGGCCGCTTGAGCGCCGCGATCGAACGCCAGGCCGCGTGGGCCGCCGACTACCGGGGGCCGTCATGCTGAGCGCATCCGATTCGAGCCGTCTCGACGGCGCACCGGGGCCGGCTGCTCGACCGGCCGACGATATCGCCGGGCTCGTTCGCGTGCGCCGGCGCTACTGGGGCCGCTATGTCGCGTCGATTGCGATCATTGCCGCGCTCGCGTATGTGGCGGTCGCGTTCGCGCGCGGACAGATCGAATGGCGCGTCGTCGGCCAGTTCCTGACCGCGCATTCGATCCTGACGGGGCTCGGCAACACGATCGTGATGACCGTCCTCGCGATGACGCTCGGCATCGTGCTCGGGGTCGTCACCGCGGTGATGCGGCTGTCGTCGAATCCGGTGCTCGGCGCGATCGCGCAGGGTTACATCTGGCTGTTCCGCGGCACGCCGGTGATCCTGCAACTGCTGCTGTGGTTCAACCTCGCGCTCGTGTTTCCGACGCTCGGCATCCCGGGTATCGCCGAATACCGGACCGTCGACGTGATGACGCCGTTCCTCGCGGCGGTGCTCGGGCTCGGCATCAATCAGGGTGCCTACACGTCGGAAGTCGTGCGGGCAGGGCTGCTGTCGGTCGACACGGGCCAGTACGAGGCCGCGAAATCGATCGGCATGGCGCGCCTGCAGGCGCTGCGTCGGATCATCCTGCCGCAGGCGATGCGCGTGATCGTGCCGCCGATCGGCAACGAGCTGATCGGCATGGTCAAGCTGACGTCGCTGGCGAGCGTCGTGCAGTACGCGGAGATGCTGCACAACGCGCAGAACATCTATTACGCGAACGCCCGCGTGATCGAGCTGCTGATCGTCGCGGGCATCTGGTATCTCGCGGTCGTCACCGTGCTGTCGCTCGCGCAGGCGCGCGTCGAGCGGCGTTTCGCGCGCGGCGCGGGCAGGGCGGCGGGCCGCAAATGAACGACACGACCCTCAACCATCGGGAGAACGTCATGACGAACGCGGTCGTTCGCGCGGTCGACGTACGCAAGTCGTACGGCGATTTCCAGGCGCTGCACGGCATCACGCTCGACGTCGCGCCAGGCGAAGTGCTGTGCATCATCGGGCCGTCGGGTTCCGGCAAGAGCACGTTCCTGCGCTGCATCAACCAGCTCGAGACGATCAGCGCCGGCGCGCTGTGGGTCAACGGCGAACTGGCCGGCTACCGCCGCGCCGGCGACCGGCTCCACGAACTGTCCGAGCGCCAGATCGCGCGCCAGCGGCTGGCGACGAGCATGGTGTTCCAGCGCTTCAACCTGTTTCCGCACAAGACCGCGCTCGAGAACGTGACCGAAGGCCCCGTGCAGGTGCTCAAGCGCCGCCGCGCGCAAGCGGAGGAGGAAGCGCGCGCGCTGCTCGCGCGCGTCGGCCTCGCGCACAAGTGCGACGCGTTTCCGGTCGAGCTGTCGGGCGGCCAGCAGCAGCGCGTCGCGATCGCGCGGGCGCTCGCGATGCATCCGCAACTGATCCTGTTCGACGAACCGACATCCGCGCTCGACCCCGAACTCGTCGGTGAAGTGCTGGCCGTGATGCGCGATCTCGCGAAGAGCGGGATGACGATGATCGTCGTCACGCACGAGCTCGGCTTCGCGCGCGAGGTGGCCGACCGCGTCGTGTTCATGGACGGCGGCCGGATCGTCGAGAGCGGGCCGCCCGATCAGGTGCTGTCCGCGCCGACGCACGCGCGCACGCGCGAGTTCATCTCCGCCGTGATTGCATGACCGGGCCGGGCGCCCCGTTTTGCCGCGCCCGAACGATCGAGCCGCCGACGAGCGCGGCGTAGCACCTCATTACTCCATCATGACAAGGCGACATCCCATGAAAGCATCCGTCCTGACCCGCACGCTGGCCGCCGTCGCATTCGGCGCACTCGCGCTTCATGCACCGTTCGCCGCCGCGCAATCCGCGAGCGCGAAACGCACGCTGAACGTCGCGATCGTGCCGAACTACCCGCCGTTCGAATACAAGGATCCGGCGACCGACAAGCTGGCCGGCTTCGACGTCGATCTCGGCGAAGCGCTCGCCGCGAAGATGGGCGCGAAACTGAACTGGGTCGAAACGAGCTTCGACCAGATGATGAGCGCGGTCGCGACGCAACGCGTCGACATGATCCTGTCCGGCATGACCGACTTGCCGACGCGCCGCGATGCGGTGACGTTCGTCGACTACATCGAGACGGGCCCGCAGTTCTATACGTTGAAGACACGCGCCGGCGAGTTCGCGCAGATGGGCGCGCTGTGCGGCAAGCGCGTCGGCTCGAGCCGGCGCACGTCGTTCCCCGACAACACCACCGCGTGGAGCGCGGAGAACTGCGTGAAGGCCGGCAAGCCGGCGATCATCGTCGTCGGTACCGACGGCTCGTCGGACGCGCGGATGCAGTTGCGCCAGAACCGCATCGACGCGGCTGTGCAGGGCGGCGAGACGCTGCCGTACCAGAACAGCCTCGAGCAGAACGCGTATGCCCCCGTCGGCAAGCCGTTCCTGTCGCAATACACGGGCATCGGCGTCGCGAAGAGCAATACCGCGCTGAGCGGCGCGTTGACGACGGCGCTCAACCATCTGATCGCGGACGGCTCGTACCAGAAGCTGCTCGCGAAATGGGGGCTGCAGGAGCACGCGGTGGCGAAGGCGACGATCAACGCGACTCGCTGAGCGAGCGATGACGGACCTCGCTCCCCGCTGGCCGGACGCGAAGCGCGCGTGCGTCGCGCTCGCATTCGATCTCGACGGGCCGACCGGCGACGCGATGCTGAACGGGTCGATCTGGCGCAACCCCGCGTATTTCACGCTCGGCAGCTACGGGCCTTGGCGTGCGCTCGGGCGGTTGCTCGACATGCTCGCGTCGTTCGGCCTGCCCGCGACGTTCTTCGTGCCCGCGTGGGTCGCGCGGACCTGGCCCGCGCAATGCGCGGCAATCGTCGAGCGCGGCCACGAGATCGGTTACCACGGCTACCGGCACGAAGCGTTCTGGACGCTCGAGCCCGAGCGACAGCGCGAGATCATGGCGCAGTCGGCCGACGTCTTCGCACGTACGCTCGGCGTGCGGCCGGTCGGGTTCCGCACGCCGTCCGGCGACTGGAGCGATGCGACGGTTGCGGTGCTGCGCGAAGCGGGCGTGCGCTATTCGAGCTCGATGCGTGGCGACGACCGTCCGTACCTGCTGCCCAGCGCGGACGGCGAGCCGCCGCTCGTCGAGATTCCCGGCCGCTGGGAGACCGACGATTACGCGTCGCTTGCGTATCACCGCAACCCCGACTATCCGGCCGGACTCGACCGGATCGCCGGCTACGATGCGACGCTCGACAACTGGACCCGCGAATTCGATGGCGTCTACCGCGAAGGGCTGTGCCTGACGACGCTGCTGCATCCGAAAGTCTGCGGCAAGCCGGGGCGCATCGCGCTGCTGGAGGCGTGGCTCGGCCACATGCGCGCGCACGACGGCGTGTGGTTCGCCCGCTGCCGCGACGTGGCCGACTGGTGGCTCGAGCAACACGCGCGAAGCACGCGTCCCATGCAACGGAGCGGCATGTGAAGACATCTTGTTCCTGGCCGGACGGCGCGCGATGCGCGGTCGCGATCACGGTCGACTTCAACGACGTTCACGGTATCCAGACGCGCGAACCGCGTATCGTCGGCCGTGAAAAATCGCTGTCGGTATGGCGCTACGGCGCGACGCGCGGCGTCGACCGGCTGCTCGCGGCGTTCGACGAGTTTCGCGTACCGACGAGCTGGTTCGTGCCGGGCCGCGTTGCGCAGACGCATGGCGACGCCGTGCGTGCGATCGCGGCCGCGGGGCACGAGCTCGGCGTGAGCGGTTTTCGCTGCGAGGATTTCGACGCGCTGCCGCTTGCCGCGCAGATCGATGCGTGCCGCGCCGGGCGGGCGGCGCTCGCGGACGCCACCGGCTGCCGCGTCGAAGGCTTTCGCTCGTTCACGGGCAACTGGGCCGACGGTTTTGCGGACTTTCTCGTGGCGGAAGGCTTCACGTGGTCGTCGTCGTGGCGCGGCGACGATGTGCCGTACCTGCATCCGCGCGGCGACCGGCGCACGGACGCCCTGCGGCTCGTCGAGCTGCCGCTGCACTACGAACTCGAGGACGCGCCGTACTTCGAATTCAACCTGTCGCCGCCCGTGCCGGCCGGTCAGCCGCGCATCGCCGCGTACCGCGACGTGCTCGATAACTGGCGGTGCGACGTCGATGGGTTTCGGCGCTTCGGGCTGTGCTGCGTGCTGCGCCTGCATCCGGAGATCATCGGTACGGCGGGGCGGATCGACCTGCTGCGTGCGTTGCTGGCCCACCTGCGTGATGCCGGTGACGTCTGGCTTGCGACCGGACGCGACGTCGCACGCTGGTGGCGCGAGCACGTGAGCGCCAACGAGCCGGACCATCCGGTCGACGTGTTTGCACGTTGCGTGGCAGAGGAGTCGGCGCGATGACGATGGATAGCGAAACGCGCGCCACGCGGCTCGCGACGTTCGTCGCGCAGACGCCCGCTGCCGCGGTGCCTGACGATGTCGTCGCGAAAACCACGCGGCACGTGCTCGATACGTTCGGTGCCGCACTGGCTGGCACGTCGGCCGTCGAGACGCGCAGCGCACGCGCGCTGACCGGTGCCGTCGCGCGCGGCGGCGCGTCGCTGTGGGGCACGCGGTGCAGGGCAGGGGCACGCGACGCGGCGTTCGTCAACGGGATCGCCGCGCATGCGCTTGAGCTCGACGATGCCGGCGGCTGCGACCATTCGGGCGCGGTCGTGCTGCCGGCCGTGCTCGCCGCGCTGTCGTGCACGGACCGTCCTGTGACAGGTCGGGAGTGCGTGGCGGCGATCGCACTCGGCTACGACGTCGGCCGGCGCGTGCTGGAAGCGGCCGGCGGCTACTCGGCCCACAACGGTGCGGGCTGGCACTCGACGCTCAGTTGCGGCGTGTTCGGCGCGGCAGCGGCAAGCGCACGCGTGCTCGGACTCGATGCCGCGCGCACGCGCGACGCGCTCGGCCATGCGGCGAGTTTCTCTGGTGGCCTGTGGGGATTCATCCACGACGGATCGCAGACGAAGCGGCTGCATGCCGGGCGTGCTGCGGAAGGCGGCGTGCTTGCGGCGCTGCTGGCACGCGAAGGCGTAAGCGGCCCGGCAAGAGTATTCGACGATGTATGGGGCGGTTTCTTCAACACGTTCGCCGCTCAATCGCATGCGCCCGACGCATTGACCGACGGCCTCGGTGCGCACTGGAAGATGATGCGCTGCTCGATCAAGCCGCACGCGTCGTGCCGCAGCGCGCATGCGGCGGTTGACGCGGCGTTGCAGCTTGCGGACGGCCGCACGTTCGAGGCCGATGAAATCGAACGGGTGATCGTGCGGGCGAGTGCGTTCGTTGCCCGGATGTGCGGCGGCCGCGACCTGTCGACGCTGTCGTCGGCGCAGATGAGCCTGCCGTACGCGGTTGCGGCGGCCTTTGCGTACGGCGACACGGGGATCGGTGTTTATCGGGATGACAGGCGCACCGATTCGCGCATCACGGCGCTGCTTGCGCGCATCGCGATCGAGATCGATCCGGCGTTACGCGATCTCGACGAGCCGACGGTGATCCTGTATCGCGCGGACGGACGGTGGGAATCGTGTCACGTGCCGATCGCGCTCGGCGACCCGCGCAATCCGCTGCCCGATGCAGCACTGTTGGCGAAGTTTCGTGCGCTGGCGGGTATGACGCTCGAGCGAGCACGGGCCGAAGCGTTGAGCGACACGTGCCTGGCGCTGGAGCGGCAAGTGGACGCGCGCGTGTTGAATGAGCTGCTTGTGGGGGATGCGGGAGGTCGTGGAGATGGAGCGACGATGTGTTGAATGGTGCGGGTGTTGCCGCGGAGACTGTGTATGCCGGAGTACGAACATAATTTTACATAATAACTATTATCACAACAATGGGGTCGGTGCCGAAATTGAGCTTCGCGCCAGCCGCGCATGCCAGTTACCGGCTGCGTCGAGATAATTTGCCTTTGGGCGCGACCGCTTTCCGCGGCCGGAATTTGTGCAGCAGCCCGTTGCACAATTACCTTGGTCGCGCGACAAGCTCGACGACACTCTCGCGGCTGCCTTGGTGTGCGGGAAAGCCGCTCGAGCCTGGATGGTGCGCAACGTATTGACCATGCAGATCGAGTCCGCTGCCCATGCCAGCACCGGCAACGCCGTGACGAATTTCGCCAACCCTATCAACGACTGGACCGCTTTCGAATTGATGCTAAAATTGATGCGTAATCGCATCAAAGGAGCCATCATGCGTACCACCGTCACCGTCGACGACACTCTCTATGCACGCGCACTCGAACTCGCCGAGCCTGGCATGCCGCCGGCAGACCTGTTCCGGGCCGCACTGGAAACGTTCGTGCGTGTCCGGGCCGGCCAACGCCTTGCCGCGCTTGGCGGTCACGCGCCCGACATGCCGGATGTGCCGCGCCGCAACCCGGAGGCGGCTGCCCGATGAGCGTTCTGGTCGACACGTCCGTCTGGGCCGAGCACTTCCGGCGGCCGCTACCAGCGCTTATCCAGTTGCTGCGCCTCGATGACGTCTTGACGCATCCACTCGTGCTGCTCGAACTGACGTGCGGGACGCCGCCCGAACCGCGGGCCCGAACGCTGGGAGATCTCGCGCTATTGCGCCAAACGCGCCTCGCGACGCCAAGCGAAGTAGCGGACTGGATCGAGCGGGAACGGCTGTATGGACGCGGATGCGGCGCGGTGGATTGCACGCTGCTGGCGTCGGTGCTGTTGACCCCGAGCACCTGGCTTTGGACGCGCGATCGGCGGCTCGCGCAGTTGGCGGAACAATTCGGGGTTCTCTACTTATCGCCTGATCTGCATTGAGCGAAGTCAGTGCCTATTCCAACTCACGTTCCGTAGCAGCGTTAGAATAGCGCCCCTTCTCATGGGAGACAAAAATGTCCTGGTTCGTTTATGAAGTGCCCGAATACCACGAAGACGCTGCGCGCATCGAGCCCTTCAGCGACCTGCGTAGCCGCGTGCTGAAAGTCGGTGACCCGGCCATGGCCGACGAACTGGAAAGCGTTCGCGAGAACGCCGCGGCGGCAGCGGACACGCCCGAGCGTCCCCTGCGCACTCCGGAAAATCCGCATGTCTTTCCGATTCCTTACGCCGAGTCGATGATTCTGGTCGGATTCATCTTCGATCTGAAACGCGAATTCCGGCAACTGGTCGTGTCACCCGTGGAAATGCCCTGGCTGAAAGACGCGTAAAAGGCGGTCGGAACAGAAGGTAGCCCCCCTCACCTGCACGAGGCGGACGCCGGTCGACTGCACTGCTCAACGCGATCTGCCGATCTGAGCTTGGTATCGCAGTCACACTATTGCGATAAGGAAGATTTACTATCTCCGCCCCCTTTCTCGTAACGCATCCTCTGAAACCGAAGAGCATCGCCTGAAATCGTTTTCGATAAACGAGGAATTATAGGGTGAGCCAATTCATTACGAAATGCAGTGATTTTTATGCCGATAAAACGATCGAGCGGATTGTTCAATTTTCGTGATAGCGAGATTGATTGAATTGGTGCCTCCTGTCAAAGAATACAGGTGACGATTAAATCCCGGTGGTCTACTGTTGTGACCGGAAAAAGAACGCGAAAATAAAACAGGAAGAGGATGCCGGTATGCGCTCCACCTGAATAACATTGCAAACGGAGACGGTTTTCGCCGCGTACTTCTCCCGGTTATGTGGCTTACGCAGCGTTTCAGGCCCCGTCGTCAAAAACCAGATGGCCGGTTCGTCATGCGTGATGCTGGATCATGGATTTTTCGCTAGCGGCGTGGAAATCGCGACGCTGGATCTGACTGCATGTGGCAAATCAGACGAGGAAACCGAGATGGTCGACCCGAACTCCGTGAAAAAGTACATCGGCTGCTACAGCCTCTATCAGACCATCACCATCCTGGGGTTCACCTACTATTGGATCGTGCGCCGCAACGGTGATTCGCTGATGTGTCAGCAAATCGATGAAGATGGCATCAGAAAGGCGGCCGTGTTCGCTTTCTATCTGGGGGATACGTTCACCCCCAACCCGCCTTTCAACAACGGCACCCACAACTCGCTCCAGGTTCAATCGATGCTCGACGGGAAGTGGCTGGCTTGTGACGGCACACTGTGGGACGTTACCCACAACGGCTCCGCCAATACTGCGCTCACCTCGCCGGACACGCCTCCGACGCTCGCGCTGGCGAGCCAGGACCCGTACGGCATCCCGCCGGCAAAGAATGCCATCTGGATGGAATTCATCGAGAACGGGTCGATTGGCGGCGTACTGTCGATGGACAGCCTGGATAACGTGGTCAATTGGCAGGATCCGACGATGGCCGTGTTGGGAGCCAACACATCCCAGGCCATCACTGCATACCAGAACCTCCCGGGTGAATCGGGCCTCTACAAGCACTCGCACGATAATGTCGATTTCTGGTATCTGTTTCTTAGGAATGCAGATTTTTCTGACGTTCGGTTGACGAACTGCAATCTGAGCAATGTCACGTTCTCGGGCATCGCGAATTTCTCGGGCACTGTCCTGGATGGCAGCACCCTCGCCGGCCGCGTGCTGGATTCCGCAAACTTTCGCAACGCGTCGCTGAAGGACGTCGATCTAAGCGGCGCCAGCCTGAAAGGGTGCAATTTCGCGGATGCCGTCCTCGATAATTGCAACCTCCAAGGTGCTGACCTGACCGGCGCCGACCTGTCCCTGGCGACACTCAAGGATCCCACCAGACCCATCCGCATCACCCGGTCGCCCGATAACCGGACCGTTTTCACGAATGCCCGCGTGAACAAGGTCCTCACGCACTCGTTCGACGAAGAACACGACGACATCTACGACTGGAGCTACGCGCAGATGGACGGCGCCTCGTTCATGAGGCCCGATCCCGACAAGCCCGGAAGTTCGATTTCCGATGGGCAACTCGATGGACTGATCGCCCAGTATGCCGTCCTGACCGGCCTGCAATTCTCGATCGCGAGCCCCCTGAGCATGCGCTACGCGGACCTGTCCTTCGCCCAGCTTGGGGGCGCCACGCTGGTGAACGCGAACCTGGAGGATGCCAAGTTCGACAACGCAACCTTTTCGACGCCGGACGGCACGCACCGCTGCAACCTGACCGGTGCGAACCTGATGAATGCCACGTTCAGCAACGCGGATATGTCGTATGCCCAGATGCCATATTGCTACTTGTACGGAAACGGCGCGACGCTGGCCGGCGCAAACATCATGCTCGCGGATTTCACCGGTGCGTACCTCGTCGCGGCTGACTTCTCGAGCCTTCGCGAGAAGAACGCGGTAGGTGTCACATTCGACGGGGCATGCCTGGTCAACGCCAATTTCACCGGCACCGATCTGTCTACGGGGAATCAGCAGCGCGCGAATTCGTTTGCGAAGGCGTGTCTTCAGGGCGCCATTTTTTCATCCACGAGCGCGCGTGGGGTGAATTTCGCGGGAGCGGCCGTTAGCACGGCCAGCGGCACGTTGACGGTCCAGGGCGGGCGGGAGGATGGCCGCCCAATCAGTTACGGGGCCACGCTGACGTCGACGGACACGGATGGGGCGACGTGCCCGAGCGGCCAGACAGGGCCCTGCACCGGCACGATGTGGAACGCCGACGGCGCGCCCATGACCGAATGGCATTACGGCGACAACGCTTGATAGCAAAGACGCCCAACCCGGCGGAGACGCTCTCGTCGAGCACGGTTATTCGCAAGAAAAGAACGATGAACCAGGAGAATGCCATGTCGCCCAACCCGCATGCGGATACACTGCCCGGCCCCACCGAGACGCGCACGCTGCATTTCAACCTGGCGCATTGCCGAAACCCGGACGACGTGCTCCTGCACGCGAACCTGCGGAAGTATCAGCTCAAACGTCACACGCCGGAGACCCGCGCCCGGGCAAGTCAGGACACGCCGTTCCTGAAGTTGCTCCCGCAGGCGCACGTCACGCATTACATCGAGGATCTCCCCGTTCCCTCGAACCGGCCGGCACTGATCACGGTTTCCACGGGGACGCGCGACGACGCGCCCGGCAAGACCATTGCCATGTACCTGCACGTCCCCAAGGCCGGAAGGGCAGCCGCGCGCGAAGCGATGAAGACGCGCGGCAAGGACGTGCTGGCCGCGACTCGCTTCAAGCTCGCGCGGTACGGCGTCACGTCGGACGATCTCAAGCCCCTGATGCTGGACTCGGACTTTCCGGATCACGTGGACAGTTACAGCGACGCGATGGAGGCAGCGGTCGCCGTGCTCTTCCACCACCCGAGCCTCTTGAACCTGAGCAGCGACAACGGCGGCGCCATTCCTGCCTACATCAAGGAGAACTGCATCAAGGCCGCGATCCAGCGTGATGGCGGCACCCTGGCGGATGCGATCCTGAACGCCGGCGACGATTGGCAAAAAAAGGTGCCGCTCCTCGACTGGAACAACGAGCAGGTGTACGACGGCAACAAGCCGCTCTACACGGCAAAGCTCGAGAGGGGGGTGAATCTGGCGGTGTCGGGCACCCTGCCCATCGCGATCCTGCTGTCGAGACAGGACGAGTACCTGCGCGGCTCGCTGTGGAAAGTGCTCGATGGCGTCGTGTCGAGCGAATATCAGGGGGCGGCGGGCGCCCATGCGCTGCAGCGGCGCACGCGGCAGCGCGACCAGGACTCGCAGTGGCAATTGAAGAACCTGACGCCAGGCCTCGGTGTCGTGGTCGATCCCGCCAGCGTGAGCTACGACGGTAGCAACATGTCGGTGACGGTGGAGAACCAGTGGCTCAGGCACCTCGGGGCATACATCGAATTCCTGGATGCCGGCGGCGCCCCCGTCGCGCCGCCGGATTCATGGCCGGCGTCCTGGGTTCCCGGCCTTTTCAACGGCACCTCCACGACGAAGTACCTCGATCGGGTCGGGCCCATTGACGAGATCGCCGGCATCCCGATCGACGTCACGGACATGACACTGACGTTCCCCGTTCCGGCAGCGGCCAGCGCGGTGAACGTCCATCTCGCGGGGCTCGGCGTTTTTGGTCCCGGGCATACCGACAGGCACATCTGCCTCCTCGGCATCTTCATGACGGCGACGTTCGAGCATGCGATTCCGGTTGTCGCCCTCGTCGCGGGCGCGGCTGTCATGAATACCGAATTCGTCACCAGCCTCCTGAAGGACAACAAGCTCTATGTCGGCATTCTAGGCGTCCTGGCAACGATCGACGCAGCACTCATCGACTATGCCCTGACCGGCGGAATCAAGGAGGTGCTCCTCAAGCTGGCCAATATCATCGCGCCCCTGCTATGGAAGACGGGCCTGAAGGCGTTGTTGCTGGAATTTATCGCACAAGGGGCGCTCGAGGAAGCGATCCCCTTCGTTGACATCGCACTGGAAGCCACCAACGCAGTCGTCACCGCGGCGGAGATCGGACAGACGATGATCGAGGTGCTGGAGGCGGCACCGGTTTACACCTCGACCGTGACGAGGACGATCGATCTGGACATCACCCTCGTCCCGGACTCGCAGTTTCATTACTTCCCGATGCAAGCCACGCACTACGTGGTCACCGTCACCTACGACAGTCAGGTGACGGTCCCTTCAAAGACGTTTTCGCTGCCGGAAGGGACCAACAGCGATCCCATTCCGCTCAGCTTCAAGGGCGTCCCGGGCGGTGGAAAGCTGAAGGTCACCGCGATCTTCTATGCCGACAATGGATGGGTCGCCGGGAAGGGAGTGACCGAATGGACAGCCGCACTGGGCACGAACGGCAGCACGCTCGTGATTCCGGACCTCGAGATCAAGAACAACGCGCCTCCGCTCACCACGGGCTCGGTCTATGAGCATCTCGAGAAACTGGTCTACGAGGGCGGCGCGCACGCATGGGACAGAGGGGCGCCGCCCCCGACGGCCACACTGCGGACGTCAGGTTCGGATCTCATCAGCCTGACGAGCATCACCCTGGCGCAGGGGCCCGCGTCGATCGGCTACGGGTGGCAGGCCTCCAACCTGAACATTCCGGAGAACCTCTCGACCAACGCCAGATCGGTCGACCCGATGTACACGGTTCAGAACGTGTCGCTTCTCGTGCCTCCGGAGCAGGCCTACCAGCCGCTCGACGTCGGCTATAACGAAAAATCGGGTATCTGCTACGACCTGATGAGCAAGTCGGACGGCTCCGCACGGAACCTCTTCCTCGACAGCTATCCGGTTGCGGCCAACAGCCAGCAGGGCGCACCGTCGTACGTTCATCTTCGCAAGGTCACGTTGAGCTATGACGACGGGTCGAAATGCGCCCCCATCCATTCCGGGACGGGGCAAAGCTATGGCCGGTTCCCGTCGGGTATCCCGCTGGACGACTTCGTCCTGCATCCGCAAGGTTACGTGTTCGCCATCAGCACCGCGCGAAGCAAGCTGCTTCGATGCGAACTGCCGAGCGCGCCCGTTACCGATGAAGAGGCACCCGACGCGTGCTTGCTTTCCGGCAAGGGCAAGCGGGATGGCCTGGTATCGGGGCCGGTGGCGATCGCGATCGGCCTGGACGGGGTCGTGATGGTACTCGAGGCGGACAACGCACGAGTGCAAGCGTTCGACATCCACGGCAACCCGGTCAAGTACTTCCAGAACAAGGCCTCTTCGACACTGCCGCTCACGGTGCCAGGTCGCGGGCAGTCGGCGTACCTCGACCTCGACGTGGAGGCCAAGGGCTATGTCTACGTGCTGTCCTATACCGGCGACGGTAGCTCGCCGGACGACTACTACCTGGATATCTACACACCGAAGGGCGATCTGCTGGTGTCGACGCAAGGCGTCGCATCGGGCAGGCTCACCGTGAGCCTGGACCGAAACGTGTATGCCCTCAATTACGAGCTGATCCACGCTGCGAACGGGAGGCCGGAGCCGTCGATCAGCCACTGGATGCCGCCGGCACCACCGGCGTAATTGCCGCACGGGAAGTGGAATTTTCAATTCATCTGGAGAGGATCGATCATGTCGAATGCCAGTCTCGAGCAAGCGCAGACCAATCTCACGTTAGCCTACATCGTCAACTATTCGGCCACCGACTATACGTCGGGAAAGGAAATCCAGAATCCGACTGCAGCACAGGTCAGTCAGAACATCAGGAATGGCCTGAGCTATTCCAGGATGACCCAGAACAAGCAGTTCAGTATCGTCTGGGGGCCGGCCGTGCTTCGGGACGCCGATTCGGATGGCTATGCGGCCAACATCACTGTCGTACTGCAATCGAAAGTCACCGGACAATATTCGGTGGTGACCAGCGGCACCGATTTCAATTCTCCCGAAGACATTCTGGAGGACAACCTGTACGAAACCCTCGTGTCGTTCCAGAAGTACGTGCCCTCGTGTCATAGCACGGCTGGCATCTCGGCTGGAACGGATATCGGATTATCGTCAGTTATCCTGACTGCAGACTCAAACGGCGTGACGCTCGTCGATTTTCTCAAGACGGTGCCGGCCTCGAGCACGATCAATGTTATCGGGCACAGCCTGGGCGGAGCCCTGGCATCCGCGCTGGTCTTGTATCTGAAGAACGAGCGTGACTTGCAGACGCAGACGTTGAAATATACTTGCCAAACATTTGCCGCGCCGACGGCGGGTAACGATATCTTTGCCGGTTACTTCGACGAGCAAATGAAAGCCAACGCGATCCGCGTGTGGAATACGTGCGACATCGTGCCGATGGCCTGGAACGCATACACCATTGATGCCGTGAAAACGATATACGGTTCGGTTGCCCCGCCGAGCGACGCCATCAAGGTGCTCATCGACGCGATAATCGTTACGGCAGCCCCCTTGAATTACAGACAATGGGGGAACTACGGCTCCCAGCAAATCAAGCTTGACGGGACGCCTGTAGGCAATATTACGGATTTCTTTATGCAGGCCGGCTTTCAGCACATTTTCGGATACATCTTACTTCTGGGGCTTGGTTTCGGCGACATCTATATGCCCCCGCCCCCCAACACCCAGGAAATGTGATGCATTGGGGTTCGTCTCGACTGTCATCAAAAAACGTAATGCCGCTAACAAGAATTAGCGGACTTGACGACGCGCCCCCAAAAAAACCGGCCGCGGCCGACTTGACGTCGTCGCATGAGGCGGCGGCCCCGCCTACTTCACCGTCGCCAACGGCAGAAACAACGCCAACGGATCGTGCGTGAGGGACTGGAAGCCGAAGTGTCCATAGAACACCGCGGCGCCCTCGTCCTTCGCGTCGACGGTCAAGGCGACAGCCGGGATCTCCGAGCGGGCGGCTCGTCGCAGGGCATTGACCAGCAAGGCCGCACCCAGCCCCCTGCCCCGGTACCGGCGATCAACGGCCAGCCGACCGATGCGCACCGCCGGGATCGCGGGGCAGCTTGCGTGCCACCTCACGGGGCAAGCCAGACGCGCAAACACCTCCTGGATCGGCGCGTCGGCCGCGACCTCCACCTCAGCGGTGAGCCTTTGCGGGAGAACCTCAAGCAGTTGCGGCGCGTTGGTCGGTGGTCGCGCCACATGGCGTAGCGGCCCACATAGCATGAACATCACCGGTTGCTGGCTATCACGCCGGACAGGCGTCGCCGTGAGGCCCAACACATAGCGCGCGTTGACAGCCTTGAGCACAGCTTCGACCGAGTCGGCCGAGACGTGGTGACATTCATCGACAATAACTTGACCGTAGCGCCGCAACAGCTCACCGCGGGCACCGTTCGGCGCGACCGACTGCAGCATCGCGATGTCGATCAGGCCCGTTGCTTTTGACTTGCCGCCGCCAATTGTCCCGACGGCGCGCGAATCGAGTGCAAGAAATGATTGCAGACGCTCACGCCTCTGGTCGAGCAGCTCCCGGCGATGCACAAGCACGAGCGTGTTGACGCCGCGCCGCGCGATCATTGCGGCTGCCGTCACGGTTTTGCCGAAAGCCGTTGGCGCATGCAGGATGCCAATATCGTGTTGCAACAGGTTGGCTACCGCTGCCTGCTGGTCATCGCGCAAGGTGCCGGCGAACGAAACCGTAACCGGCTCGCCAGCGCAACGCTCGTCCCGAATATCGCAGGCGATGCCGTTGTCGCACAGCAGCGTCATGACGTCGTCGAGGCAGCCCCGCGGCAACGCAATGTGGCGCGGGCAATTCTCCGCGCGGCCGATGATGCGCGGCGTATCCCAGACACTAAAGCCGCGCGCCTGAGCCCGGTAGTATTCCGGATTCTGGAAAGCCGCCAGCCGGATCAAACGGTTGAGTAACGCCTGCGGGAGCGAGGCCTTCTCGAGATACAGCTGATTCGCGAGTGTCAGCGTCAGTGACGCCGGCATCGTTCCGGCCAACCGCTTCGGCTGGCTGCATGGCGGCTTCCACGGTTCGGCCTGGTCCTCCTCAGTGATAAACGTAACGTCGAGTGGGTGCGCGCCACCGGTGGCGCGAAAGATCACACCCTCGATGTCGCGTCCGTCCATCCCATGCACGGACGCCAGATAGCCCCACTGGTCAGCGTAGGGCTGGACATCGTCGTCGACGAACACACTGTATCCATGTTCGCGCGGCTGCTTCTGCAGCGGCAGCGCAATCAGGTTGCCGAAACCGCCTTTGGGCAGCAGATCCTGATTCGGAAAAAGCCGATCGTAAGACGACAGTTCGAGCTGCCGGGTCTGGACACAGGTGTGGCTGATGATTGCTGAGCCCATGCGTCGCGCGTCGCGCGCGGCGATCGCCGACGAAAAGAAAACCCGGCATTCCAGGCGTGCGCGCCCTGGCCTGAGCGGGAGATTTCGATCGACACCGGGACTCCCAGCTCCCGGCATGATTGGCGGAAGGCTGCCGCATCGTTGCGCCAATCTGCCTCATCAAAATCGACCGCAAGCAGGTAGCAAGTGCCATCCGGCATCAGCGGATAAAGCCCCACCGTATGATCGCCGGCCAGATGCCCATAGATCACCTGGTCATCGAGCGGCAGCAGCACGCGATGGCTGCAGTCCGCGCATCGGATGCGGGGTTTTTCACAGATCCCGGCCCGCCATTCATTTGCGCAGGCTGGCGCATAGCCCGATTTGCCAGAGGTCCGGCTCTCCCAACGAAGCGGATAAACATCGGTGCGCCCGCGAAACAACCGCCGGAAGAGCTGCACCTTCTGCGGCGGCGACAGCATTGGCATGTCAGGGTTTCGGACGGCCGCGGATGGCTCGCACGGAGCGATCCGTATCGGTTTGTCTTGCGATCGGACCTGTGATGGCAGCAATGCGGTGAGCCTCGCGTTTTCTGCCTGAAGACGCGCCAGTTCCGCCAGCAGTTCAACACGCGTGAGAGTGTTCCAGTCATCACGCGGTGGTTTTCCCTCGCCCATCACCACGTTATCCGTCGGCGCCTGCATCCCGATGGCGCTGGCAGGCAGGTACGCAAGTCCGTTGTCGCATATCGCTATATCCCCCATGCTGATTCGATGATTGTATCGAGCTCGGCCAGGGAGTGATGCATTTCGACCGATGCACTCGTGTCCAACGACTGACGTGGCGGCGCTCACTTTCGCGGAGATGGTGAGCTTTGATTGCGGGGCGCCGCACTGCATTCGGCCGATGTATTCCCGCATCGACACTCACCACTGCATCGTTATCAAAACAGCGAGGTCTGACGCGGATCCCGTGGGGGCGAGCTGGAGTTTCTCACGGGTTTTCCGGACCGCATCGGCTTGCGACGACGGGGGACACGTCGCAGGTGCGCGATGAGACGCACGGATTCGCCGTCTACTGTGAGGCACAGGCCGAACCTCCCGATCTCACCGGGGGCGCAGGCTTCGCGCGCACGCAACGAGAGTCGCAGGGCATGGCGACGCGCGCGAGCAATGAGTTGTCCCCGACTCATTCCGGGCCAGCAGTCGGCAACCATCGACTTCACCGCCGCCGGCAACGCCTCCGGCGCGATGTCGGGCGGCAAGGAGATGGCAACCAGCTCGAAAGTGTCCGACATATAGGTCGTTCCATAAGGCACGCGTTGTGTGTGACTTCAATTACGTCGTCGCATTGTTTCCAGAGGACCAGACAGAGGTCCCGATACCCAATCAAAGGTCCATGGGAAACGCTGCGAGCAGCGTGCGAGAGCGGCAAGACGTCGGGTGCGATCAAGCGGTGCGACCGGATCGTATCGAGGTATGGATCGTTCATTCTGGATTGAGCGTAAGACGCTCGCCGTCTTTGTTCACGTTGGACCACCGCTTCCCAGCGCCAACCCGGTCAACGTGTCGTTGCAGGTCCGCCCCCCAGGAATAGTCGCCGCTCCTCCCCAGATCCCGAACCAGCCGAAGCACCTTGACGCGCTTGCAGTGCGTCATGAATTGTTCGAGGACGCAAGGCCGAATGTTTCTCAGCGAAGCCATCAGGCTGACCGCTTCCTCCATCGATTGTCCTTTGCCGATATCACTGGCGAGTTCGAGCAGTGCGCGCTCCGGAACGGAAACGAGCACATGCGGATTCCCGTTCGCCAGTGGCTTGAGGCCCGCATCATACGGCAGCGCGTCGTCGAAGATCTGGGTAGTCTGAAACGCGTAGTGCATGTGCTCCTCAACCCACGACGGGATCTCATACGGCTTCTGCGCCCATAAGATGGTCTTCGCACGAAGGTCGATGTTGTGACGTTCGCCTTGCCAGTCGAGCGCCGTCTTGCCCCCGACATGCAAGCCCGGCACGCGTCGACTCAGGTACGCGACGATTCCTTCCCGGTTCGGGCTATCCCCCGTGAGCAGGTAGGCCCCCTTGGAGAGTCGCTGCAGCCACCCCGCCTTGACCATGTAGGTTGCGAGCGCCGGGCTGACGCCCATATCCTTCAGCATTTCCGTGTCTAGCGGTTGCCCGCGCGGCGCCTCCTCCATCAGGCGCTGAAGCGTCTTGCTAGCCATACAATCTCCAATCGCGTGGTTTATTTTGCAATTTCTCGCGAATGTTTTTAGTTTATCAGAATATTTAACGTCGAAATGATGAGCTCACAGCTCGGTGAGCCTACATTGCTCCCCTGCCCAGAATCCTGCGCGGAATCGGATAAGGTCCAAGTGCGAGAAGGTCGAGGAATGTGGAACGGCCATCGGCGGTCGAACCATGCGCGTCGATGTGATGGACGCTCCCCACCAAAGATTGAGTACCCGCATAGCTTGCCGGCGCGAACGGATACTTGAAGTCCACTTCGCGCTTCTGAATCCGTAGCACATTCGGCAATGCCGCCGGCCGGAAGCGTGGAATCGGAGGGGTACGGCGTCGACTGCGGCTGAGTCACGCTCGTATTTGTATCGGAGGAGGCGAAACTCCCCCACGCGCGGCCGAGCGTGTCGTTGGGGCCGCCGTCGAACAGACGCGGACGCATTGCCGCGGAGTTCTCGTCACCACCGGTCGATGGCAGTCGCGTCGCACGACGTCGTGGAGAGTTGCCCGTCGCGGATAGGTGGTCACAACGAGCAGGTCGCCATTCGCATTGCGCGATAGCGTCATATCAACAGTTGCTTGCGCCGACATCCCGCCGCCCTCTAAAGTCGCACTTTAGGTCAGCAGTGTGTACCGCGTTCACCGTCCGGGTTCGTGTGGTGGGCCTGGCCGGACTTGAACCGGCGACCAATCGATTATGAGTCGACTGCTCTAACCAACTGAGCTACGGGCCCATGGTGGAGCGGGTGAAGGGAATCGAACCCTCGTCGTAAGCTTGGAAGGCTTCTGCTCTACCATTGAGCTACACCCGCGGCGGCACGCATTCTCGCACGATTTAGGGCGCCAACAGGATACTGGTTTACGTCGATTGGCCTTGGGGCATAGCGACCAGTCGCTGCGACAGCAGCTTTGACGAATACGCACAATTGATCACTTTGCACGCGCAAAGACGGGTCTTGCCTATCCGTTTTCCCCTGGCCACCAAGGCTTTGCGGCCGGGCGGATCAGATAGTCATCCAGGTTCTTGCCAGCCAGCCACTTCGGACACGCGCCGCGTCCCGTCCACGATTTGCCCGAGGAAGGATCGTAGTATTTCGCTGGCAACTGCTTGGGCTTGTCTTTCACAAAGCCGGCCGCGCGGAGCAATTCCACCTCGGTGATGCCGTACTCCTTCACCTGCTCCCGAATCGTGGAGAGGACGGCCGCCTTTTCCTTCTTCCGTGCCTCATCAAGAAGCAAATTGAGGTGGCCAAGCTGCTGGTGCAGGGCCTGAATTTTACTGGTCATCGTAAATAATCTGCTCATTGATACCGCGCGCTCGCAAAGCATGCCGGTCGCGGTGCGATTTCGAAGCCTGTCTGGCCACTGCCAATCATGATGGCACCTTTTCGGGGCAACTTGCCGCCAACATACTGCTCGCATTACATGCGTCAGCAGTCCCGGCCCTTCCTCGCCGTCCATTCAGATCGCAGCATAGCGGCACCTCGTACATGGCGAGCGATACGTGGAATGTCTGTGCGTACAACGCGGGCAATTCTCCCCCGGTTGACCTCGGTTGAGAAAATTACAATTGCAACAAAGATCCAGAAGTTGCGTTGCCTGCGGTAGATGTTATAGGGTAATGGCCAAACCCGCCTTTAGCGGACATGACTGAGGAATCCACGAATGAACAAGCAAGAGCTCATCGACGCTGTTTCGGCTGCCACCGGCGACACCAAAGCCAGCACTGGGGCCGCCGTTGATGCCATTCTCGAGGCCGTGACGCACGCAGTCACCCGCGGTGATACGGTGCAATTGATCGGTTTTGGCTCCTTCTCCACGGGTGCCCGCGCCGAGCGGACCGGCCGCAATCCCGCTACCGGGGAAGCCATCACGATCGCTGCCGCAAAAACGGTCAAGTTTACCGCCGGCAAAGCATTCAAGGATGCCGTGAATACCTGATCGGTATTGAGACAACAGCCTCACCCAGCGGGAAATTTCTCCAGCAGGTCGATGTGACGCAAGATGAGTTCCAAGACAAGCCGCGGACGGCCCGCCGCGCCGCGACGCACCTTGACAAAGACCATGTTGTTGCCGCTCGACAATACGTCGGTGCAAACACAGTCCTTGTCACATCATCTTGCGCTGGCGGCCTGTCGGAACGGCCAAGGGAACGCGTATCTTTTCAACGAGCTGATACGCACCACGTATATCGTGTGGTTCCTGCAACAGGCTGGCTACGGGGACGAACCCGTTGAACGCCACAAGGCAGTCGAGCATGCGGTCGAGGCCACGCACATGCATGCCGATGAGTCGAATGAGTGGATCCTCGCAGCGGACGCCGTGTCGGCATTTGAACGGCTGCTCGTGCTGCATGATTGGCAACTGAATGTCGCGCCACGTTACAAGGTGATCGACGCCGAGCAGCAGCTGAAGCGATTCCTGGCCGGAACGGCCTCGTCTCCGATTCCCGATCTCCGTCAGGGCGGCACCGTGGCCGCCCATCCAAGCCATATCTAGATCATCCCTGTTACCGCATGCAGGATCGCCCATGAAGCGCGCATGTAATGGGCGAGCAAAACAACGGTATCACGGCCGTGTAACCCTAAGTTTAGTTAGACTTAGTAAACTCGTCGGCAACGACATTGTCACGCGGCCTCGTCGATGGGAATGTGCGCAACACTGTCCGCGCAGATTCGCTCAGCCTGATTGAGCGATACAGATGAACTTGTTGGCTGAAATACGGCATCACCACGTTCGTAAGCCTGTCCCGACACCACGCAGATTCCGCCAGCAGTCGCCAGCGCAGCAGTCCAAAGCTGCTCGCTATAACACCCCCGCCCGGCCTGCCGCCACGACACAATGAGGCGGCCGGATCCGGGCCGCTCCAGAATGCGCACCGTTGACCGGACCGCGTCTGGAGGCACTGCAGATGGTTGATCACCCACACCTTGCGCCGTGTTGACTAGGCCACCCTCATGCGTCTGCTTACGGCGCCTCCGAACGGCCAGCATGGTGCCGCGGCATGTCGACGCGCCACAACGGCACGCGTATCGGTCGCGCATCGAGCGCGTCACGCGCCCGTCAACCGCGAGCGCATAGTCAATGCTAATTTCGTCACCTGCATCGATCGCGCGCAGCGCTCGAATAAAAATCCGGCCGTCTCGATCTTCTGCCTCGCAATTCGGCGCGCACGAATGATTGATCCAACGCGACGAGTTGCCCGCTGCCGCGCCATCGATGACGCGCCCATCGCCGAGATCGAAGAAGAAGGTGTGATCCGGATTGGCGGGATCGGCCGGCGGTCTGTTGATGGCGACCTCCCAATCGATACGCTCACCGACGTACTCGAGGAGCATTTCACCAGCGGTCAGGTCGCGACGAGCAAATACGCCGCGGCCATGGATCGGAGAGCGCCGCACAACGATGCGGGGGATGTGATGGGATGCCGGATGCGTGGTCATCTCAGGAAGTTGAATCGTGCCGATCGGACTTCACACTTTGAGGGGGCAAAACCATCCGAAGATCGTGTTGCCAGCGGGCCAGGTTCATCCGAAACAATGTCGCCATCCCAAACTCACCTACACAACTGTGGCGGCATCCAGGCCCTGGGCCGGATTTACCCGGATCAGGTGAAAAACGATGCAACGTCAGCAGGAACAAACAATAAAAGCGAGTGGCAGGGAACAATCCGCTCCTTGCCACCCGCCTGCCTGACCACCGCCGTCTTACTCGCTCGCGGCTTCGGTGACGACTTCCGGCTTGACAGCGGCACCCTCAGCCTTTTTCACGCCAGGCGCGCGCCGGCTTCTCGTCTTTTTTGCCGCAACTACACTAGTCGACGGGCGCCCTCTTTTGCGAGCCGCCGTCTCGCCCGCCGATTTCACGGATTTCGCGTCGCCCTTTCGGGTCTTTGCTGCTGCTTTCTTTGCCGCAGCTTTCTTGACTGCGACCCGAGCTACGCCATTGCCGGCGGCACTCTGTGTCTCGGCCGCTGCGCCAATGAGAAAGCGAGTGCGGTCCTTCACGTCCTTGATCCACGCCGGCGCGCGGCCTCGACCGCTCCAGGTTTCACCCGTCTTCGGGTTCTGGTACTTTGCCGCCACGTGAGCACCGGCCTTCTTGCCCTTGCCTACGCGTTGACGACCGAAAATCTGCTCGGCCGTGATTCCGTATTCAGCCACCTTTTCACGAATGTCAGTAATCAATGCTTCCAGCTCTGCAACGCGTGCCGCTTCTGTTTTTTCCTGCAAAGCGTCGAGTTGCGCCTTCAACGTCTTGTAGTCTCTATTGGCCATGTTCTGTTCTCCCATAGTTGTCGGTTGCGAGAGATCGCAACGCTCGAATTATGCCACTCATCGAGATAGACGGAATTGATAGATTACCCTGCAAGCCACTTTCAACCAGCGCTTGATCGATACAGTCCTATTAGCACAGCCCTCCGACTCAAACTAAATCAAGGAGTTCAAAACATGCGTTACGAACCCGTCGGCGATACGCAACTTGAGGATGGATGGAGAAAATCCATCGGCCCGGCTAACGTCCGGTTGCAACAAGCAGCCAAGCTCCTGGAGCTGCCGCGCGCAACCGCTCATCTCAGCGCATCGACCCATTTACAACTCAGCGAACGCATCAGGTTGATCGCCTTCTCCAGCGGCTGTCCCTTGTCGATAGAGGCTGTCGGCCGAATTCGACAAGGAAGCGTTGCTCGCGTGCACTGCCGTCCTGGCTTTCGCGTGTCGCCGTCACAACGGCCGATCTGATCACGCTCGATTCAGTGTAAACAGCGCGTGCAACTCGTGGTCGCTGAGATTCCCAATCCATTGCTCGCCTGTGCCAACGGCCAATTCGGCCAGTTCGCGCTTGCCTTTGATCATGTCGTTGATGCGTTCCTCGAACGTCGCCTCCGTAATCAGGCGATGCACCTGCACATGGCTGCGCTGCACTATGCGGTTGGCGCGATCGTTCGCCTGGGCCTCGACTGCCGGGTTCACCTGAGGTAGAAATGGATGACGCTCGGGGCGGCCGCCAGGTTCAGCCCGGTGCCGCCGTCCTTGAGTGAAAGCAGGAACACCCGCTCGGTGCGATCGTGCCGGAGGTGCACAACCATATCGTCGCGCTTTTTCCGCACCACGCCGCCGTGCAGGAACTGCGGTGTGCGGCCGTAACGCTCGCCAAGCCAGCCGCGTAGCAGCGCGCCCCTCCTCGGAACTGGGTAACGATGAGCAACCGTCCATGCGAACTCGTCACCTACGGCTTGAAGCCACCGGCGCTCGCTAATCGAGCGCTCGCCAAAGTAGCGCCGGGCGTTGCCGCACATCCAGCGGCTACATGGCGTCGGTGTGTCGATCAACCGCCCAAGCGGTTTGTCGGTTTTGGCGCAGTCGCCCCACCACGCACGCCGCTTTTTCCTTAGCCGAGCCCGATCGGCTCGACGTTTTGCGCTGCTTGCCATATCGCACCTCAATTCATATGGTGAATGTGCGAAAGCCCGCTCGAAGGGGGCTGATTGACGACAATGAAAAAATTGCTCCCTTGAAAGCCAAGGGTTGTATGCGGTGCAGCCCTATGAGGTCGCTGAGCTTTTCATTCCTGGGGCCAGTCGGCCGCCGTGTCGTCGCCGCGCAAAATTGAGGTGAGGCGTGACAAATCGCATGTTCATGAAGCGAGCGAACGCGCTTAAGCTATTGCTCGATGCACGCCAATCTGCGATCGGCCAGGCTGCAGGAATGTCAGTCGACGATACTGACGCAAAGCTTGAAGCGCTGAATCGCCTGATATTCGACGTCCGTGCGTGTCGGGTAAATGAATTTCAGATCGACCCGGCCGACGAGATGGAGATCGTCGTAACGGACTAAGCCTACGGTCCCACGGCAGCCTAATCATGAATTCTCATCGCCTGGACGCGCCGTCCGAATGGGCAGATTGCCGCGTATCCCGGTGGACTGTCGATCCAAGCGCACAACTTGTTCATACCTCTGGAAGCATCGCGACAGGCTGCATGAAACGTGGGGATTCGCCGCATTGGAGCGCGAGCGCTCCGACAAGCTGTCGCTCGACGCCGCGATTCCATGAAGAATCGGAAACCATCTCGACCTCGCACTGTTGAGCCGAACGTGGACCGGCACGCATCGATCGTGGATGGATTTCCTGTCACGGCCAGCGCTAGAGACTTTGGGATACCGCACAGGCGCAGCTTTACCGGATCGCGGTGGATTATGCGAACGCTGGCGCCATGCTGTGCTGCGACCGGACGACGCTGTTGAATCGCACCCGGGACGTACATTTTCGACCGTGGCGCTACTGACGCTTCGAGTGCCAACATCGGCCCGTCTATAATGGAATGCTCAAAATGATCGCATGGAGCCCTACTTTATGAGTCAAGCCCGCGGGCGATATGCGGGATCTCGGGACAGCGGCCAACGCCAACCTCGCCACGTAAAAAAATCCCCGTCCAATCGGCAGGGACAACCGTATGTGAAGACGCCTCCTCGAGATGCCGCCCAGACTGCCTCCATTTTCAAAACACGATCGTTTCAGTTTCTGGTCGATACGGTAGGCGCAGAGAATATCGCGATAGCGCTTGAATCGAACATGACGCGAGTCGGCGAACTGATGAAGGGCGAGAGGTTCACACCCGAGACCGCCTTTCACATGGAAACCACGCTTGGGTTGCCGCATGGTTTTTTTGACCATCCCAATCCTGCGCTCGCGGCCGAGACCATCGCTCGCCTGAAGTCACCGCTCGACTTCATTCAAACGGACGACGGACAAGGCGCAGAGTCTGAAGCACTTAAGCCGTCTTCGGCCCTAAGCGTCGATCAACAATCAGTTCTTAAAGATAGTTTGTCCGAGGAAGCGAAAATGCCAAAGAAAGCAGCTGGACGAGTGTCCAGGGCCGTCAAGCACCGTCAAGGCGAAATGGTCGAACAGCCTAAACCCCACGCGCCACAAAAAGCTTCGCCATCGAAATACAAGCGTTCTCCTAAAACGCCCGAACAGCAATCGCTGGCATTGAGCGACAGCGCCGAGGTAGAAAACATCCGACGCGCTAACTTGCACGTTCTCACCAGTCGCAACGGATCGAAAGTACGACTTGGTGTGGTCATGGCGATGAGTGGCTCCAACATGGCCCATCGGCTACATGGCAAGAAACGCATGGACAGTGTGGAAGCAAACCGATTCACGGAGCGACTTGGATTGCCAAGTGGCTGGTTGGACACCCCGCGCTCCGAAGCCGAGATTCCAGCGTCGGTGTCGCGGTTGCTCACGCCTGCATCGCGCGGTCGCGTATCCGTTCAACAACACGAGCCGATTGCGGTCGCAACAGGCGATGGCGTGCCAGCGAAGCTCGTCGATGAGAAAGCACACAAGGGGCGCGCGCGGGTGGGTGCCCTGGGCGATTCGGAAAGCCCCTCACCTGTTTCAGCAGACGTCGCAGGAGAGAAAGAGACGTCCGTCGTCAGCCCGCAAGATCATGTAAGAGATTTCTCCGACGACCTTGCCGGTCGCACACTTGAAGTAAGTAATGGCGAAGCGCCGGCTGCCGCACCGGCAACCCTTGAGTCGCGCCCCGCCTCCGCAATACCGCAGCGAAACCCAGTACCGCCCCCCTTCTCTTCCGTGGCCAGCCTGGACAATCTTGATGGTATTGCACCGATTGCGGAAGCATTGATCAAGACGCTAGCAGGTAAAGCACGCACGGGTCGACTGGACGAATTGAAAGCGCTGGAGCTTTTGCAGCAAGCGGTTCTGTTGTAAGTAGGCGGCAGCATGCCACGCCCCCCTCGTGCCATGACGCATAAAGCGCATCGAGGTGGGCTGGGCCCGGCGCACCATGCAACGCCTCAACACCCCAAAACGCTCGATCGCCCGCGTGCCCGGGGGCATGAACAGGTGACGGAGGTTCGTGCGATCGAGCGCAGTTGCAGCTCAAGTCCCTCGCAATCGCATTAATACGGGTTCACTGCAATATGAAGCTCGCGCCGCCACGAACCATACTCATATCCTCGGGCAGCATCGATACCGGAGGAATGCCATGCCGACCTACCAATACCGTTGCGAGAAGTGCGGCAAAACGTTCGAGAGCGTCGAGCATCTCGCTGAACATTCATCGGCTCATCCGCCTTGCCCTCATTGCGGAAGCGAACAGGTTCAACACGTACCGACGCCATTTGTCGCGAAGACGTCAAGAAAGAGCTGATCCAGGCTGTCGACTCTAGACGCTATTTTCCCGTTCGCCAGGCGCTCACGCCGAAATCGCTTACGAGGCAGCGCGTCTGGGTCAACGAAGATTTTGAGGGGGTGCATCGGCGATGCCAGCGTGGCTTACAAAAAGTCTGAATTGTCAGTGACAGCCCCGTTGTGATACGGGGTAGCCGCTGTCTGGCGCCGGCCAGTCGCATCATTTACAACCGATTTCCTTGGAGCGTTCAGAGTATGGCAACGGGTACCGTCAAGTGGTTCAACGATACGAAGGGGTTCGGATTCATCACGCCGGATGATGGCGGCGAAGACCTGTTTGCGCACTTCTCCGAGGTTCAGGGAAGTGGCTTCAAATCGCTTCAAGAGGGCCAGAAGGTCAGCTTCGAGGTCAAGCAGGGCCCCAAGGGGAAGCAGGCCGCCAGCATCAAGCCGCTGTAAGTTTTCCCCGCAGCGAACACGCCCGGCCAGGCAACGATCAGGCCGACGCGTGATCGCTGCAAGTCTGGAGCCGGGCGTCGAAGGGATACCACGCCCGGCTTGCCTCAACGCTCGAGAAAGGGCCTGAGCTTGTCCGCACGGCTGGGATGCATCAGCTTGCGCATCGCCTTGCTCTCAATCTGACGGATCCGCTCGCGAGTCACGTCGAACTGCTTGCCGACCTCTTCAAGCGTGTGATCGGAGTTGGTGTCGAGCCCGAATCGCATCCGCAAAACCTTGGCCTCGCGCGGCGACAACCCGTTGAGTGCCTCGTCGATCGCCGCGCGCATGTTCGCGTGAATCGCCGCCTCAGCCAGTGAACTCGCCGAGACATCCTCGATCATGTCGCCGAGCGTTGCATCGGCGTCGTCACCCACCGGGGTTTCGAGCGAGACAGGTTGCTTGGCGATCTTGAGGATACTGAGCACTTTCTCCTCGGACATCTCCATGCGCTTTGCCAGCACTGCTGGGATGCGCTTCCTGCCCTGTCTGTTGCAAGATTTCGCGCGATATCCGGTTCAGCTTGTTGATCGTCTCGATCATGTGGACCGGCACGCGAATGGTCCGCGCCTGATCGGCGAGCGCACGCGTGACAGCCTGCCGGACCCACCAAATCGCGTAGGTCGAGAATTTCCAGCCGCGCGGGTATTCGGAAAAAACTGAACCGGCAGTGCAGACATCAAGCGTATGGCCGGATTCTACTTCTTGATTTTTTTTGTCAGCGACCAGCGTCTCATCGTTTCACTGCCCTTGAACTGACTCGATGAGCATGTGTCCATCGACACCAGTCGTGGTGATCCAGGTTTCTGAGCAATTCGGCGCCACGATGCTCGCGCCGATAGTGGCTCGCGACGGCAATCGCCGCGAGGGCAAGCACGAACGTCCCGACCACAATTCCAACCCATGATCCGTCCATTGTTGCCTCAGTCATTGCTTCCAGTTCTTGAGACGGGCAACTCCCACCAAGCCTGAGAGTTATGGTCGATTATCGCGCTGCCCCGCCTGTTTGAATAGACCGGACCGGCGCTGCCGAATTGCCCGCTCCGCTTAACGAATGCGCGAGACCGCTTTCAGGACGGCATGACCTTCGGCCGTCACCTGAATATGCCGATTATCGGACGCCAGCGGATCGAAGGCGATCAGTTGACGCTCCAGTAGTGTGACAAGCTCGTCGCGGTCGGATCCAATCTGATCCGGGGCGTCCCACGCCATCATCAACGTGGAGATTTCGTGCGGACTTAGCATCGTCTGCATAAGGTCCTCGCATCGAATTCGGGTGATGGATGCATGCGCCGACGCATGGCACCACATCGCTGCGGTGCCAACAAAAACGCGACGTATGTCAATGACCGCAGCTCAAACAACGCAGTCAGCTTGCTTGCCGTAACGTTCGCGCGGGGTGGTGTATGCCTTGCACGACGGTTAGAAGCGCGGAAGGCTGCGGGAATGCAATTCGACTTGCGATCCTACGATCTTCAACCATTCGGCGTGGGTGTTCGACGCAATGGCGGCAAGTTGACCGCCGTACGACAGCGCTTTCCCCGTGCTCGACTGCAAGAGCTTCGTGTGGTGCGCGATGACTTGCTCCGGAGCCTTGTACGACAGTGTTTCCGACCAATACGAGCCACTTTCGGTAAGTGCCTGTCGAGCCGCATGCAGGTTGAATTGAATCATTTGCTCGCAACCGTGGAACGCCTGATTCGCAAGCGCAAACATGGCGGTCGCGGTGGCTTTGCTTGACGCAACAAGTTGATCCGACGTGAAACCCGTCATTCTTACGCTCCCTTGTATGGTTCGACGCAGACTTTGCATTTGCCTGTCTGGAAGACTCAAAGGCAAGGGCAAGTCCGGCTACGTCCAACTATTTCCCACGCAAAGACAATGCTCGTTTAGCGCGTGCATTTTATCTGTTTAGTATTGAATCCGGTGCGCCGCTCTGTAGGTAGATGCCCTAACTCGGAAGCGTAACCAGTCGCCTCGATTGAGCAGACGCACGAACCCATAAGAAAATTGTGCCGCCCTTTGCTCGCTCGTCCGGTCAATAGTTCACGATTGGCGGCAACTCGCAGCGGCATGGATGCAGGTGGAGTGAATCGGGATCCTTGTCCAGGAGTGGACACGTGCAACACGCTCAACGAAGCGCTCACTCGACGTTGTTCTCTTCATAATATCGCTGCAGCGCGAGATCGAGCGCGGCGATCTTGCTTTGATAGCTTGCAATGCTCTCTGCGCAGCCCGCGAATCGCTCGCGATAGGATGCCAGTGCGGCGACAGCGTCAGCATGACGCTTAATGAGCTGCCCGCGAGTGACCCACTCGCGACAGTCTTCCATGCTCGACGTCTTGATCAGCTTAAGGGTGCCGTCGCGCAGAGCATCGGCGGGTGCGTGTCCATTGATGAATGCTGCATAGTGCCCTGAGAAGATCCTTTCCCACTCGTCGGTATCAGAGTCGATCCGATATGCGAACAAATACCCATCGAGATCGATCGCATAACCATAAGAGAGATCCTTGTGCACATCGAGAGTGGTTAGTTCGAACGCCTCGTTCGCTCGATAGAACCTGTCAGCTAACGACGCAAGGGCATCCGACAGATGCGCCGCGAGCAGATATACAGCGGCACCTGCTGGATAGCCACCGCTCCGGGCGTAGAACGTCGCGTTGCCTCCGTATTGCAAAGCGAACGTGAAAGTCGCGGGCGTGCTCATCACGATTTCCCAGTGGCGTTCATGAGGAACGTCATCTCCTGCACGAATTCAGTAAACCTACCGAGAAGCCGTTTGGCACCTTGATCGCCCAAGGAGGGCAAACCATTGCAATAGTCGGAATCATCTCGAAACCTGCAAAGCCATTCACCAGCGCACATGGTCCTTAACGCAAGTGGCATGCCAGCATCGTGTTTTGGACGGTCATCGCGAATCGGAGCCGCGACGTTCGGTCGGATTCGTACCGCCGCTGAAACACTTTCGCCATCTAAAAGTAGCTTTTTCGTATCGCAGCCATTGCCGCTGAGCGTGCCGCGTCATGTTTCCCTCCACTGGTTGGTTGCAAAAGTGAAATCATGTCGCGATAGATAGTGACGCATTCTTCTGACCACAATGTGGCGACGGTATCTCTCAAGCGGCTCTTCACGCACAGACGCGTAGGCGACACTGCTCTGCAGCACCGCCGTTACGCCCAACCCGCCGACGAAGGCAGGGAGTCGTCTGTCAAGTGCCCATTCGAGCAGCGACCGCAGACCAGCGCCGAATGCGCGCTGCATGCCGGTCTGAAGCAACCGCGTGCCGAGCAGCACCAGCGCAATCGAACCAGCAAGATCGATCAGCGTGAACGTGAATGTCATGATTCCGGCTCCCGACGCCGACCGGTTGCACTTGCAACTTTTTATGTACAGTGATCCACTCGCGCGCCATGGTTCCTGAAGGACATGCGAGTCCGACTGCGTGTTGTTGCGACGGAGAAAATTCAGCCGCTGACGAGACGCACTCTACTGGTCTAATAGGTTTGGTTGCGCATCGTCGACAGCGCTTGTCACGCAAGCATCATTCCTGCTTAGGTACTTCATTGCTTTGCGGGGATATGCGAGGCTAATTATGTAGTGAGGATGGCAAAATCAACTGAATGCGTTTCAGAATTGAAACGCTTTGCCGCAAGGTGAATCTGTCCCCGTACGGACCACGGCCGAATTCATTTCACGCAAGAAATCGCTATACTGTTTGTACAGTATTGTCAAAATTTCGGGAACCTATGAAGCACCGGGTCAACACGGAAAAGAGCCGGGAAGCCCTCCCGTCGCGCAAGCGTGCATGCGACGGGGAAATACCGGAGTCCGCTGCCGAGAGGCAATCCGCTCTAGTGAAGGCTGGAAAGAGGCGAACAGCCCGTACTGATGTGGATTCCGTAGAGATTGCCCCGCAGGGAAAGGAGCGCCTGGAGACGGAGAAAGTTGTCCGCGACACATTCACGATGCCGCGATCGGACTACGAAAAAATCACGGTGCTGATCCAGCGGTGCCTCGATGCGGGCGTATCGGTGAAAAAGGGTGAACTTCTTCGGGCGGGCCTGATTCTGCTGGCGTCCGCTCCGCAGAAACACCTACTCGCAGCAGTCTCCGCGGTCGAACGAGTCAAGACTGGCCGGCCACCCAAATCGCGTTAGGTCGGTCTTGTGGTTGCCAGAACCGGGACTTGCGAAGTGCACCCACCCGGCCCCTGGTTTCGGTTAGGGAGGAACTTCTCGTGTCAGACAAACACATAACTAGCCAATTCGACACTGACCTTCACCACATTTCGTCCAAGGTACTCGAGATGGGCGGACTCGTTGAGTTGCAGTTGACCAATGCGATGCAGGCCCTCAACCGCTTTGACCTGGGGTTGGTCGATAAGGTCATCGCCGACGAGCATCGGCTCAATGCGATGGAAGTCGAGATCGACGCGGAGTGCGGCAACATCATCGCGCGGCGCCAGCCGGCGGCATCCGATCTGCGCTTGCTGATGGCGATCTCGAAGGCCATCACCAATCTCGAGCGGGCAGGCGACGAAGCCCACAAGATCGCGAAGCGGACTCGACGAATCGCAAATGATGATGCGGGCAAGGCCATCGACATTGCGGAAATCCAGTTATCCGGTCAACTGGCGGCCGCCATCCTCCATCGCGCACTCGATACATTCGCGCGACTCGATGCCATCGCTGCAGCCCAGATTGTCCGCGAGGACGAAGCAATCGACGAGCAATACCGCGCTTTCGTGCGCAAGCTGGCGACATATATGCCCGAGCATCCCCACAGCATCGCGGCTGCGCTGGACTATCTGTCCATCGCATCGGCGATCGAACGTATCGGGGACCATGCAACGAATCTGGCGGAGCTCGTCATTTATGTCGCCAAGGGCACGGACGTACGCCACCTTTCCTGGGAGCAACTTGAGCGTGAAGTCCTGCGTGATTGAGCACCGGGCCGCGGGGAAGACCGATCAAGGTCCGTAAGGACTCGAGGTCCGGAATACCTGGCACGCCCCTGGTGAAAGTCACATGAGCAATCGCTCGGCATGGAGGGCTCTGGGTAATGGGATTTACGTTCACGCTGATTGATCTGGCCGGATCCGTTGCGCTGCTGCTCTGGGGCACCCACATGGTTCAGACCGGCATCCAACGCGCCCTGGGTGCCGGACTGCGTTCACTGCTCGGGCGGGCACTGCATGGGCGACTGCGCGCCTTCCTGGCTGGACTAGGCGTCACAGCAGTATTGCAAAGCAGCACGGCGACCGGGCTCATGACCGCGGGCTTTGCCGCAGGCGGGCATGTCGAGCTGGTCCCTGCGCTAGCTGTGATGCTTGGCGCCAATGTCGGCACGACGCTGATCGTGCAGGTGTTGTCTTTCGATGTTGCGGCCGTCTCGCCGGCGCTGATCCTCGTTGGCGTGCTGATGTTCCGCAAGGTATCGAACACGCGTGCACACGACCTCGGTCGTGTGCTGATCGGCTTGGGCCTGATGCTACTCGCACTGCACCAGCTGCTTGGTCTGATGACGGACTATGAGGATGCACCCAGCCTTCGTATGCTGCTGGGTGCCGCATCTGCCGTGCCGCTGGTGGACGTGCTGCTGGCCGCGGGACTGACCTGGGCCGCACATTCGAGCGTCGCAATCGTGCTGCTGATCATGTCGCTGTGCGCACAAAACGTCGTGCCACCCGATACCGCGTTTGCATTGGTGCTGGGCGCGAACCTGGGCACCGCAATCAACCCGGTGCTGGAGGGAACGGCGACCGCCGATCCCGCATCGAAGCGCTTGCCGATGGGCAATCTGTTCTCGCGGGCAGTGGGTGTGGTGCTGGCGCTCGTAGCGCTCGGGCCGATCGGTCGTTTCATGGTGATGATCGAGCCGGATAATGCACGGGTGGTGGCCGATTTTCATACGCTGTTCAACCTGATTCTTGCCGGCCTTTTCCTGCCCGTCCTTGCTCAGTATGCGGGACTGCTAAGTCAGCTGCTTCCGCAGCGCACGGACCCCACCGATCCGTCGCGGCCACTGTACCTGGATCCCGCCGCGCAGCAAATTCCGATGGTGGCACTCGGCAACGCGGCACGTGAGGCACTGCGACTGGCTGATGTGCTCGGCGAGATGCTGACCGGTGCCCGTGCAGTCCTGGTGGATGGCGATCGTAAAATGATCGAGGAAACCCGCCAGCGCGACGACATCCTGGACAGCCTGAATACCGCGATCAAGACCTACCTGACGTCGCTTGACGCCGAGCAACTCGATGAAAACGATCATCGACGTATGCATGAGATCCTGACCTTCGTCATCAATCTCGAGCAGGCTGGCGATGTGGTGGATCTTAATCTGCTCCCCCACGCCACGAAGCGCCTGAAGCGCGGGCTCGCGTTCTCGAAGGAGGGGGAAGCCGAACTACTGGCCATGCTGGACCGCCTGACGGCCAATCTGCGCACCGCAGCGTCGCTGTTCATGACCGAGGACACACGTACGGCACGCATGCTGGCTGACGAAAAAGTGACCTTCCGGGAGGCGGAATCGACCGCGACCACGGCACACTTTGACCGACTGCGCTCCGGTCGCGTCGATAGCGCCCAGACGAGCGCGCTGCATCTCGATCTGCTCCGAGACATGACGCTCATCAATTCGCATCTCGTGGCCGCGGCCGCCTACCCGATTCTTGAGCGCACCGGATCCTTGCTGCCCAGCCGGATTGCCTCGGATGAGATGTAGTCCCGACATGCCGCTCATCGTCCGGCGGACGGCGCGACGAGCACTCGCGGCGTCTGGCCCTGGGCAATCAGGCAGCAATACTTCGCGAAAGCAGTCAAAGCCATCGTGGCAGATGCACCGACGCTGGCCGACGAGTTGGGACGGGAGAGTCCAAGCGGCGCATACACGCCGCGATCAGTGCGCGTCAGCAATTTCCGAGCATCGACGACGACTCGGCGCCGGCCGGCATCGGACAACAGCGTGTGCTTCAGGCGCGTGTACGAATACGGCGTGTCGCCACAAAGTCGAACGTCCCAAATCGCGACGCCGCTACGCGACGCCGGACCAATTTCCACACTTTCCCTCGGATGCATAGGCATGGTCGACGCGCTCAGAAGCTTGCCTTATCGTGCTACTGAGCCGCCAGTTCCCAAACTATGTGCCGCTAGGCTTTCAGTATTGAGTCAGTGGCTAGCCAGGTTGTGGCTCGTCTTGCGATCCGACGGTGTGAATGTGACACCGGTCCTCCTCGGCATGCAGGTAGATGCCGGTCGTTTCGATCGAGGCGTGCCGCAAGTTCTTCTGGATGAAGCGGATATCGGTGCCGGCATCGGCCTGATGCGATGCTGCGCTATGTCGCAACCAGTGGGTCGAAGCGCGTCGCAGCGTGACCGCACCGACCGGATCGGTAGGCTCCAGCGTGTCGGCTGTCCGGCGGAACACTTCTTTCGCGATCAGGTAGACAGCGGTAGGCGTCATATGCCTCGCCGTGTCGCCAGCAATGCTCATTACCGCCGGCGTGGTTTCGTCCATGCGTGGCGCGGCCGGTAGCCCGTGGAAGACACGGTATCGTGCGAATTCGGTCATCAATGCGTGGCTGACCGGTACATCCCCTCTACACCGCCCTTGCCGACGACATGCAGCCACCAGCGCCCGCGTCGCTGGGCGAAGTCCCCGGCCTTTGCGTGCACGGCCTCGCTCACGCGCAGCGCGGTGTGATAAAGGAAGCGCATCGTCCAGCGGCTGCGCTCATAGGGGTGATCGTACCTTTCGTGTGGAATCTGGCGGTCTGGGCGCAAAAGCCATTGCGAATAAATAAGTTCAATATCGCTGTTCGTGCGAAAGGCGGAAAGCGGCAAAGCCTTGCTGCAGACGGCTCCACGGTTGATCACCGCCACTTTTTGCACGAAAGGTACGATCACCCCAATACATGCTCCTCGACAGATGAGCCAACGATCGTCGCGAGCATGACGCCAGAATGGGTTGCCTGCCGGGATGCGGACGGAATCGTGTACGCACAGATAGTCGAGGGCGGGACGCCTCGCGCGAAATCCGTATGCGCAGCTTGTGGGGGCACGAATGCTACCGGAATGTATTGTGCGGCACAACACATGTGCTCGGCAGCGAATGCTGGGCTCAATGCTTTTGCGCAATAGCACTGTCTGGTTGCGCGATAGTGCCAATTGGCCACACATAATTTTTTGGCAGGCCACGGGAACAGACGGATCCGCCTTTCAATTGTGCTGCGCAAAGGTGCAACTTATCTTACAAAGGTTAACTGACCCATCAAAGCGTTTTCATGTTTGATTTTCTTCTGGCACTGCCCCCGATCGCGAACTAACATAACTAATCTGGTCTTGGGGCAAGCGAAATCTGCCATACCAGAAGACAGAGTGGAATAACTTACCCACGCCGGTGTGCCTCCGGCGCGAATGCGGTCATTCCTATCTCCCAGCAACGTTGCTCCCGATAACCTGTGAGACAGCCATGCTGAGTCCCCATGAATTTGCCACGCTGATGCGGGTCAAGTCTGCGCCTGACCAGATCGATCTCGGCCGAGAAGAGCTTGACACGCTACTGGAACAGCAACTGGTCGCGCTGGAACAGCTCGCCTCCGGACAGCAGCGTCCGCATCTCACTCGCGACGGCGATGCCGTGCTGCAGGCCGTCGCGCGGATACGCTGAACCGAATTCAACCAGATAGTCCACGCGTCGTCCGCGGGTGATGGCGCTGCCACGCGTGGGGTAGCGCTGGTTCGCCGCCGCCGTGCCGCCACATGTCACGTGTCCCATGTCAGCGGGACAACGTCCGTGCCGGCCAACCCCTACAGGAGTTCCATCATGCAAACGCAAGAGCAGCTTGCTGCAACCCAGAAGGCCTATGTCGACATGCTGTTCGGCCTGACCAACGCGGCCGTCGCAAGCGTCGAGAAGTTCGCCCAGCTGAACACACAGGCGATCCGGTCTGTGTTGACCAATACGCTCAATCAGTCCCAGAAGTTCCTCTCTGTGAAGGAGCCGCGCGAATGGCTGGCACTGCAGGACGGCCTTATCGCCAACAACGCGGAAAAGGTGCAGACCTACCACCGTCAGTTGTTCGACATCATGACGGCGATCCAGACTGAGTTTGCGCAGGTCGGGCTGGCTCAATGGGAGGCGTACGCGAACCAGACTCAGGCGCTGATGGCAAACCTCAGGCAAAGCGCGCCCGGAGGTTCCGAGACCACCTTCGCCGCGTTGGATTCCGCGATCACCGCCGCCAACGCACTGTATGAGACGCTGCAGCGAAGCGCTGAACAGGCGGTAGAGATCACCCGAGGCAACCTCGACATGGCTGTGGTAGCGGCCTCGAAATCCGTCAAGCGCACCGTCGTGCCGGCGGCACCGGCCACAAAACGATAAGCCTGACGTCCAAGCTGAGCGGGAAAACCGAGCCGTCTTTCGGCGGTGATTTTCCGGTATTCGACAGCGAGACGGTGTGTCAACGAGAACCGGGCGACGCGCCAGTTGGGCACCATGTAAAGGCTGGCATCCGGCACGGACGTCGGCGCCACACTGCGCATCGCGGCAACGGTCGGCATCCGGATGACCGGCCCAGTGGCTCAATACCGCGTTGAAGGAAATGACGATGGACGAAAGCCAGGTAAGCGTGGTGATGGGTTTGGCGGTGCTGCTGATCGCGTTCATTTCCGTGGTTAGCCATTATCGACGGGAGCAGCGGCGCGCCCAGATGCTGCGGCTGCTGGATCGGGCGCACCGCGGGCAATCGCCGCGGGGTTGACGAGACGTCCCGCGGGCGTGACCCGTCAGTCGATGTCGGAATGGGAGTCGCGCCGGTCCTTGTCCCGTTTGATGGCGGCCGTTGCGGATGCGCGCGAACTGAATGTTCACGCTGGTCCGCACTATGAATAGGTTCGGCGAACAGCTGAACGCCTACGACCATGCCACACAAAAATTAACGGCCATATCTGCAGTCGCGGAGTGATGAGTACCACTAAATCGACAACCAGGGACAGACATCATGACGAAACGCATTGCGGTGGTAACAGGCGGCATGGGCGGATTGGGCGAAGCCATCAGCACGAAGCTGCACGACGCGGGTTACGACGTCGCCGTCACCCACTCGCCGTCCAATACCGGCGTGAAGGATTGGTTAGCTGGCATGCAAGCGCACGGGCGCCACTTCCGCGCGTATGCGGTCGATGTGGCCGACTACGACTCGTGCCAGCAGTGTGCAGCGGAAATCCAGCAGGCGGTGGGTCCGATCGACATCCTGGTGAACAACGCCGGCATCACGCGCGACCTGACACTCAGGAAACTCGACAAGGTCAATTGGGACGCGGTGATCCGCACCAACCTGGATTCGGTCTTCAACATGACCAAGCCGGTGTGCGAAGGGATGGTCGAACGTGGATGGGGGCGGATTATCAACATCTCGTCGGTCAACGGCTCGAAGGGCTCGGTCGGCCAGACCAACTATGCCGCCGCCAAGGCGGGCATGCATGGCTTCACCAAGGCGCTCGCGCTCGAAGTGGCTCGCAAAGGCGTGACGGTTAACACCATTTCGCCGGGCTATCTCGCGACGAAGATGGTCACCGCGATCCCGCAGGACATCCTCGACACCAAGATCCTGCCGCAGATTCCGGTTGGTCGTCTCGGCAGGCCTGACGAGGTTGCGGCACTGGTTGTATACCTGTGCTCGGACGATGCGGGCTTTGTGACTGGCTCGAACATCGCGATCAACGGTGGCCAGCACATGCATTGAATGGCGCCCAGTCACGCGTGAACGCCTCGCGTCCGGTCGATGCCGAGCCTGACCGGACGTCACCCTTGATTGACCAGAGAGAATCCGAGCAGGACGACCGTTAGAAATCGAGGCGCGCCGTCCAGGCCCCGACCGCTAGCAGATGATTGTCGGAATCCCCCCAGAATCGCTGTTGCAAAAGGCATCGGGGTCCATACGTTCACGAAAAGGATTAATACCTTCCCTGGTCGCCCAGGACATAACGCTGAGTGTCCGTCGAGATTTCTTGACTACCCCGCGACGACGCAGTTGCGCCCCTGATGCTTGGCTCGATACAGACGTTCATCCGCCGCCCGCAGTACCGCGTCGATCGTTTCGCCGTCTCGACCGAATTGCGATACACCGACGCTGACGGTGACCTCGATCGGTGTCCCCACGGCTCCGAACGGCGTGCCGGCAATCGCCGCCCGCAAGCGCTCACCGATCGACTGCGCGGTGTCGAGAGGGGCCCGTGGCAGCAGCACCATGAATTCTTCGCCACCCACGCGGGCAACGCGATCGTAAGGATGGATTGCGTCGAGGCATTCCTTGACGAAGCGCTGGAGGACCAGATCGCCTGTCTGGTGTCCGTAGCTGTCGTTGATCACCTTGAAGTGATCGAGATCGAGCGCGAGCAGCGAAAATGGTGCGCCATTGAGCTTCGCCCGCGCAATTTCGGCTTCGACGCTTTCGATGAACTGCCGGCGGTTAGCTGCCCCGGTGAGCGGGTCCGTGGTGGCCATATACTCGAGCTGCTCGTTGGTCCGCTGTAACTCCTGCAGCGCGCGTTCGGTGCGGCCCATTGCGCCCCGCAGCCTCGCGAACAACTCTTCCTGGCTATAGATTTTCGAGAACGAGCGCGTAGTGTGGAATGCCTGCACGACGCCGTAACTGAGCAGGAAAAAACCTCCCGCAAATATCACATGGGCGAGCCACCACATGTGATTCCAGGGCCGACCGAGAATGAACGCAAGCGACGAGAACGCGAACGACGCAACCGAAATGCCATAGATCGTCATCAGTGGAGAACGGATGCGACGCGTGATCAGGCCGATGACGTTGATCGTCGAAAAGACCAGCGCCCCACCTTCCATCGATAAGCGGATCCAAAGCGCGCCAGCCACCGGTGAGTAGGCGATCCATGCGACTGCCACGTCAATCAACACGAACAGCCCGATCCAGGCCGCCCACACGCGGCGGTCAGTGCGAATCGTCTCACTGTCAGCCGCGCGACGGTATGAGAGCTGACCGACAAAGACCAGGATCGACATGACCAGACGTGAGGCCGGGCCATACAACAGGAACAGCCAGATGTTGTGATGCGCCATACCGGTGAACGCCCCGTGTAGCGCGTAGATCAACGAGAAACCCAGAAAACCGAGCGTCAGCCAACGAAGCAGTGGTTCTCCCGACAAGCGATAGCATCGCCAGCACACATACGTCACGAAGACGCCTTCGAGTGTGGCGGCCGCGATCGCCAATTCGTGAAAGGCGTGACTCTCGAATTTTAGCGACGGATCCTGGAAAAAATAAAGGTAGGCAATCAAATACGCGGGCAAGAGTGCGAAGCCACCCAACAACAACCTTGCATACGTTTTGGTAACAAATCCTATCGCAGCGGGCGTTTCTTTGGCGGTAGCGCTGGCAGTCATCGTCTCCCCCGGCGTTTTGTACGATGAAATCGGGTTATGAACTTCTGTTACGGAAATTCGTGTTTTACGTGGGTTTATGCAACATCTTCCATAATTTCGCAAGTGATGGAGTCAGTTACGTTCGCATCGACTCGAAAGATGCCATGAGCAATCCATAAAGCCGCAGGACAGCCCCCATTGTCGGCGACGGCGTTTGGCTTCGGCACCGAGAATCTGCGGCGCATGCCCGACTACCTGTTTTTCGATGGACCGCTATGAGTCGAAGGCCTTCCCAACGTCCGGGCCTCCGCCCTTTGAGCAAGGACATGCTGCTGCCACTCCCGCTTGCACGGACCCGCGCCTTGTCGCTCGAACATCATCTCGCGCTGGCCACCACGGCGGCAGGACATGGCAATGCCGATTCGATGATTTGCTTGCTGAAGGCTGACTACACGGTGTTCTATCTGCGTAACGATATGGCCGAACGTGCTGACGACCTTCCGTTCCAGCATGCCGAAGCGGCGCTAGAGCGATGCATCGCCCGTACCGAGCGCGGTGAGACCTGGATCATGCTCGACCAGGACAAGGCCGCGATCGAGCGCTTTCTCGTGCTCCACGACGAACAACTTGCGACCGTACCGACGCACCGCTACCTAACCGCGATCGAAAAACTAAACCGCTTTGCCCTCGATAGGCTGAACTCACCTATTTCGCCGCTGCCGGTGACCGAACGCTAATCGACACCGAACGCGATCGACGAATCCGCGCGACTGGCACGTCGCCGGCCGCGATCGCGATACGTGCGCCACGACGCCGCTCAGCTCGCCAGCAAGGTCCGGAGCGACGCCATTGCACGGGGCCGCGAGTACCAGAAACCCTGTGCTTCGTCACATCCAAGTTCGCGCAACCGGTTGGCCTGCTCAACCGTTTCGACGCCTTCGGCCGTTACGCGCATGTGCAGTGCATGCGCCATCACGATGATGGCATTGACGAGCTCCGCACTTCCAGCGTCACCAGGCAGCGGCGTCACGAATGTACGATCGATCTTGACCCGGTTGATCGGGAAGCGGGTCAGATAGGACAGGCTCGAATACCCGGTCCCGAAATCGTCGACCGCGACCTCGACGCCGAGTTCACGGATCGCACGAATCGTCTGCAGCACGCCTTCCGTATCGGTAAACAGCACGCCTTCGGTGATCTCGATTTCGAGGCACTCAGGAAGGAGCCCGCTACGGTCCAGTGCATCCCGGATGATCTCCAGCAGATTGCCGCGCTTGAACTGCTGCGGCGACACGTTCACGCACACGCGCGGCAGGTGCCTAACGACGTGGCGCAGCTTGCCGAATTCCTGGCACGCCGTGTGGATCACCCACTCGCCGATCTGGTCGATCATCCCGCTCTGCTCCGCGATCGGAATGAATTCCGCGGGGCTGATCTCGCCGTGAGTCGGATGCTTCCAGCGCATCAGCGCCTCGACCTGCGCGATTTCGCCGGTCGCGAGCGTCACCTGGGGCTGGTATGCAAGCCAGCACTGCTGCCGCTCGAGCGCGCGGGCAAGCATCGCTTCGAGTTCGAAGCGCCGCGCCGCGCGGACTTCGAGCCCACTCGAGAAATGCAAGACACCGTTCGCGCCGGCGTCACGCGCGGACGATAGTGCAACTTCGGCACGACGCATCAGTGTTTCGGAGTCTTCGCCGTTGTCGGGATACGTCGCGATGCCCGCGTGGGCAGCAATGCGCAGATGGGCGCCGACGAACTCGACCGGCTCGCGCGCATGCGCGACAATTTCGCCGCCCAAATCCACGGACGCTTCATTACTAAAGAGCGCGAACTTGCCCTCACCGACGCACGCAAACGCCTGGGCGCGCGGGACGCGCTGCCGCAAGCGTTCACCGATCACCTGCGCGACGATCTCGACCCCCGGCTGCCCGAGCACATTGCGGATCGATTCGAGCCCGGACAGCGCAACCATCACCACACTGAAGCGGTCACGAACGCTGCGTGCCCGCGCGATGCGCAGGTCCAGCCGCTCGGCAAACAGCCGGCGGTTGGGCAAATTCATCACGCCGTCGTAATTCAATGTGTACCAGCGCTCGCCATCCAAATGGCTGCCGTCCGCGCACGCGATCAGAACGCCGACATATTCTTCGACTGCACACGCGTCGTGCGTGGAATCGGTATCCGGGGGCGGCCTGTCGTCGAGTCGCGATACATCGACCTGCACGGGCCGCCAATCGCCCGGGCCTCGATGCACGCGCCAGCGCCCGCCATTCAGTTCGGTCACGCTCGCGGTGCACAGCACGCCGCCCGATGAGGCCAATAGCGCCTGAATGGTCGAGCGGCCGACCAGCATCGCAGCCGGATAACCGGTCAGGGCTTCGAACGCGCGATTGACCCAGCTCAGCATCCCGTCGGCGGTGCAGAGAAACATCGGATTCGGGACCTGCCACGCCGCACGCTCGACACTCAGAAGCGCCCGTGCATCAGACGAACGCGAACCGCCGACCGCGTCGCCAGTCAGCGGCCACGCGTTAAACGATCTTCCTGGGAACGTGTTTTTCTTCATCGGATCCGGCTTCGGTCATCGCGAGGCGGCGACCAGGAAATGCAACTCGGCAATGTCCGGCGCTCGGGGGCCGGTACCGCAGATGGTACTGGAAATGACGGATGCGCCACATGTTCGCGACCAAAATAACGCGACCACATTGGGTTGACGAAAGGGCATGACGCTGCGCTGCCGTTGTCACATGCGTGTGGCAAATCGCGCGGACGGTTCGGTATGGGCATGGGTTCGGCTCACCAGTCCCGCTGCCTGACGATGGCTCTGACGTTGATTCGATTGAATCTCGGGCTGCGTACCTTGCTGGATGACGCGACGACTGCGAGGGGACCACTTCATCCATTGGCAACATCGACGGCATCGACACGAGGATGTTGAAGCGATTGGCGTACGCGCCCGTAAAAGCTCACCGTTGACGCGCACATTCACCATAATAGAATCCGCGCTCCGTTTTTGCGAGCTGCCTGGTTCGATAACGACGTTTAGCGATAGGGATGCGTGAAAGCTCGTCGCCGTGCCGATCGACGGATCGATTCAAAGGTTGAGGCGTCGGCTAAAATGAATGCGTCATTGCCTTCGCTCGCCTTCACCGCAAATTCGCCCATGAACAAGACATCATGGTCCGTCACCGTTGCGTGTGATCACAACAAGTCAGCCTTGTCGAAAGTGCAACAGGCGTGCAACTCGCTGATCAACAGATCGAGAAACAAAGCAAGCGGCTTCGCGCCTGGGAATTGGTTACGCCGGTGCTCCAGCAGCGGTATGTCAACGAGCTCCCGATTCGACTCCGGACCGCACCGACACCTCGGTCTCCGTGCCAGAGCAAGGCCCCGGCAGCGCCGACCAGAAAGACATCGTCCAGCACACATTCCGGATGCTGTCGAGCATCGACCATCTGGGCGATGCTGATGTGGCAAACGCGCCGCGGCCAATCCATTCAACTCGAGAGTTAGCTGTGGCCGCGCCCCCTTACACTTGCTCACACCTGCGATGATCGCGCGCCGCTATGATCCGCTCGTCATTCAGCGGCTGCGGTCAAGTGCCGCGCATACCTGCAAGGATCAGCCAGAATGAAACGCATCTTTGTTGCGGCCGCATTGGTCGCCGCCGCCTCGGCGTTTGCCGGCGACGTGGGCGTGTCGATCGGCGTCGGTCAACCGGGTTTCCATGGCCGGATCGATATCGGCAACGCACCGCCGCCTCAACTCATTTATACGCAGCCAGTCGTCGTCGAACCGATACCCGCCAACGCGACGCCGGTGTATCTGTACGTCCCGCCCTACGAGGCGAAAAACTGGCACCGGTATTGCCACAAGTACGCCGCATGCGCGGCGCCGGTCTATTTCGTTCAGCAAGAGTGGTATGAGAACGTCTATGCACCGCGCGTTCGCCACGCCGCTCAGCCCATGGCACAAGTGTTCTATGCGCACGACATACATGGCGACGTCGTGCGCGCCAACGTCATTCGTGCGCACGACGTCCACGCGGAAAACGTGCATGCCCGAGTCGTTTACCGGGCGAGGGGCGATGACAGCAAAGAAGGCGAAGACGTCGATGCACGTGCCGTGTCCGCGAGCGAAATCGTCGCGCACGACATTCATGCTCGAGTCGTCGAAGCCGATACGCTGTACGTCCACGACCTTCATACAGGCCGTTAGGCGTACCTGACCCAATTGAAAGCGCCCGCGGATCTCGATGGACGATTAACAGCAGATCGCAAGCACGGGTGCCGACAGCGCTGCGCTGCCCCGAGACAGGAGATGTCGCATGCCAACACCGATGTGGCTTTGCGGTCATCGTCCGTGGACCATTGTGCCGGGGCTGATTCAAGAGGCGCCGTCAGTTGCGTACGTGACGGCCGGGCAGTGCAGCGGATGTTGATGCGCACCGGTCAGACAGACTGATCCGTCGAAGTGCGACGGCCTCGGCGCGATCGCTTACCACTCCACGGGCTGCCAGCCGTCGCGGCGCAGGCGACCGCGCGACGCCAGTCGATTTTCTCGTACGCGCGATCGTGCCCTGCGAGGCTCGGCCACACCCGCTCCCAGACGCCGTTCTCATGCCAGTCGCGCAATCGGCGCCAACACGTCATGCCGCTGCCGAAACCGAACTCCTGAGGCAAATTTTCCCAAGGAATGCCTGTCCTCAAAACGAACAGGATGCCATTCAAGGCAGCTCGATCGTCGAGGCGTGGGCGCCCTCCTCTTGGAGAAATCGTCACTACCGGCAACATTGGCGCAAGCGCCCGCCATAGGTCGTCCGTCACGGCGCCGACTACCACCCCGCTCCGCCGGTGCCGGTGCTCGGTCGCCGATATGTGTTGTCCACGACGCTCACACAAACTTGATTCGGACTGCGACAGGTTGTCAATCAGCCTCCGCATCGCTTAGCCATACGATCGGTGCAGACATGTCGTACGTGCCATCCAAGCGTTTCCTGTCGGCCGGCCGGCCCCAACCGGGGCCACGCTCCTGATCGGTCGTCGATGATTGAGAAACCGCTTGCGAAGCCATGCCCGGCGTGAGCGCGCATGCAGAAGCGCCGGCCCCGCATAGGCCGTATCGCGTAACGTCTTGTGTGGCTCAGTCAAATCGACGACGACTTTTTTCATCATACATTCCAGTCCCTTGTCTTGTGCCGCTGTGGCACAGGCAAAAGAAAACGGCGTCCATGATCCGATCGCTCGATCGAATCAATGGACGCCGTTGCCCGCAAGCCCCTTGGGGTGAATTTTCTACACCTGCACCAGCCAGCTCCTCGTCGAGCCTGCCTTGCCGCAATTACAAGCAATCTCTATTCCATCCCCGCGTGCCGGTTGCATTCGCATTCGCGTGCCGGCCGCGATTTCCGGATCTCGCCGGTTTGCCGGCTTCCGCGATGTGATTGTCCGGTCGCGACGTCGATTGCGAGACTTGCCCCATATTGGCGCATAGATCCCGTGTGTGCACTTCCATGATCCAGTCCATGCACCAGACCCATAACCCATGCTCATCGAACTTGACCACTGACGCCCCCAGGACGGATCTCAAGGGCGATATGGTCGACGATCGACAGGACGGCGCTGCTACCGCGGAGCCGTCAGATTGTCAAACGCATTTGAAATCTGAGCCACTTCGCGCCTGATCGCGCAAAGTAAAACTGAGCCAGTCGTTACCTCTTCGATGACGAAACGTGGCCAGCTTGGCGTTGCTGTTTCAGTCTGTAGCTGTCTCCTTTGATCTGGACGATGTGGGCGTGGTGCAGGATGCGGTCGAGCATAGCTGCAGTCAGTGTGGTGTTGCCGCCGAAGGTTTCATCCCACTGCGCAAACGGAAGGTTGCTGGTCAGGATCATCGAGCCGCGCTCGTAGCGCTTGGCGACGATCTGGAAGAAGTGGCTAGCCTGATCCCCCGAGAGCGGTAGATAGCCGATCTCGTCGACGATGAGCAACCTCGGACCGAGAATGTTGTGCCGAAGTACGGCGTCGTATCGCTCCTGCCGGCGCGCGGCCTCGAGCTGCAACATCAGATCCGCCGCCGTGATGAACTTCGTCTTAATGCCGGCCTGTGTCGCGGCATACCCGATGGCGATCGCGAGGTGGGTCTTGCCCACGCCTGACGGACCTAGCAACACGGCGTTCTCACCCCGCTCAATGAAGCGCAGGGTGGCAAGCTCGTCGATCGTCTTGCGCGGCGCCCCGACGGCGAAACTGTAGTCGTAGTCATCGAGCGTCTTGATGGCGGGGAACCCGGCCATGCGCACCAGTGTTTGCCGCGAACGAACTTGCCTCGTCTCTCGTTCGTGAGCGAGCGCGTTCTCGAGGAAGTCGAGGAAGCTCCATTGCTTGGCCGCGGCATCGCTCGCCAGAGCGACGTATCTTTGCATGAGCCCCTCGAGCTTCAGGCTCTGGCAGTGTCCGTCGATGCGTTCCTGCTGCAGGTTCATGCGCGCACCTCGGTCAGCAATTGCTGGTAGATGGACAACGGGTGCTGGATCGACATCGCGGGGTCAACGCGCGGCCGAGCGACGGCGCGAGCCGGCAACCGGGGCACCGTGTAGCCAGGCATATCGCGCAAGCAAGCCCGTTCTCGTTGCTCCAACAGAATCGCGGGTGCCAGCCCTGTAACCGGATGCACGCGCTGGTTGGCCACGTCGCGCAGCCATTTACTTACCTCGACGTTCGCAGTCACGGCGTCGAGCATCAAGCCGGATTGCTTGAGCTGGCTGGCCAGCGGCACATAGAAATTGCCGCGCAGATAGCGGTGGAATCGCTCGACCTTGCCCTTGGTCTGCGCACGGTATGGTTGGCACAGTCTGGGCAGGAAGCCGTACCGCTTGGCCAGGTCGAGCAACCCGGCGTGCCAGCGGTGTTGACCGTCGCCATACGCATCGCGCTCGACAACGATGGTCTTGGCGTTGTCGTAAAGGATCTCGCGAGGAACGCCGCCCAGGGCTTCGAACAGCGCATGATGGCAGGCGACTAGTGTCTCGGCGCGTTCATCGGTGGTGAAGCGTGCCCAACGCCAACGACTGAAGCCGAGCGTGGCGGTGAAGGCGTAAAGCGGATCGGCGCCTCGGCGGAAAACGACGAAATCGCACTGCATCTGCCGACCGGGCTCGGTCTCGAACCTCACGACCGGATCCGGCTTCAGCACGGACTTATGCGCGTTCATGAAAGCCTGCAGGCTTCGCAGTTGGCCATCGTAGCCGCGCGCACGCAACTCGCGCAGCAGCGCCGGCGCCGCGATGATCTCGGGTGCTGCGGCCCTCATTCGCTCGATGATGTACGCCTCGAACGCTCCGAGCTTGGTTGGCCGCGGTTCACGCGGCTTGTAGCGCGGCACTTCCGCGGCCGACAGGTACCGCGCCACCGTGTTGCGAGAAATGCCCAGGCGCCGCGCGATCTCGCGCTCCGATACGCCTTGGGCTTTGAGCACATGGATTTGCATCCACTGTTCCTTCTGGAGCATCGCCAGCCTTTGCGCGCAAAAGGCTGACTGTACTGAAAGGTGGCTCAGATTTACTTCGCGCGAAGTGGCTCATTATTACTTTGCGCCCAACAAGATAGAGAACTGGGGAAAATTACTTCGTCGAAAGGAGTATCTATCCGACGCTGACAACCAGCACTCAGCCAGTTGGTTCTCCACCGGTGTGCCACTCATCGCGATGAAGGCCGGCGCGGATAAGGATTTGATCGCGCGTGTTTGGCGCCGCCGCCGGGCTCTTGATGTTCTGCGCCTCGTCGACGACGACACGTGCCAGCCAGCACCCTCAGCGTCGCCGTGGCCGCTGCCGGTGCAATGGCAGTTACTAGGAAACAGCGGGCGTACGCCGCATGTTGGCGAACGCTCCGCACTCGGCCTGTGCTGACCTTGGGGCCGGCTGGGTTCTAAGTCGGCAACTTGGCGGAATGCTGACGGTGCCGGCTTCGAGGTGCCGAACGTCAGCTTCCTGCATCAGCGAACTCACACTCTCGACCCGAAGCGGTCGGGCGCAATTCCCCAAATCGGTCATTCAATGTGCCGCTTAACTTGAGTCCGCATCGTCCGGCCCAGGGACGAATCGCTGCCAGATAGCAGGCATTCGTTGGATATCAGTGCCGTCTACCTTGTAAATTTCGATTTCGCGGCAAACTCCATCAACGACATGTAGGAGCACGCTGATTTGAACTCCATCGACATCAGGGCCATATAGCTCGGTTGGAACTCGATGTAACACTGGTGCCGCGATTGCGTGCGGTGGAATGCCTACTTCAAGACTGCCTTCCTCATCGATCACTCGCACGACACACTGCTGAAGCTGTTTGATCACTTCGGCTCGACCGGGGAACTCTGCAGCTGTCAATTCTGAAATTAGTTCTCTTTCGACCGCCGATGGCGAGCGAAAATTATTGATGTCCGTACTTCTATACATGACAGCCTCCGCTCACGGCCTTTATCAGCGGGTACACAAGTGAAACGCTACCCCAGATTTCTTAGGCCCGCATCCAAATTGTGCTGAAGCAACCCAACGACCGTTCTCCGACCAGCGCCCCACGGCTGAGTTCGACGACCGCCTCGGGTGCGCGCCTCATGCAAAAGGAATGAAGCGACCCACAAGAGACAGTCATTGCACGACGAAGCGGTCATTCGAGTGGGCTGTATGCGATGGGACTTACGTGGCATAGGGGCTTTTGAATACGTGAGATAGATAAAAGCCCGGGTCGGCACTTGCATACGTCAACACCAGCTTTTCTCCCGATGAGAGCGTCCAAACTACGGATTTGATCCGTCCATCCGGCGAGCTGCTTTCATGAGGTTTCCCGAGATTCGAGTGCGCGGTTAGCTCGGAATAGATCTTGTCGCCGCTACCATCGGCGCTGCCGATTCCGCAGGTTTCCGCGGTGACATCGCCTTGAGTTGCCTCTGCGGCGGCGAGCTCGTACGGACCAGTATTGGATCCAACCGTCCAGGATCGCGATCTGAGGCGATCTCCATGCCCCATCTCACGTGAAAGGTCCTTTTTGATCGGTAGCTTAAGCGCGGTGGCGTATGCATTGAGGCTCTCGTAAGTCGGCGCTCCCCGCATGCAGAAGAACTTGAAATCGTTCACAAGTGCAGCGCTTCGACCGTTGGCGTAAGCCAATGTGGTCCCGAAAACACCTTCTGCAACCAAAATGACCGCCATACTCATTCGAATCAATTTGCATGTGATATTCATGGAATTCCATATTTCTTTTTCCATTTCCGGGCATCCTGTTCGATTTGGACCGGGCGGCAATCCCTGTGTTTTAGGCACTTATTTTCGACAATCCAGGCGTTCATATGGACCGGCCGCCTTGGCCGATTCCAGGTCAGCGTATTTACCGGTTTTCCACGCGTCTCACCAGAATTGGCACTGGCTTGCCAGTCACCAGAGTAACAATCACGTGGCCGGCTTTCCCAGGCTCCTTGACGGGTCCGAATCGGCAGAAGGCTTGAGCAGCATTTTGGATACAGGCAATATTCGCGTTTGCCAACCAGTCTGGTGGGAAGTAACTTTGAATTTCTCTGGTCGTGCTATCCCTATACTCACAGCCGCGGTCGCAGGAGATGTCCTTCCACTCCTTGCCGGGCAGTTTCCCCAAAGCCACCCACCTTCCCGAAGATCGATTCAACCTGTAGAGCACACCAGTTGGAGCACCCTTTTGGTTTAGCCATTCATAGGTGCCGGCGTCCGCGTCCGACAGTCCTCCCGCAAAAGCGAGAGAGGAGACGGAAAGAGTCGCAGCGAAAAGAAAAGTAGCTATGTTGTTCATGGTCATCCTTTCCGACATCCCATGCGATAGCGCCCGTTGGACGTGTGTCACCGACCTTGTGTCGATGCACCAGCGAATGCCCCTTGGGGATACGATTCCAATGGAGTGTCGTCAGCGCAATATGGAAATTCGCTTTTCACACGCGTGTCATCGCCGCGGATCTTGGACAGCACTTCGCACATCCTCTTCGGACGAAGACTAAGCATGCCGAACGGTGGCGCGCCACTCTGCACGTGCCTTGCCATGAGTCTCATGATCGGTGCCACGTGGTCCTTTGCCGATGCCCCTGAAAAATAGATTCCCCACGCCAACTCATAGAGGCGATCGCGGGCCGCCAATGGAATGGGCTTGTCGTCCGGGACTGAAGCAAGAAGTTGATTCATAAGAGACTCTACCAGTGATAGCGCCTCTGGATGTCCTCCGGCGGCTGCCACCTGTGCCGCGCCCGTGCCGATGGAACTTTCGCTGGAAACTTGTTCAAATGCTGCGATCGCGTATCGCGCTGATTCGTGTCCAAACCCTGCCAATACGGTTCTCGCAAGCGGCCTAATATCGCCCTTGACTTGCCCATCAATACCGTCGTCGATCACTGGCCGAGCATCAAACGCCACTTGCGCTACGGCATCTACGACTTCAGTGGGCGGAGATTGCATACGCGAGGCCAGCTCGACTTCATAGAGAGCAAACCTGCCCTTGATAGGCTTTCCTGCGAAAGCCGCAGCAACACGCGCATATATCGCTGGCGGACTACATACCCTCGGGCCGAGCTGACCTGGGCTGCTGCGATATAGGTCTTGACTGAGAGCGCGTTCGGCCCCGATGGCGAGCCAGTCGGGGGAATGCGGTGCGATATGTTCGAGAGTCGATGCGGCAATTTCAAAGCGTTCGTTTTCTTTGATATTCGCCAAAACGCATTGGGGATTTTTCCAGATGGGGATGGCAGGCATCGCCCTGAGCTTGCGGAGTTCCGTTTTCTGAGCGGCGGCCCCATGATGTCCCATCCAGAAGCCTACAATGAACGTCAGTACGAATCCAACCAGCACATATTTGCGGTCCATTTCCCCGTTGCTCCGAAAATTGTTAATGTTTCGTATTGGGAGTTCGGCCCAGCTACGTCCGTGACGGACGGCACGACTGTTTTCTGCCGGCGGTGATCTGGCGTGGCTGCACGCGCGCTGCGAGTGGTATTGTTGACGATTTCGGTGCTGAAGTCGAGGGACCGCTCTTGGCCGAATACTGCCCAATTAGCCGTCAATTCATGAAGCAGTCGATCGAAGAACCTCCCCCGAAGAGGGCTCCGATCGCGGTCGAGTTCCGCGCTCGCAAAACCGGTCACCCACCAGGACTCACGGGCGCAGCCCGAACACGCCGTGCCACAGAGCGCTGAAAAAGTCCCTATGCACGTGTTCGTCACTCCTTCGCGCGTCGCTCTTTGGCGCCGGTATCGCCCTCTTCTCGCATTGCGGCATCTGCTCATCACGCTGCCCGTCCCGCGATGCGCTCGGCTGGCGCGACGCATGCAGCTCGACCACGCTGCCGGCAATGCGCTCGGCGAGTTGAACATCGCAATCACGGCCGAGCAGAACACCGAACACGACGTCGCGGTTGTGCCCTTGTTCGGCGAAGCGCATCGCCCATGCCACGAACCGCGCATATTCCGCTTCGCGCTCCGCCTTCAAGCGCTCCTCTTCTTCGCGAAGCCGTGCGTGACGGAGCATTTCCTCTGCGAAAACGGTGTCATAGACGCGGCGCAGCTCCGGGTCCGAGAGAATCGCGTATGCCTCCTTGATCTCCTGAAATCGCGCATGCGCGTCCGCTTCGCCCCCGACGTTGCGGTCGGGATGCGCTTTCATCGCTGCCTTTCGGTAGCTGCGCTTGATTTCCTCGTTGGTGGCGTTCTCGCACACACCGAGCAATTCATACATTGTCGTCATTGTGCGTCGGGATGAAAGTCGGATCGCATTGATCGTAGCATGTCGCCGCCGCGCCAATCCGTCGGGTTGAGAATTCACCACGTTCTGAACACCCTGAGTGCAGGTCAGGGGCGCTTTGGCAAATGACGAAATCTGAATCATTCTCATCGGAACGGCCGTTTGCCGACTGGAGCGGTCGCTCGAGTGTCCGAATGAGCATGCAGGCCAACGGCGCTTCATGCGCCGGCAAGCGTCCGCGCGCCGGCCCTGTTGCCGTCAGACCTCGGTCTGCCCCGCCATCTCGAGGGCATCGTCGACTTCAATGCCGAGGTAGCGCACTGTATTTTCCAGCTTGGTATGTCCGAGCAGTAGTTGCACCGTCCGAAGGTTCTTCGTTCGCCGGCAGATCAGCGAAGCCTTGGTGCGGCGCATGGTATGGGTGCCGTACGCCGTATCGTCGAGTCCGATCGATGCGATCCACCGATGGACCACTCGGGCATATTGTCGTGTCGACAGATGCGGCGACGCATGCATCCAGTGTGCCGTCTCACAGTGGAAGCAGTGGTCGCTACCCGACCCATTGCCGTCATTCCGAGCGCGGCGGAAGCAATGGCAACTTTCGAAAGTGAAGCGGTCGTCCATCGGGCAGGTGCAAGCGATGCAATAAAGACTGCCCTTGCATGGAAATTGCCGCACTCGGATGCTACGTGTCCAATACTTTCACCGATGACGGGGGAAGGAAGATTTGCGCAGTCGCCGGTTGTCGGTCAGACACGCTGTAGCCGACGTGAATACGACGACCGGGCTGCCACAATGCCAGACGCTATCTCGCGTCGTATTTACATAGTGCATCCCTGACTTGCTCCGGGTTTTCCTTGACCCGATCCAGGGGGCGTCGTTACCTAAGGCCCGTGACGCTCGTGGGATTTTGTCGAGCCTTATCTCCGCCAAATCATGGACTTCCTTGACGACGCGCACCTGCTCGAATTAACTGAAACCGACGGGATCTCAGATCGGCAGCCCCGCCGCCGGGATCCAGAGGGGGTCTCGCAGGGTCGCGGCCCGGACGGGTTTCAGCTGTGCGAACTGACGAGTCGCATGTACGACATAAGCAATCGCCGAAGGAGTTTCAGGAGATGCCATGAAAGCGATTTGCCCGCTGCACGGGCCAACGACCATCATCGGGACGAACGCGTACGGATTTCCGGTTTATGCGTGCTGCTGCAAGGACGTGCCCTATGTAACGCCTCCGGACGCATGTACGCGGGCGCCGGCGCAACGCGGGCCTGACGCGCAGCACCAACCCCAAGAACCGAAGACGAAAAAAGAAGGACACTGACGATCAAATCGCGCTGCCCGTGCGGACATTCAATCGGACGCTGCCCGGCTCGCACGTCGTCGGAGTCGGCGGCCTTCGTTTTGGGTGTGACGACCAGCGTAGTCAGCCGCCGGCCTGCCGACGGCGAAACGAAAGCAGGCACCGGGCTGCGAGCCCGATGTCGATTTTGCGATCTTTCAGTAATTTCGTTACTCGCGCAGGAAAACCGCTGTTTGTTACGGCACGCCCGATCGGATCCTGCAGTGCGGGCATCAGAGCCCGTGTGCTCTGGTTACAGGCCGCCTCTCCGTAGAGCGTCGAGGTGAACGATTACGCCTACCGTCGCTCAGTCGAACGTCCGGTTCTTGGCTGGCGCAGCCGATCGCGTGTCCTGAATGCTGCGGAGCGAACGGCCGCATGTGGCCGGCAAGCAACCGCTCGCCGGCCGCGATGCAATCAAACCTCCGTCTGCTCTGCCATCTCAAGCGCATCGTCGACTTCGATGCCGAGATAGCGAACCGTGCTTTCCAGCTTCGTATGTCCGAGCAGCAACTGCACCGCGCATCTCGAATTGCACCGGCCGCTGGGTCTTCTGCTGCATGATGGTCGCTCTGGACGCCACGCGGCTTCCCTGGCGAACGTCTTGGACCAGCAACCGCGTAAGATCACACGCTCGGAGCTTGCTATCAATCGCGAGATTGAACAGCGCGAGCTCACGAAGGTTCGATGCCATCTGAAGTCGCGTCCGGATCGACCAGATTTCTCGTAGCTTTAGCGGCGGCTTCTGCCCGGTGAGCTTGCCCTTGTTCCATGGCACGCGGGCGTCAACGACGACATTCCTGGATTCAATGACAAGCTCCTTTCAAGCGAAGGGAGATTGAGTGGGCGCCTTTTCCGACGGGCGCTATCCTACCCATTGCGGTTCGTCGCTGATGCTTTCGGCAATGTCCGATGCGCAATCGGCAAACGGCCGCTGCTGAGCGGTTCCAGGAATCCAGTCCGATCAGGTTCGAGGTGCGGGCATCTCCGGCAGCGAAATCTCGATTCCGCGGCGGTGCAGTGTCGAGAGCACGTGATACACGCCCTTAAAGCACATCACGGGGAGTGCAGCGCGCCAGCTCCCCCGGAGATTTCCTGCCAGCAGATTGACGACGCCGTCTCGCATCCACAAGCGATTGGACGGTGCCATGAAGAGCGTACGCATGACAGGATCGTTCACTCGATAGATCAGCCAACTGATCCGATCCATTGCCTCTGACAGTTCCTTGTTGGCTGCTTGCGCAAGCTTCTTTCCTCGTGCCGGATCGTCGAGCCAAACGTGGGCGGCCTCGGCGCCGAGTTCTCCGCCAGTCATCGCCATCAGTACGCCTGTCGAGAACATCGGATCAACAAATCCGTAGGCGTCGCCGATCATCAGAAAACCGTTCCCGTTGCCTTCGCGCGCGCGGTAGCTGTAATTGGCCGTGCTGTAGACGTCCGATACGCGCTGTGCGCCTTGAGCGCGAGCCGCGACGGTCGGGCTCGAAGCGATGCGCTCGGACAGCAAATCGGTCGCCGTTCCCTTGCGCTCCTTCCACGCCGATTGATTGCCGACAAAGCCAATGCTCATTGTGTCATCGGGCAGCGGGATCAGCCAAAACCAGCCATCCTCCGCAAGATGAATGCTGATGTAGCCCGCCAGTTCACCTTCCCGACGCGTTACGCCAGTGAAATGCGCATAAACGGCCGCCGTGTTGTTGTACTTGTTCGAAGTCTTGACCTTCATCCGCGACGCGAGAAACGTATCACGGCCCGAAGCGTCGAGCACGTAGCGGGGATGCCATTCGCGGGTGCCGCCCGATTCGTCCTGGGCGGACACGACGTGACGTCCGCCGGCATCGTCCAGCTTGACTCCCGTGACACGAGTACGCTCGAAACACTCGGCCCCGCGCGCGACGGCGTGTCTGAACAACAAGGCATCAAGGTCCGCACGCCGTACTTGCCAGGCGTGCGTACGGTCCCGATTCAGTGCGTTTTCAAACGGAAACGCGCAGCTACGGCCCGTACGGTCCGAGACGAACTCTGCACCCGGCTTATGGACACCGATCTCTCGTACCTGATCCAGAACGCCGAGCCGCTCGAAAATGTCGAGGTTACGTGGCAGCAGGCTTTCGCCGATATGGAAGCGCGGATGCGCTTCCTTCTCCACGAGCACTACGTCGCGTCCATTCATCGCCAGGAAGGCCGCCGCAGTCGCACCAGCGGGCCCGCCGCCGATAATCAGCACGTCGGGTCGGCTCGAATCGCTTTTCGATGAGTTCATTGCACTTGCTTCCAAAAAAGGGCGTATTCATGGACCAAAGCAAAAATGCTATGGCAGACGTTGGTCAGCTTTCCCCTCGGGCACCGTCCACGTAGCCTCAAAGCACTTGAGTGCAATTTCTGCGGGCCCATTCTTTCGACTCGGATCGACACTCTCATCTTTTCCGTCATTCAACGCAAGGCCGACAGAGCGACCGTCACCGAAAAAACGCCGAGCACGAGGGAAGCACTGCGAAGCAGATATTTCGGCGTCGGAACTCCCAGGCGACCGGCGCCGAGCTACGCGCCCAGACCAACGCAAAGCAGTCCGATCGGAAACACTACGTAAGCGCTATTTCCTTCTGGGGTATGTGCCTCACCGTGCTCGCGCAGATCTTGCCCTGGCTTCCGGTCGTTGCGCGAGCTGGAAGCGCGAGTCAGACTGCTTCCCGTTGCGCTGATCAGGAACAGAAATTGCGGGCAGCTCGATAGTCTGCGCGTTCGTGCAATGGACGCGCGTGCAAGCAGAAGCAGACGTTCTAAATCGACGCTCACTTTCCCTCGACGGCCAGGCTATAACCTGGCGCCCCTCCAGCACGGTTTGCAGCCGGTCTATGTCGTTCGAAAGCTGACGGTCGATGAGGCGTAGCGTAGGCGTGGACATGGTCTTGGTGGTTGGGACAACGCATGTGACAACGATTGTCGACCATCAAAGCGCCGATGTCGAATGAGCGCAACTGGCCGCTGCCGCCGAAGCGGACGACGGAGTTACCTCCGTCGAATCAGCAGGTTCCACCGTACAACGGTCATTCGTTCCTGCGAGTCCCTTGGCGCGTCGATCAGCCTTTGCGGACGGCCGTAACTGCAGGGTATTGACGATGAATGCCCGCTTTCAATCGTCGAAAAACACTGTAAAGCCCAAAGGTCGGTATGGTGGGATTTGGCTTGACCACGTGCCGCCCCAAAAACGTGACTACGCACCGTGAAAGTGATACTTTACAGCGACCAATCCGCATATCACCGGGACAATTAGCCATGACCATCCTGGACGAAAGCAAAAAATCGCGCGCACTTCGAGAGCTTGAAAGTTTTCGATCGGCCGCCGCCAACCCGGAGACAGGCAAGACGCCTGTTCAAGAATGTCTTATATTGGATCAAAATCGAAAGCAGGTCATCGACCAGCTATTGTTACCAGTGCTCGGTCAATTTCTCAGCGGATCTACGGATCTTGGCACTTTTAAGACAGAAGTCGATCGTATCAACAAGCGCCACGAATTGTGGGGCTTTAAGGGCATAAAAGGGCAGATGTTTTTCAATCTGCTTTACAATACATGTGCTGATGTCGATGAACTAACTGCGGAACTTAAATCGGCCATAGAGTTACCTTCTGACGAAGTTGTAGCAAGGAGTCGAATTCGGAATTTCGCGAGCTACGTTCGGCGGTCTGGCGAAGAACACGTTGCAAACGGAGGCGGCAAGCATTCGCGGCCAAAGCCCTCAAGTATCCCCTTCTTTCTTAGCTACTTTTGGCAGATTCAAGCCCCTGACCAGTGGCCCGTGTATTACACGAACAGCGTACAAATACTATCCGACCTGAACCTTTACCAACCGACGGAAGACCTGGCCGACGCCTATATAGGTTACGTTCATCTTGACGCTGAAATTCGCGACCTGTTTCGGCAGCAACTTGGGCAACCTGTCACGCTCTACGACGTGGAACATGTGTGGTGGTACGCGAAGAAGCCCGCTGTGGTGTCGGTCGCTGCCGCAACGATCACGGGTGTCACGAAACAAGAACCCGAATCGAAACTCGTCGTTGATGGAATAGCTTCGCCGTTGCAGCTACCCGACAGCTATGTCCCTCCGATTATCAGCATCATTCCCCTGCTAGCCAACAATGACCCGTCATTAGAAGCTCTGGCAAAGGCCGCTGGTACCAGTATTTCTCGTGCGTTCGAGAAAAGTGTGCATGCGGCTTTCACCATTCTCGGTTATGACACGCAGCTTCAAGGGCAAGGACAAGGTCGTATTCAGGACGGTCTGGCAATCTCGGCAGACCACTCGTACGCGATTCTTTGGGATGCGAAGGCAAGGCAGAATGGCTACAAGATGGGCACAGACGATCGGACTATTCGCGAATACATAACGACGCAAAGCAGAGAGTTGAAAAGGCGCCGACATCTGCGAAATCTTTACTATGTTTTGGTATCCAGTTCTTTCCAAGATGACTTCGATGATCTGATCCGCAGTCTCAAAATGGAGACTGACATCAGTGAGGTCTGTCTTGTTGAAGCCGACGCGTTTGTCACCATGATCGATGCGAAACTACGTGATCCCAATCTTTTGACCTTGGGGCCCGACGGGATGCAGCGATTATTTTGCAAAAGTGGTCTGCTTACCAGTGAGGACGTCAGAGAAGAGCTCGGCTAGACTGACCCCCGATTCTGATCAGAAGGCTGGCAAACGGGACGTTTGTCGATCGAATTGATGGAGTACGGCGAACGACAGGAAAGACCGACGACACGGCGACGAGGAAAGTGGATTGAACGTTCCTAAACAAGGCGGAGCGACCGTTTGAATGTCCGCCGCGGTATGCAATCGACCGGCAGTTCATGGCCGACAGCACGCATCCGCTGGCAGTGACGCGCACACCCATCAGCCGGCCGTGGTGCTCCAGATGTCCCGAAAGCGACCTCGACGCGCGCTAACCCGACCGCAAATGTCTCGGCAATAACTTGCAGAGATCCCCCTTTCTTCATGCCGGCAAATTAAAGCGCGCGACAACCGGTGTGCAATCGTGGTGCAGCACACCATTGAATTGCACCATCTCCATTCTTGCTGCACCGCACGCAACACGCGTGACTCGCCTTCATTTCACTTCGGCGCCAATCGATTTTCAACCGCCGCTCCCCAGAGCCGGCAATGAAATGGCGTACGCTTGCCCGATGCGCTAACGGCGGCATGGCTTTGCGCAATGCAGACATGTCGAGTCGCGAGCGCCGGCCGATCTGCGGGCACGGGGCAGCACGAATTGGCACAGGTATTGCGTTGGATCCGATACTGGCCAACGGCGGCCTTTGCGTTTTACCAGTTTTCCCTACGCTCTCACGAGCGGTGCGGGGCAATGGCGTCCGGGAGCGACTCTTGCGCTGATCGGCCGATCGGTTCGTGCGTGCGTCGCTCCGGGATTTTTTTGTCTCGTTGACAGAGGGAGCCGGGATGCGCGCAGGGCTCCCATGCGGTTCGACACATCGGCGATCTCCGCCCTACACCTTCCAACACATGAAACGACAGACGCATACGACTCACGCCCCGGTCTCGGCGCAAGCGATCGGCGAGCTCATCAATTTGGCCGGCCGGCAGCGGATGCTGTCGCAACGTATCGTGCTGCACGTGCTGCTCGCTTCGCACGGAGACGATGCCGCACTGGACGTCGCGAAGCAAAGTGCGGCCATGTTCGCGAATGCACACGCCGATCTGGTCGATGGCAACGAGCAGTTACCTGGCGTGTTCTCCAGCGCGCTGAGGCAACTCTATTTCGGCACCCCGCGCGCAGACGAGCATGTCCGGCACTTCATCGCGCACACGGCCAAAGTGCTCGCGAGTCTCGAATCGGGCAGCGCTGCCACCGACGAACAGGTCGACGCGCTCGTTAGGCAGGCCACTCCGTTGCTCGAACTGCTGCAGCAGATTACGCTCGCGTATCAGAACGAAATACGCGGCATCGAGGCCGAGGCGCTCAAACGTCAGGCGAGCATCGCCGAACAATTGGGCAGCATCTCAATGCAAGCCAACATCGTCGCGCTGAATGCGCGCATCGCCGCCGCGCGCGCGGGCTCGTATGGTCGCGAGTTCGCGGTCATCACGACAGTCCTTGCCGACATCATCAAGGAGATGGATCAGCTGATGTTCAGCGTCATCGGCTCGCGCGGCCCGACCGAAGCGTCACCCGGGCGTAGCGCCATGGCACATGGCCCGCGCGCAGGTGTCGGCGCTGCACTTCGATAGCCTCAACAAGTTGAGAGAACCCTTCTTATCACAATAGCGCTATCGCGTCATGAAACTCGATGCGGACGAAATGCTGCCGTCTCCTTTCGGGTATGAGCTATGTCGCTATGACCGCCGGGCTATCTCGGTCGCCTCTTCCTTGCGTGCATTCGCACCGCTGCGCGGCGACCCTTACTCTCAAGCAATATGGTCGTCCGCTCGTAGGCGCCCGCCTTCGCGCCCGGATCTGGCCAATTCAGCTATCCCTCGTCACCCAGCCAGCATCAGTCGTTAAGAACGTGAGGTGGCGGAAGCGATATTCGACTGGCTAGATGAGCATATAGCGGGGATCGAATTGTTTATTTGCAGCAAGTCTCTCCGATGACTGGCCGCACGTGAACCCATACGAATCGATATGTGCGGGCTCATTGACGAATACGGCTCAGAATCTGCCGATAGATATCGGGCATATTCCGGTTCGTTGCGCGAGCAGCCATCGCGAGCTGCTCGCCCAGAAACCGCCACCCTTGAGCCGGAACCCGTGCATCCCATGGGGCGCCCCAGCCATCCAGATTGGCGATTCCCGTCGAGGCCTCCACGTAGCCGGCATGAAAGTCACCGATCTGAAGCCGCAAGGCGGCCAGCAGGAACCTCGGCTCCGCGCATTCGGGCACGAGTTGAATGCAGGCCCTGAGCGCTTGCGGCGCGTGGCTGGAGGGAGCGGCGAGCGCCTGCTCATACAGCGTGGACAGCCGGCGCTCCTGTACGTCGCTGACGGCAGGCGCACGAATGAACGATCGTGGCACGAAACCGATGCTTCGAAATCCTTCGCACACGCAGGAAAGCCACAGCCTGTCGACCCGGAACAGGCTTCTGCGCTGCTCGGCTTCGTTGGCGAGATCGATCAGCCGCAATGCCCGGCACTGCGCGACCGACACACGCATTTCACTGTCGCCCGCGTGCGTCCGTATGCGTAAAGGCCTGCGCACCGGCTCGACGTCGAGGCGTACGGACATCCGACGAAGGCTGCCACGATCGAGAACGCAAAATGCATGTGCGAGCGCTTCGACACGTTGGCCGACCACCATCGCAACCCGAACGCGTTCGCCCGGCGCCACGACACGATGACGGAAGTACTGGGTCGAGTAGATGCTGTGAATCAGACCGGCCAAACGGATGTCAGGATCGGTGCCCCACCCCGACAGCACCTCATAGGTTCCCAGCAGGTGATCCCAGAGCGTCGAGCCGGAATGCGCAATGCGCATCGCATCCGCGACGAGGGCCAGCGTGGCGTTCAGACGATCTGGATCGATTGGAGCGTCGCGCATCGCAGGCCACTCGCTCAGGTAGGTTCGGCCTCGTCCGCGACGCTTGCGAGCCGCGACGCGATGCGCTTGCCGTCGAGCGATGCCAGCGTGTCTCGCAGCGCGGCGATACAGGTTGCGATATGCGGTTCCAGCTCGGCAGCGCCGGCACGGTTCGCGCCCGTCACGAACGGCCGCATGGCGTCGGGCATGCCTGCCAGCGACGCTTTCAGCGCATCGACCAGGACGTCGCCGACAGTCGCGCCGCTGTGGTTGAATGCCATGTTCAGCGCGAGCGATCCGCCGCCGCCCGCCCGCGCCTTGTGCCACACGCCGGGCGGCAGGCAGAGCAGGTCGCCCGGATATAACGTGACCTTTCGGATTGTCTGCCGCGCAACGGCTCGACGCACGGCGGCCATGTCGGTGCGCGCCGAATTCTCCGTCGGAAACATCGTATGAGGCGACGTGGCGTACCACCAGGTCTTCTCCCCATCGAGTTGCAACGTGGTGGCGGTCCTCGCGTCGTAATGAAAGTCGAAGCCCGAGGACGGCGGCGAAAGATACGCGCGGAAATCGACCCGCCCGGCGAAGCCGATTTCCCGCCGGACGTTGCGGGCCGCCGTCCGCAGCGAACGATGCGCGAGCTGCATGTCTGTCACGCAGATGGTGGCGCCAGCCTCGTACATCTCCCGGATATCGGCGGGGTCGATGGTCGCCTGCTTCAAGCCTCCGAACACGCAGCGAATCTCTGTGACCTTGTCCAATCCGAAGATCATGCGTGAAGGTTTCATCAGGAAATCGAACTTTCCCGGTTGCCCGCGAATCAGGAGCGGGCGCTTGCCGAACGACTCGCGCACGAACGCATCGATCGATATCGGATCGAGAATTTTCGCGAGGGTCCCGCGTGGGTTCGCTTGTGCTTTCACGTCATGTATTCCTTGATTCGGCGCACGAGAGCACCGGTGTCCAGGCCATGCGCGCGTCTCAGGTCGGCGATCGCGCCCGATTCGCCATACCATCCCGACGGCCACGACAGCGCGCGAACGGTCACGCCCGGCGGTGCGATCCTGCGAACGGTGTCGGCCAGGCCGCCGGCCGGTCCATGGTCTTCGAGGACCACGATGCCCCGCAGGCGCGGCTGGCTCGCGATCCATTGGGCGAGCACGGCTTCGCAGACATGCGCGATGTGCCGCCACGGAATCGGCACACCGTCGGCCGTTAACGCCTGCTCGGCCTCCTGCGCCCAGTGCGATGCGTATCCGCAGGACAGCAGCACGGTCTCGCCGACCACACCGTTACCCCGGACGACACCCGCCGGCAATCGCAGGTCGCCGACCGGCTCCCGGCTCGTTCTCACATAGGCCGGCCGCGGCGAATCGACCAGTGACCCGACGATCAGTTCGATGTCGGCGGCATCCGCGGGGGCCCAGAGATCCACGCCGCCGATCGATGCGAGGACACCGAGGTCCGACAGGCTGGCATGGCTCGCGCCATTGGTGCCGCTCGCCGCGCCCGCGTGCGAGCCGATCATCACGACGGGCAGCCCTTGCGACGCGACGCAGGTGCGGATCTGATCCGCGGCCCGATGGCACAGGAATGCGCTGAACGAGAACACCCAGGGCCATTGCCCGCTCGCGGCCAGCCCGGCCGCGACACCGATGAGCGCCTGTTCCGCGATGCCTGCCTGAACGAAGCGGGAGAACACCGGCCGCCCCAGCGCATCGTACAAGCCGTAGGAATCGCCCAGGTCGCCGTCGAGCACCCAGAGACGGTCGCTCTGTTCCGCCTTCCTTCGCAGCGCGTCGACAATCGAGATCGCCAGTCTTTTCATGCGGCAAGCCTCTCATCGATCCAGAGCGTGGCCGAAGCCCGTGATGCGCGCCCACTCGTCCCCGGACAATTGGGTGCAGTGACGACGAAACCGATCGAGCTGGAGTTCGAGGCCGTGGCCTTTGACGGTGCGCGCCAGCAGGACGGTCGGCCCATGCCGGGGCCCTTCGGCATGGGCATGCACGAAGTCGACCAATGCGTCGATGTCGTGCCCGTCGACCTCGTCGGCGCGCCAGCCGAATGCGCGCCACTTGGCAAGGGCGTCGGGCAAGGGGGTGGAATCCAGTCGCGCGTCGTGCGCCCAGCCGCATTCCTGCTCCCCGTTGAGATCCACGATCACGTGCAGATTCGGCACGCCGTAGCGGGCCGCCAGCATCACCGCTTCCCATACCATGCCTTCCTGGCATTCCCCATCGCCCAGCACCACCCACACGTGGCGCGCGTCGCGCGCGAGCGCCATGCCCAGCCCGACGGCGACGCCCTGCCCAAGCGCACCCGACGAAAAGTCAATGCAGGCCAGCCGCGTACGATCGGGATGACCCTGCAACGCGGAGCCGGCGGTACCGAACCTGCCGAGTGGCCCCAGGTCGACGCCGGCCTGCTGCAACACCGCGTATAGCGCCATGCTCGCATGGCCTTTCGATAGCAACAGGGCGTCGCCTGTCGCATCAAGCGCGGACATTGCACGCACGGCGAACAGCGCGAGCAGGATATCGACGCAGCTCAAGGTGCCGCCCAGGTGGCCGCCGCCGTTGGCGCGCAATCCCGCCAATATCGCATCCCGCACCCGCGGTGCTACACTGGGATTGGCCAGTTCTGGCCGCACCAGCTGTCTGTCGGACGTCGCGCGCTTGCCGGTAGTGTTATTCATCTCGGATGCGATTCCCTTTGCCGGATGGGGATCGATACTGCCCTGACATTAGGATTCTCAAGGAAAGCCAACATGTCAACTCTCGAGCCGCTCAGCCTGGATATCGTCGTCACCTGGAGAGGGCGGCACGAGCTGCGACAGGCGCTTCCCTCCTTGTGCCAACTCGCCGCCCGGCATGACGGCGGCGTCACCGTGGTCAACTACGGCGGAGACGCCGACCAACTGCGCGACCTGATGGCCGAACACGCGGCGAACGTCCAGGTGGTGCACGTGGACGAATCCGGCTGGTTCAACAAGGCCCGCGCCCAGAATATCGGCGCCGCGCATACACGTCGTCCGCTCCTGTTCTTCTGCGATTGCGACATCGTCATTCCGGACGGGCAACTCGACGCGCTGGTCCGGCAGCTGCAAGCCAATCCCGACACCTTCGGAACTGTCGCGGGCGTGACGGAGACGGTGCGCAACGCGCGCAAGGCCGGTCAGGTCGCGATGTTCGGCTATCAGCTGAAGCTGCGGCTTGCCAACGGACGTGCGCTCGAGATCATCGACAACGAAGAGGATGCAGCGGACGGCACACGCCAGGCGCCCGGCTTGCTGATGGTGCGTCGCGCTGGCTTCGAATGCATTGGCGGCTACAACGGATACCTGGTGGGCTGGGGCTGGGAGGACCAGGACATGATCGCGCGGCTGACGCTGAGCGCCGGGCTCACGCGGCGCCAGAGCGGTGCCGTGCTGCATGTGTCCCACGACGACAACGCGCGCATTCGTCACTATCCACCCGTTCAGGATCGTTGGGAAAGCCGCGACCGCATGTTCCGGCAAGCCCTGGCCAACTACGATCGCGGGGATTGGCTCGGGACCTATGAGGAAGACGCCTTGCGCTCGACGACGCGCAGCCCGGTGTCAGCCAGCTGAGGCCTCCATCGCATCGATAATCGTGCGCAAGCGCACCAGCAACGCGACTTGTTCGTCGAGCGCGTCGGCCCGCCACGCGGCAATCGCCGCCGGCAAGCGGATATCGAGCGCGCGTTCCGCATCGTCGAGCGAGCGGGTCAATACATAGCGCCCGTCCTCGACGGTCACGCCGTCGTGCAACGCATACGATCCGTTCAATTGCTCGGCCTGCTCGGGCGTCATGCCGGGCGGCAGCGCGAGATGGAGACCGGCGGCGTCCGCACGCACCGGATAGCCGCCGGGCCGTCCGTGCAGACCGGGCGCATGCCCCTGCCATGCGTCGGCACGACCTGACAGTGCACGCAGCATCGGCGCGGCGAGCGCGCCCGTGAGGCTGTTCAGCGTGGCGTCGGCGGGCAGGCGCTCGGGCGTGATCAATGCAGCGGCTTCATGTTCCGGCAGACGGCGGCCGTCCAGCCATACCGCCGGCGCGGGCAGTCTGTCCCATGCGCCGCGTATCATCGCGCCGACGTGCGCGTGATGCGCGAGCAACGAGAGAGGCGCGTGATCGGTGCGAATGCGCAACATCGACGCGACGATGGCGATATTGCCGATCCCTCCCGCGACCGGAATGCCGCGCCTGGTCAGCACGTGATTGGTCAGGTCCGGATAGCAGCCGTTCAACAGATGGGCGCCGGGATGCGCAGCCGTCGCTGCCCGCATGACCCGGTCCGCGAGCGCTGCCTGCAACGGCAGCGTGCAGCCGTAGCCCAACCGCGCGACGAGTTTTTGCCATCCGCGCGTCATCGCCCACGGCGATTGCATCGACGCCAGGGTCAACACGATGCGCGGCCGATATGCGTCGAACAAGCGCGCCAATGATGCGGACGAGTAGTCACATGCGACGGGAGTCACGACAATGCGGCCCGTGCTTTGGCCGCCGAGCGCATTGGCGAGCGTCGCCATGTGATGCACGGCCGTCTCGTTGCGCGCCGCCACAATCACGTCCATCGGCGTGTCGCCGCATCCGGCAAGACTCATTAACACCGCGTGAGCCAGCGAGCCGGAGCCCACCATGATCAGATCGACGTCGCGCATGACCGAATCACTCTCCTACCTCGATGTCGAATGGCGATTGATCCAGCCACACAGAACCAGGATCGCCCATAGCTGTTCGTGCCACCGGCCGTCGTCGTCGAGATGGTCATAGGCGCGCAGCCTCGACAGCAAGGCGGTCCGGAATCGCGTGGTCAGCGGCGCGATTCTCCACAGGTCGGAGTCGGCGACCTCATCGAGGACGCGCGTGCGAAACCGCAAGTCCAGCAGCCAATGCGCGATCGGTGCGAGCAGGACTTGCCGCTTGCGCATCACGATCTCCGGCGGCAGGTAGCGGGCGGCGACCTGCCGCAACAGGCGCTTGGCCCACCAGGCATCCGCCTCGTACCAGTAGCTCAGGCCGGGATCGATCGCTGACGCCCAGCCGTAGACATCCTCGCGCAGGAACGGGAAATCGAGGTGCGTGCCGTGCATGAGCGCATTGTCCGCGAGCGCCGGCAGCAGGAGTTCGCCGATCCGGAACACATACTCGTGCGCGGACATCGCCTCCGTCGGCAGCGCCTGGGGCTTGACCGCGAGCAACTGCCGATAGAACACGACGTCGTCCGCGAGCAACGCGTCGACGACCTTCGGATCCCGGCTCAGGCGCCGCATCTCGTCGAGGGAAAAGAATTCCGCGATGCCGAGGAACAACACATCGTCGAGACCGAGCAGGCGTGCGGTCGTCAGGTTGTACAAACCGGGAAGGTCGACGCCGAGCCGGCGCTGATGATGCATCTGGGCCGCGAGACACGTCAGGGGCTTGTGGTAGCCACCGAAGCATTCGTCCGCGCCCAGGCCGGAGACCGCAACGGCGTGTCCATCCGCGACGGTCGCCTCGATCAGCGCCGCATGGGTCACGGCGGCGGGCGCCGTCAGCGGAAGCGGGGCGGCCAGCACGCGATCCAGCAGTTGCCGGGCGTGATCGACGTCAAGATGGACGATCCGGTGGCGGATGCCGGTGATGCGCGCCACCACGGCCGCGTAGTCGGTTTCGTTGAGACCGTAGTCGTCGTCGAAGGCGATCGTATAGCCGGTGACAGCATGGCGCTCGCGCAGGAGCGCGGCAAGCAATCCCGAGTCGACGCCGCCGGAGAGGAACAGCGCGATGCCGCGCGCCGCGTCGGCGACGTGATCGACGGACGCGCGAAGACGCGACAGCGCCTCTTCCTGAACGCAGGACGGATCGTGCGATACCGGAGCGACTTGAAGGGGCCACGCGAAACGCCGGACGACGGGCGGCGCACCCGGCGCGCATATCAGTGCCTCGCCGACCTGCAGCGCCTGAATGCCATGCAGCAGCGCATGCCCCGACCGCGGCCGGCCTCGCCATAGCAAATGCAGCAGCGAGCCGACATCGAGTTCGCACTTGATCCCGAGCGTCCGGAGCAGCCGCAGCGGATCCTGATCCCATTCGATCCTGTCGCCCTCGACCCGAAAATAGAGCGGGCGACGCGCGCGCAACCCGCGCCGGATGATCAGCGCGTCGTGATCGTCACGCGAGACGTCGAGGTCTTCGTCGTCCTGCGATGTCGCCCCCCAAGCGATGCGTTCGTCACGCGGGTCGAGGCGCCAGTCAGGCCCGTCAGGCTGCCCGCAGCCGATCGGCGCCGTGTCCCGCGCACGTGCACGCAGCACGGCGCAGCCCGCGTCGGTTAGCGCCGCAGCGCCTCGCATCGACAAGATGTGCTTGCGCGCGCGATGGGTCAGACCTTGGCTTTCGCGGAACGCTTCTTCGCGGGGGGTTTCTTCACGGCTGTCTTTTTCGCAGCTGTCTTTTTCGCAGCTGTCTTTTTCGCGGTTACCTTTTTCGCAGCGGTCTTGATGCGTTGCTCAGCGGGCCGGATGATGATGCCGCCCTTCGTGTCGCCGTCGGCGCGCCGGATCGATCCGCCTTTCGTGTCGCCGCCATCCAGCGTGATTTCATAGCGCCGCTTGTAGAGCTGTTCAAGCGCGTCGAGATCGATGGAAATGGTCAGTGCCTTTTTGCCGCGCTTGGCGGCGGGACTGGTGGATTTAACGGCGGAAACTTTGTTGGATTTCTTTGTAGTTGCCACGTCTGCTCCTTTCCATGACGATGTGGAGGGAATCCCCGTCAACACACGACGCGCCGCAATGTCACGGTAATCGTTGCATGGTGACTGCGTGCAATGATTATAGGAGATATAACTTGAAATTCCGTTATTTCGCATATCTCAAGCAATGCTGACCGCCTGCCTGATCGTCCATAACGAAGTGAGCGTATTGGCGAGATGCCTGACGTCCCTGATGCCATGGGTCGATGCATGCTGCGTCGTCGATAGCGGCTCCACCGACGAGACAGTCGATCTCGCGCGGCAATTCGGTGCCAGGGTGCAAGTGATGCCGGCGCTCGCGGACGCGCACGGCAGATTGATCGACTTTGCCGCGGCGCGCAATGCGGCGCTGGCGATGGTGCGCGACGGCTGGATCCTGTCGATCGATGCGGACGAGGTGCTGGCGATACACGATCGTGCCGAGTGGCGTCGCTTGATCGGCATGCGCGATCTGCAGGCGATCGAGCTGGCGATCCTGTCGGGCGGCACGCGCTGGTATGTGCCGAGAGTGTTCCGGAAGCGGTCGTGGTCGACGTGGCACGGGCGGGTGCACGAATGGATCGCCTTGCGGGAGCCGACGTGCCGGACGGACTGCGCCACGCTGACCAACCAGCCGGACAAGACGGGCAAGGAATCGGCGGTCGAGCGTGATCTGCGTCTTTGCGCGGCGGCACTGCGCGACGATCCCGACGATTTGCGGGCAGTGTTCTATCACGCGCGCGCCCTCCGGCTCGCCAAGCGCCATGCCGAGGCCATTCCCCTCTATGTGCGCTATTGGCGGCAGGCTGAATTCCAGGGCGGGCGCTACGCTGCCGTGTTGGGCGCCGCCACCTGCGCGCTGTTGATGCGCGAACTCGAGGCGTCCCGCCGCTATGCGATGGCCGCGTATCGCCTCGATCCCAAGCTTGCCGAGGCGTGCTGCGTGCTGGGCGATGTCGCACTCGGCATGGGGCGCGCCGACCTCGCCATCGCCTGGTTCGAAAAAGCGCTGAACAAGCGCCTCCCGGGAATCGCGCAGGCGCTGTTCGTCGACGAGAGCTGTTACGGGCCCTATCCGCGCGAGCGTCTGCGCTGGATCCACGAGCGGATGCAGGCGCAGTAGCGTGCGTTCACGCCAGCACGATATCGAGTCGCCCGGCCAATTCAATCCACGCATCGAAGATCGTTTGACGCCAACACTCGGCCCAGAGAGATGGCCTCGCAAACTCGGACAGTCGGATAAGTGGAACGGCCGGGGCCTGAGCCAGCGATAAAGCGGCGGAACGAAAATTCATGACAAGCAGGTAAATCTTTCATGTCTCGGTTCCACCCACCCAGATTGCGAGTGCCAGCTCCTTGCTAGAAGCGGTATTCCTCGCCTATAAATGGACAACATTCCTCGAACACTTTCCATTGCACATTTGCCTTTGAAAGAATATAAGCAGGGCGCACGTATCGTTGAAGTCGATGGCCTTGGCGCCACCAAAACGGAGACGACTGAAAAGGTGGGACCTTGGCCAATCTTCAGCGAAGACGTGAAGACGACGAGCATGCGGCGGCCCCCCCACCCGGTGTCAGCACGCCTGCGCTGACGCTTCCCAAAGGCGGCGGTGCCATTCGCGGTATTGGCGAGAAATTCGCCGCCAATCCGGTGACCGGCACGGGATCGATGTCGGTGCCGATCGCCACCAGCCCAGGCCGTTCCGGTTTCGGGCCTCAACTCTCACTCTCTTACGACTCCGGCGCCGGGAATGGCCCGTTCGGCTTCGGCTGGAGCCTTTCCCTGCCGTCGGTCACGCGCAAGACCGACAAGGGATTACCGAAGTATTGCGACGCTGTCGATTCGGACGTTTTCATCGTTTCTGGCGCGGAAGACCTGGTGCCTGTCCTTGTGCAGGATGCCAGCGGAAAATGGGTGCGAGAAGCGCTTCCACCCAGAACGGTAAATGGCCGGATCTTCCGCGTCCGTCGCTACCGACCGCGCATCGAGGGCCTGTTTGCGCACATCGAGCGATGGACGAACACGACCGACGCGACCGATGTGTTCTGGCGCTCCATCACTCATGACAACATCACCGCTTGGTACGGGAAGACGGCCGATAGCCGTATTGCGGATCCTGCAGACCCACGCCGCATCTTCAGTTGGCTGATCTGCCAAAGTCACGATGACAAGGGCAACGTCGTCGTCTACGGCTACAAGGCGGAGGACTCGGCACACGTTTTCGAGGATTCGGCCCGCACCAACCTGCCCAAGGCCCACGAACGTAACCGCACCCATCAGTCCCGTTCAGCGCAGCGTTATCTGAAGCGCATTCGTTACGGCAATCGCTCGCCCTACTTTCCAGAATTGAAGGCCGACGCGGCCTGGCCGGAACCTCCGGATGCCGGCGCGCCTGACGGCAGCGACGCGTGGCACTTCGAGGTTGTCTTCGACTACGGCGAACACGACGCCAAAGCGCCGGCCCCCCACGACGCAGAGCATTGGCCCTCACGACCGGATCCGTTCTCGTCCTGCCGCGCAGGGTTTGAGGTTCGTACCTACCGGCTCTGCCAGCGCGTCCTGATGTTCCACCATTTTCCAGGCGAAGTCGGCGTCGATCGGAATTGCCTCGTGCGCTCGACCGACTTCACTTACCCGAACGAAGTCAACCCCACCGATGCCCTCAATCCCGTCTACACTTTTCTGGAAGCCGTCGCGCAGACCGGCTACCGCCGCGACAATGGCAGCTACGACAGTCGCAGCCTGCCGCCGGTACAGTTCGAATACAGCAAGCCCACCGTACAGGAGACCGTCGAGGAAGTCGATCCGTCGAGTCTCGAAAATCTCCCCATTGGCGTAAACGGCAGCGCCTACCGATGGACTGATCTGCACGGCGAAGGTATCCCCGGCATCCTCACCGAGCAGGCCGATGCCTGGTTTTACAAGCGCAACCTGAGCCCGCTGACCAGCACGGCAGCGTTCGCGCCGCTCGAAAACATCGCGCTCAAGCCCAATGTGGCCCTGAGCAGCGGGGCGGACTTCATGGACCTCGCGGGCGACGGCCAGCCCGACGTCGTTGTCATGGACGGTCCCGTCCCCGGCTTGTACGAGCATGACGACGCAGAGGGCTGGCAGCCCTTCCGCCCGTTCACCTCGCGCCTGAACCTCGACCTGCGCGACCCGAACCTCAAGTTCGTCGATCTGGACGGCGATGGCCGCGCCGACGTGCTCATCACCGAAGACGACGCCTTCGTCTGGCATGCGTCACTCGCCGACGAGGGCTTCGGCCCCGCCCGCCGCGTTGCACTGGAATTGGACGAGGAAAGAGGCCCGCGCATCGTCTTCTCCGACGGCACCCAGTCCATCTACCTGGCCGACCTCTCAGGCGACGGCCTCACCGACATCTGCCGCATTCGCAACGGCGAAGCCTGCTACTGGCCCAACCTGGGTTATGGCCATTTCGGCGCCAAGGTCACGATGGACAACGCGCCCTGGTTCGACAACCCGGACCAGTTCGACCACGCGCGTATCCACCTGGCCGACATCGACGGCAGCGGCACCACCGACATCATCTATCTCCACCGCGACGGCGTGCGCTTGTACTTCAACCAGTCCGGCAACGGCTGGAGCCAGCCGCACACGCTGAAGGTGTTTCCACGCATCGATGACCTCGCAAGCATCGTCCCGACCGACCTGCTCGGCAACGGCACCGCCTGCCTGGTCTGGTCCTCCCCGTTGCCGGGCGATGCGCGACGGCCGATGCGCTATGTCAACCTGATGGGTGGCATCAAGGCCCATCTGCTGGTCAAGACAGTCAACAACCTTGGCACGGAAACGCGCGTCACTTACGCCCCCTCGACCAAGTTCTACCTGCAGGACAAGCGCGACGGCAAACCGTGGATCACCCGGCTGCCCTTCCCGGTGCACGTGGTCGAGCGCGTGGAAACCTACGACCACATCAGCCGTAACCACTTCGCCACTCGCTACGCCTACCACCATGGCTATTTCGACGGCGAGGAGCGCGAGTTCCGCGGCTTCGGCATGGTGGAGCAATGGGACACGGAACAGTTCGCAGCCGTCGCCGACGGCAGCGTCCTGGCAGATAACGTCGCCGCTGCATCGCATGTGCCGCCAGTGCACACCAAGACCTGGTTCCATACTGGCGTCTACCTCGGTTGGGAACGCCTCTCGCGCCACTTCGAAAGCGAGTATTTCCGTGAGCCCGGACTGACCGTCGAAGCCGCGCGACCGCTCTTGCTTGATGACTCCACTGTCCCAGCGGACCTGACGCCGGACGAAGCGCGCGAGGCTTGCCGTGCCCTCAAAGGCTCCATGCTGCGCCAGGAGGTCTATGCCGACGACGCGGATCACCCAGGCGCGACGCCGCAACAGATCCGGCGCGCCCGCACGCCCTATACCGTCACCGAGCAGAACTTCACCATCCGCGCCCTGCAGAAACGCGGCGCGAACCTTCACGCGGTCTTTTTCAGCCATGTGAACGAGGCGCTGAGTTATCACTACGAGCGCAATCCAGCAGATCCGCGCATCCAGCACGCGCTGACCCTGGAAGTCGATGACTTCGGCAACGTACTCAAGCAGGCCGCAATCGGCTACGGGCGCCGGCTCTCGCCGCTTTGGACGCAATGGGATCGCGACCGCCAGACAACGGCGCTGCTCACCTACACGGAAAACCGCGTCACCAACGCCATCGGATCGTCCGACGCCCATCGCAATCCGCTGTCCTGCGAGTCGATTACTTTCGAGCTGACGGGCTACACGGCCACAGGCCCGGCCGGTCGCTACCGGGCCTCCGATTTCGTCGAGCCCGATCCGGCCGCTCCCGGCCGCCTGCGTCACAAGTTCACCGCCCCGGAAGTCGGTTACGAGGCCACAGCCGCCGGGAGCCAACGCCGTCGCCCCATCGAAGCGCGACGCACGCTTTATCGGCGCGACGACCTCAGCGGCCTCCTGCCGCTTGGTGAGTTGCAACCGCGCGCTTTGCCCGGCGAAAGCTACAAGCTTGCCTTCACTGACGGCTTGCTCGACCAGGTCTTCCAGCGTCCACGCCAGGGGCAGGCCGACGAGCCTCTGCTTCCAGATCCCGAGGCGGTGCTGGGTGGCCAGGCCGGCAACCGGGGCGGTTACCTGCGAAGCCAGATTCTCAAGGCGGATGGCCGCTTCCCGGCGAGCGATGCGGATGATCACTGGTGGGTGCCCTCGGGGCAAGCCTTCTACAGCGCGAATCCCGCCGACAGCGCCTCTACCGAACTGGCGGAGGCCCGGGACCACTTCTTCTTGTCGCGCCGCTACCGCGATCCGTTCGGCCAGCACGCCTTCGTCGACTTCGATGCCCGCGACCTGCTGATGACGGAGACCCGCGATGCCCTTGGCAACCGCGTGACCGTCTACGCCAACGACTATCGCGTCCTGCAGCCGCGTCTGGTCAGCGACCCGAACTGGAACCGGACCGAAGTCGCGTTCGATACGCTGGGCATGGTGGTGGGCACCGCGGTCATGGGCAAACCGGCGCCCGCGCCGGTGGAAGGCGACACGCTCGCCGGCTTCGTTGCAAACCTCACGCAAGCTCAGCTCGACGGCTTCTTCGATGCGGATGATCCGCATGCGGCCGCGGTGGGGCTGCTGAAAGATGCGACCACGCGCGTCGTCTACGACCTGGACCGCTTCCGCCGTACTCGCCAGGCCAACCCCAACAATCCGGATAAGTGGCAGCCGGCCTGCGCCGCCACGCTCGCCCGCGAAACGCATGCCAGCGCACCGCTGCCACCGCAGGGCCTGAAGATCCAGCTCAGCTTTTCGTACTCCGACGGTTTCGGCCGCGAGATCCAGAAGAAGATCCAGGCCGAACCCGGTCCGGTGCCCCAGCGTGACGCTACCGGCAGGATCGTCATCGGCGCGGATGGTCAGCCCGTGACGACACCGCATGACGTGAGCCCGCGCTGGGCCGGCAGTGGCTGGACGGTTTTCAACAACAAGGGCAAGCCGGTTCGCCAGTTCGAGCCCTTCTTCACCGACACCCATCGCTTCGAGTTCGAGGTCAGCATCGGCGTCAGCCCCGTGCTGTTCTACGACCCGGCCGAGCGCGTCATCGCCACGCTGCACCCGAACCACACCTATGAGAAGGTGGTGTTCGACCCGTGGCAGCAGACCACCTACGACGTCAACGACACGTGCGCGCCGCGCAACGTGCAGACCGGCGACCCGCGCACCGACGCTGACATTAGCGGCTACGTCGCCGAATACTTCAGGACCCAACCGGCCACTTGGCAGACCTGGCGCGCGCAGCGAATTGGCGGTGCCATGGGCATGGACGAACGCAACGCCGCCTTGCGCGCCGAAGCGCATGCCGACACCCCTGCCACCGCCCATTTCGATGTCCTGGGGCGCCCCTTCCTGACCGTGGCGCGCAATCGCGTCGTTTGCCCCGGCCACGACCTCGATGGCAGCGAAGAAAGTTTCGCCACCCGCGTCGAGCTCGACATCGAAGGCAACCAGCGCGCCGTGCGCGATGCCATCCAGCAGGCCGGCGACGCGCTCGGCCGCATCGTCATGCGCTACGCCTACGACGTGCTGGGCAACCGCATCCACCAGCTCAGCATGGAGGCCGGTGCACGCTGGATGCTCAACGACGTGGCGGGCAAACCCATCCGCGCCTGGGACAGCCGCGGCCATGGCTTCACCACCCGCCACGACGCGCTGCGCCGCCCGACAGAGCACACCGTGCGCGGCACGACCAGCGAGTCCGACCCACGCACGCTCAACCTCGACATCCTGGTCGAGAAGATCGAGTACGGCGAGACGCTGCCGAACGCCGAAGTGCTCAACCTGCGCACCCGCATCTATCGGCACTCCGATTCCGCGGGAGTGGCAATCAACGCGCGGCTCGATGTCAATGGCAACCCGACCAAGGCTTTCGACTTCAAGGGCAACCTGCTGCGCAGCACGCGGCAACTGGTCAGCGATTACATCGCCATCCCCAACTGGCGGCTGGATCCCAAGCTGGACGACGAATGCTTCGAGGGCAGCACCTGCTACGACGCACTCGACCGCCCGGTCCAGTCCATCCCGCCGCACAGCAGTCAGGGACGCGGCCAGTTCAACGTCATCCAGCCGGTGTTCAACGAGGCCAACCTGCTGGAACGGGTGGACGTGTGGCTGGAGCGCGCGGCAGAACCCGTCGAACTGCTGGACACCGCCAGCGAAGCCCCATCGCCGATCGGCGTCGCCAACATCGACTACGACGCCAAAGGCCAGCGCCTGCGCATCGACTACAAGAACGGCACCCGCACCTTCTATCGCTACGACCCGCTCACCTTCCGACTTGATCAACTGCTGACCAAGCGCAAGGCGGCGGACTTCCCCGGCGACGATCCGCGGCCGCCCGTTGCCGGCTGGCCGGGCAAGCAAGTGCAGAATCTGCACTACACCTACGACCCGGCCGGCAACATCACCCACATCCAGGACGACGCGCAGCAGACGATTTACTTCAGGAACAAGCGCGTCGAGCCGAGCAACGACTACGTCTATGACGCCCTATACCGGCTGATCCAAGCCACGGGCCGCGAGCACCTGGGCCGGGGCGGCGCCCCCATCGCCCATTCGCACAATGACGCCGGACGCGTGGGCCTGGCAAGTGCCGACGCTGCCGGGCGCTTCGCCCCCAACGACGGCAACGCCATGGGTACGTACATCGAGCGCTACGTGTACGACGCCGTCGGCAACTTCCTGCAGATGCAGCACCGCGGCGGCGGTCCGGCAAATGCGGGCTGGACGCGCACCTACGACTACCTTGATCCAAGCCTGATCGAAGACGGTAACGGCGGTGCGCTGCTCAAGGCCGGCAACCGCCTGACCCGCACGACGCTGAACCCGGCAGGCAACACGCCGCAGCCGGAAAGTTATATGCACGATGCCCACGGCAACATGCTGCGCATGCCGCACCTGGGCGGCGGCCTGCCTGGGCCGAATATGCACTGGGACTACAAGGACCAGTTGCGGCAAGCCAATCTGGGCGGTGGCGGCACGGCCTACTACGTGCATGACGCCTCAGGCCAGCGCGTGCGCAAGGTGTGGGAGAAGGCGCCGGGTCTCACCGAAGAGCGCATCTACCTCGGCGGCTTCGAGATCTTCCGCAGGCACGGCGGTGCCATCGGTACCAGCACCGCCGCGCTGGAGCGCACGACGCTGCACGTGATGGACGACAAGCAGCGCATTGCCTTGGTGGAGACGCGCACGCTCGACACGGCGGGCGACGACCAAGCGCCACGACAACTCACCCGCTACCAGTTCGGCAATCACCTTGGGTCGAGTTACGTGGAACTGGACGAGCAGGCGCAGATCATCTCTTACGAGGAATACGCGCCCTACGGCAGCTCGACTTATCAGGCGGTGCGCAACCAGACGGAGACGGCGAAGCGGTATCGGTATACGGGAAAGGAGCGGGATGAGGAGAGCGGGTTGTATTACCACGGGGCGAGGTACTACGCGCCGTGGCTCGGGCGATGGACGGCCTGCGATCCGGCAGGCGAGGAGGAAGGTCTCAACCTCTACCAATATTGCTTCGATAATCCGACGGGCTTCGTCGATCCTGACGGCCAGAGCGGAAAAAAACTCGCCATCGTCATCCACAATGAATCCAAGCCGGCGGGAAAGGAACTCGCCAAACCCAAGGAGCCCGTAAAACCTCAAAAGGCGAAGATCAAAGATCCCGGAAAGAATGCTTCAGATAAAGAAAAGGCGAAATACGAAAAAGACAAGAGTAAAGCCGATAAAGAATTCTCGGAAGGCATGAAAACGTATGAAGCAGCGAAAAAGAAATACGATTCCGATTTGAAAGAATACAAAGCAAACGAGAAGGCGTGGAGTGCTTATCATAAGTCGCAGAATGAGTTTTCGGCGTCTGAGAAGGCATTGAAAGCCGAAGGCTATGATGTCGTGAAAGTCGATTCCGGCAAAGCGTTACTCGAGGCACTCCAGAACGCTGGGACGATCAAGGAACTCGTGATCCTGCACCATGGCACTCCCTGGGGACCGGGCGGTGAAGGACCTGGCAGCGGCCTATACACCGACAAGCCGCCCCCCGGTGCCACGTTCGACGCCAAGCGTGGGGCCAAACTATCGGACCTGGAAAAAATGATCAACGACAAGAAGATCGTGTTCGATGAGGCCGCGACGATTGTCTTGGCAGGGTGCAGAACCGCTGGCGGTAAAGAAGGTACGCATGTCGGTCAGTCCACATGGACCGGACCGATTGAGGATACCTTCGCTTATCGGCTCGCAAAAATTACCGGCCTCGAAGTCTTCGGCAGCGAAGGTGTCTCATCATACGGCACCGACCAGCGAAAATCGACGCCGTGGCGCCATAGCGACATTGCCTGGCATCGATTCACGCAACAGGGAAACTCGATCAAAACGGAAAGTTTGAAAGGAAAATATTTGAATGTCGTGAAGCGAAAAACGGGCGCGAAGCCGGATTGAATCGCTCACTATTTCTCGCAAACGGAAATGTATGAAACCAGTTCCTCACGAATGCTTCATCGCCCCGACGGACGACTTCTCCGTCCTGCCGCCGGGCGCGCTGCTTACCTGGCCGATGATGGGCAGGATGGGCCCGGTCGTGCTGGGGCATCGCCATGCAAAACTCGATGGCGTGAGGGCTTGGTCCGCCCTCCTGTTCGCGAGCCGCCTCTTCGGCCACCTGGTCCTTCTGCTCGGGTCCCGCGACTGGGCACCGCACTCCATGCTTAAGGCGCAGTTGGCCACCAACGGTAACCGGATAACGCCATGATCGATACGCGACGAAGACTGTGGCCATTCGGCCCTCGCGACTCGGCGCTCGTATCGAGACTGGCGCTGCTGAATCAACTTCTGAAACCCCTCCTGATGCGGCACCGGGAAGGTTAACGCGTGTGAGCCGCTACAGCTGAGCAACGTCGACTTCGACGAAACAAGACTCCGGGCGACAGCTCGATTTGTGCCGAGGAGATAGACCATGCCGCAAATACTCGTGATCCGGCTCCACCCGGACACACCCATCGGTGGCACGCGTTTCAGCGATTTTCTGACCGGCCTGAAAATCTCGGCCTTCGATCTGAGCGTCGGCGATCCCAAAGTGGGCCAGCATATCGGTGATGCCGCATTCGTGGCACCGGCCGCGCCACCGATCCCCGATCCAGGCACGACCATCGTCCAGCATTACACGCCGCCGATTCCACCGCTGCCTCTCACGATTTACGCCGAATCCGAAGCAACGGCGGTGATCCCGATCACGCCGCCCGCCGGATACAAGGAATACGTGACGCCCGACGTCCGGCTCGAAATCAGCCGCGGTGGCACGAAGATCGCGAGCAGGCTCGTCTACTATGACGTCAACGTCGTGACCGTCGGCGCGTTGCCTGCGCCGGCAACGTATCCTGCCATCCCGGCCAGCGAGGTCGGGATCTATCTGTCCCTCCCTCGCCCGCTGTCGCCCGGTCTCGCCCAAATCGATTTGAGCCAGGGGCAGGCACCCGATTTCGAATCGCTCAAGACCGCCGTGCAAACGGTGTTGGCTGCGGATCAGGGGCCAGTGCCCGCAATCACCGACATCACGCCCGCCCAGGCGACGCATATCGCCAATGAAATCATCTGGGGCCCGCAAGATCCGCTACCGGCGGCACCTGCAAGTGGTACGACCGGATTCGACGATCTAGGCGCGTTATATACAAATCCTCCGAACGACGGCACGATCGGCAACCAGCTCGAACAGAACCGGCAGCAGTTCGAAGGCAACTTGAACAGCTATTACGCAACGCATAACGCCAACGTCGATCGGCTGGCTCGCTACACGTTTGCACTCGGTTGCGCGATGGCCTGTGAAAAGATGAGCATCGACGCCGAAATGGCGCTGATGGTCTTTCCGGTCAACCCCGGTGTACCGAGTCCAACCACATCGATCAGCAGAGCCGATGTCGTGCTGGTCCAAAGCGGCGGCGGTACCCTGACGCCCGCATTCAAAGTGCCAGCCGAGTATTTCTATGCGCTCGGCGTCATGCTGCCCATGCAGATGTCGGCGAAGCAGCGATATCAACTCGCATGCCGCGACAACGAGGAACGTACGCTGCCTGCGCTGACGTCGGCAGTCGATGCCGGCACGATCAGCGATTCGCTTGCCGTCAATCCGGCACAGGCGGCTCGGCGGATTGCGGCACTCGTGCCCGGCGTGCAATACGACGCGACCGCGCCGCACTGTGAAGTCGATGCCACGCTCACGCCGCTCATCAATGATTGGCTTGCGTATCCGTCTGCAGCAAACTGGCGCGACTATCACCCTGGCGACGATACCGTCGGGTTCTGGACACCGGAAATCGCCGCGCAGCCGAATGCCTATCTCTCGCTCGACCTCGCGGCGGTGACGAACGACCACCAGCCGTTGATCGCCGCGATTCATGCCATTCCGGTGACGAGCGTGAGCCAACTGTCGCTGATGTCGGTCACGGATTGGAATAATCTGTTTGGCGTGCCGCCCAACATCGTGCTGCTGCCGCCCTTCACTGCGCCGGGAACGGCTAAAGCGCGCGTGGCGGCATTCATTCGCCACGTCCAAAAATTCTTCGCGGTCGGTTTCGGGATCGCGACAATGCCGTCCGCCGCCGCGCCCGCCGCACCGGTGCTCGATTTGCCCACGGTCGACGTCATCGCCGTCTGGGTCAGCGCTTATCAGGCGCTGGTGGGCGGCACCTTTTCCTTCGGCGCGGGCGCGCTCGTGGATGCGAACGTGACCGCTGCCGCGCAAACGACGTTGCCCGGCGACCCATCGGCGCAGGCGTGGCTCGTTCAGCGCGTCACGGTGTTGAACGCTTTGTGTCAACTGGCCGGCGTTGCATCGAATGTGATGCCGCCCGTGCCGAGTGTGGCGTTTTCCATCGCCGAAGCGTTGTATGCGCGCGGCTTCACCAGCGCGATGGACATCAACCGGCTGGACCAAACGGATTTTGCCGATGCGATGCGCGGGACCGTCGCGTTCGATCAGGCCAATGCAATCTGGAGCGCGGCAGGCGGTGTCAATCCTCCCGCGCCGCCGCCACCCGGCCCATTCCAGCCCGTGAACCCCGGCGGACTGGAGAACTGCGTGCCGCCGTGCTACCTGTCGCCCACGGGCACGGTCGAGTATTTGCATGAACTGCTGCGGCTTTCGGAGAATTCGACCTGCGCGACGCCCGCTGCGCCGCCCGATCAAGGCAGGCCGACGCTCGAAGAGGCAATTGCCGCTCGCCGCAGTGACCCAGGCTTGCTGGACGTGAGCGCGGCAAACGCAATGACGCCGCTGCCGCTCGTCGACATCGTCATCGAGCAACTCGAAAACCTTGTTGCGCCACCTGCTTCCGGGAGCGTTTACAACACGGCCGAACATCACCTGAACGATCATAAGCTGTGCTCCGCCGACGAGTGTGCCGACGTGATCGAGAATACGGACAAATGCCACCCGCAAGCCAGCTTGTTTCGCGCGTTGCCCGAGTTCAATTCGCCGGCTACGCCGGTTGCAAACCAAGCGGCATATGACGCGCTGAAAACCGATTTTTCGTCACCTGCGCTGCCGTACACGCAGCCTCTCGATGTCAACCGCGCGTACCTCGATGCGCTTTCATCGTGCCGTTTTGCGGCGATGCGCGGCTTCAGAAAGGAGATCACCGAATTCGCGCTCGACCCGACAGTCGTTGCGCCGACGTTTCAAAGCCATTTATGGCGATACCCGGTAAATATCGATATCGGCATCGAGTATCTCGGCATCAATCCCGAAGAGTATGAGCTTCTGTTCACCCAAGACATTGCGCTCGTACCGGCGCCAGGCCAACTGGTGCTATACGAGCTGTACGGCTTCCCCGTAGCGAACCCCGGGGGGGTTAATTGGGTCGACATCGTACTGCGGTTGCCTGAATTTCTGAAGCGCACTGGCCTCACTTATTGCGAACTCGTCGAGCTGCAAAAGTCGAACTGCTTCCGGTTCGCCGTTGTGCAGCAGCAAGGGCCGCGCAATACCAACGCGTCTGCCGGCACGGATGCGACGGGCGCGGGCGATACGTCAGGATTGCTACCCGATTGCGAGCCTTGCTGCCCCGAGCATTACCGGATCGCTTTCCAGAACCCGAATAATCCTCTCGATGCGTTGAGGTTTCTCGCGGTATACCTGCGACTGTGGCGCAAGCTTGGGGCCGTATGCGGAGCGCGCTACACGTTCACTCAGCTTTGCGATATCTGCGAGGTGCTTCAGCTTTTCATCGGCGGCAGCATCAACCCTGATTTCATCCGTCAACTGGTATCGTTCCAGATTCTGCGCGACCAGTTCGGCTTGCGTCTGACCGATGGCACGGCAACGAAAGGTGCACATGGCGCGGACAGGACGCATCTGCTCGCGCTATGGAAGGCGCCCTCCCCGGCAGCGAAGTGGAATTGGGCCATGCGCCAGCTTGTCGATCGAGTCATGCGCTATGCCCAGACACGCATCGATCATTGCCCGAAACGGCCGCCCCATTTCATCAAGCTGCTGGTCGAAAACCTCGATCCGCTGTCGGAACTGGCCGGATTCTCGACGACCGCCGCGAAGGACACTTGGCATGCCGCCCCGACCCATACATTGCGGTTTGCCGAAGTTCTCGCGAAAATCACCGCCTCGCGTTTCGGCATCGGCGAACTGCTGTACTTGTTTTCGGTAGAGCCGCATCTTGACGGCGACGATCCGTTCCCGCTGCAGGATGCCAACGAATCGCTCGACTATCCTTTCGATCTGCCCGAGGAAGAGCCACGACAGAACCACGAGCGTAACGAAGAGCGTGCGCAGGGTCACAGTCTGGATGCGCTGCGCAAGAAGCTGCTGGCAGTCGCCGTCGACGAAAGCGAGATTCACGACTGGACGTGGCACCGGATCGAAAGCGCGTTGAAGATGGAGTTCGGTTATGTCGTGCCGCCGGGCGGCGCCGATTACTTGACGTCGCTCGGCAAGCACTTCTTTCCCCGCACGCTCGAGCACGCCGGTGTTACCGTTGGGGCGACGAATCGGCAATACCGCACACCGTTGACGACGACGTCGCCCGATATGTGGAATACGCCGGCGGAAGGTCCATTCAGATTCGACGCGGCGACCAACGAGCTCTATACGCAGCTTCCGCTGACCGATCACGCCGTGATCGAAAAACTCGTGCACGTCCGTGACCTGACGCCGGACGAGCAACACGCGGTGCAGAACCTGTATGCGATGCCGCGCGTCGACCTCGCGCCGTTTGCCATGTTGTTCCCCGACTTCGCGGCGGCGGAAAAACATTTGATTGCCGAGCATGACGAAGAAAGACGCTGGCACTGGTTTCGCGAGCGGTTTGCGCTGATGGTCAAGCGCTGCCATGTGATTGCCGCGCATTTGGTCGGCCATGTTGGTGCTGTCGCGAGCGCTTCGCCATGCGGCTGCACTGACGCGCCGTCGCCGCACGAAACGCAAACGGCATGGCTGATTCTGCGGCACCTCTTCGGCGACGAGAACCGCGGTTTGACTTCGTGGGAAAACGATTCGGGCGCAATACCCGACGTCATGTGGAAGCCGTTGCCGTCTGGCGGGGCGTTTGCGGCGCTGCTGGGACTCGTCGGCACAGGATTGATGGGCGAGTTTCACACCAAAGGCGGTGAGCTCGTCTGGCGCGAGCTCCGTGCGAACATACGGGCGTTCGATACGGGGAAGAACGAAAAGAACACGCCATTGCCTACGATTCTGCCGGCTCTCGATTTGAACCTTTCTCCCGAGCAACTGAAGCTCTTCGGCGTGCGTAACGGTTTCGCGATTCAGAACCGCCGCGGCACCGAGCTTGGCGGTGCTGCCGGCTTTCATATCAAGTGGCATGGCGTTCTGATGGTCGACGAGGAAGGCCGCTACCAGTTCGACGCTGACGTACCGCGCGGGAACGCGGGCAAGGAGAACGGCGAAGACGAGCGTGAATGCATTCCGGAACGCCACTGGCGAGTCACCTTGAGCCGCGGGCAGAAGACGTGGGCGGTACTGTCACATCATTGGAACGACGAACCCGGCGACAGCAATTCGTCACTGCATTTGAAGTCGGGCGCATACAACATCGAAGTCGAATTTTTCCAGAACGAACCGCAGTTTTCTGGCGAAGACGATGTGCATCCGTTGCATACCGGGTTCGAAGTCAAGTATTCGGGCGCCGATACGCATGGGCAGCTCGTGGTGCTGCCGCTCGACAAGCTGTTTTGCGCGAGCAAGGACGAGCAGCTCATCGGCAAAATGAGCTTTCCGAAAGGCAGCAGCGTTGCCGAGTACTTGTACCTGAGATACACGAGCACGCTGCGCGACATACGCCGTACTTACCAACGCGCGTTCAAGGCGCTGCTGTTCGCGCATCGTTTCGCGCTCACGGGCCATCCAACGAAGCCGTTCGGGCAGTCCGAGCTAGGCTATATGTTCGCGCATGCGGACTTGTTCGCAGGCGTCAGCTATTACCGCAATCCGGGTTTTGTCAGGCATGCCGCCAATTTCGACATGAACCTGCTGCCGCTCCTCGACTACTATCATCCACCGGCGGCGAGCCAGGATCAACGCACCCTTCCGAGCAGCCAGCGCAAGCAGGCGCTGTTCGATTGGTGGGAGCGGATGTTTGATTACTCGCGAATGTGTTGGACCACGGACGAACGGGCAGACGAGAGCGGAAAGAAGACGTGGGCGCGTGCAAGACCCGTCTGGCTGTTGTTCGAAGAAGCGGCTGAGAAACAGCCCGACAACCCCGCTCAACTGCTGCGCCATCTCGACGTCGACCTGGATCACGCACCCTGCGTGCTGTCGTATTTCTCGACGCAGACGACACCCGTCTACACGATCGTCAGCAACGACCTGAAGGACGATCGATGGGCTGTCAGGGTCTGGCATGCCAACCACTGGATCGACGAACTTGTCGAACGTTGCCCGCCGAATGACATTCGTCTCGCGCGGCCGGACTTATGGGCATCGGACGACCCTGGCGCTCTGGTGCCTGGCGAAGCGCAAACGGGCAATGTCAATTTGGTGCGTCTTTTCGAAAATGCGATGATCGAGCCCGACGAGCCCGATCTGCGCCGCTACGACGATCTGCGAAAGATCAACGATTGCCTGCGCGAGCATGCACGAGCGCATTTGCTCGCGTATTTGTGCGGAATGAATCGGGTGCCGCTGCCGTGGGGTGGTCACGCGAAGTCACCTGAAGCGTTGAGCGCCCTACTCCTCATTGACGTCGAAGCCGGCTTCTGCGAAAGGGCCAGCCGTATCGAAGAAGGTATCACGGCGGTGCAGACGTTCGTGCAGCGCGCACGGCTGGGGTTGGAGGACTGGGCGATCGGACCGTCGTTCGTGAGCCTGTGGAAGGACATTTTTGCCAGCTATAAGGTCTGGGAGCGTTGCCGCTGCCGGACGCTCTACCGAGAGAATTGGATCGCGTGGGACGAGCTGAGAAAAGCGCGCAGAATCGAAGCGTTCCAGTTTCTCGAAGATCAATTGCGCCGCTCGACGCTGACGTTGGCCGCGCCCGGCGGCCTCGAATACTGGGCGGCGTCGCTGCCGCCATCGCATCCGGCGGTCGAGCTGCTGCAACAGTGCACGCCTTCCGCACTGCGCTTGCTGACGCCGCCGAGGGAAGGGCTCGGCGTGCTGGGGACACCCGAGCGTGATGCCCGGCCCTCGTGGCTCGCGCCTGACTCTGGTGCGCCTCAAGGGACACCCCAAGGCCCGAACAATCCACCATCGCCCACCATCGCTCGCGTCGCAGACACAAGTGCCGCAGGCGTTGTCGTCGCGACGTCGGCCTCGAGCGCATCGCCGGCAGCCGCGTCCGACAAGCTGCCGTTCTGGATCGAGGCGGCCATCCGTCTTGGCGTGCGCTTCATCCGCGTTGCCGCAGGTGGCGTGCCGCCCGCCGCGGCGGCGTTCGTTCCGAGCGACTTTCATTCCGAACCAGGTTGCTGCACCGAATGTGGGTGCGTGCATCCGCCACTCGTCGACGAATACTATTTCTGGCTCGTGCCGGCGCAGACATTCGAGGAGCCGTTCCAAGACGAGTATTACGACCCATCGGAACAAATCTCCCATTACTGGCACGACCCGCAGCAGATCCCGACGCTTCTCGACTGGAAACCGGAATCGGCCGTGCGGCTTGCGTGGTGCCGAGTGCATAACGGCGAATTCAAGCAGCCGCGTCATTCCAGTGAACTGGTCAAGCTGTCTACCGGCGCGACGCCTGACCTGACCTATGTCGGGAGGCTGGACGACTCGCTGACTTTCGCTGTAACCGGAGGCATTGCGCCCACGCCCCTCGGCTACAACGGCACGGACGCCCCGGGCTTCCGCTATGACATGGCCGTGGATAAGTGCGTGGCGCTGCCGCTCGTGCAGGATCCGACGCCCGTCGCGAGTCCCTACCCCGCGGGATTGCCCGCCTATCCCTATTTTGTTTTCGTCGAGCCCGGCGAGCGGCTTTTCATCGAATCGATGTTCAGCCCGTCGATTGCAATTGCCGATGTGCTGCGCTGCCGTTGTCATTTCGAACCGGCACTGAAGTGGTACGAGTTCGTGCGTAATCCGCTGCAATCCGACAATATGTGGGTGCATTGCGGCACGGACAGCCGGCTGGGCGACGGCACCCTCGGAACGGTAGACGTGGCCGAGCGATCGGCCGACGTTGCGGTGGCGGAGCAGCCGCCGGCGACGCATTTGCCCTCGACCGACAGCGTGGATGTGCCCGGCCATGGACGTGCGCCACTCGACATGTGCTGCGACAGCACGAAGATCTCGGCACAGACGGCGCGCGATCGTGCGATCGTGCTCGCTTATGCGGAAACGCTCGTCGAATGGGCGCGCGCGCTGCTGCGGAAGAATTTGCGTGAGTCGGCGCAAGAGGCCAGGCTGATTCTCGACACCGCTTCGGCCATTCTCGGCCCCTGTCCACCGACCGTGCGCAATCCGTCAAGGCCAAACAAGGGGACCGTGGCGACGTTCGTGCCATTGAACCCGCCGCTCAATCCGCGGCTGATGCAGTTGTATTGCCATGTGCGGGACGGTCTTTCGCTCGTGCATCGTTGCCTGAGCGACAAGCGGCTGCACAACCCGGATGTGGCGGGCATGTGCGGTTCGCCGTACGGGGGACAGGATCCATGCTGCTGCGATCCGGCTCCCCACCGGCCGTGCGACGAACCCGTTTGTTGCGAGGACGGCGCCTGGTGTCACCCGCTCACGCAGTATCGCTTCGTCGTGTTGATGCAGAAAGCGCGAGAATGCGTGGGTCGTCTGCGCGAAATGGGCACGGCACTCCTGGGCGCATTCGAACGCGGCGACGGCGAGTATTTAGCGCAGATGCACGCGCGGCACGAGACAGAGCTGGCCGATATGACGGTCGATATCCGGCAGCAGCAATGGCGCGAGGCGGACTGGCAGGTGCAGGCGCTGCGCAAGGGCAAGGAAGTGCAGGAGACGAACCGCCGGTACACCAAGCGACTGATCGATGTCGGCTTGATCAATGGGGAGCTCGACTATCAGGACAATATGAACAACGAGATCGGGCTGCGCAGCACGGCAACCGAAATCGAGGCCGTGGCGGAGGCAATGGAGCTGATTCCAGACCTTTTCGTCGGCTTCCCATGCGAAGAAACCTGGCTTCCGCTCGGCACCAAGCTCGCCGGCATGTTCAAGACGATCGCTCGCATTACATACGAGATCGGCGAGATCGCCGGCCTCAATGCGCAGCTCGATCTGACGCAAGCAGGCTGGCAGCGCAGGCTTGACGAGTGGGTGCATCAGGTCGAGGTCCTCGATCTGGAAATCGAACAGATGGAAATCCAGATCCTCGCCGCGGAGAGAAAGGCCCACGAAACCTTGCTCGAATTGAATCTACACCAGCAGTCGCTCGAGCAATCGCGCGAAAGACTGAACCTCTTGCGCGACAAATTTACGAGTCACGAGCTATGGCTATACCTGCAGAAGGAAGGCATGGCCATGTACTGGCAAATGTATGAGCTGGCGCAGCATGTCGTGCGGCAGGCACAGCGGGCGTTCAATTTCGAGCTCGGTTTTACCGACCGCAATTACCTACCGTGCGAAAGCTGGAACGGCCTGCACGAAGGCTTGCTCGCGGGAGACAAACTGCAACTCGCGCTCGACCGGATGGAAAAGGAATATCTGCAATGCCATCAGCGCGAGTACGAGCTCACCAAGCACGTGTCGCTCGCGTTGCATTTTCCATTGCAGCTCTTGCAACTCAGACTGACCGGCTCCTGCGAAATCGAAATACCCGAGTGGATGTTCGACATGGACTATCCGGGGCAGTATATGCGGCGCCTCAAAAGTGTCAGCGTGACGATACCGTGTGTAACCGGACCCTATACGGGCGTGCATTGCAAGCTGACGCTCCTGCATAGCTGGACGCGTATCGACCCGTGTCTACCCTGCCCCGTGACGCATTGCTGTAATGACAAGCCGAAGGGCGCCTGCGGTTGCCGTCATCCGTTGCACGAGCATTACGAGGCGGGATGCTGCGATCCACGTGGCGCGAAGCTGTATGGTGCGCGCGAGGCGATTGCGACGTCGAGTGGCCGCAACGATGCGGGGTTGTTCGAATTGAATTTCCATGACGATCGGCATTTGCCATTCGAATATGCCGGCGCCGTCAGCTGCTGGCGCATCGAACTGCCGCAAGAAAGCAACTACTTCGATCTCGATACGGTAGCCGACACGATACTGCACCTGAACTATACGTCACGCGAGGGCGGCACGGCATTGCGCGATGCGGCTCGCGCGGCCATGCGGGAGAGGCTGCCCGGCAATGGATGGATCTATCTGGACGTGCATCGCGACTTTCCCGATGTGTGGGAGCAGTTGCGTCGCTCGCGCAGCGCGATGCAGGACGGCGTGCGGAGGAGCAGAGTTGCCGAGGAGCATCCGGGAGGCGTCATGACGCTGCCTATCTCGAGGAGGCTGTTTCCGTATCTGCCAGGCGATCCGTCGATCAAAGTCACCAAGGTCGCCTTGCTCTTCGACAGCAGTCATTGCTGCGAGCAGGAATGTCCGTGCATCAACGAGTGCCCCTGCGCGCATGAGGTGAAGCGCGGCAGCCACCTCGTCGAAGTGACCGTCGACCACCCAGACAGCGAATGTTCGCCGGACGAGCTCGAAATCGAATGCAAGAGCAGCGTCGATTGGCCGGGGCTGTACCACGGCAGCGGGGAGATTCGTATCGCTCCGCTGGACAACCGCAATCCGGGCCATACGATGACGTTAAACTTTGCCGATCGAATTTGCGGGCTGGAGCGGGTTTTCGTGCTGTGCCGTTACGAAGTCATCGAACGTTGTTGCGAGACCGTGCGGCCGAGTTCGTCTTTCGACGTTCATGAGGGAGGCTGCCATGACTGCGCGTAAGCCGACTGTGAAAATCCGAGAGGGGAAGGTAGAGCACCCCGCCCACGACGCCGCCGAAACGGACCGCCAGAAGAAAGGGAAGTACCAATTTGTCACGGGCGCGACGTTGGTGGCGCTTGAGGACCGGGTCAATCAGTTGATTGACGAACATCCAGATTTGACGCTGAAGCAAGTATTGTTTGCGCAGGGAACCGGGTTCGTGGCCGTGCTCGAGCGGCCGGCGTGAGACTCGCGTCATACCGCTCCTGTACGCCGCAATCGGTCGAAACAACCGAGCGTCCGATCGGCCTGTGAGCTGTCGCCTTACCCATTCGCGTTGTATCGCGCGTACCGATGAAGTTTTCGATCGGCTGTGGCCAGCCCGATTGGACAAAGATTCATGACTTAATTTCACATAATTATCATGAACAATCAAATGGGGTCGGTGTCGCAATTAGCTTCGCGGCAGCCGCGCATGCCGGTTTCCGGCTGCGTCGAGATAATTTGCCGTTGGGTGCAACCGCTTTCCGCGGCCGGAATTTGTGCAGCAGCCCGTTGCACAATTACCGTGGTCGCGCGGCAAGCTTGACGACACCCCGCAGCTGCCTTGGTGTGCGGGAAAGCCGCTCGAGCCTGGCTTTGGACGCGCGATCGGCGGCTCGCGCAGTTGGCGGAACAATTCGGGGTTCTCTACTTATCGCCTGATCTGCATTGAGCGAAGTCAGTGCCTATTCCAACTCACGTTCCGTAGCAGCGTTAGAATAGCGCCCCTTCTCATGGGAGACAAAAATGTCCTGGTTCGTTTATGAAGTGCCCGAATATCACGAAGACGCTGCGCGCATCGAGCCCTTTAGCGACCTGCGTAGCCGCGTGCTGAAAGTCGGTGACCCGGCCATGGCCGACGAACTGGAAAGCGTTCGCGAGAACGCCGCGGCGGCAGCGGACACGCCCGAGCGTCCCCTGCGCACTCCGGAAAATCCGCATGTCTTTCCGATTCCTTACGCCGAGTCGATGATTCTGGTCGGATTCATCTTCGATCTGAAACGCGAATTCCGGCAACTGGTCGTGTCACCCGTGGAAATGCCCTGGCTGAAAGACGCGTAAAAGGTGGTCGGAACGTAAGGTAGCCACCCTCACCTGCACGAGGCGGACGCCGGTCGACTGCACTGCTCAACTGCTCAACGCGATAACGCAATCTGCCGATCTGAGCTTGGTATCGCAGTCACACCATTGTGACAAGAAAGATTACATCCTGCCGATGATCGCTTTTTCGTTGCAAGAGCAAAGTTGAAATTATGCCGTAGTCCTATGGTTTGAGCGCATGCTGGCGGCGACTTGGGCCGCCTGAGCGCACCATGGGCCATCCTGGAACGATCATCATGAGCATGCGGGAGCTGGATCGTCCGAAGGTCGTGGAAGCTGCAATCGGCGTAGCGAGCAGATCGCACGTCGTGTTGCGCATGCAGATTGGCGAGTCCGACCTCGTGCACTGACGGGCGCACAGTGCGAGCCGGAACGGCGTCAGGTGCGGTCATCGGACGTTCCGCGATAGTCCAGTTCGCCATATGCGTGGTTCGGTTCGAACATCACGCCAACCTCATCGCTTCCGCGGCGAATAGCAATCAAATATCATATTATGATACATAAGGATCGCTGACTGAAAGACCCGGACGCCGTGGAAGCCATTCGCAGCTCGCGCTTGCCGGAACCTGTCGCGGGGCGTAAGGTTGATTTCTCTATCGCCCTTTTCCGGGAGATATCAAAATGGCTGCCATGCAATCCGCGGCCACGCCCCTCTCCGACGAGGAAGCCCGGCGCCAGTTGCACCGCGCCGTCATCGCCAGCACGATTGGCACCACGATCGAATGGTATGACTTCTTCCTCTACAGCACGGTCACCGGCCTGGTCTTCGCAAAGCTGTATTTCCCGCAATCCCACCCACTCGTCGGCACGCTGCAAGCGTTCCTGATCTATGCCGTCGGCTTTGTCGCACGGCCGGTCGGCGCGGCGATCTTCGGCCATTACGGCGACCGCATCGGACGCAAGGCCACACTGATCGTGACCCTGTTGCTGATGGGGCTCGCCACGTTCGCCGTGGCCTTCGTTCCGACCTACGCCGCGATCGGCATCTGGGGCGCCGTTATCCTCACGGTACTGCGCTTCATCCAGGGCGTCGGCGTGGGTGGCGAATGGGGCGGCTCGGTCCTGATGTCGATGGAGTGGGCGCGCACCAATACGCATCGCGGTTTCGTCGCGTCGTGGCCGCAGTTCGGCGTGCCTGCGGGATTGTTCCTCGCCAACCTTGCCGTGCTCGCCATGAGCTGGTTTTCCGGCAGCGCTTTCCTCGCGTGGGGCTGGCGCGTGCCGTTTTTCCTCAGCATCGTGCTGGTTGCGATCGGACTCTATATCCGCCTGAATATTCTCGAGACGCCGATCTTCGCGAAGCTGCTGGCCGAGCGTCGGATCGAGAAGACGCCGATGCTCGAGGTGCTGCGCAAGCAGCCGAAGGATATCGTGCTGTCGGCGTTTGCGCGGATGGCCGAACAGGCGCCGTTCTATATCTATACGGCGTTCGTGTTCACTTACGGGATCACGGCGCTGGGCGTCACGCGCGAACTGCTACTGGCGGCGGTGCTGTTCGCATCGGTGGTCGAGTTCTTCACCATTCCGCTATTCGGGCACGTGTCGGATCTGATCGGGCGGCGGAAGATGTACATGATCGGTGCGGCTGCCGCCGGCGTGTTCGGATTCGTGTACTTCGCGATGGTCGATAGCCGGAATCCGGTATGGATCTTCGCGGCCATCGTGTTGTCGCTGGTCCCGCATTCGATGATGTATGGACCGCAGGCTGCATTGATTGCCGAGTCATTCACAGGGCGGTTGCGGTATAGCGGCGCGTCGATGGGTTATCAGCTCGCTTCGGTCATTGCCGGTGGCCCGGCGCCGCTGATCGCAACGGCACTCTTCGCCTACTACCACTCGGGGTATGCGATCGCGGCGTACGTGCTGGTGTGTGCGGTGCTGAGCGTGGTCGCCGCATCGAAGCTCGGGGACTATACGAACAAGGATATTTCGCGGGAATACGACGACGCTCGGGGTTTGGGGGATCATGGGCACGCGCCGCCGGTGACTTGACGAATTCGCCAGCTCAGGCAGGCGATGACGACCGCAGCCGCGATCCCATAACGTCCCGGGCGCAAGACGGACGTTGCTTGCGGGAGCATCGGGGCTCCTTTGGCGGACCATCATGCGTGGCCGTCTACGGCCCGCGCTAGCGGGTCAGCGAATCGACGCTCAATACGATCCGGGCCGCGCACGGCACCGGCTCCGAGATACGGTCGATGGCCGCGGGCGGCGAAATTGCCGCGGCCATCGGGCCGCCGATGTCGATTCCAGTTGTGTGCGGGAGAACGGTTGAAAACCAGACAGCCGCTTGTGACAGGACAACGATCAGGCCGACGTGTGATCGCTGCAAGTCTGGAGCCGGGCGTCGAAGGGTTACCACGCCCGGCTTGCCTCAGCGCTCAAGAAAGGGCCTGAGCTTGTCCGCACGGCTGGGATGCATCAGCTTGCGCATCGCCTTGCTCTCGATCTGACGGATCCGCTCGCGAGTCACGTCGAACTGCTTGCCGACCTCTTCAAGCGTGTGATCGGAGTTGGTGTCGAGCCCGAATCGCATCCGCAAAACCTTGGCCTCGCGCGGCGACAACCCGTTGAGTGCCTCGTCGATCGCCGCGCGCATGTTCGCGTGAATCGCCGCCTCAGCCGGTGAACTCGCCGAGACATCCTCGATCATGTCGCCGAGCGTTGCATCGGCATCGTCACCCACCGGAGTTTCGAGCGAGACAGGTTGCTTGGCGATCTTGAGGATACCGAGCACCTTCTCCTCGGACATCTCCATGCGCTTTGCCAGCACTGCGGGATGCGCTTCCTGCCCTGTCTGTTGCAAGATTTCGCGCGATATCCGGTTCAGCTTGTTGATCGTCTCGATCATGTGGACCGGCACGCGAATGGTCCGCGCTTGGTCGGCGAGCGCACGCGTGACAGCCTGCCGGACCCACCAGGTCGCGTAGGTCGAGAACTTCCAGCCGCGCCGGTATTCGAACTTGTCCACGGCCTTCATCAGGCCGATATTGCCCTCCTGGATCAAATCCAGGAACTGCATGCCGCGGTTCACGTATTTCTTGGCGATTGAAATGACAAGACGAAGGTTCGCCTCGATCATCTCGCGCTTGGCCTGCCGCATCTTCAGTTCCGCGGCACTCATCTTGCGGTTGATCTGCTTGAGCTGCTGGAGCGGCAACGAGACTCGCGATTCGATGTCGACGAGTTTCTGCTGCGCCGCCTGAATCGCCGGCTGATGTCGCTCGAGCGCCGCGCCAAACTGCTGCGAGGTCGCCGCCGTGCGGTTCGTCCATTCAAGATCGGTCTCGTGGCCCGGGAACGATTCGACAAACGCGTCGCGCGGCATGCCGCAACGGTCGACAGCAATCGACAGGATGCTGCGCTCGATCGCGCGAACCTCAGTCACTTGCCCATGCACGATGGCGCACAGGCGGTCGATGGTCTTGGCCGTAAAGCGGATCGGCGCGAGTTCACGCTGGATCGCCGTGCGCACTTGCACAGCCGCTGCGGAACGGGCATCGCCAGTGACAGACACATCCGGCAACTGTTCGAACAGTGCACGCACTCGCGCGAAAATCACGAGACTGTCGTTCGTGAGTTCTTCGAGGCGTGCCGCGTTCACCTTCTCCGAATCCCCGGCGTCCGTTTCGACGTCGTCTTCGTCCGAATCATCGTCGGCGGCGAGTGCTTCCACCTCCTCTTCCTGGGACTCCGGCGTCATTTCGCTTTCATCGGCGTCGACACTGATGCCATCGACCAGTTCGTCGATGCGCAGTTCGCCGGCAACGATGCGGTCGACATCGGCAAGAATCGTGGACACGATCGACGGACACGCGGCAATCGCTTGAATCATGTCCTGCAGACCATCTTCGATCCGTTTCGCGACCTCGATTTCACCGGCGCGGGTCAGCAGTTCGCTGGCCCCCATCTCACGCATGTACATCCGAACCGGATCCGTGGTGCGGCCGAATTCGGAATCGACGGTCGATAACGCAGCTTCCGCCTCCTCGTCCGCCTGATCGTCGGATGCCACGGCCGGCGCAGCGTCGGTGAGCAGCAGCGCTTCGGCATCCGGCGCTTGTTCGTACACGGCAACGCCCATGTCGCTGAACGTGCTGACGATGGTGTCCATCGCCGCCGTTTGGGCAAAGTTGTCGGGCAGGTGATCGTTGATGTCCGCGTGGGTGAGATAGCCGCGCTCGCGACCGAGCGCGATCAACGCGCGCATCTGGTGCTGGCGCTCCTCATTCTGGCGTGCCAGGGACGCGGTGTCCGTCGGTGTCAGGGCCTGGGCCTGGGCCTTTCCCTTCGACACACGGCGGCCGGCTTTTGCCGTAGCTGTGATTTCAGGGGATGTGGAATCGTTCCGATCAGGAATTGCCAATACATGCTCCTCGACAGATGAGCCGACGATCGTCGCGAGCATGACGCCAGAATGGGTTGCCTGCCGGGATGCGAACGGAATCGTGTACGCACAGGTAGTCGAGGCCGGGACGCCTCGCGCGAAATCCGTATGCGCAGCTTGTGGGGGCGTGAATGATACCGGAATATCTTGTGCAGCACAACACGGGGTTCCTTGGATTTCCATAGACTTTACCGGTGTAGCCCGCGCTAGCTGCGACATGGGGGGTAGCAGTCGGCTCCATAACAATGCACATATAAATCAAGAGTTTGCTGATTGCCTCGCAGGAGGTGTATCGCGGAGAGCGGCAAGCACGCCATTTGTCCGCGGATGGCGGGCAGCATGGGCCCGACCCTGCCTCGTAGTACCGCCCGTCATGCCGCCCACCCCGGGGGTCGCATTGCGCTTGAGCGCAAAGAACGACTCCCGAAGGGCGTAATCGTCCGAATCGTGCAAAAAATAGCGCTTTGGCCGAGAAGACTCTTATCTATCAATGAGTTGCACGATTCCCGTTGTGCGTCGAACGATGTACCGTTGCGGAGCCTTTCGGGTGTGGCGCTGGGGGCTGTCACCGCCAGCGTTCGCACGATTCGGACGATTACCCCATGAAACTCGCGAGAAGATGGCGCTCGACGTGCCCGACGTGCATTTCCTGCGCGCGCCGTCGGCATGCTACGTGATCGACCGGCTCGACCGCGACGTCGCGTCGACGCCGGCCGGGCGCGTGCATACGATCGACGCGATGCAGCTGCTCAACTACGACCGCGGCTTCAAGTACCAGCGGGCGAACGCGCAGGAGCTCGCCCGCGCGATCGAGCGCACCAGTACGCGCGCGCTGGCGCGCTTGTCGGTGTTCCGCTGGACCGTGTTCAACGTGGTGGTCGGCAACGCCGACGCGCACCTGAAGAACCTGTCGTTCTTCGTCGACGCGCGCGGCTACCGGCTCGCGCCGTTCTACGACATCGTCAGCACGGTTGTGTATCACACGCCAACGCACCGGCCCGACCATCGCGGCGATCACTGGCCGCACTGCGAACTGACGATGCCGCTCGGCACCGCGACGCGGTTTGTCGATATCGATGTGGCTGCGCTGGTCGCGTTCGGCCAGGCGCTCGGACTCAGGGAAAAGGCGGCCGCGAGCAAGCTGCAGCGCTTTCTCGAGCTGCTCGATCGCCACGTCGCGCAGACGCTCGATGAAGTGAGGACAATCGCGCCCCCGGACGCCGGGGAGATGCGGCGGCTGAATTCGATCGCGGCAATGCCGGTCAGCGCGCGCCTCGAGAAGGATGCGGGCGAGGTACGGCGCATTCCACGGTGCATCAGTGCGGGGGATTTTCCGATGATGCAATAATGTTTGATTTATTTTGTTTTAGATTCGCAATACTGTGTTGCGATTCACTCTGATATACACGGAATCCCAATGAATTGAAATTTTTCTGCTCTAGCTGTTTCCGACGAGACCGTCGCCGAACATCGCGAAACGCATCGGCACGTGGCATTTCAGGGGACGACAGCCCACATTCCGTGCCCTTCGGCACGTGCGGTAGCGTAACGCGCTTGTCGTCGCTCCGATACCCTCCGGCCGAATCCTGGTCGAGCGCACCTGAGAGAACGATGCCGAACGGTCAGTGCCGTCATCCCGAGATCCCCCACCCGTGGCACACCCGAACCGAATGCCCCGATCTCCCGGACCCTCTCCAGTCGACGCTCGACAGTGAGGCGAGCATTCTTGTAGATGTTCGCCCGCACATCGTATTCAATATCATCCACAGTTAATTACACGCCCCGAATCGCCATTATGCGAACTTTATAACTCAATCTCCCCAGCATCACGATCTCCGCATCCTCACCCGGCACCGACATGAAAAATACAATATGCATTATTACTATGCAGTCCATAGTGCATTCCATGCATTGATGCCTTGCTTTATATCTGACATTCTCGAAGCCTGTCGACGGCGCATGGGATGTAATTGAAATGAATGGATTTCGCTTTAAAAATGAAAAAGGCCGCGCATGCAATACAGTCGACCCGGATCTTGCGGCTCCTGGCGGTTCGAAAACGGGAGCTTCGGTTGTTTCATCAGACAAAAACCGCCCCACTAGCCCGGACGGGCTTGAGATCATCAGCCTGATTGATGCTCTTCAGACGCCCGCATGCTATTTCGACGGGAACGGGGAAGTCGTGAGCATCAACGACGCATGGCTTGCGTACGCGGATCACCCGGTCGGAACCATGCATCGAGTCCAATGGGTAGAGTTGATCCACGCAGAGCACCGATACACTGCTCTATCGACACTTCGGGCGGCACACCCGGACTCGGACCATACAGCGCTGGAGTGTCGACTGGTGGGTTCCCGCGGCATCAACCAATGGTTCATCGTCAATCTTCATCGTGTTGGCGCCGGGTGGCTTTGCACGTGTACGAACATCCATGACCTGAAGGTCAAGGAAGGCGAACTGAAGAATCGCGCATCGATACAATCAGACATGCTTAATGTCAGCATAGATTGCATCAAACTGATTTCGCCAACAGGAAATTTGCTGCATATGAATCGCTCCGGATGCCTGGCATTAGGCGTCGATGAAGACTCTGGATTCGGTATGCCGTGGCTGCCGTTGTTACCCGAAGACGTCTGGCACGAGGGAAATATCGCGCTGGATTCCGCCAGGAGCGGCGTATTCGGCAGATTTTCCGGGCGAAGCGAGCTCCCGGGACGCGACATTCAATATTGGGACAATATGCTGACGCCAATATTGGACGCCGACGGAAAGACAACCGCCATTCTATGTGTTTCGAGAGACGTCACGCGCGAGCGCCTCGCGCTCGATCTACTTCGGCGTAACGAGGAGAGGCTCGCCATCGCGACTCGTGTCGGAGGACTGGGAATCTGGGACTACGACATCGCGTCGGACACACTGCAATGCGACGAGAACTGGTATCGAATCATGGGGCGTGCTCCGGACAATCCGATTACCTCGATTGACCAGTTTCGCCCCTTTATTCACCAGGACGACGTCGACAAGGTCGTTCAAGTCACACAGACCGCGAAAGAGTTCATTTCATCCGGCAAAGACTATCGGTTCGAGTATCGCATCGTTCAGCCCAATGGTGAAATCCGGTGGATTCAGTCCACGGTCTATCCGCAGAATGAAAAGGGAATCACCAAACGAACCATCGGGTTCGTGCTCGACGTAACGGAGATTCGTGTGGCGGAGCGTCGCCGAGAGGCATGGCTGCACTTCGTTTCCCACGACATGCGTTCGCCTCAATCGTCGATTCTTGCGTTGATCGAGCTTCATCGAACCGCCGAACCACACACCGCCACACGGAACCTGCTCGATCGTATTGCCACGTATGCGCACCGAACGCTGGCGTTGGCCGACGACTTCGTTCTGCTGGCACGCGCCGAGGCGCCGACCTGGTCCCTGGTGGAAACGGATGTCGGCAGCGTGGTGCTCGATGCGATAGACGAATTGTGGGCACTGGCCCAGACGCGAAGCGTCCGGCTCGACGCGGACATCGGGGACGAGGTCTGCGTCGCGCATGTGGAACCCTTCCTGCTGGTACGTGCGGTTGTCAATCTCGTCAACAATGCGATCAAATTCAGTCCGACGAACGCCACGGTAACCGTACGTCTGTCCTGCGTTGAACACGGCTATGCCATCTCGGTTTCCGACCACGGCCCCGGCATTTCTGCCGACGCTCAGCAACGCCTGTTCGAACCATTTCAACGCTTTCAGGCCGGGCCTTCTCGTTGCCCGCCGGGCGCGGGCCTCGGGCTGGCTTTTGTGAAGACGATTGCCAAGCGATATGGCGGCAGCATCGAGTTGCACACTCACCCGGGTAAAGGCTGTACATTCATTTTGACGTTGCCAAAAACGTCGCTCACGTGATGCTAGTGGTCGCTTCGTTACGCGCGCGGTATTCGGTCGGCGTTGTCGACAGGTATTTCCGGAACAGCCTCGCCAGTTGCGCGCCACTGTCGATGCCACAGCGACGCGCGACCTTGTCGACAGGCAAACTCGACTCCACCAGCATCTTGCAACTCATGTTCAGGCGCGCGCGCTGCAGATAGTCGGATGGCGTCATGCCGATCTCGCTCTTGAACCTTCTCAGGAAATTGCGCTCGCTCATGGCTGCGACTTGTGCCGCGTCGTCGATCAAGACAGGCCTGTCGACGTTCGCCTCCAGCCAACGCGCGGATGCCGTGATCTGCTCGCTCACGTGTGGCGCCATGCTCACCGCAATGGGCAAACCGAACGGTGTAGGCGCCGGTGCCGCCAGAGATCCGGACACATGCCTCGGGAGGACTTCACCCAAGTCGTTTTCGACAACTCGCAACGCCATGCGCACGGCGTCAGGCTCGTCGCTCGGCGACCCGGTAGCGTATATGTTTGGAGATTCGTTGGCCGCACGAAATCTGCTCGAAAGACCCGCCGCATCCAGAAGATGCTTTCCTTCAGCGATCGGATAAACGCCTTCGCAATACGGATGGTTGAGGCGCAGCCAATCGATCAGCCGCTTGTCCCGACAAGCCAGATGTGCGGCTGCTCCGCCGGCGATGAACACGATGTGCTTGCCGTCCACGCGCCGCCGCGAATCGATCCTTTCCGTCCAGACGAAGACCAATGAAGAGGTGGCAATGCGGCCGCCAGCGGCGGAGACCAACGCTACCTCGTAGCGCGCCTCGCCGGAAGGACAAGATGCAGTCAGCGCACTTGCCTGATGAAAAATCTCGATGATCGCCGCGACATCGTGCAGCGCAAATCCATTGGATAGCACAATGTCAACTCGCGTCGGTGCCCGCGCAGCGGGCTTCCGCGAGCAGGGCAGTATGGCGTGCTCTAATTTCACGGTTATTCCCAAGGATGTCGTTGACCGGCAGAGGCCCGCGCCGGGTTCTGCAACTCGGACCCGTTGACGCAAGCTATCCGGGCGACCCTCGGCAACGATCAAGTGGCAGAATGGAGCAGCCCGTGGCCGCCTGAAACGGGCAAACACCCATGTACGGACGGCCCCGAGAATTCTAGGAGGGACGGTCGGGGCGGCTTGACACTCCGTCTCAAAAATGCGGAACATCACGCGTGTTCGAAAATTTGTGCATAAAGACGTCCCGATCGATGTATGGCTTACTTCGGCATAAATGCATCGATCATCGGCACGGATACGCACGCTGAATTGAAATCTTGAAAGTCGTGCCGTTCCAGGCGGAATGGGCGGTCAGCCAGACACAGTGCGATCCGCACTTTCAGCCGAGCAGGGCCTCGTCGAATTGTCGGCAAAACGAGCGATTCGGCCCGGCATGGCGCATGAGGTGGAACCGCAATTCGCAAACGATTGCTGTCACGAGTCGACCTGTTCGAGAGCGCGTGGAGTGTCCAGGTACTGAAACGATCGAGTTGGCTGAAGCCGTCCTCGGTGCGCTACGGCAAAGTACGTACTGTATGCTTGACATGCCACACTAGCGCGTTCTGAGCGGGCCATTGGCTCAATACAAAGTTCGGCCGCGCGGGACGGATCAAAACCGGATGAAAATCAGCAATGAGCGCTGCATTGAACGACGACCCGCTACACACTGCGATACCGCTAGGCCGCTTGTTGTTGCCGCCGGAGCCGCCGACCCTCGCGCCTGGCATCGCGCACAGCAATTTCAGCGTTCAAGGCGACGCCCGTCGAAGCTTCCTGGCCTGGCAGGAGCGCATGAGTCCTGTCTACGACATTTGGCCTTCGTCAAAGCAAGCTGAGGAGACGTTCGATGCATCGCTGTCCCGTTACACAATCGACAATCTGAGCATCTTCGACTTTCGCACGGGGCCGAACCTGGCCGTGCGATCATTGGGTCGGGTTTCGACCGAGAGCGTTCGCGACATCACGTTCAGCATATTCCTTGAAGGGCCATCGGCCGAGTTCCTGGGCGGCAAACCACGGTCCGACGTGCCGCAATTTCCAAGTATCCTCGCGCTGGACATGGATCAGCCGTGCACAATCCGGAGTTTTCAAGGTCGGATACTTCTCCTATTTGTGCCGCGCGCTTTGGTGGAAAGGTCATTCCCTGATGCAGCCTCCCTGCATGGCCGCTGGATTCACGCCATCACCCCTCTCACGCGCATACTGATCGAGCATGTGGTGGCGCTCAGGAGAGAAATCGTCGGCCTGAGCAAGAAGGAGGCGCATCAGTCCTTTCTCACCGCTGTAGAGCTGATCGTTGCAGCTTTCAGCCGTCAAGCGGGCCTTGCCGGTAACGCTCGCGCAGCGGTACGCGCTGCTATTTGTGGGCAAGTACGGCGGCATGTAGAGACAAATCTGCATGATCCGAATTTATCGCCTGACAGCGTGCTGGCGTCGCTCCATCTCTCACGCGCCAGCGTATATCGCATATTTGAGCATGAAGGTGGCCTGGCCGCCTATATCCGCAACCGCAGGCTGAGAATGGCGGCCGATGAGCTGGTGCGCTTTCCGCATATGGAGGTGCAGGACGTAGCCTCGGGGTTGGGTTTCAATGATGCGTCGAGCTTTACGCGCGCATTTCGTCGCGCTTTCGACATCGCGCCACGAGAATTGCACGAGTACGCACCGTTGCTCCAGCGCGGAAGTACAAAACGGGAGCGCTTCACATAGGGGCAGTGGTGAACCGGTTGGATCGCGGGCTGCGATCGGGGCCTCGACATCATGGGGCCGTGTCATACACATGTGTTCCGGCACACTCATGAACACGCCTCAAGGTGGCAACGGATTTTCTGAATGACCAAGCGACGCCATACTTTCTTCGAAAGTAACGAAGAATCGGGGGATGCCGAATGAAAGCACGGATCGCCCCTTGTACAAAACAGCGTTAGCGATCATGAGAAGAGGCCTGGTTCGCTCGCTCCGGGTGCTTGTGCTCAGCACCAGTCGGCGCGGAAGCTGCCGAAGCTGCAGAATCAACCGACAGCTTGTTCATATACGCCGGCGCAGCCTTCGTCTTCTGTCGAACGCCCGGCGGCGGCGCCGTCGGGCGCTGCTCCATGCTGGCCAGCATCTGCTGGCACGGCAACGGGCGATTGCGGCCCGGCTGCAGCAACGCGAGCAGACTCGCGAGCGGATTCAGCAAGCCCAGCCCGATCGCCGCCCCGCCACGCGCGATCAGTGCCCCGGCCTTGACCCCGACGTGCGGTTGCTTGAAGGATCCGGTGACATACAATGGCGAGCGTAGCGATATCACCCGGAATCCCTTGGTATGCGGATGGATCGTCAGATTCATGGTCTCGTCCCGCAGGTTCACGTTACCGTCCATTCCGATCACCGCGTCATCGGTGTCGAGCGCGAACACGCGCGAGTCGAGCACGCCATTGGTGGCCACGAAGTCGGCCACTCCGCAGTTGATCTTTACGTCACGTGTGCCGAACAATTTCTCGTACACCACGTTTGCCACGTTCAGCCCGGCGGCTTCCATCAGCAGGAGACTCACCGTGCCGTCGGTGACCAATGTCTTCACTTCCCCGTTGGAAGTCGCTGCGAGTGCCGCCGGCGAATTGCCGGTGGCCGATAACGCGGCATCGCCGTTGACCTCGCCGAGCGCTGTTTGCATCACCGAGAATGTCGGGAACAGTTGCCTGAGTTTCAGATGTCGCGCCTGCAGCGAGAACCGCCCCTTGAGCGGCATGCCGCTGCCGTCCAGGTGGATGTTCGAAGCAAGCGTACCGCCCGCGACACCAAAGTTCAGCGGGTTGAGCGTCAGCACACCGTCATGCATGACGACGTGGGTCGACAGGTCGGTGATCGGCAAACTCGAGGTCTTGACGATGCGCCGCCCGGTAAATCGAACGTCGGCGTCGATCTTCTTCCAGCGATCCGTGCGAAATGCCTCGACCGGCAACGCCTTGTTCGCGGGCTGCGCGACGGCGGCGCCCCGCCGCGCCTTGCTGGCATTCGTGTCGGCGCCGATGAGTGGCGCAAGGTCGGAGAACTGCAGCAGTTTTGACACCAGCGTACCGGACAGGAGCGGCCTCGGTTCGCGCGAAACGTACACCAACGTGCCGTTGAGATCGCTGCCACCGACGCGTCCCGTGAAGTCCTCGTACTTGAAGACGTCGCCGGACGCCCGGAACTGGCCGACCAGCCGGCCGTCGGTCGCATAAGGAGAGGTTTCGGGTAATGTGATGCCCGTGACTTCATACAGTTGGGCCATGCTGGTGCCCGCGAGCCACAGTCGAAGATCAACCGCAGCCAGGTGAGACGGATCAGTCAGCGTGCCAACGAGCGCCAGGTGCGTATGGCCAAAGCGCACATCGGCCTGAACCGGAAACGGGCGTTGCGTGCCCTGCACCTCCAGCAAATTGCCGATCTTGCCAGTGCCGACGACATCCCCCTTCTTGTAGGTCCCCTTGACGGTCCAGCCAATCATGTAAGGGCCGACGCTGGCAGATGCCGCGGCCGCTGCGCCGGCCGATGCGCTCGTTGTCGCCGAGGCCGTTGTGCCCGATGCGGTAGCTGCGGGTGCGTTCGACGCCGCCGGTGGGCCTGATACAGGCGGGGCTATTGTAGTGCCGGATTTCGTTGCTTCGGCATGCGAAGCAGCGGCCAACGCTTGCGAAGCCGCTGCCGATGCGCGGGACGCCGCCTCGGCACCCGACGCAGGAACCGTCGGTTGCGCCGAACCGGCGTGCGCCTGGGCCGCAAGCTTCTTTTGACCTGCCGGCCCGACAGCCTGTGCCGATTCGCGGTGCGCCAACGCCTCCTGCTGCTTCACCACCGCACCGAACGGGATCGGCTGGCCAAGCGTGTCGATCACGGCGCTCAGATCGAATTGCTTTTGCTGGTCGTAGTAGCCGAGATTGCCTCGGGCAAACGCGATCTCATGCAAGTCGAGCGTCCATTGGCCCCGATGCGCGAGCTTCCTGAGCTTGAACGTCCAGTTGTCTCGCCCGTCCCTGAGGCGTTCGAGGTCGACGGTTGGATTGACCAGATCGATTGCCGGAATCACGATGTGGCGTGCCATCAGCGGCAGAGCCTCGACTTCGAAGCTGATCGCGTCCAGCGTGACGAAATACTTCGTGCGCGCCCAATCGGGATTGGAGATCGTGACATGGTGTGCGCTGAATCGTGGCCATGGCACCCATGCGCGCCAGCCCTGCTCGCTCATGGGCCGACGCCACCCGACACGCAGATCGCCGTTGATGGCGAACGGCCGTCCGATCGCGTCCGACACCTTGTCATCGACCCAAGGCCGGGCTCGATTCCAGTCGAACGTCACAATGAAGATGATCAGCGCCGCAAGCGCCAGAGTGACGATAACGGAAAGCCACGCGGCCGCCTTGCCGACGGTGTGGCCGATATGCATTGCTCACTCCCCGAGTTTGCTGATCGGTATCGGGCAATTCGTGTTCCTGAATGCGCTTCAAATGGGCATGTCCGATGATATCGACACGTAATCGCGTTCGGCCTGACGAGAGCGTGCGCGAGCAGTGGAAAGATGCCGCGCGATCCGATTGCCGGACCATCCGCCATACGCGCAGGAATTTCGAGGGATTGCAGATAAGGAGGGCTCCGCCAGGCAGCGTGCGTGAATTCGAAATGGGGTTCTCACGACTTTTCAGGAGTGAATCTTCGCAGTAATGTCCCGAACGACTGCTCCATCTGCTCGCGCTGTCTGGCGGTGGCACGCTCGTTGCGCGAGAGAAGCGGACGCTTGCTGCGGTGCTTCCCGCATCCACGGTATGTCGATCGGGAGAATCAATGGATCGTCGCCATTTCCTCAAGTCGTCGGCCTTTTTTACCATTGCGGCTGCCACCGCCACGCTCGACGCTCCCCCGACGGTCCTGCCGGTCAGTGCCGTGCGCAAGAATCTCTATCGATTCCCGCAAGGTGTCGCAAGCGGTGATCCGCGCGATCGCTCCATCGTGTTCTGGACGCGATGCGTGCCGGTATCTCGGGACGCCCGGCACCCAGCAAAAGGCGTCGCGCGCGCGGTACCGCTACGACTCGAAGTATCGACGCTGCCGGATTTCTCGACGCTCGTCGCCAGCGTCCCGCTGAGGGCGCTGTCCACCTACGACTTCACCGTGCGCGCGAAGGTGACGGCGCTCTCGCCGAAGACCACCTACCACTACAGGTTCGTCGCCGGCGACGACGTCAGCATGACGGGTGTCGCACGCACGGCGCCAGAGGCAAACGAGGCCAACGAACGGGTTCGCTTCGCGTGGCTCACCTGCCAGGACTGGAGCGTCAACCACTGGCAAGCGATGACGTTGCTGGCCGCAGAACGCGATCTCGATTTCGTCGTGCACGTGGGCGACTACATCTATGAAACGGTCGAGACCTCTCCCCCCGGCCGTGCCGAGCCGGCGCATCCTCCGCTGCGCTTGCCCGACGGCAAGCTGCTCGCGGACGGCCGCGCGTATGCCGACACGCTCGAAGACTACCGGACGCTCTACCGCACCTATCGTGCCGATCCGCGCCTCCAGACGCTGCACCAGCGCCTGCCGATGATCGCGATCTGGGACGACCACGAATTTTCCGACGACTGCTGGCAGGATCATCAGGTCTACACCAACGAGGAGCGGCAGGAAACCCGCCGGCGGCACAGCGCCAGTCGCGCGTGGGCGGAGTACATGCCGGTGGATTGGAGCGATGTGCGCTTCGAGCCGGACAATCCGTCGTACACGAACATTCGCATCTACCGCGATTTTCGTTTCGGCATGCTGATGCACCTGGTGATGACGGACGAGCGGCTGTATCGCGACGACCATGTCGTGAGCGAGGCAGCCGTCGCGCGCACGCGCGGGCACGACCCGGTACATGGGGACGATGCAGCCGGCTCGCGCTACTTCGTCAAGCAGGACGTGCTGCAACGTGACGAGGCGCGCGATACCAAGCAGCTTGGTCGCCCGCCGTCGATGCTGGGTCCGGAACAGACACAATGGTGGAAAGCCACGATGAAGGGCTCGCCGGCAACCTGGAAGGTGTGGGGCAACGAGGTGATGTTGAACCGGCTGTGGCTCCTGATGCCGGGCGCGCCCAAGACACCGGCGGCCCGCCTCGTGGTCGATTGCGACGCCTGGGACGGCTATCCCGCGCACAAGCACGAACTGCTCGCTTACTTGAGGGAGCACGGGATCCATAACGTCGTCGCGATCACCGGGGATCTGCATGCATTTCAGTGCGGCGTCGTGCGGGACGATCCCGATCCCTCGACGGGGGTACCCGTGCTCGTCGATTTCGTCTGCGCCGGCATCAGCAGCGCATCCTTCTATTCGTACCTGAAAGTCGCATGGAACGGTACACCGCTAGCGTCGATCGCGGCCACCCCCGCCAAACTCGACAACTTCCTGATGGCGAACAACCCCGATCTGTGCCACGCCGACCACGACGCGCAGGGTTATGCGTCGGCCACCGTCACGCCGGAACATTTTTCCGTCACGTTCAACAAAGTGAAGCCATTGGACCTGGACGGAGCCGCGCCCGCGGACGCACTGCTTGGCCGCACGCGATTGACCGTGCCCAACGGCTCAGTCGAGGTACGCGTCGAACCCATCTAGACTCCGATGCGCGCGTGGGTTCGTTGTATCGTGCCTTCCCGCACATTCAAGTGCGGGCCCCTGCCAGTCATGCACAGCGCCGCTCCAGGCCGCTCGTCAGTGGATATGTCCGCTGAAAAGCCCGAGCAATCCTATGACGATCAGGTAGATCGCAACGATGTAATTCAGCAAGCGCGGCACCACCAGAATAAGAATTCCAGCGATCAGCGAGACCAACGGGCTCAAATTCGAAAATACGTGCATGGCGTTGCTCCCTTGACAATAGATCGCGAAATCGCTGAGTGGAGCGCCTCTCCCGAAACACCGGAAACAACGTCGCTTAAAAGCACGTTCGCTGCCAATTGACATCCAGTTACCCGCCGGGACATGCGCTTGAGCCGAAGCATGCCGACGATCTCGGAGCACCAGGCAAACACTCTACCGGCGGCCGCGGACCGTACCGCATGAACTTGTTCTTCGTAGCCGCCGCGCTCTTTCAACGCTGCACGCGATTCCCCGCATGTACGGGAGATCTTTACCGACGCAGGCGACCTGAACCACGGACGTTCGTCGGTGCAGCGTTCGCTGCGTATCGGAGCGATTTCCGTGCCCGGGTTAGCGCGTGCGGCCGGGCACGCCGGGCACGACGTGAATGCGCGAGCGCGTCATGCACGCGCTCGGCGACCTGCGGCGCGCCACCCGCAGACGTCGCATGGCTACCTCTCACGAAGCGACGCCGCGACAGAAATGACAAGCAGTTGAAAAATCGTCCGCGCGTCCTCGTGCCGGTCGCGCAGCGGCGTTGGCGTGCGCCCGCTCCGGCACACCCGTCACGCGTCGGGCGGATTGTCGACGGGCGCGCGCTCGCGATCGTCACCCGGTTCGTCTTCCCGCGCGGCCACCCGCTTCGCCATTTCGAGGTAGGTCTGCGCCATCGCGCGCAACTCTTCTTCCGATGCGTCCTCAATCCCGATCAGCCGGTCGCTCGCCGCGTGCGTGACGGCCACGAGTTCGTCCAGTTTCAGATGCAGCGCTACGCTGTCGCGGTTCTGGTTGCGTTGCAGCAGGAATACCATCAGGAACGTGATGATCGTCGTTCCGGTATTGATCACGAGTTGCCACGCGTCGGAATAGTGGAAAACCGGCCCGGTGACGAGCCACAGCACGGTGATGGCCACTGCACTGCCGAATGCGACCGGCGAGCCGGCCCACACTGTCACGTGCGACGCGAAGCGCTCGAAGAGGCGGGTAACGGGGTGCCGCGCCGTGTTCGCGCGCGGATAGGCGACGGTTCGGTCATCCCGGTCCGCTCTGACTCGAGGTCGATCGTTCGATTCGTGCATGACGCCTCCAGGAAACACGTGTCGATCCCGGCGCGCGCGCAGTCCGGCCGCCAGTTGCGGCACGGGGTTCGGTCCCGTATGCGGGCGCCGCGTACGAGCGAGCATGCCGCGTGCCCGGCGGCGCCCGCTCACGGCGTCATGCAGTGCGCGCCTTCTGCCAGCGTTTCATCAGCGCGGCCTCGTCACGCTGTGCGGCAAGGCCTGCGTCGACGAATCGGGAACGGTTACGGTGCCCACTGGATGCAGCAGCCCCACTTCGCCGAGCGTGCCGACGAGCCTGGCCAAACGCGCGGCCGGCAGGCAACCCGGCAAGCCTCGGCACGACGGCGAGCACGCCTGCGTCCAACCGCGCGCGTACGCACCAGCAACTGACGTTTGGTCAGTCCCGCCACGCACTCGCGGACGAAGCAGGTGCAGGCGTCGGTACCGGCTCGGGAGGGAATGTTGGTGACAACGCGAAGGCCCACAGTCTCAGGACGTCCGTCATTCACGGCCTTCTACAACAACGACAATTGGCCCGGCATGCTTGCAGCGCCTGTCTGGTCGCCCTCATTGTCAGGCCGGCCCGGCCGGGCTGCGGACCGAGCATTCCCGCTTGGCGCCACATTCCCGTCGTCCTGCCGATTCTTTCGCGCCCACTCGGCGCCAAGCACATCGGTTGAGAAAACAACCCCCGGTGCAATCTGAACAAGCTCGCTCATCTGCGGCTCTTCCTAGGCGGACTGAACATCGAAGTGCGCTGCGGCGTAGCGCGCACTGCAATTCCACACTTCAACGCCACTACGGGTGAAGGTGGCCCATCCATCCTCCACGATCATCTCGGCGTCCGGAAATACGTCGCCGTGCCCCATCGCGCGGGCAGCAAAGACCGTGCGCTCACGACACGTCGCCCGGTACTTCCCATCGGGTAGCGTTGACGGCGTCGAACTCAACGATCTGCTCCCTTCACTGCTCGATCAAAAACCGATTGCGGTTCTTCGCGCCTGCGATCCATTGCGGCGCCCTGCCGCGCCCGCTCCACGTTGCACCCGTTTTCGGATCGCGATACTTCGGTGCGACCGGCGCAGCGACGGTGCCGGATGGAGCGGGACGGCGTCGCCCAAAAAGCTGATCGGGCGTGATGCCATATTCGGCAATCTGTTCACGCATCGTCGTGATGATGCTTTCCAGTTCGGCGAGCCGCGCTTCTTCCGCTTGCTGCGCCAGCGCTTCTGCCTGCGCTTTAAGTTCGAGGTAGGTAGCCATGGATATGAAAGGATTCCTTGAAAAATTGGCAAGTAGACGAAAAGCCCCTTGGTCGGGTCGAAAGATCGTCGACTCCACCATCAACATTATGGTAGCGAGAGCGATGATAATCGATAGTGTTATCTCCGTGCGTGCCGACGGTGGCGCACCGTGATTTGATCTCTATACCGAGGGCGTGCTGTTCACAGCTTCATCAGCCGATGTCGACAATATGCTTTAATCGGATTTACATAATCATAAGAGCAAAGTTGTCATGTCGCACCTGGTCAAAGTTAAAACTTCATAATCCAAGTGTTTTATCGCATGCTGGAAGCGGTTTGGACCGCCGCGTCCTTTGCGTTGTCGAGCTGAAACCACGGCAATTGTGCAGCAGGCTGCTGCACAAATCGACTCTCCAAACGGAATGGGTCTACGCGCAAGAACGAGCCCTAGAAATTGCGCGCCAGGCCGACCATGAACATGTCCTGATCCTTGTCATTACCCGTTGCGACACGATTGAAGCGCAAGCTCGCCGCCCAATCGTTCGTGACCTGATAGGTCACCTGCGCGCTGAGCAACGCATTGAGTCTCGTTTTGCTCGAGGCCTCATCCCGATCATGCGAGAGATACGGACCGACACCTGCCGAAAGCGTCCATTTGCTCCTGATCGGCGCGACGTACCAGAATTGCGCTGCCACACCTCGTCGGCCGGCGACGCCGTTATTGCCTTCGTAGATGAAGCTCGCCGAATAGGCCCACGCATTGCCGAGCGGCCGCTTGACTTCGACCATATACCCCTTTTCGATCGGCACTTGGGGACGGTTCGTCTGCGACGTCCCGGCCCAAACACTAACCTGCGTCTTGCCGTCCGACAACGCCGGGCCAGGATCGCCGCCAAAATCCGAGCCGATGCCGAAGAGCACCGCGTCGGAATTGAATCCGCCAATCATCTGGACGTGGTTGTACTGCACCTTGAGGAAGAAGCGGTTGGGAATGACGTAATACCGCACCGCTGCCGACGCACGCACGCCCCATCGCTTTTCATTGCGCACCTGGTTGTCGACATGTGTCGTGTCCATGCTGAAATATGGCCCCGCCGACAATTCGAGCGCCAGGCGATTGCCGACCGGCCAACGAAACGAACCCAGGGCGGCGAAGCCGTCACGGTGGTGATCCAGCGGATGCCCCTCGTTCACATACGCGAGGTAGACCGAGAGGTAGTCATTCAGGACGTCGCCGAAGCCGACTTCGTAGGCACGCCAATGCATATCGCCACCCTCGGTCGAGCGTCCGTCGCCATATACCGCGTAGACGTCGATCGTTCTTTCCGATGGCTTGAACCCAGCAGGTACACTCGAAGCACTATCCTCGGCGTACGCGTGGCCTGGGCCGGCCAGAATTGCCAGACCGGCGATCGAGCTTGTGAGGACGAAGCGCGAATAGATGCGACGGCACTGCCCCATTTGGACACCCCCTCACCTTGGTAACCGCGATTTCTTGGACAAGCTGACAGCGATTATAGGCGGCCTCGGGTAACAGGGACCAACCCACTCACTTCTCCGGCCGTAGCCTCGACGAGGGGCTCGCCGATCCGGAACACCTACGCCGAACCGTGGCCGAGCAACACGGCGACATTGCGCTCGGCCAGCGCAGCGATCGTGCGCGACGGATTCAGCCCAAGCGCACGCGGGATCGTCGCACCGTCCATCACATAGAGCCCGTCGTAACCGAATACCTTTCCGTCCGCGTTCACCACGCCATCCGCGTGCGTGAGCCCCATGTTGCAACCGCCGAGCGGATGCGGGGTGATCAGCTTGTGGAAGTTGCTCCACGTCGGCGGGACGAAGGGTTCGCCGCCCGAGGCAACCGACAGGCGCCGGTGCGTATCGACCATCGCATCGACGACAGCCTCGGATCGCGTGTACGACCAGTCGAGCCGCAACTCGCGTCGCCATGGCGCAAACCAGCAGCGCCCGAGACGCATGCGCCCGTCCCCCGGATCGATCGCCTGGCCGAACCAGGGCATCATGTTCTCGACCGGGTCATCGCAATCGAAATGACGCGCGAAGGTCCGCCAGAACGTGCGCATCACCCCACCATGAGCGCGCTGCAGGTGGCGACGCACGAAGTCATGCGCGAGATTGGGCACGCCGCCGTCCTCCACGAACAGAGGCTGACCATTGGCGGCAGCCCGGTCGAGAAGGTCGATCGCAGCGGAAATGGTGACGCCGTGCGACGGCGAGATCTTCCTGTGCCTGTAGAGGGCCGGAGTGACGAAATCGCCGTTGAAAGCCCAGCCCCAGCCGAGCCTCGGCGACAGATTCGGCAGCGTGCGATGCTCGTCGCGACAGCGGAGCAGCAACTCGGTACTGCCGATCGATCCGGCGCTGACGATCACGATAGCCGCCGTCGCGGTTCCGGGCATGAAACGCCCCGCGGCGGAATCGATGACGTTGAAATGCACGCGCCATCCCTGGCCGAGCGGCTCGAGCTTCTGCACGACGTGCAGCGGAAGGATTTTTGTGCCATGGCGCTCGGCCACGGCCAGATAGTTGAGGTCGAGCGTGTTCTTCGCCGACACCTGGCATCCGATGTCGCAATTGCCGCAGTGGACGCACGTGCCCTGCGATACGCCATGCACGTTGACGTACCTGACCGAATGCCGGTCGTCGCGCGCGCCGGGCAAGGACGGATCGTAGGTCGGCGAAAACGACACGGCGAGCGGCAACTTGCGATACCGATCGCCCCAACCGCAGGCGTCGGCAGCGTCGCGCAACAAGCGGGTGCGTTCGCTGATCTGGTTGTCGGGCACCTCCTGGACCGACAGCATCCAGCCCACGCGCTGATAATAGGGCTTGAGCGCCTCGTACGTGATCTCCGGCGGCCAGCCCTGCTCGAAGGCGTCGGGTTTGGCCTCGACCGAGACGTTGGCGTAGATCAGCGACCCGCCGCCCACGCCCGCGGCGGCCACCACCGACATGTTGGAAAAGACCCGCAGGTCGGCCCAGCCATGGAATCGTTGCGGGTTCTGCTGACGCCACAGCCACGGGTCGGTCTCGTCGCGCGGATACGTGTTCGGCGTCCAGCGGCGACCCCGCTCCAGCACCAGCACCCGCCTTCCCGCCTCCGCGGCGCGACAGGCGGCCACCGCTCCGCCGAAGCCGCTCCCGACAACGATGACATCGTATTCAAACGCGCTCATGACGACGTTCTCCTGACGCAGGTGCGTCACAGTTCCGATGCGAAACCCCTGAAGAATCCTCCAATCCCCGAAGGCATCTCGATGCCAAACGGGGCGAAATCGATGCGGCCCGTCAGACCGCTTTCGTGTTGGCTGAAGTGAAACAGCCGCAAGCAAAATCGTTTGGAAAAACCCGACATCGTGATTCGTCAATCTTGCGCGTCGAGCCCGGTGAAACACCGCCACCCAGATGAAATTTCTTGTGTTTTCAATAGCTTAACCCCCCTCATACACGCATGATTCGCGACTGGCACGCCCTATGCATTTGTAGCAGCGAGCGCAACGAAAAGTGCTCTCTTCCAAACCGCAGCAAACTCAAGGAGATTTATCATGTCCGCACTGATGATCAACGACCTGTCCCGCGCCCACGAACTCAGCCGCAAGGAAATGGCTTCCGTCAGCGGTGGTAGCGTGTTCCAGAACTTCGGCGTCAACAACATCGCTTCCGGCAGCGGATTCTCGTTCGCCAGCCCGAACACCATCACGGCCCCGGTTACCCAGGTCGATGCATCGACCCACCTGGATCTCACCAGCGTGACCAACTCGATCAACAACCTTGGCGGCCTGGTTGTCGGGAAGCTGGGCCTGTAAGGCTCGCGATGCTCCCTCGCAGTGGTGGCCGTATTCGATAGCGTCGTACCGAAGCGCTCCAGCCCGCCGCGGGGTTGTCCTCGCGGCACTCAAAGCCCGCCAGGCCGTGTCCGTTGGCGGGCTTCGTTGCATGATAAAAACGCAGCCGGCATGAACCGGCAGATTTGCTGACGCCCCGTCAGCAGCACCGCCCTCTCCCATCAGCAGCCGGGACGATCCCGACGCGCTTTTGACCTCCATCCCCTGCACGCGGATCCGCCTCACCTCGTCGAGGTTGATGGCGCCGCGGCGCCAGTCACGGAACGGCGTGGTCGCATCGATGCGTCGTTGGCCCTCGGCGCGGCTTTTCCGATGCGTCTCGCCGTCCGTCAGGAACACATCGAATTCAGTTATGCGAAGCACATGACCGATTGCGGGCGCCCGTCGGTACACCATCGCGCCGACGTTCGCCGACGGCAAGCGCGCGTCGCTCAACTGCCGGGTGCCGCGCGCGATCGCGTGCGCGTTGACGACTTTTTCGTGCAGACGCTTCCCCCCGCTGCTGCATAGGGATACCCGAGACGCGAATCGCAAGCGCCACGCGCCGTTTCATGTTGGCCGAGACAAAACAGCCGCCACGGAAATCGTTTGGAAAAACCCGACATCGTGATTCCTCGATTTTGCTCGCCGCGCCCGGCGAAGCGTCGGATGCCAGATGAAATTTCTTTTGTTTTCATGAGGTTAAGCGCCCGCCATGCACGCATGATTCAAGGCTGGCACGCCCCGTGCATTTATAGCTGCGAGCGCAACGAAACGTGCTCTCTTCCAAACCGCAGCAAACCCAAGGAGATTTACCATGTCCGCACTGATGATCAACGACCTGTCCCGCGCCCACGAACTCAGCCGCAAGGAAATGGCTTCCGTCAGCGGCGGTAGCGTGTTCCAGAATGCCGGTATCAACAACATCGCTACCGGCAGTGGATTCTCGTTCGCCAGCCCCAACACCATCACGGCTCCGGTTACCCAGGTCGATGCATCGACCCACCAGGATCTCACCAGCGTGACCAACACGATCAACAACCTGGGCGGCCAGGTCATCGCGAAGCTGGGCCTGTAAGTTTCGCCATGCTTCCTTGCAGTGTTAGCCGTATTCGATAGTGTCGTGCCGCACTACCGAAGTGCTCCAGTCCGCCGCAGGTTCATCCTCGCGGTGTTTCAAGCCCGCCAGGCTCCGTCTCCTGGCGGGCTTTTTTGCATCGACGAAAGCGCAACCGGCATGCATGAAGCGTCAGTTGCCGAGCGGCAGGCAGTCCGATCGGCGAACGGTGTCGCGCCATCCGATATCCAGCCCCGCACGCGTATAACTCTGTGCCAGCACGGCTCTGTCGTGCTCGTAGCTTCGTGTCACCCAATCGCAGTACAGCGCCGCCAGCAAACTTGCCCGATCGGGATGACGTGAAACTTCGACGGCCATTGCGCCCGCGCGCAGGCCGGAAGCGATGGCAAAACGCAAACCATCGCCTGTCGCGGGATCGAGATAGCCCGCCGCATCGCCGCACACGATATAGCCCGGTCCCGCAGCCTGTCGCACGCGATGCCAGCGCCTGCACTCGCACCACACCGGTCCGACGGGTGTCGTGTTCGCCGGCCACGTGATTTCGCCGTCGCGCAGCGTCGATAGCGACGTCCAGATCTGAAACGCGGACGTCGCTCTCATCCATAGCCAGCCGCCATGCGCGATCTTCCAGTATGTGTCGACGTGCGCCCCATGCGCACGCGCGTAGCCGCGGCGAAGCCAGAACCGCGACGAGTCGGTCGCCACGTCGAGCCGAATCGCGCGACGCAGCCATCCGTTGATGCCGGTCGCATCGATCACGATGCTTGCGCCGATCTCGCCGTCGCCGTGCGCGATGCCAACGACCGCGCCGTGTTCGACAAGCGCGACAAGTCCACCGGCGGGCGCTCGCGAATAGCGAACGCCCGCAGCGAGCGCTTCGGCACGCAAGCCGTCGTCAAGGCGACTGCGGATGACCGAACGTCCCCGCTGCGAATCGGCCCGGCCCTCGAGCCATACATGTGGTTGACGGGCCAGACTCGGCGCCATGCGATCCAGCAGCGTGAGCGCGGCGCCGGACACGCATTCCGGCGCCGCGCGCGAACGCCCGCGGCCCAGCATCCACACGTTGCCGCCGGCTCCCGCCGCAGCGATCGCCGCCGCGCATCCGGCAGGCCCGTCGCCGACGACGACCACGTCAAACGCATTCATCGCGCGCCCTCAGTAAAGCCCGAGCGCGTCGGGCCCCGGTGCGCAGCGCAGCACGTGCCCGATTACCCGGGCCTCGGTCGCGTCGCAACGGATCGCCTCACCGTAGCGCACGCGCAGTCGTCCCGGTGTGTGCTGTGTCGGCGCCGCACCATCAGCGGCAGGACGCACGAAAAGAAAGCGATAGCGTCCGGCAACGCCCGGTTCGTGCGCATCGTCGGCTTCGCCAAGTGCCCGTGCGGATACCAGCCACAGCTTCGTATGCGAAGGCGTTTGTCCGTTGTCGCATGCCGCGACGGCATGGCGCAATGCACTGATGCGCCGAATCAGCTCGGCCGAATCGACATGCTCGAATGCGCCGTACAGCATCTCGCCATGCAACGCGTTGGCGACGTAATCCGAGCGTTCGATATCCGCGTAATCCACGTTGCCGTCGGGTGTCAGGTACGGGCCGTATTCGCCGTCCCATCCGCGCCGCGTATTCGACTCGTCGCCACGCGTGACCAGCGGATGGCACGGATGCAAGCCGAGCTCATGGTCGAGCATGGGGATGGCGGTGGGCGCATCGGCCCGATTGAAGGTTCTGGACGCATCCGGACTCACGGCAGGCCAGAAGCTGTTGGAGGCCGCGCACAGCTTGATATCCTCGGCGAACGGGCTGCCCAACCCGAAGGTTGCGAGGAAGATGCCCCGCCGGTTACCCGCATAGGTGACGTCCCAGCCGGGCGCAAAGACACCCGACGACGCGTCCGACAGAAACGAAGTCATGCGCGGCGCATGCACTTCCCTGTCCCCCCGGCGCGTTGCGCGTGCCGCCAGGCTGAACGCGACGGCGACCGTCCCGTCGCTCGGCGAAAATGCCTGCGTGTTGCTGAACGGATCGACATGGTCGGGATTGGCCGGGAGACGCTCGGCGCTGAGCGATATCGGCGAGCCGCTTCTGAACTGCGACTTCGGATCGATCCGCCGGTCCTTGAACCAGCGCTGCAATTCCGCCTGGTCGGCGTACGGATAGAAGTCCGGCGCGGCAACGATCGAATAGGCCGGGAGCACCGCGCGTTCGGCCAGCTCGGCGATGCGGATCGTCACGACCCCTTCGGTGCAGTGATCCAGAAACAGCTGCGCGCGGTAACCGCCTTTGCCGACCTCCCCGAGAAATGCCAGCCGGTCGACGGGATGTGCGCGCATATCCGTGTAGGTGCCGTCCTCGCGCGATTTGTGCCGGATGTTGATGAACTCCGGGGCATTGCGAGGTTCGGGAAAGCGCAGCCAACCGGGCGCGAAATGCGGAAAATAGTGCTGCCGCACCTCGTCGATGGCGGCCAGCACCAGCTTCCACAGGTTCGTGATGATTCTCATCGTCGTGAAGCGCCGGTTGGCGAGCGGCACCAGTCGCCATCGAGCCGGCACGCCAAAACCGTGCACCCCGAAGTTGGCCGCGGTCACGGGCTCGATCAGGGGCCGCGCGGCCGGCATCAACAGCACGGCCGCGCCCGAACGCTTCAGCGCGACTGCCGGTGCGATCGAACCGGCAGGCGGTACCTCGCAGGGGTCCTGACAGCGGATCGCATACGGCGCGCCGACCAGATCGCCCGATGGCGATGGCCGCACGCCCCAGCGCGCCTCGACAGCCCGCTTCAGCTTCTCGCCGACATGGCGGTGGCCATATTGCAATGTCAACCGCAGTCCGGGCAGGCATTCATCGGGAAACAGCTTGCGTACGGGTTCGATGAAGGTGCGCTGAGGGTCGCCCGCTCGCCTGCCCTCGATCAGGGCGAGCCTGTCGGGACCGGTGACCCTGCGGACGAGAAACGCGCCATAGCGCGCCGGCATCACGCGGACATGCTCGATCGCGTCCGGCACATGCGGCACGAAGCTTCGGGTCTGCCCGTCGTAGCACGCGTCGGTGTCGCCGTTGCGTGCTATGCCGAGTCGCGAGAACACGAAGTCCGCATGCTGCTGATGTCCGGTGCGGCGCGCCGGCCGGTACTGGTAAGCCAGCACCGCGATGTCCAGCGTCTGCCAGTCGGGCGGCAACGGCGCCAGCGAAGCGATGTAGTTCTCCAGCAAATCGAGTGCTTCGAGACGTACGCCGGCGTCCGGCGACGGGCACTCGGACAGCGCAAGCATGTGATAGATCAGGCTGCGCGCGGGGTCGCCGGGCTCGATCGCCCGCGTGGCGTCCGGGCAGAGATCGCAAATGCGGGGATCGTCCCAGTCGATCGGCAACGGCCGGCTCAGTCGGTTCGCCGTCTCCCCGGGCGTGCCCGAATCGGCCAGGTCGAGACCATGACGCTTGAACGCTTCTCGCCACGGAGCCGGCAGATCGAGCAGCAACGCGTGAACCTCATCGACAAGCATCAACGACCTCCGGCGGGTGGTGCGTTCGAAGCGATCGGCACGATGCGCTTCGCGTCCCGGAAGCCATGCATGTCGCTCCGGCCGCGGCAAGCCGCGTCTTCAGCGCTTGTTTCAAACGAACATCACATTCGGGTTCTCAGTTGCCGATATCAGTGACTAATATAGGTGATTGCAGCAGCAATGAAATGTCGGATTGTGTTTGAAACATTAAATTGTCGAGGCGCGTGGCGTGATTCGCCGAATGCGCCGCGACTCGATCAACACATGTCGGCGGCCACATCATGTTGAAGCGCAGAACCTTCGTGTTGGGCAGTGCGGGCGCGGCGGGCATGCTGGTGGTCGGCTGGGCCTGGTGGCGTCCCGACGACCGGCAATCCGTACCCGCGCAGCTGGAGACATCACGCGTCGATGTGCCGCTCAACGGCTGGGTGATGATCAGTTCCGCTAATGACGTGACGATCGTCATGAGCAAATCCGAAATGGGCCAGGGGATACATACCGGCGCGGCCATGTTGCTGGCGGAAGAGCTCGATGCAGACTGGTCGCGGGTTCGCACCGTCATGTCTCCACTCGACACGATCTACAAGGACCGTGAATCCCTCGCCGACGGCCTTCCGTTTCGTCCCGATGATGCGAGCCTGCTCGCTCGCGGCGCGGCGGCACTGGCGCGCCATGGAGCACGTTATCTGGGTTCGATGGTAACGGGGGGATCGACGGGCATGATCGATCTGTGGGGGCCCATGCGCGAGGCGGGTGCCACGGCCCGCGTCATGTTGTGCAGCGCTGCGGCGAAGCTTTGGCACGTGCCCGTCGCGGAATGCGAGACGCATGCCGGCGTGGTGCGGCATCGGTCGGGACGCTCGGCGACATACGGTGAACTTGTCCAGCTCGCGCGGGACGTGCCGCGCCCGACACATGTCGACCTGAAGGACCCGAAGACGTTCACGCTGGTCGGGAAACGGCTGGGTCGCATCGAGGCGCACTCGAAGCTCGACGGCAGCGCGCGCTATGGCATCGATGTGCTTCCGGACAAGCTCCTGTATGCGAGCGTCACGATGTGTCCGACACTCGGCGGAAAGGCGCTGGATTTCGACAAGTCCGGGGTCGCCAGCCTGAAGGCCGTGACCGGCATCTTCAGGATCGAGCCATACAACGGCGGAACGGGAGGCGTTGCCGTCATTGCCGACAATCCCTTCATCGCAATGCGGACGTTGTGCCAGTTGTCGGTCACATGGGATCACGGGCCGGCTGCCAGCGTGAATACCGAGGAGGTCCGCACGGCGTTGACGCACGCCCTCGACGGCGACGCGGGCCGCCACGTGTTCTACGCCACCGGCGACGCCGATGCGGCGCTGGGCCGTACCAAGCCGTTCGTCGCGCAGTACGAAGTGCCCTACCTGGCTCACGGGCCGCTGGAACCGATGAATTGCACGGTGCTGGTCGAGAACGACTCGGCAACGATCTGGTGCGGCACGCAGGTCCCCATGATGGCACGCAAGGCAGTCGCGGCGCTGCTGGGCCTGGACGAAGACAAGGTGGTCGTCAACCAGCAATTGATCGGCGGCGCATTCGGCCGGCGGCTCGAGGTCGACTTCATCACGCAGGCCGCCGCCATCGCGCTCCATGCGAAGGGGCGGCCGGTACAGACGATCTGGTCGCGCCCGCAGGACATGACGCACGACTTCTACCGCCCGGCCTGTGTGGCGAGATACAGCGGCGCCATCGATGCGAGCGGCAGGCTGGTCGCATGGAAAGGCATGTCGGCGAGCCAGTCGATCAGCGCGCAGGCGATGCCTCGCACTTTCGGCATGCCGAGCCTCGCCGCGAAATGGTTGCCCGACGCCACCACGGCAGAAGGCGCATTCGACCTGCCCTATGAATGCGAGAACATCCTGGTCCAGCACCATACGGTGACGCTCCCGGTTCCCGTTGGCTACTGGCGCTCCGTCGGGCACTCGCATCAGGCCTTCTTCGTCGAGAGCTTCATCGACGAGATGGCCGTGCTGGCACGGAAGGACCCGATCCAGTTCCGCCTCGACATGCTCAGGCAGCCGGCGCACCAGCGCCATGCGGCCGTGTTGCGGGCGCTCGTCGCGCTGTCCGGCTGGCGTTCGCCGCTGGCATGGCGTGACAAGACCGGCGCGCGGCGCGCACGCGGCGTGGCGATGCACGCATCGTTCGGTAGCGTGGTCGCGCAAGTCGCCGAAGTCCGGCAGGAAGGTGACGGCTTTCGCGTGACGCGCGTGGTCTGCGTGATCGACTGCGGGCTGGCCGTGAATCCGAACCTGGTCGAGCAGCAAATGGAAAGCGGGATCATCTTCGGATTGTCGGCCGCGCTCGAGCAGGCGATCACGATCCAGAACGGGCAAGTCGCGCAGCATTATTTCGACAGCTATCCGCTCGTCAACATGGAGACCTGTCCCGAGATCGTCACGCAGGTCCTGGCAGGCGGGACCGAGCCGCACGGCGTCGGCGAAGCGGGCACGCCGCCGATCGCAGCGGCCGTGGCGAATGCGTTGTATTCGCTCACGGGCGTGCGTCATCGCACCCTGCCGCTCATCAAGCCGAGCCCACCCGACCAAGGAGACGACCGATGGTGTCAGTCCGTATCAACGGGGAAACCGCTCACCTCGATTCCGAGCCCGCCACCCCGCTGCTCTGGGTGATTCGCTGCGAACGGAAGCTGACCGGCACGAAGTTCGGCTGTGGCGTCGGGGTCTGCGGTGCATGCACGGTGCTGCTCGACGACCAGGCCGTGCCTGCCTGCCAGCTCCCGGTCGGGACGCTGAACGGCGCGCGCATCACGACCGTCGAAGGGTTGGACAGCGTTGAAGCGCGCGCACTGAAGGACGCGTGGATCGCCGTCGACGTCGTGCAATGCGGCTATTGTCAAAGCGCACAGCTGATCGCCGCCACGGCCCTGCTCATGCGCTGCCCGCGCCCCGACGACAACCAGATCAACGAGGCCATGAAGAAGATCGCGTGCCGGTGCGGCACGTTTCCCCGCATCCGCAAGGCCATCCACCAGGCGGCGGAATCGCTGGTCCGCTGACCGGGGCGAACCGGCAACAGGCTCGATCAGCTACCCTTGGCACGCGTCGTGATCTGGACGAAGTCGGCGGCAATGCGTCCTTCGCCGTACTTGGCCTCGAACAGCTTCAATTGCCGATCGATTGCCGCGAGATAGGCTGTGCGCGGCTCGGATGGCGGACGTGCCCCGTCGAACAGCGGCGCGGGCGTGACGAGGAGCACGATCATCTCGGTCCCGAAAGGCTTGCCGATCACCCACTCGCCCATGCTGCCGATTGTCGCGGCGTAATTCGGCGGCGCCTGGTTGTCGCGTTCGCGGCTGCTTGGCACGAGATGCACGACGCTCCCGTTCAGCACGTAGTAGTCGACGTTCACATACGAATCGTAACCGGGTGTCGTGATGTCGATGACCAGCGGGTTGCCTTCCGCAAGATGCGCATCGGGCGCTCGCGTGCGGATCGACGCGGCGTGTGATGACGAAGCCCGATTCGATCGCCAGTACGGGGCAAACGCGCTCACGACCTCGCAATTGTGCGCATCGACCGGACGCACGTCGAGATTGGCCGTCTGCCCGCCCGCCAAACTGCTCAGTGCGGTTCGCACGCGCCCGATACCGACACCGGCCTCCGCATAACCGCGCACCTGCAGCACGTGATCCTGCACCGAGGCATCCAGCGCCGAACACGGTATGCGCGACAGCGCAGCCATCACGGATGCCAGCGAGATCGCCGGTGCCGGTGCCGGTGCCGGTGCCGGTGCCGGCACGCTGGCCGCAGCGGGCACGGCGTTCGCGGTGGCCGAAGGCGTGCTGCCGGCCGTGGCGCCCGCCGTCGCGCCATTCTCTCCGCCGGCAGACGCGTGCGCGACCGTGTCCGCGGCGGGGCGCCCTTCGCCGCTGCGCGACAGCGCCTGGTAGCCGTACCAGAGCACGGCGATCGCCGCCACCGTACAAGCGCCCACGGCAGCCCCAACGCGTGCGCCCGATGACCACGCAGGGCGCTTGAACACGCCCATACCCTCCAGGAACAGGTTGACGCTCGGCGTGCGCGTCGCGCGGTCGAACGACAACGCGGCGCTCAAGGTTCGCCATTGCGTGCGATCGAGACCGGGCTGGCGCTCGGGCCGCAAGTGGTCGTGACGCGCCTGGGTGGCGGACAGCCGATTGAACGGATGGTGTCCGGTCAGCAATTCGTAGGTCACGCAGGCGAGCGCGTAGACATCGTCGCGCGGATCCGGCTCGAGATGCTCGAACATCTCCGGGCTCGCGTAGGCCGGCGTGATGCCGCCCAGGCTCGCCGGATCGAACACGGTCACGTCGGGATCCTCGTCGCGCCGCTGGAAGGCGCGTGCGATCCCGAAGTCGATCACCTTCACTTCGCCCCGGTCGGTGAGGAACACGTTGGCGGGCTTGAAATCGCAGTGGACAAAGCCGCGTTCATGCGCGTAGGCCAACGCCTGGCCCATGCCGGCGATAATCGGCAACGCGGTATCGAGCGGCATGCCCTTGAAGTCCGGCGCGCGCAGCACCTTGCTGAGCGGGCGGCCGGACAGATACTCCATCGTGAGGTAGACGAGCGGACCGTCCCGATCGAAATCGTAGACGGTGACGATGTTGCGATGAGCGAGTGTCTGCGCCTTGCGGGCTTCGCGCTGAAGCGCGATCAGCGAAGTCGGCTGGCCGCGGAACTGCACGTTGAGCACCTTGATCGCGATGTGCGGCTTGCGATCCGAGGCCTCCAGCTTGCGGAGGTCGAGCGCCTTGTACACGGTACCCATCCCGCCGACGCCGAGGCACTCCTCCAGCACGAAGCGCCCGTTCAGCGTATCGCCGATGCCTTTCACGCGCTCGCCGTCGACGGACATTGCGCCGCTCGACTGCCCGGACGGGGTGTCCGGACGCGCCTCGGGCCGAAGCACGCTCTCCTGGATCCGGGTTGCGTCGCCCGCGGCTGCCGTTCTGTCACGACACCGTTCGATGCGCTTCAGCACTTCCGCATAGATATCGTCTGACAGTGGCTGCGTGGTTTGCGTCTCGTCGAGTACTTCGCGCAACCGTGCGCAATCGACCTGATCGGTCGCCAGCACCCGGTCGATCTCCGACAAGAACGCGTCCTGCGACAGCGTCCCGCTCTGGAATGTATGAATCAGCTGCGCAAAGCTCATCATTCGTATGCCGTCAACTCAGCTTCAGCTTGCCGACCCGCTTCGGCGCCTCGCGGCGCCGCCAGGGCAAGGACTGTCCATGACGTACCCAAGCGGCGCGACGTATCGGTGATGCACCGGACACCGCCGAACACGAGATCGCCGCCACGCCATCGTCAGACGAATTCGACTGCGCGCCGCACCGGCCGCCGGCCTTCTGACAGGATGTCTAACAAATCATACTAGTCTGCGGTAACGCCCTGTGCAATCGGTGCCGGAACTAGAATTCGGGCAGATCCATGGCGAACCGGCTTCAGGCTTTCGCCGTCCGCGCCGCCTGCACGACCTCGTTCATTTTCCAGGCTGCGCGGCCGTGCGGCGGAACCTATACTGGACAGATTCAAGGTACGTCGGCACATCGCATGATGCTGCATGACTACCCTTTCTCCCATCCGATTTTGCGGAGCAAACCATGGGCGTGCTCGTCATCAACGATCTTCCTGAAAGCGTCGACCTCGACAGACAGGCGATGGCCGCCATCACCGGCGGTGCGATGGTCCGTGCGCATCAGACGATGCTCGCGCCGCAAGCTTTCCCTTATCTGCACACCGACGCCCGCGGTTCTGCGTCGGCGCGTGCCCCTGCGGCCGAAGCAGCGGCGCGCCCGGCGCGTCCGACGCTGCTGCGCTGACGGACACACCACTCGACCTGGCGCGCACGGTCAGACCGCGCGCGCCGTCATCGCGGGCCGCCGATCGGCCGGCGGGAACACCCACCACGAGCCGTCGTCGTGACGAAAGAAGAAGATCGCGATCGTGCGAGCCGGATGCACGGCCTCGACGCAGACAAAGCGCCGCCGTTGCGCAGGCATGCGGCTGAAGCGCACGATGCGCGCCGGCACGCGCGCGCTCGGCGCGAGCCACTTGTCGACCTGCATGCGCAGCGAAGATTCGATCCCGTTCATTTGAGCCTCCTCGTGGCGATGTCGTACGCATCGGGACGTCGCTCATGCGGCGGCGATGGCGGCTGCGGCGCACCGTCCGTCCGCACGCCGCGCCGCGAGCATTGCGCGGCAGATCGACAGCGCGAACCGGAATGCCGTCCGCGGATGCATGACGCACGTGCGAACCTGCTCGCTGTGGCCCGTGCCTTCCAGGCACCACGTGCAGAAGTGCTCGCAGTTGTTCGTCAGCAGGCGGTAGCGGTTTTCGCCGAGACGGGAACGCGCGCGCAGCACCACGGCGCGCCCCGCATAGGCCGCGCACGGATGCGGCACGACGCGAACCGCGTGACCGTCGGCGAAGCGCTCGAACGTGACCTCTTCGATCGGGCCGCGATGCAGCGTCGTGCAAAGCCCCGCGTAGTGGACGACGCGCCCGTCGCCGACGTAGATGCCGTGGTGGCTGTAGCCGGCGCGATCGGAAACCAGGTGCGCGCCGGGCGTCAGTGCCTGGACGCCGCCGGGCAGCGAAGCCGCATGCGCGCTTGCATCCGCAGCGCCAGCCGCCGTGCGGGACACAGCGCTGTTCACTGGTTGAAGGTCGCGTTCCATGACTGGCTCCGTCTGCAGGTTGGCGGCCGCCCGTGTTGTTCAACGGTTAGCCGGTTGCCAACTAACCTGCATCAAGCGTGCCAATCGCCCGGCGCCCGTCGCGCAATGCTCGACGGGAAGCGCGCTGCGAACCCGGCGCCGCACTGTCGCCCAACGACCAACCCTTTGCCGGAGATTTCGTTGGCGCGACAGCACCAGTTGGCGCGCCGGACAGCCGTTTGCGCCTGCCGCGGCATGTGTCGGTTTCGCGGCCACGTTCGTGCGCGCAACTGTTGGCTTGCGTGCAACCATTGCAGGACAACGCCGCGACGCACTAGCATGCAAGCAACGCGTGTCGATGACGCCTTGCCTTGCCGCGTGCGGCGCTCACCGGATCGACGCACGCGAGCGGATCGACGCACGCGGGTGGTGTCACGCATGGCACGAGGTTTGCACGTATCGGTTACCCATTCCGGCGGCAAGCCCCATTCGGAGACGCATCATGACCACGCTCGCAATTACCGACCTTCACATGCAGCGCGACATCGACCGCAAGACGATGTCGTTCATCCGCGGCGCGGGCGCGCCGTGGGTATTTGGCTGGATCCAGCCCTACGCGCCGCCCGCTCCGGCGTTCGGGCCGGTCGTCAACCTCTATCAGACGTACAACACGTTCTACGCGAACCAGGTCCTCAACCAGATTCAGAACGTCGACGTCACGAACTCGGCGCCCGGCTCGAACATCGTGGTCGGGGTGGGTGCAGACGGCAGGAACCGGCTCGTCTAGCCTGTTCACGCCGACCGGCAATACACGTTCGCGAGCCCGTTATCGGCATGAACAGGCCTTGGACGAAAGGGAGTGGCGCCCCGTGAGCGCAGAACTGCAATGGACTTCGGCGTCACGCACTGACGTGGGCCTGGTTCGCGAGATCAACGAAGACGATTGCCTTGCGTTGCCGCACCGTGGCCTGTGGGCCGTCGCGGACGGCATGGGCGGGCATTCGGCCGGCGACCTCGCGAGCCGGATGATCGTGCAGGCGCTGGAACGGCTGGCCGCCCCGGCCACGCTGGCGGACTTCATCGAGGCGGCGCGCACCGCGCTCGATGCCGTCAATGCCCGCTTGCGTGAATCGGCCGCCCAGCGCGGCGTACGCATGATCGGCAGCACGGTGGCGGTGCTGCTGGCGAGCGGCCGTCAATGCGGCTGGCTGTGGGCCGGAGACAGCCGGATCTATCTGTACCGCGACGCGCACCTGACGCAGCTCACGCTCGACCACAGCCACGTCGCGGAGCTGCAGGCGCAGGGCCACCTGAGCGCCGAGCAGGTGCGGCATCACCCGTCACAGCACGTGATCACGCGCGCGGTCGGCGCCGCCGAGCGGTTGCATCTCGACGAACGACGCATCGACATATGCGACGGCGACATGTTTCTGCTGTGCAGCGACGGGCTGAGCAATGAGCTGGACGAAGCCGACATCTCGGCCGCCCTCGCCTGCGGCGATTGCGCGCGTGCAACGGACGTGCTCGTCGAACTCGCGTTGCGCGCGGGCGGCCGGGACAACGTCACCGCCGTCGTGATCCGCGCCGACGATCCCGATGCGTCGGACCGGACGCTCGCCAATCCTTCCGTGCAACGCTGAACGATCGAGCGGACGCGCGTGACGCTCACGCGTCCTTGTCAGGTGTCGCGCCGTCCTGATGACGGAACGCTTTCGAACGGATACCGTGCTTCTTGAGCAGCATCTGCAGGTGCGACCGGTTCATCTCGCAGCGGCGCGCCAGTTCGGCCACGGTTCCGCCGGTCTCCTGCAACCCGCGTTCGAGAAATGCCCGCTCCGCCTCGTCGCTTGCGGCACGCTTCGCGTCGCTGAGCGACATCGGCCGGCCCGACGTGCCGTCATCCGTCGCACGAACGGCGCTCGACACGGTTTTCGGACGGATGTCCTCGGGCAAATGCTCGATATCCGCGACCTCGCCGGCCAGACACGACAGACGGTAGACGAGGTTGCGCAGCTCGCGAATGTTGCCCGGATACGCGTAAGTCAGCAGGAAGTCGCGCAGCTTCGGCGTCGTCTTGATGGGCCTGCGCTTCAGTGCCCCCGCGGCCTCGTCGCCGAAGTAGGCGAGCAGCAGCGGAATTTCGTCGCGACGTTCGCGCAGCGCCGGCAACGTCAGATGAATGACGCTCAGGCGATAGAACAGGTCCTCGCGAAAGAGCCCCTGCTCGCTCAATTGCCGCAGATTCTTGTTGGTGGCGGCGACGATGCGCGTATCGACGCTGATCGGCTCGTCCGAACCGACGCGCTGGATTTCGTGCGACTCCAGTACGCGCAGCAGCTTGACCTGGCCCGACAGCGGCAATTCGCCGATTTCGTCGAGGAAGATCGTGCCGGTGTGCGCACTCTCGAACTTGCCCTTGCGATCGTTCGACGCGCCGGTAAACGCGCCGCGCCGATGGCCGAACAGCTCCGATTCGAGCAGGTTGTCGGGAATCGCGCCGCAGTTCACCGAGATATAGGGCCGGTCGGCGCGCGCCCCGTTCGCGTGGATGACCTTCGCCATCAGTTCCTTGCCGGTCCCGCTCTCGCCGTCGATCAGCACCGGCAGATCGGTCGGTGCGGCCTTTTCGGCGATCTCGAGCGCGGCGAGCAACTTCGGATTGTCGCCAAAGATGCCTTCGAAGATGAAACTGCGCTCGATCAGCGCCTGTCTGCGTCGCTGCACCGCGGGTGCGGGCGCCTCCGGCGTATCGGGAGAATCGGAAGCATCAGGCGTCTGCGGCGCGGCCACGGCGGCCTCGACGAAGCGCTCCTTGCGCGACATCTGCATGACCTCGTCGCGCAGCACGTTCGCCTGATTGAGCAGCTTCTCGATGTCGGCACGCTCGAGCTTGGGCGCCCAGCGCAGCATCGAGCGCAGGATCTCGATCTTCTCGAGCAGGCCGGCATACGAGATCGCGGAGTTGCCGAATCCGTGCGGGTCGAAGAGTTTCATGCGGCACCCAGCTGTTTCTGCACGAGCTGGTAATACATGCCCTGGCGCGCGACCAGCTCGTCGTGCGAGCCCTGTTCGACGATCGCGCCTTCGTACAGGACGAGGATCTTGTCGGCCCGCATGATGGTGCTGAGCCGGTGCGCGATGATCACCGCCGTGCGCCCTTGCAGGATTTCGTGCATGTTCGCGAGAATGTTGCTCTCCGACTGCGTGTCGAGCGACGAGGTCGCCTCGTCGAACACGAGCAGGCGCGGGTCGTGATACAGCGCGCGCGCGATGCAGAGCCGCTGGATCTGGCCGCCCGACAGGCCCACGCCGCGCTCGCCCACCACCTGCTCGTAGCCGAGCGGCAATTTGCTGATGAAGGCATGCGCGTCGGCCATCCGTGCGACCTCCTCCATGCGGCGCCAGTCGGGGCTCGTGTCGCCACATGCGATGTTCTCGGCAATCGATCCGGAAAAGACCAGGTTGGACTGCATCACGTAACCGATCTGCGCACGGTAGCAAGCCTTGTCGATCGCGCTCATGTCGTACCCGTCGACCGCGATCTTGCCGTCCGTGGGCGCATAGAATCCCACGAGCAGCTTCGCCAGCGTGGTTTTCCCGGAACCGCTGCGCCCGACGATGGCCACCATCTCGCCGCGCTTGATCGTGCAGTTGATGTTCTCGAGCACGTAAGGCGTTTCGTTGCCGCCATAGCGGAAATACACGCCGTCGAAGCTGATGTCGCCCTGCAGGTCGGGCAGCAGCACGCGTGAGGCCAGCTCGGACGGCTGCTGCTCGGGCTCGATGTCGAGGACGTCGCCGAGCCGCTCCATCGCCACCGCCGCGTCGTTCATCAGGCTCCACATGCCGACGAGTCCCATCAGCGGCGCCAGCACGCTGCCCATGAACGCATTGAAGGCGATCAGCTGCCCGATGCTGAGCTCATGCGCGAGCACGAGGTTCGCACCGACCCACAGGATCACGATGGTGGTCGCCGCATTGAGCAGCTGGCTGCACAGCGCCACCAGGATATTGAATGCCTGCGCACGGTACTGGACGTCGAGCGCCTTCGCATACTTGCGCTCCCACTTCAGCCGTACCGACCGCTCGATGCCCATGCCCTTCACGGTTTCGACACCGCCGAGCGTCTCCATCAGCAGCGACTTCGCATCGGTGGACGCGGCAAACACCTCGCGCGCATAGCCTTTCAACTTGGGGGTCGCGAGCGCCGTGAGCGCCATGATCGGGATCACGAAGGCGATCAGCACCAGCGTCATCTTCACGTTGTATAGAAACATGATCGTGAAGTAGATGAATATCATCAGGAGATTGAGCGCGGTGGTAACGGTGGACTCCGTCAGGAACGCGCGGATCGTCTGGTTTTCCTGGAAGCGGGCGAACACGTCCCCGCTCTTGCGGCGCGCGAAAAACGAATAAGGCAGCGACATCGTGTGTTTATAGAACTGCGACATCATCGCGAAGTCGAGACTGCGCACCATGAAGTTGGAAAGATGCGCGCGGATCGTGGTCATCAACTGGGTAAACACGTGCGAGATGACGAGCCCGGCAATCAACAGGTGCAGCAGGCTGACGTTCTGGTGCACGACGACCCCATCGAGGATGCTCTGGATGATGAGCGGCGGTATGACGCCCAGCACCTGGATCACGAACGTCGCCAGGAACAGATGCGCGAGGATCTTCCGGTAAGGGCGCAGATAGCCGATGAAGCGCACCCATGGCGAACGTGACTCGGCCGACGCCGCGGCCGGCCCGTTCGCGGTAAACAGCAGGCACGTGCCGCTCCAGCCGCGCTCGAACGCCTCGACGCTCAGCTTCCTGAAGCCGAGCGCCGGATCGGCGATCCGCACCCACGACTTCGACACGCCGTACACGACGACGTAGTGGTATCCCTCCCAGTGCACGATGAACGGCAGCTCGAACCCGAGCAGCGCCTCGTACGTGCACTGCACGCCGCGCGTCGCGAAGCCGACCGCCTCGCCGGTGCGCGCGAGACTGTCGAGCGTCGCGCCCTGCGTCGTCACGTTCGCGAGATCGCGCAGCTTGCCGAGCGTCATCGCGACGCCGTAGTGACGACAGATCATCGCGAGGCACGCCGCCCCGCAATCCATTTCCTCCGCCTGCTCGACCAGCACGAAACGCTTGATCATGCGCTCGCCGAACGCGGCGTCGGCGCCGATATCGATCTGCAGCGGGTGGCGGCGCCGTTCGGCAAGCTTCTTCTGCCGCTTCAGTTCCTGATCGCCGAAGCGGATGCGCTCCTCGAGCACCTCGCGCAACTTCGGGTTGCGCTCGAGCATGAAGTGCACGGTCTTTTCCGGAATGACGAGCAGGCGCGCATCGGTGACGGCGGTGACGGTCGCCGCCTGCTCCTGCCGCAGCAGGCACGCGCGCTCGCCGAAGATCTCGCCCGCGCCGAGCGTCGCGAGCGGATAGTCGTTGCCGTCCTCGTGGCACGAGACGCTCACCTCGCCCTGGCGCACGACATACAGCCGGAGATCGCCGCCCGGCCCCTGCCGGACGATCTCCTTGCCGGCCGCCACGCGCTTCACGCCGACGCTCGACACGTATTCCTCGAGTTCGGCGCGCGTCAGCTTGCCGCGCAGGTCGAACAGCCGCGTCACGAAACCGCCCGCCGAGCTGATCGCGACATAGCTCGTCACGAACGACTGCGCGGCGGGATTGTCGCGCAGGATCGGCTCGATCGCGCTGCGCGGGATGCACAGCACCTCGGTCCTCGTCGATGCGCGCACCGACACCTCGTGCCAGTAGTCGCGCAGCATCGCCATTTCACCGAACACCTCGCGTTCCTTGCGCACGCCGACGCTGGTTTCCTTGCCGCGCTCGTCGGCGATCAGGCGCACGGACCCGAAGCGCAGCACGTACAGGCCCTCGGCCGGTTCACCGCGATTGCAGACGGTGTCGCCGAACGCGTAGGTGCGCACCTGCGCATGGGCGGCCATGCGGTCGAGTTCGTCGTGCGAGAAGAGCGACAGCGGCTCCACCGACGCGAGAAACTCCGCGAGCGACGGGGTGCTGGCCGGGGCGGGGGCTTGTGCGTCCATCGATGCGATTCTCCGTGATCAGCGTGCCTCGATGATGTGTTCCTGCGCGCGCTCGGCGAGCCACTCCTCGCGCAGCAGGCGGCGCACCTCCGACGCGACGTCGGCGTCGAGCGCGGCCGGGTGTTTCGCGGTCACCGAGAAGATTTCGAAGAACGAGCCGTCGGGCGCCGCGAACGGGCCGAGCAGGTCGCCCACGCGCGCGTTGAACACCTTGGCCTCGATATCCGTCTTCAGCGAGCCGCGCAGCACCTTGCCGATCACGCCGCCCCGCTCGCTCGTGTCGGCGATCGAATGCTCGCGCGCCATGTCGCCGAAGCAGCTCGGGTCGTCCTCCAGGATCGCCATCATTTCGCGTGCCTTGCCTTCCGAATCCAGCACGATGTGGCTGACCTCGATGCTGTCGAATTTCGGCGAATTGAGCTTGAAGTACGCTTCGATGGCCGCATCGCTGCACACCTTGTCGAGCGTCTTTTCCTGGTACAGCGTGTCGGTGATGAATCGCTCGAACTCGTCGAGACTGACGCCGAACACGTCCAGGTAGCGGTTCATGTCCGCGGCGCGGTGCAGGCCGTGCACGCGGCGAAACTGGTCGGCACGCTCCTGGATCTCCTCCGGCGTCACCTGCATGCCCATCTTCCTCGCCGCGATCACCGTCAGCCGGTCGCGAACCTGCTGTTCGACGAGGCCCTCGAACTGCCCGGTGAGCTTCAGCACGCGGATGAAATCGTCGGTGCCGATCACCTCGTCGTCGATACGCACTATTGCCGTCATCTCGTTCCCCTTGATCCCTGTCAGCGGCGATCGCCCTGATTCACCGCCGATGCCTCGCATTACCGCTTGCCTGCGCGCCCCAGCGCCGCGGCAGTCCCCATCAGCCCGCGATCTGCCTGAACGGGTCCAGCGCGAACCCGATCACGCGGCGCTCGCGCACGACGATTTCCGCCGTGGCCGTCATCCCGTAGCGCAGCGGGTATTTCGTGCCGGCAATCGTGTACGCGTTGCGCACCAGCGCCACGCGGCCCTCGTAGACGGGTTCCTTGGTCTGCGCCTGCGGCTTCGTCGCCGGCGAGATGTATTCGAGCGTGCCGTCGATCACGCCGTAGCGCTGATACGGAAACGCATTGAACTTCAGCTTCACGGGCAAGCCTTCATGAAGAAAGGCGCGGTCCTGCTCCGCGATCGCGACCTTCACCACCGGCCGCGCATCGGACGGCGCGATGCTGCCGAGCGGCGTGTTGGCGAGAATCTTGTCGCCGGGCTGCGTCGTGGTCACATCGGTGATCACGCCGGAGACGGGCGCCAGCACGAGCAGAAAATTGTCCTTGTCGATGTTCTCGAAGCGGATCCGCGCGGCGGCATCCGCCGCGAGGCGCGCCGTCTGCACCTGCAGACGCAGCTTCTCTTCGGTGTTCGCGATGTCGCGCACGGTCGCGTCGTACTGGATGCGCAGCCCGGCCAGCGTCTCGCCGCTGCCTTCGAGTTGCGCCTTCGCCTGCGCGAAATCGTGGCTCTGCTGCGCCTCGAGCTGCGTGAGGCGCGCCTGCGCGACGCGGTAGCTGTCCTGGGCCTGCAGGTAGACACTGCGCTTCTGTTCCACCTGGCTCTGCGACACGCCGCCGCCGCCCGGCAGCGCGAACAGGCGCGCGTACTTGTCCTGTTCGTCCTTCGCGAGATCGAGCGCGTGACGAGCGTTGTCGATATTGCTGCGCGCTTCGTCGATCTGCGCACGCTGCGATTGCGCGAGCTTGCTGGTGCCTTCGGCAATGCGGTTCTGGTGCAGGTGCTCTTCGACCTCGATCTGTTGCTTCAGTGCGTCGGCCTTGCGCTCCATCAGCTGCTTCTTGTCCGGAAACTGCTTCCATTCGCGCTCCGCGTCGTCGAGCTTGAGGCGCGCATCGAGCGCGTTGGTCGCCGCCTCGATCGCGCCGCGCGCGTTGATCCGGCCGATCACGTCGTTCTTTTCGACCGGCTGGCCTTCGGCGATATAGATGTCCACCAGCTCGCCGTCGACGGGCGCGTAAATGCGGCGCACCTCGGACTCCGGCGCGAGCGCACCCTGCGCGGTCACGATCACGTCGGCGCGGCCGACGAACGACCACAGCAGCGCGCACACGACGAGCCCGACCATCGCGATGATGGTCGCCTGCGTGAGCCGCCATGGCCGCGCCGTCAGGATCGCTATGCCTTCGACGCTGTGATCCTCCAGCGCCTCGCCCAGCGAGCGCGGCGGCTCAGGCGGCGTTGCCTGCCGCGCGCGCTTAAGGAGACTGTCGAGCTTCACCGTGCCCTCCCGACGAAGCAAGCCGTTCCAGCGTCGCGACATGTGCCGCGAATTGCGGCGTCGCGAAGCGGAACTGCTTGAGGCGATCCAGTACGGCCGGTCCGTGCCCGGCCCGCGCGTCGCTTTCGAACTGCAGGTACTGCTGCAGATCGGCCCGTACGGCGTCGAGGCCGCCGAGGCGCGGATAGCGCTGCTCCGCATCGGCGAGCAGCGCCGGAAGACCGTCGAGCCGGTCTTCGTCGAGCGCCGACGCGATCGCGCGCTGCAGCCGCTCGAGCGCGGCCACATAGACGGAGTTGTCGCTCTGCAGCCGGCGCAACTGACTGAGTGCGTCGGAATACAGCGCGCCGAACGCGGGAACGTATGACGAAATCCGGTCGAGCAGCCGCTGATGCGCACCCGGGTCGTCGTTCCAGCGGCCGGTCAATGCCTTGATCGGCGCTTCGTCGCGGTAGATGCGGATCGGCGCGTCCGCCCCGCCGCGACCGGCAACGAACGCCTGCAGCTCGCCGATCCACGCCACTTCGTCGATGAGCGGCCGTGCGTCGGCGTTATGACGGGCCAGCGTGCGCATGTCCTGCACGACGGCACGGGCGCGATCGAAGGCGCGCGCGTTCATGGCGGCGATCCAGTCCGGTACTTTCGACCGAACGAGTGCCTCGGTACCCAGCGCGAGGAACGCCGGGTCATCCGGATGGCTCGCGAGATGGCGATCGGCGAGCTGCGCGGCCTGCGCGGTGTCGCCGCGCGCGAGCAGCGCGTGCATCTCGCGCAGCGGCGCGTCCTGGAAATACAGCGTCGCGAGCAGCAGGACGACCGCCGCGAGCAGCCCGCCGCTCCACCAGCCGAGCCGGTGCAGGTTGACGTGCCCGCTGCCGCCGAACGCCTCGCTCAGCTCCGACAGGAAGACTTCGATCCTGCCACGCCGGCGGCGCGCGTCATGCGCGGTTTCGACGGCGCCATGCGCGGCATGCGGGTTGATCTCGTCGTCCTGCTGAACGGCCGGAACCGTGCAGAAGATGTCGAGGAACGAATGCGCGGTATCGACGAAGGTCGTCCGGTCAGGGTCCGCGGCGGCCGCATTCGCCGCGGCTCCGGGCGACGACGTGGCCGTCACGGTGGAGTCCGGCCCCGGCTCTCGCTGCACCGCGACGCGATAGACGAAATGATCGCCGCCGAACGCGAGCATCGCGCCGTCGCCGAGCGGCGCCGCATGCTCGTCGAGGCGCCGGCCGTCGACGAACGTGCCGTTCGTGCTGCCGAGGTCTTCCACGAAGACCTCGCCGTCCTGCACGTAGATGTGCGCATGACGTCGCGACAGATAGTTGACCTGATGCGGATACGCGCTCCGGTAGCAGGCGAACGTGTCGTCGGTCTTGCTGACGAGGAACGGGAAGGCGGTAATGATGACCGGTTGCAGGCCGAGATCGCCGCGCTCCGGCGCCAGCGTGACGACGGCCGGCCGCGCCGGTTGATGCGTCGCGCGCGGCACGAACGCGACGCGATACGCCAGCGCGCCGGCGAATCGCAGTTCGTCGCCGTCGCGCAGCAGGTGCGGCTTGTCGCCGACATCGACTCCGTTGACGGCCGTACCGTTCTTGCTGCCGAGATCGGCGACATAGGCCGCGCCACCTTCGAAGAAAATGCGCGCATGCCGGCGGGACAGGTCGGCCACCCGCTCGGGGGGCGCGGACGCGAACGGCGTGTTGGTCCGCCCGACGGCGAACAGCGCCTTGTCGATCCGAATCTCGCTCAGTTCAGGATGGGAAACCGGCTTGAGCACGATGTCGAACTGCCGGTCGAGCGCGGCCTGTTTCTCGGCAATCGAAGCGACGTCTGGAACCATGATTCGCCCAACGATCGACATGCGCCCGCCAATGGGCATGCGGCGCAGAAAACGCGACGCGCTTTCGAACCACCCGTGTGAAGCCGCGCCGCCAACGCACGTGGCGGCACGATCGTGAAAAAAGTTTAGGCGACGGATGGCGGTAGTCAATCGGCTGGCACCGATCGCGCGGTGGCGCAAAGCTGGCGTGTTCATTGCATCGCTTGCCGGACCGGCTCGCTGCTTGCATTCGAGATTTCGACCGCGCGCCAGCCGCCGCCGATCGCCTTGTAGAGCGTGACCGTGTCGCTCAGAATCTGCTGATGATTCGCGAGCAGCGCGAGTTCGGCGGATGCCACCGCGCGTTCCGATTCGAGCACCTCGAGCTGCGAGACGAGCCCTTCCTTGAGCTGCGCCTCGACCTGGGCGGCGACGGTGCGCAGACGCGCGCTCTGCTGCTGAAGCTGCACGCGCTGCTGCTTGTGCGCGTCGAGATCGACGAGCGCGTTTTCCACTTCCTTGAACGCGGTGAACACGGTCTGCCGGTACTGCTGCTCGGCGACCTTCGTCTGCGCGTCGGTCGTCTTGATGTGCGCGCGCACGCCCGGGTCGAACATCGGCAGGTTGATGCTCGGCAGGAAGCTGAACGTGAATGCCTTGAAGAGATCCGACAGCGCAAACGCCGCGGTGCCGCCACGCCCCGTCAGGCTGATCGACGGCAGTTGCGCCAGTTTCGCCGCGCCCACTTCGTCATACGATTCGAGCACGCGATACTGCGCGGCGACGACATCCGGCCGGCGCGCGAGCAGTTGCGCGGGCAGCCCCATCGGCACGTCCGGCAGCTTGACGCGCTGCCGGAGATGGCCGGCGGGCATCCTGAATTCGCCGGCCGGCACGCCCAGCAGCGTCGCGAGCGCGTTCTCGGCCGTGTCGCGCGATCGGTGCAGCTCGATCAGCTGGTTCGCCAGCCCGTTGATCTCCGCGCTCTGCCGCAGTACTTCCGTCTGCGGCGCGACGCCGTTCGCGAACATCGACTGGTAGATCGCGAGGATCTGCCGGTTCTTGTCGAGCGTGCGCTGCTCCTGTTCGATCTGGTCGTCGAACTGGAGGATTTCGAAATAGGTGCTCGACACGTCGGCGACGAGCGTCAGGTAGCCCGCGCGCCAGTCGGCCTCGGTCGCGTGATATTCGGCCTTCTGCGCCTGCACGCCCTTCTCGACCTTGCCCCAGATGTCGATTTCCCAGTTCACCTGGCTGCCGAGGTTGTAGGTTCTCGACGGCGATTGATGCGTGTTCTTCTCGAAGTCCATGCCCGCGCCGAGGTCCGCGCTCGGCAGCGCGCCCGCCTGGACTTCGCCGACCTGCGCGCCGGCCACGCCAATGCGAGCCGCCAGCACCTTGATATCGACGTTGCCTGCGATGGCCTTGTCGATGAGCGCGTCGAGATAGGGATCGTCGAAGCTCTTCCACCATTCGGAATTGACCGTGTCCGACGCCGATACAGGCCCGTGCGCGTGCGCCCACGTGGTCTTTGCCGGCATCTCCGGGCGTTGGTAGACGGGCATGTTCAGGTCCATGCAGCCGGACAGCAACGCCGCGCATGTTCCGGCGGATCCGGCGACGCGGGCCAGCGAACGCAGGAGACCGCGGCAGTTGCGCGAGGCAGTCGGCGACGGGTGGGTGTTCACGATCGACTCCTTCGGATGAACGCGGCGACGATGCGGGATCGGGTGGATGTGTTGGTGTTCGTGTTGCAGCGTGGCACGCTCGCGTCTCATAACGCATGGGGCGTGCCAGCCGCTCGCGGGATCGGCGGAAATCTTGCCGGATGGCTTGCCGACGCGGGTCCGGGGGGCGAAGACGGAGGGTGGAGCGACGTGTGCGCGGCGCACGGATCACGGATGCGTGATGGGTCGTCGCCGACAGTTACGGCTCGGGATGTCGGGAATGCACAGACACTCGCAGTCGCGCGATGAGCGACAACGTTCGTGCCCGAAGCTCGCGCGCAGGCCACGCGAGCGTGGATCGGCGCGCGACGTCACTTCACGTAGATCGTGATTTTCTTCGAGTAGATCGGGGGATTTTGCGGCACGTGATTGGCGTCGCCCATCAAGAGCTGCAGCGTGTGCTTGCCCGGAGGAAGCTCCAGCGTGGTTTCGGTCTCGCCCGCGCCGAAATGCAGGTGATTCCGGTCGGACGGAATCGGCTGGTCCATCGGCGGCAGGTCCGTATCGACCAGCAGGTGATGGTGGCCCGTGTTCGGAAACTGCACATGCGACGGCGCGACACCCATGTCGCGCAAGCCGAACCACACCCGGAACGGCCGTCCGGCCGGCAGCACCTGGCCATCGTTGGGCCAGCCGATGTAGACGATGGCCTTCGGGGGATGCGTGCTGGTCTCTGCGGTCGCCGCCCCCGTCCATAGCAGCGTCACGGCAACGGCGAAGAGAATGAGCTTGTTCATGGCGGCAATTCCCGGTTCGTGCGGCAGGCGCGGCATGGCGCGCTACTTCACCGTGATCGTGATCTTCTTCGAGTACACCGGCGGATCGTGCGGCACGTGGTCGTGGTCCCCCATCAGCAGCTGCAGCGTGTGCTTGCCGGGTGGAAGCTCGATGCGCGCCTCGGTTTCACCGGCGCCGAAATGGAAGTGATTCCGATCCGACGGTATCGGCTGGTCCAGCGGCGGGAGATCGGTATCGATGAGCAGATGATGATGGCCCACGTTGGGCCGCTCGATGCCTTTCGGGCAGATGCCCATGTTGCGCAAGCCCATGCGCACCCAGAACTTGCCGCCGGTGATCGTTGCACCGTCCGACGGCCAGATGATGTATGCCTCGGCGCCGGGCGGCGAAGGCGTACGCCCGCCGGCGAACGCGATCCTCGGCACCAGGACGGTGGCGGCCAAAGCCAACAACGTAGCCCTTCTTCGCATCGTATTGCTCCTCGCGTTGGTGGTGGCGCGCGGCGTCGGACAGTGGAGCGTGTCTATCAGCTTAGGTCGTAATCGACGGGAAGACACATAACGATGTCGAACGGTGACGGGCCCACCTCGATGCGTGTACGCGTATGTCTGTTTTTTGCAAAACCCGCGGGTGGATCCGGTGATCGCCGCCGAGCGCACGTGCTATCTTGAATGTGTCCTGGCCGTGCCCGCCGCAAGCCGGCATTGCGCTCGCCGCGACCGGACACCCGGCAACGGCTGCGCTCCGCCTTCGGCACCTCGTCCGACGGCGCACCCTGGGGGGCTGAATATGTGGCGAATACTCTTGCCCGCATGCCTGCTTGCGTCGATCTCGGTGGCATCGAGCACCTGCTCCGGCGAGGACATGCATCCTTCTGCAGCACCGCCGGCAGCTTCCGCGCGCGCCGGGTCGATCGAGCCGCCTCGCGTCGCGCTCGTGATCGGCAACGGCGCCTATCGCGGCCATCCGCTCGCCAATCCCGTCCGTGACGCCGATGCGATGGGCGATGCGCTCCAGGCGCTCGGCTTCGACGTCATCACGTTGCGCAATGCGACCCGGCAGCAAATGCTCGACGGGCTTGCCGCGTTCGAGCGCCACATCGCGGCGAGCGGCACCGGGCTGGTGTATTTTGCGGGCCACGGCGCCAGCGTGGGCGGAACGACATGGCTCGCGCCGGTCGATGCCGACGTCGGTTCTCCGGCCGGCCTGTCGCGAACGGGTATCGACCTGCACACCGTGTTCGATGCGACGTCGCGGCCGCACGGCGACCGCATTGATCTGATCATTCTGGATTCCTGCCTGATCGCGCCCCCCGGTGCCGGCAGCGTGGCGGCCCGCAAGCCACCGCCGCATACGCTCGTCGCCTACGCGGCAGCGCCTGGCGAAGGCGCGGCCGACGGTGCAACGCATGGTGTCTACACGGCGGCGCTGCTGCAGACGCTCGCGTCGCCGGGGCTCGACATCGCCCAGATCTTCGACCGTGCTGGCGCGATGGTCGACAGCGCCACCGGGCATCGGCAGATTCCCTGGGTCGCGTCTTCCCTTTCCGATGCGGCAGCGACGTTTGCGCTCACCGGGGCGCGTCGTGCGGGAACCGGCGCGGTGCATGCCGGCGGCATGGAGCAACGATCCGAGGTGTTGGCCGACATCGGCGTCGTAGCGCTCGATAGCCGGGGCGTGATGCCGAAGGACAGCACCGAACAGTACGAAATTACGTTTTGGGAATCGATCAAGGACAGCAAGGAGGCGGGCGATTACGAGGCCTATCTGAAGACCTACCCGAACGGGCGCTTCGCGCAATTGGCGCAGGCCCGTCTCGCACGATTGCGCGCGGCCGCGCCCAAGGCCCCTGCCGCGTCCGCCCCCGCTCCCGTTCCGGCGCCGGCTCCTGCGCCGCGCGCATCGACCTCAGCGCAGCCTGCGCACGCGCCTGGCTCACCGCCGAAAGCACCGCCTCCCGCTGCAGTGGCGGCCCCACCGGCCCCCCCGCAGAAAGGTGGCGCGACGGCCGCCAATGAAATCCGGGATTGCGCTGCATGCCCGGCCATGCTGACGGTGAGTCCAGGGACATTCGCAATGGGCAGCAATTCGGGCGATCCGTCGGAAAAACCGTCGCATCGCGTGACGCTCGATCATTCTTTCGCGCTTGCGAAGTATGTGGTGACTGTCGCGCAATGGAACGCGTGCCGCGACGCGGGCGCCTGTCCGCGCCTGCCCAGCGACAGCAATACGGTCGCGAACGCGCCTGCGCGCGACCTGAGTTGGGACGATGCGCAGCTGTACGTGAAGTGGCTGTCGAAAGTAAGCGGCAAGTCTTACCGGCTGCCGACCGAGGCTGAATGGGAATTCGCGGCGCGTGGCGGCACCGCAACGCGCTACTGGTGGGGCAACGAGATGCGGCCGGGCAACGCAAACTGCAAGGACTGCGGTTCACCTTGGCATGCCGATGCGCCGGATAACGTCGGCTCGTTCGCGGCCAATTCCCTCGGCTTCTACGACATGGCTGGCGGCGTGTGGGAATGGGTCAGCGATTGCTGGCACAGCTCGTACAAGAATGCGCCCGCCGACGGCCGCTCGTGGGACGAGCCGAACTGCCAGGTGCGCGTCATCCGCGGCGGCTCGTGGCGGGATGGTGCGGCCTACATGCCGGTCTCGACACGCTTCAAGTACGACAGCAGCGTCCGTTTTTCGGCAAACGGGTTTCGCGTGGCCCGGGACGTGAAGTAGATCGATATCGATCCGGCCGGGAAATTGCACGGAAATCACGGCCCTCGACACCACCTCTCCAGGCCGCGGGGGCAGTGTCGCAGTGTCGGCATGCGCCCCCGTCCTCTCACCCGATTCTTCGGAGAACGATCCTTCCGCTTCCTACCTGATGGATCGTGCCCGCGCAGCGCCTCCCGGATTTCGTTCCGTGACTGCCGGTAGCCCACCAGCACCGCCGTACCCGCGCCGTACGGCCCGCGCCCCGGCGCCAGCTTGACCATCATGCCGGCGTGGCCCCTCTCAGGCGAACGAACCGACGATCAAACCGCCATGCACAGGTACTTGATGACGAGGTAATCATCGATGCCGTAGTGCGACCCTTCGCGGCCGAGCCCCGACTGCTTCACGCCGCCGAACGGCGCGACCTCGTTCGAAATGAGGCCCGTATTGATGCCGACCATCCCGTATTCGAGCTGCTCGGCCACCCGCCAGACACGCCCGATGTCGCGGCTGTAGAAGTACGCGGCGAGCCCGAACTCGGTGTCGTTGGCGAGTGTCACCACCTCGTCGTCGCTCGAGAAGCGGAATAGCGGCGCGAGCGGCCCGAACGTCTCCTCTCTCGCCACATCCATCTGCGCGGTGGCATTCAGCAGCACCGTAGGCTCGAAGAAGCCGTGCCCGAGCGCATGCCGCTTGCCGCCCGTGGCGAGCGTCGCACCCTTGCCGACGGCGTCCGCGATATGCGCTTCGACCTTGCCGACCGCCGCATCGTTGATCAGCGGCCCGAGCGTCACGCCGCCTTCGGTGCCGTGTCCCACCTTCAGGCCTTGCACCGCCGCCACCAGCTTCTCGGCGAACGCGTCGTACACCCGGTCGTGCACGTAGAAACGATTGGTGCACACGCAGGTCTGGCCGTTGTTGCGATACTTCGAAGCAATCGCACCTTCGACGGCGGCATCGAGATCGGCATCGTCGAACACGATGAACGGTGCGTTCCCGCCGAGTTCGAGCGTCACCTTCTTCACGGTGGGCGCGCTTTGCGCCATCAGCAGCCGCCCCACGCCGGTCGAACCGGTAAACGACAGCTTGCGCACGATCGGGCTACCCGTCATCGCGCCGCCGATCGCCTTCGGGTCGCCGGTGACGATGTTGAGCACGCCGTTCGGCACCCCGGCGCGCTCGGCAAGCACCGCCAGCGCGAGCGCCGAGAACGGCGTCGCCTCGGCCGGCTTCACGACGATCGGGCAGCCGGCCGCGAGCGCCGGCCCGACCTTGCGCGTGATCATCGCGTTCGGGAAATTCCACGGCGTGATCGCCGCGCACACGCCCACGGGCTCCTTGACGACCACGAGCCGTTTGTCCGACGCGGGCGTCGCGAGCGTGTCGCCGGCCACGCGCTTGCCCTCTTCGGCGAACCATTCGATGAACGAGGCCCCGTAGACGATTTCTCCCTTCGCCTCGGCAAGCGGCTTGCCCTGCTCGGCCGTGAGGATCAGCGCGAGATCGTCGGCATGCTCGATCATGAGCGCGTACCAGCGACGCAGGATGCGCGCGCGCTCCTTCGCCGTCGTTGCCCGCCACGCCGGCCATGCCGCATTCGCGGCGTCGATCGCGCGCGACGTCTCTGCCGCGCCCATCAGCGGAACGCTGCCAAGCGTTGCGCCCGTTGCCGGGTCGAGCACGTCCAATTGCCCGCCCGAGTCGGCCTCGCACCATTGCCCGTCGATATAAGCCTGATGACGCAGGAGCGCCGGATCCTTCAACAGCGTTTTCAATTCCACGTTCGTTCCTTCCGGGATAAAAATGCATCAGGCGGCCCGGTGACAACCCGGGCCGCGAATACCGAAAATTTCAAATGGCGGCCGGCAGCGAAGCCGCAATGCGCAGGCGTCCACGTCTCGCTCTTCGCTGTCCTGCTTCTCATTTCGCAATGCCAAGCAGCGTCGACAAGAACGCCGCCGCGAAGCAAGACGCACTACCCCGCCTGACGCCACGACGCACTTTCGTGGCCATGAGCCAGCAGCTTGCGCGCGATCTCCGCCACCCGGTGCACGTGTGCGATGGCGGCCTCGCGCGCCGCCGCGCCGTTGCCCGTCGCGATGCCCGCGAGAATCTCGCGCATTTCCTCGACCGCCTGGTGGCCGCGATCGTCGGAAGCGATCGTCAGCGCGCGCAATCGATTGATCCGCGCGATCAGCGTCTGCACGATCTCCCACGCGACGTGCTTTTCCCCGGCGCTGAACATGCGTTCATAGAATGCCGACGTGAGCGCCTTCACCGCCGCATGATCCTGTACGTCGAACGCTTGCTGGATCTGGTCGATGCACGCGGCCAGAGCGGCGACGAGCGGCTCGTCGGCATGCTGCGCGCAGGCCATCGCCGCCTCGCCTTCCAGCAGCGCACGTATTTCGTAGATCTCGGCCGCCGTGTCGAAATCGAGGATCGCGACGATCGGCCCCTGGTTCGGGATCGACGCGACCAGCCCTTCCGTTTCCAGATGCCGCAGGACCTCGCGCACGACGGTTCGGCTCACGCCCAGGATCTCGCATAGCGAGCGCTCGACCAGCCGCTCGCCCGGCTGGAAGTGCGCATCCAAGATCGCGTTGCGCATTTTCTCGAGCGCGAGCTCGCGCAGCGTGGCGGTGGGCCGCTGGACTTTCAGGGACGGCAGTGCGGGACTCATGGCGGCCGCCGTCAGGCTTGCGCGAACAGGCGCACGTCGCGCGCGTCCCAGTCGACGAGCGCCTGCGCACCGATCACGATGCCGTTGTCGTGCCGGTGTGCGGCCGGCATGCGGATCGAGATTTCCTGCTGCCACGGCGTCGCCACCGCGTAGTGCATCGCATCGCCGAGATAGGTGACGTCGCGCACGGTCACCGGCAGGCCTGCCGTGCCGCTCGATCCATGCGAACCGCTGGCGCGCTGCAGCGAGCTGATGCGCATCTGTTCCGGGCGGATCATCAGCGCGCCTTCGTCGCCGGCGGCAAGCGTCGGATGGAACATGTCGGACGTCGTCTCGAGGCCGTTGGGAAACACGCCGCCCATGCGGCCATCGCCGTGCTTCGTCACCTTGACCGGCAGAAAATTCGAATTGCCGATGAAGCTCGCGACGAAGCGCGACGCCGGGTTCGCATAGAGCTCCTCGCCGGTGCCGACCTGCTCGATGCGGCCCTGGTTGAACACGGCGATGCGGTCCGACAGGCGCAGCGCCTCCTCCTGGTCGTGCGTGACGTACAGGATCGTCACACCCGTTTCCTGGTGAATGCGGCGCAGCTCCAGCTGGATTTCCTCGCGCAGCTTCTTGTCGAGCGCGGAGAGCGGCTCGTCCATCAGCAGCACCGGCGGATCGTAGGCGAGCGCACGCGCGATGGCGACGCGCTGCTGCTGCCCGCCGGAGAGCTGTGCGGGCATCCGGTCGCGGCACTCGGACAGATGCACGAGTTTCAGCATCTGCTCCACTTTCGCGCGGATTTCGGCTTCTGGCCGGCGGCGCACCCGCAGCGGGAACGCGACGTTCTCGCCCACGGTGAGATGCGGGAACAGCGTATAGCGCTGAAACACCATCCCGATGTTGCGCTGGTTCGGCGCGACCGACAGCAGCGACTTGCCGTCGAGCAGCACGCGGCCGTCGGTCGGCTCCTGAAAGCCCGCGACGATATAGAGCGTGGTGCTCTTGCCCGAACCCGACGGTCCGAGGAAGGTCATGAATTCGCCCTTGCGTACGTCGAGCGACACCTGGTCGATCGCGACGACATCGTCGTAGGTCTTGCGCAGGCGCTGGATTTGCAGGAATGCAGTCATGGCGTGTTACCTCAGTTAGCGCGTGCGCGGCGCACGACGGCGCCCGCCAGCATCAATACGGTCGTCAGTCCGACGAGCAGCGACGACGCGGCCGCGACGACGGGTGTCAGGTCCTGCCGCAGCGTCGCCCAGATCCGCACCGGCAGCGTTTGCAGCGTCGGGCTCGACATGAAGATCGACACCACGACTTCGTCCCACGACGCGAGGAACGCGAAGATCGCCGCGGCGAACAGGCCGAGCCGGATCGCGGGAAGCGTGACGCGCAGCTTCACCGTGAGCGGCGACGCGCCGCAGATCAGCGCCGCATCTTCCAGCGCCGTGTCGAAGCTCACGAGCGAGTTGCTGATCGAAATGATCGAGAACGGCAACGCGATGATCAGGTGGCCGATCACGAAGCCGGTCATCGTGCCGTTCAGGCCGATGCGCAAAAAGAATGCATAGAGCGCGACGGCGAGCACGACGACGGGCAGCACCATCGGCGTGAGGAAGAAGCCCCGCACGGCCTCGCGGCCGCGAAACCTGCCGCGCACGAGCGCCAGTGACGCGAGGAACCCGATCGCGACGGACAGCGCCGTGACGATCACCGCCAGCTTCGCGCTGGTCAGCAGCGAGTCGATCCAGCCCGCATCGGTGAACAGCTGCCGGTACCATTCGAGCGTCCAGCCCGGCGGCGGAAAGATGAGCCACTGCGAATCGCCGAACGACAGCGCGACGATGAAGAAGATCGGCAACAGCAGGAACAGTGCAACGGCCGCGCCCACGGCCACGAGGATCCAGCGCAGCGCGCCCAGGCGATCGAAATCGAGCAACATGTCAGCGGCCTCCGGTGGTGGCGCGCGCGCTGCCGGTGAAGCGCAGCTGCAACGCATAGAGCGCGAGCGTCACGGCAAGCAGCACGAAGGCCGCGGCGCCGGCGAGGCCCCAGTTCAGCAGTTCCTGCACGAGCTGCGCGATCAGTTCCGCGAGCATCATGTAGGACGGGCCGCCCAGCAGCGCGGGCGTGACGAAGTAGCCGAGCGCCATCACGAACACCATCAGCGCACCGGAGGCCACGCCCGGCATCGCGAGCGGCACGAGGATGCGCCAGAACGCCTGCCAGCGGCTCGCGCCGCACACCGCGGCGGCACGCAGCGTCGACGGGTCGATGCCACGCAGCGTGGCGTGCAGCGGCATCACGAGGAACGGCAGCATGATGTAGGTCATGCCGATCGTCACGCCGGTCAGGTTGTTCACGAGCGACAGCGGCTCGTGAATCACGCCGATCGCCATCAGCGCGCGGTTGATCGGCCCGGTCCCCTGCAGCAGCACCATCCATGCGAACGTCCGCGCGAGCAGGTTGGTCCACATCGACAGCAGCAGGATCGCGAACAGCACGGCACTGAGCTTGCGCGGCGCGATGGCGAGCAGCCACGCCATCGGAAAGCCGACCAGCAGCGTGACGAGCGTCACGACCGTGGCCACGAGAAACGTATTGCCGAACACGCGCACATACGTCGTCGAGCCGAGCAGCTGCGCGTAGTTGTGCAGCCCGGGCGTCGGCTCGAGCACGCTGCGCAACAGCAGCGACAGCACCGGCAGCAGGAAGAAAATCACGAGCAGCAGCATCGCGGGCGTCAGCAGCCGCATGCTGCGCCAGTCGCGCCGCTTGCGCGCTTTCGCCGCGGGCGGATGCGCGACGGTACTCAATACGTTTGGCATGGTGTCTCCTTTATCGGCCAGGGCCGGCGCTTCAGCGCCGGTTACCCTGGCCCCATGCAGATGCGTTGCTCGGCCGGCCCGGTTCGATTCGGTTCGTCATCCTGACCGGAACGCGTGCCGGTACCCTGTATCCAGGCCTGCTTACTTCGACTGCCACGCGTACCAGCGCTTCGCGATCGCGTCGCGGTTCTCGGCCCAGTACTTCATGTCGAGATTGATCTGCGAGGTCTTGTACTGGTCGGGCAGCGTCTTGGCGATCGCCGGCGGCATCAGCGCGGCAGACTTCACGTTGATCGGCGCATAGCCGGTGTCGGCCGCGAATTTCGCCTGGGCCTGCGCGCTCGTCGCGGCGGCCAGGAACTTCATCGCCGCGTCGCGATGCTTCGCGCCCTTCGGGATCACGAGCATGTCGGCGGCGGTCAGGTTCTGGTTCCACGACATGCCGACCGGCACGCCGGTCTGCGCGAGCGCATGCAGGCGGCCGTTCCAGAACATGCCGACCGGCGCTTCGCCCGACGCGAGCAGCTGCTGCGACTGCGCGCCGCCGCTCCACCAGACGATGTCGCCCTTGATCGAATCGAGCTTCCTGAACGCGCGGTCGAGGTCGAGCGGATACAGCTTGTTGGGCGCGACGCCGTCGGCGAGCAGCGCGATTTCGAGCACGCCCGGCGCCGACCACTTGTAGAACGTGCGCTTGCCCGGGAAGCGCTTGGTATCGAACAGGTCCGCCCAGTTTTGCGGCTGCGCGCCCGTGTACTTCGCCTTGTTGAAGCCGAGCACGAACGAGTAATAGAAGCTGCCGACCGCGGAAGGCGTCGCGAAGCGCGGGTCGAGCTCGGCCTTCTTCACCACCGAATAGTCGATCGGCTCGATCAGCCCGGCCTTTTCGGCTGCGTAGGCAAAGTCGCCTTCGACGTCGACCACGTCCCAGCTCACGTTGCCGCTGTCGACCATCGCCTTGAGCTTGCCGTAGTCGGTCGGCCCGTCCATCAGCACGTTGATGCCGCTCGCCTGCGTGAACGGCTGCGCCCAGTCCTTCTGTTGCGACGACTGGGTCGTGCCGCCCCAGCTCGTGAACACGATCGGGTCCGCGGCCAGCGCGGGCGCGGCGCACAGCGCGACCAACGGGGCGATACAGGCGAGGCGCGATGCTGCGAAACGCGGGATGCTTCTGCTGCTCATGGTCTCTCTCCAGGGGGAAACGGTTGCGGCTCGCGGCCACCGGGGCGGCAGCCATTCGAATACGCGTGTTCAGGCCGGCAGCGCCCGCCGCGCCGGCTTCTCGATCTTGTTGTTCATCGCTGTGCCGCGATCGCGATGGCACGGGGGCAACCCGCGCGGCACGTCGGTTTTGTCCGGCGCCGTCAGTGCGCGAGCGCGAGCGGCTGCACCGTGCCGGCTTCCGTATCGCCGACATAGATGCCGTACGCGTCCTGCCGGCGTTCGCGCACGTAGCGTTCGAGCATCGCGCGCACGGCGGTGTCGGCGATCTCGTCCCACGGCACCTGCCAGAGCGGCACGATGCGGATGCTGCTGTCGAACCATGGCGAACCGGTGGGAATCACGCGGCCGCGGTAATAGATATGGACGCCCGGCTCGCGCTCGCCGGCCGATTCGAATACGGCGAACAGGAAGTCGAGATGCGCGTTGAGGCCGAGCTTCGCGAGCACGCCGCGCAGGCTCGCCGCGTCGCTCGCCGGATCGAGCCGGATGCCGGTCGGCAAGCGCAGGCCTTGCGGCGTATCGACGAGCACGAGCCCGTCGCGATGTTCGAGAATCGCGCCCACCTGCGCGCGGCGGAATCCGAGCGTGTCGAATACCTGTTGCCGCGCGGTTGGTCCGGTCATCGACTCAGTCATGGCGTGCTCCCGTGGTCACTGCGTTACTCGATGAGATTATGGTATGCCATCTTATGGACTACAACAATGAGCATCGTATTATGGAATACCATGAGTTGAACCCGTCGAATCGACAGACAAAACAAAAGGCCGCCGGTGTGATGCCGGCGGCCTTTGCTGTTCAATCGTGCGTTTCGATCCCGCGCCCGGGATTCCGTCAGTTGTCGGTGACCGCCTCGTCCTGTTGCTGCGCGAGCGCCGACAGCGCCAGCTCGGAAACCCGCTTGATGTGCGCGGCGGACGCCGCCGAAGCCGCATCGCCGTCACGCCGCTCGATCGCGTCGAGCAGGCGGTTCATCTCGGTGTTCGAGTCGCCGCCGCGGCCCGGCATCGCGATGGTCAACGCGCGCAACCGGTTGATGCGCGCGTTGAGCGTCTTGACGACCGTCAGCGACACCTGCTTCCCGGCGGCTTCGAACAGCGCTTCATAGAAGCGCTCGGTGTACTCGAGCACACGCGGCAGCTCCTGCTTCTCGAATGCATCTTCGATCGTCGCGCGGATCTCGCGCAGCTGCTGCACGACTTCGGGTGTCGCGCCCTCGGCACAGGCACGCGCGGCATTGGCTTCGAGCAGGCCGCGCAATTCGTAGATCTCGCCGACTTGCGCCGGATCGAGCCGCGCGACCACCGGCCCTTGCCGCGACACGGTCTCGACCAGCCCTTCGGTCTCCAGATGTCGGAGCACCTCGCGCACCACCGTGCGGCTGACGCCGAGTTCATCGCACAGCGTGCGCTCGACGAGCCGCGCGCCGGGACGGAAATAGCCCTGCACGATCGCACCGCGCAGTTTGTCCAGCGTCAGTTCGCGCAAAGTCTTGGCATTGCGGTCGATTTTGAGGTCTTGCATGGGTGGCACTCTGAAAACGGGTGGGCGGCCTGCACCCGGCGATGCGCCGGGCACAGACATGGAATGCCATATTATGACCGAACTGTCAGCGGGCTTTCCATCCCGCCCGCCGCACACCCGCCGTCAACCGCGCGTTCAGCCCTCCAGGCCCTCGACGATCGATATCTGCGCGCGGCAATGTCCATCGCGTTTCGCCTTCGCCGCCTGGTATTCGGGCGAGTGATAGCACGCGAGCGCCGTCCGCATATCCGGGAAGCGGATCACGACGTGGCGCTCGAACGATTCCCCCTCCAGCACCTCCGATGCGCCACCGCGCGCCAGGAACACCGCGCCGAACTTCTTGAACGCCTGCGGCGCGAGGTCCGTGTAGTCCTTGTATCTCACAGGGTCCAGCACCTGCACGTGGGCAATCCAGTACGCACTCATTTTTCGCCTCCAGATTCGGGAAATTCCCGGACACGGGTTAACACTCATGGCATGCCGTAACATGGTATACCACAATGAATCCCACAATCAACGCACGAAAGGAAGGTGCCATGAGCCTGATTCGGAAATCCGTCCTCCATGTCGAGACGCTCTATGTGGATGGTGACAAGGTCGCTGCCAAACCGCTGAAGATGATCGGGGCGGTCGCCGTGATCAAGAACCCGTGGGCAGGCCGCGGGTACGTGGAGGATCTGTCGCCGGAGATCCGCGCGCTGGCGCCGCAGCTCAGCGAACACCTGACGAAGATGATCCTCGACGAAGCCGGCTCCGGCGACGCGGTCGAGGCGTTCGGCAAGAGCGCGATCGTCGGCCTCGACGGTGAAATCGAGCATGCATCCGCGCTGATCCACACGCTGCACTTCGGCAACACCTATCGCACGGCGGTGGGCGCCAAGTCGTACCTCGCGTTCAACAACACGCGCGGCCCGGCCAATGCGCCGCTCCTCATTCCGATGATGGACAAGAACGACGAAGGCCGCCGCTCGCACTACCTGACGCTCCAGTTCGCGATTCCGGACGCACCGGCCGCCGACGAACTGGTCATCGCCATCGGCGCCGCCACCGCCGGCCGTCCGCATCACCGCATCGGCGACCGCTACAAAGATCTCGCAGAGCTCGGAAATGACGTCAAGAACCCTGCCGCTGTCAAATAAGCGCGTCGCCCACTATCTCGACCAGGGCGCCGGCGAACCGCTGGTGCTGATTCACGGCGTCGGCATGCAGGCGAGCGCGTGGTATCCGCAGATCGACGACCTGTCGCGCGATTTCCGCGTGATCTCCGTCGACATGCCGGGCCACGGCATGAGCGATGCGCTCGACACCGGCGCCGACCTGCAGCAGTTCGTGCAATGGGCGATCGAATTCATCGAGGCGCTGCAGGTCGGCCCGGTCAACCTGGCCGGCCACTCGATGGGCTCGCTGATCGCCGCCGGCGTCGCGGTGACGCGGCCCGACCTGGTCAAGCGCGTCGCAGTCCTGAACGGGGTGTACCGCCGCACCGAAGAGGCGCGTGAAGCCGTCCTGCAACGCGCCGCCGAACTGCGCTCGGGCACCATCGACGTCGATACGCCGCTGCGGCGCTGGTTCAACGCGGAGGAAGCGCAGCAGGCCGCCGCGCGGAAGGTGCAAGCATGGCTGCAATCCGTCGACCTGGCCGGCTACGCCACCGCGTACACCGCGTTCGCGAAGGGCGACGAAGTGTATGCCGACGGCTGGCACCGGATCGCCTGCCCGGCGCTCGTGCTGACCGGATCGGACGACCCGAATTCGACGCCCGAGATGGCCCGGCAGATGGCGCAGGCCGCGCATGACGGCCGGGCCGTCGTGATCGAGAACGAGCGCCACATGGTGAACCTGACCGCGCCCGAGCAAGTCAATCGCGCGCTGCGTGCCTGGTTGCAAGCCGTGCCGCAGGCGGAAACCCTGAAATCGGAAGTGTGACATGAGCCAAGCAACCCGCCAGGAAGTCCCGACGATCAACACCCGCGAGCTGCGCGATGCGTTCGGCGCGTTCATGACCGGCGTGACGATCGTCACCACCGCGCGCGACGACGGCCAGCCGCTCGGCTTCACCGCGAACTCGTTCTCGTCCGTGTCGCTCGACCCCGCGCTGCTGCTCGTCAGCATCGCGAAGACGTCGAGCAATTTCCAGACGTTTTCCACCACGGGCCACTTCGCGATCAACATCCTCGCGGAAGGGCAAAAGGACCTGTCGAACACCTTCGCGCGGCCGAGCGACGATCGCTTCGCGCAGGTCGGCTGGCACCTGAGCGCGCATCGCAACCCGCTGATCGACGACGTCAGCGCGTGGTTCGACTGCACGACGCACGCGGTGATCGACGCGGGCGATCACGCGCTCATCATCGGCAAGGTCGAGGCGTTCCATTCCGCCGGCTACGCGGGGCTCGGCTATTACCGCGGCGGCTATTTCACGCCGGCGAAGCTGTCGGCCGAAGTGATCGCCGGCCCGAAGGTGATCGTGAGCGCGATCATCACGCGCGACGACAAGGTGCTCCTGGTGAAGACGGCCGACGGCAAGTGGGCGCTGCCGACGAAGGAGATCGGCAACGAAGGCGCCGACAAGGCGCTCGCCGAACTCTTCCGGCAGTACCAGCCGGACGCATCGGCAAGCTTCATCTATTCGGTCTACAACAATACCGAGACGCACTACCAGTACATCTCGTTCCTCTGCAGCGCACCGGACGAAGCGGCGGTCGCCGGCGAATTCGTGAGCCTCGACGACATCGAGGCCGGCGCGTTCCAGGACAGCGCACTCGCCAGCATGCTCGAACGCTATCGCAGGGAGAGCCAGTTGAAGAGTTACGGCCTGTACTTCGGCGATCACAGCACCGGCACCGTCCGCCCGCTTCTTTCCTGAAAGGTCACATCATGCGTTTTTCGCTTTTCGTCCACATGGAGCGCGTCTCCGACCAGACCAGCCAAAAGCAGCTGTACGACGAGATGGTCGAGCTCTGCCAGATCGCCGATCGCGGCGGCATGCACGCCGTCTGGACCGGCGAGCACCACGGCATGGACTTCACGATCGCGCCGAACCCGTTCATCAACCTCGCCGATCTGGCCAACAAGACGAAGCGCGTGCGGCTGGGCACCGGCACGGTCGTCGCGCCGTTCTGGCACCCGATCAAGCTGGCCGGCGAAGCCGCGATGACCGACATCATCTCGGGCGGCCGCCTGGAACTCGGGATCGCGCGCGGCGCATACTCGTTCGAATACGAGCGCCTGATGCCGGGCCTCGACGCATGGGGTGCGGGCCAGCGCATGCGCGAACTCATTCCCGCGGTGAAGAAGCTGTGGGAAGGCGACTACGCGCACGAAGGCGAGTTCTGGCAATTCCCGGCGACGACGTCGTCGCCGCTGCCGCTGCAGCAACCGCATCCGCCGATCTGGGTGGCCGCGCGCGATCCGAACAGCCATGAGTTCGCGGTCGCGAACGGCTGCAACGTGCAGGTCACGCCGCTGCACCTCGGCGACGAGGAAGTCGAGAAGCTCGTCGGGCACTTCAACGCCGCGTGCGAGAAGTTCAGCGACGTGCCGCGCCCGCAGATCATGCTGCTGCGTCACACCTACGTGGCGAGCAGCGAGGACGACGCGCAAGTAGCCGCCGACGAAGTCAACGTGTTCTACAACTACTTCGGCGCGTGGTTCAAGAACGAGCGGCCGGTCAGCCGCGGGATGATCAAGCCGTTGAGCCGCGACGAAATCGCCGCGCATCCGTTCTACACGCCGGAAGCGATGCGCAAGAACAACGTGATCGGCACGCCCGCCGAGGTCATCGAGCGTCTGAAGGCATACGAGGCGCTCGGCTTCGACGAGTACTCGTTCTGGATCGATACCGGCATGAGCTTCGAGCGCAAGAAGGCGTCGCTCGAGCGGATGATCCGGGACGTGATGCCTGCGTTTCAATAAGGTGCCGATGCCATGAACGTGCCTTTTCAGCTGTATATCGACGGGAAGTTCGAACCCGGCGCCGCGACCTTCGGCAGCATCAATCCGGCGACCGGCGCCGTGTGGGCGCAGATGCCGGAAGCGCGCACCGACGAGGTCAACCGCGCGGTCACGGCGGCCGGCCGCGCATTGACCGATCCGGCCTGGGCGGGACTGTCCGCATCGGCGCGCGGCAAGCTGCTGTACAAACTCGCCGATCTCGTCGAGCGGGCGGCGCCGCGACTCGCTGAAATCGAAACGAACGACACCGGCAAAATCATCCGGGAGACGTCGAGCCAGATCGCGTACGTCGCCGAGTATTACCGGTACTACGCCGGCATCGCCGACAAGCTCGAAGGCAGCAGCATCCCCGTCGACAAGCCCGACATGCAGGTGTGGCTCGAGCGGCAGCCGGTCGGCGTGGTCGCCGCGATCGTGCCCTGGAACAGCCAGCTGTTCCTGTCCGCGGTCAAGGTCGGCCCGGCCCTCGCGGCCGGCTGCACGGTGGTGCTCAAGGCGTCCGAGGAAGCGCCGGGGCCGTTGCTGGCGTTCGCGCGGCTCGTGCACGAGGCGGGATTCCCGCCGGGCGTCGTCAACGTCATCACCGGCTTCGGCCCGGAATGCGGCGCGGTGCTGAGCGGCCATCCGGGCGTGGACAAGGTCGCGTTCACCGGCGGCCCCGAGACCGCGCGCCACATCGTGCGGAACACGGCCGGCAATCTCGCGAAGGTGTCGCTGGAGCTCGGCGGAAAGTCGCCGTTCATCGTGTTCGCCGATACCGACATCCAGAGCGCGGTGAATGCACAGGTCGCCGCGATCTTCGCGGCGAGCGGCCAAAGCTGCGTCGCGGGTTCGCGCTTGCTGATCGAGGCTTCCGTCAAGGAGCAATTCCTTTCCCTGCTGGTCGAGCGCGTGTCGCGCATTCGCGTGGGGTTGCCCAACGAGCGGGAAACGGAGTACGGCCCGCTGTGCACCGAGCGCCAGCTTCGCAACATCGAGGCGGTCGTCGAGCGCTCGGTGCGCCAGGGCGCAAAGGTACTCACAGGCGGAAAGCAGCTGGCGCGCGACGGCTATTACTACGCGCCGACGATCCTCGACTGCACCGGCGTCGAGCATGCCGACAGCATCACGACGGAACTGTTCGGCCCGGTGCTGTCGGTCGACACGTTCGAATCCGAGCAGGAAGCAATCGAAAAAGCCAACAGCACGGCCTACGGTCTCGCCGCCGGCATCTTCACGACCAACCTCACGCGCGCCCACCGCGTATCGAAGCGCGTGCGCTCGGGCATCGTGTGGATCAACACCTATCGGGCCGTGTCGCCGCTCGTGCCGTTCGGCGGCTTCGGCCTGTCCGGGCACGGCCGTGAGGGCGGCCTGAGCGCCGCGCTCGAATACACGACGACCAAGTCCGTGTGGCTGCGTACGTCGGACGAGCCGATCAGCGACCCGTTCGTGATGCGTTGAGCGAAAACGCATTCGCCTGCAGTATCGATTCAAAGCCGCAGAAGCCATGTCGTGCCATGCCGCGCCGCGCCAGCGAGCCCGTGCGGCGCGGCATGGCCCCGGCAATAAAAATGGAGACAGCATGACAAAGCAGGAAAGCGACGGCAGCGTTCTCGCCATCGAAAGCAACTCGATCGAGTATGTTGCCCCGAAGGCGCGGCACGGCAAGCCGGCCGACCTCTTCACCCTGTGGTTCTGCACCAACGTCGCACCGCTGGCCGTGATCTCGGGCGCCACGTCGGTGCTGGTGTTCCACCTCGACCTGGTGAGCGCGATTCTCGCGATCGCGGCCGGGCAATGCTTCGGCGCGATCTTCCACGCGCTCACCTCCGCGCAGGGGCCGCTCGTCGGCGTGCCGCAGATGATCCAGAGCCGCGCGCAGTTCGGCCGGTACGGGTCGCTGCTGGTGGTGGGGTTCACCACGCTGATCTACCTCGGCTTCTTCGTGTCGAACATCATTCTCGCGGGCAAGACGCTGCACACGGCAGCGCCCGCGGTGCCCGTGCCGGTCGCGACCGTCATCGGCGCGGTGCTCGCGACGCTGGTCGGCGTGATCGGCTGCCACTTCATTCATCGCTTCAACAAGGTCGGCGCGTGGTTCATGGGCGGCGCGCTGCTGATCGGCATCGCGCTGATGGCGCCGGGCCTCGATGCACGGATCTTCCAGCAGGGTCATTTCGATCTCGCGAACTGGTTCGCGATGTTCGGGCTGTGCGCGGTGTGGCAGATCAGCTTCGCACCCTATACGTCCGATTATTCGCGCTACCTGCCGGCCTCCACCGGATTCGGGAAGACCTTTGCGTATACGTATCTCGGCACGTCGCTGGGCACGATCTTCGCGTTCCTGTTCGGCGTGCTCGCCGTCAGCACCGGGCATTCGACCGACGCGATGCAGGCGGTCCGCGAACAGACCGGCGCGTTCGGCTACGTGCTGATCTTCCTGTTCCTCGTCAACATCATCGGCCACAACGGGATGAACCTGTATGGCGCGGTGCTGTCGTTCATCACCGCCGCGCAGACGTTCCGCCCGCGCTGGGTGCCCGGGCGCAACGTGCGCGTCGTCGTGTCGGCGGTGCTGCTGGTGGCGTCGACCGCGACCGCGTTATGGGCGTCGAGCAACTTCATCTCGATCTTCCTCGGCGCGATCTTCGCGTTGCGCATCGTGCTGGCGCCGTGGATCGCGATCAACCTGATCGACTTCTACCTCATCAACAACCGGCACTACCGCGTCGCGGAAATCATCAGCAACAATGGCGGCGCTTACGGGTCGTTCAACGTCAAGGCGATCGCGATCTACGTGTTCGGCATCGCGGTCCAGGTGCCGTTCATGGAAGAAAGCTTCTTCCACGGCCCGTGGGCGTCGATTCTCGGTGGCGCGGACGTGTCGTGGATGGTGGGCCTCGTCGCCACCGCGCTGGCGTGCTACCTGTTCGCATCGAAGGACGGTGCGCGCTCGCGCGGCCGGTGTCCGGCGGGCGCCGGGGCTTTGGATTAACAAAGGAGATCAATCATGAATGAAGACGATGCGCTGTTTCAGAAAGGCTTGCCGATCCGCCGGGAAGTGCTCGGCCCGGAGTACGTCGATGCATCGATGGAGAAAGCCGACGCCTTCATGATGGCGTTCCAGCGCGCGACCACGGCCTGGGCGTGGGGCTGGGCATGGGGCGACGACACGCTCGACCGCAAGACGCGCAGCCTGCTCAACCTCGCGATGCTGACCGCCGGCGGCCATACCAACGAACTCAAGCTGCATGTGAAGGGTGCGCTGAACAACGGCGTGAGCGTCGACGAGATCAAGGCGACGCTGCTGCATGCAACCGCTTATTCGGGCATCCCGCATGGGCTCAGCGCGTTCAAGGCCGCGCATGAGGTGCTGGTGGCCGAAGGGGCGTTGAAGTAATCGACCGGCGACACGCCGGTGCTTCCGATCGCAGGAAGCACCGGCATGGATGAGTTGCCCCACCACACCCGTCACAGCGCGTTCGGCGCCGCCCTCCCGTCCAGCACCGCCGCGACGTTATCGAGCGCGGTAAACCCCATCTGGTCGCGCGTCTCGATCGTCGCGCTGGCCATGTGCGGCGACAGAAACACATTGTCGAGCGTGGCGAAGCGCGGATCGATGTTGGGCTCGTTGCGATAGACGTCGAGCCCCGCGCCAAACAGCCGCCGCGACGCCAACGCATCGTACAGCGCATCCTCGTCGACGAGACTTCCACGCGCCGCGTTGACGAACACCGCACTATCGCGCATCAAACCGAACTCGCGCCGCGTCATCAACGGCGTGCCGCCGCCCGGCACGTGCAGCGTGAGGATGTCGCACTGCGGCAGCAGCGTGTCGAGATCCGCGCAATAGCGCGCGCCCGCCTCGATCTCGGGCGGAGCCGGCCGCCGGTCGGTATAGACGATCCGCATCCCGAACCCGCGCGCACGCTGCGCAACCGCGCGGCCGATCCGGCCGAAGCCGACGATCCCGAGCGTCTTGCCGTTCACGCGCGTGCCGAGCATGTCGGTCATGCCGAACGACTTGCCCCACCCCGCGCGCACGATGCGCTCGTACTCCGATGCACGCCGGCACGCGGCCAGAATGAGCAGCATCGTGAAATCGGCCGTGCAATCGGTCAGCGCGTCGGGCGCATTGCTGACCACGATCCCGCGTGCGCGCGCGGCGCCCACATCCATGTGGTCGTAGCCGGCGCTCGCGTTCGCGATGATCTTCACGCTCGGCGGCAATGCCGCGATGTGCTCGGCCTGCAGCCCCGATTTCTTGCCGATCAGCACCGCCGGTGTTTCGTAACGGTTGCAGAACTCGACGACGGACCGCGCATCCATGTCGGCGTCCGTCACGTACGCATGGAATTCGGCTTCGGCGCGTGCGGCCACGGCCGCGGGAACCCGTCGCGCTACCAGCAGGCGGGGGCGATTGTTATCAGGCATGGTCTCGTCCTTGGGTCGGAAAACGGAGCACAGCCTACGAAGCGCACTCGGCGCGGGTCAATATTGATTGATTCAATCAACGTGTCGGCGCGGCATTGGCCGCGCGCCTGCAGGGCCGGTTCGATTGCGCCGCCCGATGCGTACCACGCCATGAAGGCCCGGTGAACGACGTGCCCGCGAACTCAGGAAAACCCTGACGCTGCCCCGTCGCGACGGGACAGTTGATATTGATTGAAAGAATCAAGATTGCTGGGGAATCGTCACCGCGCAATGCTTTTTGCATGTTCAACGGACTGAAGACGAGGTCGTGAAAATGCAGGAACGAAAAAAAATCGCGGCAGTGACGGGCGCCGGCACCGGAATCGGCCAGGCCGCGGCCGTCGCGCTGGCGCAAGCCGGATTCGGCGTGGCGTTGCTCGGCAGGCGCATCGAGCCGCTGCTCGCGACAAAGGAGATCATCGAGCAGGCCGGCGGCGTGGCCGCGGCAATCCCGACCGACGTCGCCGACGAGGCATCGGTGGACGCGGGCTTCGCACGAATCGAGCGCGAGTTCGGACACCTCGACGTGCTGTTCAACAACGCCGGCCGCAACGCGGGCGCCGTGCCGCTCGACGACTACTCGCTCGAATTCTGGAACGACGTGGTCGCGACCAACCTGACGGGCGTCTTCCTGTGCGCACGCGCCGCGTGGCGCCAGATGAAGCGCCAGACGCCGCAAGGCGGCCGCATCATCAACAACGGTTCGATCTCCGCGCATACGCCGCGCCCGAACACGATCGCGTACACGGCCACCAAGCATGCCGTCCTCGGCATCACGCGCTCGCTCGCGCTCGACGGCCGGCCGTTCAACATCGCGTGCGGCCAGATCGACATCGGCAATGCCGCCACGTCGCTCACCGAGCGCATGAACAGCGGCGTGCCGCAGGCCGACGGTCGCGTCGCGCCCGAGCCGCGCGTCGACGTCGCGCACGTTGCGCACGCCATCGTGCAGATGGCGAGCCTGCCGCTCGAGGCCAACATTCTGAACATGACGATCATGGCGACCGCGATGCCCTTCGTCGGGCGCGGCTGACCGGACGCTCGCCGGCGCACACGACAACCACGCGCCGGCCCACCCATCAGGAGACGATATTGAAAACCGCAGAAGAACAGGTTTCGGTCATGCGCGAGTTCGACTCGCACGCGGGCGTCACCAGAAGATCGCGCGTGCGCTACGGCGTGCTGTCGATGCTGCTGGTGGCGACCATCCTCAACTACGTCGACCGCTCGGCACTCGGCATCGTCGCACCGGCGCTGTCGAAGGACCTCGCACTCACCCGCGTCCAGATGGGCGAGCTGTTCGCCGTGTTCGGCCTTGCATACTCGCTCGCGCTGCTGCCGGCGGGCGTGCTTGCCGACATGCTCGGCTCGCGCGTCGCCTATGCGCTGTCGCTGGTCGGCTGGTCGCTGGCGACGCTGACACAAGGGCTCGCGCACGGCTACCACATGCTGCTCGGCTCGCGGGCCGCGATGGGCGCGCTGGAAGCGCCGGCCTTTCCGTCGAATGCCCGCGCGGTGACGATGTGGTTCCCGGTGCAGGAGCGCGGCTTCGCGACCAGCGTCTACGTGATGGGGCAATACATCGGCACGCCGCTCTTCACCGGGCTGCTGCTGTGGATCTCGTCGGCATTCGGCTGGCGCGCCGTGTTCTTTGCGACCGGCGGCTTCGGCATCCTGTTCAGCGTCGTCTGGTACCGGCTCTATCGCGATCCGTCGCGGCATCGCAGCGTCAATGCGGCCGAGCTGCAATACATCACCGAAGGGCGCCCGGTCGTGACCGCGCGCGAGCGTTTCGACTGGCGCATGGCGCTGCGCCTGCTCGGTTACCGGCAGATCCTCGCGATCTGTCTCGGCAAGTTCTGCAACAACACGCTGCTGGTGTTCTTCACGACCTGGTTCATGACCTACCTGGTCGAGGAACGGCACATGTCGATGATCAAGGTCGGCTTCTTCCAGGCGATGCCGTTCATCGGCGCGACGCTCGGGATCCTGATCGCCGGCTACCTGTCCGATCTTTGCATCCGGCGCGGCGTGTCGATGTCGTCGTCCCGCAAGGCGCCGCTCGTGATCGGCACCTTCCTCGGCGCGTCGATCGTGCTCGTCAACTTCGTGCACTCGAACGCGCTGGTGATCGCGATCCTGACCGTCGCGTTCTTCGCGCAGGGGATCGGCTCGATGTCCTGGGCCGCGGTATCCGAGATCGCGCCGAAACGCTATGTCGGGCTCACCAGCAGCATCACGAGCCTCGCGGCCAATATCGCGGCCGTCACCACGCCACTGATGATCGGCTACGTGACGCAGCACACCGGCAGCTTCTTCTGGGCACTGAACCTGATGGGCGCGATCTGCCTCGTCGGCACGCTGTCGTACTCCGTGCTGCTCGGCAAGTTGTCGCGCATCGAGCTCTGACCCCGTTCGAATCTCCTTACCTGCCGCTCTTGCGGCTTCACCCAATCCAGTCTGCGCTCATGATCGAATTCAAATGGGATCACCTGCAACTCTGCTCGGCTGACGCCGAGGCCACCGCCGCGTGGTTCGCGCGCTGCCTGAACGCCGACATCGTGCGGCGCCCCGGCCGCGTCGACCTGCGGATCGGCACCATCAACCTGTTCATCACGGCCCTGCCCGACGCACGACCGGCCGCCGTGCCCGACGGCGCGCGCGTGCAAGGCATCGATCACTTCGGCGTGCTGGTCGACGATCTCGATGCCGCGTATGCACACCTGCTCGAGCATGGCGCCGACATCGTCCAGCCCGTCACACAGATCCGTGCCGGCGTGCGCGGCTGTTTCGTGCGCGCGCCGGGCGAGATCCTCGTCGAGGTGCTCGAGCGGCGCCCGGCCGAGATGACATTCAGTTGAACCCGGTCTATAGTCGGCGCAAGCGGCCGCGCACCGGCCGCGTCCTCATCACGACTCCCCATGCACAACTGGATCACCCTGACCGAAGCCGCACGGCGGCTCGGCGTGCGAGCGCAAACCGTCTATGCGTATGCGAGCCGCGGCAGCATCGCCGTGATGCAGGATCCGGACGATCCGCGCAAGAGCCTGTATCGCGTCGAGGACGTGGTCGCGCTGTGCCGCAAGAAACAGGTCGGCCGCAAGCATGCGGCGCTGGCGGCGAGCACGATCTTCGGTGCCGAGCCCTGCATCTACAGCGGCATCACCACGTTCGCCAAGGGCCGCGCGTGGTATCGCGGCCGCGACAGCATTCAACTGTCGGACACCGCCACGCTCGAGGAAACGGCCGCGCTGCTGTGGCAGGCCACCACGCCGGTGTCGTTCGATACGCCCGCGGTTACGCTGCCGCCCGGCGAGCGCGATCGGCAATGCGCGTTCACGATGCTCGCGACGCTGGCCGCGCACGGGCACTCGACGCTCGGCCGGCTCGACAGCGCGCTGCACGCCGAGGCCGGGCAGCTCGTCGCGATCGTCTCGCGCGCGTTCGGCGCGCATGACGACGCCGATGCGGGCCCGCGCTGGACCCATCAGCGGCTCGCAGCCGGCTGGGGCCTCGACGACCATGGCGCGGATCTGCTGCGCCGCGCGATGGTGCTGGTCGCCGATCACGAGATCACGAGCTCGGCGTTCGCCGCGCGCATCACCGCATCGACCGGCGCGTCGCTCGCGGGCTGCCTGCTGACCGGACTCGCGACACTCTCGGGCCCGCTGCACGGCGACGCATCGGGACGCGTGCGCGCGGTGTTCGACGACGTGGAGCGGCTCGGCGCCGAGCACGTGGTCGATCATCACCTGAAGTCCGCGATCCCGATTCCCGGTTTCGGCCATCATCTTTATCCGGATGGCGATCCGCGCGCGGCCGCATTGCTCGCGCGGCTCGATCCGCCGGCGGAACTGGCGCACTTCATCGACAAGGTGACGACACTCACCGGCCAGCGGCCGACCATCGACGTCGCGCTCGCGATGCTGTCGGTGCAGCTTCGGTTGCCGCGCGACGCGGCTTTCGGGCTGTTCTCGATCGCGCGCAGCGTCGGGCTGCTGGCCCACTGCATCGAGCAGCTGCGCGTGGGCAAGGTGATCCGGCCGCGCAGCCGGTATACGGGGCCGGCGCTCGACGAACGGCATCTGCGCGCCGAGGCCGATGACGACGGCAAATTGCCGAAAGCCGGCGTGATCGAGAAGAATCGCGTGTTCAAGATTGTGGATTGACTGCGGCTACGATCGACTGCCAGGCATCGACGCGGTCTTTCGACCCATCATTGTTCCGAGCAAAGATTGCACTCGGCGTCGCGACCCAACGCGTCGACCGATAGTATTCACGAGCGATACGCCCCTAAAACCCGAACGTTTCACGACTGAAACATTTCCCATGCGGATCCGGCACCGCGCCGGCCGCGTTTTCCGCGTGTGCCGCCGCATGCAGCCTTCTCCAGTGCGCCGTTGCCGGTGCGTCGGTACGAAAGCGCGCGGCGTTCGCGCAGACGAAACGTATCAGACCTGAAACCAAATCGGCATTCGAGCCCCGCTGCCGCCGACGGCATGCCTCCTTCCGCCGTCAGACGCACCCGCCGCCGCATCTGGCCCGCTCCTTGCTGTTGCTCCGATGCAAACACAAGCAGTCGCACCAAGCGACCAACAGCACAAAATAATATCGGGGTGAGCGATGAACAAGACGGAGCGCTTGGCGGCCGGCATGTGCGCGCGCGGCGAGTTGCCGCGGCGGTCGGACCGTCATCAGGCTGGCGGCGCGCTGTAATGCAGGCCGCCGCCACGCAAGCCGCTGCCGCGGCCGGGGAGCCGTGCGCCGATCACGGCTGGAATCTGCCACACGGATCGGGTATCGAAGACGATCCGCTGCTCGGCTGCCTGCTCGTGCTGACGCGGCTGTTCGACCGGCCGGTGGGCATCGACACGCTCGTGGCCGGGCTGCCGCTCGCCGGCCGGCGCCTGACGCCGGCACTGTTCGTGCGGGCCGCGGCGCGCGCCGGCCTCTCGGCCAAACTGGCCCGGCGCGCGCTGCGCGACATCCCGGATGCGGTCCTGCCCGCGGTGCTGCTGCTCGACGACGGCCAAGCCTGCGTGCTGGTTCGCCGCAACGCGTGCGGCACCTTGCAGGTGATCCTCCCTGAAACCGGCATCGGCGAAGAAACCGTCGACGCGACTGAACTCGCGCAACGCCATGCCGGCCATGTGCTGTTCGCGCGCCCGGCCCACCGGTTCGATGCGCGCGACACGGAAAGCGTCGTGCCGCGCCCGCGCCACTGGTTCTGGGGCGTGGTCGCGCAATCGTGGCCGATCTATGCCGAAGTCATGCTCGCGTCGACGCTGATCAACCTGTTCGCGCTGGCGATGCCGCTATTCACGATGAACGTCTACGACCGTGTCGTGCCGAACCGGTCGCTCGAGACGCTGTGGGCGCTGGCGGCCGGCATCGCGCTGGTGATCGTGTTCGACGTGGTGATGCGCACGTTGCGCGGCTATTTCATCGACGTGGCGGGCAAGAAGATCGACGTGATCCTGTCGGCGAACCTGTACGAGAAGGTGCTCGGCATCCGGATGGCGGCGCGGCCGCCGTCCGTTGGCGGGTTCGCGTCGCAGATCCAGGAATTCGAAGCGGTGCGGGAGTTCCTCACGTCGGCGACGGCGGCGGCGCTGATCGACCTGCCGTTTTCGATCGTGTTCGTCGCGGCGATGTTCTGGGTCGGCGGCGGGCTCGGCTGGCTGCCGCTGCTGGCGTTGCCGCTCGTGATCGGCGCGGGCATCGCCGTGCAGGGGCCGCTCGCGCGTGCCGTGCAGGCCAGCCAGCGCCACGCGAGCCAGCGCCAGGCCCTGCTGATCGAGACGCTGGTCGGGCTCGAGACGATCAAGGTCAACGGCGCGGAAGGACCGATGCAGGCGCGCTGGGAGCAGCAGCTTGGCGAGATCGCCCGGCTCGGGCTCAAGTCGCGCCTGCTGTCGGGCTGCGCGGTCAATTTCGCGATGTTCGCGCAGCAGGCGGCCTATCTCGCGGTGGTCCTGTGCGGCGTGTACATGATCGGCGACGACCGGCTCACGACCGGTGGACTGATCGCCTGCACGATCTTCACCGGCCGCGCGCTCGCGCCGATGGGCCAGGTGGCGTCGCTGCTGACCCGCTACCACCAGTCGCGCAGCGCGCTGGCGTCGATCGACGGCGTGATGAACCTGCCCGGCGAGCGTCCGGCCGAGCAGCGCTTCGTCCATCGGCCGGCGCTGCGCGGCGAGATCGAATTCCGCAACGTCAGCTTCGCTTACCCGGGCCAGAGCGGCGTTTCGCTGGACGGCGTGTCGTTCCGCATCGCCGCGGGCGAGCGCGTCGGCATCATCGGGCGCGTCGGCTCGGGCAAGACCACGATCGAAAAACTCGTCCTCGGCCTCTATCCGCCGGCTTCCGGCAATGTCCTGATCGACGGCGTCGAGCTGCGTCAGTACGACCCTGCCGCGCTGCGGCGCGGGATCGGTCACGTGCCGCAGGACGTGATGCTGTTCAACGGCACCGTGCGCGACAACATCGTGCTGGGCGCACCGGGCACGGACGACGACGCCGTGCTGCGCGCCGCGCAGGTCGCCGGCGTCGCGGACTTCGTCAACCGTTTGCCGAACGGCTTCGATCTCGCGGTGGGCGAGCGCGGCGAAGCGCTGTCCGGCGGACAGCGCCAGGCCGTCGCGATCGCCCGCGCGATGCTGCTGTCGCCGCCGGTGCTGTTGCTCGACGAGCCCAGCAGCGCGATGGACAACCGCTCCGAAGAGCTGTTCAAGGCACGTCTGTCGGTCCAGTTGGCCGGCCGCACGCTGCTGCTCGTCACGCACCGTCCGTCGCTGCTCACGCTCGTCGACCGCCTGATCGTGATGGATCAGGGCCGCGTCGTCGCCGACGGCCCGAAGGACCAGGTCCTCGCGGCGCTTGCAGGGAGAACGCTCCATGTCGCTGCTGGCTGAACCCGACGGCGCCGGCGCGCCGCCGACGACGCGCATCGCCGCGCTCAACGCGCTGCGCGGGCGAATCGGCGCCGCGCTGAAGCCGCGCGCCGACGATACCGCGTTCATGCGCGAACGCTGCGCGGCCGCGCTGGAGGGGCCGCGCTACTTCACCCATTGGATCCTGTGGGCGACGCTCGCGTTCTTCGTCGTCGCCCTCCTGTGGGCCGCGTTCGCCGAAGTCGATGAAGTCACCGTCGGGGAAGGCAAGGTGATCCCGTCCAGTCGCGTACAGGTGGTGCAGAACCTCGAGGGCGGGATCGTCTCCGAGATCATGGTGCGCGTCGGCCAGGTCGTGCAGAAAGGCCAGCCGTTGATGCGCATCGACGATACGCGGTTCACGTCGTCGTACAAGGAAGGACAGGCGAAGGATGCCGCGCTGCTTGCCCGTATCGCGCGCCTGAGCGCCGAAGCGAACGGCACCGCCTTCGTCGTGCCCGATCGCCTGGCACCGACGAACCAGGGCCTGCTGGACGAGGAACGCTCACTGTTCGAGTCCCGTCAGCGCGAATTGCAGGCCAATCTCGACGTGCTCCGGCAACAGGCCGAACAGCACCGTCAGGAACTCGCGGAGAAGCGCTCGCGCGAGGCGCAGCTGCAGCGCAGCTACGGGCTCGTCGCGAAGGAGCTGGCGTTGACGAGCCCGCTCGTGGCCAAAGGCGCGGTATCCGACGTCGAGGTGCTGCGGCTCGAGCGGCAGGCGACCGACATGAAGGGCGACCTCGATGCGACGCGCCTCGCGATGCCGCGGCTGGAAGCCGCCTATCGCGAGGCACGCCAGAAAATCGACGAAACGACCGCGCATTTTCGCGCCGATGCAATGAAGGAACTGAACCTCGCGCGTGCCGATCAGTCGGCGCTGAGTGCGGCCAATGTCGCGCTCGAGGACCGCGTCACGCGCACGCTGGTGCGCGCGCCGCTGAAGGGCATGGTCAAGCAGATCAAGATCAATACCGTCGGCGGCGTGATCCAGCCGGGGATGGACCTGCTGGAAATCGTGCCACTCGACGACACGCTTTTGATCGAGGCACGCGTGCGACCGTCGGACATCGCATTCCTGCACCCGGGGCAGGACGCGACCGTCAAGCTGTCAGCGTATGACTTCTCGATCTACGGCGGCTTTCCCGCCGTCGTCGAGGACATCAGCGCCGACACGATCGTGCCGGACCGTCCCGGCGAGAAGCCGGACAGCTATTACCGCGTACTGGTGCGTACCCGGCAAAGCAAGCCGAGCGGACGGAGCCAGCCGGTCGCGATCGTGCCGGGCATGATCGCGACCGTCGACATCCGCACCGGACGCCGGACCGTACTGCATTACCTGCTCAAGCCCGTCATCAAGACCAAGGAAATGGCATTGCGCGAGCGCTGACACGAGAACCGATTTGCAGTTCATCGGGCATGCGCCGCATCGGGTGGCGCAGCGCCCGCATCAAAACATGACAGGACGGGGAGCACGACATGGCGACGACTTCAAGCGGAACCGCGGTTTCCATGAGCAATACGCCGCAGGCAACGAACGACGTGTTTACGTCGGCTCAGACGGGGCTCACGGACAATACGCTCACCACCGTTTACCTGAACGTGATGGCGAACGACCTCGGCGGGGCGGCCAAGACGCTCTACTCGCTCGACTCCGGCACCGAAACCACCGTCGCGCTCGAACAAACCGCGTTGCTGACGCAGGATACGAGCCGCGCGGAATCGGTGAGCGCGGATTTCAGCGCGCACGGCGCGCACATCTGGATCACGTCGGACGGCAAGGTCGGGTATGACGCGAGCCACCTCGACGCATCGTGGCTGTCGAACAGCTTCAATACGCTCGGTTACGCGCAGGACAGCTTCACGTACGCGATCCGGCTGGGCAACGGTACGCTGAGTTGGGCAACGGCCTATGTCGATATTGCGCCGCCCGCCCCTGTCGTCGCGCTGGCGCACGACATGGGGATCTCGGCCACCGACGGCATCACATCGGACGGTACGCTGTCGGTCGGCGGGGTGGCGCACGGCGCGACCGTTCAGTACAGCACCGACAACGGCGCGCACTGGAACACGAGTTTCAGCGCGGTCGAAGGAACGAATACCGTGCTGGTGCGGCAGATCGATGTGACCGGCAACGCGTCGTGCGTGTGTTCGTGCTCGTTCACGCTGGATACGACGGCCGGGACAGCACCTGGGGTGGCGCTGGCGGTCGATTCAGGCAGCAGTGTCAGCGATCACATCACCAACGTCGGCACCTTGAATGTCACTGGCGTCGAAACGGGTGCCACGGTGCAGTACAGCGTCGATGGCGGTTCGCATTGGAACACGAGCTTCAGCGCGGTTGAAGGGTTGAACAACGTGCAGGTCCGGCAGGTCGATGTCGCGGGCAATACGTCGTCGGCTGCGGCGATCAGTTTCACGCTCGATACGTCGGCTGCGGCGCCCAACGTCGCGCTGACGACCGACTCCGGTAGTAGCGCTACCGATCACGTCAGCAATGTCGGGACGCTCAATGTCACTGGCGTCGAAACGGGTGCCACGGTGCAGTACAGCGTCGATGGCGGATCGCATTGGAACACGAGCTTCAGCGCGGTCGAAGGACTGAACAACGTGCAAGTCCGCCAGATCGATGTCGCGGGCAATACGTCGTCGGCTACGTCGTTCGGTTTCACACTCGATACGTCGGCTGCTGCGCCCGGTGTTGCGCTCGTGACCGACTCCGGTAGTAGCGCTACCGATCATGTCACCAATGTCGGGACGCTCAATGTGACCGGTGTCGAGGCAGGTGCGACCGTGCAGTACAGCATCGACGGAGGTTCGCATTGGAACACGAGCTTCAGCGCCGTCGAAGGACTAAACAACGTGCAGGTTCGCCAGGTCGATGTTGCAGGCAATACGTCGTCGGCTACGTCGTTCAGCTTCACGCTCGATACGTCGGCCGCTGCGCCCGGTGTTGGGCTGACGACCGACTCCGGTAGCAACGCGACCGATCACGTCACCAATGTCGGTACGTTGAATCTCACCGGTGTCGAAACCGGCGCCACGGTCGAATATTCGATCGATGGCGGTCATACCTGGAACACCAGTTTCAGCGCCGTTGAAGGCGTGAACGACGTGCAGGTTCGGCAGGTCGATGTCGCAGGCAATACGTCGTCGGCTACGTCGATCAGTTTCACACTCGATACGTCGGCCGCTGCGCCCGGTGTCGCGCTCACGACCGACTCCGGTAGCAACGCGACCGATCACATCACCAATGTCGGTACGTTGAATCTCACCGGTGTCGAAACCGGCGCCACGGTCGAATATTCGATCGATGGCGGCCATACCTGGAACACCAGCTTCAACGCCGTTGAAGGTGTGAACGACGTACAGGTTCGGCAAACCGATATCGCAGGCAACACCTCGTCGGCTACGTCGTTCAGCTTCACGCTCGATACGTCGGCCGCCGCACCCAGCGTTGCGTTGACCACCGACTCCGGCAACAACGCCACCGACCACATCACCAATGTCGGTACATTAAATCTCACCGGTGTTGAAGCCGGCGCGACCGTCGAATACTCGATCGATGGCGGCCATACGTGGAATACCAGCTTCAGCGCGGTTGAAGGCCTGAACGACGTACAGGTTCGGCAGACCGATATCGCGGGCAACACCTCGTCAGCCATGTCGTTCGGCTTCACGCTCGATACCTCGGCGGCGGCACCCAGCGTTGCGCTGACGACCGATTCCGGCAGCAACTCTACCGATCACATCACCAACGTCGGCACCTTGAATCTCACCGGTGTCGAAGCCGGCGCCACCGTCGAATATTCGATCGATGGCGGCCATACCTGGAACACCAGCTTCAGCGCGGTTGAAGGCGTGAACGACGTACAGGTCCGGCAGACCGATATCGCGGGCAACACCTCGTCGGCTACGTCGTTCAGCTTCACGCTCGATACGTCGGCCGCTGCACCCGGTGTTGCGCTCACGGCCGATTCCGGTAGCAACGCCACCGACCACATCACCAATGTCGGCACGTTGAATCTCACCGGTGTCGAAACCGGCGCCACCGTCGAGTATTCGATCGATGGCGGCCATACCTGGAACACTAGCTTCAGCGCCGTTGAAGGCGTGAACGACGTGCAGGTTCGGCAGGTCGATGTCGCAGGCAATACGTCGTCGGCTACGTCGATCAGTTTCACGCTCGATACGTCGGCCGCTGCGCCCGGTGTCGCGCTCACGACCGACTCCGGTAGCAACGCCACCGACCATATCACCAATATCGGCACGTTGAATCTCACCGGTGTCGAAACCGGCGCCACGGTCGAATATTCGATCGATGGCGGCCATACCTGGAACACCAGTTTCAACGCCGTTGAAGGCGTGAACGACGTGCAGGTTCGGCAGGTCGATGTCGCAGGCAATACGTCATCGGCTACGTCGATCAGTTTCACACTCGATACGTCGGCCGCTGCGCCCGGTGTCGCGCTCACGACCGACTCCGGTAGCAACGCGACCGACCACATCACCAATGTCGGCACGTTGAATCTCACCGGTGTCGAAACCGGCGCCACGGTCGAATATTCGATCGACGGCGGTCATACGTGGAACAGCAGCTTCAACGCCGTCGAAGGCGTGAACGATGTACAGGTTCGGCAAACCGATGTCGCAGGCAATACCTCGTCGGCTACGTCGTTCAGCTTCACCCTCGATACGTCGGCCGCTGCACCCGGTGTTGCGCTCACGGCCGACTCCGGTAGCAACGCGACCGACCACATCACCAATATCGGCACGTTGAATCTCACCGGTGTCGAAACCGGCGCCACGGTCGAATATTCGATCGATGGCGGCCATACCTGGAACACCAGCTTCAGCGCCGTTGAAGGTGTGAACGACGTACAGGTTCGGCAAACCGATATCGCAGGCAACACCTCGTCGGCTACGTCGTTCAGCTTCACCCTCGATACGTCGGCCGCTGCACTCGGTGTTGCGCTCACGGCCGATTCCGGTAGCAACGCCACCGACCACATCACCAATATCGGCACGTTGAATCTCACCGGTGTCGAAACCGGCGCCACGGTCGAATATTCGATCGATGGCGGCCATACCTGGAACACCAGCTTCAGCGCGGTTGAAGGCGTGAACGACGTACAGGTTCGGCAAACCGATATCGCAGGCAACACCTCGTCGGCTACGTCGTTCAGCTTCACCCTCGATACGTCGGCCGCTGCACCCGGTGTTGCGCTCACGGCCGATTCCGGTAGCAACGCCACCGACCACATCACCAATGTCGGCACGTTGAATCTCACCGGTGTCGAAACCGGCGCCACCGTCGAGTATTCGATCGATGGCGGCCATACCTGGAACACTAGCTTCAGCGCCGTTGAAGGCGTGAACGATGTACAGGTTCGGCAAACCGATATCGCAGGCAACACCTCGTCGGCTACGTCGTTCAGCTTCACGCTCGATACGTCGGCCGCTGCGCCCGGTGTTGCGCTCACGGCCGATTCCGGTAGCAACGCCACCGACCACATCACTAACATCGGCACACTCAACGTGTCAGGAGTTGAGACCGGCGCCACCGTCGAATACTCGATCGATGGCGGTCATACGTGGAACGCTAGTTTCAGCGCCGTCGAAGGCGTGAACGATGTACAGGTCCGGCAAACCGATATCGCGGGCAACACCTCGTCGGCTACGTCGTTCAGCTTCACACTCGATACCTCGGCCGCTGCACCCAGCGTTGCGCTCACGACCGACTCCGGCAGCAGCGCCACCGACCACATCACCAATGTCGGCACGTTGAATCTCACCGGTGTCGAAGCCGGCGCAGTTGTCGAATACTCGATCGACGGCGGCCATACGTGGAACACCAGCTTCAACGCCGTTGAAGGCGTGAACGATGTACAGGTTCGGCAAACCGACGTCGCAGGCAACACGTCGGATCCGACGTCGTTCAGCTTCACGCTCGATACCTCGGCCGCTGCACCCAGCGTTGCGCTCACGACCGATTCCGGTAGCAGCGCCACCGACCACATCACCAATGTCGGTACATTGAATCTCACCGGTGTCGAAACCGGCGCCACCGTCGAGTATTCGATCGATGGCGGCCATACCTGGAACACCAGCTTCAGCGCGGTTGAAGGCGTGAACGACGTACAGATCCGGCAAACCGATGTCGCAGGCAACACCTCGTCGGCTACGTCGTTCAGTTTCACCCTCGATACCTCGGCCGCCGCACCCAGTGTTGCATTGACGGCCGACTCCGGTAGCAGCGCCACCGATCACATCACCAACGTCGGTACGTTGAATCTCACCGATGTCGAAACCGGCGCCACCGTCGAATACTCGACCGACGGCGGCCATACGTGGAATACCAGCTTCAGCGCGGTTGAAGGCCTGAACGACGTACAGGTTCGGCAGACCGATGTCGCAGGCAACACCTCGTCGGCTACGTCGTTCAGTTTCACCCTCGATACCTCGGCCGCCGCACCCAGTGTTGCATTGACGGCCGACTCCGGTAGCAGCGCCACCGATCACATCACCAATGTCGGTACGTTGAATCTCACCGGTGTCGAAACCGGCGCCACGGTCGAATATTCGATCGACGGCGGTCATACCTGGAACACCAGTTTCAACGCCGTTGAAGGCGTGAACGACGTGCAGGTTCGGCAGGTCGATGTCGCAGGCAACACGTCGGATCCGACTTCGTTCAGCTTCACCCTCGATACCTCGGCCGCTGCACCCAGTGTTGCATTGACGGCCGACTCCGGTAGCAGCCCCACCGATCACATCACCAACGTCGGCACCTTGAATCTTACCGGTGTCGAAACGGGCGCCACCGTCGAATACTCGACCGACGGCGGTCACACCTGGAATACCAGCTTCAGCGCGGTCGAAGGCCTGAACGACGTACAGGTCCGGCAAACCGATATCGCGGGCAACACCTCGTCGGCTACGTCGTTCAGCTTCACACTCGATACCTCGGCTGCTGCACCCGGTGTTGCGCTCACGGCCGACTCCGGTAGCAGCGCCACTGACCACATCACCAATGTCGGCACGTTGAATCTCACCGGTGTCGAAGCCGGCGCAGTTGTCGAATACTCGATCGACGGCGGCCATACGTGGAACACCAGCTTCAACGCCGTTGAAGGCGTGAACGACGTACAGGTTCGGCAGACTGATATCGCGGGCAACACCGCGGATCCGACGTCGTTCAGCTTCACGCTCGATACCTCGACCGCTGCACCCAGCGTTGCGCTCACGACCGATTCCGGCAGCAGCCCCACCGATCACATCACCAATGTCGGTACATTGAATCTCACCGGCGTCGAAACCGGCGCGACCGTCGAATATTCGATCGATGGCGGTCATACCTGGAACACCAGCTTCAGCGCCGTCGAAGGCCTGAACGATGTACAGGTTCGGCAAACCGATGTCGCAGGCAACACCTCGTCGGCTACGTCGTTCAGTTTCACCCTCGATACGTCGGCGGCTGCGCCCAGCGTTGCGCTCACGACCGACTCCGGCAACGCCACCGATCACATCACCAATGTCGGCACATTGAATCTCACGGGCGTTGAAGCCGGCGCAGTTGTCGAATACTCGACCGACGGCGGTCATACGTGGAACAGCAGCTTCAACGCCGTCGAAGGCGTGAACGATGTACAGGTTCGGCAAACCGATGTCGCGGGCAACACCTCGGATCCGACGTCGTTCAGCTTCACGCTCGATACCTCCGCCGCTGCACCCAGCGTTGCGCTCACGACCGATTCCGGCAGTAGCGCCACCGACCACATCACCAACGTCGGCACCTTGAATCTCACCGGTGTTGAAGCCGGCGCGACCGTCGAATATTCGATCGATGGCGGTCATACCTGGAACACGAGCTTCAACGCCGTTGAAGGCATGAACGATGTACAGGTCCGACAAACCGATATCGCGGGCAACACGTCGTCGGCCACCTCGTTCAGCTTCACGCTCGACACCTCGGCGGCTGCACCCAGCGTTGCGCTGACCACCGACTCCGGTAGCAGTACTAGCGATCACATCACCAACGTCGGAACGCTCAATGTAACCGGTGTCGAGACAGGTGCGACCGTGCAGTACAGCGTCGACAACGGTTCGCATTGGGGCACGAGCTTCAGCGCCGTCGAAGGGTTGAACAACGTGCAGGTCCGGCAGATCGACGTCGCCGGCAACACCTCGTCGGCGACGTCGTTCAGTTTCACGCTCGATACGTCAGCCGCTGCCCCGAGCGTCGCGTTGACGACCGACTCCGGCAGCAGCGTCACCGACCACATCACCAACGTCGGCACGCTCAATGTCGCTGGCGTCGAAACGGGGGCCACGGTGCAGTACAGCGTCGATGGCGGTTCGCATTGGAACACGAGCTTCAGCGCCGTCGAAGGGTTGAACAACGTGCAGGTCCGGCAGATCGACGTCGCCGGCAACACCTCGTCGGCGACGTCGTTCAGTTTCACGCTCGATACGTCAGCCGCTGCCCCGAGCGTCGCGTTGACGACCGACTCCGGCAGCAGCGTCACCGACCACATCACCAACGTCGGCACGCTCAATGTCGCTGGCGTCGAAACGGGGGCCACGGTGCAGTACAGCGTCGATGGCGGTTCGCATTGGAACACCAGCTTCAGCGCGGTTGAAGGGTTGAACAATGTGCAGGTCCGGCAGGTCGATGTCGCGGGCAACACGTCGTCGGCTACGTCGTTCAGTTTCACACTCGATACGTCGGCCGCTGCCCCGAGCGTTGCGCTGACCACCGACTCCGGCAGCAGCGCCACCGATCACATCACCAACGTCGGCACGCTCAACGTCACCGGCATCGAAACCGGCGCCACCGTGCAATACAGCATCGACAACGGCGCACACTGGAACACCACATTCAGCGCCGTCGACGGCGTGAACAACGTGCAAGTCCGCCAGACCGATGTCGCAGGCAACACCTCGTCGGCGACGTCGTTCAGTTTCACGCTCGATACGTCAGCCGCTGCACCCAGTGTCGCGCTGACGACCGACTCCGGCAGCAGCGCCACCGACCACATCACTAAGATCGGTACGCTCAACGTGACCGGTGTCGATGCAGGTGCGACCGTGCAGTACAGCATCGACGGCGGTTCGCATTGGAACACGAGCTTCAGCGCCGTCGAAGGACTGAACAACGTACAGGTTCGGCAGATCGACGTCGCGGGCAACACATCGTCGGCCACGTCGTTCAGCTTCACGCTCGACACGTCGGCCGCTGCCCCCAGCGTTGCGCTGACCACCGACTCCGGCAGCAGCGCCACCGACCACATCACCAACGTCGGCACGCTCAACGTCACCGGCATCGAAACCGGCGCCACCGTGCAATACAGCATCGACAACGGCGCACACTGGAACACCACATTCAGCGCCGTCGAAGGCGTGAACAACGTGCAAGTCCGTCAGATCGACGTCGCGGGCAATATCTCGAACGCCACCAGCTTAAGCTTCACGCTCGACACCACCGCGCCGTCGACGCTGTCATGGCAATACACGAACAGCAGCCACACGCTGACCGCCACCACCGACACGTCCGGCGTATGGAAAGTCCTGGTCCACGACAACACGCACAGTGGCGATTACACCGCAACGCAACAAACCGCCGGAACCTGGACCGTCGCGCAAACGGGCCTCAACAATGACTCCCTCACCGTGACCGAGTGGGACACCGCGGGCAACTCGCTCTCGTTGACGCAGAAGGCGCCCGCCGGGGTCGCCGGATCCGAGATCAACCTGGCGCTCGCCGATCCGTCCGGCCACGCGTCCGATCTCGCGGTGACGATCGCCGGCATCCCGTCCGGCTGGACGCTGAATGCCGGCACCGACCTCGGCAACGGCGCATGGGTCGTGCCGACGAACGACCTCGGCGCGCTCACCGTCACGCCGCCCACCTCCTTCACCGGCGCCACCGTGCTCACGGTGACCGAAACCTGGACCGCCGCCGACGGCAGTCACGCAACCGCCACGATCGCGGACAACGTCGAAGCGTACGCGGCCAACGCGCCGATCTTCGCATGGTCGGGCGACGACCAGCTGACGGGATCCGCCGGCCACGACCTGTTCGTCCTCTCGCAGCCGATCGGCAACGACACGCTGCACACGTTCGACCTCGCCGCCGACAAGATCGATCTCGTGGGCTTCACGGGCATCGCAAGCTTCAGCGACGTCCAGGCGCACCTGGCAGACGACGCCAACGGCAATGCGGTGCTCACGCTGGGCGACGGCGCCACCATCACGGTGACGGGCGTTCATTCGGCCGACCTCACCAGCGGCAACTTCGTGTTCGACCAGGAACCGGTGATGCAAAACGCCGGCATCATAACCGTGAACGACGGCGCGATGCTGCCGATCGGCGGGACCGTGGAGAACACGGGCACGATCGCACTCGGCTCGACCGGCGACATCACCCGGTTCGAAATCCTCGCGAAAAGCACGACGCTGGAAGGCGGCGGGCACGTGACGCTGTCCGACGACAGCCACAACGTGGTGTTCGGCAGCACGCCGGATGCAACGCTCGTGAACGTCGACAACACCATCGCGGGCGCCGGCCAGCTCGGCGCCGGCCAACTGACGCTCGTCAACGAAGGAACGATCGTCGCCGACGGCGCCAACGCGCTCGTCATCGACACGGGCACGCACGCCGTCGCCAACGCCGGCACGCTCGAGGCGACGGGCAGCGGCGGCCTCGTGATCGAAAGCGCGGTGACCAATACGGGCAACCTGTGGGCCAACAACGGCAACCTGACGATCCACGGCGACGTAACGGGCGCCGGCAGCGCGACGATCAGCGGCGCCGCAACGCTGGAGTTCGGCGGCGCGTCCGCGGAAAACACGACGTTCGCCGATGGCGCTGCGGGGACGCTCAAGCTGGATCACTCCGCCGGCTTCACCGGTACGGTCAGCGGCTTCGGCGCCGGCGACTCGCTCGACCTGACCGACGTTCTGTTCGGCGATCACACGACGCTGAGCTTCACGGCCAACGGCGCGGGAACGGGCGGCACGCTGACGGTCAGCGACGGCGTCCACACCGCGCAGGTCGCGCTTCAGGGCGATCTGTCGGGCGGCAGCTTCCAGCTCGCGCACGATCAGGGCAGCGGCACCGTGGTCACTTACGTCCCGCCGCCGCTGCCGCACGTTCAGGACGTTTGAGCCGATCATGAACAAGAACCGTCCTCTGCTTGCCGTGCTCGCACTCGCGTCGGCGCTCGCGGGCACCGCCGCGCCCGCCGCCGCGCAAAGCCTGCAGGAGGCGGTCGAGCAGGCGATCCGGACCAACCCCGAGGTCCTTGCCACGACCTACAACCGCGAAGCGGCGGATCAGGGCCTGAAGCAGGCGCGGGCCGGCTACCTGCCCCGCGTGGACGTCGACGCATCGATCGGCAAGGAGCAGCGCGACGACGTCGAAACGCGTCTGCTCGGGCTGAACCGAACGACGTTCACGCACCGGACGGCCAACGTGACGTTGTCGCAAATGCTGTTCGACGGTTTCGCGGTCAGGAGCGAAGTGGCGCGGCAACGGGCACGCATCGACTCATCCGCGAATCGCGTCGCGTCCACGTCGGAGGATGTGGCGCTACGCGTGGTGGGCGCGTACCTGGAAGTCCTGCGGCGCCAGGAAACGGTCGCCGCCGCCACCGACAATCTGGAGTCCCACCGCCGGATCCACGATCAGATCAAGCTGCGCAGCGACCGCGGCGTCGGCCGGCGCGCCGACCTTTACCAGGCGGAAAGCCGGCTGGCGCTCGCCGAGGACAACTTGCGGTCCGAGCAAAGCAACCTGAAAGACGCCGAAGTGGCCTACGCGCGGCTGGTGGGCGTGCCGCCTGATGTGCTCGTCAAGCCGGTCGCGCCGGAGGCCGCGCTTCCGCCGACGGAACGACTCGCACTGGATACGGCGCTGGCAAGCCACCCGTCCCTCGCGGTCGCCGATGCGGACGTCGCCCAGGCCAATGCGCAATATGACGTGGCGAAGGCCGCACTATGGCCGCGCCTCGACCTGGAGCTCAGCGCGAGCCACGACCGCGACGGCGTGCTCGGTCCGACGAACGACCGTCGCGTAATGCTGCGGCTGCGCTACAACCTGTTCCAGGGCGGCGCCGACAAGGCGCGAATCGGCGAAGCGCATGCGCAGATCCGGGAAGCCGAGGAAGACCGCAACCGCACGCGCCTCGAGATCGCGGAAAGCGAGTCGCACGCCTACAACGCGTACGTCACCGCACGTGATCGCCTGGTCGTGCTCAAGCAGTACGTCGATTCCAGCGCGTCGACGCGCGAAGCGTACCTGTTGCAGTTCGGCATCGGTCAACGTTCGCTGCTCGACCTGCTCAACGCCGAGAACGAGTATTACAGTGCCCGCGTCGATTACATCAGCGGTCAGTATGCGGAAGTGGCGAGCGCGTACCGCGTGTTCGCAGGGATGGGGCAGCTGCTCGACACGCTTCACGTCGCGCGGCCGGCGCAGGCATGGGGCGCGGGCGCCGTGCAGCCGGCAATGGCCTTCGACCGGCGCGCATCCGATCCCGGCAAATGACACGACCCCGGGTTCGGCATTCCGCCCCCGGGGCCCCTGTCGTCGTCGAAGCAGCCTGAGGCGTCGGGCATTATTCGCAGGCCCGACGCCCGCGACGGTCAATGCACTTCGCGTCGCATCAGAACCGATACCCTGCGCCCACCACCGCACCGAAGTCCGACCGCGTGTTGCCCGTCACCGACGCCTTGACGGCCCAGCGATTGCTCTCCGTCACGTACGAATAGCCGGCCGCGAACGCGATTGCGCGTCGCACCGAGCCTGCCTCCATTCCCGTCGTTTCGACACGCTCCGTCGTGCTGTCGCGGCCCTGCCAGCCAAGACATGCTTTATCGCCGGACCTGTCGCGCACGAGTCGGTGCGCGTCGGCCTGCGACCCGCGGGCGTGCATCGCGATGTGAGACCCTTTTCATGTCATCCGTCGTATGACAACACTATTAAATAGTAGGAATCCATCGCTTTGCACACCTGAAAAGCCTCCATCCCGGCAGCCGACGACGATCATATCTCGCAAACGTATCAATCGTCATTTTATCGCCCATTATTAGCATATTAATAAACAAAATCATTACAATCGGCATCCGAAAAATATGTCGTGTCGTGACGAACAGGTCATCGAAAAAGCCGATCCTTCCAGTACAATCCGCGTCGTCATGCGATGACTGATTTCACGTGGGCGCTGCCTCATTTCAACCGGGTCCCGTCAAGGAAGGAACGAACGCAACATGAACGACTCGCGGCTTCGACTTGAATCCGGTGTGCACATTTCCCGGCGCACGTTCCTTTACAGCATCGGCGCGCTCGCGCTTTCCGCATGCGGCGGCACGGGGGCAAGCGAAAGCGCCGCCGGCACCGCGGTCGCCGCGGCCGGCAACCGTGCGCTCGCGCGCATGGCGACCGGCACCCCGGCCATTGCCACGAACGAAGCGTTCGCGCATCCGGGCCTGCTGCACACGCAAGCGGATTTCGACCGGATCGCGCAGAAGGTGGCGGCCGCCGCGTCGCCCTGGCTGGAAGGCTGGAACACGCTGATCGCGAACAGTCATGCGCAGCTGACGTGGTCGCCGCGCCCGCAGGCCGTCGTCACGCGCGGCGGCACCGGCGCGCAGAACTACCCGGTGCTGTACAAGGACATCGCGGCCGCCTACGCATGCGCGCTGCGCTGGAAGATCTCGGGCAATACCGCAGTTGCGTATGCGAACAAGGCCGTGCAGATCATGAACGCGTGGTCGTCGACGCTGCAGAACCTCGCCGGCGACTCGAACGTCGATCTCGCGGCCGGCATCTACGGCTACGAATTCGCGAACGCGGGCGAAATCATGCGCACTTATCCCGGCTGGGCCGCGGCCGACTTCGCCGCGTTCCAGGCGATGATGGCCGACAAGTTCTACCCGATCAACGCCGACTTCCTGACTCGCCACAACGGCACGGACATCACGCACTACTGGGCGAACTGGGATCTGTGCAACATCGCATCGATGATGGCGATCGGCGTGCTGTGCGACGACCACGCGAAGTTCGACGCAGCCGTCAACTACTTCATCGACGGGCCGGGCAACGGCGCGATCGCGCAGGCGGTCTACTACCTGCATCCCGGCCATCTCGGCCAATGGCAGGAGTCCGGCCGCGACCAGGGGCACAACACGCTCGGCATCGCGCTCGGCGGCACGATCTGCGAAATGGCGTGGAACCAGGGCATCGACCTGTACGGCCACGACAACAACCGTTTTCTCGCGGGTGCCGAATACGTCGCGAAGGCGAACCTCGTGCAGCCGGACGGCACGTTCCTCCCGGTGCCGTACGTGCCGTACGCGAACGTCGACGTGACGCAAGCGCAGTTCTCGACCGCCAGCCAGGGGACGATCCGTCCGTGCTGGGCGCTCGTCTACAACCACTACGTGAACCGCAAGGGGCTGGCCGCGCCGTGGTCCGAGAAGTTCGCCCGCGCGATCCAGCCCGAGGGCGGCGGCGGCAACTACGGCGAAGCGAGCGGCGGCTACGATCAGCTCGGCTACGGCATGCTGACCTGCACGCGCGACCCCGTTGCGCCCGCAACCGCACCGAGCGGGCTGACCGCGTGGCCGGCCGCCGGGCAGGTCGTGCTGTCGTGGTGGGGTGTCGCAAACGCAGCGAGCTATGACGTGAAACGTGCGTCCGTCCCTGGCGGTCCGTATACGACCGTCGCAAGCGGCATCGTCGATCCGTTGACGTACACCGACAGCCCGGCGTCAGGCGTGTGGTACTACGTGATCAGCGCGCGCAACGCCGCGGGCGAATCCGCGAATTCGCCGGAACTCGCCGCATCGACGGCGCTGCAACTGCATACGCTGCTGTCGTTCGACGAGACAAGCGGCACGAGCGCCGCGGACGCGAGCGGCACCGGCCATGCGGGCACGCTCGCCGGCGGCGCATCGCGCGTCACGGGCAAGCTCGGCAATGCGGTGTCGCTCGACGGCTTGACCGGCTACGTCGCACTGCCGAACGACATCGTCGCCGATGTGTCGGATTTCACGATCGCGGCGTGGGTCAACTGGCGCGGCGGGCAGACGTGGGCCCGCATCTTCGATTTCGGTTCGGGCACCGGGCGCTATCTGTTCGTCACGCCGAAGAGCTCACGCGGGACGATGCGCTTCGCGATCACGACCAACGGCGGACATGGCGAGCGCGTAGTCGACGGCAGCACCGCACTGCCGGCCGGGCAATGGGCGCACGTCGCGGTCACGCTGTCGGCCGCGACCGCGACGCTCTATCTGAACGGCGCCGCGATCGGCTCGGCAAGCGACGTCATCTTCGCGCCATGGCGCGTCGGGAGAACCGCGCAGAACTGGATCGGACGTTCGCAGTATCCGGGCGATCCGTTCTTCAACGGCATGATCGACGAATTCCGCATTCATCGCGGCGCGCTGACGGCCGAGCAGGTAAAGGCGCTCGCGCAGGGCGCGTGATGGGCGCCGGCGTGCATGGGTTCAGCGGCGGCGCCCGATATCGCGACGAGTGCCGCAGCATCCCGCGGCGTCACTCGTCGCGATAATCAAGGATTTTTCGCGCGCCGTGTGCATGGGCTCACGCCGGTCAATCGCGTGAAAGTCGGCGTGAAGTGATTTCGATCGGCGAAACCGCCTGCCTCCGGGATCACGCTCAGCGGCAGGTACCGAAGTAACGCTGCGCCAGAGCAACCCAATACCGGACCCCGGCCGGAATGATGTCGTCGTTGAAATCGTATTTCGGGTGATGCAGCGCCGGGGCGGCCGCTCCGCCCGGCGCATTGCCGATCAGCACGTACGCGCCGGGGCGCTCCTCCAGCATGAAGCCGAAATCTTCGGAGGTCATGTTCGGCGGCACGTCGCGGTACAGGCGTTCATCGCCGAACGTGTCGCGAATCACCGCTTCGCAGAGCGCCGTCTCGGCCGGCGTGTTGACCGTCGCGGGGTAGTACTGAAAGAACTCGACGTCGACCTGCGCGCCATAGGCGCCGGCCAGCCCCTCGCACATGAGCTGGATATCGCGCTGCAGCTGTTGCTGCAGTGTCGACGACAGCGTGCGGATCGTCCCGCGCAGCTCGGCGCTGTCCGGAATGACGTTGTCCGTCGTTCCCGCATGGAACATGCAGACGGAAATGACGGCGGGATCCACCGGATCCTTGTGCCGCGCGGCGATGGTCTGGCATTGCAGCACCATCGAACAGGCGAGCGGCACGGGATCGATGCCCAGATGCGGCTGGGCCGCATGCGCGCCTTTGCCGGTTACCGTGATCCTGAACCGCGAGCCCGCGGCCATGATCGGCCCGGTGCGCAACCCGAAATGCCCGGCAGGCAAACCCGGCCAGTTGTGCATGCCGAATACCGCTTCCGTCGGATATTGCTCGAACAGCCCGTCGTCGATCATCTTGCGCGCGCCCGCGCCGCCCTCTTCTCCGGGCTGAAACACGAAATGAACCGTGCCCGGCAGCTGCGGCAAGTCCTTCAGCACGCGCGCGGCTCCAAGCAACATGACGGTATGGCCGTCGTGCCCGCACGCGTGCATGATCCCGTGCGCGCACGACGCATGCGCGAAGTCATTCGCTTCGTGAATCGGCAACGCATCCAGATCGGCGCGCAGCACGATTCCCCGGCCCGGATCCGCACCGGGCAGGCTCGCGACGACGCCCGTGCCGCCCAGACCGCGCGACACCGCATAGCCGAGCGCTTCGAGCTCGCGGGCCACGACGTCGGCTGTCCTGTGTTCTTCGAATCGCAATTCGGGATGCGCATGCAGGTCGCGCCGCAATCTCGCCCAGTGCGCGTGATGCGCGCGCAGCGACGCTTCGGGGATGACGGGGTTTTCCAATTTCGGCACCTTCGGAAAATAGACGGCTTCCATTCGACACGGCCGCCGCGTTCGCGCGCGGCAACTGCGTCAGTCGTAGAAGCCCACGATCGACTTGACCTCCATATACTCTTCCATCCCTTCGATCCCGTACTCGCGGCCGTTGCCCGACTGCTTGTACCCGCCGAACGGCGCCTGCGGGTCCCAAGCCGGGTAGTTCAGATGCACCTGGCCCGACCGGATGCGCGCGGCCACCGCGCGCGCGCGTTCCTTGTCGGTGCCCTGCACATGCGCGCCGAGCCCATAGACGGTATCGTTCGCGATCGCAACGGCTTCGTCGACGGTGTCGTAAGGCAGGATCGCGAGGACCGGACCGAAGATCTCCTGCTGCGCGATCGTCATGTCGGTGCGAACGTCGGAAAAGATCGTCGGCCGCACATAAAAACCGCGATCCAAACCGGCGGGCCGTTCGGGCCCGCCAGCGATGAGCTTCGCCCGTTCGTCGATGCCTGCATCGATCATCTGCCCGACCCGGCCGAACTGCGCGCGATTGGCCAGCGGCCCATGCGTCGTCGCCTCGGCGAACGGATCGCCGACGATCATCTGCTCCATTGCCGCGACGGCCAGCTCCTCTACCGCGCCGAGCACGCTGCGCGGCACGATCATTCGGGTCGGCGCGCTGCACGACTGGCCCATGTTCCGGAACGCGGCGGCCACGCCCGGCGCGATCGCGCGCGACAGGTCCGCATCGGGCAGCACGATGTTCGGCGACTTGCCGCCGAGCTCCTGCGCGACGCGCTTGACGGTCGGCGCCGCCGCCTGCGCAACCAGCACGCCGGCACGCGTCGACCCGGTGATCGACACCATGTCGACCTGCGGGTGCGACGAAAGCGCGGCGCCCACTTCCTCACCACTGCCGCTCACCAGGTTGAATACGCCCGCGGGCACGCCCGCATCGGCGATCACTTCGGCAAACAGCAACGCGCTGAGCGGCGACAGCTCGCTCGGTTTCAGCACCACCGTGCAGCCCGCCGCGAGCGCCGGGCCGACCTTCGCCGTGATCTGATAGATCGGCCAGTTCCACGGCGTGATCAGCGCGCATACGCCGATCGGCTCGCGCGCGATCGCGGTCGTCCCGCGCTGCTTCAGGAACGGATAACTGGCCAGATTGTCGCGCGCGACCCGGATATGTTCGGCCGCGAGCGGCACATGGGCGCCGCGTGCATAGCTGATCGGCGCGCCCATCTCCAGCGCGAGCGCCGTGGCGAACTGCTCGGCGCGCTCCAGCATCAACGCATGCACGCGGTCGAGCAGCGCGGCGCGTTGCTGCGGCGACGTCGCGGCCCAGCGTTCGAAAGCGTTGCGCGCGGCCTGCACCGCGCGGTCGGCGTCGCGCGCGCTCCCGAGCGGGATGTCGCACAGCGTTTCTTCGGTGGACGGGCAAACGACCGCGAACCGGTCGCCGCCGTCGGGCAAGACCCAGTCGCCGTCGATGAAGAAGCGATCCAGCCTGCCGGCTTCCATCAGGTGACGAACCGGTGAATTGTCGGGTGAATTCATTTCAGGGTGTCCTTGCATACCATGCGCCGACGAACGGCGGAAACCATCGCTTGCCGAAGCGGCCGTGAAGCACCGCGGCCATCCGCCATCGCAGGATCGGCCGGCTTCCTTCGTTCGACGGTCCGGACCCACACGAGTCCGGAGTCCGGAGTCCGGAGTCCGCCGCCATCGTCCGCGAAATGGCTTCAAAACTAGAAATCGGCAACCTTGCCCCATGCGGAATCGACGAACCGGCCCGGCCGATACGGTACCGGGTCCACGATCGGCTCCGCGCCCGTGGCGAGATCCGCGATCAGGTGACCGGCACCGGGGCCGATGCCGAAGCCGTGCCCGGAAAAACCTGCCGCCAGGATCAATCCCGGCACGCCCGGCACTTCGCCGATACCCGGCACGCCGTCCGGCGTGCTGTCGACGTACCCGGCCCATGCGTGCGTGATCGTCGCTTCGCGAAGTTCGGGCAGCAGTTCGACCGCACGGCGGTATGTTTCGGCGACCGTCGGCATGTCGGGCTTCGGATCCAGAATGCGTACCGCCTCCATCGGCGTCGGCGCATCGAGGCGCCAGCGCTTCAGCGTTTCATGGCCGCCGCGCACCCCTTCGAGGCCGCCCGGCAGAAGATTGCGCCAGCGCTTCGCGAACATCGGCACGAATTGCGGCGCGAAGCGCAGGAACTGCGGCGTCAGGTCCACGCGCGCGCGGCCGCTGATCGCCAGCGCGTAGCGTCCGTCGCAGCGGCGCGTCACGGACACGCCGGACGTATACAGCGCATCCGGCAGCGGATGCTCGACGGGCGACACGCTCAGGATCGACTGACGGATCGACGCCTGCGGAAAACGGATACCGAGCTGGCGGCAGAACGACGACGCCCACGCACCGCCCGCGAGCACGACCGTCCGGGTCTTGATGACGCCCGCCTCCGTGACGACGGCGCTGACGCGCCCGCCCTCGAGTTCGATCCCGCGCGCGGCGCAGTGCTGGTGAACGCTGCCGCCGAGCTTCATCAGTGCGGCGGCCACGGCCGGCGCGGCCTTGCCCGGATCGGCCGTGCCGTCGCTCGGCGAGAACACGCCGCCTTTCCACGACCGACCGGTCGCATGCCCGCGCTCGCCGGCTTGCTTGCTGTCGAGCATGTACGTCGTCACGCCGGCGGTCTTCGCGAAGTCGCCCCAGCTGGCCCAGCGCGACAGCTCGGCCTCGTCATTGCTCAGATACAGCAGCCCGCAGCGATGAAAGCCCGTGTCCTCGCCGGTTTCGGCGGCGAATCGTTCCCACAGATCGATGCTCTTGCTCGCCATCGGCAGCTCGCGCGCGTCGCGGTTCTGCTGCCGGCACCAGCCCCAGTTGCGGCTCGACTGCTCGGCGCCGATTCGGCCCTTCTCGACCAGCGCGACCGACATCCCGCGCCGGGCGAGGTAGTAGGCGGTGAAGACGCCGATGATGCCACCGCCGATCACGACGACGTCGGCCGAAGCCGGCGGCGTGGGCGAAGTTTCTATATGGCGCAGCGGAGGGGACATGTTCAGTCTCGGTCGGTGGATGCTTGGACGTTTTGCACAACGTAGAACTTCGCCACGCGTTCGCTGCTTTCCCACCCGATCGATGCACCGCGCGGCACGAACAGCGCGTCGCCGGCGCCGAGCGACAGCACGCTGCCGTCGGGCGCGGCGAACCGTACGCTGCCGTCCAGCAGCAACATGAACTCGTTCACGCGATGCGGGCGAATGATGCGGTGATAGGGCGTCGAATCCCACGTGCCCGCGCAGCACTCGGCACCGTCGTCGAGGAACACGTTGTCGCTGCGGCATTGCGGCGCGGGCCCGAGCAGCACCTCCGCGGGCAGCGTCGACGACGGCTTGAAGTCCGCGTCGGCGCGCAACGGAAAGAGGCCCTGCTTCGTCGGTCTCGTGCACGCGGCGGCGCAGAACGTCAACAGCACGGGCGCTTGCGCCGTGATGCGAAGCGCGGTGCCGCCGCCGATCACCACCCCCTCGCGCGGGCCGAGCACCAGCGGCGCGGCCCCGGCCGCTTCGAGTGTCAGCTCGCCTTCGACGACCACGAGGGTCTCGATGTGCGGAAAGCTCGCCACGTCGAGCTCGCCGACGAAGCCGATACGCCCCGCGGCCATCGCGTCGGGCCCTTCCCACGCAATTTCCCGATGTGGCGCGAAGGGATCGTTCTCGCCGAACGCCCGCTTGCGGAACGCGGTTGAAGAAAGTGTGCCGTCGGCACGATGCAACACGAAAGCTGCAGTCATTCCTGCTCCTGTGCAATGCGCGGCGGCCTGGTCGAAACCCGTCGCGCGATATCGGAAATCGTCGTTCACCGGCATCGAGCCGGAAACCCGCGGGCGGCACGCCGCCCGCGCTTGGCGCCTACGCGGCGTGACACGACACGTCGCGGCGTTCGGCGCGCGGGCGCGTCGACGACGTTCGCGCCGGCGCGCCGCCCGGCCGCGTGTGCACGTAGTCGCGCGGCGTGATCCCGAGCACCCGCCGGAAATGCCGGCACAGATGGCTCTGATCGAAAAAACCGACGTCGGTCGCGACGACCGACGGTGCGAGACCGGCGCGCAGCAAGTCCTGCGCACGCCGCACACGCACGAGGCACAGATACCGGTGCGGCGACAACCCGGTTTCGCTGCGAAAGCGCGCGGTGAAGCGCGACACGCTCAACCCGGCCACAGCCGCGAGCGTGTCGAGGTTCAGCGGCTGCGCGAACGACGCGTCGATCGTGCGCAGCACGTCGCCGATCGCGGTCGATACGGGCCGCGCGACACGAGGCGTGCGGGGCGTCACGCCCTCGAGCGGATCGTGGAACGGGATGGCCATGATCTCCGTCCTCATGCCGCCGCCTGCACGATAGCGGCCGGCGCGGCGAAGCCCACGATCGGAGACGGCTCGATCGACGTATCGGCCGCGCGAGCGGCGAGCGAACAAACAAAGCGCACTTTCATATCGAATCCTCCGGAGCGCTGGCTTCAGTGCAGGAAGTCCTGCATCCGGTAATACGCGCCGACGATCGGCAGGAACCACGCGTGCCCGAAATGGCCGGGTATGGCCGGCCAGTCGAGCTCGCGCCACGGATTCGACGCGGCCGCGCCGTACAGCACGTCGGCCATCACGCGGCCCATGTGCACGGACATCTGCACGCCGTGGCCGCTGTAGCCCATCGAGTAATAGAGTCCGTCGTGCTGGCCCGCGCGCGGCAGCCGGTCGGCGGTGATGTCGACCAGCCCGCCCCAGCAGAAATCGAGCCGCACCTTGGCCAGCTCGGGGAAATAGTCGGCCATGCCGGCGCGCAGGATGTCGCCGCTTTTCGCGTCGGAGTGCGGGCTCGACATCGCGAAGCGCGCGCGGCCGCCGAACAGCAGCCGGTTGTCGGGCGTCACGCGGAAGTAGTTGCCGATCTGGCGCGACGTCACGTAGGCACGGCGATGCGGGAACAGGCGGTTCAACTGCGCGTCGGGCAGCGGCTCGGTGACGACGATGAAGCTGCCGACCGGCGCGATGCGCCGCCGGAACCACGCGAACGGCCCGTGCTGCGATGCGCCGGTCGCGACCAGCACGCGATCGGCGACGATCGTGCCGCGCGAGGTGGTGAGCGTGTGGCGCTCGCCGTCGAGCCGCTCGAGCTGCGTGACCGCCGCATGCTCGTAGACGCGGGCGCCCGCCTGCACGGCTGCGTGCGCGAGCCCGACGCCGAACTTGCCCATGTGCATCTGCGCGCCATTGCGCTGCAACAGGCCGCCGTGGAAACCGTCGGAGCCGACTTCATCGCGGATCCGCGACGGCTCGATCAATTCGATGTCCGGATCGACGTCGTGCCGCAACGCGTCGAAGGTCTTGGCGAGCCCCGCGAAATGCTGCGGCTTCGCGGCGAGCTTCAGCTTGCCCGCACGCCGGAAGTCGCAGTCGATCGCGTGCTCGGCGACGATCGTCTCGACGCTCTTCACCGCGCTTTCGTACGCGCGATAGAACCGTTTCGCCTGCTCGACACCGATTCGCGCGGCAAGCGACGCATAGTCCTGCGCGACGCCGGTATTGCACTGGCCGCCGTTGCGGCCCGACGCTTCGCCCGCGACCTGCGCGGCTTCGAGCACGACCACCGATACGCCGCGCTGCGCGAGCGCGAGCGCCGCCGACAACCCGGTGAAGCCGCCACCGATCACGACCACGTCCGCGCGCCCTTCGACGGGCCCTTCGCTGCCGGCGCGAAACGCGGGGCGAGTATCCAGCCAGTACGATTCCAGTTTCATCGGATCCTTCTTTTGCATTCCGGCGACGGCACGCAACGGCCGTTCATTGCAAGTTATTTAATCACCGTCAAAAAGCGCAGTTGCCGCGTATTCGCGCGCGGCGCGCGTACAAATCTCCGTTTTGCGCGACCGCCGCAGCAGACTATGCGGGACGTCCGCTGCCGCGGCCCGCGCGCTACAGACGCACCGGCTGCGCCGGCGCGACGTCGGCCTGCCCCGGCTCCGCCTGGAAGCGCGCGAGGTCTTCCTCGCTGCGATGGCACAGCACCTGCGCGCCGTTCTCGAGCGTGCGCAGCGCGGGGGCGGTCCGGTTGCATACGCCGTCCACCCGCATCGCGCAGCGCGACAGGAACGGACACAGCTCGGCATCGTCGGCGCTCGCGCCGATCGGCACCAGCGGCCGGTGGCAACGCTCGGCCGCATCGTCGAGCCAGCCCGCGCGCAGCTCCGGCGCGGACGACACGAGCAGGTGCGAATACGGGTGATAAGGCGGCGCGCACAGCGCATCTCGGCTGCCCGTCTCGACACGACGGCCCGCATACAGCACGACGATGTCGTCGCTGATCGCGCGCACTTTCGCGATGTCGTGCGTGATGAACACATACGACACACCGAGCTTCGCCTGCAGGTCGCGCAGCAAATCCATGATCGCGGCACCGACCACGGTGTCGAGCGCCGACGTCACCTCGTCGCACAGGATCAGGTCGGGCTCGGCCGCGAGCGCACGCGCCAGGTTCACGCGCTGCTTCTGTCCGCCGGACAGCTCGCCGGTGCGCCGCGCGGCCACCGCCTGCGGCAGCCGCACGAGTTCGAGCAGTTCCGCGACGCGCTGCCGCGCACGCGCGCCCTTGATCCCGTGATAGAACGCGAGCGGCCGCGCGAGCGTGCGCTCGACGGTATGCACCGGATTGAGCGCGGTATCGGCGTTCTGGAACACGATCTGCACGCGGCGGTGCTGCTCCTTGGTGCGCTTGCCGATGTCGAGCGCGAGCGGCTCGCCGTCGAGCAGGATCTGTCCGCCCGTCGCGGGCACGAGACCCGCGATCACCTTCGCGAGCGTCGTCTTGCCGGAGCCCGACTCGCCGATCACGCCGACCGTCTGCCCGCGCCCGATGCGCAGGTCCACTTCGTGCAGGATCACCTTCGCGGGCCAGCCCGTCGCGGTACGACCGCCGTAGCCGGCGATCGCGCCGCGCACGTCGAGCAGCGGCGCCGGTGCGGCGCGCGCCGCCTTGGCGTCGCGTTCGGCATCGGCCGGCGTGACGGCCGCGATCAGGCTTTGCGTATACGGGTGCGCTGGCGCATGCAGGATCTGTTCGGTATCGCCCGACTCGCGGATCACGCCGTCGCTCAGCACGACGATCCGGTCGGCCATCTGCGCGACCACCGCCAGATCGTGCGACACGTACACCGCACTCATCCCGTAGCGCCGGATCACGCTCTTGAACGCCTGCAGCACGTCGATCTGCGTGGTCACGTCGAGCGCGGTGGTGGGCTCGTCGAGGATCACCAGCTCCGGATCGGTGATCAGCGCCATCGCGGCCATCAGCCGCTGCAGCTGGCCGCCCGACACCTGGTGCGGATAGCGCTTGCCGATCGTTTCCGGCTCGGGCAGCGCGAGCGCGCGGAACAGCTCGACCGCCTTCGCCTGCGCGTCGCGCTTCGACAGCGTCTTGTGGATCAGCGCGCTCTCGATCACCTGGTCGAGGATCGTGCGCGACGGGTTGAACGCGGCGGCCGCGCTCTGCGCGATATACGCGACGCGGCGGCCGCGCAATGCGGTCAGCGCCTGCGCGGACAGCGCGCACACGTCCGTGCCGCCGATCTTCACCGAGCCGCCGGCGATCCGGCAACCGGCGCGCGCATGCCCCATCAGCGACAGCGCGATCGTCGTCTTGCCCGAGCCGGACTCGCCGATCAGCGCGAGCACCTCGCCGCGCCCGATGTCGAAGTCGACGTCGTGAACGATCGTCGTTTCCGCGCCACCCGGACGGCCGCCGACCACGCGCAGCCCGCGTACCTCGACGAGCGGAGTCGATTCATCTCGCATCAGTGTTCTCCCGCGGCCGCGGCCGCGCCCTTACGGCGGCCGCGATGCGGCAGGCCGTCGATCAACAGGTTGACGCCCACCGTCAGGATCGCGATCGCGACCGCGGGCATGATCGCGACGGCCGAGCCGTCGCCGAGGCTGGCGATGTTCTCGCGCACGAGCGAGCCGAGGTCCGCATACGGCGGCTGCACGCCGAGCCCGAGAAAGCTCAGGCCGCTCAGCAGCAGCACGACGAACGTGAAGCGCAGCCCGGTATCCGCGAGCATCGGGTGAATCATGTTCGGCAGCATCTCGACGCAGGCGATGTACAGCGCGCTCTCGCCGCGTGCACGCGCGACCTGCACGAATTCGAGCGTGCTGATGTTGACCGCCAGCGCGCGCGCGATCCGGTACGAGCCGGGCATGTAACTGACCGCGGCGGTGAGGACCAGCAGCGGCAGCGACGAGCCGAACGCGGCGACGAACATCAGCGCGAACATCTTCGACGGAATCGACGTGAGCGCGTCGAGCAGCCGGCTCATCGTCTCGTCGACCGCGCGGCCCGACACGGTCGCGAGCAGCCCGAGCGTCGTGCCGGTCAGCGCGGCGAGCAGCACCGCGGCCAGCGCGAGCAGCACGGTCAGCCGCGTGCCGTACAGGATCCGGCTCAGCATGTCGCGGCCGAGGAAGTCGGAGCCGAACGGCAGTTTCGCGCCGAACGGCGCGAACACGTCCGTCGTGACGATCGCGCCGACGTCGTGCGGCGCGAGCAGCGGCGCGAACACGGCGACGAACAGCATCAGGGCGACCATCGACAGGCCGACGCGGCCGCCTGTCGTCAGTTGCACGCGGAGGGCGCGGCGCTTGCGCGGCTGGTCGGGGGCCGGCGCGGCGGGCGGCGGCGCGCCGCCCCACGGTGGTTGCTGATCGCCTGACGGCGGCAGCGCACTGCTGCGTTGTACGGGTTCGGTCGGGTGCATGGTGGGCATCTCGTAAGGAAGACGGGGCGCTCAGGTCCGCAGTCGCGGGTTCGACACGATCGAGCACAGGTCGGCGAACAGCACGAGCGTCAGGTAGGCGACGCAGAAGATCAGCGTGCACGCCTGGACCAGCGGGAAATCGCGGTTGCTGACGGCGTCGACCATCAGGCTCGCCAGACCCGGATAGTTGAAGATCGTCTCGACGACGATCACGCCGCCGAGCAGATACGACAGGCTCAACGCGATCGCATTGGCGATCGGGCCGATCGCGTTCGGCAGCGCATGGCGCAGCACGACGCGTGCGGGACTCGCGCCCTTCAACACGGCCATCTCGACATACGATGCGCTCAACTGCTCGATCACCGCGGCGCGCGTCATGCGTGCCATCTGCGCGATCACGACCGCGCACAGCGTCAGCACCGGCATCGCATATGCACGCAGGAAATCGTGCAGGCTTTCGATCGGGCCGCTGTACGACAGCGCGGACAGCCAGCGCAATTTCACCGCGAACAAGAGCACGGCGACCGTCGCGATCAGGAATTCCGGCGTCGCGACGAGCGACAGCGTGCCGAGGCTGATCGCGCGATCGACCACCGACTCGCGCTTGACGGCCGCGAGGATGCCGAGCAGCAGCGCGATCGGCACCGACACGGCGGTCGTGATCGCCGCGAGCGTGAGCGATTTCGGCAGGCGTGTGCCGATCATCTCGGACACCGGCATGTCGCCGGACAGCGACCGACCGAAATCGCCGTGCAACAGCCCGGCGAGCCAGTGCACGTAACGCACGTGCGCCGGCATGTCGAGACCGAACTGCTGGCGCAGCGCGGCGACCGTCTCCGGTGTCGCCGACTGGCCGAGGGCGGCCTGCGCGGCGTCGCCCGGCAGCAGATTCGTAATGGTGAAGATGATCGCGGACACGATCAGCAACGTCAGCGCGGTGACCGCGATGCGTCGGCCGATCAGGCCGATGAGAATTCGGTTCATGAAGCGACACTCCCGAAAAGGCCGCGCGCGGCCGGCGCGGTGACCCGCACCGGCCGCATGGCGGCCGCCAGCCACAACGTCATGCGTTCCACCACACGTTCTCGGCGAACATGAAGCCCATCATCCCGCCGGTCGGGATCGAACCGAGACCGGCGAGCCGCTTGTCATAGCCGTCGAGGAAGCTGATGAAGGCCGGAATGCCGACGCGGCCCTGTTGCGACACGATCACCTGCATGTCGCCGTACATCTGCTTGCGCTTCGCGTCGTCGGTTTCCGAACGCGCGGCGAGCAGCAGCTGGTCGAACTTCGCGTTCTTCCAGCCCGACTCGTTCCACGACGCATCCGACTTGAAGAACTGCGTGAACAGCACGTCGGCGCTCGAGCGCGGGTTGATGTTGCCGAAGGTGAGCGGGTGCTTCATCCAGTGGTTCGACCAGTAGCCATCGGGCGACGCGCGGTTGACCTGCAGGTTCAGCCCGATCTTCTGGCCGGCCTGCTGCAGCAGCACGGCCATTTCGATCGAGCCGTTCGCGTCGGACGTCGCATAGATCGGCGGCAGTGTGGCGCCCAGCGCGCCCGCCTTCTGGAACAGGAATTTCGCCTTGTCCGGATCGTGCGGCCGCTGCGGCAGCGACGCGTTGAAGTAGCGATGCCCCGGCGGAATCGGCTGGTCGTTGCCGATCACCGAGTAGCCGCGGAACACCGCCGAGCGGATCTGCTCGCGATCGAACAGGTACTTCATCCCTTCGACGAAATCGGGGTTCGCGACGAGCGGGTTGTCGCTGCGCATGATCAGGTCGGTATAGAGCCCCGACTTGGTTTCCTTCAGCGCGTAGCCCGGCGTCGACGCAACCCGCTGCGTCGAGCGCGGATCGATCGCGTTGATCAGGTGCACGTCGCCCGACAGCAGCGCGTTCAGGCGCGCGGCGCTGTCGCTGATGCCGATCAGCTCGATCTCGTCGAGATACGGCCTGCCCGGCTTGAAGTAGCTGTCGTTGCGCACGCCGACGGTCGACACGCCCGGCTTGAACGATTTCAGCTTGTAAGGGCCGCAGCCGATGGCGGTCGCGAAGTCGGTCGTGCCGTCCTTGACGATCACGAGCTGCGGCGTCGCGAGGATCACCGGCAGGTCGGCGTTCGCGCTGGCGAGCGTGAGCGTGACTTCGTCCGGGCCGCTCGCCTTCGCATCGGCGAACTGGTCGGCGAGCGGCTTGACCTTCGACGCGGTGGCCGGGTTCTTGTGGCGCATCAGCGAAAACACCACGTCGGCCGGGCCGACCGATTTCCCGTCGTGGAACGTGACGCCCTTGCGCAGCTTGATGACCCACGTCTTCGCGTCGGTCGTATGCAGCGACTCGGCCAGATTCATCTGCGGCGTGAGGCTTTGATCCAGCTGCGTGAGGCCGCTGTAGAACATGAAGAAGCGGATGTAGTCGGCACCCGTCGAGCCCTTGGCCGGATCGAGCGTATCGGCCGTCGAACTCGATTCGTTCGCGACCCGGATCTTGCCGCCGCGCTTGGCGGCCGGTGCTGCGAATGCGGATTGCATGCCGGTCAGCAGCCCGCCGCCGCCGACGGCCATCATGCCGCTCGCCGCCATGACCCGCATCATGTCGCGGCGCGTGATGCCGCCCTTGCCGCCGTTGTCGATATCGTCGCTCATCCGAACTGCTCCTGACTGTGGAAAGTGGGGTCTGGGGTCCAGCGTGGTTCGAGAAACCCGTCGCGCCCGCCTGCTGGTAGCGGGCGCGACGCCCTGCGTACTAAGTTCATTTAAGCACCGCCAAAATGCGGGTTATCGCGATTCGGGGCGGCCGCACGATACGATTCGACCGTTTTGAGCCACCCGCGCAGCATGAATTGCTGCGTGCTCGCGCATACCGTCGTTTGCCCGGTGCAGTTGTCGCGACGACCACGTAAGGACGGCGCGACGAACGAAATCGTAAAGCGACGCGCGCCGCAGATTGCACCGACAAAATTGCGCGTTCGGCATCCGAAACGCGTTCCACACGGGCAAACCGCATGTTTGCGTCGAATGCATGCCCGCGCGATTTGCCGGCGCCGTCCAAGGCCTCGCCACCAACGTTCAGGCGATTGCCCGCTTCATCGAAACCGGCCTGCCCCGACGGCCGCGGCACGGCCGGAATACCCGGCGGTACCGCGCCCGCTCGCGGGCCGCGCTGCCGGATCGCGATTCTCACGGCGGTGTGGCGGTGTGGCGGCGATCGGCGTGTTCGACCGCACGTCGGGCATTGGCCAGCGCGACGGGAAGCAGGAGAAAGGGATGCGCACGGGCCGCGCTGGCGGATCGCGATTCGTGCGGCGGTGCGGCGGCGATCGGCGTGTTCGACCGCTCGTCGGGCATCGGCCAGCGCGACGGGAAGCAGGAGAAAGGGATGCGCACGGCGCGCGCCGCCGGATCGCGATTCGCGCGGCGGTGCGGCAGTGCGGCCGTGTGACGGCGATCGACGAATTCGACCGCACGCCGGGCATTGGCCGGCGCGACGGCAAGCAGGAGGAAGGGATGCGCACGGCGCGCGCCGCCGGCACGTTCGAACCGGAAGGCGCGGACGCGCTCGAATCCGCCACGGGCGATACGCGGCTCTTCGCCGCGAATGTCGAAGGACTATGACAGGCAAGTGCGCGAGACAACGCGCCAAGCCTGCGCGATCGTCGAACGCCGACGGCCTGCCGCGCGCACGGGTTTTCCCGGCGCACGGGTTTTCCCGAATCTCGCGGCGGGCCGGGCCGCGCCGACGATGCGTCGCTTACAGCCCGAGCTGCGTCGCGAGATGGCCGATGTCGGACACCTCGTAGTAGTTGTAGAACGGCGTGCCGGGCTCGTGGCCGCGGTTGACGAACGCCTTGTGCTTGATCCCGAGATCCTCGGCCGTCATCAGATCGTAGCGCAGGCTCGACGACACATGCAGCACGTCCTCCGGCTTGCAGCCGAGCTTGTCGAACATGTATTCGAAGCCCTGCATGCGTGGCTTGTACGACTGCGCCTGCTGCGCGGTGAACACCGCATGGAACGGCGCGCCGAGCTTGTCGACATTGCTCATGATCTGCTCGTCCATCGCGTTCGACAGGATCACCAGCTTGTACTTCTTCGCGAGTCGCGACAGGCCGGCCGGCACGTCCGGATGCGGGCCCCAGGTCGGAACCGCATGATAGAAACGCTCGGCCTCGGCTTCGTCGAACTTCGTGCCGATGCGCGCGCAAGTGCGCCGGATCGCGTTGACGACGACGTCGCGGTACGGCTTCCATGCGCCGAGCACTTCGTCGAGCCGATAGGCGGCGAACGCGCGCACGAAGTCCTCCATCGCGACCGGCGACAGCCGCTCCGCGTAAATCTCGCGCGCCAGGTCCGCCATCTGGAAGCGGGTCAGCGTGCCGTAGCAGTCGAAAGTGATGTACTTCGGTTCAAACTGAATCATGATACGTCCTGTCGGTGTGAAGCCCCGGCAGGGCCGGGGACGGGCTGGGTTCAACGAAATTGAATCAGGGCAAAAAATCCGTCGCGCGTCGTTCGGCACCGCTCGAAACGCAGAATCGCCGCGTGTTGCACGCCACGGGCAGCACGATCTGCGGCGCGATCGAGCGCGGCGCTGCCGCGCGGACCAGCGGGCTTCGGCGGGCTTCACGAAACCGGGCCGCCGCTCGCCGGCACGCAGCAGCGCCGCCTTATTTCCATCGTAGTGGCATTCACACAGCAGAAGCTGTCGGATTGACCGGCCCCGCCGGCACGAAGCGCGCGTTCGTCCGCGTCGATCGAGCCGGCTTGCATCGATCTCGCACAACCGCCCGCTCGCACCGTAGAACAGGCGAATCGTCCTATCCGCGCCATTGTGTCGCTGGCAGAGTGGATGCGTCATTCCTACCCATCCGGAGTCCGGCGTGGCCGACCTCAACACTTCCAGCACGCTTATCTATCGCCCGTTCGCCGAAACCGACCTGCCCGCCGCACACCGGCTGTCGGAAGCGGTCAAGTGGCCGCACCGCCTCGACGACTGGCGCTTCGCACTCCAGCTCGGCGGCGGCTTCGTCGCCGAAGACGAAGCCGGCATCGTCGGCACCGCGCTCGGCTGGCGCTTCGACGACTCGCACGCATCGCTCGGCATGGTGATCGTGTCGCCCGAGCGCCAGGGCCGCGGCATCGGCCGCGAACTGCTCGCGCGCGTCGTCGACAGCCTCGGCGCGCGCACGATATTCCTCCATGCGACACCGTCCGGCGAACCGCTCTATGTGAAGTTCGGCTTCCAGGCGATCGGCACGATCGACCAGCACCAGGGCGCCGCGTTCCAGCCGCCGCTGATCTCGCTGCCGCCGGGCGAGCGCCTGCGCCCGCTCGGCACGAACGACGGGCCGCGCCTCGCGGCGCTCGCGTCGCGCGCGGCAGGCTACGAGCGCGGCGCGGTGGTCGATGCGCTGCTCGACGTCGCGAACGGGATCGCGCTCGACCGCGACGGCGAACTGCTCGGCTTCGCGCTCTTTCGCCGCTTCGGCCGCGGCCATGCGATCGGGCCGGTGGTCGCGCCGGACGCGCTGCGCGCGCAGGCGCTGATCAGTCACTGGCTCGCGCTGCACGCAGGCATGTTCGTGCGCCTCGACGTGCCGGGCGACAGCGGGCTGTCGGACTGGCTGCAGGGGCTCGGCCTGCCGCGCGTCGATACCGTCGTCGCGATGGCGCGCGGTGCGGCGCCGGCACGCGACCCCGCGCTGCGCGCGTTCGCGATCGTGAACCAGGCGCTGGGCTGAGCGGCACGCACGATGAGCTTCCTGTACAAGGCCGACCCGGTGCGCGGTGCGCAATGGGCGCAGCGCTTCGCGCAACAGGCGCCCGACCTCGCGTTCCGGATCTGGCCGGACATCGGCGATCCGCACGCGGTGCGCTACCTCGCCGCGTGGCAACCGCCGGACGACCCGGCCACGCTGCTGCCGAACCTCGAGATCGTGTTTTCGGTGGGCGCCGGCATCGATCAGTTCGACCTGTCGCGCGTGCCCGCGCACATTCCGGTCGTGCGGATGATCGAGCCCGGCATCGTCGAAGGCATGGTCGAATATGTGACGCAGGCCGTGCTGACGATCCACCGCGACCTGTTCGACTATGCGGCGCAACAGCGCACCCAGGTGTGGCACGAGAAGCCGGTGCGCGCGGCCGCGTCGCGGCGCGTCGGCGTGCTCGGACTCGGCACGCTCGGCCAGGCCGTGCTCGACACGCTGCGGCGCTTCGGCTTCCCGTGCGCCGGCTGGAGCCGCACGCCGCGCACGCTCGACGGCGTCGACTGCTACGCGGGCGACGCGGCGCTCGATGCGTTCCTGGCCCGCACCGACATCCTGATCTGCCTGCTGCCGCTCACCGACAGTACACGCGGGCTGCTCGGCGCGCGCGTGTTCGACGCGCTGCCGGCCGGCGCATCGCTCGTGCAGGTCGGGCGCGGCCCGCAGCTCGATGCGCTCGCGCTGCTCGCCGCGCTCGAGCGCGGCCAGCTCGACAGCGCGATCCTCGACGTGACGGACCCCGAACCGTTGCCGGCCGGCCACCCGTTCTGGACGCATCCGCGCATTCGCATCACGCCGCACATTGCGAGCGCGACGCGGCCCGACACCGCGGTCGACGCCGTGCTCGAGAACCTCGCGCGCCATCGCGCGGGGCAGCCGATGATCGGCGTCGTCGATCGCGCGCGCGGCTACTGACGCGCTCGCCCGGCCCCGCGGGGCGCGCAGCAGAAAATGCCGCAGCGCCCCGTGCAAACGCCGCGGCCGTACGTTTCAGGCGGCAAATTGAAGGCGCACGCGGATTTCTCGCCCGTTAGCATGAACTTACCGCTGACACCCGACAGAGAGTCCCGCACTACCATGAACCAAGCCGCGCTGATCGAAGCCGATCGTCAACACCTGATCCACCCCGTCGTCAATTACCGCGTGCACGAGGCGCGCGGCGTCACCGTGCTCGAATCCGCCGACGGCGTGTTCCTGCGCGACGGCGACGGCCATACGCTGCTCGATGCGTTCTCGGGCCTGTGGTGCGTCAACGTCGGCTACGGCCGCGACAGCATCGTGAAGGCCGCCGCCGAGCAGATGGCGAAACTGCCCTACGCCACCGGCTATTTCCATTTCGGCTCGCAGCCCGCGATCGAGCTTGCCGAACGGCTCGCGACGCTCGCGCCGCCGTCGCTGAACCACGTGTACTTCACGCTCGGCGGCTCGGACGCCGTCGACTCCGCGGTGCGCTTCATCACGCACTATTTCAACGCGACCGGCCGCCCGTCGAAAAAGCAGATGATCGCGCTCGAGCGCGGCTATCACGGCTCGTCGTCGATCGGCGCCGGCCTCACCGCGCTGCCCGCGTTCCACCGCCATTTCGACCTGCCGCGCGCGGACCAGCACCATATTCCGTCGCCCTACCCGTATCGCCATCCGCTCGGCGACGATCCGCAGGCGCTGATCGCCGCGTCGGTCGCCGCGCTCGAGGCGAAGGTCGCCGAGCTCGGCGCGGACAACGTCGCGGCGTTCTTCTGCGAGCCCGTGCAAGGCTCGGGCGGCGTGATCGTGCCGCCGGTCGGCTGGCTGAAGGCGATGCGCGACGCATGCCGGCGCCTCGGCATCCTGTTCGTCGCCGACGAGGTGATCACCGGCTTCGGCCGCACCGGCCCGCTGTTCGCGTGCGAGACCGAGCAGGTCGATCCGGACCTGATGACCGTCGCGAAGGGACTGACCGCCGGCTATGCGCCGATGGGCGCGGTGCTGATGTCCGACGAAGTCTACGAAGGGATCGCGGGCAGCCGCACCGAGTCGGCCGCGGTCGGCCACGGCTATACGTATTCCGCGCATCCGGTGAGCGCGGCGATCGGCCTCGAGGTGCTGAAGCTCTATCACGAAGGCGGGCTGCTCGCGAACGGCCAGGCGCTGGCGCCGCGCTTCGCGGCCGGGCTCGATGCGCTGCGCGCGCATCCGCTCGTCGGCGATTCGCGCTCGATCGGCCTGCTCGGCGCGCTCGAGCTGGTAGCCGACAAGGCGCACAAGACGCGCTTCGACCCGGCGCTGAACGTGCCCGACAAGATCGCGGCGGCCGCGTACGCGAACGGCGTGGTGTTCCGCGCATTCGGCGACGGCGTGCTCGGCTTTGCGCCGGCGCTGAGCTTCACCGCGGGCGAGTTCGACCTGATGTTCGAACGCGTGCGCAAGACGCTCGACGACGTGCTGGCCGACGCGGGTGTTCAGCGCGCGCTCGACGCCGCGCACGCGCAGCCGGCATGACGGGTCAAGGGAAAGCCGGGCTTGTGGCGGCAATCGTTCGACTCTAAAGTAACCGGACATTCCATTTTTTCCCTTTCACGTGAACATGACGGACAGCAAGCTGGATCGCATCGACCTGCGCATCCTCTCCCAGTTGCAGAAACGCGGCCGCATGACCAACGTCGAGCTGGCCGATGCGGTCGGGCTGTCACCCAGCCCCTGCCTGATCCGCGTGAAGCGGCTCGAGAAGGCCGGCTACATCGGCGGCTACGGCGCGCATATCCAGCTCGAAAAACTCGGCGACGTGCAGGTCGTGTTTACCGAGGTCACGCTGGCCGACCACCGCCGCGAGGACTTCGACCGTTTCGTCGCGGCGATCCGCAATGTCGACGAGATCGTCGAGTGCCACCTCGCGAGCGGCGGCTACGACTATCTGCTGAAGTTCATCACGCGCAGCGTGAGCCATTACCAGACGATCGTCGAAGGGCTGCTCGAGCAGAACATCGGCATCGAGAAGTATTTCAGTTACGTGATCATCAAGTCGCCGTTCGTCAAACGGCACTACCCGCTCGAATCGCTGTTCGGCGAACGTCACTGACGGACAGCGCGCGACACCCGGGAACGCGGCAGCACGCTGTCCGCGCGGGGTAGTCGCGCGCCCGCGCCGCCGTCGCCGGACCGCATCACCCAAGGACCTGTCATGCCGCTTACGCTGTCCCGAACCGAACTCGTGCGCACCGCCAACCTCATCGACGGCACCTGGCGCGACGCGCTCGACGGCCGTCGCTTCGACGTCATCGATCCGGCGACGCTCGAGACCGTTGCCCACGCACCCGATAGCGGCGCCGCCGACGCGCGCGCCGCGACCGACGCAGCGGCGCGCGCGCTGCCCGCATGGCGCGCGACGCCCGCTCGCGAACGCGCCGCGATCCTGCGTGCGTGGCACGCGGCGATCGTCGCGCACACCGACGATCTCGCGAAGCTGATGTCGCGCGAACAGGGCAAGCCGCTCGCCGAAGCGCGCGGCGAAGTCGCATACGGCGCGTCGTACGTGCTGTGGTTCGCCGAGGAAGCGACGCGCACCTACGGCGACCTGATTCCGCAGCAGCAGCGCGGCAAGCGGCTGAGCGCCGTGAAGGAACCGATCGGCATCGTCGCCGCGATCACGCCGTGGAATTTCCCGCTCGCGATGATCGCGCGCAAGATCGCACCCGCGCTCGCGGCCGGCTGCACGGTCGTCGCGAAGCCGGCGGAGGACACGCCGCTCACCGCGCTCGCGCTCGCCTTCCTCGCGCAGGAAGCCGGCGTGCCGCCCGGTGTGCTGAACCTGATCACCGCGTCGCGCGAACGCGGCATCGACGCGGCAGCCGACTGGCTCGCCGACGGCCGCGTGCGCAAGATCACGTTCACCGGCTCGACGCCCGTCGGCAAGCTGCTCGCGCGCGAATCGGCCGCGACGCTGAAGAAGCTGTCGCTGGAGCTCGGCGGCAATGCGCCGTTCATCGTGTTCGACGATGCCGAGCTCGACGCCGCGGTCGACGGGCTGATGGCCGCCAAGTTCCGCAACGGCGGCCAGACCTGCGTGTCGCCGAACCGCGTGTACGTGCAGGCCGGCGTCTACGAAGCGTTCGCCGCGAAGCTCGCCGCGCGTGTCGCCGCACTGAAGGTCGCGCCGGCAACCGACCCGGCCGCGCAGATCGGCCCGATGATCAACGCGCGCGCGGTCGACAAGATCGCGCGTCATGTCGGCGACGCGGTCGAGCGCGGCGCACGCGTACTCACGGGCGGCAAGCGCCTGCCCGAACTCGGGCCGAACTATTACGCGCCGACGGTGCTCGCCGACGCCACCGCCGACATGCAGCTGACCTGCGAGGAAACCTTCGGCCCGGTCGCCGCGCTGTTTTCGTTCGATTCGGAAGACGAAGCCATCGACGCCGCGAACGACACGCCGTTCGGGCTCGCCGCGTATTTCTACACGCAGGACGTACGCCGCATCGCGCGTGTGTCCGCACGGCTCGAAACGGGCATCGTCGGCATCAACGAGGGCGCGCTCGCGAGCGAAGCCGCACCGTTCGGCGGCGTGAAGGAATCGGGCTACGGCCGAGAGGGGTCGCGCTACGGCCTCGACGATTACCTGTCGATCAAGTACCTGTGCCAGGGCGGGCTCGACTGACGCTTCGCCGCCGCCCTCATCCACCGCTGTTACGCAGTCGTTGCGGGGCGCGTCGTTGCCGGCGCGCCCCGCTCGCACACGTTTGCGGTATCCGTGCAGTCATTGTTTCGCATGCCGGCCTCGATTTTCGGGCAACCCTGCCGTTAACCCGGATTTGACCAGCGCCGCTGCGGTCGCAGCCGCCTTTCCGTACGAGCGCGAGCAATGCCTGCATCCCCTTCGATCGAGAAAATTGCCGACTGGGCCGGGCGCCACCATCTGATCGTCGGCGCGCTGGGCACGCTGATGTCGGTCGCGGCGCTCGGCATCAGCGCGGCAACGCTGTGGGCCGCGCGAAGCGAAGTCGTCGAGCATGCGCACGAGACGTCCCGCAACGTCGCTGCCGTCCTCGTCAGCGAGATCGCGCGCACCGTCGAAACGTCCAATAGCGCGCTGGTCTCACTCGCCGCCGATATCCGCAACCCCGCCGTCTCGCGCATGGACGCCGGGCTGCGTCACGACGTCCTGTTCGAGCGCACGGCCGCGCAATACGTGACCGGCATGGGCGTGACGGACCGCTCCGGCCGGCTGATCGACGGTTGTTGCGGCCCGACCCACAACTGGGACTTCAGCGATCGCGATTACTTCAAGGTCCATCGCGATGCCGACAACGTCGGCCTCTACGTATCCGAGGCGTACCGTGCGCGTTCGCGTGGCGGCACGGAATCGATCGCACTGTCGCGACGCATCGAACGGCCGGATCACACGTTCAATGGCATCGCGGTGGTCGCCATCGACCTCGCCTACTTCGATCGGCTTCTTTCCCGCCTGAATGTCGGGCCGCATGGCGTCAGCGCGATCCTGCGCGCGGACGGCACGATCCTCGCGCGCAATCCGCCGTTGAGCGATCACCAGATGGTTCGCCTGCGCCGCTCGAAGTCGTTCGAGCGGATGGTGAGCCGCGAATCGGGCTTCTATGGCGCGCGCTCGAGCATCGATGGAACGTTGCGGCTGTATACGTACCAGCGGGTACCCGGCACGCCGCTGATCGCCGTGGTCGCGCCGGCCGAGCATGACGTGCTGGCCGGCATCACGCACCTGACGTGGACGGTCGGCGTGTCGGCGTCCGTCATCGGCGCGCTGTTCTGCGCGGTGGTATGGCTGCTCGCATTCGCGCTGCGGGGCAACCTGCGCAAACAGACGCTGCTCACCGACATGACGCGCACCGACCCGCTGACGGGCCTGCACAATCGACGCGCGCTCGATGCCGCGCTCGTCGACGAGTGGGAGCGGCTGCAGCGCGGCAACGACGGCAGCCTGTCGGTGCTGTTCATCGACGCCGATCACTTCAAGCAGTACAACGACCGGTACGGCCACGCGCAAGGCGACACCGCGCTGCGGTTTCTCGCCGAATGCATCCGCGCGCATACGCGCCGGCGCGGCGATCTCGCCGCACGTTACGGCGGCGAGGAATTCGTCGCGGTGTTGCCCGATACCGACGAAAGCGGCGCCGCGAAAGTCGCCGAAGCGATTCGCCGCGCGGTGGAACGCAACCGGCTCGACGGGTTCGCCGAGACGGTGCCCGCGTTTACGGTCAGCATCGGCTGCGCGACCGGCCATCGCGCACGGCCGGCGTCCGTGCATGTGCTGACGCATCAGGCCGACCTCGCCCTCTATGCGGCCAAGCACAGCGGCAGAAACCGCGTGTGCCGCACCGGCGCGCAATCATGCGCCGAACCGGCGTGACCGTTCCCGCTCCGATCATTTCTTGAACGCTCACGCGCGGCCGGACGCACGCGCGAGCGGCGCGTAGCCGCCCGCCGCCGGATCTCGCCGACGGCCGGATCGGCCCGACCGCTACGTTCAGCATCACGAATTCACCAGATAGTGAGCATTCGGGCGCATCGACAGCGCTCCGAAACAAATCCGTAACGGCTGCGTCACGATCGCCCACGACAATCCGCCATCTTCGATACTCAGGATGGAGTCTTGCATGTTCGCGTCACGAAGCCGTTTCCCGCTGCACGTCGCAGCGCTTTCGAGTGCGATTGTCCTCGCCGCGTGCGGCGGCGGCGACGATGTCACGCCGACCACCACGACCAGCGCGGCCGTGCCGGCCCCGCCGGCCGACCCGGGCTTCGTCGACAGCGCGCCCGTGCCGAGCGTGCCGGCCTTCGTCGACAACATCGCGACCAACCAGCGCGGCGACGCGCGCTATGCCACGCTGTCGACCAACGCCGCCGTGCGCGTCGTGAGCCGTTTCCTCGACCTGTGGCAGCCGTCGACGATGCTGGTCGATGCAGGCGTGAGCGCGCAGGCGTTCGGCGCGTTTCCGGCGATCTCGCCGTCGACGTGCTCGGGGCTGCCCACCAGCGGCACGCCGTGCGGCACGATCGTGAACGGCACGGTGCTCGCGGCCAACGTGCAGTACGTGGTCAACGCAACGACCGCGCGCACGCAGCAGCAGGCCGACGCCGCCTACTTCGACGACCGGCGCGGCAAGGGCTACAGCGTGACCGACGGCATGGGCCCGCTCACCAGCGCGTGGCGCACGGCCGCGCAGCAGACGACCAGCATCACCAACGTGCCCGCCGACGCGACGACGGTGCTCTACAACGATTCCGGCAACAACACCGGCGTCGGCAGCAGCACGAACACGAGCTTCGGCAAGGTCGTCGACCTGCTCAACGAAATGGGCAACAACGCGTCGACCGAACCGTCGAAGCGTTTCTACAAGTACGCGCGGCCGTACCGCTGGAGCGCGAGCGTCGTCGTCGCGCCGACGCTCGTTCCCGCGGAAAGCACGACGCCCGCGACCGACGGCGGCTTCATCAGCGGCCACGAAGCCGAAGCGATGCGCGATGCGATGACGATGGCGTGGCTCGTGCCGGAGCGGTTCCAGGAAATGGTCAGCCGCGGTCTCGAACTCGGCGAGAACCGGATCCTCGCCGGCATGCATTCGCCGCTCGACGTGATCGGCGGGCGCATGCTCGCGCTGGCCGTCAGCGCGGCGAACCTGACTGCGTACGCGAGCGATGCGCAAGCCGCGTACGGCCAGGCCCACCAGGCGCTGCAGCAACTCACGGGGACGACCGCCACGACGTTCGCCGCCTTCGCGCATTCGGGCACGGCGGCCACCGACCGGTTCGCCGATTACGCGACCAACAGGACGGCCTTCGCGCGCCGCATGACGTTCGGCTTCGGCGCGATCGAGTCGACCGATGCACCGCCCGTCGTGCCCAAGGGCGCGGAGATCCTGCTGCAGACACGCTTCCCGTACCTGAGCGCCGATCAGCGCCGCGTCGTGCTGAAGACCACCGAAATTTCGTCGGGCTACCCGGTGATGGACGATGCGGAAGGCTGGGGCCGCCTGAACCTGTTTGCGGCGGCCGACGGCTATGGCGCGTTCAACGGCAACGTGATCGTGTCGATGGATGCGTCCCAGGGAGGGCTCAATGCGGCCGACCAGTGGCGCAACGATATCGCCGGTGCGGGCAAGCTGACGCTGCAAGGCACCGGTACGCTCGCGCTCGCGGGCAACAACCGCTATACGGGCGGCACGCAGGTGAGCGGCGGCACGCTCGCGGCTGCGTCGGCAATGGCGTTCGGCAACGGCGACGTGTATGTCGGTTCGGGCGGTAGCGTCCGGATTGCCGCCGGCGCGCCCGTCACGATCGCGACACGCTATACGCAGCTCGACAACGCGACGCTCGAACTCGACATCGACGGCAACGGCGGCGGACGCCTGCGCGTGGGTGGTCCGCTCACCGTCGCGGGCGGCACGCTGCACGTGAAGTTCGTGAACGGCTACGCGCCGAAGGCCGGCGACACCATCGCGCTGATCGACGGCGCGGCGGCCGCGGCGAAGTTCTCGACGGTCATGGTCGACGGGTTCAAGGCGACGCCGGTTTATACGGCGACGGGCGTGTCGGTCAGGTTATCGGCGTCGTGATCTCGTGTTCGTGTGTTACGGGTCGCGCGGACTGCGCGTGACCCGCATGTCGTACCCGACACGCTGATGAATCTCAGCGTGTCCGATGTGTCACTGGATACTTGATACGCAGGCACAGCAAGGTTCGTGCCGCGCGGTGGCACATGCATTGCTCGCCACACCGAATACGTGTGGACCAACGGGCATTCGGGTATCGACGTGACGAGAAAATCAGGTGAAGTCCGCATCGGCATTTCAGACTGGCGCTACGGCGGCTGGCGACACGGGTACGACGAAACGCCGCCCGGTTTTACGTTCAGCGTGAAAGGCCCACGCTACCTGACCCACATGCAGCGCTTTCGCGATGAAACCGCGACGCTCGCCTGCGCGAACTGCTTTGCGCAAGGATTGCTCGCCCTGAAGGACAAGCTCGGGCGGATCCTTTGGCAGTTTCCGCCGTCGCCGCGTTTCGACCCCGAGCACATCGCGCGCTTTCTCGGCCTGCTGCCGCACGATACGGAAGCGATACGGAAGCCGGATAAAACGGCATGCCGCGCGACAGCAGTCCGCACGATGAACCCGAACCGCAAGGAGAGGAACGATGACCCTGCTTATCTACCTGGTCGGATGGATCATTTTCATCGGCGGCGTGGCATGGGGATTGATGACGCTGCACGTGTCGCAGCACATCATCGAGATCGTCGCCGTCATTCTGTTCGGCATCGCGGTGATCACGGGCGCGACGCGCGCGCGCAATCGCGACCGGTCGTAGCGCGGTATCCAGGACAGGCCAGACGCCGCGAGCGACGCCGTTTCACTGCTGCGTGTCGATCCAGGCGATACAGGCGGCCAATTCCTCCGGCGTGCCGGACGGAAAGGCATCCTCGAGGTGATCGGGAAACGCGGCAACGCGCGCGCTCGATAATCGCGTGGAAGTGCTACAGCGCCCATGGGGCGATGTCAGGCCCCGGCACGTCGCTCACGCGCGCACCGACGCGACACCGTCGAGTTCACGCACGGCATCCTCGGGCAACCCCAACGCGCCCGCGGCGAGATTCTCGCGCAGATGCGCGACGGACGACGTCCCCGGAATCAGCAGGATGTTCGGCGCGCGCTGCAGCAGCCACGCGAGCGCGGTCTGCATCGGCGTCGCACCGAGCCGCGCGGCGACCGCGTCGAGCGTGGACGACTGCAGCGGATTGAAGCCGCCGAGCGGAAAGTACGGTACGTATGCGATGCCGTCGCGCGCGAGCGCGTCGATCAGGTCATCGTCGTCGCGGTGCGCGAGGTTGTAATGATTCTGCACGCAGACGATTTCGCAGATCCGGCGCCCTTCGGCGATCTGCGCGGCCGTCACGTTGCTCAGCCCGATGTGCCGTACGAGGCCCTGCCGCTGCAGTTCGGCCAGCGCGGACAGCGGCGCCTCGATCGAGCCTTCGGCCGGGCCGTGCGTGTCGAACATGATCCGCAGATTGACGACGTCGAGCACGTCGAGGCCCAGGTTGCGCAGGTTGTCGTGCACGGCGGCCGTCAGCGCTTCGGCGGAGAATGCCGGCAGCCAGGAACCGTCGTCGCCGCGCGTCGCGCCGACCTTGGTCACGATCAGCAGCTCGTCGCGATACGGATGCAACGCTTCGCGAATCAACTGGTTGGTCACATGCGGGCCGTAAAAGTCGCTCGTGTCGATGTGGTCGACGCCCGATGCGACCGCTTCACGGAGAACGGCGAGCGCCGCATGGCGGTCCTTGGGCGGACCGAACACGCCGGGGCCGGCCAGCTGCATCGCGCCATAGCCGATGCGATGAATGCTGCGGCCCGCGACGGAATACGTGCCGGATTGAACGATGGGGGACATGGTCGTGCTCCTGTAGCGAATGCGTGAATCGCAGGTTACGCCGCGTTGCGCTGCGCGATAACCGGTCATAATCCGCACAACCTGTACGAAAAGGCGAACAATGCAAGTCGATCTGGGCGATCTGAACGCGTTCGTGGCGGTGGCACGGGCGAAGGGCTTTCGCGAAGGCGCGCGCATGGTCGGGGCGAGTGCATCCGGTCTGAGCGAAGCGGTGCGCCGGCTGGAAGCGCAACTCGGCGTGCGGCTGCTGCACCGCACGACGCGCAGCGTGTCGCCCACCGAAGCCGGCGAGCGTCTGCTCGCACGGCTCACGCCGGCACTGAGCGAGGTGGAGGCGGCGCTCGACGTGGTGAACACGTTCCGCGAGCGGCCGGTCGGCACGCTGAAGCTCAATGTGCCGATGAGCGCGGCGCGGCTCGTGCTGCCGTCCATCATCCCGCGCTTTCTCGACGCATATCCGGAGATACGGCTCGAAGTCGTGGCCGATGAAAGCTTCGTCGATATCCTTGCGGCCGGCTGCGACGCGGGCATCCGTTACGACGAGCGCCTCGAACAGGACATGATCGCCGTGCCCATCGGCCCGCGCTCGCAACGCTTCGCCACCGCCGCCGCACCCGCCTATCTCGACCGGCGCGGCCGCCCTACCCATCCGCGCGACCTGCTCGATCACGCGTGCCTGCGCGGCCGCTTCGCGAGCGGCGCGATGCCGGCGTGGGAATACGAGCGCGACGGAGAAGTGGTGCGCGTGGAGCCGTCGGGCCCGCTCGTCGTGCAGATCGGCGGTGCCGTCGATCTCGTCGTCGATGCCGCCTGCGCGGGGCTCGGCATCGTGCACCTTTACGAAGACTGGCTTCGGCCGCATCTGGCGAGCGGCGCGCTCGAGCCCGTGCTCGACGGCTGGTGGCGGCCGTTCCCGGGCCCGTATCTGTACTATCCGGGGCGGCGGTTCGTGCCGGCTCCGCTGCGCGCGTTCGTCGATTTCATCAAGGCGGATGCCGGGTAGAACGGCATGAGCCGTCCACCTCCCCGGCAAGCGGCGATCGCATCCGCACGGCGCCTCATCGCCGGTTCGACCGCGACACCACGTCGATCCACACGGCCAGCACCAGCACCGCGCCCTTGACGATCATCTGCCAGTACGCGTCGACGTCGAGCATCGACATCCCGTTGTCGAGGCTCGCCATCACGAGCGCGCCAATCAGCGCGCCATAGACCGTGCCCGACCCGCCGCGCATCGACGTGCCGCCGATGAAGCATGCGGCGATCGCATCGAGCTCGCCCATCGTGCCGGCCGACGGCGAGCCGGCTGCGAGCCGCGCGGTGTTCACGATGCCCGCGAACGCGCACATCAGCCCCATCAGCGCGAAGATCGCGAGCTTCACGCGGTCGGTGTCGACGCCCGACAGCCGCGTCGCCTCCAGGTTCGAACCCACTGCATAGATGCGCCGGCCGAACACGGTCTGCGTCGCGATCCACGAGAACGCGCCGAGCAGCGCGAGCAGCAGCAGCACCGGCACGGGGATGCCGCCGTAGCGGTCGAGCGTCGCGACGAACGCGAACAGCACCGCGCCCGCGCCGGCGATCTTCACGACGTCCTGCCACAGCGGCGCGACCGCGAGCCGATAACGGTGCCGCGTACCGCGCTGCCGGACGACCAGCAGCGCGACGAGCGCGAACAGCAGCAGCGCGAGGCCGTCGCCGACGACGCGCGGTAGATAGCCCTGCCCGATGAACACGAAGCCGTCGGACACCGGCGCGATCGTCGAGCCGCCCGTCACGCCGAGCAGGATGCCGCGGAACACGAGCATCCCGCCCAGCCCGACGATGAACGACGGCACGCGCCGGTAGGTCGACCACCAGCCGTTGAACAGCCCGACCAGCACACCGAGCGCGAGTACCACCGGCACCGTCGCGGCGACCGGCCAGTGCCGATTGACGTCGAGGATCGCCGCGACGCCGCCGAGCAGCCCGAGCAGCGAGCCGACCGACAGGTCGATTTCACCGGCGATGATCACGAACACCATCCCGCATGCGAGCATCCCGGTGATCGACATCTGCCGCAGCAGGTTCGACACGTTGCGCGGCGTGACGAACGCGCCGTCGGTCAGCACCGAGAAAAACACCCAGATCGCCGCGACCGCGAACAGCAGCGCGAGCACCTTGTAGCGCACGAAGACCTGGCGCAGCGGATGGCCGTGCGTGCGACGCGCGTCGGCGTCCTGCGGCACGGCGGCGGAGGAAGACAATTCGGTATTCATGGCGCACTCGCTGCAATGGGTTCGGCCGGACGCCGCGCGGGTTTCAGCGCGGCGCCGAGGATCTGTTCCTGCGTAAGACCGTCGTTGACGAAATCGCCGCGCACCTCGCCTTCGCCGATCACGAGCACGCGATCGGCCAGCCCGAGCACTTCCGGCAGCTCCGACGACACGACGATCAGCGCGACGCCGCGCTTCGCGAGCGCGAAGATCAGCCGGTAGATTTCCGCTTTCGCGCCGACGTCGACGCCGCGGGTCGGCTCGTCGAGGATCAGCACCTGCGGGTCGGCCAGCAGCATCCTGGCGAGCACCGCCTTCTGCTGGTTGCCGCCGGACAGGCTCGCGATCGGCAGGAACGGATGCGCGGCACGCACCGACAGCCGCTGCATCTCGGTGCGGATCGCGTCGAGTTCGGCGGCCGCGTCGATCCGCCCGCGCGCCGCGAAGCGGCGCAGCACCGACAGCGTGATGTTGTGGCCGACGCCGAGCTGCGGCACGATCCCGTGGCGCTTGCGATCCTCGGGCACCATCGCGATCCCGGCGCGGATCGCATCGGCCGGCGAACGGATCGCGAGCGGCCGGCCGTTGATCCGCACGCTCGCCGTGCTCGCGCCGGGATACACGCCGAAGATCGCCTGCATCAGCTCGGTGCGGCCCGCGCCGACGAGCCCGGCGATGCCGAGAATCTCGCCGCGCCGCACGCTGAACGACACGTCGTCGACACGCTTGCGGCGCGGGTTCGCCACGTCGTGACAGGTCACGTTGCGCGCCTCCAGCACGACGTCGCCGATCTCGTGCGGCTCGCGCGGATACAGGTTGCGGATTTCGCGCCCGACCATCATCGCGATGATCCGGTCGGTGGTCAGCGTGCGCATCGGCTCGGTCGCGACATGACGGCCGTCGCGGATCACGGTCACGGTGTCGCATACGGCATCGACTTCGTCGAGCTTGTGCGAGATGTACACGCATGCGACGCCGCGCCGCTTCAGGTCGCGCACGATATCGAGCAGGATGCGCGTCTCGGCGGCACTCAGCGACGACGACGGCTCGTCGAGGATCAGCAGCTTCGCGCGCTTGTTCAATGCCTTCGCGATTTCGATCAGTTGCTGGTGCCCGCCGCCGTAGTTCATCACCGGCTGCGCGACGTTGATCGCGTCGATGCGCAGCTCGCGCAGCAGCGCCTCCGAGCGCCGCACCATCTCCGCGTAGTGCATGCGTCCGCCGGGCAGCGTGATCTCGTTGCCGAGGAAGATGTTCTCGGCCACCGACAGCTCGGGCACGAGCATCAGCTCCTGGTGGATGATCACGATGCCCGCGCGCTCGGTGTCGCGCACGCCGGACGCGACGAGCGGCGCGCCTTCCCAGCGGATTTCGCCATCCCACGTGCCGTGCGGGTAGACGCCCGACAGCACCTTCATCAGCGTCGACTTGCCGGCGCCGTTCTCGCCGCACAGCCCGACGCATTCACCGGGGCGCACGGTCAGGTCGATCCCGTCGAGCGCCTTCACGCCGTCGAATGCCTTGACGATGCCGCGCATCGTCAGCAAGGGTTCGGTCATACGTTCATTGCCTCGCGATGAGCACGCGGCCGCGCGCAGGGCCCGGCCGCGTGCAGCGTGCCCGCCGCGCCGTTACTGGCTCGCCAGCTGGGCCTGGGTGTAGAAGCCGTCCTTCACGACGACGTCGACGTTGCGCTTGGTCAGCAGCGTCGGCTGCAGCAGCACCGTGTCGACCTTCTTCTTGCCGTTGTCGTACTGTGCGTTGAACGCGGGCTTCGTGCCCTTCGCGAGATCGACGGCAAGCTTCGCGGCTTCGCTCGCGATCAGCTTCAGCGGCTTGTAGACGGTCATCGTCTGCGTGCCGGCGATCACGCGCTTGACCGCGGCGAGGTCCGCATCCTGCCCGGACACCGGCACCTTGCCGGCCAGATGCTGCGCGGCGAGCGCCTGGATCGCGCCGCCCGCGGTGCCGTCGTTCGACGCGACGATCGCGTCGATCTTGTTGTTGTTCGCGGTCAGCGCGTCCTCGACGATCCGCAGCGCGGTCGACGCGCTCCACTCGGGCACCCATTGCTGGCCGACGACCTTGACGTCGCCGCGGTCGATCGCCGGCTTCAGCACCTTCAACTGACCTGCGCGCAGCATCTTCGCGTTGTTGTCGGTCGGCGCGCCGCCGAGCAGGAAGTAGTTGCCCTTCGGCTTCGCGTCGAACACGCCCTGCGCCTGCAGTTCGCCGACCTTCTCGTTGTCGAACGAGATGTACGCGTCGACGTCCGCGTCGAGGATCAGGCGGTCGTACGACACGACCTTGATGCCGGCCTTCTTCGCCTCGGCGACGACGTTGCCGAGCGTCTTCGAATTGAACGGCACGATCACGATCACGTCGACGCCGCGCGAGATCAGGTTCTCGATCTGGGAAATCTGCCGCTCCTCGCTCGCGTCGGCCGACTGCACCGACACCTTCGCGCCGAGCTTCGTCGCGGCCGCGACGAAATAGTCGCGGTCGCGCGACCAGCGCTCGACGCGTAGATCGTCGATGCAGAAGCCGATCTCGGGCTTGTCCTTGCTCGCATGCGCGAGCGGTGCGCCCAGCGTCAGGATCGCCAGCGCAGCGGCGCCGGCAAGCGAACTCAATACGGTACGACGCGTCACGGATTTCATGTCTCCATCTCCTTGTTATCGGACTACCTCACGAACGACGGGCGGCCGCCGGAACGGGCTGCCCGTATCGACTCGCCGCAACGCGCGTCAAGCGAGCGTTGCAAATACCGGTTCGAGCGCGCGGTACAGCGCGTGAAACGTCGGACGCCGCGTGTCGCGATACCACGCGTGCCGTGCAGGGTCGGGCTCGCGCACCGCGACGATCGGCGGCTGCGGGCATACGTCGTCGAGCGACGCATCCGGTTCGAGCGCGAGATGCGCGAGCCGCGCGGCACCGAGCGCCGGACCGACCTCGCCGCCCGCGCGCAACGTCAGCACGCGGCCGCTCAGGTCGGCGAGCATCTGCGTCCAGTACGCGCTGCGCGACCCGCCGCCGATCACCGTGATGCTGTCGGGCGCCAGCCCGGCCGCATGCAGCGCATCGATCCCGTCGAGCAGCGCGAAGCCGACGCCTTCGAGCGTCGCGTTCGCCAGATCCGCGCGCTGCGTGTCGGGCGTGAGCCCGTAGAACACGCCCTTCGCATTCACGTCGTTGTGCGGCGTGCGCTCGCCGCTCAGGTACGGCAGAAACCACGGGCGGCTCGCGCGTGCGTTCGCCTCGGCATCGGCGAGCAGCGCCGCGACGCCGTCGTAACCGGTCAGTTGTGCGGTGAAGTCGATGCAGCCGGCCGCGTTCAGCATCACCGACATCAGGTGCCACGCGTCCGGCAGCGCGTGGCAGAAGCTGTGCACCGCGGATTCGGGGTTCGCGCGAAATCCGTCCGACACCGCGAAATACACGCCCGACGTGCCGAGCGACAGCAGCGCATCGCCCGGCTTCACGATGCCGACGCCCACCGCGCCGGCCGCGTTGTCGCCGCCGCCGGCCACCACGGGAATCTCGCGCAGCCCGAGTGTGCGCGCGACCTCGGGCAGCAGCGTGCCGGTCACGCCGTTACCCTCGAACACGGTCGGCATCTGTGCACGCGACAGCCCGCACGCGGCGAGCAGCGTGTCGTCGTAGTCGCGCTTCGCGACGTCGAGCCACAGCGTGCCGGCGGCATCCGACGGATCGGTTGCGAACGCACCGGTCAGCCGGTAGCGCAAATAGTCCTTCGGCAGCAGCACGTACGCGATCCGCGCGAACACGTCGGGCTCGTGACGACGCACCCACAGAAGCTTCGGCGCGGTGAAGCCGGGCATCGCGACGTTGCCGGCCACCGTGCGCAACGCGGGCACGAGCCGCTCGAGTTCCGCGCACTCCGCATCCGCCCGGCCGTCGTTCCACAGAATCGCCGGGCGCAGCACGTCGCCATGCGCGTCGATGAGCATGGCGCCATGCATCTGCCCGGTCAGCCCCAGCGCGTCGATGTCGTGCGGATCGATGCCGGCCGCACGGGCTTCATCGACGAGCGCGGCAAGCGCCCCGCATGCGGCATCCCACCAGTCGCGCGGCGCCTGTTCCGACCAGCGCGGCCGCGGCCGGCTCACCGTCAGCGGGCGGCTCGCGCTCGCCCGCACCGCGCCGTCACGGTCGAGCAGCACCGCCTTCACGCCCGACGTGCCGAGATCGAGTCCGATATACATGGCGTCAGCGCAGCCCGTAGATCGCCTGGTTCACGATGTTCTCGAGCCGCTCCTGGGCGCCGCTCGCATGCCGCGGATCCACGCCGCGCGCGAGCGCATCGTCGGCCAGCGACTGCAGCGTATAGCCGCCCGACAGGATCTTGCGGCCGAACGCCTCGTCCCACTGCGCGTAGCGCTGCCGGCGCAGCGCATCGAGCCGGTCGTTCTCGACCAGCACCGCCGCGCGCTCGAGCGCGAGCGCGAGCACGTCGATCGCGCCCACGTGGCCGTAGAACAGGTCTTCCGGATCGACGCTCTGGCGCCGCACCTTCGCGTCGAAGTTCATCCCGCCGGTCGTGAAGCCGCCGTGGCGCAGGATCTCGTAGAACGCGAGCGTCAGCTCCTCGACGCTGTTCGGGAACTGGTCGGTGTCCCAGCCGTTCTGCGGGTCGCCGCGGTTCGCGTCGACGCTGCCGAACACGCCGAGCGCGAACGCGTTCGCGATCTCGTGATGGAACGAGTGCCCGGCGAGCGTCGCATGGTTTGCCTCGATGTTCACGCGGATCTCGTTCTGCAGTCCGTACTGCACGAGAAAGCCGTGCACTGTCGCCACGTCGTAGTCGTATTGGTGCTTGGTCGGCTCCTGCGGCTTCGGCTCGATCAGCAGCGCGCCGTTGAAGCCGATCCGGTGCTTGTGCTCGACGACCATCGACAGGAAGCGCGCGAACTGATCGCGCTCGCGCTTCAGGTCGGTATTGAGCAGCGTCTCGTACCCTTCGCGGCCGCCCCACAGCACGTAGTTCTCGCCGCCGAGCCGATGCGTCGCGTCGAGCGCATGACACACCTGGGTCGCGGCCCACGCGAACACGTCGGGGTTCGGGTTCGTCGCGGCACCCGCCGCGAAGCGCGGATGCGAGAACAGGTTCGCGGTGCCCCACAGCAGCCGCACGCCGCTCGCCTGCTGGCGCTCGCCGAGATAGTCGACCATCCGTGCGAAATTGGCCGCGTACTCGCGCAGGCTGTCGCCCTCCGGCGCGACGTCGGTGTCATGAAACGTATAGAACGGCGTGCCGAGCTTCGTGAAGAATTCGAATGCCGCATCGGCCTTCATCCGCGCGCGCTCGAGCGCATCGCCCGGTTGCTGCCACGGCCGCCGGAACGCGCCCTGCCCGAAGATGTCGTGCCCCGGCCACACGAACGTGTGCCAATAGCAGACGGCGATCCGCAGATGCTCGGCGAGCGTCTTGCCGAGCACGCGCTTCTCGGGGTTGTAATAGTGGTAAGCCAGCGGGTTGTCCGACTGCGGACCTTCGTAGCGAATCGCGGGAATGTGTTCGAAATACGACATGGCGTCTCCGTGCGGGGTCTTGTTGCAGCGCAACGCGCGTCGCGACGACGCACGCGGCCGAATTCGGTTGACTGGATCGTGCCCGCGCGCCTGCCGGCCGGCAATTGCGAAATTGCGCAGCGCGCTTAATGTTTCTTGCCAGCCGCGCTCGCGCGGTGCGCGTTCCGTCCTACAATCGCCGGACACCAGACATCGCGCGCCGCCGCCTCGAGCGCGCGCCCGGAGACAATGGCACGGCGCCCTGGCGGCGCTCGCCCCGAGACCGAGATGACCCGCGCCCCTTCCGCCCAGACACCGCACCGCATCGCACTGCTGTTCAACGCGAACAAGGTCTACGACCGCGAGATCATCAGCGGCATCGGCCAGTACCTGCACACGACGCGCGTCGTGTGGGACCTGTTCCTCGAAGACGATTTCCGCTGCCGGCTCGCCGGCATCGAGCGCTTCGACGGCGACGGCATCATCGCGGACTTCGACGATCCGGCCGTCGCCGACGCGCTCGCCGGCTCGCCGTTGCCGATCGTCGCGGTCGGTTCGTCATACGAGGACCCGGCGCACTATCCTGACGGCGTCCCATATATTGCGACCGACAACCCGAAGCTCGTGTCGCTCGCCCATACGCATCTGATCGGCGCGGGGCTCGCGCACTTCGCGATGTACAGCCTGCCGGCCGCGCAGGAGAACCGCTGGGCACAGCAGCGCGAGCTCGCGTTCGACCGGCTCGCGCGCGCGGACGGGCTCGATGCGCCGATCTACCGCGGACTGTCGACGAGCGCGTCGGGCTGGAACCACGCGATCGAGCAACTGATCGGCTGGCTGCATGCGCTGCCGAAGCCGGTCGGCGTGATCGCGGTCACCGATGCGCGCGCGCGGCACTTGCTGCAGGCGTGCCTGATCGCCGGCATCGCGGTGCCGGAACAGGTTGCGATCATCGGCATCGACAACGATCCGCTCACGCGCACGCTCACACGCATTCCGTTGTCGTCGGTCATCCAGGGCACCGAGGAAATGGGCCGCACCGCCGCGCACCTGCTGCACCGGATGCTGCGCGGCGCGCGTTTTCCCGGGCAGCGCATCCTCGTGCCGCCGGTCGGCATCAACGTGCTCGAGTCGACGCGCCACCAGCCGCTCGCGAGCCCGCACGTGATGCGCGCACGGCATTTCATCCGCCAGTACGCGTGCCAGGGAATCAAGACCGAACAGGTCGCCGACTATGTCGGCGTGTCGCGCTCGCTGCTCGAAGAACACTTTCGGCGCGAACTGCAGCGCACCGTGCACCAGGAAATCCTGCGTCACAAGCTCGAGGCCGCCCAGGCGCTGCTCGCGAGCCGCAACGCGTCGAGCGCGGAAGTCGCGATCCGCTGCGGCTTCACGTCGCTGCAGTACATGTATGCGGTGTTTCGCCGCGAACTCGGCTGCACCCCGCGCGAATACCAGGAACGCACCGCGCCTGCCCACTGAATTCACCGCCCACGAGCGAACCCACTCATGCATATCGATACCGACTCTTCCCGCCCGGCAGCCGACGTCGGCCGCATTCCGTCCGAGCCGTGGGGCACGCTGCCCGGCGGCGATCCGGTGCGGCGCTATACGCTGCGCAACGCGCACGGAATGCGCGTCGTCGTCAGCGATCTCGGCGCGACCGTCGTGTCGTGGCTCGCGCCCGACCGCACCGGGCGCTTCGCCGATATCGTACTGGCCCACGACACGCCCGCCGACTACGTCGAATCGGGTGCGTACCTCGGCGCGACGGTCGGCCGCTGGGCGAACCGGATCGCGGGCGCCCGCTTCACGCTCGACGGCGTCGACTACACGCTCGATCGCAACGAGAACGGCAACCTGCTGCACGGCGGCGCGAGCGGCTTTCACCGCGCGCGCTGGGACGTGATCGACGACCGCGACGGGCTGACGCTGCGGCTCGATTCGCCGGAAGGCGATGCCGGGTTCCCCGGCAACGTGAGCGTGCAGGTGCGCTACACGCTCGACGACGACGGCACGCTGACGATCGACTATGCGGGACGGACCGATGCCCCGACGCCGCTGAACCTGACGAATCACAGCTACTTCAACCTGAGCGGACGCGCGGGCAGCGACGTGCGCGGCCATCTGCTGCAGATCGACGCCGATGCGTTCGTCGAAGTGGACGATGCGCTGATCCCGACCGGCACGGCCGACGTGACGGGCACCGCGTTCGATTTCCGGCAGAGCGCGCCGCTCGGCGCCCGCCTCGCCTGGCCGCATGCGCAGCTCGCGCGCGGACGCGGCTTCGATCACTGCTATGTGCTGCGCGACCCCGGGCACGGCGTGCGGCCCGTCGCGTCGATCTACGATCCGGAAAGCGGTCGAGAGCTCGCGGTATCGACGGATCAGCGCGGGCTGCAGCTCTACACGGGCAATTATCTGGACGGTGTGCGCGCAAGCGGCGGTGTGTCGTGCGTGCAGCATGCGGCGCTGTGCGTCGAAGCCGGGTTCTTTCCGGACCAGGTCAACATGGATGCGTTGCGCGACGAAACGATCGTCGGCCCGGGCGACACCTATCGCCAGACGACGCGATATCGGGTCGGCGTTCGCGGGTAGCGGACACGTCGGGCGGCCGCCGATCACGCGCGGCTCACCCGTTGCCGGATGGCAGGCGGCGCACGTGGTCCTTGCGTATGCGCCGCCCTGCGCGCCCTGCGCGCGATGGGCGATGCACGATTCGGCCTCGCATCGAGGCCGAAATGTGATCGCTTGAATCACCGCAGCCTGCGATCCCGAGATCGACCGAGGCCAGCGCTGGAGGATGACGTCGATGCCCTTCCCGCCCCGACTCCGATCGCGGTAGGAATGCCCATTGCTAGACACCCCCCGCACAGATCCCGGCGTGCCCAATTCGGGCACCGGGCTCCTACCTTGAGTGTTTGACGGCGAACCGCCGGTCTGGCCACGGGTGAAGGATTCGAGGTTGTGGGAGCCAGGCATCCGCGATCCGCTCGACCCGCGTCCACGTCATGTGATCCTTCTGGCTGCGGCGCCGAAGCGCACGCCGCCAGAGATCCACGACGTGGTAACGGAACGCGCCAAGTGCGCGCGAATTCGTCGGTACCGCGTGGTACGCGAAGTAACCGCGAACCACTTGCCCGAGCCATTTCCCTTGTATGGGAATCGGTTCGTGCATACGCCGCCGTAGTTCCTCCTTGATCCCCCTGAGCTTCGCCCGCATGCGATCGCCCCGGGTCTTCCTCTGAAGCTGGAAGCTACCCCTTCGCGATTTGCCGCAGATAAAGATAAAGCCCAGAAAGGCGAAGGTCTCCGGCCGGCCAAGACCGCGGCTCCGGCGATTGGCCGCCGCATAGCGACCAAACTCCAGCAGCCTCGTCTTCTCCGGGTGAAGCGCAAGCATGAACTCCTCCAGCCTCGAACGCATCGCATCCCAGAAGCGCCGCGCGTCAGCTTCGTGCTCGAAGCCGACCACGACATCATCCGCGTATCGCAGGATGATGACGTTGCCCTTGGCTTCCCGCCGTCGCCAACGATTGGCCCAGAGATCGAAGACGTAGTGCAGGTACACGTTCGCGAACAGTGGCGAGGCCACTGATCCCTGCGGGGTACCTGTCTCACTTACGCTTAGCTCTCCGTCTTCCAGCACGCCGGCCTTGAGCCACTTGCGCACAAGACGGATGATGCGTTGATCACCGATCCGGTGCTCAATGAATCGCACCAGCCATTCCTGACTGACCGAATCAAAGAAGCTCTTGAGATCGGCGTCCAGAATCCAGTTCACCGGGGTGCGGGTGATCGCTGTCGCCAACGCGTCCAACGCATCGTGCTGACTACGTCCGGGCCGGAACCCGTACGAGAATCCGAGGAAGTCCCCCTCGTAGATCGCATTCAGTACTTCAACCACCGCGCGCTGGACGATCTTGTCCTCCAGCGCGGCAATCCCCAGCGGGCGATGCTTGCCATCCGGCTTGGGTATGTACTGCCGCCGAACGGGCAGTGCCCGATACGCTCCGCTGTGTACTTGCGCGTGCAGGCGCTGGAGATGGTCTTCCAGTCCTGCCTCGTAGTACCGCCACGTCAAACCGTCCACCCCAGGGGCCGCCTTGCGTTTGAGCGCAAAGAACGACGCCCTGAGACGATCGATCGTGACGTGGTGCAGCAGCGCGGTGAACCGTTCCTTCTTCCGCTGCCTTGCAGCCTGCCGTACACGGTCCAGCCCCTGTGACACGCTTGCCCGGTTCTGCGCCCGGCACGTGCTGAACTGCCCCGTGTTCCTCTTGGTCCCCGCCCTTGGCTCCACCCACTCCGCAGCCGGTTGCCCGACCTTGTTCGCAGGCTTCGACGCTACTATGGCGGAGTCTGACTTCTCCCGTCCGTTCATCATCGGCTACGGCTCCTCACCTTCCCGACACGGACCAGCCCGGGTTGCGACTGGCCAGACGAGAGATCTCCCGGTTCCCGCGCAAAGAGCGTCCGTGCGTGCCAGGGTCTTCGACCACGCCGGGTCGTCGAGGCGCTCGCGCTTGCGCGCCCCTTCATGTTGCCTTCCGCGTTCTGAACCGCGTCGGCACCCGGAATTACACAACTATCGCGGCTCAATGGCTGGCCCGCACGTTCCCCTACCGACGCTTCGCCGGTCGCCTCACGGCAGCCGACGCACGGCTCGGGGTCGATGTGGCTCGCTACGCCTTCATCGTAATGGACTTGCACCACCTGCTCCTTGCCGGTCTCCCGGCGCACTCAGAACTTGTGACGGATCCCCGCATGCACCATCAACTGCTTCGACGTCGACGACAGGTCTGCCGCCCCCGGAACATACGCCTGGTCGAGCGACGAGCCGGTCGCATCGCCCGCAATCCGCTGGTACGCACCCATCAGGTAGACGTCGGTGCGCTTCGACAGGTTGTAGTCGGCCATCAGCCCGATCGAATGGATCTTCGGTTTCGCGCTGCCCGTGGTCGCGTCGTAGCGCACGGTCGTATACACATACTGCGCGCCCACGAAGAACGCCGGCGTGAACTGATACTTGCCGTTCACTTCGAAGTTCTGGTACTTGATCGCGGTGACCGTGCCGCCCGCGAGCGGCCCCGTGACGGGTTCGATCGTCTCGTCGCCGAACAGGTAGCCGACGTTCGCGGTCGGCCGCGTGACGTTGCTGTTCGTGTAGGCAAACCCGACCGTCGCGGGCCCGGCCGTGTAGTTGATGCCGGCCCCGAAGATCCGCAGCCGCGCCGACGCGAAGTTCGCATCCGCGCCCACCGACCCCGCCCCCGCGATCGCGCCACCGGCGGTCGCGCCCGGGTTGTCCGCATTCAGGAACGCCGCGCCGACGAGCAAGCCGCCCTGCTCGTACTGCGCGCCGACGCTCCACTGCCGGTCGTTCGCGAACCCGGTGTCGTTGCTGAAGCTATATGTGCCGCCGAACGAGAAGCCGGCGAAATCCGGGCTCGCGTACTTGACCGTATTGTTCACGCGGAACGTGTTGCCGGTGTTGTCGTTGTCGAGCGGATGCGAGAACGGATAGACGCCCCAGCTGCCGTTCGCGGTCGTCGGCGCGAGATAGTCGACGACCGAGTCATATTGCCGGCCGAGCGTCAGCGTGCCGAAGCGCGCGCTGCCGAGCCCGACATAAGCCTGCCGCCCGAATAGGCGGCCGCCCTGCGCGAGCGTGCCGCTGTTCACGTTGAAGCCGTTCTCGATCTGGAACAGCGCGCTGTAGCCGCCGCCGAGATCCTCGGCACCCTTCAGCCCCCAGCGGCTGCCCTGCGCGAAACCGCTCGCCATCTGCCACGCGCCGTGGCCGCCGACGTTGTTCGTATAGTCGATGCCCGCATCGACCAGCCCGTATAGCGTGACGCTGCCTTGCGCGAAGGCCGGTGCCGCACAGAGTGCCGGCATCGCGACGAAAAACAATCTCCAGTTCATTCGTTTTCCTTATTGATATATTGAGCGCTACCACCCGATGCGCTGTCGTGCCGCTTATTTCGCGCCGTAGATGTCGAAGTCGAAGTATTTGCGGTTGATTCGCTGATACGTGCCGTTCGCGAGGATCGTCGCCAGCGCGCGGTTGAACGCGTCGCGCAGGTCGGTGTCCTGCTTGCGCAGCCCGAGGCCGTCACCCTGCCCGAAATACTTCGCGTCGTCGATCGCCGCGCCGACGAACATGAAGTCCTTGCCCTGCGGCTTCTTCAGGAAGCCGTCGCTGGCCGCGATCGATGCCTGGAACGCCGCGTCGAGCCGCCCCGTCACGAGATCGGCATAGACCTGGTCCTGGTTCTGGTATGACTCGATCTGTACGCCGGCCGGCTGCCAGTTCGCGATCGCATAGTCGGCCTGCGCGGAGCCCTGCTCGACGCCGACCCGCTTGCCCTTCAGCGACGCGGCCGTCGGCAGCAGCGGCGAACCCTTGCGCGCGATCAGCCGCGCCGGCGCATTCGAGATCCGGTTCGTGAACGCGATCTGCTGCATCCGCTTCGGCGTGATCGTCATCGACGACGCGATCACGTCGAACTTGCGCGCGAGCAGCCCGGGAATCATCCCGTCGAAACTCGATTCGACCCATACGCAGCGCGCATGCAGCTCCGCGCACAACGCGTTCGTGATGTCGACCCCGAAGCCGCTCAGCGAGCCGTCCGGCTGCTTGTATTCGAGCGGCGGATACGTGGGATCGACCGCGAGCCGGATCTCCTTGCCCGTCCAGTCGCCGGCATGCGCGACGCCTGCCGCCGCCGTTGCCGTGAGCGCCACCGCGAGCGCCGCCATCCACTGTTTCATTGCCAGTCTCCTTGTTTCTTCCGTCGTTGAAAGTGATTCGAATGCGTTTGCCCGGCTTACGCGAGATAGCGCTCCGCGAGCGCGATCCAGTAGCTCGCGCCCGTCGCGAGGCACGCGTCGTTGAAGTCGTAGCCGGGGCTGTGCAGCCCGCAGCCCGCGGCACCGTTGCCGTCGCCGTTGCCGATCGACAGGTAGCTGCCCGGGCAAGCGTCGAGCATGAACGCGAAATCCTCGCTCGCCGCGATCGGCCGCAAATGCGGAATCAGCGCGTCATCGCCGCCCCATGCGCGCGCCACGTCACGGGCGAACGCCGTTTCCGCCGCGTGATTGACGAGCACCGGATAACCATAGCGATAGTCGATCTCGGCCGTCGCGCCGTAGCTGTCGGCCTGGCCGTGCACGATCGCGCGGATGCGCCGTTCGAGCAGCGCGCGCACGTCCGGCGACAGCGCACGCACGCTCAGTTCGAGATCCGCATGGGGCGGAATCACGTTCGATGCGGTGCCGGCGTGGATCGAGCCGGTCGTGACGATCGCCAGTTCCTGCGGATTCACGTTGCGCGACACGACCGTCTGCAGCGCCATCACGATCGACGCGCACACGACCACCGGATCGATCGTCGTGTGCGGCGCCGCACCATGGCCGCCGCGCCCGGTCACGCGCACGCGCACCTCGTCGGCCGACGCCATCGCCGGGCCGTCGCAGAAGCCGAGCACGCCAGCCGGCAGGCCCGGCACGTTATGCATCGCGAACACCGCATCGCACGGGAACTGCGTGAACAGCCCGTCGTCGAGCATCCGCTTCGCGCCGCCGAGCCCTTCCTCGGCCGGCTGGAAAATCAGGTTCAGCGTGCCGCCGAAGCGCCCGCGCTCGGCCAGGCAGCGCGCCGCCGCGAGCAGCATCGCCGTGTGGCCGTCGTGGCCGCACGCGTGCATCACGCCGTCGCGACGGCTCGCATGCGGCAGCCCGGTCGTCTCGCGGATCGGCAGCGCATCCATGTCCGCGCGCAGCCCGAGCCGCTTCCCGGCGCCGCGCGTGAGCGTGCCGACCACGCCGGTGCCGCCGAGGCCGCGCGCGACCCGATAACCCCATGTTGTCAGGTAGTCGGCGACGAGTTCGCTCGTCGCGTGTTCCTCGAAGCCGAGCTCCGGATGCGCGTGCAGCCGGTGGCGCAGCGCGATCATCTCGGCCTCGATGGCCGCCATTTCAGGCGGAATGCATGATCGATCCAACCCCGATACTCCTCGACAGGTGCCCGTTGCCGATCGCCGGAATGGCAGATCGTGGCGAGATCGTAGGCAGCGAAAAAGCCGGCGAACAGCCGCAGTTTCGTTATGATGACAACCATTCGTTGTCATCCATCTCACCCTCGACACCATCAATACCACCCACACCATGAGCACGATCAAGCTGCATCAGCTGCAGGCGCTCGTCGCGAGCGCGGAGGCCGGGAGCATTCGCGGCGCGGCGCGCACGCTCGGCCTGTCGCAGGCGGCCGTCACGCGCGCGCTGCGCGAGCTGGAGGCCAGCGAGCGCCTGCCGTTGCTGGTGCGCGCGCCGGAAGGCATCGGCTTCACCGAGTACGGGAAGACCTTGCTCACCCACGCGAAGCTCGTTCTGAAACAGCTCGAGCACGCGCAGAGCGATCTCGAACGAATGCGCGGGCGCGTCGAGGGGCGGCTGAGCGTCGGCGTCACGCCGTGGCTGACGATGACGTTCCTCGCGGAAACCGTGCTGCAGTTTCGCGAGCGGATGCCCGACGTGCGCCTCGAGCTCTACGAAGCGCTGATGGCCGTCGCGCAACCGCTGCTGCGCGACGGCAGCATGGATTTCGCGCTCGGCCACGTGCAGCCCGGCAGCGGCGCGCAGGAATTCGCATTCGAGCCGCTGCTGCGTTACGGCACGTCGGTGATGGTGCGCGCCGGGCATCCGCGCGAACACGCGAAGTCGGTGCACGACCTGCTCGATTGCGACTGGGTGCTGAATTCGTCCGCCGACGGCCAGGCCGCACTCGTCGACCATCTTTTTACGCGGCACGGCGCGCAGATCGACGAACGGCGCATCGTGCGCGCGCAGTCGGTCGCGATGCTGCAGACGATGCTCGAACAGGCCGGCATGTGCACGTGGTGCCCGACGATCCTCGCGGCGGTGCCGCCGTTTGGCGAGCGGATGCGCGTGCTGTCGCTGAAGGAGACCTTCGAGCCGAGCGAACTCGGCATCGTCACGCGTCGCAGCAGCACGCTGAGCGACGCCGCACGCTGCTTCATCGACTGCCTGCTGCAGACGATCCGGCGGCATGCGCGCTCGGCGCGCAAAGAGGATCTCGCGCTGTTCCGCACGCTTGCGCTGTTGATCTGACGGCAAAGGGCGCCAGCGGAAAGCGCGGTGCCGCGGCCGAAACCACGACGCGTCGTGCCGGCCGACTACCCTTCCCCTTTTCCGGTCGACGCCCACCGGGGCGGCCTCCGGGAATGATCCCGTATACCTCCGTGCTGCAATGTTCTATACTGCCCCCCAGTATCCGGAAACCACGATCCCATGCCGCATTCCCCCGAAGAAAAGAAACGCGTTCTGACCCGCGTGCGCCGCGTGCGCGGGCAACTGAACGCGCTCGAGCAAGCGCTCGAGGAGGGAGCGGACTGTGGTCCGATACTTCAGCAACTGGCTGCCATTCGCGGCGCGATCAACGGCGTGATGGCCGGCGTGCTCGAAAGCCATTTGCGCGAGGAATTCACCCAGCTCGCGGACGCATCGCGCCCCGCTTCCGGGTCGATCGACGATATCGTGACCCTCGTTCGGTCCTACTTGCGCTGACCGATGCGGGATCGTCGACCTACCGATCCATTCGATGATTTTTTAAAGGATTGCCATGAAATCACGTGCCGCAGTTGCGTTCGAGGCGGGTAAGCCGCTGCAGATCGTCGAAATCGACGTCGAACCGCCCCGCAAGGGCGAAGTGCTCATCAAGATCACCCATACCGGCGTGTGTCACACCGATGCCTTCACGCTGTCGGGCGACGATCCGGAAGGCATCTTTCCCGCCGTGCTCGGCCATGAAGGCGCCGGCATCGTGGTGGAAGTCGGCGAAGGCGTGACGAGCGTCAAGCCCGGCGACCACGTCATTCCGCTGTACACCGCCGAATGCGGCGAGTGCCTGTTCTGCAAGAGCGGCAAGACCAATCTGTGCGTATCGGTGCGCGCCACGCAGGGCAAGGGCGTGATGCCCGACGGCACCACGCGTTTCAGCTACAACGGCCAGCCGATCTATCACTACATGGGCTGCTCGACGTTCAGCGAATACACCGTCGTCGCCGAAGTGTCGCTCGCGAAGATCAACCCGCAGGCGAACCCCGAGCAGGTCTGCCTGCTGGGCTGCGGCGTCACGACCGGCCTCGGCGCGGTGAAGAACACGGCCAAGGTGCAGGAAGGCGATACCGTGGCCGTGTTCGGCCTCGGCGGCATCGGTCTCGCGGTGATCCAGGGCGCCAAGCTCGCGAAGGCCGGCCGCATCATCGCGATCGACACCAACCCCGGCAAGTTCGACCTTGCGCGCGTGTTCGGCGCCACCGATTGCGTCAACCCTAAGGATCACGAAAAGCCCATCCAGCAGGTGATCGTCGAAATGACCGGCTGGGGCGTCGATCACAGCTTCGAGTGCATCGGCAACGTCAACGTGATGCGCGCCGCGCTCGAATGCGCACACCGCGGCTGGGGCCAGTCCGTCGTCATCGGCGTCGCGGGCGCCGGCCAGGAAATCTCGACGCGCCCGTTCCAGCTCGTCACCGGTCGCCGCTGGCTGGGCACGGCATTCGGCGGCGTCAAGGGCCGCTCCGAACTGCCGGGCATGGTCGAGGATGCGATGGCCGGCACGATCCAGCTGGCACCGTTCGTCACGCACACGAAGCCGCTCACCGGCATCAACGAAGCGTTCGACCTGATGCACGAAGGCAAGTCCATCCGGACCGTCGTGCATTTCTGAAACACGCGTGAGGAGACCATCGCGGCTGCCGCAACCGGTCTCCTCGCGCGATGCCGCCGGCAAGCCGCGATGCTTGCCGGCGCGACGCATTCTCCCCCTTCCGCAATCGGGCCGGCAACGGTCATCGTCACGCCCTCTCCCGCCCAACGCGCAATGCGGGCCCACCGCTGTGCCACACGCGCTCGCGCCGCCAATCCGGCGACGCGCATGTGTCAATCCTGGCGGCCGTCGGCACGCGGCGACATCAGGAACGGCGCGTAGTGGACCGCGTACGCCGCGAACGCGACGATCCAGCACGCACCCGACACATCGAGCCAGACCGCGTACGGCACGCCGGGCACGAGCGGACCGAACACGCGAACGACGGCCGCGCCGATCACCAGCCAGTAGCACAGCTGCTCCCACGGGCCCGCGACGAGCATGCGCCCTGTGTGGCCGAGCGCCGTGCGCGTGATCATCGCGATGATCGCGCCGCCGATCGCGCCGACGGTCAACGCATGCACGGCGAGCGAGTGCGCGACCACGCCGGCGAACGATAGTGCGAGCAGCACGAAGCCGACCGGAATCCACAGACAGGACACGTGCAGGATCCACACGATCGGCCGCTTGCCGACGCGCCACGAATGCCATCCGGCGACGCGCCATGCATGCAGCACGGCAGTGGCGAGCGCGGCGGCGATCAGCAGCGTATCGGGCGCGCCGAGCGCATCCGCGAACAGCGTCAGCGCGACGGCAGGGGCCGCGAGCGCGTCCACGATCCTGAAGCGGCGCATCTTGAACCCGGGAATCGCGTTCATCGTGAACATCGGCACGATGCGGCCGGTGATCACCGCGACGAAGAACACGACGAGCCCCGTCGCCGCGTACGCGGCACGCAGCGCGAGATCGGCCTGGCCCGTCATCACGGCGGCATGGAACAGCGCGTTCAACGCGCCGAACAGCAGCAGTGCGACCGGCAGGAACACGTTGTGCCGGTTCTTCGCCGAAATCAGCACGCGCAACAGCACGACGGCCGTCACCGGCAGGAACAGCGAATCGACGACGGCCGCAAGCGTCGCCGGCCCCGACCAGACGAGCACGCGCCCCGCAAGCCAGAGCAGCCACAGCGCGGCGAGCGCGGGGCCGCGCAGCGTTTCGCGCGACGTCCAGGCCCGTGTGGCGGTCAGCAGGAAGCCGACGACGATCGCGGCGACGAAGCCGAAGATCATCTCGTGCACGTGCCACATGAGACCGGTCATCGCGCCCGCGCCCCCGGCGGCGGGCACGCCGTGCCAGGCCGCGAGCCACACCGCGACGGCAAGGCTCGCGAACAGCGCGCCGGTCAGATAGAAGGGCCGCAGGCCGAGCTGCAGCAACGGCAGCATATCGGGTGCCGACGGGGCTCGCATCGGTTCGCTGATTTTCATGTGCGTCTCCGGCAATCGAGGATGACGTCATTCATCCTAGACCCGTGACGCCCGAAACGGGGGCGTGCCCCTACGCGGCGCGGTGGCATCGTCCGCGTTCATGACATGCGTCAAGCTCGCGCTTCACGCATGTGCCAGACTTTCAAGCGCGCGCCTGCGTCGCCGGTGCAACCGTCAGCACCGCACGCGTCGCATCCGCAGCGTGGCCGACGGCGATTCCCCGAACGCGCGCTTGTAGTCGATCGCGAACCGCCCGAGGTGCGCGAAGCCCCATTTCAGCGCGATGTCCGTCACCGACGCGAGCCCCGGTGACGCATCGTCGAGCAGTTCGTCGCGCACATGTTGCAGCCGCAACTGGCGCACGAATGCCATCGGCGTGATGCCATGCCGATTGCGGAATCCGGCGAACAGCGTGCTCGGGCTGACGCCCGCGAGTTCGGCGAGCCGTTCGATCGTCAGCGGCTCGTCGACATGCGCGCGGATGTAGTCCTCGACGCGCCGCACATAGAACGGCGCGAGCGGCGCCGGCGCGGGCCGTGTGCCGTTGCGTGCGCTGTTCGGGTGGCCGTACAGCAACAGATTGAGCAACGTCGATTCGAGCTGCTCGAACGCGAGCGGATGGCGCAGCGGATGCCCGTCCGTCGCGATCGCGTCGGCAAGCAGCGGCAGCATTTGCGCGAGACACGCGCCCTGCTGCGACGACAGGCTGAATTCCGGCTCGAATTCCACCGACACACGCCGGTCGTCGCCGAAATGCCGCTGCGCATGCCGCTCCATCACCTCGCGCTCGATGCGCAGGATCGCCTGCGGGCATGCCTCGCCCCACCGCATCCTCAACGGCAGCGTCGGTGACAGCAGCGACGCGGTATCGGGCGACGACACGAAGCGCGTCGCGCCGCATTCGATCTCGGCGTCGCCGCGCAGCGGAATCTGCAGCAGAAAGAAATGTTCGAGCGGCCCCGGTTCGATCGACACCTCGCCGCCATAATCGAGCAGATTCAGTGACAGGTTGCCCCAGCGCGCATGGTGCATGCGGCTTTGCAGCGCGTGTGAATTGCCCGTCAGCGTCAGGCGATGCGGCTTGAACACATCCGCCACGCGCGCGCGCACCTCATCGAGATCGTTCGACTGCAGCAGCAGCGTGTCGTGATTGAAACAGGCGGCGTCGCCCAGCCAGCCCGTTCCGGAAATTTGCCCCATCGAAGTTCTCCCGTCGTGCTCGATCGCACTTGCGCGGTGCACGCATTCCCGATCCCGGGAATCCCGTCGCACGATCCGGATAGTGTCCGGAGTATCCGGACAGTCCGCGTCGTTACACTACGCAAGCCCTGCGCACATGACGCAAGAAGCGGACCGTTCGCGCATCGTAGAAAACTGTGAGGGACTTCCGCATCCGCACATACCCGCAGTGCGCCGCGTTCCGGCCCCGGCGCGGCGGGCCGATCCTCAGGTTTCCGGAATTCGTGGATACCGGCCGAAGAAAGCGGATAGAAGCGCGCGTTTCGTCCGCCAATACTGGGCCCATGCAAGCCACGAACAGAATGGAGGGACACATGAAAGGACGACACATCGAGATCCCGTCGCCGGATGGCGGGGCGTTTCGCGCGTACCTGAGCACGCCGGCCGGCGGCACGGGGCCGGGCATCGTGCTGTGTCACGAGATCTTCGGCGCGAACGCGACGATGCGCGACGTGGCCGATTATTACGCCGAGGAAGGCTACACGGTGCTCGTGCCCGACCTGTTCTGGCGCCAGGCGCCCGGCATCGAACTCGGGTACACCGCGGCCGACTTCGAGCGCGCGATGGCACTGTACCGCGAGTACGACGAAAACAAGGGCGTCGAGGACGTCGCCGCCGCACTGGCCGTGCTGACGCAACGGCCGGAATGCACCGGCAAGGCCGGCGTGCTCGGCTACTGCCTCGGCGGCAAGCTCGCGTATCTCGCCGCGTGCCGGCTGCCGGACGTGGCCGCCGCCGTCAGCTATTACGGCGTGGGGATCGAGCACGCGCTCGACGAGGCCGCTCACCTGCGCGGCCGGCTCGTGCTGCAGATCCCCGCGCAGGACCGCTTCTGCCCGCCCGACGCGCAGCAGCGCATCACCGCTGCGCTGGCCGGGCGCGACGGCGTCGAAGTGTACGTATACCCGGGCGTCGATCATGCCTTCGCGCGCATCGGTGGCGATCATTTCGACAAGGCGGCCGCGATCATGGCGCACCAGCGCGCGATCGCCGCGTTCCGCGCGGCGCTCGGCCCGCACTACGACCTGTCCACACTGTGGGAAGAACATCTCCGGCACGAATTCGACACGCGCAACGTCGACGCGACGATGGACACGATGGTTGCGCAACCTTACGTGAACCATATTCCGACGCTGACGGGCGGCGTGGGCTACGACGAGCTCAAGCGCTTCTACACGCATCACTTCGTGCATGCGAACCCGCCCGACACGACGATCACGCCGATCTCGCGCACGATCGGCGCGAGCCAGATCGTCGACGAACTGCTGTTCTGCTTCACGCACACGACCGAGATCGACTGGATGCTGCCCGGCGTCGCGCCGACCGGCAAGCGCGTCGAGATCCCGCTCGTCGCGATCGTCAAGTTCCGCGGCGACAAGCTGTATCACGAACACATCTACTGGGATCAGGCAAGCGTGCTCGTGCAGATCGGCCTGCTCGACGCGACCGGGCTGCCCGTCGCCGGTGTCGAAACCGCGCGCAAGCTGCTCGACGAAACCGTGCCGTCGAACGGGCTGATGCAGCGCTGGCACGACAGCGCGTGATTGCCGGCGGATACGCAGCAGGCGCGCCGAGCGCGCGCCGCCTTCACTCAATCATTCCAGGAGACACCCCATGACTGCCCTTGCTGGCAAAGTCGCGATCGTCACCGGCGGCGCCACGCTGATCGGCGCCGCCGTCGCGCAGGACCTGAGCCGCGCCGGCGCGTGCGTCGCGATCCTCGATCTCGATGCGGAAAACGGCGCGCGCGTCGCCCATACGCTCGGCGAACGCGGGATGTTCATCGCGACCGATATCACCGACGACCGCGCGATCGAACGCGCGGTGTCGGCCGTCGCCGAACGCTTCGGCTCGATCGACCTGCTGATCAACCTGGCGTGCAGCTACGTCGACAACGGCATCCAGGCGTCGCGCCGCGACTGGCTCGCGGCGATGGACGTCAACGTCGTGTCGGCCGCGATGCTGGTCAAGGCCGTTCATCCCTACCTGACGCGGCGTGGCGGCGGCGCGATCGTGAACTTCAGTTCGATCTCCGCGCAGTGTGCGCAGACCGGCCGCTGGCTCTACCCGACCTCGAAGGCCGCGATGCGCCAGCTCACGCGCAGCATGGCGATGGATCTCGCCGCCGACCGGATTCGTGTCAACTCGGTGTCGCCGGGGTGGACGTGGTCGCGCGTGATGGACGAGCTGACGCACGGCGACCGCGCGAAAACCGACCGCGTGGCCGCGCCGTTTCATCTGCTCGGCCGCGTCGGCGATCCGTCGGAAGTCGCGCAGGTCGTCACGTTCCTGTGCAGCGACGCGGCGAGCTTCGTGACGGGTGCCGACTACGCTGTGGACGGCGGCTATTCCGCAATGGGCCCCGAGCAGGCGGTGCCGGCGATTCCGCGTCTGGCGGAATAACCCAAGATCGTTTTCTTCGCCCATATTCCGATCCGAGTAATTCGTTCTACAAAGGATTTCATCATGAAACGCATCGCTATCGTCGGCGCCGGTCAGTCCGGCCTGCAACTCGCCTTCACGCTGCTCGACCAGGGCTATCACGTCACGCTCGCGACCAACCGCGACGCGCAACAGATCCGTGCCGGCAAGGTCATGTCGAGCCAGTGCATGTTCCATACCGCGCTGCAGATAGAGCGCGATCTCGGCCTGAACGACTGGGAAGAAGCGTGCCCGTCCATCGAAGGCATCGGCGTGGCGGTGCCGCATCCCGAGGGCGGCGGCCGCAAAGCGATCGACTGGTCGTCGCGGCTCACCCGCTACGCACAATCGGTCGACCAGCGCGTGAAGATGGCCGACTGGCTCGACGCGATCCGGCGCCGCGGCGCCGACGTGCGTATCTGCGACGTTGGCGTACCCGAACTCGAGGAGCTCGCGCGCAGTCACGACCTCGTGCTGCTCGCGGCCGGCAAGGGCGAAATCGTCAACCTGCTGGGCCGCGACGACGCGCGCAGCACGTTCGAGCGGCCGCAACGCGCGCTTGCCCTCACCTACGTGAAGGGGATGACGCCGAGCCAGCCGTATTCGCGCGTGCGCTTCAACCTGCTGCCCGGCATCGGCGAATACTTCGTGTTTCCCGCGTTGACCACGACCGGCCCGTGCGAAATCATGGTGTTCGAAGGGATCCCCGGCGGCCCGCTCGACTGCTGGGCCGACGTGAAGACCCCCGAGCAGCATCTCGACCGCAGCCTGTCGTTCCTGCAGCAGTACGTGCCGTGGGAATTCGAACGCTGCCGCGACGTCGAGCTCACCGATCCGAACGGCACGCTGTCCGGGCGCTTCACGCCGACCGTGCGCAAGCCGTTCTTCCGCCTGCCGTCGGGCCGCACCGTGTTCGGCATGGCCGATGCGGTGGTCGTCAACGATCCGATCACCGGCCAGGGCTCGAACAATGCGGCGAAATGCGCGAAGGTGTACGGCGACGCGATCCTCGCGCGCGACGCCGCGCCGTTCGACGAAGGCTGGATGCACGAAACGTTCGAACGCTACTGGGCCTATGCACAGCACGTCGTGCGCTGGACGAACTCGTTGCTCACCCCGCCGCCGCCGCACATTCTCGAGCTGCTCGGCGCCGCCGGCCAGCTGCCGTCGCTCGCCGCAACGATCGTCGACGGTTTCGACGATCCGCGCCAGTTCGCGCCGTGGTGGTTCGACCCGTCGGCCTGCGCGGCACTGATCCGCGAACACGCCGCACGTTCGGAGTAAGCGACATGGACACCACCGCTTCCTGCGCCCCGGGCCTCGACCCGCTGCAACTGCGCGCCGCATTCGGGCAATTCCCGACCGGCGTCACCGTGATCACCACGCGCTCGCAGGACGGGCGCAAGGTTGGCCTCACCGCCAATTCGTTCTCGTCGCTGTCGCTCGACCCGCCGCTCGTGCTGTGGAGCCTGCGCAAGGTTGCGCCGAGCCGCCCCGATTTCGTCGCGGCCACGCACTTCGCGATCAACATCCTCGCGCACGACCAGATCGAGCTGTCGCGCCGTTTCGCGACGCCAAGCGCCGACAAGTTCGACGGCGTGCCGCACGTGGATGCCGACGCAGGCGGCGTGCCGTGCCTCGACGGTTCGAGCGCGCGTTTCGTGTGCCGCAACGTCGGGCATTACGAAGGCGGCGACCACCTGCTGTTCATCGGTCAGATCGAGGCATTCGACGCGTTCGGGAAGGCGCCGCTCGTGTTCCATGCGGGCCAGTATCGTGCGATCTCGTCCCATCCCGATCTTTCTCGCGCCGTTTGATTAGCTATACAAATAAATATTCAGGAGGTGGTGATGGTGATGAAATGCGGTTCTCGTCTGCTTGCGATCGCGGGCCTCGTGCTCGCCGGCCTGACCGGACACGCGCCGGCTCATGCGACCGACCTGCCGTCGGTCAACCTCGGGATGACCAGCTTCCTCGACGGGATGCCGCCGGCCGGCTCCGGCTGGTACGGTACGCAGTATCTCGAGTACTACACGGCCGGCCGCGTCAACGACAATGCCGGCAACAAGGTCGGTCTGCCGAAGCAGGACATCGACCTGTTCGCCGGGCTGAGCCAGCTCGTCTACCAGTCGCCGCTGACGTTCGGCGGCATGCATCCGGGGCTCGACGTGATCCTGCCGTGGGTGGCGTCCGTGCATACGAACGACGGGATCGGCAACGTCGCGCTGAATTCCCGTGCCGGGTTCGGCGACCTGCTGGTCGGCCCGTTCATCCAGTTCGATCCGGTGATGGGTGCGCAGGGCCCGCGCTTCGCGCAGCGCGTGGAATTCCAGTTCATCGCGCCGACCGGTGCATACGATCCGGCGCGTGCGATCAATCCGGGCAGCCATTTCTGGTCGTTCGATCCGTACTGGGCCGCGACGTTCTGGGTCACGCCGAAGTGGACCGTGTCATGGCGGCTGCACTATCTGTGGAACGCGACCAATCACGAGCCGGCGACCGCGCTCGGGCCCGACGTGAGCTCGACACAGGCCGGTCAGGCCGTTCACGCGAACTTCGCGACCGAGTACGAAGTGCGGCCCGGGCTGCGGCTGGGGCTCAACGGCTACTGGCTGCGCCAGACCACCGACATGAAGGCGAACGGACAGGACGTTTCCGGCACGCGGGAAGCCGTGCTGGCAATCGGGCCGGGCGCGATATACAGCTTCTCGCCGCAGGATCACCTGATGTTCAACGCATACTTCGAGGTCTATGCGCGCAACCGGCCGCAGGGCACGCGGATGGTGCTGCGGTACGTGCATCACTTTCAGTGACGCGCCAACCCGGCCGGCGTTTCCGGCCGGGGCCGCTATCGTATGACGAATGCAACGCGCACCTCCGGCGTGTGGATGCGTGTCCTATAGTTCTGGGGATGGCAAGGAGACCAACGCATCACAACAAGAAAAGGAACACGCTATGGCGACTTCTGCTCCTCACCGGCCGTTCCCGCGCGCCGCCAGGCGGCTGATGCACCACGTGGCGACGATTGCGCCGGCGCTCGCCGTCGGCATCATCGTTTCCGCGTGCGGCGGCGACAGCTCGCTCAACGACGGCGAACCGGCCTACGCAACCCAGGCACGCCCGCAGATCAACGCGTTGCTCGCGGACACGCTGACACCCGGTGCCGTCGTCTACGTGCAATCGCCGCACGGCAACTGGCTCGCATCGTTCGGCACGGCCGTGCGCGGCACGAACACGCCGATCCCGACGAACGCGCACTTCCGCATCGGCAGCGTGACGAAGACGTGGACAGGCACGGTGATCCTGCAACTCGTGCAGGAAGGCAGGCTGCGCCTGACCGATCATGTCAGCCAGTACGTCGCGAACGTGCCGAACGGCGATTCGATCACGATCGAGCAGTTGCTGACCATGCGCAGCGGCCTTTACAACTACTCGACGAACCTCTCGTTCAACCAGACGCTGGACGCGCAGCCGGACAAGGTGTGGACCATCGATGAGCTGCTGGGCATCGCGCGGAGCCAGCCCGTCTATTTCGCGCCGGGCGCGGATTTCCGCTACTCGAACACGAATACGGTGCTGCTCGGCCTGATCATCGAGCAGCTCACCGGCATGAGCGCCGCCGATGCGATCCGGACCCGGCTGTTCGCGCCGCTCGGCCTGACCGAGACCGCCCTGCCGCCGCAGGACCACACGGCGCTGCCCGCGCCGGCGCCGCAGGGCTATCAATGGGGCACCAATGTGGAGACCCTCGACAGCAACACGCTGTCGCCGGCGCGTCAGGCGGCCGCCAAAGACGGCACGCTGCAGCCGACCAACGTGACGAGCGTCAATACGTCGTGGGCGTGGACGGCCGGCTCCGGCATCTCGACCGCGACCGAACTGGGCGCGTACGTGCAGCGGATGGTCAGCGGCGGCTACCTGAACGCCGACCTGCAGGCGCAACGGCTCGCGAGCTGCACGCCGACCGATCCGTCGAATCCGGCATCGGCCAGCTACTGCATGGGACTCGCGAAATTCGGTACGTTCTACGGGCACACCGGTGAAATACCGGGCTTCAATACGTTCGCGGGCTACGATCCGGCCACGAAGACGACGATCGTCACGTGGGCGAACACGGCGGCCGGCCCCGACGGACGCGCACCGGCCAACGAGATCGCGCGAATCATCATGGCCGAGCTCAGCAAGGCATCGGACGTGCCGAGCGAGGGCCGGCCGTGACACGCCGGCACGGCGCGCGCGCGGCTTATTTCGCCGCCTGCGCCGCCGGCGTGAAGCTGCACTTCGGATCGTTCTTGCCGCGCGCCGAACAGCATTCGAGCAGGTCGCTCACCGACTTCGCGTTCGCCGCATTCCATTCATAGAGGCTCTTGTTGTTGTCGATCGGCATCCAGTGCGTCAGCGGGTAGCGGCGCGCACGCGCGTTGCTGCCCTTCGGCGGCGGCAGCAGCCCGGCGGCGAGCGGCACATAGATCTTGCAGCTGTTCTGGTCGCCGATCCGGTGACAGCCGATGCAGGTGTTGCCGGGCGTGCTGATCGCATGCGATGTCCACGACGCGAAGTCGGCGCCGAGATTCACATACTTGCCCCACGGATCGGTCGGCACCTTGTTCCACACCTGCCCGATCCACGGGCTGTACATGACCGGGCTCGCGTCATGACACGATACGCAGCGCTTCGTCGCGGTCGCGGCCGGCTTCCACCAGAACTCGGCCGCGGACGGATGGCCGGGCGGCGGCGTCGTCTCGTTCGGCGGCGGCACCCGCGCGGCGTTCATGCCGGCCGTTCCCCCCTTCTCCGCATGAAACCAGCAGGTCTTGCCGTTGCCGACATGGTGCAGCACGATGTCGACTTCGTCGTAATACGGGCTGCGGTTCGCACGGATCTGCTTGCGGCGGCAAAACGCCGAGATCTGCGTGTCGCCGTGGGACAGGTCGAGGATCTTCGAATAAGGCGTGCACTGCCCGGACGTCGGCGCGTCATACGGCAGGAGCGCCGGGCGATCGCACGTCATGTGCGCCGTATAGCGCGCCGGCACCCGGCCGTTGACGGTGATCGGCACATCGGTGCCGGCGTTGCAGTCGAACGCGGGAATCTCGCCGATTTCATCGGTGCACTGCTGCGCATACTCATGCAGCGAAGCATCGCCGCTTCCCGCCGCGAGCGCGACCGGCGCAACCTGCACGGCCAGCAGCGTCGCCAGCGCGGCGACGCAGGTTCTCGTCGTCATGCCGCCCCCTTCGTGTAGCGCAGCGCCACCTTGCGAATGGCCTCGATGTACTTGACGTAGCCGGTGCAACGGCAGATGTTGCCGCCGACCCAGGTTTCGATCATCGCGTCCAGATCGCGCTCGTGCACCGGCTGCGCGCGCAGATGGTCGAGCATCGCGGTCGCGGCCATCAGGAAGCCCGACGTGCAGTAGCCGCACTGGAACGCGAACGACTCGAGAAAGCTCTGCTGCAGCGGCGACAGCGCATCGCCCTGCGCGAGCCCTTCGATCGTGTACACGTGCATGTCCGCCATCGCACTGACCGGCGTCGAGCACGACAGCGTCTTTTCCATCGGCGCATCGGGCGCGTTGCGCACGCCGACCGTGCACGCGCGGCACACGCCGATGCCGCAGCACAGCTTCGTGCCCGTCAGGTCCCGTCGCTCGTGCAGGAAGTCGATGAGGTTCATGTCGCCGTCGGCGGCGGCTGCTTCGACGGGCTTGCCGTTGATGGTCATCCGGACCGGATTGCTCATTGCAGTGCCTCCCGAATCTTCTCCGGCGTCACCGGCGTCACCCGGAACCGCCGCCCCGTCGCCATCGCGAGCGCATTGAGCAGCGCCGGCGCGATCGGGCACATCACCGCTTCCGCGATGCCGCGTGCATTCGCCGGATCGCCGGCCGGCGGCGGCAAAGCGATCAGCTCCTGCACGGGGATATCCGGCAGCCGCGTGACCTCGTAGCGATCGAGATTCCATCGGCCGCCGCCCGGCCCGTCCGGCCCCAGCGGACAGGTTTCGGTCAGCACGTTGCCGATCCCCATCGCGACCGCGCCCTGCGACTGCCCTTCGACGAGTTCCGGCGACAACTGCCGGCCGACGCTCACGGCCGTCACCACGCGTTCGACCTTCACGCGCCCGGTTGCCGGATCGACAGCCACCGCGACGAGCGTCGCCGACGGCGCATAGGTCGTGCGCCCGTAGAGCGTCGTGTTGACCGGTGGCGGCTGCAGCACGCGCTGCAGCCGCGCCAGGCGATACGGGTCGAGGCCGACCGCCACGTAGTCGTAGTCGATCTGCGCACTGCCGGACGCGAACGGATAGGTGCCCTTCCAGAAGTACCCGGCATAGCTCGCATGCACAGCCGCCACGGTCTGCAGGCCCAGCTTCCTGATCGTGCCGAGCAGCGCCGGCCATGAAATCGGGGCGAGGCCGTTCGCGACGAGCGCACGATCGACCCAGCGTACGTCCTCGGCCCGTACCGGCACGCCCCACCACGCACGCGCAGCCGGCAGCACGCTTTGCAGAAACAGCGCCTGCGCGGCGCCCTTCACCGCGTGGTACTGATGGAATGCGCCGAGGCACGCGCTCGACGAACCATAGTTGTAGCGCACCCACTTCGGATCGCTCGACGGGCCCTTCGTGGTGAGCCCGAGCGCGTTGAACGGCGCGATCTCGCTCATCGCAATCGTTTGCGCGTTTTGCCCGAGAAATTCAGCCGGTGCGAGACCCAGCGTCGTGGCCGCGCCGTTGCCCATGTCGGTATATGGCGTGACCACGCGCAGGCTGCTGTCGGGCAGGATCTGCACCATCCCGAACATCCCGTCGCCGGACGTGCCGTACGCCTCGTTCGCCATCGCGAGACCGACGCCGTAGCGGAGGCTGCGTGCGTTGCGCTCGACACGCGCCTGCTCGCGCTCGAGCCATAGCGGATGACGCTCGAGCCGGTCGAGCAGCGCGTCGAGCTGCAGGTCGAACAGGATCGGTGCCCCCGTGATCGCGCGCCCCTTGCCGAGACCCGGCGCCTTGCCGAGCAGATTGGCGCGCCGGATCTCGAACGGCGACAGCCCGAGCCGGCGCGCGGCTTCGTCCATCAGCGTCTCGATCGCCATGAACGCCTGCGGTCCGCCGAAGCCGCGCTGCGACCCGCCGAAGACTTCCCGCGTGTAGGTCGATGCGGCCTGCGCGCGTGCGCGCGGGATCTCGTAGCAGCTCATCGCGCTCAACGCGGCAAGCTGCGCCACGTACGGCGACAGGTTCTTCTTCCCGCCGCCGTTCATCAGGAAATCGCAGGTGATCGCTTCGAGCTTGCCGCGACGGTCGAACCACAGCGATTCGGAAAACTGCGTCTCGCAGCGTTTCAGGCCGACCTGGAATTGTTCGTAGCGCGATTGCTGCCAGCGCAGCGCGCCCTTCGCGAACGGGGCAGCAAGCGCCAGATACAGCGGGAAATAGGACTTGTCGCGTCCGCCGAAGCCACCGCCCGGGTAGCACGCGATGACATGCGCCTCCTTGACCGAGATGTCGCTGCCGTCGAACAGCGCGCACGCGCCCGTTGCATCGTCGTTCGCCGACTGCGTGCCGAGAACGAGGCTGATTTTCGCGGCCGACGCGTCGTACCACGCGAGTCCCGACTCGGGCTCCATGAACATCGGGTCCATCGCCGGCGTCTCGAATCCGCCGTCGCCGGTGGCCCGAACGCCGATCCACGTGCCGGCGGCTGCATTGCGGGCGACCGTCGCGTCGATGTTGGCGACCGCCGCCTCGCGTTCCGCCAGGTACTTCGCGGTCGGCTTGCCGTTGCTGTCGGTCTGGTAGTTGTCGACGTAACTGAAATGTTGTTCGTCGTCGCGCACGTAGATGGTCACGGGCGAATACGGGACGACCGGTGCGGCCGGCCCCGGGCCGACCGGCGCGCCGTAGCGAATCACGCCGCGATTGAAGTCGAGCAGCTTCTTCGCGCGACGATAGACGTCGAAGTTCGCGAAGATCAGCAGCGCGGCCGGTTGTCCGTAGCAGTCCGCCGGATGGCCGGCCCGCGCGAGCCAGTAGATGTCCTGGTTCGCGATCGGATCGGGTTCCGGTGCAAGCGGAATCCGGCGCGCGCTCAGCAATGCGTTGTCGACGACGGCGATCGGTCGCAGCTCGGGCGGCAGCACGCCGAGGTCGTAGCCCTGGTACACGGCGTCGACCCGGTCGCAGCGCAGCGCATAGAGCCAGTTTTCCTGCTGCGGCCAGCCGACGAAGTCGCGGGACTTGAAGTCGCGCGCGTAGATCTTCTGGCCCGTCACCTTCGGCATGCCGTCGATGCGCCAGCGCGCCTTGCCGGGCACGGGTGCCCAGTTCGGGCCGTTCGCGTCGGCCTGCGTCTCGCCCGCGGCGAGTACGACGGCCGGCAAATGGGTGACCGACACGGCGACGACGGCGCCGCTGCCGGCGAGCTTCAGAAACGTCCGGCGTGTCACAGGCACATGGATGGCCATGCTGCGTCCCTCGTTCGAATTGTTATGTCGGTCCGTCGACTGCGCGACGCGCGTCGCCACGCCGGCCGCGTGCGGGCCGATGCGCGGGGGCGCCGATGCGCAGGATATCGGTGAGCAGGAGGTATTCCGGGCGCGGTCGGCCGCACCGGCTGTCAGGAATCGGGGGGTAAAGGACGCGCAATGCCGCGCGGCGGATGCGCAGGACCGTGCCGGACGGCCGAACGCCTGCTCGACGAAGCATCAAGCCGCCTGCACATCGCTGCTTGCTCGTTCATGATTCCCCCGGCCTTGATCGTGCATGACTGGCCTGTTTTCCGTGTCGTCGGGCAGTCGCTTGATTTTCAATGCTTCTTTGGATATTTCCGAGAGGCCGAATGCGCGTCCCGTTCCCGTCGTGATTCAGCACTGATTTTGAATAATGCTAGAAATTCGAATCGGGGATTTCAAGGAAATTTTCGGCTGCATGGCGCCTGCCGGCGCATGCGGACAGGGATAGACGGGCTACCGTTCGCCGGCCGGGAGGCCTGCCTCTGACCGGCTACTTCGGTGCCGGCAGGGGCACGCCCCTGTCATTACAATTCACTTTCGCGAAAGGAGACGTTCCGACAAACGTGATTTTCCCGTGAGTGGGGAAAGAAGAGCCGGGGGGGTAATTCCGATCGATACTTCGATAAACAATCGCGCACATTATTGATTCGGATTAGTTCAGTTGTGCGGATCGATCCAGTCGGATTGCTTTTTCGATTCGGCCGGCGCGCTGCCGCGACTGTGTTCGGGTTAGTCGTAGGGGGCCACCCGCGCGGGCAGTGGACTACGGCTGCATCCAGGGTCGACCATGGGTCCGGGTTGCGTCGACGTCGCTATGATCAACCTCTCTCGCGACGCCGCCCGGGGGAGAAGGAGCCTCCCATGAAGACGGTGGCCGTGCCGGCTGACCTGTGATGTGGGGCCGGCACGCAAATCCGTTGCGCGCGGTATCCGTGCGTGTGCTTACTGCCCAACGGTGGCGAAGGACGGCAACAGCACGCGATACACGTGAATCATCGCCGGCCCCAGCAACACGCACATCAGCGCCGGGAAAATGCAGAAGATCAGCGGGAACAACAGCTTCAGCGCGATCTTCGCGGCCCGCTCCTCGGCGCGCATCCGCCTCCGCGTGCGCAGCATGTCGGACAGCACACGCAGCGATTCGGCAATGCTCGTCCCGAAGCGATCTGCCTGGATCAGCATCGCGCTGAACGATTCGATGTCCTCGACGCCAGTCCGCAGCGCGAGATTGCGCAACGCCGTGTCCTTCGTAAACCCCGAACGCATCTCGAGCAGCAACAGGTCGAGTTCGCTCGAAACCACCTCACTGCGAAAGCGCAGTTCCTCGCTCACCCTCATCAAAGCCGCGTCGAGCCCGAGCCCGGCTTCGACGCATACCGTCAGCAAGTCGAGCGCGTCCGGAAAGTCCTCGAAGATCGTTCGCTGACGCGATGCGATCCGCCGCGCGAGGATGAAGTTCGGTATGTAGTAGCCGATCCCGGCAAGCGCGACGAGGATGAACGAAAGCAACATGCGCTGATCTGCGAGTCGTGTCGTGATGAGCGCCAGCAGCGCAGCGCCCGGCAGCAGCAGCGCAAGCATCGTCTTCGCCGTGAAGTACAGCGCGCCCGCATTCGGATCGCGCCAACCGGCATTCATCATTCGGATTCGCAGCGGTGAATCCTCCCAGCCCTCTTGCGGCACCGACAACCGGGAAATGGGTTTCGACAGCTCGACGAGCTTCGCGACCCAGCGCGTTGCTTGCCCGCCGCCGTCGTCCGCACCGGTGCCAATGCCCACGCTTGCCCCGCTCGCCTGCTGAATCCGGCGTTCCATGCTGCGCGGTGCAAACAACAGCATCGCAGCGAGCACGCCACCGGCGACGAAGATGAACAAGCCGGCCAGCATCACGGTATGTACTACGCTCATGTTTTGCATGACAGCCTCGAATCGGTTCGTGAAGCCTGAGACACGCGTCAGACGCGAATCCGGATGATGCGGCGAATCCACAGCAGGCCGAACGCCATCGACCCCAGCATCGTCCCGACCATCTTGATGCCCGCCGGATCCTGCCAGAGTACCGACAGAAACTCCCGGTTCAACATTGCCATCATGGCCGCGGTTCCGAACGGCAGCAGGCCGAGGATCCACGCCGACAGCCGCCCTTCGGCCGACAGCACGCGCACCTTGTCGAACAGCTTGAAGCGTTCGCGCACCAGCGATGCGATGCTGTCGAGCAGTTCCGCCAGATTGCCGCCGGTCTCGCGCTGGATCAGCACCGCGATCACGAAGTACCGCAGGTCCTGCGCCGGCACGCGGGTCGCGAGGTTCACCAGTGCATCATGCAGCGATACGCCGTAATTGATCTCGTCGAACGTGATCCGGAATTCACCGCCCATCGGGTCGGGAAACTCCTCGCCGACCATCCCGAGTGCGCTCGTAAACGAATGGCCGGAGCGCAGCGCGCGCGCGATCATGTCGCAAATGTCCGGCAGCTGCCGCTCGAGCTTGCACATCCGCCGATTGCGATGCCTCGTCACGTACATGGTCGGTATGCACGCCGTCACCAGTGCGACAGGCAGCACGGCGATCAGCGGCAACGGCGTGAGGCACAGGACGAGCGCGGTCACCACCGGCAGTGCTACGCTGAGCACGACCAGCTTCGCGACCGTCCAGTCGAGCCCGGATTGCTGCAGCACCAGATCCAGCGACTGCACCCGCGGCATACGCAGCAGCAGCCGGTCGAACGGTTTCGACTCGTCGAGCATCCGCTTCTTCAGGATCGACATACGCTCCTGCTGCACGCTGCCGCCGGCCGACATCGCGCGCAGGCGCGACTCGATCCGGCGTGCCGCGGCACCGTGGCGCCCGTTCCACCATTGATAGGCGCCTTCGATCGCGAGCACGACCGCGACGAAGGTGAGAATCACAAAACCGTAAAAGATCGAGTCCATGGGACCTCCCCGGGATCAGACGGCCACGCGTCGTTACTTCGTCTCGAAGCGCTGCGCCGGGTCGTACAGCGAATCCGGCAGGTTGATGCCGAATGCCTGCAGCCGCTCGGCGAACTTCGGCCGCACGCCGGTTGCGCAGAAATGCCCACGCACCGTGCCGTCTCGATCCATGCCGGTACGCTTGAACGTAAAGATCTCCTGCATGTTGATGATGTCGCCCTCCATCCCGGTCAGTTCCTGGATGCTGACGATCTTGCGCTTGCCGTCGGTGAGCCGCGTCGCCTGCACGACCACCGAGATCGCCGACGCGATCTGCTGGCGCATCGTCTTCGGCGGCAGCGTCAGGCCGCCGACGCTGATCATGTTCTCGAGCCGCGTGAGCGCATCGCGCGGCGTGTTCGCGTGGATCGTCGCGAGCGAGCCTTCGTGGCCGGTGTTCATCGCATTGAGCATGTCGAGCGCTTCCGCGCCGCGCACCTCGCCGAGGATGATCCGGTCCGGCCGCATCCGCAGCGCATTGCGCACGAGCGTGCGCTGCGTGATCTCGCCCTTGCCCTCGATGTTCGGCGGCCGCGTCTCGAGTCGCAACACGTGCGGCTGCTGCAGTTGCAGCTCGGCCGCATCCTCGATCGTCACGATCCGTTCCGATCGCGGAATGAAGCCCGAGAGAATGTTGAGCAGCGTCGTCTTGCCGCTACCGGTACCACCCGACACGAGCACGTTCACCTTTGCCTTGGCCAGCGAGTCGAGCAGTTCCGCCATCGGCGGCGTGAGGCTCTGGTAACTCACCAGGTCGTCCATCTTCAGCGGATTGACCGCGAAGCGCCGAATCGACATCAACGGCCCGTCGATCGCCGACGGCGGGATGATCGCGTTCACACGTGAACCGTCCGGCAGCCGCGCGTCGACCATCGGGGTCGATTCGTCAATGCGGCGCCCGACCCGCGAGACGATCTTCTCGATCACCTTCATCAGGTGCGCATCGTCGTAGAACGTCACGTCGGTCAGCTCCAGCTGGCCGCCGCGCTCGACGTAGACCTGGCTGTACGTGTTCACGAGGATGTCGGAGATGCCGGGGTCGCGCAGCAGCGACTCGAGCGGGCCGAAACCGAACATCTCGTCGTACACGTCGATCGCGAGCTGGCGCCGCTCGATGTCATTCGCGGGCGTGCGCTGCTCGTCGAGAATGCGCGAGATCAGCGCCCCGATTTCCTGCCGGACCTGATCCTGCGGCAAGCGCGACAGGCGCTCGAGCTCCACGCGCTCGAGCACGGCCAGGTGAATTTCACGGCGCAGCTTCTGGTACGCGTCGCGTACCGCCGAATGCGTCGACGCAGCCGGTTCAGTACCGACCGCATGGGGCTGAGCCCGATACAAGGACATCTGTTCGCGCAATGACATGATGGTTTCCCCGAAAGATTCACATGGACTTGAGCTTCGGCGTGGCCTTGCGGCCGAACAGCCGGGACATCAACGGTTCGCCGCTGGACGCACCCTGCTGGATCCGCACGTCGCCTTCGACGATCTGCTTCGCGCAGGCCTGCAACGCACGCGCGACCGCGGCGCCGCGTGCGACGCGCGACACCGGATGCCCCTGGTCGAGCGCCTCGCGCACCGTGTCGGCGTCGTCGGGTATCGTGCAACTGGCGCGCAGGCCGAGCACTTCCTCGAGCGCGGTGCGGGTCCGGTCGCTCGCACGCGTCATCCGGTTGACCACAAGCCGCAACTGGTCGGTCGGATAGCCGAGCGACACGAGAATCTCCAGGAGCCGGCGGCCCGCCCGCACATGCGGCATCGCGGGCTGCAGCACCAGCTGGATCTGGTCGCTGCGATCCAGCGCGACTATCGACAGCGGATTGATGCTGACGCCGAGGTCGAAAATCACGAAGTCGTAGCGTGGTGCGGCGACACCGAGGATCCATTCGAGCGCGTCCTCGCGCATCTCCGCCGCCTTGACCGGGTCGCCCGCGCCCGCGAGCACATGGAACGTGGACGTCACATGCGCAACGCTCGCATCGAGAAATGCGCCGTCGAGCCGCTCGATCTGCGCGCACAGTTGCGGCAACGTCGACGGCGGCGTTTCGTCGCTGACGAGGAACGCGGCATCCGCGAACTGCTGGTTGAGATCGACCAGCAGCACGCGGCGCTTGTAGGCTTCGGCGATCTCGTACGCGACGTTGCTCGCGGTGAAGCTCGTGCCCGCACCGCCCTTGCACGACATGAACGATACGAACCGCGTATCGTCGGCGTCGCGCCGCGTGCTTTGCGCGGCAGCGCGTTCGAGCGCATGGGCAAGCGCTGCGGGGTCGATCGGCCACTGCAGCACGTCGCGCACGCCGGCGCGCATCGCGTCCAGCAGCACGTGCGGCGACGCATCGGCGGCCACCAGGATGCCGGTCAGGCCCGGATGCAGCCGGCAGATCCGCTCGATCGCCGACAGCTCGGCCGCATCGGTCGTCGCCCCATCGATCAGCAGGATGTCGAATGAATCGAGCCCGTCGGTTCGATGCTCGATCTGGGACGGCCGCCCATGCGCCCGGGTCACGCGATAGTGCCCGCTGTCGGTAACCAGGCGCGCGATCTGCGTGAGCCGGGCGGTATCGTCGGCAGCTACGAGGATATTGATCATGACTGTGCCTCGTCGGTTCGATTATTGACAGGCGGAGCCGCCCGTCGAGGAATTCAGGCTTTCCCGCGGCAGCGTCGTGGTGAACGGCGGCATCGTGATCGCGAAGTTCGCGATCGGAATCATCGTATTGACGGTGACGTTGGTAACGCTGACGGTCACGAACGAGCAGGAACTCACGTCGCAACCCGACGGCGTGTAGCTGACCGACACGTTCGAGTTCGACAGGATCGGCAGCAGCGACCTCACTCGCTTCGCGACACCGGCGGCATTGACGTCGCAGACGATCGCCGTGCGTGCGCCGAGGCGTATGGCCTCGCTCGCGGTATTCCAGTAGTACAGCACGCGCCCGAATTCGACGATGCCGATCAGCAGCGTGATCAGGATCGACGCGATCAGCGCGAACTCGACGATCATCGCACCGCGTTGGCTGCGGCGGCGCGACAGCGGAAAGGGGCGCGCGTTCATGACACTTGCCTCATCACGGTGACGATGTTGCCGAAGGTAATCGTGGGCAGTCCCGGGTAGGCCGGAATCGGCTGGTATTGGTAGCCCTTCACCTTCACCTCGACGACGTTGATGCTGCCGGTCGCCGTGCCGCTTGCCGCGTTGTTGGTCGAATCGTACGTCGGCAGATTCGCGAACTGCGGCGGGTCGGATGCATCTGCGCAATCGGTCGAATGCGCGGCGTCGCAGACGATCACCATCGACGTCGTGAGCCCCGGCACCAGCTCGGTGCCGGCGGAGCCGCACGTGGTGCTGCCATACACGACGAGACACTGCGCCTGCGCAAGCGGATACGCGCTGTCGGTCGGCAGAAAGACCGACAGGTAGCGTGCCGCGTTGCGCGTCGCCTTGGTCAGCGTCTCGTATTGGTAGATCGCGCGGCCGAACTCGGCGACACCGGTCGCGAGCACGATCATCGGCATCAACACGAGCGCGAACTCGACCGCGGCGACACCGCGCATGCGCGAACGGCGAATCGGGAGCCTTTTCATGATCACGTCTCCACTATTGAACGAGCATCGGCACCTTGATGCCGACCGAGCTGCCGCTGCCCGGCAAGCCGTGCGTCGCGCAAGGCGTAGTGCCGGATGCCGTCGAGCCGAGGTATTCGAGGTGCGCCACGACTCCGCCGGCTCCTGGGCTGAACGGCAGCGGATCGAGCATCAGCACGCAGTCCCACTGCGTAACGTGCAGCTTGCTGCTCGCGCCCGACAGCGTCGAGCAGTCGCCCTCGGGGGCAAGCGCGACCCGGCGGTCGCCGCCAAACGTCTGGTAATTGCTGGCCGTGACGGTCCCGTTGGTCGAGATGCCGCTGCCGGTGGGCGGCGTGCCGTCGCCCTGGTAGGCCTTGAAGCTCGCGCGATCGAGCACGAACTGCGTGTATGCGTCGCCGACGATGCCCGCGGTTCCCGGCGGCCCGTAGTTGGGGCCGACGTATGCGTAGCCGGTGAAGTCCGGCTGGCCGCTCGAGCCGTTGGCGCCGTTCGTGTAGATGCCGAAGCGGGTGTTCCAGGCACGCAGCGCCGCGGACTTCAGGCCCGTCGAACCGAGGTCGGGCGGCGACACGATGTTGCAGGTATTGCCGGACAATTCGCTGGCGATGGTCGTCTCGTTCGTCGACCCGTCGAGCGCCGCCCAGCCGAAGTTGCCGGGCCCGTATGTCGACGACGAGCCGGACGGCGACGAAATCCAGTCGCCGACCTTGTACGGCGCGGCGGCCGCCGCCCGGCACACGAACACCGGAATCGCACAGGTGGTTTGCCCGGCGCCGACTGTTGCGATCGCGCTCGCCGAGACCTGCGCCGCGTTCGCGACCTGCACGCCGGGAATCGTGTTGAGCACCTCGATGAACCAGTGCGCGATGTTGCTCAACTGCGCGGTGCACTTCACGTACTTGATGTTCGCCGGCGTAGCGACCGCCGTCTTGGTCAGGAACGGATTGGTCAGCGAATCGCTGAACGTGACATTCGAATCCGTTTGCATCTGTACTGCGTTCTGCTGAAAGAACGCGAAATTCGAGTGGCCGGCGGCGATGCCGTCCGCTTCCGCGACCTGCAGGCTGATGGCCGATGTAAGGTCGCGCGCAGCGGACAGCGCGCATGCGTCGGCGCTGTTCTGAAGTTCGCTGCGCGTGACGTACAGCTTGCCAAGGTCCAGCGCGAGCCCGACGGCCCCGATCAGCACCGCCAGTGCGAGACCGACGATGATCGCGACGGCGCCCCGCTGACGATGCAGACCGCGACGCTTGAGTTTCGGACGACGAGCTGCGCTGGACATGGCGTTCTCCCTGAGCGTGCCTGTATTACTGCCCCGACTTGCCGATCCCGATCACGAAGGCATTGGCTTTCGGCTCGGGCTGCTTGAACGACTTGTCGTAGTTGTCAAGCGCGGCCGCAGCGGCGCTGCCGTCGACCCCCGGCCGCGCTGCCGCGTGGTCGGCGGCATGCGGATCGATGATCTGGGCTTGCGTGACGGCGCGGACGGAGTCGCCAAAGCGGCTGTCCCACACCGGGCTCGACGACATGCAGCCGGCAAGTGCGAACGCGAGCGGTACGGCAAGCGCCGCGCGGCGCACGAATACGAGGTAGGCGGATTTCATGAGCTTCCCCTTGGATGGCTTCAACGATCGGTGGACTCGGAGCCCGCGTTCGCCCGCGCGATCTGCGCGTGGGCAGCGGCCGGCGAACCGTGCTTCGGGAGCGGCGCAGGCTTTGCCGGCGTGGTGGAGCCGGCTGCCGCGAGACGCGCGGCAGCGGCTTCGATGCGCGCGATCCGTGCCGCACTGGCCGCATCGGCCTGAGGTTGCGACTGCTGCTGCCCGGCGGGCGCCGGCGCGGCACTCACTGCCCCGGCCGCGTCGGCCGCCGGCGCGGCATGCTCCGGCTGCGCAGGCACCGGCGCTGGCGCGTCGGCAGGCTGCGGCGCACGCGGTGCGGGCAATGCGGCAGCGGGTGCGGCCGGCGCGCCTGATTGCGGTGCGGGAGCAGGTGCCGGAGCCGGCGTCTGCGGGGCTTCCGTCGCGCCATTCGCCGGTTGCATACCCGACTTGCGGACACCCTTGCGGCCTTCCATGTTGCCGGTCGCATACACGTCGGCTTCGTTGGGCTTCGAGAAGCTGTCGGTCGGCAGCGGCACGTCGGCGGTCTGCAGCGGCCTGACCAGGTGCGGCGTGATCAGGAAGATCAGCTCCGTGCGATCCTGCTGGAACGACGTGCTGCGGAACAGCGCACCGAGTACCGGCACCTCGCCGACGCCCGGGATCGCCTTCAGCGCGCCGCTGGCGTTGTCCTTGATCAGCCCGCCGATCGCGAACGATTCGCCGTCGCTCATCTGAACCGTCGTCGACGCGCGCCGGGTCGTGATCAGCGGCAGGATCGACGTGCCGCCGATGTTGGTCGCGCTCAGCGTGACGCCCGTCTGCGACAGCTCCGACACTTCCGGCGCAACTTTCAGGCTGATCCGGCCGTTCGCGAGCACCGTCGGCGTGAACTTCAGCGCGACGCCAAACTCCTCTTCCTGCAGCGTGATCGACGACGTGCCGGTGCCGCTGCTCTGCGGAACCGGGATGAAGATCTTGCCGCCGGCGAGGAACGTCGCCTCCTGCCCGCTGATCGTCACGAGATTCGGCTCCGCGAGAATCTTGACGAGGTTGTCCGTGTTCTGCGCATCGGCCGCGATGCTGAACGGCTTGTTGTTCGCCTTGTTGAACACCGCGCCGCTTGCGACGCCCGCGAGCAGGTTGCTGACGAGCGCGCCGCTCCACGAACCGAAGCCACCCTGGATGTTGAACGCGCTGCCCATCTGATTGATCAGCGTCTTCGATACTTCCGCGACCTTCACCTCGAGCATCACCTGCTGCGGCGACGTGACGGCCAGCATGTTCAGCACGCCACCGCCCTTGGCGCCCCCGCCGCCTTCACCAGCACTGTCGCTGTACGCACGGGCGATCTGCACGGCCTGCTGCGCGGCCTGCGAGTTCGATACGGTGCCGGCCAGTACGATCGTGCCGGCGGCGGTCGACACGTGAATGTCGCGCTCGTTCGGCATCAGCTGCTGCAGCGATGCCTGCAGGCCGCCGGCATCCGCGCCGACCGCCACGTCGATCACGCGGCACGCGCCGCTCCTGCCCTGCACGATCATGTTGGTCGTGCCAACCGACAACCCGAGGATGTAGAGCGTCTGCGGCGACACCATCGTCGCCTGCGCGACGGCCGGGTTGCCGATGGTCCGGTTGCGGACCGGCTCCGGCATCGGCACGAGCAGCGACTTGCCGAGCGGCACGCTGACGCTGGTCGACTCGCGCACCGCGCCCACGCAGTTCGGTCCACGCAGCGGGCCCGCCGATGCGGCGGGCGCGGCGGCCGGCGCCGGCGCCATGCTGATCGTCATCTGCATCGGCCCCTTCGCGACGGCGGCCGGTGCGCTGGCACCGCCCTTCATCAGAGCGGCCGATTCGACGCCCTCCTGTGCCAGCGCGCTGTACACGGTCAGCGTTCCCGTGCAGAGGATCGCGGCCATCATCGCGCCCCGCGCGACGCGCGTGCGCACCGGGCCGGTACCTGAATGTTGCGGATTGATCTTCATTTCGTCTGATCCCCCGAGTGACCGGCGAGACGCCGGCTGTCCCTTCCAAGGCCGCCGTACCCTGACGGCGGCCGATCTGGTTAATCTGGTTATCTGGATGTGTTCTACGGTTTCAGAAACATTCGACGCTGCCGCGCACCCCGGTCAGCACGCCGACGCAGTCGCGGCGCGCTTCCGGTGCCGCGTGCGACGCGACACGCACACGCACGGTCTTCACGGGTGCAGGGGCGGGCGCTTCGGGTGCCGGGGCCTTGCCGAGCAGCGTAAGCTTGGTCGCGCCGTCGGTGGTCAGCGTCTTCTGGTCGACCTGGTTGCGCAACACGAGCGACAGCGTGCCGACGCTGCGCGCGAGGTCGAGACGTTCGGCCTGGTCGGGCGTGACTTCGAGCGTCACCGCGTTGACGACCTTCGGTGCGGTGTCGTCGCGGCTGACCTGCTGCGCGACGGCGAGCACGAGGATGTGCTCGAGCACGATCTTCGAGATGCTCTGCCCGTCGGTCTTGCCCTGCTGTTCCTGCGTGTTGACGATCACGTCGACGTAGTTGCCCGGCAGGGCGAAGCCCGCGACGCCGACCACGTCGTTCACACGCACGGTGATCGCGCGGCTGCCGTCGGCGATCACCGCGGACAGCCCGCCCTTCGTGCCGATCGGCGCGAGCTTCGACTCGATCACCGGCTCGCCGCGTGCGAGGCTCGTGCGCACGACGCGCCCTTCGAGTTCCTTCGTGTCGGTGAACGCACCGGTCGGCACACTGCCCGACGGCCAGCTCACCATGTGGATCTGGTTCGGCCCGAGCGGCTCGCCCAGGTTCAGGTCCGTGGTCGCCACCGCGACCGACGTGACCGAGCTGCTGGAAGTATTCATCAGCCAGCGGGACGCGAACACGACCGCGGCAAGCCCCGCGACCATCGCGACGATCAGCATCATGAGCGCTCGACTGTTTTTCATGGCAATGCTCCTCAACGAATCGTGAAAGAAACGGCTCAACCGGTTATGTACGTGCGACCGCCGTGCTCGGCAGGCGGCAGATACCCGCCGTCACGCTCGGGCGCCGTGCCGAAATAACTGGCCCATGCGTCGTGCAGCGCGTCGTGCGTCACTTCTGGCGGATCGCCGCGATACCGCGCGCCAGCGGCGACGAGACGCAGCAGATCCATTGGGAAGCATGCGAGATATGCCTTGCCGGTCGGCAGGTGCAGCCGGTGCAGCAGATAGTCGAATGCGTCCTGCGACGACACCAGCCCCAGCGACGCGCATGCGGCGTCGAACACCGCGCGGTAGTGGTCGATCGACAACGCGCCGACGTGAAGCTTGGAACCGAGCCGGCGCAGGAACGCTTCGTCGGCGAACTGCTCCGGCGCCAGGTTGCTCGAGAACACCGGCCAGACGTCGAACGGCAGCACGAAGCGATTGCCGGACTCGAGCGTCAGGAAATCGACGCCACGATCGAGCGGACGCAGCCAGCGATTGAGCAGGTCGCGCGGCTCGACACGCTGGCGACCGAGATCGTCGACGATGTACATGCCCATGTTCGCCTTCATGTGCGGCGGCGCCTGGTAGAAGCCGGCCGCTTCATCGCGGCGCAGGTCGAGCTCGTCGAGCGTCAGCTCCCCGCCGGACATCACGACCGGCCGCTCGCAGAGACGCCAGCGGCGATCGACCGATTGGCCGTCCGCTTGCGATGCCGCGTCGACATGCACGAGCGGGTCGTAGATCTGGATCACTTCGCCGGCCGCGTAAATCGCGTGCGGCACCGGTACGTGACCGCCCATCAGCGAGCCGAGCCGCTCCGCGAGGAAGGTCTTGCCGCTGCCGGCCGGACCATAGATCAGCAGCGGACGGCCGGAGTTCAGCGCAGCAGCAGCCGAGTCGAGGACCGCCGTGTCCATCACGATGCCTTCGAACACGGCCCACACGGCGTTCTGCGTTACGCGCAACTTGCGCACCGAATGGGTATCCACGCAGTCGAGATACGCGTCGAGCGTCACCGGCGCGGGCCCGCTATAGCTGCTGCGCGCCCGCTCTTCGAGCGCGAGTACACGGCCCGCGTCGGTCAGGCGGAACGTCACGTCGAGGTCCGTCTTTCCGCGATGAGTCAATTCGACCAGATGCTCGCGCACCAGGAATGCGAAGACGTCGTCGAGCACCGCGAGCGGCAGGCAGTGTCGCTCGATCAGGTCGCCGTACGACGGGCGACCGAGCACCAGCGTCGACTTCAGCACGAGCCCTGCGACGAACGACTGGCTCAGTCCGGTTTCCTCGATCGAGCGCGGCGCCGGCGGCAGCTGTGCGCCCGGTTTCGCATGCGCCTCCCGAAACGGCGACGGATGCGGCAGGTGTGCAACCTGCGCGTCGCGTTTCGGTTCGGTGGGGTTCGTGTTCATGTTCGTTCCATCCTCGTTGCAGGTTCGTCGCGCTATGCGCACGAAACGAACAGCATGCCCAGCGTGCCGGCGGCAATCGCCACGCCGTACGGCAACGCGCCAACCGACGCGACTTCCATGGGGCCGTCGGTTGCCCCTGCATGCGCGCTGGTCGAGCGACGCGCGATCAACATCCGGACGTTCGCCCACATCCGGCGCATGCGCCCTCGCAGCAGTGCGAAGCCGATCGCGCCGATCCCGCCGGCCAGAAAGGTGGCAAGCACGATGTAGAACGTCATCTGTGCGCCGACCCAGGCGCCGATCGCGAGCATCAGCTTCACGTCGCCTGCGGCCATCCCGCGCAGCAGATAGAATGGCAACAGCAGGCCGAGGCCGGTCGCTGCGCCGGCGAGCCACGCGAGTGCACCTGCCTGGACGCCGTGCAGCACGCATTGGGTGATCAACGCGCCAACCAGCCCGATCGCGACGAGCCGGTTCGGAATGCGTCGGCTCGCGATGTCCGTGCTCGCCGCAACGATCACGAGTAACGTCACGCACAACGGAACCGGATAAGGCAGGGCGGCAGGCAACATGGCGAACCTCGATTGGACCTAATAGTGAGAATCACTGACCCAGTGCGGTACTGACCGCCGCGGTCACGATCGACGCGATCGAGTTGTACGCATCGTCGAGCGAGCCTTTCAGCGTCATCACGCTTCCCAGCACGATGGTGGCGAACACCGCCGCGATCAGCGCATATTCGATCGACGTCACACCCTGCTCGTCGTCGATCCATTGCGATACCGATACCGCGCGTACCCTGGCCCGCATGACGGCCTCCGATTCGGTTGGTCAAAAGAGCGGGGGCGGCTCGAGTACTGCACCGGCCGAGCCATCCACCGTTCGGTCCATCCAACATTTTTTAGAGAGTTGCGTCCGGCCCTCCACAAGCGGCGAGATGACGGCGAACGGGCCGGACTCACCGTTCGCCGTCCCGCCATTCAGATCGCCGTGGCCAGGTCGCTTGCAATCGTGTTGAAGACGTCCTTGAGGTCGTTCCCGACCAACGTCAGCGCCGCGACGAGCCCAACTGCGATCAGCGCAGCGATCAGGCCGTATTCGATGGCCGTCACGCCTTGCTCGTCTTGAACGAAACCACGGATCTTCTGGATGAACGTGAACATGGCTATTCTCCTTTCGCACTACTATGAAATTCCCGTTGTCGGGGATCGACGCCGGGAGCGGCTACTACAGGCACAACAAAATGAATTCGAGTGCGGCGCTCAGCGACACGCACGGCAGGTTGCGAGCCTGTCCGGGCGAACGTATGTGGGTGAGCTGGTGCGTGCGATACGCATGCGCGCTCCGATCGGCGAGACGTCGCGATCGAGCGGGACGGAATGGTTTCCGTCCGGCGCATGGGTTCGGATTGAACGGCTGACGCGAGTGCGTCGATACTGCTGCAGATTCTCGTCGCGGCGTGCAAGCCGCGGTGTGCTCTGGTCTTTCATTTTTATTCCCCAAATGCTGTCATGTGATTCTTATTGCGCGGACGATGCCGTCGCCTAATTCGATCGGTCGACGTTACTGGCGGCTTTCAAGGCCTGGGCGGCGTATTCCCCGACGCGCCCTCGATCCGTTACTTTCCGCAGGTGATTCAGTCCGGTTTTGTCAGTCTGTTGCGTCAACCGGTCGTTCATCACGTCGTCGACAGTCGTGCGGACCATGTCGCAAAGAGCAGGCCAGCCGTGACGAAATCCCGATGCAGCAAGGGTTTCGGCGTTTCACCGAGAGGCCGGCTCCCGGCGCGATGCCCGAAATGTTTCAAATTTGATATATGTACGCCGGCCAGCCAACGAGCCCGCCCCAGCGCCGCCGCACTGCGCAAGGGCCGCAAAAAATTTTCTCGGGATTTTCCCGAATCCGCGAAGTCATGTGCCGGACGCGTATTCCGGGCGATGCCGGACCGACCGAAAACGCAGAATGTTTCAAGCGAGAAACATCATTTGCGCCGTCCCGGTTTTCTCAGACGTGAAAACCCGGTTTTCGGCCATTTTGCTGCCGATTCGATATCGCTCGATTCAGCCCGTGGTTTGCGTCACGCAGTTTTTTCTCCAACAATGCATTCACCGGACAACGCCATCGAATGCGATTCGATCCGGATACACGACAACACAAAAGGGCTGCGGCAGATCACGCGGCCCTCACTGCAAACGGGGCATCATGTACACAGCCAATCAAGGAAGGCGCTATCGCGCCAAACGCTGTGCTCAATGGCTGACGGCCGACCGGATCATTCCGTATAGCTGCATCATGCTGATGCTTTGCGCGGCATTCGTGATCACCTGGGCCGTCCTATCAGACGCCTTCACGTCGGAGTCCGTTGCTCGCCCCGGAATCGATTTTTCCGTCTTCTGGACCGCATCGCATCTCGTACTGCACGGCCACGCCGCAGCGGTCTACGATCCGGTCTTCTTCTCCAATGCCGAGGCAACCCGTTTTGGTGCAGATCTGCGACACCAATTACTGCCCTGGCTTTATCCGCCGACGATGCTGCTGTTCATCGCGCCGGTCGCCCTCGTGCCTTTCCTGCCCGCGTATTTCCTCTTTTTTGCGGGCAGTCTTTTATGCTATGCGTACGCCGTCCAGCGACTGTCCGGACTGCGCACGCACCTGCCCGTCCCACGCGCCGCCGCGCTCGTCGTGCTCGCATACTCGGCTGTGAGCGCATGCGTTTTCTACGGACAGAACGGCCTCCTGACCGCCGGTATCGCCGCACTCGCGCTGCATCTGTTGGGTCGACGCCCGATCGTCGCAGGCATACTGATCGGGCTCCTCGCCATCAAGCCGCAGATGGCGATGGTGTTTCCGTTCGCGCTGATCGCAACGCGCGCATGGCGCACCTTCGCATCGGCAGCGCTCACGGCCACACTGTTTACCGCGGCCGGCATTGCATTAGCCGGCATCGGCTCGCTGAACGGCATCGCTCACACGCTGTCTACGGTACGCGGCACGCATTTCGCCCTTCCCGCCTACTGGTTTGTTTCGCCCACGCCATTCGCCGCGCTGCGGCTCGCGGGGGCGTCGATTGCCGTCGCGCTCGCCGCACAAGCCGTCATTGGGCTGCTCGCGATCGCCGCCGCAATTGACGTCTGGCGCCGCACGCAGGACATGCGGCTTCGCGGTGCGGTTCTGGCAATCGCCACGCTACTGACGACCCCGTATCTGTGGCAATACGAGTTGCCGTGGCTCGGCATCGCGATCTTCTGCCTGATCGCCCACGGACTCGACGAAGGCTGGCTGCCCGGCGACCAGATCGTGATCGTGCTCGCGTGGCTGCTGCCGGTGTTCGAATTGTTCAACCGGATCATGGCGCTTCCGCAGATCGGCCCGGTCGTGGTGCTCGCGATGCTGTTCATCACCGTGCGTCGTGCGACGCTCGCGTCGCGGAGCCTGCAATGAAGACGCCCCGCACCGTTCTGCACGTCGAATCCGCCACCAACGCTCATCCGGAGCTGCCGATCGCGGGCCCGCGCCGTTTCCCGCACTGGCTCAATCACGATCGCGTGCTCCTCTACGCCGCGGCGGCGCTGCTGACCGAACTGCTGTTCATCTGCGTGTACCTTGCTCGCATTCATTGGTCGCATACGTCCGTACCCGAACCGATGTCGCAGGATATGGCAGCGATCTGGAGCGCAGCCCGCCTCGCCGCACACGGGCACGCAGTCGACGCATGGAACTTCCCCGCGCTGTTCGTGGGCGAGAAGCTCGCCATTCCGACGATGAACGCCTCGAACGGCGTACTGCTGTGGCTCTACCCGCCCACCATGCTGCTGTTCGTGCTGCCGCTCGGCTGGCTGCCGTACCTGCTCGCACTCGTGCTGTGGCTCGGCGTCACCTACCTGCTGTTCGCGGCGACCATCCGCGCGACCGTGCAGCGCGACGCCGCGCTGCTTTGCGCGCTCGCGTTCCCGGGTGCGTTTCTCACCGTGATCATCGGACAGACGAGCCTCTTCACCGCGACGCTCGCCGGCGTCGGGCTGCTGACGCTGAATCGCCGCCCCGTCATCGCCGGCATCTGCTTCGGCTTGCTGACGATGAAGCCGCAGATGGCGATCCTGTTCCCGCTCGCGCTGCTGTGCGCCGGACAATGGCGCGCACTGGCCGCATGGGCCGCGACGATCGCCGGTGGCGTCGCACTGACGACGCTCGCGTTCGGCATCGGTTCGTGGGTCGCATTCGTGCACGGGATCAACGATGCGTACCAGATCGTCGGCACGGGGCACGTCAAGCTCGCGCGCATGCCGACCGTGTTCGCGCTCGCGACCCTCGCCGGCTGGCCCGCCTACATCGCGCGCGCGCTGCAGCTGCTGTCGGCCGCGACCGCCGCGATCGTCGTCGTGTATGCATGGCGCGGCGCGTGTTCGTACGCGCTGCGCGCGTCAACCCTCGCCTGCGCATGCCTGATCGTCAGCCCCTACCTGTACGACTACGACCTGACCTGGTACGGGCTCGTGATCGCGTGGTACGCGCGCTATGCGTGGACGCACGGCTGGCGGCGCTTCGATCGCGAGTGGCTGCTGACGATATGGGTGATGCCGCTCGCCGGCCTCGTGCTGGTGCCGCATCTGTCGTTCCAGTTCATGCCGCTCGTCACGCTGGCGTCGCTCGCGCTGCTCGTCAGCCGGATTGCACAGGAAAGGCACGACGTGCCGTCGATGCCCGACGCGCGTGACAACTCCACCGAAACCGGCTTCACGCATCCGGCCCGCTCACACCACCGCCCGGCGCACGGACTGCGCCGCATCGGCCGCCCGACTTTCGGCATCGGCCGCTGATACGTCGCTACAGGGGAACCCATCATGCGCGAACCACTCCACACGCCGCTCGTCTCGCTGGTCGTGCCGTTCTACAACGAAGGCGAAGCCGTCGAGCGCTTCTTCGACGTCGTGATTCCGCTGATGGCCGATCTTGACGCGATCCGCTTCGAGATCGTCTGTATCAACGACGGCAGCCGCGACGACACGCTCGACCGGCTGATCCGGATCAGCATGACCGACCGCCGCGTGCGCGTCATCGATCTCACGCGCAATTTCGGCAAGGAAGCGGCGCTGACGGCCGGCCTCGACGAAGCCGCCGGCGACGCGGTGATCCCGCTCGATGCCGACCTGCAGGATCCGCCGAGCCTGATTCCGGTGATGCTCGAGCACTGGCGCGACGGTGCGGAAGTCGTCGCCGCGAAGCGCAGCAGCCGCGCGTGCGATTCGTTCGCGAAGCGCACCGCCGCCGCGATCTACTACCGCGTGCACAACCTGCTGTCCGACGTCAAGCTGCCCGAGAACGTCGGCGACTTCCGGCTGATGGACCGCAGGGTCGTGAATGCGCTGCGCAGCCTGCCCGAGCGGCATCGCTTCATGAAAGGGCTGTTCGCATGGGTCGGCTACCGGACCGTCATCATCGAGTACCAGCGCGATGCGCGCAGCGCCGGGCACTCGAAGTTCTCCGGGTGGAAGCTGTGGAACTTCGCGCTCGAAGGAATCACGAGCTTCAGTACCGTGCCGCTGCGCAGCTGGACCTACATCGGCGTCGGCATCGCCGCGCTCGCGTTCCTGTACGGTTCGTTCATCGTGGGCCGCACGCTGCTGTTCGGCAACCCGGTGCTCGGCTACTCGTCGCTGCTGTCGGTCATGCTGTTCATCGGCGGGATCGAGCTCGTCGGCATCGGCGTGGTCGGCGAGTACATCGGGCGCATCTACGACGAGTCGAAGCAACGACCCGTCTATCTGATTCGCCGCCGCTACCAGGCGCACGGCAAGGTGATCGAGTTGCCGGTCGCGCGCGATGCACGACGCACGGCCGCACGCCGCCGCGTCCAGCCGGCCCGCGTGCGGGTCGGCGCGCGCTGACCGGCGGAGCCGGCGATGTTCGAAATGCTCTATGCGGAGCGCGTGCGGCTGGCGCGCTTCGGTCTGTCCGGACTCTGCTCGACCGCGCTGCACGTGCTGGTCGCCTCCACGATGTACGCGCTGTTCGATGCAACGCAGGTGATCGCGAACGCCGTCGCATTCGTCTGCGCGACGGCGTTCTCGTATCTCGCGAATACGCTGTGGAGCTTCTCGGCGAGCGTACATTCGCGCAACCTGCTGCGTTATCTGACCGTCGCGCTGGCCGGCTTCGCCGAAACGATGCTGCTCGCGCACGCCGCGGAACTGCTCGACGTGCCGCGCGGCTGGGCCATCGTCGCGATCGCGCTGCTGATCCCGCCGACGATGTTCGTGCTGCACCGGTTGTGGACGTATCGGTGAAGCCTGCGGCGCCGACAGCCGCAATATCCAACGTCTGATCAGAAATCCGAATCCTGACTTACGGATCGATCATGGTCGCACACGCGTCCATCGGCGCCGCGGCCACGTGCCCCACGACCGGCACGATCTTGATCCCCGCAGACGCGATGCGACACGGTGCCGCAGCGAGGCCGCATCCGCCAAGCGCGATACAGCCAGCAACACAAACAGCTCGGACGAACCACTTCATATCAACCTCCTGGTAACGATCAACACCTCTTCCGAACAGTCCCGACTTGCAGGACCTGCGCCCGGAAGATCATGCTAACATACAAACCGTCTAGACGGTTTGTATGTTAGCATGAGTCGTATGTCGAATCCGTACATGCGACGACCCGCACTGCTCGATCGCTCAACGCGTAACGGATGTGCGGGAGCTCGATATGCCGTTGTCTCGGCGTCGACCAACGCTCACATGACGGTATCCATCGCGCGAGCGCAGCAGACCGTACTCCCTTCTGTCACTCATCGCACAGCGACCATGCGCCACCCAACCACACCCACCCCGAGCCGCGGATTTTCAATCGGCACGCTGCTGTTGCTTGCAGCCCCGCTTGTTGCATCGCTCGTGAGCGTCCTCATCATCGTGACGGTATTTTCAACCGACGTTCCTTACTTGACGAACGGCTTCTAGAACTGGCCCAGATGAAAACTTCATACTTCGTGCCGATCGTGTCGTGCCTGGCAGCGACCGGTTTCATTTCGACGGCACATGCTCAGTTTCGCGGCCTCGACGATCTGAATCGATTCGGCGAGAAGCGCACCCTCTGCCGTCAAGCGCTCTGGTCGTCAGGCATGGAAGACGATATGGACCAGCGTATCCGCGACCTCGTCGGAAAATCGTACGACACCGCCGGTCGCAAGCGCAGACGGGCCGGATCGTCGGACGCCAGCACTTATCGCGAGATGATCGAAGACGCCGTCAACGATCTCAGGGATCCGGTACTCAAGCAGTTGACGGATAGCTGCGCAAGGAATTTCACGGTAGGCGAACTCCGTGGCGTCAACGATTTCTATACGAGTTCGGCTGGACAGGCATGGCTTCGCAAAGGTCGAACCACCATCATGCCGGAGATGGACAGAGCGATCTCCGGCATTCAACCCCGGATCAATGAAAACTGAGGAAGCGTCGTTGCACGACGCTCGTGTTACCGGCGGGCGTCCATGCCCGCTGGAAGGCACTTCGCCGGCGGCTCCGCAGGTCGCCGTGCAGGTGCCCATTCGGGCGACGACACGCGTCTTTTGCCAACGCTCGTTGCTGCGCGACAATCGAACGATCGATACGGCTCCGGCGGGCTCACTGCGTCGCCTGCAGCCGACATGGCCCGCGCGCGGTCATCGAGACAGGTCCTGGATGTCGGTCTGGAAGCCCAGCACGAGTGTCAGATAAAAGAGCGACGCAAAAACGCCGGCCATCGTACCGAAAATGTCCCGTGCAAGCGCGCCTCGGATCACGTGAGCAGGAATCCCGATCGCCATATAGGCGACCAGGAACACGATCGAAACCATGAGCGGTGGTGGCGTGGTAAGAATGAGGCAGGCGATTTCGCGCATGTTCCCGGCTCCTCGTCAATTTCGGTCAGCTCATCCTGGATGCCTCGACATCGACTCGCTGCTTCGTGGCGAGCGTGACATCGCTGCCGTCACCGAAGTTGGGCAACGAGCGCATCTGCACCCTTGTCGATACCGGTCCGGGCAGCACTGAGCGAACCGAATGCAGCCGGCAGATTCATGGCGTTCGGGTATTGCTTCGTCACATAGGCGGTCAGCAGTTGACCGCTCGTGCTGTCATAGACTTCGACGGCGTACGAAACCGAACCGCTGAACGCCCCCTTGCCACCCCGAATTGCCTGCACGCCGTTATAAAGATTGCCGGCGATATCGAAGTGCATGGCTTGCCCGACAACCGCCGTGGTCTTCTCCGCGCCAGTCAGCGTGAGCCGTACGCGCAGTGTCGCAGGGGACGGCTTCGACGCGAGCTGGAAGCGCTTGGCGAGTTTGTCGGCGAATACCTTCCCCATGTAATCGGCAAGCGCGCTCTTGTCCTCGGTCTTCAAGTCGCCGAACTGATTGTCCTGGCCGGCATACACGACGACCGGATCCACAATCACCTGCCGGTACTGCGACCATTCCACGCGCGCCGCATATCGGTACGGCACCTTGGCGGCGTCACCGCTGCGGTTCTGCGTCAGTTGCGGCGAGGAGGCAATGCCCGAATAGGCAACGGGTTGCACACCGGCGCATGCGGTCAACGTCAGCACCGTGACGCCGGAAAAAATGAAAGAGCCAAATTTGGGTGTGAGCATGTCGGATTCCGTGGAAGGCGCTCGGCCGGCGCCAGAGGTGAAATGGCGGAAGGGTTGACGCGAGGCAAGCGTAGCACCGCCCCTGCAACATGTAAACCGTCTACCCGGTTTGTTTTGTGAAAGTTCATCGCCAAGGTACAATGCCGGCTTGCGGCCGAACGCATCATCTCGAGCTCGCCTCGCCCTATCGCCCCATCACCGCGCACAAGCGCGACGCCATCGCGACGAACCAATGGACAACCAGACCCGCTCGGAAATTTCCCGCAAGAAGGCCATCGATGCAGCACTCGGCATCCTCACACGCGACGGCGTCGGAGGCTTGACGTTTGACGCGCTCTCGCGTGAAAGCGGCATCAGCAAGGGGGGGTTGCTGCATCAGTTCCGTACCAAGCAGGGCGTGCTCGAGGCGCTGCTCGAATTCCAGCAGCAGCAATTCGAGCAGTTCGGGCGCGATTACCTCGTGAAGGAGGGGGCGTCGAAGGCCGAGCCGACGCTCGCGGCCCAGATCGCGATTTTTCGGGAAGCCATCAATCAACCGAACTCGGTCGCACGCGCGGTACTGGCGGCCATCATCGAAAGCCCGGAACTGCTGGAGGGCCGAGACAACACCGATGCCGACAAGCTGAAAGCCATGGACAAGGAGTCCGGTGATTTCGAACTCTCGCTGCTGCGTTACTTCGCGGCGAGCGGCATTGCGTTCAACGTGCTGCTTGGTTTGACGCCACTGACCGGCGCCATGCGAAATCGACTGTTCGCCCGCCTGCTGGATGAGGAAAGCTGGCAAGCCAGGACGGTCAAGCCGAAACGGAAGTGATCGGTTGATCCGTCGCCGCTAACGCACTTCCGCAAATTCGACGGCCGGCACACCGGCCTTCGCATGGCAGGCCTGACCTGCCCCCGCCGCATCCCCACGTCCGCGCCGCCGATCCCGCCGCCCCGTTCCGCTTCCGACCATGAACGCAACCGTTGACAACGCACCTTCCGCCCCGTCGGTCCTCGGCGTCTATCGGTAACTGGCGGATCCTTCCGCCGGGCAATGGGTCGTCAGCCGCTCCGAACGCGCGCACATGTACCGGACCAGCATTACCGGCCCGACGGCAGCACGTCCGTCGATACGGTCGTCGAGGCGGATAACCTCGACGCAAAGCTGCGCAAGCGGCATCACGAAGGCTTCGCGCGGCGCGACGACGCCGACGGCGGCAACCCGGCGATCCTGCGCACCGACCTGCGTGCGCGCTTCGTGCGCAGCGTATCGAACTTATCGGCGTCGCGATTCTCGACGATTCGGTCGAATCGTTCTATCCGGTCAGCAGCGTGGTCGAACGGTTGAACGAATTGCCCGGCGCGGCGTTCAGCGTACTGGGAGCGACGTTGCCGAAACGCCGGTGACGATCGGCGCGAATCGAGCACTTGCGCGTCGTCACTCGATGCAACGGTGCATCAGCGGTTCAGTTCCTCGAGACGCAACCCGTTGGTCTTCGGCCCGAAGAACCCGATCGATACGGCGACCGCCACCATGCATGCCGTGATGCCGGCAAATACGCCGGGCAAGCCGAAATCCCGGAGCAGGAACGCGATCGAAAAGCCCGATATCATCGCGCCGACCCGGCTGGCCGAGTACACGATGCCGTTGGCCCGGCACCGCACGGCCGTCGGAAACAGCTCTGCCTGGTACGCGTGGTAGCAGACCGAGATGATCTGGCCGGCGAAGCTGATCGACACGCCTAGCAGGATGAGCGGCACCACCGCCTTGACTTGCGCGAACGCCGTCCCGCACGCGATCACGACCAGCGCGCCGCCGACGATCAGGTATTTGCGCTGGATCCGGTCGGCGACGGCCATCGCGAGCAGCGGCCCGACCGGCAACGCGAACGCGATGATGAACGAATAGAGCAGGCTTTTCGTGACCGTGATGCCCTGGCTGATCAACAGCGTCGGCACCCAGTTCGCAAAACCGTAGTAGCCGATCGCCTGACAGAAGTTGAAGACGATCAGCATCACGAGGCGCGACCGATACGGCGGCTGCCACAACTGCGCGAGCGATGCACGTCGATGGCGCGGCTGTTCGACGACCGGCGACGGCGGCGGCAGCGGCTTGCCCGACTGACGTTCGACGATCGCCTCGATGGTGCGCACGATCGCGTCGCTCCTGTCGACCTGTCCGTGCATCGCGAGCCACCGCGGACTCTCCGGCACACCGCGCCGGATGAACCACACCAGCAGCGCACCGACCGCGCCCGCGAGCACCACGATGCGCCATCCGTCGATACCGAATACCGTGGTCGGCACGAGCCAGTACGACAGGATCGCGGCGACCGGCGCCGCCGCGAACATCACGCTCTGGTTGAACGCCATCGCGCGGCCGCGCATCTGTTGCGGGACGAGTTCCGTCACGTAGCTGTCGATCGTGATGATCTCGACTCCGACACCGATCCCCGTGATGAAGCGCCACAGGATCATGCCTTCGGCGCTCGTCTGAAATGCCATGATCACCGAGCCGATCGAGTACCAGAGCAGCGACACCGTGAACACCGTGCGCCGGCCGTAACGATCGGGCATCCAGCCCAGCCCGAACGTACCGACGAACAGCCCGGCAAACGTCGCGGCAATGAAGCCGGCGATCCCGGTGAAGCCGAAGAATGCGTGCGTGGTCGTTTGCAGCACCCCGCTCTTCGCCATGCCCGGCGCGATATAGCCGGTGAAGATCAGGTCGTAGACTTCGAAAAATCCGCCCAGCGAAATCAGCAGCACCAGCATCCACAAATGGCGGGTGATCGGCAGACGGTCCATGCGCGCGGCGATCGCCGCGCCCGGCATGGCGTGGACATCGATGAAGGGCGAATCATGCGGACGGGAATCCGCGGTGACGGTGGGCTGCATGAATGTCTCCTGAATACGGCGATTGTCGACGGCCTTGTTGTTCGATCGTGGTCCGTCCGCCGGTGTTGCGCGCCGCGCGCGTCATGCGCGGCGCGCGGTTCTCAACGGTTTCTTGCTGCGACGCCTCGACGGCCCGGATTGCTGCCGATACGGTAGAGGGTCATGCGACCGCGCGTCCGGTCAGCCGCGAAAGAATCTCGTGCGTGTGTTCGCCGACCCGCGCCAGCGCCTGCCGGACGCCCGGCCGGCGCCCACCCATCGTGAGCGGCAGCAGCACGACGTCGGTCGTCGTGCCATCATCGGCCACCATCGGCACGAGGCCGCCGCTGGCCTTGAGATGCGGGTCGTCGAGCAGTTGCTCCGGTCGCACGATCGGTGCGTACGGAATGCCAGCGGCTTCGAGCTTCGGCGTCAGCTCGTCGACACGGTGGTCCTTCAATATGTCGCCGAGGACATCGAGCAACGCCGGCCGTACCGCCACCCGCAGCGCGTTGCTGGCGAAGCGCGGCTCGGCGGGCAGATCCGGCCGGCCTAGCACGTCGCACAACGTGACGAACTGCTTGTCGCTGACGGCACCGATGAACAGCTGTTCGTCGTCGGCAAGCGTGAACACGTCGTAGACGCTCCATGCGGACACGCGCGCGGGCATCGGCGGTGGCGCTTCATGCGTCATTGCATACTGCTGCATATGCTGCGCGGAAAGGAACACGCAGTTCTCGAAGAGCGCGCTTTGCACTTCCTGGCCGCGTCCGGTGGCATCCCGTTCGCGCAGCGCGGCGAGCACCCCGATCGCGCCGAACATGCCGCCCATGATGTCGTTGACCGACGTTCCCGCGCGCAACGGCCGGCCCACCGGCCCCGTCATGTACGACAGCCCGCCCATCATCTGCACCACTTCGTCGAGCGCGAGGCGCTGCTCGTACGGGCCGGGCAGGAAGCCCTTGTGCGACACGTAGACGAGCCGCGGGAACACCTTCGACAGCGTGTCGTAGTCCAGGCCGAGCTTCGCCATCAGGCCCGGACGGAAATTCTCCAGCATCACGTCGCATGTGCCGATCAGTTCGACCGCGGCGTCCTTGCCCTGCGGCGTGTTGATGTCCAGGACAACGCTCTTCTTGTTGCGGTTGAAGGTCCGGAAGAAGCCGATGCCGAGGCCCGGCAGCTTGCGGGTCTTGTCGCCGCCGGGCGGCTCGATCTTGATGACCTCCGCGCCGAGATCCGCGAGGATCATCCCGCACGTCGGCCCCATGACCATGTGCGTGAACTCGATCACGCGCACGCCGTCGAGCGGCAGTTTTGCGTTTGTTTCCATGATGTCCTCAGGCAATGTGCGCGGTCGACGCGCGATGTGTTTTCGGCAAGCCGGCCCGCCACAGCGCGCCGTGCAACGATTCGCCGTCGAGCCAGCGCGCAACCTTCGCGCGCAGCGCAAGCAGCGCCGTCAGGTCGATGCCCGTATCGATGCCCATGTCGTCGAGCATGAACGCGAGGTCTTCGCTCGACGCATTGCCGCTGGCGCCAGGCGCATGCGGACACCCGCCGATTCCGGCGAGCGTGGCATCGAAACGCGCGACGCCGGTTTCCAGCGCGGCGTAGACGTTCGCGAGCGCGAGGCCGCGCGTGTCATGGAAGTGACCGCAACAGAAGCGGTCGCCGGCAATTCGACGTGCCCGCTCGAACAGCGCGCGCACGGCCGCCGGCCCCGCGTAGCCGACCGTATCGGCGATGCTGACGCGATCCGCGCCCGCATCGAGCAACGCCTGCATGCAGCGCAGGACCTCGTCCGGTTCGACGCGCCCCTGGATCGTGCAGCCGAAGGCCGTGCCGATGCCGCCTTCGATCAGCGTCTTTGCCCCGGCGGCATCGCGCTCGGCGCGGATGCGCGCGACCTCGGCGACGACTTCGTCGGGCGTCTTGCGCAGGTTCGCGAGGCTGTGTTCGTGACTCGCGGACAACGGCACGAGCACCAGGTCGGCCCCGGTTTCGATAGCGCGCTGTGCGCCTTTCAGGTTCGGCACCAGAACCGACACGGCGAGGCCCGGCAGCGTTTTCGCATACGCGACGAGTTCGGTGGTATCCGCGAGTTGCGGCAGAAGCCGCGCGGGCACGAAGGAGCCGACTTCGATCTCGCGCTGGCCGGCCGCGTATGCGTCGGCGATCCATTCGATCTTGCGCCCGGTCGGCAGAACGGCCTGAATACTTTGCAGGCCGTCGCGCAATCCGACCTCGCGAATCACGACATGGGTGGGAAAAGAAGGCATGACGTTGCTGTCTCCACAATCTGGGGCCGATCATTGCGCGCCGGCGATAGCCCTACTTTAGAGATTCCCGAAAAAACGTAAAGCATCGGTTTGGAAGCAAAAACGTTCCGAAACGGAATGCCTGAGATCGGGCGGCCGCCGCGCCGTGACGGCGTCGGCCATCGCCATGAAGGCGTTTTGTAAGTCACATGCGCCGACCGACGTGTCGCCGACGACGTGGTAATTTCTGACATTCCCGGAGAACCCGAAGATCGGCGAAATCGAGCCGATAACTTCCGGCCCGGAACGTTTAGACAGGCGGAGACTGCACCGATGCGCGACATCGACCTCAAGACACTGCGACTGTTCGTGGCGGTGTGCGATCACGGCAACATCGCGCGTGCCGCGAAGGAAGCGCACATCGAGCCTTCTGCGATCAGCAAGCGCATTGCGCAGCTCGAAAGCGATCTCGGCGTGCCGGCGCTGACGCGGTCACGGCGCGGCGTCGCGCCCACGCCAGCCGGCATCGCGCTGCTCGAGCACGCGCGCAGCATGCTGTTCACGATGGACCGGATCGCGGCCGACGTCACCGCGATCGGCGACGGGTTGCAGGGGCGCGTGAGCATCTGCGCGTCGGCGTCGGCGATCGCGGAAGTGTTGCTGGACGACATCGCGTCGTTCATGCGCGATCCCGCCAACCGCAACATCAAAGTCGACGTCGAGGAGCGGCTGTCGCGCGACCTCGTCCGGCAGGTGCGCGAAGGGGCTTCCGCGGTCGGCGTGTGCTGGGACAACGTCGACTTGCAAGGGCTGCAGGCACGCTCGTACCGCCATGATCGGCTGGCGCTCGCCGTGCATCCCGAGCATCCGCTTGCCGGCCGCCGGTCGGTCGCCTTCGACGACACGCTCGAATTCGAGCACGTTGGCCTGCCGCCGGCCACGGCCGTCCACACGATGCTCAAACGGGCAGCCGCGGACCGCGGCCGGACCGTGTCGTATCGCGTGATCGTGTCGAGTTTCGACGCGGCGTTTCGCGTCGTGGCCGCCGGCCTGGGGATCAGCGTGATTCCGGTCGAAGTCGCGGCCGCTTACCGGCAGTCGCTCGGCGTGCAGGTGATCCCGCTCACCGATGCATGGGCGCGGCGGCGCTTCATCGTGTGTTTCCAGCGCTTCGATACGCTGCAGCCCGCCGCGCAGCGGATGGTCGATCATCTCGCCCACCGCGCGGCGCGTGACGATCACGGCCAGTAGCACATCCCGGCTCGTCGGCATACGCGGCAGTCCCCATTGAACCGGAGGGGCGACACCCCCGAAGCGTTCACCGATTCGTCACATAACCATCTCACTCGATGCGCGCGCCGCCTGCTAGCATGCCGCGTGGCCTGTCCGAATCGCGACGACGGCTGTCAAGATGTCGCGTGGCGCGGTATTCGGCCCGGCCGGTCGGCCGCCTCCGTGCCGGTCATGCCGAAGCGCTTCGACGCGGATGCTTCCCGCAGCACGAATCGTGCTCCGCCGCATTCGACTTCCATCCGATGGCCGGCTGCGCCGCATGCTGTCGCGCGAGCCGCCGGCACGAGATCCGTCCATGCCCAGGAAAAAAACCAGCCTCTGGCTACGGCCTTTCGACCTGCTTTCCGCCGCGACGAGCGCGCGGCCCAAAAGGAAGGCAACCAAACCGCCGGCATCGCCCAAGCGCCCGGCCAACACCCGGCCCCCGCGTCGCACGGCGCCAGCGCCTGCGCCCGCCGCTCGCGCATCGCCCCGCCAGGCCCCCGGCACGTGGCTTCGCTCGTTTCATTCCGCGCGCCCGTCCGCCGGCAGCCTCGTCAACCATCTTGCCTATGCGCTATACCTGCCCGCCGCGCCGGCGACGACCGAAGGCATGCCCGTCATCGTGATGCTGCACGGCTGCAAGCAGACGGCCGAATCGTTCGCCGCGGGCACGCGCATTTGCCGCGTCGCCGAGCGCGCCGGGTTTGCCGTGCTGTTTCCCGAACAGGCAAAGACCGCCCACTCGCATCGCTGCTGGAACTGGCATGGCGATGCGTCGCAGTCGGAGGCCCCGGCGATCGCGTCGCTGATCGACGCGCTCGTGCAAGAACGCCGGTTCGATCGCGACCGGATCTATCTGGCCGGCATGTCGGCCGGCGCCGGGCTGGCCGCGCGGCTGGCGATCGCCCATCCCGAGCTGTTCGCGGCCGTCGGTTTGCACTCCGGTCCGGCCATCGCGCCGCCGCTGTCGACGATGGCCGCGATGAGCGTGATGCGCCGCGGCCTGCACGACGACCCGATACGCGTCGTCGACGCATGCGTCGACGTTCGCGCTTATCCGGGCATGCCCGCGCTCGTCGTGCATGGCGGACTCGATACGGTCGTCGCCGAGCAAAACGCGCTGCAGCTCGGCGTCGCGTTCGCGCGGATCAACCGGCTCGTCGACGAACAGGGTGAACTGCGCGTCGGCGAGCAACATACCTATGCGCACGACGATGCGCATTACACGGACTATCTGCGCGGCGGCCGGCTGATCGTCCGGGTCTGCATCGTGCGCCGGCTGGCGCACGCATGGAGCGGCGGCGATCCGCGCGAGGCATTCCACTCCGCGACGGGGCCGGACGCGACCGCGATGTTCTGGAATTTCTTTCGAAGGCGGCGGCGCAAGCGGGGACGGTAACGACACGTCGCCTTGCGCTCATGCCCGTTGCTCGACGTTCGGATCGTGATCACGCCGCGCGTCGGAATCATCAGGGCAAACGCCGGCAAGCACGATGTATGCGCCGGCGTCGTGATGACCGCATGGCGCCACCGCATGGCCGACTTCCGGTATCGTTGCCGGATGCGCCGTCCGCGGCGCGCGTCGCATCACGATCCGTTCGTATCCTTCACCCCTTATGGAGCCTTCATGATTCTGGAAATGGCATCGCTCGACATCGATCCGTCGCAGGCCGAGCAATTCGAAGCGGCGGTTCGCCAGGCACTCCCGCTGTTCGCGCGTGCGCGCGGCTGCGGCGGCGCCGAGCTGCACCGCGTGATCGAGCGCAGCGGCGGCTACCTGCTCGTCGTCAAGTGGGACACCGTGGACGACCACATGGTGCATTTCCGGCAATCGGACGACTTCCAGGCATGGCGACAGCTGGCGGGCCCGTTCTTCAAGAGCCCGCCGCAAGTCGTGCATACGGAAGTCGCGGTCAAGTAATCGCCACGGTAAAAAGCGGGTCGGGCAAACGCCCGCCCCGTGTCGCCGGCGCGCCGCCGAAACCCGGCTTTACGCGCGCCGTTCCAGTCGCCCCGCCTGTTCAGAACCTGTGACGCAACCCGATCCGCAATGAAACCTGCTTGTCGGTCGCGGACGGCGTCAACCCGGTAATCTGCGCAACCGCCGGCTGCCCGAGCGAATCCGTCCCGCTCGCCTTCTCGAACACGGCAACCGTATAAACGTCCGTGCGCTTCGACAGGAAATAATCGACACCCGCGCTGAACAGGTTGTAGTTCGCGCCGCCCTTGCCGCCGGCACCGCCGTTTCTCGTGTAGTCGTAGGCGACACCGGCCTGCAACGACGGCGTGAACTGGTATTTCGCGTTGATCTCGACGTTGTTGAACGCCGCGGTGCCCGCGTAACGCAGCGCATTCGGCCCCGACGCGGAGCCCAGCCCCTCGAAGCGCGTATTCGAATACGCGAGATTGACGCTGAGGGCGGCCAGCGTCACGCCCGCTCCGACGCCGGCGATTTCGAGCCGGTTCGCGGACGCATAGCCGGCGAACACGGGGTTGCTCTCCGGCGCACTCGCGCTGCCGGCGCTGCCGAGGTTGTTGCTCGTCGCCGGGCCGGCATTCGGATTCGCGCCGAAAAACGACGTGTTCGGATTGCGGACGTTCAGGTAGCCCGCGCCGATCGAAAACGGCCCCGCCGCATACGACGCGCCGGCACCCCAGATCCAGTTGGTCGAGAACGACCCGGCGGTGCCGCCGAGATTCATCAACGCGTCGAGCGTCAGCCCGCGGTAGCTGGCGCTGCGGAACTTGATCGAATTGTTGATGCGGCGCGTGTTCAACGCATTGTCGAGGTCGCCCGGATGCGAGGTCATGTAGCCGCCCCACTGCGGCGCGGCGAGGAACGGCCCGTAGAAGTCGACGACGGGATCGTACTGCCGCCCGAGCGTGACCGTGCCGACCGGATGGCTCAGGCCGACATACGCCTGCCGCCCGAACATCGCGCCGCCCTGGTTCAGCACGCCGTTGTTGCTGTAGAAACCGCTCTCCAGCACGAACAGTGCCTTGAGACCGCCGCCGAGATCCTCGCTGCCCTTGAGCCCCCAGCGGCTCCCCTGCAGGCCAGCCGACCCGCCTTCGATCATCGCGATCTGATGGCCGCCGACCGGGCCTGCCGCCGTCCGTGCCGTCTGCACGTTGCTGGTGTAATTGATGCCGCTGTCGATGATCCCGTACAGCGTCACGCTGCTTTGCGCCAGCGCGATCGCCGGCACTGAATTCAGTACAACCAAGCAAAATGAAAGCTTCTTCATCAATCGATCTCCTCTTTCGGTTATATATCCCGGCTCGCCGCCGGATTGCGCGTCATCGTGTCAATGGGTCTGGTTCACCACGTTCGACGGCGTGTCGTCGGCCGGCTGTTCGTGAACGCGAATGAAGAACGTCATCAGGAACGACACGACGAGCAGCGCCGCGAGAAACAGCAGCCCCGGCGTCGCGCTCTGCCCCGTTCCCTTGACGAAGCCGATCATGAACGGCCCGACGAAGCCGCCGAGGTTGCCGATCGAGTTGATCACCGCGATCGACACAGCCGCGGTCGAGCGGCTGAGAAACAGCGTCGGCAGCGCCCAGAACGGCGACTTGAACGCGTACAGGCCCGCGAGGCTCAGGCTGATCATCGCGATCGACACGTACGGGTTCGTCGCGAGCCCCGCGCCGAGCAACGCCGCGGCAGCCACCGCGAGCGGAATCGCCGAATGCAGGCGCCGCTCGCTGCGCCGGTCCGAACGACGCGACCACATGACCATCGCGATCGTCGCAACCACGTAGGGCACCGTCGCGATGAGCCCGATCTCGGTATGCGAGAGCTTCGACGAGAAGCCCTTGATGATCTGCGGCATCCAGTAACCGACGCCGAGGCTGCCGCACTGGTACACGAAGTAGATGAACGACAGGTACAGCACCTTCGGGTTCGTCATCGTCTTCAGCGAACCGAGGTGCTGCGCACGCGGCCGCGCCTTGCGATCGTTGTCGAGTTCGTTCAGCAGCCACGCGCGTTCCGCGGGCGTGAGCCACTTCGCGTCGCCCGGGCGGTCCGTCAGGTACAGGAAACACAGGATCCCGCCGACCAGCGCGGGCGCGCCTTCGAGCACGAGCATCCAGCGCCAGCCGCTCCACTGGAACCAGTGGACGTGATCCATGATCCACGTCGAAAGCGGTGCGCCGATGATGTACGACACCGGGATCGCGGCCGTAAACAGCGCGACGGTCGTCGCGAGTTCCTTCGCACGGAACCAGTAGGTCAGGTACACGATGATGCCGGGGAAGAAGCCCGCTTCCGCCACGCCGAGCAGGAACCGCAGCACGTAGAGTTGCGTCGCGTCGTGCACGAATGCGGAGATCACCGACACGACACCCCACGTCACGAGGATCCGCGCGATCCACACGCGTGCGCCGAACTTGTTGAGCATCACGTTGCTGGGCACTTCGAACAGGAAATACCCGATGAAGAAGATGCCCGACGCGAAGCCGAACGCCTCGCTCGACAGCGCGAGGTCCTTGTTCATCTGCAGCGCGGCGTAGCCGATGTTCGCGCGGTCGAGATACGAAATGATGTAGAGGACGAACACGAACGGGATGATGCGCCACGCGATCTTGCGCACCAGCGCGCGTTCGTCGATAGGGGTTGCTTGATTCATGGTTGTCCACCGGCGGACCTGCCGCCGGCTGTCTCCTGATGGGGCGGGAAGGATTACGCGCGGTGTCCGGAAAACACCATGCAGACGGGGCTGCCCGACGCGACCGAGAAGCCGGTCGGCTTGAGGCGGCCCGTCGCGGCATCGATCGCGAACGCGACGATGCTGTCGCTGTCTTCGTTCAGCGCGTACATGAAGCGGCCGTCCGGCGTGCCGGTCATGAAGCGCGGCGTGCGGCCGCCGGCCGGTTCGGCCGCGACGAACAAGAGATGGCCGCTGGCCGGGTCGATGCGGAACACGGCGATGCTGTCGTCGCCGCGGTTCGATGCGTAGACGAAGCGCCCGGCCGGATCGACCTCGATCTCCGACGCGCGGCTGTTGCCGGTGTACGTGTCCGGCAGCGACGACACGATCTGCACGGGCGTCAGCGCACCGTTCGACGACGTGTACCGATAGGTCGTGACGGTCGAGTCGAGTTCGTTGACGACATACGCGAGCGCGCCGTTCGGATGAAACGCGACGTGACGCGGGCCGGCCGTCTCCCGCGTGACGACGAACGCCGGATCGGCCGGCGCGAGCCGCCCGTCCTTGAACCGGAACGAGAACACGCGGTCGAGCCCCTTGTCCGGCACGATCACGAATTGCCCGGTCGGGTCGAACGGGTTGAAGTGCGGCTTCGCCTGCTTCTGCTCGATGCGATGCGGACCGATCGGGCCTTCGAGCGGAACGAGCTGCGCGACCTCCTGCAGCGTCCCGTCGGCCGCGATCGGCAGCACCGCGATACTCGCGCCGATATGGTTGGACACGACGACGTAGCGGCCGGTCGGATCGATCGCGAGATGCACGGGGTTCTTGCCCTGCGTGCTCTGGCGATTCAGGAACGTGAGCTTGCCGCTGGCCTGGTCGACCTTGAATGCGCTGATGTCGCTCAGGTCGCCGTGGACCGTATACAGGTGTTCGCCGTTGGCGCTCAGCGCGAGGAACGACGGATTCACCAGATCCTTGACGAGCTGCACGAGTTCGAGCGCGCCCGTCCCGGCGTCGACGCGGTAGACGCTAATCCCGTCGCCGCGGGCGTTTCGTTCGCGCGTGGTGCGCGATCCGACATAAGCAAACATGGGTGTTTTTCCTTTCAAAGCCTTGTGTGATTCGTCTGCAGAAACCGGCCCGGCGGCCGCGCCGAGGAGCGCGAGCGCGCCGAGCGCCGCCGTGTGCCCTATCACGCGGCGGCGCATCTGATCCGGACCGTTTTCGTCCGAGTCGTTGCCTGTTTTCGTCACGGTCGTCTCCTGAATTGTTGTATCTCGGGTTAGCACTAGATTGCATTTTTACTTGTTAAAGTGCAAAAATACAGTCATGGAAAACACCAACTCCCCCTCGCAAGCCCGGTTGACGGTCGATGGCGCGACGTTTCGCTTCGTCGATCTCCCCGGCCAGTTCGGCGACACGCTGCGCACCCTGCCGGTCGTGCTGCGCCTGCTGCTCGAAAACGTGATCCGCAACACCGACGGCGACGAGCGGCGGCAGGCGGTCGACGCGATCGTCGACTGGACGCGCCGCGCCACCAGCGAGGCGGAGATCGCGTTCCAGCCGAATCGCGTGCTGATGCACGACACGACCAGCACGCCGGCGCTCGTCGACATCGCCGGGATGCGCGATGCACTGGCCGAAGCCGGCGCGGACCCGGCGTCGCTCAATCCGGTGCTGCCCGTCGATTCGTCGGTCGACCATTCGCTGGCCGTCGAGTACTTCGCGCAGCCGGACGCCGCGCCCCTGAACCTGAAGCTGGAACTGCGCCGCAACGCGGAGCGCTACCGGTTCCTGCGCTGGGCGTCGAAGGCGCTCACGGGCGTACGCATCCATCCGCCGGGCACGGGGATCATGCATACGATCAACCTCGAACAACTGGCGACGGTGGTCACGACGCTGGCGCGCGACGGCGAGCGCTGGGCCGTGCCCGACACGCTGATCGGCACCGACAGCCACACGCCGATGATCAACGGCATCGGCGTGCTCGGCTGGGGTGTCGGCGGGCTGGAAGCGCAGACGGTGATGTTCGGGATGCCGGTGATGCAGCGCATTCCCGACGTGATCGGCGTGCGGCTGACCGGCGCGTTGCGCGCGGGCGTGCTCGCGACCGATCTCGCGCTGACCGTCACGCAACGGCTGCGTGCAATCGGCGTATCGGGCGAGTTCGTCGAGTTCTTCGGCCCGGGCGTCGCCACGCTCGGTGCCGGCGAGCGCGCGGTCGTCGCGAACATGGCGCCTGAATACGGCGCGACGACCGGCTTCTTCCCGGTCGACGGCAACACGCTCGACTATCTGCGCGCGACCCATCGATCCGAATCGGCGGTCCGGCTCGTCGAAGCGTTCACGCGGCAAGCCGGCCTGTGGTTCGATCCGGATGCCGAGCCGCGCTACACGCGCACGATCGACATCGACCTCGCGTCGATCGGCATGCACGTCGCCGGGCCGCGCCGCCCGCAGGACCTGCTCGATCATTCGCAGACGGCCGCCGCGCTCGCGCCGCTCGCGTTCCATCCCGCGCATCCGCATCCGTCGATGCCGAAGCATCCGGTCGCGATCGCCGCGATCACGAGCTGCACGAACACGTCCGATCCCGCGCTGCTGATCGCAGCCGGCCTCGTCGCGCGCAACGCGCGTGCGCTCGGGCTGAAGGTGCCGGCATGGGTCAAGACGTCGCTCGGTCCCGGTTCGCCCGCGGCGGCGGCCTATCTCGAACGGGCCGGGCTGATCGACGACCTGTCGGCGGTCGGCTTCGATATCGTCGGGTATGGCTGCACGACCTGCATCGGCAACTCAGGGCAACTGACCGAGCCGATCCGGGCGGCGCTCGCCGACGCGTCGATCCGGCCGGTCGCGATGCTGTCGGGCAACCGCAATTTCCCGGGGCGTATCCACCCGGATCTCGACCTCGGCTTCATCATGTCGCCGCCGCTCGTGATCGCGTTCGCGCTGGCCGGCGACGCCGAAATCGACATGAGCCGCGATCCGCTCCAGCACGCGGCTGACGGCCAGCCCGTGTACCTGCGCGACCTGTGGCCGACACGCGAAGCCATCGCCGAACTGACGGCGGCCGCCGCCGATCCGCACGACTACCCGCGCGCATTCGCGCACGCCAGTGCGAACCCGGCCTGGCACGACCTCGACGCGCCCGACAGCGCGCAATTCCCGTGGGATCCGGCCTCGACCGCGCTGCGCCGGCCGCCGTTCGCGTCGGCGTCGCAGGGCAGCCAGCTCGGCACGTACAGCGCGTACCCGCTGCTGGTGCTCGGCGACGACGTGACGACCGATCACATCTCGCCCGCCAGCGCGATCCCGAAGGACAGCTTCGTCGCCGATTTCCTCGTATCGCGCGGCGACGATCGCGACGACCTGAACGTGTTCGCATCGCGGCGCGGCAACTGGGAAGTGATGATGCGGGCCGCGTTCTACAACCGGACCCTCGTCAACCGGCTGCGCGACGGCATGCCGGTCGCGCATACGCTGCACGTGCCGAGCGGCGACGTGTTGCCGATCTTCGAGGCGGCCGCGCGTTACCGGGAGGAAGGCAATCCGGTCGTACTCGTCGCCGGCGAGCGCTACGGCACCGGGTCGTCGCGCGACTGGGCCGCGAAAGGCCAGCGGCTGCTCGGCATCCGCGCGGTGCTGGCGGCGAGCTTCGAGCGCATTCACCGCTCGAACCTGATCGGGATGGGCATCCTGCCGCTGCGCTTCGCCGCGGGCACCCACCCCGACACGCTGGAGCTCCGGCCAGGTGATAAGCTCGAGGTCGACGCGCCGGCCGATGCGCTGTCGCCGCGCTGCACGGTGCCCGTGCGCATCGTGCGCGCCGACGGCCGCGTCGAGCCCGTCGACGCGACGGCCGCGGTCGAGACCCGTCTCGAATGCGAGCTGCTGCGCTCGGGCGGCGTCATCCCGCTGATATTGCAGAAGAACCTGGCGACGCAGGAGGCTTGAGACCGAAGCCGCCCGCGGCGCTCCGAATGCTCACTCACATGATCGACCGCTCCATCGCGACCCAGATTGTCGAACTGATCAAGACGGAAGGACTGGACGTCGGCGCGCACCTGCCCGCGCAGATGCTCGCCGACCGCCTGCGCGTGTCCCGTTCACCCGTCAACGAGGCCCTCGCGCTGCTGCACGAGAAAGGCATCCTGACACGCGAGCGCAATCGCGGCTTCTTCGTCGCGAAGCCCGTGATCGAGCCGCTGTCGGACGTCGTCGACGAACTCGGTCTCGGCGAAGCCGACGTGATCACGAGCGTGTATTTCCGGATCGCGGACGATCGCCTGAAGGGCGAGCTGCCCGACGAATTTTCGGAACAGCTGATCCGCACCCGCTACGGGCTGACGAACGCGCAGCTCACCGCCGTGCTCGGGCGTATCGCGCAGGAAGGCTGGGCCGAACGCAAGCCGGGCTACGGGTGGCAGTTCTCGCCGATGCTGACGACGCCCGACAGCCTGCTGAAATCGTACCGGCTGCGCCTCGCGCTCGAGCCGGCCGCGCTGCTCGAGCCCGGCTACCGGCTCGAACCGAAGGTGCTCGAACGGTGCCGTGAAGTCGAGAAGCACCTGCTCGCCGGCGGCATCGAGACCGATACCGCCGATCAACTGCACGATCGCGGCGTGCGGTTCCACGAATCGCTCGTCGAAGCATCGGGCAACAGCTTCTTCATCGACACGATCCGGCGCGTGAATCGCGTGCGCCGCCTGCTGTCGTATCGCTCGATGCAGGATCGCGCGCGCTACGTCGAACATGCGAAGCAGCATCTTCACGTGCTCGAGCTGCTCGAGCGCGAGCGCAACGAAGAAGCGTCGGAAGCGCTGCGTCAACACCTGTTGCATACGCTCGATGCGCTGTCGCGCATCAGTGCCATTCTCAAACCCTGAGCACCCGCGCCACCAGCGCATCCGATTCCCCACGAGCCCTTCCATGACCATCGACCCTTCCGTCCTCTCCGCGTTCACCCCGACCGGCAAGCTGCGCGCGTCGATCAATCTCGGCAACCCGATCCTCGCGAACCGCGACCCGGCCACGGGCGAGCCGTTCGGCGTGTCGATCGACCTCGCGCGCGCGTTCGCCGAGCGGCTGTCGGCCGAGCTGGAGCTCGTCGTGTTCGATGCGGCCGGCAAGTCGGTGCAGGCGCTCACCGAAGAGCGTGCCGACTTCGGCTTCTTCGCGGTCGATCCGCTGCGCGGCGAAACGGTCGCATTCACCGAACCGTACGTGCTGATCGAAGGCTTCTATCTCGTGCGCGACGATTCGCCGATCCGCGGCAATGCGGACGTCGATCAGCCACACAACCGTGTCGCCGTCGGCAAGGGCAGCGCGTACGACCTGTTCCTCACGCGCGAGCTGAAGGCCGCGCAGATCGTGCGCGCGCCGACGTCGCCGGCCGTCGTGCCGACGTTCGTCGAACAGCAGCTCGAAGTCGCGGCGGGCGTGAAGCAGCAACTCGAAGCCGATGCGGCGAAAACACCCGGCCTGCGCCTGCTCGACGAGCGCTTCATGGTGATCCGCCAGGCGATGGGTGTACCGAAGAGCCGCGGCGCGGCGGCCGCCGCGTTGCTCGGTGCGTTCGTCGAAGAGATGAAGGCGTCGGGCTTCGTCGCGGATGCGCTGAAACGCCATGGGATCACGGGCGCGTCGGTCGCACCGCTGGCGTGATCAGGACAGGATCGGACACCCGCTGACGCAACGACGGCGCCACTGTCTCGCCCGGCATCGGCGCCGCGCACCGCAAGCATCGCGCGGCACGGGCACTACTCGGCATTGGCGCGCCGCCATTGCATCGGCGACATCTCGTACCGTCCGCGAAACGCGCGGCTGAACGCCGCCTCGGACGTATAGCCGACGCGGTTCGCAATATCCGATACCGGCGCGCGGCTGTAGCGCAACAGCTCCGCCGCTCGATCCAGACGCCAGGTCGTCAGATAGCTCAGCGGCGCCTGGCCCACGACACGCTGGAATCGATCCGCGAACGCGGAGCGGGACAGGTTCGACAGCTCGGCGAGATCGTTGACGGTCCACGCGCGACCGGGGTCCGCGTGAATGGCGGACATCGCCGGGTTGATCCGGCTGTCGATCGCGCCGGACAACCAGCCGTGGCCCGTCGCCCCCTCCGTCGCCCAGGTGCGCAGCAACTGGACGAAGATGACGTCCAGCAAGCGGGAGATCATCGCGGCGGCGCCCGCGCGCGGGCTCAATGCCTCGTCGAGTATGAAATGGCAGCTCAGCTCCAGCCACTCGAACGGCCGTTCCCGCAAGCCCTTCAGCACCAGCACCGGCGGCAGCACGGACAGCAGACGCTGCGACAGCACACCGTCGAAGCCGAAATCGCCGCACAGCCAGGTGGTGTCGCCGCTACCTATCGTCAGACGTTCGCGGTCGTAGTGCTGTGGCGCGAGATCCGTGACGAGACGGGCGGAACGGCCCGGCCGGTCGGCGATGACATGGCCATGGCCATGCATCAGCATGACCAGGTCGCCCTGCGACGCCTGATAGCACGCGTCGAGCCCCTCCACCTCGATCGTCACGCTGCCGCTTCGAATGATATGCAGCCGGTACTTCCCGGCAGGAAAGCGCAACCCGAAAGGCGCCGAGGCCGCGCAGGTGAACACCGTGTTGCCCCGGATGCGGATCAGCTCCAGCACGTCGGAAAACGCGTCCCGCCTGAACGCGAACGGATCTGCTTCATCGTCCAGCCGGTTCGGCGTTTCAGCAAAGAATTCCGGTTTTTCAGCCATGTCGCGTACTCGGATGGTCTTTAAGATGGACACATCATTCACGCCGGGCGGTGCCGATGTCAAAGGGATTCGACGAGGGCACGCGGCACACTCGCGGGCGTGACGGGCGTCATCCAGCGACCACAGGAGCAGGCACATGAATCCGGAAACGCGCACCGATACGGTTGTACTCATTCACGGCCTGTGGATGACGCCGCTGTCGTGGGAGCATTGGGTCACCCGCTACACGCAGCGCGGCATGCGAGTCATCACGCCCGGCTATCCGGGAATCGAGCCGGGCACGGCCGGGGTCGCGGCCCTGCGCCGCGATCCGTCGCCGCTCGTGAACCTCGGCGCGCGCGAGATCTTCGAGCATCTGGCCGCGACCATCGCGGCGCTCGACACGAAGCCGATCATCATGGGGCATTCGTTCGGCGGCGCGTTCGTGCAACTCCTGCTCGACGCGGGCTTCGGCACGGCCGGCGTATCCATCGACGGTGCGGCCGTGAAGGGCGTGTGGGCGCTGCCGTTCAGCGAGATCAAGGCGACCTTCCCGGTCCTGCGCAATCCGGCCAACCTGCACCGCGCCGTGCCCATCACCGAGACGGAATTCCACTACGCGTTCACGAACAACCTGAGCCTCGCGGAATCGAAGCCGGTCTATGACCGCTATGCGGTGCCCGTGTCGGGGCGCATCCTGTTTCAGGGCGGATTCGCGAACGTGACGCCGAATGCCGCGACAAGCTACAACTTCGCGAACGACACGCGCGCACCGCTGCTCTTCATCGCCGGCGGCAACGATCACATCCTGCCGCCGGCCGTCCAGCGCGAGAACTACGAGAAGAACGCGAAACGTTCTCGGGCGATTTCCGCATATCGGCTGTTCCCCGGCCGCAGCCATTACACCTGTGGCGAGCAAGGCTGGGAGGCGGTCGCCGACTTCGCACTCGACTGGGCGCAGGCGCCGGTGGCGGGGGATCTCGGTAACCGTTGAGCGGTTTTCATCGCGGAGGACCACACGGCGCGGACGCTCGGCATGACCGAAAGCGGTCGCGCATGTGGCTGCCAGCCACGGCTGCAGGCGTTTCAAGTCGCGCCTGATACGTTGCGGGCGTTGCGGTCGGTACCATTCCGCGAGCATGCTGTCGATACCTGAACAGATGACCGACCTCGAACGATTCCTCGCTGAAACAACCGCCAGCGGCAAGATACCTGGCGTATCGCTTGCCGCCCTTCGCGCAGGGACGAGAAGCGTCGAACTCTACTCAGGGGTCCGCGGTGTACACGACCACGCGGCTGTCGATGCGGCGACCGTCTTCGAGGCTGCGTCTCTCACCAAACCGCTCGTTGCGTATATCGCGCTTCAGCTTGTCGAAGAAGGGCTTCTGGATCTGCAACAACCCCTATTCGAAATCTGCGGCGATTACGTACCCGGCGATTCGAACTCTCGCCGGATAGCGGCCTTTCATGTCCTGACACACACCAGCGGTCTTCCGAATATCGTCCGCGACAACGCTCCGCTTCGCACATACTTCATGCCCGGCGAGCGGTTCAGCTATGGCAGCAGTGCGTTTGCATGGCTTCAACGCGCGATGGAAACCGTCAGCGCGCGCCCGCTCGAGATGCTGGCGCGAGCGCGCGTATTCGGGCCGTTGGGCATGCGTCATTCGAGCCTGGCGTGGCAAGAGCGCTTCGCGGTCAATCATGCGCAAGGCCACGAATGGGAAGGTCAGCCGGTGCCGAAGCGTCGCGTGCAGACAGCGCAGGCCTCGTGGTCGCTGCTGACGACGGCATCCGATTACGTCGGCTTTGTTCAGCATGTACTGGCGCGCCGAGGCTTGACGGCAGCGAGCTACGATCAGTGGTTTGCACCTCGCGTCAATACTCGGCAAGGCGACGATGCCGAAGATCTCATCGGTCGAAACCCGCCCGATCCAAACGTTGCGTGGGGATTGGGCTGGGGGCTCGAACCGCTGCAGGGTTGCTTCTTTCACTGGGGAAACAACGCGGGATTCCGGGCGCTTGTTCTCGCCAATCGGGCGACGCGGGATGCAGTCGTCTGGTTTGCCAATTCGGCCCGAGGCCTGAGACTGATACATGCCGTCCTGCCGGCCACCGTTCCCGGCGAACACCCCGCGGTCGCATGGCTTCGGATCGGTAACTTGTGACTATGTCGTTAGCGGCATCGCGCAATCGAAACCGGTAATCCACGTTGAAACGGTGGGCACACTGCAAGGTCGACCAAGTCGCTTCCGAGCGGCAACCTCTATTTCCACAGCAGTCGTCGGATCGTGGGTACTGTCAGCCGATCCGGTTGACCGGCAACGCGGTCTCGAACACCGTCTCGCGTTCGCGATGGACTCGATACGCGGCTGATCCCGCTCGCCAGGAAAACACGCTTTCGACAGAAGTGTGCATGTACAGCACAGCCGCAAAATCATCGATTGCAATCGTCGGCGGGATGCTGCCGGCCTGTTGTGCGGCATGTAACGTCCGACGCCTCTTAGGATCGCTGCCGTAGTGAACGGCACAGCCGCCGGGCAGCAATCCCAGGCAGTCGAGCGGACGATGGGCTGCGCCCCAGAATGAATCTGTCAGCCCCGCGTCAAACCAGCACATTGCGCCGGCACTCATACCGGCGAGCAACACGCCACGCTCCCATGCCGTTCGCAAAACCGAATCGAGTCCCCACTCCCGCCATACGGCAAGTGCGGACTTGGTATTGCCGCCGCCAACGTAAATCACGTCCTGCTCGAGCAGCCTGATTGGAAAGTCGGAAACAAGCATCGACCTTGAGTCGGGTTGCCGAAAAAACGCAAGATGGGACGTTTCGCAGCCCAAATTGCCGTAGGCCATGTGGAACTTCTCCAGATGGTCTGGCAAATCCCCGCTGGGCGTGGCCAGAAAACAGATACGCGGTCGCGCCTTGCCCGTGAGCGTAACGAGATGTTTGTCGATCGGCGACGACGTCTCTTCCATCATGAAACCGCCACCGCCTATCGCGAGAATACGTTGCATGAATGCACACCGGGTCGTTGATTGTCGCTTATCGCATGCGGATTCAACCCGTCGATGCAACATACGTGAGGCGGCATAGCCGCGAGGGGTGTTGCATCGACGGGTTGAATCCGCAACCCTCTCCCGCCGTACGCGGCTGCGTTAGCACAACGACCGCTGTGAGGGAAAGCGACCGTCCGTGTTGTCAGGTGGCCGCCTCGTACTCCGCGATTTTGTTGAAGAGGGACGTCGACGTGCTCAGCCGAAGAATTCGACTGCGCCAGTCCGAAGGTTGTACATCGCGCCAACGATCTTAATCTTTCCCGTGGTCTCGAGTTCGGCGAGCACGGGGCTATGCTGACGAATGTTGGCGATGGTCAACTCGACGTTCTTGCGCGACACGGCGTCCACGAAAGCATAGTTCGTTGCAGAGCGATCACCATCGTAGATCGTTGCCTGCACGGCGGGTTTGATCTTGGCTAACAATCCGGTGAGATTGCCTAGCTCGGCGTTGGCAATGGCTCCCTTGATCGCGCCACAGGCCGTGTGTCCCATCACGACGACTACCTTTGCGCCAGACAGTTTGCATGCGAACTCCATGCTGCCAAGGATGTCTTTGTTTTCGATATTCCCGGCGACACGGCAATTGAAGACATCGCCGATGCCCAGATCCATGATCACTTCTGCTGGCGCGCGCGAGTCGATACAACTAAGCAGCACTGCGGCGGGATACTGCCCGGCTGAGCTCGCCCTCTGCTCTCGCAAATAATTGCGAGCTTTCCTCTCGCCCCTCTGAAAGCGCGCGTTCCCCTGGTTCATGACCTTGATTATCTGTTCCGGTGTCATGCTGTCGCGCTGTGCCTTGGTCAATGCATCGGCGCGTGCGGGCTTCATAAAGAGTGGTCCAGCGGCGAGCCCAACCACAGTGGCGGTGCCAGCAAGCTTGAGAAAATTCCGGCGACCTGAGCCTCTGTATTGCCTCGGATACTCGAAAGTGTCGCACATGACGTTGTTCCTCGTTTTTGCCAACTGGCGTCCATGGTTCCAGCATGTCCCGATCACCACGCTCGCGGGAGTTACTGGAGGTGGCCGATCGTCACCACAGCCCTGACGGGGTTTGATGACCTACTATGTCCGTCGCAAGGGATCGATTCAATATAGGCGATCGCTAGCCGCGTTCAAGTGAAGTGAAAGGATTGGAGCCCGCTTTCTGCAACGCATAGTCCCCCCCCTCAAGCAACGTTCGTCGTCGCGAATCGAATGGCCGCTTGTTGTTGCGAAGCCGCTGTCTGAACGTCCAACTGACGCGACGGATGAGTGACCCTTCATGGCGAATACTGCCCAATTAGCCGTCAATTCATGAAGCAGTCGATCGAAGAACCTCCCCCGAAGAGGGCTCCGATCGCGGTCGAGTTCCGCGCTCGCAAAACCGGTCACCCACCAGGACTCACGGGCGCAGCCCGAACACGCCGTGCCACAGAGCGCTGAAAAAGTCCCTATGCACGTGTTCGTCACTCCTTCGCGCGTCGCTCTTTGGCGCCGGTGTCGCCCTCTTCTCGCATTGCGGCATCTGCTCATCACGCTGCCCGTCCCGCGATGCGCTCGGCTGGCGCGACGCATGCAGCTCGACCACGCCGCCGGCAATGCGCTCGGCGAGTTGAACATCGCAATCACGGCCGAGCAGAACACCGAACACGACGTCGCGGTTGTGCCCTTGTTCGGCGAAGCGCATCGCCCATGCCACGAACCGCGCGTATTCCGCTTCGCGCTCCGCCTTCAAGCGCTCCTCTTCTTCGCGAAGCCGTGCGTGACGGAGCATTTCCTCTGCGAAAACGGTGTCATAGACGCGGCGCAGCTCCGGGTCCGAGAGAATCGCGTATGCCTCCTTGATCTCCTGAAATCGCGCATGCGCGTCCGCTTCGCCTCCGACGTTGCGGTCGGGATGCGCTTTCATCGCCGCCTTTCGGTAGCTGCGCTTGATTTCCTCGTTGGTGGCGTTCTCGCACACACCGAGCAATTCATACATTGTCGTCATTGTGCGTCGGGATGAAAGTCGGATCGCGTTGATCGTAGCATGTCGCCGCCGCGCCAATCCGTCGGGTTGAGAATTCACCACGTTCTGAACACCCTGAGTGCAGGTCAGGAGCGCTTTGGCAGATGACGAAATCTGAATCATTCTCATCGGAACGGCCGTTTGCCGAGGTGGATTCAACCGCCGAACTCGGCCAGCCGCCACCCCACGACACGCGACCGCCGCAGATCAACCCACGCCCGCTATTCGATCCGGCGCGACATCTACCGCAACGTCCGAGGTAAAACAGGCATCGGAATCGCGCACCCTGACTCAGCGGCACAACATTGCACGTAACTTCTCAATCGGCAGTGGAGGATCCTGCCGGTGAAGCATCGCATGACAGTTGGGGCACACCGGCTTCAGGTCGCGAATAGGGTCCACTTGATAGTTCGCGCCAATGTCTGCGATGGGAACCTCATGGTGAACGTGGATGAAGCTGCGACCGATTGATCCATAACGGACTTCGAAATTCAGATCGCAGACCATACAGGCATATCCGTAGTGGTTAATGCACGCTCGGCGCGCGGCTGCATTTCGCTCATAAACGTTCACAAGCACCTGTGCAACCGCGCCTTCGAAATACTGCACCCCGCCCGGAATGTCATCTGGATACAATGTGCCAACGTCTGGGGACGACGACCGAAACCATTCGTCGATCTGAGCCAGAGACGGACCATGCTTCACCTGAAACAGCTCGACGAGTTCGACACGGACTTTCACTCGCTCGATGTCGTGGCTGCTACCCGGTGCCAGCCGGAGCGCGTCGGCCATCTGCTCTGTGTCGTCCCATACAAATACGGCATGAACCACGCCGTATGCTTTGTGCATATCACGGCCGACGCGCTCGAATCCACGCAGGAGATTTTCCGCGCCATCCCTTCCGCTAATCGCAGCCTCCAGGGTTTGATGTCCTGAATGCCGGCGCCATGTGTTCTTCTCGTGCACTGCTGCAAATTGGATGCTCATGAGGCTTTAGTCCGGTCGATTCATTCACGACATGCTCAGCGTAGCGTCCAGCATTTCTATTGCTCAACAGGTCAGGTACTTCGGGTTGCCAGTAATCCAAGCGCCGAAGAGTGGTACCCGCGAAGAAACGGCAAGTTTTTGGACACACCCATGTTCCGCTTCAACTCCGAATAATCGGGTGAAAGCCTGGAAATCCAGCCAGCCCGAACGTTCGGGGCTGAAAGAATGTATGAGCACGATTGCGGCGACCGCTCGATACTGCTCGGCTGTTATGACAGCCGAAGCCGCCCGATGCAGCAGTTGATAGCGAATGTCTCCCTGCGGTGCTGCTACAAGGCCGATCACTCGCAGTATGTGGCGCAAGCGCTCCGCCTTGCCGCTTGACGACTCGTTGCACCAGCTCTCCAACGTCGGGCCGAACGACTCACGGACCTTTCCTTCAACCATGATGGATACGGCTCCAGCCGAGGAACGCGCGAGCACGAATATATCGTTTTGCGAAGCACGTTCCCCACCCGGTAACGGCACCTTGAATTCCGGCACCGCCAGGAGTGGAGTGAGTTCTTCGAGCAGCGGCTCGCAGGAGCATGACAAGGAGGCGGCAACTTCCGCCGGAAATCCATCGGCGTCTTCCCAGCAATAGGCGAGCGTGCGTGCGGAATACCCTGTCTTCCAATGCTTTTCAGGATCAGCCAATTGGCGTTGCCAGTCATTGGGCCCGGAAGAAAACGAAAGAATTCGCGCCATGGCTCCCTCTCGGATTGGTCGGTCACGCATGCGGCAAACGGTATCAATGCAACGCAGCAGATGACAAGCGATTCCGGCACGATACTCAAATCCTGCTGACACCGGGGTGTCAGTTGCTTTTGAAATAATCGTCTGACCTATCCGCCGAGCAATCGATTGCAAGCGTCCGTTGAGATCGCGCAACGGACGTCTGAATGTCCGAACGCCGCTGCCTACGAAAGTCGCCTATTGGCCGGCTAGTTGCCCAAAGCCGAGGCCGAAGCCGGCTCGCTTGCCACCCGATGTAGTCGGTAGTTGCCGACCCAGAGCGGTCATCGCCTATATCGTAGTGGGGAAAAATAATCGATTTCCGATGATCGCTTCGGCCAAAGCCAACGTCAATGTCGGTATCGGATGGCGTTTCCGTGGAGGCGATCAAAAGCTGATTAAATTGTTCCAATTTTATTTGGTATTTTTCTGCCATCACGTGCAAATATTTCATGTTGCACCTGTTCTCAATGGCTCACCGAAGCAGCTTTTCCCTGTCACACGAGCACGCAACGCAACCGCATACCAGAAGACGTCACCCCAGATCTGCCGCTAGACGCCCCCAAAACTGACATACACAATCAACAGCTGAACGGTACCTCGCGACCCTGCTGCGTGCAATGTCGCTACAAATAACTCGTCGTAAACGATGCGAAAATCGCCGAAACACCATCATAAAAATCGCCAGGAGCTTTGGGCGAAAGAAATACGGACACGTTGGCGCGCGAAACAACATTTGAACGGTACCCGTCAACCCGCGCAATGACATCATATCTATGCTGCAGATTACCCGGTTGATTTTTATCCGGCCGTGGTCCGACTGAAAAACCGGCGCCGCGAAGGATGACTTCGGCGTCGTCAAACGAACTTTCGAGAGGAATGTAACGAACTGCGAGCCAAGTAATGTCCCCAGCTTTCTCTATCTCTTGTATCGGGCCGCTTTTGGGGAGCTTCTGATATGCTTCGTCGATTTCAACACGAAGTCTTCTGCCCAGTATTTCAAGGTCTTGCGGAGGGGACGCAAGCAACGCCCCTGGTTTTAGCGCAAAGTAAAGCGAAACCCATAGGCCCGCGTGTATCGCAGTGCGTCTTTGGAAGACCAGCTTCCGACTCTTTGTCACTGTCACCGCCGATTCGCAGTACCAGTTACATCGCAACGACAACGATTATCACCGGAATAGCGTGGGCGATTGGGTTGGAGCATGCGGCCGTGGAACCCTAGTGTCAACGATCTAGCCCCATCTGTCGAAAGACCGCTCCTGGCCGACTGCACCCCAAAGCGAAAGGCCACTATCCGCCTCAACGCGATAGTCCTCGACGAGCCGATCAGACAACAGCGTTCGTATGAAAAACCGGACACATCGCCGGTGTCACCCTCGATCTGACGCCTGTTACGCACGACTCCAACATCCGTTCGGCCCCGAAGGCGTTACTGATCCTGACTACAGTGCGCCGTTACCCGTCGACCTGATGCATGTGCCGAAGTCGAGCCGTTACCTGCCTCCCGACCCGCCAGCCTGCGCCTTGGCTGGCGTCGGCCGCCCCACCGATCGACGTTAGTGCTTCCCGCGCCCACCAGACGATTTCCCAGCCGGCTTACGCGCCCCCGCAGCCGCCTTACCAGCGGGTTTGCTCCGCGGCTTCTGCACGCTGAACGGACTACCGGCCAACACGCTCGCGCCCTTCCCCGCAGCCTTACCCTCACCACCCTGCGGCCGCAGCTTTTTCCCAGCCACAGCCACCGGCACAGCCCCCGCCCCACCTTGCGCCACCTTAGGCTTCTTCGGCTTTTTAGGCTTCTTGATGATCTGCCCTGTCGCACTGGTTTCCGGCACGCGGTGTTCCGCCTCAAACCCCGGCTCTTCTTCACGACGCAGCGTTTTCCCGATCAGCGCTTCGATCGCGGCCAGTTGCGGCGCTTCATCGGCACACACGAGAGACACCGCCACACCACTCGCCCCCGCACGCCCCGTACGCCCGATCCGATGCACATAATCCTGCGCCACGATCGGCAGATCGACGTTGATCACGAGCGGCAGATCATCGATATCCAGCCCGCGCGCAGCCACATCGGTGGCGACCAGCATCTGCACCTCACCCGTCTTGAAGCGCTCGAGCGCACGCAGCCGCGCGGGTTGCGGCTTGTCGCCGTGGATCGTGTCGACCGCATAGCCCGCGTCATTCAGCATCGACGCCAGGTAATCCACGCCATTGCGGGTCTTGACGAACACCAGCGCGTGGTCCCAGTTGTTCTCGGCCACCAGGTGCATGAAGAGGTCCGGCTTGTTCCGCTTGTCGACCGTCACCACCCACTGTTTGATCTTGCTCGCCGTGACATTAGGCGGACTGACGCTGATATTGACCGGACCGCGCAGAATGCTCGCCGCCATCGCGCGGATGTCGTCGGTGAACGTGGCAGAGAACAGCAGGGTCTGGCGTTGAACGGGCAACGCAGCAAAGACGGCATTGAGCTCGCGCGCAAAGCCCAGATCGAGCATGCGGTCGGCCTCATCCAGCACCAGCATCTGGACTTGGTCGAACTGCACGGCATTCTGGCGATTGAGATCCAGCAGACGGCCAGGCGTGGCAACGAGCACATCCACGCCCTTGCGCAACTTCATCATCTGCGGGTTGATGCTCACCCCGCCGTAGGCGGCCAGAAATCGCAAGTCGAGGCCTTTGCCGTAAGCGACGAAGCTTTGCAGCACCTGCTCGGCCAGTTCACGCGTCGGCACCAGCACCAGAACACGCGCACGGTTGCTGGACACCGCCGGCCCGTGCTGCACCAGCCGTTGCAACAGCGGCAACGCAAAACCCGCGGTCTTGCCCGTGCCCGTCTGCGCCCCGGCCATGACGTCCTTGCCGCCGAGCACTGCGGGAATCGCCTTGGCCTGCACCGGCGTAGGTGTCTGGTAATTGAGGTCCTGCAGATTACGCAGCAGCGGGTCGATCAGGCCTAGCGAGGCAAAAGACATGGACGTGTTCCGGGCTAAAAACCGCAATTCTAGCGGTTACCGCGCTGATCGCACCGTGCAGATCAGCGCGCCCTGCCCGCCTTCACCCAAACAGCTTCATCGCCGTCGTGAGCGTGTTGACGACACCCCAGGCAAGCGGAATCAGCACGTAGAGCCAAAACACGGCAAGCACCGCCTTGTTTGGTCGGGCGAGCGGAAGCGACCGTTTCGTTCATTTTTCGCGTCTCCTGGATTTATTTATTTGCCGGCGTCGAGCTGCGCGTCGGTCATGTGATGGCGCTCGTTCACGCGCGTGACGAACAGGTTGCAGACGAAGCCGATCACGAGCAGCCGGCCATGCATGCCGCCGACGTACGCGAAGCCGAACCATTCGCTCATTTCTCCTTTTCGGCGCCACCTCAAAATGATCGATTCAATCATATTAGGGTTTTCATTGACTGATCCAGTCACCACATCAGCTAGAATGCACACATCGCGCAACAACTTTGATCGAAACGAGCAAGTCCACTGAAGAAAGCTGCCGGACGACTCGTTCCGTCATACGCGTTGCACTGGCGGGTGCCCGCAAGCGCACGGCCCCGCTGTTTTCTGCCTAACCCCAAGGAGACGGCGCTTCCGCCCGCCGTCCCTTCCGCGATGGAGCAAGCCAAGCATGTCAATTTCGTTCAAGGGGATCGTTCCCGCGCTGATCACGCCGATGACGGCAGACGAGAACATCGATGAAGACGGGCTGCGCGCGCTGGTCGAACGGCTCATCGAGTCGGGCGTGCACGGGCTCTTCGTACTCGGCACCAACGGCGAATTCATCGCACTGAGCGAAGAAGAGAAGCTGCGCATCGCGCGCATCGCGGTCAGCCAGGCCCGCTCGCGCGTGCCCGTCATCGCGGGCACCGGCGCCTATGCGACGCGTGACGTGATCGACCTGAACCGGAAGATGACCGAGGTCGGCGTGGATGCCGTTTCGGTGATCACGCCGTACTTCAACGGCGCGACGCAGCCGGAGCTCTACACGCACTACAAGAAGATCGCCGAGGCAACGCCGCTTCCGGTCATGCTCTACACGATCCCCGCGAAAGCGGGCATCACGCTGACGGTCGATACCGTGCGCCGCCTTGCCGAGATTCCGAACATCCGCGGCATCAAGGACAGCGGCGGCGACTTCGATCGCCTGCTGCAACTGATCAACCTGCGGCGCGACGACTTCGCGGTCTTCACCGGCACCGACTCGATGATTCTCTGGACGCTGATCGCGGGCGGCGACGGCGCGGTCGCCGCGACGACCAATGCCGTCCCGCAGGTCGTCATGTCGATCTGGAACAAGTTCCAGGCCGGCGATATCGCGGGTGCACGCGCCGCCCAGGAGTCGCTGCGTGCGCTGCGCGACGCGTTCGCGCTGGGCACGATGCCCGTCGTGCTGAAAACCGCCGCGCAGATGCTCGGCATGCCAGCGGGCCCGGCTCGCTCGCCCGCGCAACCGCTCGACGACAGCGCGCGCGAGCGCCTGGCGCAAGCGCTCTCCATTTACCACGACGCCGCGCGCGGCCACTGAAACAGGTCATCAGCATGACGACTTATCACTTCCAGACAGTCAAGCACATCGTCCACGGCGCCGGCAGCCTCGCCACGCTTCCCGACACGCTGTCGCTGCTCGATACGCCGATCGAGCGCATCGCGCTGATCACGCAACCCGCAATGGAAGCGCTGGGGGTCGCCGATCGCGTGATCGAATCGCTCAACGCGAGGGACGTCGACGTGCGCATCATTCGCGGCGTCGAGCCGGAGCCGACCATCGGCAACGTCGAGACGGTTTTCAAGGAGCAGATCGAGCCCTTTGCGCCTCAGGCGATTCTTTCCATCGGCGGCGGCAGCGTGCTCGATGCGGCGAAGCTGTTCGCGGTCCGGCTGACCAACGACGAACCGCTGCGCAACTGGCTCGGCATCGACCTCATCAAGCACCCCGGCGTGCCGATGATTCTGGTGCCGACGACCGCAGGCACCGGCTCCGAAGTCACGCCCAACGCGATCGTGACGCTGCCGGACGAAGCGTTGAAGGTGGGCATCGTCAGCCGTCACCTGCTGCCGCAAATCGTGATTCTCGATGCGGAACTGACGCTCGGCCTGCCGAAGCCGATCACGGCCGCAACCGGCATGGACGCGTTCGTGCATGCGCTCGAATCGTATATCTCGACGAAGGCGAACCCGATCAGCGACATGTACGCGATGGAGTCGATGCGCCTGATCGGCGCGAACATCGTCGAGGCGTACGAGAACGGCCAGTCGCTGAAGGCACGCGAAGCGATGATGCTCGGGTCGATGTACGGCGGCCTCGCGCTCACCGCCGCCGGCACGGCAGCGGTGCATGCGCTGGCCTACCCGCTCGGCGGGATGTTCAACGTCACGCACGGTGTCGCGAACGCGATGCTCCTGCCGCACGTGATGGCCTTCAATCTCGATGCGATCGAAGGCCGGCTGTCGAACGTTGCGCGCGCACTCGATCTGGCGCCGAACACGGATTCGGACCCGGTCGCCGCACGCAAGCTGATCGACAAGATGGTGGAATGGACGGCGGCTGTCGACATTCCGCAGGACCTGCGCAAGTTCGGCGTGTCCGAAGCACATCTCGACGCGCTGGCGGTGGCGGCATCGAAGGTCAAGCGCCTGCTCGGCAACAATCCGAAGGCGCTGACGCTCGACGACATGAAGTCCATCTACCGTCGCCTGCTGCCATGAACGCGGTCGCACAGCACGCAGCACGGCTCCTGATCGTCGCCGACGACCTGTCGGGCGCGGCCGATTGCGCGGTGGCCGGGTTGCGTCACGGATTGACGGCGATGGTCCTGCTCGACACGGAACACGCGTCGGCGCCGGCGCACGACGTCGACATCCTGTCGGTCGACGTCGACTCGCGCCGCGCATCGAAGGACGTGGCCGCCCGACGCAACGTCGCCGCCGTCGAGTCGTTGTCGCGTGTCGGCACCCGCGTCTACAAGAAAGTGGACTCCACGCTGCGAGGCAATGTCGCGGCCGAGGTCGCCGCATTGGCGTCACACCTCGGCATGGCGATCGTCTGCCCCGCCTACCCGGCATCCGGACGCACGACGCGGGACGGACGCCAATGGGTTCGCGGCGTGCCCGTCGAAGCGAGCGAATACTGGCGCAACGAGCACATCCCGGGCAAGGCCGATCTGGTTGCGCTGCTTTCGGCCGAGGATCTGCGCGTCGCACACGCGGGAATCGGCGCGGTGCGCGGCGAACCGGACGCGCTCGCGGCACACATGCGGCAGTTGCAAGCCGATGGCATGCAAGCCGTCGTGTGCGACGCGGAGTCCGATGCGGACCTGCAACGCATTGCCCGCGCATCGGCCACGCTCGACAACGTGTTCTGGGTGGGCTCGGCCGGCCTGGCGCCCGCCGTCATCGAAGCGTTGGCGCCAACCCGAAGCACGACCGGCACGGCGGCCGGCCGCGAGGATCCGCAAGGGCCCGTGCTCACGGTCGTCGGCAGCATGTCGAGCATCTCGCATGCGCAGCTGGACTGCCTCAAGGCCAACTGCGGCACGAGCCTCGTTGCGCTCGAGGTCCCCGTCGCCGCGCTGGATGATCCGCGCAGCGACGTGACGACGCTCGTATGCGACGCCCTTCGTCGCGGCCGGCATGTGGTGGTCTCGTTGAGCCAGGCGCAGCGCGGCGACGTGAAGGACGGCCTGCTGTTCTGCAACCGTCTTGCCGCGTTGCTGGCGCCCGCCGTGCGCCACGCGGGCGGGATCATCGCGACGGGCGGCGAAACGGCGCGCGCGCTGCTCACCGCGGCCGGCGCGAACGCGTTGCGGATCGTCGACGAAATCGAGGACGGCATGCCGCTGCTCGAATGCCGGCTGCAAGGAAAGACACTCCCCGTCGTGACCAAGGCGGGCGGCTTCGGCCAGCCCGCATCGCTCCATCACGCGTGGCGCCGGCTTGCGAATGAAGGCAAGACGGCCAATACCGCTCAAACCAATTTGTGAAGAGAACTGCCATGGACAACCGTCCCATCATCGGTATCACCATGGGCGACGCGGCTGGCGTCGGCCCGGAAATCATCATGAAGAGCCTTGCCCATGCGTCCGTGTACGAGCAGTGCCGCCCCGTGGTCATCGGCGACGCCGCGCGCCTGCGGGACGCCGGCCGCAGAGCCGGCGTCGAGCTCGACGTTCGCGCCGTCAGCCGGCCGTCCGACGGCGCGTTCCGCGTGGGGGTCGTCGACTGCATCGACATGGCGCTCATTCCGGCCGACCTGCCTTATGGAAAGCTGTCCGCGATCGCCGGAGACGCCGCGTATCGATATATCGCGCGCACCGTCGAGCTGACGTCGAACGGCGAGCTCGACGCGATCTGCACGGCCCCGCTCAACAAGGAAGCGTTGCATGCCGGCGGCCATATTTTCCCCGGACATACGGAAATGCTCGCGCATCTGACGGGCATCGACGAGGTGTCGATGATGCTGGTCGCGCCCAACCTTCGCGTGATCCACGTGACGACGCACATCGGCCTGCTCGACGCGATTCGCAAGATCGAGCCGGGCCTCGTGCAACGCACGATCGAACGCGCACATGACACGCTGGTTCGCGCCGGCATCGCGAATCCGCGCATCGGCGTATGCGGCATCAATCCCCATGCCGGCGAGAACGGCCTGTTCGGCTACGGCGAAGAGGAAGAGAAGATCGTTCCGGCGGTGCAGATCCTCCAGGCGCGCGGCTGGGACGTGGAAGGCCCGCTGCCGGCCGACACGCTGTTCTTCCGTGCGGGCCGCGGCGATTTCGACGTGGTCGTCGCGATGTATCACGACCAGGGACACGGGCCGGTGAAGGTGATGGGCCTCGAAGCCGGCGTGAACGTGACGGTCGGCCTGCCGGTCATCCGCACGTCGGTCGACCACGGCACCGCCTTCGACATCGCCGGCAAGGGCATTGCCGACGAACGCAGCATGCTCGAAGCCTTCCGCCAGGCCGTGGACCTCGCGACGCGGCGCAACGAGCCGTCGCCGGTGGCGAGCGCCGCCTGAGCCGCCCATGTAACGACACGCATCGACCAACGGGTCATACCGGCAGGAACATGCCGGATGACTCGACGCACCCGAACGGACATATCAACCGAAGGTAACGTGGAGACAAGCGATGGCCACCTTCAGTTATTGGGATACAGCCACCATCATCGGCATGGTGGTTGCCTACATCGTGCTGACGAGCATCATCAGCATTCGCCTGCGCAGCCGTAATTCCGAACAATTCATGGTGGCCGGGCGCTCGATGCCCGCGCTGGTGGTCGCCATCCTGCTGATGTCGGAATTCATCGGCGCCAAATCGACGGTCGGGACATCGCAGGAAGCCTTCTCGGCCGGCATCGCCGCTTCGTGGTCGGTCCTGGCGGCAGCCATCGGCTTCCTGCTCTTCGGGCTGTTCATGGCCAAGCGCCTGTATGCGTCAGGTGAATTCACCATCTCCGGGTTCATCGCCCAGCGGTACGGGCATGGCGCGAAGCTCGCCGTCTCCGCGATCATGATCTACGCGCTGTTCGTGGTGAACGTCGGCAACTACGTGAGCGGTGCGGCGGCGATCTCGACGGTCATGCGCATCAACCTGCCGACGGCCGCCATCATCACCGCCATCGTCAGCACCATCTACTTCGTCTGGGGCGGGCTCAAGAGCGTCGCGTACCTGACGGTCGTCCACAGCGCCGTGAAGCTGCTCGGCATCGCCATCCTGGTCGGCGTCGCGTGGCAGCTGTCGGGCGGCATCAAGCCGATGGCGCAGCACATGCCCGCGCACTACTTCACGTGGACGGGGGCGCTGTCGGGCGGCACCATCGGCGCATGGATCATCGGCACGGCCGGCGCGATCTTCTCGACGCAGTTCATCATCCAGGCGATCTCGGCCACCCGCAGCCCCGAGGGCGCACGCGCGTCCTCGCTGATCGCCGCAGTCCTGTGCGTGCCGATCGGGCTCGCGCTCGGCTTCATCGGCGTGACCGCCAAGTACCTGTATCCGAACATCAAGAGCCTGTATGCGCTGCCGGTGTTCCTGCAGCACATGAACCCCATCCTGGCCGGCATCGTCACGACTTCGCTCGTCGCATCCATTTTCGTGAGCGTCTGCACCGTCGCACTGGCGATCGCTTCGCTGATCGTCAAGGACTTCTATGTGCCCCGCTTCAAGCCGACGCCCGACGTCGAACTGAGAATGACGCGCTGGATCTCGCTGGTCGTCGGCTTCCTCCCGCTGATCTTCGTGCTGTTCGTCCCGCAGATCCTCGCGCTGTCGTTCTTCAGCCGCGCGCTGCGCCTGTCCGTGTCGATCGTTGCGCTGATCGGGATCTACCTGCCGTTCTTCAGCGGCAAGCGCGGCGCCGTCTCGGCGCTCATCTTCGCGACGATCGCGACGACGGTCTGGTACCTGCTCGGCAATCCGTTCGGCATCGACAACATGTACGTCGCACTCGTGACGCCCGCGATCGTGCTGATCATCGGCAAGCTGTTGTTTCATGGCGAAGGCTCGGACCTTCGCGACAAGCCGCTCACGCATCGCGAATCGCACTAACCTCGCCACTCGAGACACATTTCATGAGCACCAACCTCGTTGAAGCGCCGAGCGCCGCTTCGGATCATTGCGTTCGCACGGCGTATGCCGACGCGGAACGGCAAGAAGCGTTTCTGCCGACCGCCTGCGTGCAGAACCACGCGGCCAACCTGCACTGCCTCGACAACGGCGACCTGCTGTGCGTCTGGTTCGGCGGCACCCAGGAAGGCATTCCCGACGTTTCCATCTACCTGTCGCGTCTCGCGGCCGGGACGAACGCGTGGTCGTCGCCTCAAAAGCTGTCGGACGACCCGACCCGCTCGGAACAGAACCCGGTGCTGTTCACCGCGCCGGACGGCCGCCTGTGGCTGATCTACACCGCGCAACTGTCCGGCCATCAGAACACCGCGATCGTTCGCCGCCGCGTGTCGGCAGACGGCGGCGTCACCTGGGGGCCCGTCGAAACCCTGTTCGAGCGTCCGGGGACCTTCGTCCGCCAGCCGATCATCGCGCTCGACAGCGGCACGTGGATTTGCCCCATCTTCCTGTGCCGCACGGCGCCCGGCGAGCGCTGGGTCGGCAACGACGATGTCAGCGCGGTCATGGTCTCCGACGATCAGGGCGCGTCGTGGACGCTGCATGAAGTACCGGACAGCGTCGGGTGCGTGCACATGAACGTTCACGTGCTGCACGACGGCTCGCTGCTGGCGCTTTACCGTAGCCGCTGGGCCGACTTCGTCTACGCGAGCCGCTCGACGGACGGCCGCACGTGGAGCGCGCCCGAGCCGACCGACGTACCGAACAACAACTCGTCGATTCAGTTCACGGTGTTGCAGAACGGTCACCTCGCGCTCGTGTTCAACGAGAGCGATGCGTCGCACAGCAAGGAGCGGCGCGCGTCCCTGTACGACGATATCGAAGACTCGGAAGACAGCGGCGAGCTGCGCGACCAGAAGGCGTCCGCGCGCGGCACGGCCTTCTGGGGCGCGCCGCGCGCGCCGATGTCGCTGGCCATCTCGGAAGACGGCGGCAGGACATGGCGGCGCCGTCGCAACCTGGAGATCGGCGACGGGTACTGCATGACCAACAACTCCGCGGACCAGCGCAACCGGGAGTATTCGTATCCGTCCATCGTGCAGTCGCAGGACGGCGCGTTGCATATCGCATTCACCTGGTTCCGCCAGAAAATCAAGTACGTGCGCGTCGACGAAGCGTGGGTTCGCGGTCGATGACGCCAGCCGGTGCAACTGGCCGGTCGCTGCGGCAATTCGATAAACTTGTCGGTCGGGATGCGCGGACTTGCGCGCCAATGCGATCAGACCAGGAATTCACGCACATGAAAGTGACCAGGCGCCGGGAGGCGATGCTGCAGGCCGTGCTCGGGGGCATGACGGACGTTGCGACGTTGTGCGAGCACTTCGGGATGTCGGAAGCGACGGTTCGCCGGGATCTGCGTGCGCTCGCGAGCGACCGTCGCATTCTGCGCACGTACGGCGGCGCCGCCGCGGTCGGCGGCCACGAGCCTGAGCCCTCGCTCGAGGAGCGGCGCGTCAGTTCGCAGGAGCAGAAGGAAGCCATCGCGCACGCGGCAAGCGCGTTCGTCGAGGATGGCGACACCGTGTTCCTCGACGGCGGCACCACGACCGCGGCGCTGGCGCGCCTGCTTGCCGGCCGGACCGCCGTTCACGTCGTCACCAACAACCTGCTGGTCGTGAGCCCGCTCGCATCGTCAGGGGTTGCTGTGACGGTGATCGGCGGCGACGTCCGGTCGTCCAGCATGAGCACGCTCGGGCCGCTCGCGCAGATCGCGCTGAGCCGCCTGAGCGTCGACAAGGCCTTCCTCGGCGCCGACGGCGTGGTCGCCGAACTGGGTTTGTGCGAGGCGAGCAGCGAGCAGTCGTATCTGAAGGAGTGCGTGATGCGGCAGGCGGCGGAGGTCTTCGTGCTCGTGACCGCGGACAAGCTCGGACGCGCGAGCCAGCAGCACTGGACGCCGCTCGAGCGCGACTGGACGCTCGTGACGGATGACGCCGCCCTGCCCGAGCAGCTCGATCCGTTCCATTCGCAGGCGCGGATCACGGTGCATGCGGTCAGCACGAAGACTGCGGCGACATCCGCCGGTTCATCGTAGTTCACACGTAGCAGGAGCGATCGTGGGTCAATTGGAGCAGTCGGGTTCGGGTTCGCGCCATGCCGTCGTCACGGGCGCGTCGTCGGGAATCGGGCAAGCGATCGTCGATCGTCTGCTGTCCGATGGCTGGCGCGTCACGGGACTGTGCCGCTCGCACATCGAAACGACCCGCGATGCGCTGACAATCGTGCCGGTCGACGTCACCGACTTCGCGGCACTCGGGCCCGTGTGCGATGAACTGGGCGCGGTGGACGCGCTGGTGCATGCGGCCGGGTTCATGCGTACCGCACCGCTCGGTCAGCTTTCACATGAAGACGGAGCAGCCATGTGGCGCCTGCACGTCGAGTCCGCAACCTTTCTCGCCGATCGGCTGGTGCCGCGGATGCCTGCAGGCGGACGCATCGTACTGCTGGGCAGCCGCACCGCCAACGGCGCGGCCACCCGCAGCCAGTATGCGGCGACCAAATCCGCGCTGGTCGGCCTGGCGCGGTCCTGGGCGGCGGAACTCGCGCCGCGGGGCATCACCGTCAACGTCGTCGCGCCCGGCGCGACGGACACGCCGTTCCTGCGTGATCCGGCGCGCGCGGCAACGCCTCCCCGCCTGCCGCCGATCGGGCGATTCATCACGCCCGAGGAAGTCGCCGCGCTGACCGGCTTCCTGTTGAGCGCCGATGCGAGCGCGATCACCGGGCAGCAGATCGTCATGTGCGGCGGCGCGTCGCTTTGACGCGGCGAGGTGCTTCCTTTCGCGTCACGCGTGTGCCCGACTCGACACCGGGCGTGTTCGCGACCGCCCCGGTCGAACAGATGGATGTCGCGTCGCCGATCCTATTTCGACACGGCACGTGCGAAAGGCTGCGGCAGCCGCCCCGCCGCCTGACGATCGATCATCCAGCCGGGATAACAGGGCGGCAACGCACTCACGGCGTCAAGATGCGCAAGCTCGTCGTCGGTCAGGACGACATCGACCGCGCCGAGATTGTCCTCAAGCTGCTCGACCCGTTTGGCACCGATGATGACGCTCGTGACATGCGGCTTCGCGAGTAACCACGCGAGCGCGATCCGGGCGACCGACACGCGCCGATCATCGGCGATGGCGCGCATCGCCGCGACGCACGGCCAGGCCCGCTCGAGATCGACCGGCGGAAAATCGAAATGGCTGCGCCGCGCGCCTTCTTCGGTCGGCGCCCCGGGACCGAACTTCCCCGAAAGCAATCCGCCGGCGAGCGGCGACCAGACGAGCAAGCCCATCCGCTCCTCGATCGCGAGCGGCACCAGTTCGCGCTCCACGTCACGTCCGGCGATCGAATAGTAGGCCTGCAGCGTCTCGAAGCGCGTCGCATGACGCGCTTCGCTGAGTCCGAGCGCCTTGCCGATCTTCCCGGCGCGCCAGTTCGACACGCCGACATAGCGAACCAGTCCCTGGCGCGTCAGATCGTCGAGCGCCCGCAGCGTCTCTTCGATCGGCGTGACGGAATCGTTCGCATGGATCTGGTAAAGGTCGACATGGTCGACCTGCAGCCGCTCCAGGCTTCGCTGCACGGAATCCATGATGTGGCCGCGCGACGCGCCCTGATCGTTGGGTGTCGGGCCCATCACGCCGGCCGTCTTGGTCGCCAGCACGATCTCGCCGCGCGGCACGCCGAGGTCCCGCAGCGCTTGTCCGACGAGGCGTTCCGACTGACCGAACGAGTAAATGTCCGCGGTATCGATGAAGTTGATGCCGTCGGCCAGCGCGCGGGCGATCAGACGCGTCGCGTCGTCCTGGCCGACCGCGCCGATCGCCGCCCACATGCCGGCATCGGCATTGCCGCCCAGCGTCATCGTGCCGAGACACAGCTCGGAGACATACAGGCCGGTGCGGCCCAGTTGCTTGTATTTCATGCCCGTTTCCTTCTGGACCGGCTGGGAAGAATGCGGCGGCGTCCGGTCCGGCGCGCGCCGCACTCCAGGATGTCAGCTGTTTCGAGCGTGTCCTGCCCGAAACTGTCCTGCGATCGTTGCGACGCGCGCGCCATAGCGGCGTGCCGTCTCGAGATCCCCCGCCGACATCTCGTCGGGAGACGCGTCGGCCGGCGTCTGCGCCATCGGCGCGATATAGGCGCCCATGCGATTCAGGTCGTCGCGCATCGACGCCTTCAGGTTCGCCGGCTTGATGTCCATGCTCGCCCAGATGCCGCCGTGCTGCCCGGCGAGCAGAACGAAGTATTCGAGCGTATTGAGCTTGTCGCCGTTGATGCTGGCGCTGTTGGTAAAGCCGCCGAAGATCTTGTTGCGCCACGCGCCGTCGAACCAGGCCTTCGACGATGCGTCGGCGAACTTCTTGAACTGCCAGCTCGGGCCGCCCATGTAGGTCGGCGAGCCGAACAGGATCGCATCGGCGCCGGCAAGCGTCTCCCACGCGTCCGGTGGAATATTTCCGTCGGCGTCGATGGCGACGACTGCGGCGCCAGCGCCTTCGGCGACCGCCGCGGCCATGCGTTCGGTATGCCCATAGCCCGAGTGGTAGACGACGACCGCTTTAACCGGAGTGATGTGTTGCGTCATGCTTGCTCCCTTTCGTTCAGGTTGTCGTCGGGCGACGACATGGGAAGCACTCTACTGAGTCGCAATTGAGTTATAAATGACGACCGATTGAACGTTCTGTTACTCGCAGAGTGAACAATGCAAAACCTTGACGCGCTGTTGATCTTTGCCCGTGTCGCCGAAATGACGAGCTTCACGCGCGCGGCCGAAAGCCTGGGTATCCAGAAAGGACGTGTGTCGATGGTGATCCGCCGGCTCGAGCGCGACGTGGGCGTCGCGCTGCTGCATCGGACCACGAGAAGCGTGCAGCTGACCGAAGACGGACGCGCCTTCTATTCGCGTGCGCGGGACCTGCTGGCCGAAGTGCAGGAACTGCAATCGATGTTCTCCGGCAATGGCACCCGCCTGCGGGGACGGTTGCGCGTCGACATGCCGACCGAGCTCGCGCGCAGCGTCGTGATTCCCGCATTACCGCAACTGATGGCCGCGCATCCCGAACTGGAACTGGAGCTTTCGAGCACCGATCGGCGTGTCGATCTCGTCCAGGAAGGATTCGATTGCGTGATCCGTCTCGGGCCGATCGTGGACGAGACGCTGGTTGCCCGGCCGTTGGGCCGGCTGCGCATGATCAATGCGGCGAGCCCCGGTTATCTCGAGCGGTACGGTGTGCCACATACGCTCGATGATCTGCTCGGCCAGGGGCACCGGATGGTCCACTACACGCTGACGCTCGGTGCCCGACATCCCGGATGGGAATATCCGGACGGCGACGGCTATGCGACGCTTGCATTGCCGAGCGCGATGCAGGTCAACAGCGTGCAGACGTATCACGCGGCAGGGCTTGCCGGCATCGGGTTGATCCAGGCCGGGTATTCAGGGGTTGCGAGTCACATCGCAAGCGGTGCGCTGGTGGAGGTGCTGCCGGATCTGCGTCCCGAGCCGCTGGCCGCGTCGCTCGTCGTGGCCCATCGGCGTAATCTGTCGCCGCGCGTGCGGGCGTTCATGGACTGGATCGAGGGGGTGTTGGCGCCGTATTTCGATTGAGGGGAGTGGCCGTTCGCTCCGGGTTCGGTCATCCCTGAGAGGGCGCGACGTCAACTACCCGGCCTGCGCTCGACGTCATTTGGCTCGCCTTAGCACAACCTCTCCCGAGCCGCCCCCTGAAGCGGCAGGCGTCGTCCACCTGAGCTCATCTCCCGAGAGGACAAACGGCCTGCGCTGCTCGACGCCATTCCAGTTTGGAAATGTGCTCGTATCGATGCGAAAGGTGATGGTTTTGTCTGCTTCGTTGACGACGTACGTACCAAAGTGGGCGATCGAACCTTGCACCACCGCGCGATATTCCTCCGCACTGCCCTTCATTCGATCGTTGGATACGTACTTGGGCAGGTCGCCGCGCGAATTCACCAGCGCGTAGTGGCCATGGCCGTCAAAGATCACCAGACCGTGGGGATTGGGCCCGTACATGGGTGTGCGGCTGCCGTCCGGACGGACAGTATCGACCGAGACATACGTCCACGCGCCGGCCAGTTGCTGGTCCAATGACTGCTGGCTCAACGCGGCGCCCGATTGAAGCATGAGTCCCAGAAGCACCAGTCGCGAAACGGTAGGGACGATGTGGATGTGATTCACGGCCCTTCTCCTCTCGCAACGCAACCCATAACGACAAATATAGGATGCAAGCAGGGAAAGACAGGGGTAATCGCACGCCGGGACGAATGCCCGGCGCGCGGGCGCGCACGCGTGGCGATCAAAGCCACCTCGATAAGTAACGGTCAAAGGCCGCTAGTCGGTGCAATTAGCTCCGACCATAGTTGGCCACGTGGCTGCCGGACACGGCCGGCGGGAGCCGATCCAAAGCGGAAGTAAACGCTTTCCGTAAGCGGACCTTTGACGTTGACGTGAGATCCAGCAATCGCTACATGCATTGTCGGCACCTCGTCAGAGCACGACCATACTTGCTCCGGGCCCAGGCTTCCAGTTCTTCGATTTGTTCGGAGCAGACCTTGAAGTAGCGCCCGGTCGTGTAGTTCGTGCGAGCTGGGCTGGACATCGACCGGTGAGAGGCTGAATGGACCATGGGGTACTGAGGAGTGACCTGCGGATTGTCAATGTTTACGACGTATCCATTAGGGTGCGCTTGCACCCACCCGAGGTAGCCATTCTCATCATTCACGAATGTTTGCGGCATTCACGTCTTCATGTGAGTTCAAGCAATCTAACGTTCACAATGAGGGGCACGCGCTGCTCTTGCGCGCGTCCCTTTCGATTGGGCTGTCGGCGCTACGGGTGCGGGGCCAAGCTGCTACACGATGGCCTACAGCGCGGGATCTGGCCGCAGCAACTCAGTCGTTATGGCCCGACTCCCGAGGGCCGCGAAGAAAATCGGCGTGGACCTGAGCACGATGGCATACGCCAGGAGGCCATTGTCGTTAACCACCCCGATCTTCAGTAGCACGTAGCCGCCCCACCTGTGCCGAACTCGACACTCTAGATTAGAATGAATTGGTCATTCAGAACGAATTTCTCACGTGACCATGCCGCCGCTAGCTGCCGCAATCCTGACGGGGTACATAGTGATCGGCACCGGCCTATCCGTGGCAGGGCCTTTGGCGAGAGACTTGCGTAGGACGTTTCGAGAAACTAGGGCCGAGCTCACCTATTCCGCGGTACCAGCGAAGTGGGCTAGATTTTCAGCTTCGGTCTTTGTCATGATATTGGTCTGGCCGGTTTTCTTGTGGGATAGTAGATCAGAGCAGGCACCCCGGAGAGTATTGGGTGGGCGACTTTTTCGAGTCACAGATCTGATCAAGTACCCTAGCGTGCATTGGGTGGGTGACTTTGTTGATCTACGCGATCATCTGCTCGCCGTATGGGATCCATCTTATCGCCCGCTGCGTTATCTCCGCGAGCGCGGTAACTGGACGATTGGCTTAAGTCCAGCATTCAGGAAGGCAATAGGCAGCGTAGACAAGAAATTGCAAGGCCGCATTCTGGAAGCGATAGCAGGCATATCTGAAGACCCTCTGACCGCCCAAGGAGACACGAAGAAGCCCTTGGAAGGTAATCTAAAGGGCCTCTGGCGCTACCGGATCGGCGAGTTCCGCTTGATCTATCGCCCTGAAAATGCGGCTAGCGTCGTCGTGCTCGTGGATTTCGTCGCCCGCAATGCTGGATATTCGGGAGTAGGAGACTAAGAGATGGTAATCAACGGCCGTTGCTAAATTGCTAACTGACGTTCGAATGTCAACCTTGGTGTACGGACGATTGGCTGCATCTGGCCGCCTCCTGACACTGGTGCATGTAACGGCCGCGAGTTCCCGTTGTCCATGCGCAGCCTCCCCAATCATGAAGCGTAGCCACACCGGGGAGCCTCTTTCCGTTCGGCCCGGTGGGTTCAGAAAGTCAGCGGACAAGCTATCCGAAAACCCGAGCCCATACCGCCCGAAGGCGGCGCGCGCGGTCTTCGAAGAGATATGAGGCCGCGAGCGTCAAGAGACCTGAAATCGCACCCGTCACGAGGTGCTCGACATAGGGGATACGGTAGTGACTCGTGTGCGAGTAGGCGTCGCCCAACGTTGTCAGGACGCCAACGACCAGCGCATTGCCGTATCGATGCGCGTAGAGTTTCGCCGCAGGCGTGAAAGTCAAAAATACAGCCAGGAGTCCAGTAAGCAGACCTGTATGAAATGCAATAGTCCAGTGGGCAAGGCTCATGATATTTCCCCAGCTCCCCGGCATGCAGGTCATGCACGCACTGGTCGGCTGCCAGAAACGCTGGGCAAACAGTCTGACGCGGTGCTTCCACTCGGTTGACATGATGCATCCCATCAATGCCGTCGTCACGGCCAGCGCCATCACATGTATCGTTGACGCAGTTTCCAAATCCTTTAACGAGCTTGCCGCCCTCACGGATGAGTTGGCTGTGCGCCGCAGAGGCCGAGCAATAACTCAGACATTGGGGGAATACTACTCCACGATCAGACGGCCGCAGTTTCGACCGAGACCGGAATTCAACTCTTGCGTCGATCAGTGCGGCCCCATCCATGACGACCGACGCGAGCACGAAAACAGCCCGACCGCGAGCCGGCAATCGCACTCGGGATTAGGCGGATGATTGCGAGCATTTCGGCACGAGGCACGAGGCACGAAGATGCTGGCCGTGATTCGGTTACCGATGTCGCGCAGGAAATCTGCCCACTCACTACAACCTTCCCGTATAAGCGGCGCCGTTTCTTGTCGTGGATTAACCACCGAAAGCGTAACTGCGCAAGCGCCTGGCTCGTGAGCGATACCCGTGATGCCACGATGCCACGATGCGAGGACAACCAACCAGCTTCCAAGGCGCCCGTTTCACCACTGTCGGTGGCTGGTTGCATCTCGCGCGTCAAGGCTTCACTTCATGCCGCCGACGATCCTCTCCATTTCCGCTTCGCCGAAAGCACGCATGCTGACGGTTCGAACATTGCCTAACTGCGCCAGCATCAGTCCCAGCCGCGTCGCGGTTTCGTCGTCGGGTGCATCGAGTGTCGCGACGATGTCGTAAGGCCCAAGCGTCCATTTGAGCGAGCCGACGGTGACGCCCATCGCCCGCGCCCCTTCCTGAAACGCTTTCGCTCGCTGGACCGTGTCTTTCACGGATTGCACACCTTGGTCAGTCCAATTCATCAATACGATGTATGTCGCCATATTGCCTCCGATGGTTGAGGAGCCCATCCCCGCGCCCTCGCCCATGCACGGGCCGAACTCCACCGACCGGCCGCAAGCGTTTGCGGCCGGTGCAGTTTTCGTTTACCCCGGGATTTGTCGGACGTGTGCGTTGTTGGCGCACGCATGCCGTTGATAATTCGGTCAACGTAAACAGTATAGAAAGCGAATCAGCCGCCGGCGGGTCAATGATTGCGTCTTGTGCGATACCCGCGTCGTCGCAGATCGCATGTCATGTCGGGACATGTATCGAGCTGGAAACGGTGTCATCAGCCAGCTACAGCTTCGATCTCGATTGGATGCCGAAACTGCCGCCGATCGGCTACGCACCGCTCGCGGACGTGCAGAATTTTACGGCACCGAATGCGACACGGCCCGGATCACCCGGGCCGTGTCGTCAATCACCGGCTCGCCGCCAGCACCTCTGTAACCGCGAGAAACCGCGCGATATCCTCCGGCGCATGACAATGAAGCGGCGATATCCGCACCGCGCCGCCGATCCCGAACGACTTCAGCATCCGGCCGGAATACAAACTCGACGCGACGCGTTCATAGACGATCACACCGTGCTTCTCGTATTCCCGCACCGCTTGCGTCGGTTCGAGGTTCGCGAAGCCGATCCCGACGATCAGGTCGCGCTTCGTCAGGTCGTCGTGATCCCAATAGACCTCGACACCATCGATCGACCTCAGCCCGCGACGCCCCTCGCACCCATCGAGCAACGCGGCCAACAGCGCGCGTTCATGCAGTTCGATCCGCTGCATGCCCTCGACGAACAACGTGCGCCGATCATCCGAGTCGAGGAAATACCGCCCGATCCACGTGACGTAATCGACGATCGACGTCACCACCGCAAACTGCGCGGGCGCCGGGCTGCCCAGCTCCCATACGTCGCGCCCTTTCGCGGCGAGCCGATGATGCGGCAACGCGGCCGCGCGCGGCGACAGCCACGAGATGCCCGAACCGCGACACCCGAAGAACTTGTACGGCGCGAAGTTGATCCCGTCGACCGGCATGCGCGCCAGGTCGATCACACCGTGCGGCGCATGCTGAACCGCATCGACGATGATGAACAGCCCGGGCTTCTTCTCACGCGCACGCGCGACGAGCGTCTCGATGTCGAATTTCGCGCCGGAGATGTTCGATGCATACATCACGCTGAGCAGCGCGGTATCGGCGTCGACCAGCGACACGATCGCATCGACGTCCACGCCGCCGGTCGCCGGATTGCTCGGCGCGATGCGCAGCGTCTTGCCTGTCCGTTCCGCATAGCCCGTCATCGCGTCGTAGGACGACGGATGCTCGAGAACGGTCGTCACCGCATTGGTGCCCGGCACGTTCTCCATGATCGCGCGCACCATGTCGAACATCGCGCCCGATGCCGTCAGCGACGCATATACGGTGCCGCCCTGCGCGTTCAGGATCGTTCGAACGTCATCCTCGCCGCGCGACTGGATCGCCTGGAGGTCGAGCGCGCGCTCATGGATGCGCTCCGGGCAATCGGGCAGCGCATCGATCCGCGCGTACGCTTCGACCGCGGCCTTCAGCCGGAACGATCCCCCCGCGTTGTCGAAGAACAGCCGCTCGCGACCATCGAGGTCACGATCGACGTGATGAAAGCGCGACTTGACCTGCTGCATCAATGCGTCTGGAAAAAGTGCTCCATGGGTACTACTCATCTTCGATGCTCCTGTCTGCTTCGATATGTTGTGCGATGCATGCATGGCGGCGTTCAGCCGCGCAGCGATTCGAGGTACGCGCGCCCCTTCTCCGCGTCGTACCGGCCTTCCCATTTGGCGATGACGAGCGGCGCGAGCGCGTTGCCGACGACGTTCAGCGCCGTGCGACCCATGTCCATGATCCGGTCGACGCCGGCGATGAATGCCAGCCCTTCGAGCGGCAGCCCCGCACTCGCGAGCGTCGCGAGCATGATCACGAACATGAAGCCCGGTACGCCCGCGGCACCCTTCGACGTGACGACCATGGTCAGCGTCAGCAGGATCTGCTGCTGCCAGTCGAGATGCACGCCGTAGAGCTGCGCGACGAACAGCGTGCCGATGCCGAGATAGATCGACGCGCCGTCGAGGTTGAACGTGTAGCCGGTCGGCACCACGAACGTCGTGATGCTCTTCGGCACGCCGTAGTCCTCCATCTTCTTCATCAGCTGCGGCAGCACGGTCGCAGAGCTGCAGGTCGAGAACGCGATGATCAGTTCGTCCTTGATCACGCGCAGCAGCGTCAGGATGCGAAAGCCGAACAACCGCGCGGTGAGGCCCAGCACGACGATCGCAAACAGCAGGATTGCAAAGTAAGTCACGGCGACCAGCTTCAGCAACGGCAGCAGCGAGCCGAAGCCGAAGCTCGCGACCGTCACCGCGATCAGCGCGCACACGCCGACGGGTGCATAGCGCATCACCATGTTCGTCACCTTGAACATCGCGTCGGCGACGCCCTTGAGCATCGCGATCACCGGCTTGCGGTGTTCTTCCGGCACCGATTGCAGCCCGAGCCCGAACAGCAGCGAGAAAAAGATCACCGGCAGCAGGTCGCCCTTCGCCATCGACGCGACGATGTTGTCCGGGATGATGCCGAGCACCAGCGCCATCAGCCCGTGGTGCGCCTGCTGCACCTGTTGCGTCGCTTGCTGGTAGCGGGAAATGTCCGTGTGCCCGAGTTGCGACATGTCGGTGCCGACGCCCGGCTGCAGCACGTTGCCGATCACGAGCCCGAGGACGATCGCGATCGTCGTGACCACCTCGAAATAGAACAGCGTCTTGAGGCCGATGCGGCCGAGCGACTTGCCGTCGCCCACGCCGGCGATGCCGATCACCATGCTCGTGAACACGATGGGCACGACGATCATCCGCACCAGCTTGATGAAGATGTCGCCGGCCGGCTGCAGCAATCCGGATACGGCCGTCTCGCGCAATGGCGGGAACCGGTTCAACACGAACCCGGTTGCAATGCCGATGACGAGCCCGATGACGATCTGCCAGGCGAGGCCGATGCGCGGCTTGCGTGCCGCGTCGGGGACGGGCGGGGAATCGATGACGGTGTCCATGCTGTCTCCACAATGATGGGGTTCGATTGAACGCCGGACGCGACGTGGCGAGTCTTCCGGCGAACGCAATGGCAGAACCTTAAACAGCCGAAAAATGTAAAAAAAGCGATTTTTTGACATGAGAAAATATCGCTTTTCCTCATCTATCAAGTGCAAAGCAATGCTCACGTTCAAGCAGATGGAAGCGCTGTACTGGATCGTGCAGCTCGGCTCCTTCGACGCGGCGGCCACGCGCCTGAACACGACGCAGTCGGCCGTGTCGAAACGGATCCAGGAACTCGAGCGCGCGTTCGACCTGACCGTGTTCGATCGCGCGCATCGCAGCGCCCGGCTCACCGACAAGGGCGCCGAACTGTTCGAGCACGCGAAGGAATTGCTCGAGCAGCGCGACCGTGTCGTCGAGCGGATGAGTTCGAAGGAAGCCCTGGTGCGGCATGTCCGGATCGGCGTGACCGAACTGACCGCGCTGACCTGGCTGCCGCGCCTGATCGCGGCGATCCAGGCCGCGTATCCGCGGGTGCATGTGGAGGCGGAGGTGGAACTGACCGCGGCGCTACGCGAGCGTCTCGCGGCCGGCACGATCGACCTGATCGTGGTTCCGCAGATTCATGCGACGGAATCGTTCGCGGCGACGGTGATCGGCGAGGTCGACAATGCGTGGATGTGCGCGGCCGGGTTCATGCCGAAGCGCAAGGCAACCCTTTCGCTGACGGACATCGCCCAGCATCCACTCATCCTGCAGGGAAACCTGTCCGGTACGGGATACCTGTACACCCGCTTCCTGCAGGAACATGGCGTCGCGATGCAGCGCGTGCTGTCGAGCAACAGCCTGATCGCGCAGATCGGCCTGACGCTGTCGGGGCTGGGCGTCAGCTATCTGCCGAAGGCGTGCGTCGCGCATCTGGTCGCATGTGAAGCGCTGGAGATCGTGCGCACGCGGCCGGCGTTGCCGCCGGTGCGCTACGTCGCGCTGCATCGTGCGGAACGCGCCCATTCGCTGACCGCCGAAATCGTTCGGCTGGCGGCGCAGGCGTGCGATTTCAGCAAGAGCCTGCTGGATCCCGCCGCGCATGACTAGCGCGGCATCCCGCAACGAACCGGCCATGTGCTGCCCCGCACAAATCCGCTATCGGGTTGCGCCGGCCCGGGCCCGAGGGGCGCTACCGGCGCAATCGCCGACGGGCAAGCGGTCGCGACGCGGCGCTAGGACAAATCCCGCCCCGGTTGCACTGTTCATCGCCGTTCGCGTCCTGTATTGTCCTTCCATCCCCGGTTGCGGAACCGGTGCATGGGAGGCTCACGATGCAGAAAAAGAATGCTGCAGCCGTCTGGATCCTGATCGCGATGGTGGCGGGCATCCTGATCGGCTACATGATCTTCACGAGCTTTCCCGACAAAAAGGCCACCACCGAGATCGCCGGTTACATCTCGCTCGTGTCCGACGTGTTCCTGCGCCTGATCAAGATGGTGATCGGGCCACTCGTATTCTCCACGCTGGTCGTCGGCATCGCGCACATGGGCGACGCGGCATCGGTCGGGCGCGTGTTCGCGAAATCGATCAGCTGGTTCATCACCGCATCGCTGATCTCGCTGCTGCTCGGGCTGTTCATGGCGAACCTGCTGCGGCCCGGCGACAACCTCGGCTTGCCGCTGCCGGACATCGGCGCCTCGGCGAACCTCGCGACCTCCAAGTTCACGCTGAAGGATTTCGTCGGCCACATGGTGCCGCGGTCGTTCGCGGAGGCGATGAGCAATAACGAGATCCTGCAGATCGTCGTGTTCTCGATGTTCTTCGGCGTGGCGCTGGCGGCGCTCGGCGAGCGCGGCAAGATCCTCGTGGCCGCGATCGACCAGTTGTCGCACGTGATGCTGAAGATCACCGGCTACGTGATGAAGCTCGCGCCGCTCGCGGTGCTGGCCGCGATGGCCGCGACCGTCGCGGTCAACGGGCTGTCGGTGTTGCTGAAGTTCGCGGTGTTCATGGGCGACTTCTACGTGAGCCTGTTCCTGCTCTGGACATTGCTCGTATGCGCCGGGCTGCTGTTCCTCGGGCCGCGCGTGTTCAAGCTGCTGGTGCTGATCAAGGAAGCGTTCATGCTGTCGTTCGCGACGGCAAGCTCCGAAGCCGCGTACCCGAAGATCCTCGATGCGCTCGACCGGTTCGGCGTGCGCCGCAAGATCTCGAGCTTCGTGATGCCGATGGGCTATTCGTTCAACCTCGACGGCTCGATGATGTACTGCACGTTCGCGTCACTGTTCATCGCGCAGGCGTACAACATGCACCTGTCGCTCGGCACGCAGATCACGATGCTGCTGGTCCTGATGCTGACCTCGAAGGGAATGGCCGGCGTGCCGCGCGCATCGCTCGTCGTGATCGCCGCCACGCTGCACCAGTTCGGGCTGCCGGAGGCCGGGCTGCTGCTGATCCTCGGCGTCGACACGTTCCTCGACATGGGCCGCTCGGCGACCAACGCGGTCGGCAACTCGATCGCAAGCGCGGTGGTCGCGAAGTGGGAAGGCCAGCTCATGTCGGAGGCGGAAGCCGAAGCCAACCTGGCGCGCATCGACGCGGAGCAGGAAGGGACGATCGCGCATCCTGCGGATGTCTGACGGAGGCCCGGCGATGAAGATGCAGCGATTCTGGCGTGCGCTCGCGCTCGCAGGCCTGCTTGCCGCGGGTGCAACCGCGCGCGCGGAAGATGCGCCATCGGCGCCGCCGCGCGTCGAGCCGTTCGCGCCGGCCCAACTGACCGGCACGCTCGCGAAGGTGCGCAACAGCGGCACGATCGCGATCGGCTATCGCGACGCGTCGATACCGTTCTCGTACCTGAACGCACGCAACCAGCCGATCGGTTATTCGATCGAGCTCTGCAAGGCGCTCGTGTCGTCGATCGAGGATGCGATCAACAAGAGCCTGACGATCAGCTGGGTGCCGGTCACGGCCGACAACCGCATCGACGCGGTGGTCAGCGGCAAGGTCGATCTGGAATGCGGCTCCACGACGAGCAACCTGGAGCGCCAGAAGCGCGTGGCGTTCTCGCCGATCTTCTTCGTGGCCGGCACGAAGGTGATGGTGAAGCGAGGCTCGCCGATCCGCTCGTTCCGCGATCTCGCGGGCAAGAAGGTCGCGGTAACGGCCGGCACGACCAACGAGAAGGCGCTGCGCGACCTGGACGCGCGGTTCAGGCTCGGGATCCAGTTGCAGGTGGTGCCGGACCATGCGCAGGGCTTCGCGCTGGTCGCGAACGGCGGCGCCGATGCGTTCGCGACGGACGACGTGCTGCTGTACGGCCTGATTGCCGAGAATGCGGGCAAAGGCGGTCAGTACGACGTGGTTGGCGATTTCCTGTCATACGACCCGTACGGCATCATGTTCCGCAAGGACGATCCGCAGCTCGCGCGGGTCGTGAAGAGCACGTTCGAGGAGCTGGCCGCCGACGGCGAGATCACGCGTCAGTACAAGCGCTGGTTCCTGCGTCCGCTGCCGTCGGGCATGAGTCTCAACCTGCCGATGAGCCCGCAACTGGAGACCATCATCGAGACGATCGGCGTGAAGGCCGAATGAGATCGGAGAAGGCGCAGCCGTCTTCCGCCCGAGCGGCGAAAGCCGTTGCTGTCGTTCCTTGTTCGCCCGCTTCACTGGTGTTGGCTGGCAGCCTCGACACATCCCGCGACGATATCCGACGCAGCGATTTGTTCACGCTGTGTGCCGGTTCCCGTATCAGCTGATCGCACGAGCGAATGTAAAAGCGGCCGCGATGTCTGACCCGACACCGCGGCCGCTCACCGGAAGCACCGCGTTCAACCGACCCGCTCTACTCCCTCACGCACCGCTTCATCGCCCGCCGCGGCCGTGCGCGCCAGCACGGGCTTCAGCGCCTGCCCGGTATGACTCGCCTCCACCTGCACGAGCCCTTCCGGCGGCGCCGCCGCGACGATCGTGCCGCCGCCCACGCCGCCTTCCGGACCGAGATCGATGATCCAGTCGGCTTCGGCGATTACGTCGAGATCGTGCTCGATCACGACGACGCTATGCCCGCCGTCGACCAGCCGGTGCAGCACACGAATCAGCTTCGCGACGTCGGCCATGTGCAGGCCGACCGTCGGCTCGTCGAGCACGTACAGCGTGTGCGGCGCCTTCTGGCCGCGCCGCGTGATGTCGTCGCGCACCTTCGTGAGCTCGGTGACGAGCTTGATGCGCTGCGCCTCGCCGCCGGATAGCGTCGGCGACGGCTGGCCGAGCGTCAGGTAGCCAAGGCCGACGTCCTTCATCAGCTGCAGCGGATGCGCGATGTTCGAAATCGGCGCGAAGAACGCCACCGCCTCGTCGATCTCCATCGTCAGCACATCGCCGATGTTCCGGCCGCGCCACGTGACGGCGAGCGTCTCCGGGTTGAAGCGCTGCCCGTGGCACACGTCGCACGGCACCTTCACGTCGGGCAGGAAGCTCATCCCGATCGTGCGCACGCCTTGCCCTTCGCACGCGGGGCAGCGCCCGTCGCCGGTGTTGAACGAGAAGCGTGACGCCGTGTAGCCGCGCGCACGCGCTTCCAGCGTATCGGCGAACAGCTTGCGGATCGTGTCCCACACGCCGATATAGGTGGCCGGACACGAGCGCGGCGTCTTGCCGATCGGCGTCTGGTCGACTTCGAGCACGCGGTCGATCTGCTCCCAGCCGCTCAGCGATTCGCAGCCCTGCCACGCATGCGTGACGTTCAGCGACGGCCGCGGCGCGCTGCGTGCAAGCACGCTCGAGCGGCGGTTGGTCGCCGGCGCGTCCTGCTGCGCGGCCTTGCGCGCGCGCCGCGTGGCCGGCGACGACAGCACCGAGCGGCCGACCGCATCGAGCAGGTTCGTCATCAGCACGTCGCGCGCGAGCGTCGACTTGCCCGAGCCGCTGACGCCCGTCACCGCGACGAGCCGCGCGAGCGGAATGCCGACGGTGACGTCGCGCAGGTTGTGCAGCCGTGCGCCATGCACGGTCAGCCAGCCCTCCGGCACCGCCGGTGCGCCCTTCTTGCCCGGCAGGCTCACCGCGCGGCGCGGTTGCAGCGGGTGCGTCATCGGTTGCGCGAGCAGGCGCCCCGTCACCGAATCCGGCTGCGCGGCCAGATCGGCGACCGCGCCCTCGGCGACCAGCATGCCGCCGCGCTTGCCGGCGCCCGGGCCGACGTCGATGATGTGATCGGCGCGGCGAATCGTGTCCTCGTCATGCTCGACGACGACGAGCGTATTGCCCTTGTCGCCGAGCTTGCGCAATGCGTCCAGCAGGATCTGGTTGTCGCGCGGATGCAGGCCGATCGTCGGCTCGTCGAGCACGTAGCACACGCCCTGCAGGTTGCTGCCGAGCTGCGCGGCGAGCCGGATCCGCTGCGCTTCGCCGCCCGACAGGCTCGGTGCCGCGCGATCGAGGCTCAGGTAGCCGAGCCCGACTTCCTCGAGAAACGCGAGGCGGCTGCCGATCTCGCTGACGATGTCGCGCGCGATCTGCGCGTCGCGGCCGGTCAGCTCCAGCGTGTCGATCCAGCGGCGCGTATCGGATACCGTCCACTGCGCGACCTCGACGATCGGATGCGCGTCGAACGTGACCGCGCGCGCGGGCGGGTTCAGGCGCGTGCCGCCGCAATCCGGGCACGGCTCATTGCCGACGCCTTCCGGCTCCTGCTCGTCCGACGGCAGGGTTTGCTCGCGGCCGCGCTCGTCCCCGGCGAGCACCGTGTCGTCGTACGCTGCACGCTGTTCGCGCGTGAGCGTGACGCCGGTGCCGACGCAGGTCGTGCACCAGCCGTGCTTGCTGTTGTACGAGAACATCCGCGGGTCGAGTTCCGGGTAGCTCGTGCCGCACACCGGGCATGCGCGCTTGACCGACAGCACCTTGATCTCGCCGACGCGTGCGGTCGAACGATCGTTCTGCATCGCGTGATGCAGCCCGTCGAGCGGCGCGAGCAGGTGCATCACGCCCTTGCCGAGCTCGAGCGTCTCGTCGAGCCGCCGCCGCAACTCGGCCTCGTTGTCCGGCGACACGACGAGGTCGGCCACCGGCAGCTCGATCGTGTGCTCGCGGAAACGGTCCAGCTTCGGCCACGGATCGACCGTCACGAACTCGCCGTCGACGCGCAGATGCGTGCTGCCGCGCGCCTTCGCCCACTTCGCGAGATCGGTATACACGCCCTTGCGGTTGACGACGAGCGGCGCCAGCAGCCCGACGTGTTCGCCGCGATGGTCGCGCAGCAACTGCGCGGCGATCGATTCGACGGTTTGCGACGTGACCGGCGTGCCGTCGTGGATGCAATGCTGGAGGCCGAGCTTCACGTACAGCAACCGCAGGAAGTGCCAGACTTCGGACGTGGTCGCGACCGTGCTCTTGCGCCCGCCGCGCGACAACCGCTGCTCGATCGCCACCGTCGGCGGAATGCCGTACACCGCATCGACCTCCGGCCGCCCGGCCGGCTGCACGATCGAGCGCGCATACGCGTTCAGCGATTCGAGGTAGCGGCGCTGGCCTTCGTGGAACAGGATGTCGAACGCGAGCGTCGACTTGCCCGAGCCCGACACGCCGGTGATCACGTTGAACTTGCCGTGCGGGATGTCGACGTCGAGCGCCTTCAGGTTGTGCTCGCGTGCATTGACGATCCGCACGACGTCCTCGCCCTCGATCGCGCGCCGCTCGCGTGCGGCGTTCAGCACGGCCTGCAGCGGCACGCCTTCGTCGGCCAGCGCCGTTTCGCCATCCATCGCGCGGTCGTACTGCAGCAGCGCCGCGCCGGTATGCGATTGCGCGCAGGCCTTCACGTCGTGGGGGGTGCCCGCGCACAGCACGAGGCCGCCGCCGTCGCCGCCTTCGGGGCCGAGATCGATCAGCCAGTCGGCCGCGCGGATCACGTCGAGGTTGTGCTCGATCACGATCAGCGAATGGCCGGCCGCGAGCAGCTTGCCGAACGCCTGCATCAGCTTCGCGATGTCGTCGAAGTGCAGCCCGGTGGTCGGCTCGTCAAACATGAACAGCTTCGCGCGCGCGATGCGCGCCTCTTCGCTGGCGACCCGGCGCCCGCCGGCGGCGGCCGCCGATTCGGCGAGGAAGCCGGCCAGCTTCAGCCGCTGCGCTTCACCGCCCGACAGCGTCGGCACCGGCTGGCCGAGCTTCACGTATTCGAGACCGACGTCGACGATCGGCTGCAGCACGCGCAGCACCTCGGCGTCGGTCGCGAAGAACGCGGCCGCTTCGCTGACGGTCAGGTCGAGCACGTCGGCGATGTTCAGCGCGCGGCCGTCGCGCTCGATGTGCACTTCGAGAATCTCGGCGCGGTAGCGGCTGCCGTCGCAATCGGGGCAGCGCAGGTAGACGTCGCTCAGGAACTGCATCTCGATGTGCTCGAAGCCCGAGCCGCCGCAGGTCGGGCAACGGCCGTCGCCCGAGTTGAAGCTGAACGTGCCGGCGCCGTAGCCGCGCTGCAACGCGAGCGGCGCCTTCGCGAACAGCTTGCGGATCTCGTCGAACGCGCCGACGTAGCTGGCCGGGTTCGAACGCGTGGTCTTGCCGATCGGCGACTGATCGACGAACACGACGTCGCCGACCTGGTCGGCGCCCGTCAGGCTGCGGAACGCGCCCGGCGACTCGGTCGCCTTGCCGTGGTGGCGCGCCATCGCCGGATAGAGCACGTCCTGCAATAGCGTCGACTTGCCGGAACCCGACACGCCCGTCACGCACACGAGCCGCTGCAGCGGAATCTCGACCGTCACGTCACGCAGGTTGTGCTCGGTCGCGCCTTCGAGCACGATGCGCGGCGTGTTCGCGTCCACCGGACGGCGCGCCCAGTTCGACGCATGCGCGACGTGCTTGCGTCCGCCGAGATACTCGCCCGTCAGCGTGTGCGCGGAGCGGATGTCGCCCGGCGTGCCGTCGTAGACGATCGTGCCGCCGCGCTCGCCCGGGCCGGGCCCCATGTCGATCAGCCGGTCGGCCGCGAGCATCACCGACGGATCGTGCTCGACGACGACCAGCGTATTGCCCGCGTCGCGCAACCGCTGCATCGCCTCGACGATCCGCGTGAGGTCGCGCGGATGCAGCCCGATGCTCGGCTCGTCGAGCACGAACAGCGTTTTCGTGAGCGACGTGCCAAGCGCCGTGGTCAGGTTGATCCGCTGCACCTCGCCGCCCGACAGCGTGCGGCTCTGCCGGTCGAGCGTCAGGTAGCCGAGCCCCACGTCGCACAGGTATTTCAGGCGCGTGCGCACCTCGGCGAGCAGCAGCTTCAGCGCATCGTCGAGCAGCGCGCTCGGCAGGCTCACTGCGTCGAAGAAGCGGCGGATGCGCTCGATCGGCAGCAGCATCAGGTCGTGCACCGTCAGGCCCGGCAGCGCCTCGAGCTGCGCGCGCGTCCAGTCGACGCCGCGCGGCATGAAGCGATCGGCCGGTGCGAGCACGCCGTCTGCGTTTTCTTTCGAGCCGAGCCGCCATTGCAGCGATTCCGTCTTCAGGCGCGCGCCGCCGCACACGTCGCACGGCGTGTAGCTGCGGTACTTCGACAGCAGCACGCGGATATGCATCTTGTACGCTTTCGATTCGAGGTAGCCGAAGAAGCGTTTGACGCCGTACCACTGGCTCTGCCACTTGCCGTTCCAGTCCGGCGAGCCATTGATCACCCAGTCGCGCTCGGCGTCCGTCAGATCGGACCACGGCGTGTCGCGGCGGATGTCCGCCTTCGCCGCGTAGCGCATCAGGTCGTCCTGGCATTCCTTCCAGGCGGGCGTCTGCATCGGCTTGATCGCGCCGCCGCGCAGCGTCTTGCGCGCGTCGGGGATCACGAGGCCGAGATCGACGCCGATCACGCGGCCGAAGCCGCGGCAGGTCTCGCACGCGCCATACGCCGAGTTGAACGAGAACATCGCCGCCTGCGGCTCCGCGTAGCGCAGGTCGCTGTCGGGATCGTGCAGCCCGGTGGAGAAGCGCCACACCTGCGGCTCGGCGATCGCGTTTTCGGCCTCCGGTGCCAGCACGTACACGTTCACGCGCCCGCCGCCACGCTTCAGCGACGCCTCGATCGCCTCGACCACGCGCACCTTGTCGGCCTGCTGCACGCGGAAGCGGTCGGCCACCACGTCGAGCAGCTTGCGCGGGCCGGTGGGCGACGCGACTTCGCGCTGCGCCTGCACGCGCGTGTAGCCGCTCGCGGACAGCCACTGCGCGACTTCTTCCTCGGACGCGCTTTCCGGCAGCTCGACCGGGAACGTGACGACGACGCGCGGATCGTCGGCGCGCGTGCGCTCGACGAGTTCCGCATAGATCGTCTCGGGCGTGTCATGCCGCACCTGCCGCGCCGTCTGCCGGTCGAACAGCTCGGCCGCGCGCGCGTACAGCAGCTTCAGATGGTCGTTCAGCTCGGTCATCGTGCCGACCGTCGAGCGCGAACTGCGAACCGGGTTGGTCTGGTCGATCGCGATCGCGGGCGGCACGCCGTCGACGCGCTCGACCTGCGGGCGGTCCATCCGGTCGAGGAACTGCCGCGCATACGCGCTGAACGTCTCGACGTAGCGCCGCTGGCCTTCCGCGTACAGCGTGTCGAACACGAGGCTCGACTTGCCGGAGCCCGACGGGCCGGTGACGACCGTCATTTCGCCGGTGCGCAGGTCGAGATCGAGGTTCTTGAGGTTGTGCTGACGTGCTCCGCGAATGCGGATCAGATTGCTGGATGACAATTTGCCTGCCCGTCTGAATGAGTTAGCCGGAATTCACGGTGCCGGAACGCTGCGGCGGATGCCCGCAGGCGCGGCGCACGGGCCGCATGGGTCATGCCCGCGCGGCTCGAGTTCGACGGATACTATACTGTATATTCATACAGTTTTCCACGAGCAAGCCGAATGCGGGAAAACGCGCCAGATCACTCCGGCTTCACCTTGGCGGAACTGGCCTTGCGTCCGCGCGTCGACGGCTTGGCCGGCACGGTACGCCCGTACTCGTTCCACCATGCCGTCAACGCCTCCATCGTCGGCCCGAGACCGCGCGCCTTTGCGGTGATTCCGTATTCGACGCGCGGCGGAACTTCCGCGAACACCGTACGGGTAATCAAGCCGTCCGATTCCAATTCGCGTAGTTGAGCGGTCAGCATGTGTTGCGTGATGCCGGGAATCGCTTTTCGTAGTTCTCCAAATCGATAGACACGCTGATTGAGCAGCCACATGATCTCCAGCTTCCACTTGCCGGAAAGCAGCGAGAATGCGCGTCTCATTTCATCGTGCATATTCACTTCGTCGGCATCATTAGTCATCTTTTCCATACCAACAGACAGAAAATCATCCTACTTGCGGGATTTCATCTTAGACGACATTCTTGCGCCAAGTCGAGATCGACGAAACTCAGGAACCCGCAACAAATGGCTGAAAATATCGCATACTGGATCAGCACCGCATTGCTGTCGCTGCTCTATCTGGCATCCGCAACGCTCTACATCGTCAAGCGGGATTGGGTCCGTAAAACCCTCGTCGAATTCGGCTATCCCGCGTATCTCGTGCCGCTCCTGATCGTCGTGAAGATCGCCGCCATAGCGGTCATCCTGACGCGTGTCGGCGTACCGCTCAGCGATCTCGCGTACGCGGGCATCTTCTATCACCTGCTGCTTTCCGCACTCGCACACATCGGTGTTCGCAAGCCACGCGGCGCACTGCCGGCAGCGGCCGCCCTCGTCTGTCTCGTCGTTTCATTCACCACGCAAAACGCGGCGCGTGACATCCCGTCACCGTACGGCATGGTCGCGACGACGCGTCATGCAACCGTCAGCTAAAGGAGAACGTCATGGCCCGACTCAACGGGAAAATTGCCATCGTAACGGGCGCAGGCCGAGGCATCGGCCGCGCCATCGCGAAACGGTTCGCCGCCGAAGGCGCAACGGTAGCGGTCGTGTCGCTCACGTCGGCCAACGTCGATGCGGTTGTCGCCGACATCGAGGCCGCCGGCGGCCATGCGCTCGGCGTCCCTTGCGATCTCGGCAGCGCCGATCAGATCAACGCCGCCGTCGACAAGGTCGCCACGACGTGCGGCGGCATCGACATACTCGTGAACAATGCGTTCGATCCGTCCGTGCCGTTCTCCTCGATCGCCGAGTTATCGGTGGAGAAACTGCAAAGAAACTTCGATCTCGGACCCATCGCGTACCTGAGGATGATGCAGGCGGCTTACCCGCACCTGAAAGCGAGCGGCGAAGGGCGAGTGATCAACTTCGGCTCGATGGCCGGCGTCATGGGTCTCGCGGGATACGGTCCGTACAACATGGCCAAAGAAGCGGTACGCGCGCTGACGAGAACCGCCGCGCGCGAATGGGCCGCTGACCGGATCACGGTCAACAACCTGTTGCCGTTGGCGCAGACGTGGAGCGAGAACGCCAACGTGCCGCCACCGACCAACCCGCTGGGGCGTTTCGGCACACCCGACGACGACATCGCGCCGGTCGTCCTGTTTCTCGCCAGCAAGGACGCACAGTTCCTGACCGGCTACAGCCTCACGCCGGACGGCGGCTCGATCATCGACAGCGCACGCTGAACGACGCTCCGCGGGTGCGTGTCGTTACGGCGTACGGCCCGCGCGTTCGAGGTCGTATGCCGCTCACGCATCACGCGATGCCGACACGGCATCGCACGCGCCGCGTCGTCGCTTATGATCGGCGTCCGCGAATCCTGTCGCGATACGTCACGCCAGACGCTCCCCGTCGACACATCCGCTCGACGCCCGATCAGCCCTACCCGTCACGACTCACATTCCCATGCAGGTTATTCGGCATACGACACGACGATTCCATTCACGCCTGCGCTTCCCCCGCTTGCTGGCTGCCATTACCGCCTGTCTGACAGCACTGGCCGAAGCCGCGCCCGCACCTGCACCTGCGCCTGCACCGCCGAACATTCAAGCCGTGTCATGGCTCGTCGTCGACGGTGCGTCCGAACAGATCCTCGCCGAGCACAACGCGGACGCGGAACGTCAGCCCGCGTCGCTCACCAAGCTCATGACCGCATATATCGTGCTTCGTGCGTTGCGCGACGGAACCCTGAGCTGGGACGAAAAGGTCACGGTCGGCGTGTCCGATGTAGCGGAAGTCGGCAGCGACGAAGCCCGGATGTATCTCGTCCCCGGACAGCGCGTCACGGTCAGGCGCCTGGTCCAGGGCCTGATCGTCGCGTCGGCGAACGATGCGGCGCTGGTGCTGGCCGAGCGGGTCGGCGGCTCGCCGGCCGGTTTCGAGCAACGGATGAACGACACGGCGCGGCAGATCGGCATGCAGCACACCCGTTTCACCACGCCGTCAGGCATCACGACACCGGGTAACCATTCGACCGCTCGCGATCTGTCCACGCTGGCACTCCGTCTCACGCGAGACTTCCCGGAATACTACGGGTACTCATCCGAGCAGCGCTTCTCCTACGGAAAATTCGAGAAGCGCAACAAGAACTGGCTGCTTGGCATGGATCCGTCCGTGGACGGCCTGAAGACGGGACACACCGCGGCCGCCGGATATTGCATCGTCGCGACCGCGAGCCGATTGCAGGCCGCCCCCACGATGAAGCGCCGCGTGTTCGCGGTGGTCCTGGGCGCGCCCACTGCCGCAGCAAGAATATCGGATGCGGCCCGGTTGCTGAACTACGCATTTTCCTCGTACCGGGATGACGCAGCGGCGCCCTCGTCCGGACGCCATTTCATCACGCGCCCGGCCGGGCCGGGTGCAGGTGATGCGGGCAGAACCTGATGCGACGCCGACGCGCCTGAACCGTGCCTCGAACCCGGCGGGCGCCAACCTCATCATCAACGCCCTCCCCAAACAGGAACCGACTCAGCCACCGCCCGCCGTCGCATAACCAATGCACGCGCGGGCAAGCACTTCGGTCGGATCGACCAGCGTTGCCCGACTCCCGTTGCGCGCCACATATTCGCCGCCCGGCAACAGGATCGGCAGTTCGGTACATCCGAGCACGATCACGCTCACGCCTTCGGCAATCAACGCCTCGACGGCCGCACCGATATCCTCCTCGCACTGTCCGGTCGTAAAGCCGGCCTTGACGCCCTGCTTTCCGTAGATCGCCTCCATCACGCGCGCCTGCAACGCCGGCGCCGGCGCCACTTGCCGAAGGCCTTGCGACGCCAGCGCCCGCTTGTACACGCCACTTTCGATCGTGCCCGACGTCGCCAGCACGCCCACCTCCCGCAGCGCCGGATAGGTATCACGCAGGTGGGCGACCGTGACCGTCAGCATGTTGACGATCGGAATGCCGAGATAAGGCTGAATCCGTTCGACGAACGCATGCGCGGTGTTGCATGGAATCGCGATGATGTCGGCATCGCCGTCTTCCAGCTTCTTGCAGGTCGCGTACAGGGAGATCGTCGGGTCCGCACCGGTGCCGACCAGGTTCTCCGTCCGGTCGGGAATCTGCGGATTCTGTTCGACCAGCAGCTTGATATGGTCCTGATCGCGCGACGCCGGCGTGTTGCGCACGATCTTGTCCAGGAAATCGACCGTCGCGGCCGGCCCCACGCCGCCGACCACGCCGATCTTGAACGGCGCCGTGCGCGAACCCGGCTGCCCGGTCACCGCGTACTGCGCATACGCGAGGTTCGAATCCACGAGCGGCACGCGCTGCGAACCGATTTCGTCCGCGACGAGCGCGATCTCGGTCATCCCCGGAACGATGACCTGCACGCCCTGATCGACGAGATCCTCGCAGGCGCGGCGCAGCAGCTCGACCGGCCGGCCCCGAAGATTGCCGCGCTTGATGCCGTCCGATCCGTAGATGGCCTCGGTTACGAGATCGACACCTTCGTGCGACCGCGGATAGACGACTTCGAATGGCGGTGACGCGAAATAGGTGTCGAAGAGCCGCTTGTCGCGCACATAGTCGGAAGCGAGCACGCCGATGCGCGTCGCGTCGGGATACTTGCGCCGCACGTGGCTGCGAACCGCTTCGACGATATCGACGATCGGCAGGCGCGTATTCGCCTTCAGCTCGTCGATGAACGTATGGCTCAGGAAACACGGCAGCACGACCGTCGTCACGCCACGCTGCTCGAACGACCGGATCATGTCGAACACGTACAGCTTGCGCTCGATGGTCGCCGCACTGCCCGACCCCGAGCCCTTGAACGGGTATTGCTCGAAGATCACTTCGTCGTGCTCCTCGTCGGACGACGCAGGCGTCGCCTTCACCATCTTGAAGAACACGTCGGCGCTCCCCAGCGGCCCGAGACCGCCGACCACGCCGAATTTCCGCCGCGCATTCCCGCTATCCGTGCGCATCATGCGTTCAGCTCCGGCTGGTCGAATACGGCGCCTTCCGGCTTCGCGGCACGCCGGCCTTCCCACTTCGCGATCACCGCCGTCGCCACGCTGTTGCCGATCACGTTCGTCATCGTGCGGCCCATGTCGAGGATCTGGTCGATCGCCAGGACCATCGCGACGCCGGCCGCCGGCAGATGGAACATCGGCGCGACCGCCGCAACCACCACCACCGAGCCGCGCGGCACGCTCGCCATGCCCTTGCTGCTCAACATCAGCACGAGCAGCATGAAGACCTGCTGCGACAACGGCATGTGCACGCCAAACGCCTGCGCGATGAAGATGGCCGCAAACGCCTGATACATCATCGAGCCGTCGAGGTTGAACGCGTAACCGAGCGGCAGCGTGAAGCCCACGACCTTCTTGTCGACGCCGAACTTCTCGAGCTGCTCGGTCAGGCGCGGATAGGCGGCCTCGCTGCTCGCGGTCGAGAATGCGATCAGCGCGGGTTCGCGTACGGCCTTCAGCAGGCTGCCGACGCGCCGCCCGAGAAACACATAGCCGACGCCGATCAGGATCATCCAGAGCACGAGCAAGCCGAGGTAGAACGCGCCGATCAGCTTGCCATACGTTGCGATCACGTCGAGCCCGCGCAGCGTGACCGACGAAGCGATCGCACCGAATACGCCGAGCGGCGCCGCGCGCATCACGTAGTTCGTCAGGCGCAGCATCACCGGCACCATGCCGTCGATCGACTGGATCACGACGCCGACGCGCTTGTCGTGCTTCAGCGCACTCAGCGCGACGCCGAGAAAGATCGAGAACACCAGGATCTGCAGGATGTCGTTGCGCGCCATCGCGTCGAGCAGGCTGGTCGGGAACGCATGCGTGATCACGTCCCGGGCGTTCAGGGCAGCGGTATTCAATCCGGTGTTGACCTCGCCGGCGGTCTCCGTGAGGTTCAGGCCGGCGCCCGGCTGCAGCGCATTGGCCATGACGAGGCCCAGGCTCAACGAAAGCAGCGACGCGCAGATGAACCATCCGATCGAACGCAGGCCGATGCGGCCGACGTCTTCGCCGCTGTCCATGCCGGCCAGGCCGGACACGAGCGTCACGAACACCAGCGGCGCAATGATCATCTTGATCAGGCGCAGGAAGATATCGGTGACGATCGAGAAGTAGCCGGCGACCGCTTTGAGCGTGGCCGGGTCCGCTATGCTGGTGTGGCACGCATAACCGGCGACGACACCGAGGATCATGCCGATTGCAATGCTCAGGGTAAGGCGATTTTTCATGTCCATTCGTCCTTGGGTGACGCCCGGCCGCCGGGAGGCGAACGAGCGCTGCGAAGAAGGCCGCGCGACGCCGGTCACGCGTCACGGTTGCCGCTGGAACGAATGGTAGGGATGGTCAAAAACTTCGTGATGCCGGTGCAACATGGCGGTATGCGAGTTCCGCATAAGGCGGGAAAACCCTTGCTCACCCTAGCCGGGCAGGCTCCGCGCGCAGATGCTGCCAGAGCGTGTCCAGGAAGTCGCTGCGGTTCGACACGTCGCGATACACGCGCAGCTCGACGTCCAGATTCCACGCCGCCGCTCCGGCCGGCACGAGCTCGCCGGCCGCCAGTTCCGCGGCGATCGCGCTGCGGGGCAGCCACGCGACGCCCTCACCTTCCATCACGAGCTTTTTCAGCACTTCGGCCATGTCGGACTCGTAATGCAGTTGCAAGGCCGGCGTGTCCGACGCACGACCGAGCAGCAGCGCGAGACATCGACCGAAGTAGCTGGTTTCCGTATAGGAAATCAGCGGCAACGGGTTCTGTCTCGTTCCGGGAAGGCGAAACGCGGGCGCCGAATGGCGGTTCGGCCGGCACGCCGGCATCAACGTGTCGAGGCCCACGGTCAGGTGCTCGTATTTCGCGGGGTCGAGATGAAGCGGAAGCTCGGGATGGTGATAGGCGAACATGAGCTCGCAGTTGCCGTTGACGAGCATCAGGATCGAGTCATGGACATTGGTCGGAATGACGCGCGCCCGCACCTCGCCGAAATGCGGGGCGAGCGCCTTGAGCCAGGTCGGCAGGAAGCTCAGCGCGATCGTGTGGCCCGCGGCGATCTGCAGGCTCTTGCCGGCGATCCGCTGCTCGGTGCGGATGATGGCCCGCGTGTCGAACAGGCGGCTGAGCACGTCCTCGGCGGTCTCGCGAAACAGGCGCCCCGCCGGCGTCAGCACCGGCGGAAAGCTGCTGCGGTCGATCAGTTCGGCGCCGATCCACTGCTCGAGCGACTGAATGCGGCGGCTGAAACCCGATTGCGTGACGTTGCGAAATTCAGCCGCGCGGGAAAAGCTCTGATATTGAGCAAGCGCGAGGAAATCCTCGATCCATTTGATTTCCATGTTGGCCTTGGAGGGTCGCGGGTGGATCGGCCCGCGCGTCACCCAGGTCAGGGTGAAGCGCAGGCCGACGGACGCCTCCATTGTAGGTGCTCGCTCTTCTGCGACGCGTTGGCGTTGGCGTTGGCGTTGGCCTCGGCGCCAGCAACCGGCGCGCCGCGCGATTGCCCGTTCAGTCGTCCTGGTGCTCGATCAGGAAACGCTCGCGGCGCTTTCCCTTGATCCACGCGGGCTCGCGCCCCCGCCCGCTCCATGTCGTTCCGGTGTTCGGATCGCGGTACTTCGGCGCTACGGTGACCGTTGGCCTTGCAGGCTTCCCCACGCCCCCCTTGCGGCCGAATATCTGCTTCGGCGTCAACCCGTATTCGGCGACACGGTTGCGGACTTCCTGCAGCACGGTTTCGAGTTCGGCCAGTCTCGCTTCCTCGGCCCGTCTCATCAGTTCATCGGCTTGCGCCTTCAGTTCGCGATAGCCCGACATCCTTTTCCTCCAAATTGTTCCGGCGTCTTGAAAAGCCGAACGGGACGCTCGTCCCGAACGGTTCGTTATGTTGTCGACGGGTGACGGTTGCGTCTGCGGCGGCCCGCGTGTTCGAACGCTCGGCGCCGCGACGGACCCGCCCCCGCACGTATCGGATGCGTCGACAATTCGACAATACGCGTGCGTACGTCGCTCAGAACGGCAGCTCGACGTCCGGCTTCGCGGCCGTCAGCACGCGGCGGAAATCGTCCTGGATGCGCTTGAGCCCTTCCTTGGTCTCCGATTCGAACCGCATCACGACGACCGGCGTCGTGTTCGACGAACGCGCGAGGCCGAAGCCGTCCGGGTACTCGACGCGCAGGCCGTCGATCGTCACGACTTCGTCCGCACCGTCGAACTTCGCTTCCTTCTGCAGCTTGTCGATCAGGCGGAAGTTCTCGCCCTCCTCAAGCTTGAGCTGCAGTTCGGGCGTGCTCATCGCATCCGGCAGCGCATTGAGCACCGCGCTCGGATCGGCCGTCTTCGCGAGGATCTCGAGCAGGCGCGCGCCCGTGTAGAGACCGTCGTCGAAGCCGTACCAGCGGTCCTTGAAGAACACGTGGCCGCTCATCTCGCCCGCGAGCGGTGCGCCCGTCTCGCGCAGCTTCGCCTTCACCAGCGAATGGCCCGTCTTCCACATCAGCGGCTCGCCGCCCTTCGCCTTCACCCACTGCGCGAGATGGCGCGTGCACTTCACGTCGTAGATGATCTGCGCGCCCGGGTTGCGCGACAGCACTTCCTCCGCGAACAGCATCAGCTGGCGGTCCGGGAAAATGATCTGGCCGTCCTTCGTGACGACGCCCAGGCGGTCGCCGTCGCCGTCGAACGCGAAGCCGAGTTCGGCGTCGGTGTCCTTCAGCGCCTGGATCACGTCCTGCAGGTTTTCCGGGTGGGCGGGATCGGGGTGGTGATTCGGGAACGTGCCGTCGATGTCGGTGAAGCGCTCGACGAGTTCGCAGCCGAGCGCCTTGAACAGGCGCGTCGCGAGCGGGCCCGCGACGCCGTTGCCGGCGTCGACGACGAGCTTCAGCGGGCGCGCGAGCTTCACGTCGCCGACGATGCGCGCGATGTACTGGTCCGCGACGTCGAACTGCTCGAACGTGCCGTTGCCCGTTTCGAAGCGCTCGTCGACGATGCGACGGTACAGCGCCTGGATCTGCTCGCCGTAGATCGCGGCGCCGCGCAGCACCATCTTGAAGCCGTTGTAGTCGGGCGGGTTGTGGCTGCCCGTGACGACGATGCACGAATCGACGCGGCGCTCGCCGCCCTTCAGTGCCAGCGGCACGCTCGCCGCGAAATAGCCGACCGGCGTGGGCACCATGCCGACGTCGACGACATCGACACCCGCCGCACGCAGGCCATCGGCGAGCGCACCGACGAGCTCGGGCCCCGACAGGCGGCCGTCGCGCGCGACGACGACCGCGTCGCCGCCCTGTGCGCGCACTTCGCTGCCGAATGCCCGGCCGATCCCGCGCGCCGTATCGGCGTCGAGCGTCTTGCCGACCACACCGCGAATGTCATATGCCTTGAAGATGGATTGGGAGATCATCGATTCTTTCTCGTTTGCGTGCATGGGAAACAGTCGGACCGTCGCGTCACCACGTCTTCGCGTGACCGCGCACTTCGTTCGGGTTCAGGATGCCGCCAGGGCGCGAGCGCGCCTGCGACCGTTGTCGGAGCCGCCCCGATGCCGTGGTGCGCCCCGTCGCTCGACCGATTCACGCGCGCCCCGGGGCCAATTCGTCGCGAAACGCGCAGAACAGTTTGCCGCCTGCCGCCAGATCGTCGATCTGCGCCAGTGTCAGCGATGCGATACGTGATGCCGTCTTTTCCGAAATGCCCAGTTGCCGCGAGGCCTCGTCGCGGTTGGCGAGCAGCAACCACTTCGCCAGCATGAGATACGAGCGATTGAATTCGGCAATCGCACTGGAAATATCGTGTTGTTCAGCCATGGTCAGTCTTGAGTGGCCAGCGCATCGCGCGTTGCCGGTCGATTCGCTCGGACACGGCGGTTCGGCATCCACCGGATTTCGATGACACACTGTACGTCGCGAACGCACCGATGGGCCGACAAAGCTCTGAACGGATCCGCCAGCAAGCGTATGGGCGAGGACGCCGGCATGCGCTGCGTTTCGCATGGAACCGCCACGACTCCATGCGAATCCGTTCAGTCGGCTTCCGCGAGATACGGCGACGTGAACGCGCGCGGCGGAAACAGCGGCACACCACCTTGCGGCGTAAAGCTGTAGCGGAGATAAACGGCCGCCGTCCACTCGCGATACTGATACGCGTTGCCGAACGATGCCGTCCCGCCGACGGCGAGCTGCGGAGCGACCTGGTATTCGCCGCGCGCGGCGAGCGAATAGGCAACGCCGGTCTTGCTGCGGGCCGGATACACGGCCCCCGGGTCGAGCCCCACCGCTTGACTGGTGGCGGCGTTCGCCGCCGCCTGCGCCTGCATGCCGGGATCGAGCGGGAAATACGGCACCGCGTTCTGCCGGTAATGCTGGACACCGAACGATCCGTTCAGATCGTAGGAAAATGGACCCGTTCGCCCCGCAAACTCGATCGGTATGTTCAGGATCACATACTGCTGCGGACTGAAATAGCCGCCCTGGCCGTACGTGAAATACGACTGGTTTTTGCTGAAGCGCATCCACGTCGCATTGACGCCCACGGTGAGCGTCCGGTCCGCGTCGCGAAACAGGCGCGTATAGGCGCCACCGCTCCCCTTGCCCGAGAAGTTCCGTTCCACGTGATGGCCGTCGTAGTAGTCGAACGCGCCCTCGACATACAAGCCGCTGGTGCCGTCGTCCCAGCTCAGCGCGCCGCGCGCGCCGCTGCGCATCACGCCGCCCCACTTGAGGCCGGCACTCGCATCACGCGCGCCCGCGAACGAAAGCACGCTGTCGGTCACCGCGCGGCGCGTGACGGCCAGCGAATAGGCGGCCCGATCGGTGATGGCACCGTTGTAGCGCGCGCCGCCCACCATATCCTGGTACGGGAACCCGACCGGCGTCGCGCCGACATCGACCTTCAATTGCTTGCCTTCGTAGCCCGCGGAGAGACCGACGCCGCTCGCCGTCTGGGCACCCGGCGAGCCGCCGCCGGGCGCCATTGCGAGCCCCGCGCCGAACCGGGCGAGGGTCGGCACATCGGTGGCCGAGCTGGCGCCGTCGAGCATGACGGGGGTGGCGGTGACGACGATGTGACCGTTGCCCGCCTTGATCCGCCCTTCCAGCGGCGCCTCGATATCGGTGAGGCCCGACAACCCCGCTTCGCCCGTACGGTTTCGGAACACGAGGCCGCCGGTCGCCGTACTGGCCTGTTCGCGGTTCACCTGCGCAAGCTCGGATGCGACATCGAGCATCTGTCCGCCGGCGTCCGTGCCCGCATCCGGCTGCGGCGAGCGGGCCGCGATCGCGCTTCTCGCATAGCCGGCCGGCGGCTGCGGGATATAGCGAGGCGACGCATCGGCCTGCCCGTATGCCTGCAACGGAACCGACGACCGCGCGGAGGCGAGCTTCGCGCCACCGCGCGACGGCCTGCTCGCCCTGGTGGAGGGCGCGGATGCCATCGGCGATGCGCTCGTTGCCGCGGCGCGCGACGCCGGCGACATCGGCCACGGCGTGGCGACGTAACCGGCACAGTCGTCGTTCGAATCAGCCTGCGACACGCATCCAGCGGACGCCCCCGCTGACGGTACGTCGGCGGCGGGCTCCCGATAGGGCCGATAGCGCCGCGCGATCGCAGGCCCACCCGATTCGCCCGCGCCAACGCTCTCCTGGCCGTAACCGCCGGGATCGCGCGCGACTGGCTGCAGCGGTATGGCGGACGGCACCATGCGCGCCTCCGGCATGGCGGACGGTGTGACGTAGGTCGCGGGCGGCGCGGGCGGCATCGTATAGGGCACGGTCGGAGCGGAAGTAGACGGGGTGGACCAGGAAGGCATGTCCGGCAGCGGCGGTACCGCGGCGCCGAAGCCGGCGCCGTTCGACGGACGCACGACGTCGACGGCGGTCTTGCCTTCGAACGGATTGGTACCGGGCAGCGGATTCGCGCCGATGCGCCGCATCGCGTCTTCCCAACCGCGCGGAACGTTCGATCGCGCCGGCTTGCTGCTCGGGGGCGGCGTATTGGCGGCCAGCAGCGCACGCTGCAGATACTGCGCGGCGAGCGAAAGATTCCCCTCCGCGCGATACAGACGGCCCGTCGCGGCAAGCAGCCCTGCGTCGTCGGGCGCAATACGCAGTGCGGTGGCCGCGAACGCTTCGCCGTCGCGCCATGCCTTCGCGCCGCTCGCCGCATAGATCGCCGCGACCAGCAAGCCCGTGTCGTCGGGCCGGCGGGCCAGTGCGACCCGATAGCATTTCAGCGCGTTCGGCGCGTCGCCGGCCGACGTATACAGCCTCGCGAGCGCGCCCTGGAGCTCCGGACTGTCGGGCATCGCGGCCAGCCAGGGGGCGATGACGGCATAGCCGCCGGCAAGGTCGCCCTCCTGACGTACCGCATCGGCGCGACGCACGACGATCTCGAGGTTCAGGCGTTCGAAGTCGCTTCGCTGCGCGGGCGACAGCGTCATCGCGGCAAGCCGGCGCATCGCGTCGCCCAGAAGCGCATCGTTGCGCACGGTCAGCAGAATCCGCGCATATTGCAGCAGCAAGTCGGCGTTGTCCGGCTCCCGGGCCAGCGCACGCTGCACGATCCAGAGCGCACGCGACACGTCGCCGGCTTGCGCATAGCCCGCCGACAGCTGCGCCGCGAGCGCCGGCACCGACTGACCGATTCCCTCGGCGTCGTGCAGCACGCCGAGCGCCTGCGCACGGCGGCCCTCGCGCGCCATCCGCGTCGCGAGTGCAACCTGCTGGCCGACCCAGAGGCGGTGCTGCAACGTCGTCATCGCCGCCGTGCGCTGCGCGGGCGCGATGCGCTCGAGCCGCTGCAGCCCGACGCTCCAGTCCTGCGTCTGCTCGGCCAGCAGCGCGCCGGCGTAGAGCGCGTCGGCCATGTCGGGCCGCTCGGCCAGCAATCCGTCCATCATGCTGCGTGCCGACGCGATCGCGCCCTGCCGCACGTATACGCGTGCCAGATCCAGCCGCAGCCATGGATCGTCCGGGCTGCCCGCGAGCGCATCCTCGAACAGGCTGCGCGCCGTGCCCAGGTCGCCGCGCGCTTCGGCCTGCCGCGCCTGCGCCGCCTCGGCCGTACGACGCAGCCGGTCGAGGCCACCGGCCTTCGATTGCTGCTCGGCGCTCAGTTGCGTCGCGAACTGCAACGCTTCATCGCCGCGTCCCTGCGCGGCCAGCGCGCCGACCAGGCCGCGTATCGCGTCCGGATTGTCGGACTGACGCCGCAGCGCCATCCGGTACGCCTGCTCGGCGCCACGCGCATCGCGATTCTCCAGCAGCGCGTCGCCGAGCATCACCTGCGCGGTGACGTTCGACGGATCGGCAAGAATCGCGCGCTCGAACAGCGCTTTCGCCTTGGCGAAGTCGCCGTTGCTTTGCGCGCCCAGTGCCTCGCTCGTGTAGGACCAGTATGTCGCGCTGCCCAGCGCCGATCGCCAGCGCGCCGTATTCCCGCCTCGCGACGCGCGCTCCAGATCGCTTCGCGCCTGCGCAAAGCGCTCCTGCTTCAGTTCGACGATGCCGCGACCGCCCAGCGCGTCGCTGTCGTTCGGCGACTTGTCGAGCACGGCGTTGAAGCGGGCCCGCGCCGCGTCGAGATCGCCGCGCTGGAGTGCCGCGAAGCCGTCCTCGATCGCGCGGCCGCGCGCTTCGTTCGACGCGTCGCGCTGATCGTCCTCGCGCCCGGTTTGATCCTGTTGCACCATGCTGTCGTAGCGCGCCTTGACCGGCGGGTCGTCGGGCACCACCTTCAGGTAGGCGAGATAGCGTGCCTGATCCGACGGCCTTGCCGCGAGCCAGAGCAGCGCCTGGCGCCAGCTCTGGCGCGCCTCCTTCCCGACTTTCCCGTCGGCGGACAACTGCTCGAGCCGCGCGATGCCGTCGCGGCGCGTCGCGTCGCGATAGGTCAGGTGTTGCGCATACGCGAGCGCGTAGCGCGGATCGTCGGGGTTGTCGCGCGCGAGACGTTCCAGGCCCCGCCGCGCTTCGCTCCATCCGCTCGGCGTGGCCGCGAGCGCCTGGAAATATTCGAGCTGCAGTGCCGGCGACGACGGCGCGCCTTGCAGCGCGCGCTGATACTCGCGCGCGGCCAGTGCGCTCTGCCCCGTTTGCGCGAGGCGGCGGGCATCGCTGATCTCGCCGTCCCGCACGCTCGCGTCGCCCAGGCGCCGGCCAAGCTCGTCGATCCGCGCAAAGCCGGGCGCGATACGGCGCAACTGTTCAAGGTAGCGGCGCGCGCCGTCGTCATCGTGGCGATCGGCGAGCACCATGCCCATGCCGAACAGCGCGTCGGGCTGATTCGGATCGACGCCCAGCACCTTCTTCCAGGCCTGTGTCGCAAGGTCGCCTCGACCGTGCGCCTGCCAGTATCGGCCCTGATCGACGAGCACCTTCAGCGCGTCGCTGCCGGCAGCCTCCGCATGCGGCAGTGCCAGCGCGATCAGGAGACTCGCGACACCGCCCGCGCGGGCGGCGCCGAGCCCGCGTAACCGTCGGTTTCGCATGTCATTCCTTCAGCCGGCGCGCCGCGCGCGCACGGAGCAAACGATAGAAGAGCGCCGCCGCGACGAACGCGGCCAGCACGCTGAACAGCGCAAGCAGCAGCGGGCGCTCCGACAGCATCCAGCGCAGGTACGTGATCGGCGGCAGCGCACCGACGTGATACGACGTTTCGTTCGACGTCACCGAGACGGTGCGATCGCGAATCACGACCATCGCGCCCTGGATCGACGTGAGCATGTCGTCGTCGAGCAGTGCGCGGCCGAGCACGTCGTCCGCATGCCCTGTCGCGCTGATCAACGAGACAGCGCTGCGCGTCTTGCGCAACGGCGACTCGAAACCGGCAATCAGCGCGCTCGTGCCGTCCGAGACGATCGAGAGGCCGGCGCGCACGCGTTCGCGCTCGGCACGAGGCGACTGCGCCGCCTCGGCGAGGCCGAAGATGCCGCCGTCGCGATCCGTGCCGAACGGCATGCGCGCCGCCCAGCGGGTCAGCAGAGGCTGGGTATCCGGCGCGCCGAGAATCAGCAGGTCCTTGGACGCGAACGCGCCGACACCGCCGGCATCCGTCACCGTCACGCCGGTGACCGGATAACCCGTCGACACGCCCATGCGGCCCATCGCGAGCAGGTACAGACTGTAGACGTCCGGAGTCGGCTCGGCAGGCAGCACGACGGCCGTGTCCGACAGGTCGGCCATCCGCGTGAACGGAAAGCCGCTGTTGGCGAACGCGGCGAGGTCGGGCAGCGCCTTGTAGTGCGGAAACGACGACACGTCGATCGTCGAATCCGGGTCGATCGAACCCGCGACGTTCTGCAGCAGCCGCCCCGTGCATCTGCCCATATCCGGGATCTCGTAGAAGAAGTGCAGCTGCAGTTGCGTGCGCGGCGTGAGCAGCAGCGGCGGCACGTGCAGCGTCGCGCGGTCGATGCCGTTGGCGATGAACGGCAGGTAGCGACTCAGGCTCCAGCGGGACGTTTCCCGCGCCGGAATCGGCAGCGCCTTCACGAACGTGTCGCCGACGCTCTGGTTGAGCGACGAGCGGTCGGCGCGCAGCGTCGGCGTGTATCGATAACGCAGGTCGATCGGTGCGCCGCGCGTATCCCATGTGAACAGATCGGGCGCCACGCGCAGGTCGAGCCGAATCGCGCCCGCGTCGTATCCGGACACGCTGAGCGCGCGCCCGTCGAGCAGGTCGCCGATCCGCACCGGGCGGGTCGACGACAGCCAGTTCGGCGCGTCGTACGGCACGCGCGGCGCGACGTTCGCGGCTCGGCTCATCGTGGCCTGCGTGCCCGCGAGCGTCTTGCTGCCGAGCGCGAGCGCAAGCGCGGCAACCTTCACTTCGGCCGGCGTTCGACCGAGCACCAGCAAGAGCTGCCCCTGGACAGGCGCCTGCCGCTCGGCGATGGCCAGCGTCGGTCCGTCGATTGCCGGCAGCGTCACGCCGTTCAGACGATCGTCGGGCGTCGCGAACACCACGGCATTGCCCGATTCGGGCAAACCGCCGGGCCTGGCCGGAAACCGCGCGCCGCGATACGAGGCCAGCGCGCCGAACCACGAAGCGACGATGCCCGCCGCCTCCAGCGTCTCCCGCGGCGGTCGCGCGGCGAATGCGAACGGCAGCTCGAGCCGCCGGACGTCCCGCGAATCGAAGAACGGCGCGGGCAGGACGCCAAGCTCCGGCCGTTCGGGCAGCGCCGCATAGGTCAGGTCGAGCCGGCTCGCGTTGCTTACCGTTGCCCACAGCGAGGAGCTGGCTGGATTCTCGCAATCGTTCGTGTAATGACCGATCAGCTGAACGTTGAGATGGTTGTATTCGGTGACGAAGCGCGGATCGATCAACACGTCGCGTGCAACCGTCATCCCGCCTTGAGCGGCCGGCAACGGCAGCGTCGCCGCCACTTCGCCGTTGACGAGCACCTTGAGCTGCGACAGATTCGACAGCAGCGCGGGCGAGTAGCTATAAATCAGATGCAGCGTCGCGCCCGTGACGACCTCGTCGCGACGGACCGAGAACGCGATGCCGTTCTGGCCGTCCGTGCCCCGCAGCTGCAGCGGATCGCGCGCCCCGAGATCCGCGAACGTCAGTGCCTGGCGCCGGCCGCCGGGCACGAGCGTGCCGGGCTCGGCGGTGGTCGGCAGCACGCCGAAGCGGCGGCGCTCGGTGTCGGCCGCCGGCACCGGCTCGGCGAGCAACGGCGGGCGCGCCGTGGCGGGCCCGACGGGTACGGCCGGCGACGGCGGCGCCACGTCGCCCGACGACATCGCGCCATCCGCCGCTCGCACCGCGCCCGGCGCCGGCATCTCGGCGGCCGATGCCCCGCCGCCCGATGCGATGCCGCTCGCCACGGCCCAGAGCAGGACCGAGAGCATCCCGCGCGACACGCGCGCATGCCGGCCGATACGGGCAGAAACCGCGGCAACCGCGCCCTGCGAAATGCACGCCTTGCGGCGCGTGCTGCCGCGCTGTCGCGACGCCCACGTCATGCTTTCCGACCTCACGTTATTTTTTGTCGTTGTTTTGACCGCCGCGCCCGAGCATGCGCATGTCCGCATACAGGCGTGCGATCAAGCGAAAGAAGCCGTGCACGCCGACCTTCGAGAGATGCAGGAACGCACGCGGCGGCGAATCGGGCCGGCGGCCGTCCGTCCAGTCGACCCATGCATCCGCACGGGAAAAAGTCGAACTGACGAGATCGAACTCCTGCTGTTGCGACAGGCTCTCGAACCGAATACCGAGACGTCCCGTTTCGACATACTCGATCGTCGCGGGAAACGCGTACTCGTCGACCCCGCGAAACAGCGACACCGTCACCGCTTCGCCGCTCGGAACGCGCGCATCGTCGGGGACGACGACGCCGATGCCGCCCTCCGAGTAGTCACGCGTTTCGCATGCCAGGGTCCGGCCGTTCCCAAACCGCAGCATGACCGGAATGCGCGCCGTGACACGATGAGACACGCGTACCTGCCGGCGTTCGTTCGCCGCCGCGACAGCGAGGCCCAGAATCAGGATGTTGTAGGTCGTCCACGCCAGGTTGAACGCAATCGTCTGGACCTCGCTGCCGACATGACGATTGAGCGACAGGTTCAGGATGCCGATCGCCAGGCCGATCGCGTTCAGGATCACCAGGCTCAGATACGGTTTCGACACGGCCCAATCGAAGTAGCCGCGGTCGATTTTCCCGCCCTTGGCCGTCACGTTGAACTTGCCCAGCCGCGGGTTGATCAGCGCGAGCAACGTCGGCAACGCGATGTACGACGCCAGCACGGCCTCGTACACTTCGGCCCAGAACGAATGCCGGAACCGGCTCTGCATCCGCGAGTTCGTCACGTTCGCGTGGACGACGTGGGGCAGCGCATAGAGCGCAAGCATCGTCGCGGACGCATGGATCACGTGCGCGTTGAAGAACAGGAACGACAACGGCGCGGTCAGGAACACGAGCCGCGGGATACCGTAGAAGAAATGCATCATCGCGTTCAGGTAGCACAGCCGCTGGCCCACCGTCAGCCCGCGCCCGAACAACGGGTTGTCGATCCGGAATATCTGCGTCATGCCGCGCGCCCAGCGGATTCGCTGGCCGATGTGTCCGGTCAGGCTCTCGGTGGCGAGCCCCGCCGCCTGCGGTATCGCGAGATAAGCGGTCGTATAGCCGCGGCGATGCAGCTTGAGCGCGGTGTGCGCATCTTCAGTCACCGTCTCCGTCGCGATGCCGCCGATCTCTTCCACCATCGAGCGGCGCAGCAGCGCACATGACCCGCAAAAAAACGTCGCGTTCCAGAAATCGTTGCCGTCCTGCACCAGCCCGTAGAACAATTCGCCTTCGTTCGGCACCTCTCTGAAAATGCCGAGGTTGCGCTCGAACGGGTCCGGCGAAAAGAAATGGTGCGGCGTCTGCAGCAAGGACAGCTTCGGATCCCGAAGGAACCAGCCGAGACAGACCTGCAGGAACGAACGCGTCGGCACGTGATCGCAATCGAAGATCGCGACGTATTCCCCGTCGGTGATCTTCAATGCTTCGTTGAGGTTGCCGGCCTTGGCATGGCGATTGTGATCGCGGGTCGTCCAGTGCACGCCGACGGACTCGCAAAACGCGCGGAATTCCGGGCGGCGTCCGTCGTCCAGCACGTGAATCGACAGCTTGTCGGCCGGGTAATCCAGCGCGAGCGCCGCATAGATGGTCGGTTTGACGACGCTCAACGGTTCGTTGTACGTCGGAATGAACACGTCGACGCTCGGCCAATGCGCGCGCGACGCGGGCAACGGCAGCGGCTTGCGCCCGAGGGGCCACGCGGTCTGGAAGTAGCCGAGCAGCAGCACCGCCGCCGCATAGACTTCGGCAGCCACGAGCAGCGTGCCCCACACCGCGTCGAGCGGATGCAGCCACATGAGCGTGTCGGACAGCCGCCAGTACATGTACCGGCCGGTGGCCGCCACCGACAGCACGATCATGACGAGCGTCGCGTAGCGGCCATCCAGGCGCCGCAGCAGCAGCGAACAGACGATGCAGCAGGTGGCGAACACGAGCTGCCCGATATTGTCGAGCGGCACGGTACACACGAAGTACAACGCAAGCAATGCGCAAGCTGCCGCCGGCAACGCGACGAACCAGCCGTTCCCGGGCAGCGCGTCGACGAACCGATCAACCGCCGAGGGCTGCGCAGCATCCCCGCGGGCGCTCAAGCGACGCTCCGCGCGGTGTCACGCCGCTCGAGCACGCGCTCGAGCCATGCGCCGCACGCGTTCAGATCGGCAGCCGCCTGCGAACGCGGATCGTAGCGATTCACGGTCGTCCGGCACGCGAGCGATTCCGCGACCCCTTGATCCGCGTGAATCACGCCGCCGAACCGCGCCGCGCCGAGACTGTCGCACAGCACGCGCAGCACATCGCGGCCCAGTTCGCGCGACTGATCGACCTGATTGACCACATAGCCGTCGCCCAGGAAATCCGCGCGGGTCGCGGCGTAGACGTCGAGCATCCGCCGCATCTGCGGGATCGTCGCGTACGATGCCGCATCGGCAAGCACGACATTGAGCACGAAATGCGCGGCCGTCAGCGCGGCGCGCATATAGACCGAGGTGCCCGGCGGCGTATCGAGGATCACGATGTCGTCGTCGCCGAGCTCGAGCGCCGCGAGCCCGCGCGCGAGCCACGACGGATCGTGGTCCAGCAGTCGCTCGAAGCGACGCTGATCCGCTTCGCCGACCACGCCGAACGGCATGATCGTGATCCCGTCGACAACCGCGGCCGGCCAGCGCAGTCCGTTCAGCGCGGCGTCGGCAAGCCCTTCGGTCATCTCGAGCGGCACGCCGAAATGCAGCTTCAGCGCATTCTGCGGATCGAGATCCACCATGCTCACGCGCCGCCGCCGCGACGCCGCCATCACGGCCGCGAGGTTCGCCGCCAGCGTCGTCTTACCGACACCGCCCTTTGCCGAAGCGATCGCGACGATCTTCATGAACGGCCCGTCCACACCGACGGTTTCTTCGGCTCCTCGCCCTTCGTCTCGGCTCGCAACCGCTCGAACAGCCGAACCAGCGGCTGCGGCGAGCCTTGCGCGCCCGTACTCGTACTGTCCGACGCCACCGGCTTGCCGACCAGTTTCTTCAGCGAGCCCGGAGGTTGATCCCGCCTGCCCGCATCCGGCGCAAGCGCCGCGCGCGTGTTGGTGATCACGACATTGCTCGGGCTCGGCCGGTTCTCCGGTGCCCCCGAATCCGGTTGCCCTTGCAGATCGCTGTCACGCAACTCGACACCGCCGAGCAACGGCCAACGCACGCGCGCCATTTCGGCGTCGACCTCGGCACGGACTTCCTGATAGCGTTCGGCATCACCGCCAAAACGCTTGAACAACGATTCGATATCCCCTGAGGTCGACATAGCGTGCCCATTTGTTATCGCGGAAATTTCGGTCGACCGGGCCGCTCAGTTCCTTGCCCGCGCCACGCGCAGCTCGATTCGCGAGTCGTCCGTCGGCGCGATGTTCTGCGCCACGCGCAGGCCCGTCGCGCCGACGCTGTCGAACCAGCCCTGATACGCACCTTGCAGAAAAGCCGAGGACCACGCGAGATGGTCATTGCCGAGCGCGCGCAACGGCGCGGCGTAATGGACGATGCGCAGGAATTCGTGTTCGTCGGACAGTTCGGCGTAACCCCACTGCATGTCGCGCCAGCGCGCGTTCAGTGCATCCGTGAGATCGTCCGTCGACTCGCAGGGGCCCAGCGGATGGGCGGCCGCGAAGCGCATGCCGACGCGTTCCATCAACTGCCTCAACTCGTCTCGATCGAGCTGACCGGTGAATTCGCCGGCCAATGCTTCCAGGAATCCGCGCCATTGGGGCGATACCTGGCGCTCGAGAAGATGCTCCAACATTCCCTGCATGGACGACGGACCCGGTGAAAGACAATGATCGGCGTGACCGCATCGCGCGTTTCGCGTGCGGACATCTTGGCAACAGCGTTTTTGCGCATCGTATCGAATCCGGGGAGCCGAATGGCGTTCGATACCTAGTCGAAAAACGCCAAACCATCAGACATAACCGACAAATTGGCGGCAGCGACAGCGGCCGTGGCGAACGCCGAACGCGATCGTTCGCGAACCGGCAACCGGATATCGGGCCGTGTTCGTGCGCGACGTGACGCATGAAACGATGGAAAGGCGCCGGGTCAGGCCCGGCCGGGGGAAGATTCCGCGCGGAATTCGCAGAACAGTTCGCGACGCTCGGCGAGCACCTCGATCTGGGCCGGCGTCAATGCAGCGACGATCGAGGCCGTCTCGTCCGACATGCCGAGTTGTTGTTTCGCCGCTTCGCGATCCGCTCGCAGCAATCGCTGCGCAAGCTCCAGATACGAACGGTTGAATTCCACAATCGCGTCGAAGATATCGTCCTGTTCGGCCATGGTCGTTCCTGTTTTGGACGACCATTGAATTCGGCCGGCCGCAGGGCGGCTATTCGCAACGCCCGGAGTTTTCGACCACGCACTCTACGTGACGGATGCATCGATGGACGGACAAAGCATAGAAGTAATCCGCCAGATCGCCTGTTTTTTATTTCCGCTTGAAAAAATACGGTAATGAGGCTTAGCCGTCTTGCCGTTTCGCAGAAACCGCTCGATACCACATTAAAGAAAGCAAAACCAGCGGTTCCCGAAAACCGGACGCATCGCGCGAAATGCCGCCAATGCGCGGCCTAAGTCTGCGCCCTGCGGCTGATCAACGCTTCGATCTCGCTCGGCGTCAATGCGATGATCCGGGACGCGATCTGGTCCGAAATGCCCAATTCACGTGTCGCCACCTCGCAGTCGATCTTCAACATCTGCTGCATCAGTTCGAGATAGGCCGGATCCAATGTTTCCAGCGTGTGACAAACATCATCCTGTTCCATCGCCACTCCCTCCCAATGACACGCCCGTGAACTCGATGCGCGGCATACGGACGCATCTGCCGACAAACGACAGCCGCAATCCGCTATATAACGCCGAGTCGGCCACATGCATACCGTTTCAAAATAATTCTTTGTGCAATGCCGGCCTTTCAATCAGCCTGTCGGATTCGCCCAGGATTCAGTCGCCGCCTCATCCGCAAATACACCTAGGATTTCCGGAATTGCACGTGCGCGACCATGCAATTGCGTCCTGTGCGACGTCGAATATTCTGTTGCGCCCGGACGCCGACATCGGACATCGACGTTGTCCGCTTTTCATTCCGAACTCATGGAATTACCACTATGTTGAAAGTGACGAAAGCCGTCTTTCCGGTCGCCGGTTTGGGCACGCGGTTCCTGCCTGCCACCAAGGCGAGCCCCAAGGAAATGTTGCCGGTCGTGGACAAGCCCTTGATCCAGTATGCGGTCGAGGAAGCGATCGAAGCGGGTATCACGGAGATGATTTTCGTGACCGGACGCAGCAAGCGCGCGATCGAGGATCATTTCGACAAGTCGTACGAGATCGAGGCAGAGCTCGAGGCGCGCGGCAAGGACAAGCTGCTTTCGCTGGTGCGCAGCATCAAGCCGAGCCATGTCGACTGCTTCTACGTTCGCCAGGCCGAAGCGCTCGGGCTCGGTCATGCCGTCCTTTGCGCGGAGAAACTCGTCGGCGACAATCCGTTCGCGGTGATCCTCGCCGACGACCTGCTCGATGGTCCGAAGCCGGTGCTGCGCCAGATGATCGACGTCTTCGACCATTATCATGCGTCGGTCATCGGGGTCGAGGAGATCGCCCCTGAAGATTCGAAGTCCTATGGTGTGATCGACGGCAAGCGCTGGGAAGACGATCTCTTCAAGCTGTCCGGGATCATCGAGAAGCCCGAACCGGCGAATGCGCCGTCGAATTTCGGCGTCGTCGGCCGCTACGTGCTGAAGCCGAAGATCTTCGAGCATCTTCGCGGGCTCAAACCCGGCGCGGGCGGCGAATTGCAACTGACCGACGCGATCCAGTCGCTGCTCACCGACGAACAGGTACTGGCTTACCGCTACAACGGTACACGCTACGATTGCGGCAGCAAGCTCGGGTACCTCAAGGCGACGGTCGAGTTCGCGCTGCGGCATCCGGAAGTTGCGGCGGACTTCGAGCGGTATCTGCTCGCGCGCATGTCGGAACAGCTCGTCGTCTGACGCCCATCGTGCATCCCGGTGGCGCGAACGCGGCGTGCGGCTGCCTTTTCGCGCCGCACGCGATCGATCCCTCCGTTTCGTTCAGCGAGGACCGGAAATGTGGCTCGTCATCGGCAACCTCGGTGACGCGGCGCTGACGCTCCCGCTCGCCGCCGTCTGCTTCGCGTGGCTCACTCGCTCGATGTACGGCTGGCGCATCGCGCTATCGTGGATCATGCTGCTGGCCGCGGCGATGTTCATCGTTGGCGTAACGAAGATCCTTTATGCCGGATGCGGGATGCAGATCCGGGCGATGAACTTCCGCATGATCAGCGGGCATACGCTGCTTGCCGCCACTGTCTGGCCGATGGCATGTCTGCTCATGCTGCACGACGGGTGGAGCGTTCGCCCCGGCCCCGCGCTATTGCCCGGACTCTTGCTCGCCGCGACGGTCGGCTTTGCACGCGTGCAAGAGGATGCGCATACCGCGTCCGAAGTGATCGTGGGCTGGATGCTCGGCGTGCTCGTCATCACGCTGTTGTTGAAACGGTGGACGGACGCGCCGATTCTGCCGCCGGCATTGCGCCCGCTTGCCGTGGGTTCGGTGCTGGTGGTGTCCGGCATCGCCTACGGATATCACGCGCCGATTCAGGTTGCGATCGAGATGTATTCGCCACTGCTTTGCGCGCGTTTTCTCTGACGGGCGCTTTTCCCATTCGGTGACGCGGGCCGCACGACCGCGATCGATGATTGGCGGCACCGACCAACATTCTGTCTGACTCGCATGATAGGCATTACCGACAATGCGTTTATAACGCACTGCACCATTTTTATTTTTCGCTGAGAGCCGATGAAGATCCTGATCTACGGCATCAACTATGCGCCCGAGCTGACCGGCATCGGCAAGTACACCGCCGAAATGGCGGAAACGCTCGTCGAAAAAGGCCACACCGTGCGTGTCGTGTGCGCACCGCCGTACTACCCCGAGTGGCGGGTCGCCAGCGGATACCCGGCGCTGCGCTACTCGACCGAGCAGCGCGACGGCGTCGCGCTTTGGCGGGCACCGCTGTGGGTTCCGTCGCGACCGAGCGGCGTGCGCCGCATCGCACATCTCGCGAGCTTCGCGCTTTCGAGCCTCCCCCTGATGCTGCGGCATGCGCTCTGGCGGCCCGACGTCGTCGTCTGCATCGCGCCGAGTCTGCTGAACGCGCCCGCCGGTTGGCTCGTCGCACGGTTGACCGGCGCCCACGCGTGGATCCACATCCAGGATTACGAGGTCGATGCGGCGTTCAGCCTCGGGATGCTCAAGGGATCTCTGCTGAAGCGTGCCGTGCTCGCCGTCGAGCGCACGCTGCTGAAGCGCTTCGATACCGTGTCGACGATCTCCGGAAAGATGGTCGAGCACGCGCTGCGCAAGGGAATTCAACCGAGCAGGCTCGTGCACTTCTCGAACTGGGCCGACACCCATTCGATCTACCCGCTCAAACGGCCGAGCGAGCTGCGCAGCGCGCTGTATATCTCTCCAGCCGCGACGGTCGTGCTCTATTCCGGCAACATGGGCGCGAAGCAAGGACTGGATATTCTGGCAGAGGCGGCCCAACGGCTCGTATCGCGCGACAATCTGGTGTTCGTCTTCTGCGGCAACGGACCCGCGCGCGCCGAGATCCTCATGCGCTGCGGCGGCCTCAAGAACTGTCGCTTCATAGAGCTGCAACCTATCGGCCGGCTCAACGAGCTGCTGAATCTGGCTGACATTCACGTCCTCCCGCAACGCGCCGACGCGGCCGATCTCGTGATGCCGTCGAAGCTGACCGGGATGTTTGCAAGCGGGCGGGCTGTCATCGCGATGGCGAGCCCGGGGACGGAACTGCATGACGTCGTCGCGCCGCGCGGCATCGTCGTGCCGCCCGGCGACCCGGACACGCTTGCAGCGACTATCGACGCGCTCGCCGCCAACGCGACCGAGCGCGCTCGCCTGGGACAGGCCGGGCGTAGATTCGCCGAGGCTGTTCTGTCGCGCGACGCGGTGTTGAGCGAATTCGACGCCAGATTGCGCGCATTGCGTCCCGAGCCGTCCACCGCCGACGTATCCGGCGCCCGGCATCCGGATTTTTGAAACCGTATTCGATCCCTCTCCATACCGCAATATGAAGATCACCATCATCGGTACCGGCTACGTAGGCCTTGTCACTGGCGCATGCCTCGCTGAAATCGGCAACGACGTGTTTTGCCTCGATGTCGATCAACGCAAGATCGACATCCTGAACGGCGGCGGCGTACCGATTCACGAACCCGGCCTGAAAGAGTTGATCGATCGCAATCGCGCGAGCGGCCGACTGCAGTTCTCGACCGACATCGAGGCCAGCGTCGCGCACGGCGACGTCCAGTTCATCGCGGTCGGCACGCCGCCCGATGAGGACGGCTCTGCCGACCTGCAGTACGTGCTCGCCGCTGCTCGCAATATCGGACGGTATATGACTGGCCCGAAGGTCGTCGTCGACAAGTCGACCGTACCGGTGGGCACCGCGATGCACGTGCGTGACACGATCGCGACGGAACTGACGCGCCGCAGCCTGCGCCATGATTTCTCCGTCGTGTCGAACCCCGAGTTCTTGAAGGAAGGGGCCGCCGTGGACGATTTCATGCGTCCGGACCGGATCGTGATCGGCACCGACGCCGACGAGGCCGGCGAACGTGCACGCGAGCAGATGAAGCGACTGTATGCACCGTTCAACCGCAATCACGAGCGCACGCGGTACATGGATGTGCGCTCGGCGGAGTTCACCAAGTATGCGGCGAACGCCATGCTGGCGACGCGGATCTCGTTCATGAACGAGCTCGCGAATCTTGCCGATCGCGTCGGGGCGGATATCGAGGCCGTGCGCCGCGGTATCGGTTCGGATCCGCGCATCGGGTATGACTTCCTGTATGCCGGTGTTGGTTACGGTGGATCGTGCTTTCCGAAGGATGTGCGCGCGCTGGTGCAGACCGCGGCGGAATATGGGCAGTCGCTGCGGATTCTGGAAGCCGTTGAAGCGGTTAACGATGCGCAGAAGAAGGTACTTCTCGAGAAGATCGCCGAGCGCTTCGGGGACGATCTGTCGGGGCTCACGTTCGGACTGTGGGGACTTGCGTTCAAGCCCAATACCGACGACATGCGCGAGGCACCGAGCCGTGACCTGGTGGCCGGGCTTTTGAAGCGCGGTGCCAGCGTGCGTGCTTACGATCCCGTCGCGACGGACGAGGCGCGGCGTGTATTCGCACTCGACCTGCGTGACGAACCGGATGCGCATTCTCGGCTCGAGTTCGTGACGACCGCGGAAGAGGCTGCGGCCGGCGCCGATGCGCTCGTGATCGTCACCGAGTGGAAGGTGTTCAAGAGCCCGAATTTTGCGGCGCTGGTTGAGTTGCTGAGCGAGCCGGTGATCTTCGATGGGCGGAATCTGTATGAGCCGGAGACGATGACGGAGTTGGGGATCGAGTATTACAGTATTGGGCGGCCGGGTGCGGCGGGAGCGCGTGAAGCGGCGACGACGTTAAGGGTGGCGCGAGGTTAGGAAGGAAGTACTCCGCGGCGCAGAAGGGCGCGACATGTCATCTCAAGCTCGTCAATCTTTCGCATGCCCCTTCGCGTCTCAACAATTTTGGGGCGAAAAATTTTTGAGTTTGCCCCTGAAAAACATATCCCTCGCTAAGGTTTAAACCGCAGCAAGGAGAATTGACGATGAGCCAATTGAAGCGTGCGCGGTGTACCCTGAAATTCAAGTTAGAGGCAGGGTGACTGGTAAAGGTCGACCAGAATCTAGCAGCAATGTCAGCGATTCGGGGGGCACGACAAACGATCTCAAGCCGGGACAGATAGATCGAAAAGGGACGCTTGTCGGCCCGTGCACGAAGCCGGTGACCAAGGAACAGATGGAACTGGACGACTGCGTATGGGAGAATGCGCGACTGCGCGGATCGCCGCGACGCGCCCACGAGGACACTAACGATGATGAAATTCGCCCTGCCCTGCTCGCTCGTGCTCATGTTCTGTACGAGTGCTTCCTCAATTGCACAAAGCACGGGACGCGGCGCATCGGAGCAGAACGCCCTGCGGCCGGGTTTCGGCCAATCGAATACGATGCGACCGTACGCGCGTAAGGGATCGAACAGGACTGTATCCAGCACTCCGATGCCATTCGACCCATTGCTGGGCGCACCCTCCATCGATGCCCCCATGCTTATGGAGGGCTCGAAGATATCACCATTTGATCCGCTGCTTGGAGCACCTTTAGACTATCTGGATAAGCCGACATCGGTGTCGGGCGGGGGGAGAGGTATCGCATCTTCCTCTCGTCAATCGGCAATCCAACAGGGGGAGTCAGCGCGCGCCGCTGGAGACTATGCGCCTACGCCAACGGAGAAGATGTTGCTTCTTGAGAGTGCGGTCGATAGCGACAACGCTGGACCGGCCTCCAATGGCGTCCCAACGCCCACAATGGTGCAAGCGCAGAAGAAAGCCCAGCGCGGGAACCACGCAACGCAGTCGATGGCCGCCGGTATCTATACATCACCTTTAGGCACTTCGCCAGTCACGTCTGGAACAACATATGGCAACGGCCAAGCTACTGCTGCAGGGGCGCAAATCTATAGATTGCCTTGGTAGGTGTTGGCTTCACACTTTGTGCAACACGCTTTCTCGCACGGGCCAGTTCCTGGCGGCTACTAGCTCGCCAGCGCAAACACACTCCAAACCTTACATGTTCTTTTCGCCGACTTAGCGGCGTGCCGCTTCGTATAGTTCGAGGTAGTCGTCGGCCATCTTGCTTGCGGAAAAGCGTTCAATACCCTCCCTTGCAATGCACTTGGCGTAGGAAAGTGCCTGAGCGTCGCACAGCAATCGACTCAACTCCGCCGACAAGGCCTTCACATCGTCTGGCGGCACCAGCACACCGCTCGCGCCGCCGTCGAGCGCCTCGGGAATGCCGTCGATATCCGACGCGATGACGGCGCAACCCGCTTCGCGTGCTTCCAGCACCGCAAGCCCAAACGGCTCCCGGCGTGATGCCAGTACAAACACATCGGTCTGCTTGAGGTGCGCCATGACATTTTGCTTAAAGCCAAGAAAATGCACGTAATCATGGAGTTCCCGCTCCTGCACGATCGCCTCGAATGCAGCCCGGTCCCGACCTTCGCCTATGACGTACAGGTGAGCGCCCGCTTCGATCGCCCGACTTGCCGCAAACGCTCGAATCAGCACGTCAATGCCTTTTCGATGAAATAGCCCGGCAACCGTCGCCACGCTCGGCCTGAGCATAAGCGACGTCGTTGTGGGATCATCGTTCTTGCGGGCGCGCGGCGTACCCACCGTACCGTTACATATCGTCACGACCCGGTTGGGAGGCACGCTTCGGTTCACCATAGCCTCGGTTACCGCCCGGCTTACACCCACGACACGATCCGCAAGACCCATGTATTTCGCGGAGCGATTGAATTCATTGTGGACAGTTGAGATGAGCGTATAGGCCTTCGCCGCCTTCCCTATCTTGCCGAGAAAGATGCCCGTCACCATGTGTGCGTGAACGACATCAGGACGCTCCCTGAACAGAATTGCCACGAATTTCATCACCATGAGCGGCAGCATTGCCTTTCGGATCGGACGTTGCCTGAGCTCGATGTGGCGCACCCCGTGCTGTTCGAGCAACTCGACGTATTCACCCCCGCCAGAAGCGACGATCACCACGTGTCCCCGTTTGGCTTGATTGCATGCCAGATCGACCAGCACGTTGATGATGCCATTGCCGCTTTCGCGCACATCATTGGCCAGATGCAATATTTTCACTCGTCCTTTCCCTACAAGGTGCTTGTTGATGCGCAGCTCGCTGGAACCGACTGAATTCTCACTGAATTTTCTTCGCAATGAATCTTCTGTCGGCGAGCCGATTACCATTGGCGCTAACGCCTTCAATATCCAGCTGGACATGTCCTCGTTCCAGAACCGGCACGCCAGCCTGCTCACTCACTGCCAGATTTCGCACGACGACCCCCGAGCTGTCGCTAACCAGCACCGCATTGCCGCCGTCAACCGACGTCGAATCAATCTCAACATCCTTCGCGCCGCTCACCAGCACCGAATTTGTCCCTTTCGTGGGATGGGCGGTTGCAATTTGGTTACCCGTCAACCTTGCTCCATTTGGATGATAGGTGTTGTAGAAGGACTCGTAGGCTACCGCGATCCCGTGTCCACGTGGATTATTGACGGTGTTATTGAAAATTCCGCAGTGGCTCGCTCCGATGCAGGCGACCCCTCTTGCGTGCGACGACACGCTCGTATTTCCCTTGATGATCACGTTGTCCGTCTGCTTCGGCCAGCTTGCGTACGCGACCGCTGAAAACGAGTCGTCGCCGGTATTCGAGGCAAAATTGTTTTCGACGACGACATCGGAAGAACCATTCACAATATGAATACCGTCGGCCAGCGTATTTGCAACATGGTTGTCAGAAACCGTCACCGCCCGGCTATTCGCGATCAAGATTCCGGCCGACGCGCCGCCCTCTATCGAGAGGCGTTTTACATAACAGTTCTCTACGTGATCCATCACCACGTCTGCCGAATTCTGCTCGTGGAGGCGCGTCCGCGCGTCGGAAACGAATCGAAGGTCCTGTACGCCGCATTGGCTGGCATCGGTGAAGACCAGGGCAGCTCTAGCGGGCGACAGCGCCTTGAGCACGCTCTCGGCCCCGGTTCCAGACACCGTTACGTGCCCACTGACAGCGATTACCTCGCTGTGCAGATAGGTACCCGTCGGAAAATACAATTCCCCACCGCCCGCCGCGTTCAATGCAGTGATGGCACGCTGCAAGGCCGGAGAGTCATCACTATGCCCGTCTCCCCTTGCGCCATAGGTCCTGACGTTGACTACGACCGGCTCAGCACACACTGTCGTCGCATACGCGACCAAGACTATTGCTTGAACAGCGCGCAGCAGGGGCCGCCAATTGTCGTGCTCCATCGAAATCCCCTCATTCCGGAACAGCTGGTTTTATGAGCCGGCCGAACTGGCCACTCACCGCAAATACGATCATCACCCCAATGCTGACTACGGCACATGCGATTTGTGCGGTCACGGAAAGATCTTCTACCGTCAACACATAGTTCAGCGCAAGGCATGCTGCCGAAATGGCGGCTGAAAGCGCTCCGCAAGCCAAAAGCCTCCCGTACCAAAGCAATACGAGTGCATCACACAGATTTCTCAAGACGACAACGATCGCTACGCCGCTCAGTCCGAAGCGCGATGCACCAAACCATATCGCAACAAGCAGCAGCGGTGTTTCGAACAGGCTCAACTTGGCCACGATGTTTGGCTTCCCGGTCGCCTGCAGAAAGGCGACGACTATCACACTCTGACCGGCCGCCCACACACCAAGGATGAGCAAGTGAGCTACTGGAATCGCATCTGCCGCGAACGCATGACCCACCCAGAGAATCAGGAAAGGCTTGACGATCCAAAGGGCAGCCACGAGACACGCTGTATAGATATACCCGTGAATCCGCAACGCCTGCAGGCACAGGCGGTGGGCATCCTCCGGTGCGCTATTGGAAAAACGTGGAAACATGGTCCGAGCGAGTGCATTGGGCATCAACATGCAGCGCACAATCAGATTCTGCGGTACGCCATAGGTGCTTAGTGCTGCGGCGCCTATGATTGAGCCAACAGCAAAGCGATCGGCATTATCGGCAAGGACTCTCACCGATGATGAGGTCACTACCCATTTGCCGAAGTGCAGCAGATCAACCGCGCGCGCGCGGGAGAACTTCCCAAGCCAACCCAGCTCGAATGTGTTGCGCACCACCACCGCCAGCATTACACAGGTCACAACGCGCGCGATGGCTGCCGCCGGAACGACGATCTCGAGCGATGGGCCGACCATGAGTCCAGCGATGAGCGGTAACGTCTGAACACCCAGGGTTCCAATAAACTGCACACCATTGTAAATACCGAATCGTTCAGCGCCTTCGAGCGCGCCACCCAACACCGCGGAAAGATTCACGACCGGAATCGCCACAGCGATCCAGAGCACCGATCGCGCAATTTCCAGCTGATATGATTCAGGTGCCTTCACGAGGCGATGCAGGATCCAGTCCCCAGCAAAATAAAAGAGGATGCCGCCGACCACGCCAAGCGCAGTGTTCAGATATACAGCACTCCAGAAAACCGAATGGACCTCGGTCATATCACGGTGAACCGCCTTCGATATCCTGTTAGCAGTAGCCCTGCTTATGCCGAGATCGAGAATTCCGAAATAACCCACCAGCGTCCAAACGAACGTCAGAATTCCATATCGAACCTCACCAAGATGATGCAAATAGGCCGGCACCGTAATCAGCGAAACTGCAATTGGCAGCGCCGATCCACCCAAGTTGAATCCGAAGTTCTTGAGAATATGTTTGAGCTTCACGAACAACATCCGATTCGGGGAAATGGAACCACTATGTAATGTGACTTCGTCATGCAATCTGTTCCGGTGGAACATGGCCCGCTACGACTCCGGCCGATGTCTTACGCCTGAAACGCTTTACCAGCGCACCGCCGGCGTCCTTAAGACGCGGCGCCAAAACGATCACGACCAACAGCGAAACACCGATTTGCGGAAACACCGCATTGAGCGACCCTCGCAACAGAATGAACAGAAAGCCAGCAATCGTGCCGACCAGCAGGCGATCGAGTCCGATCACGCGTTGCCTGAGCGATGCGTCATAGCGTCCGTCGTACCTGGCAGCAAACCAGCCCAAGGCTGCAAAGAACACCACGACGCCCAAAATCCCTAGTCCGCTCAGTGCCTCCCCAATGAGCGGCGCGGAAAGATTCGAGTACTCATAGCCGACGTAGTCAGCCGCCAGCGCACCCGTGATCGTCGCTTTCCCGGCCCAGAGCGAACGAGGTACCCAGAAGAAGATCGCAGAGAGAAAATTGCTGCCCCACGATATGCCGATACCCTCAGTCATGCGCGCAATGTTGGCGAGCTGCTGCAAACCGTCGAAATCGACGCCCCCTATCAGATATGCACCCACGTCGGGCAACAAATCTCCTTGTTGCGATATCGTCTCCCCCAGATTCTTCACGACCGGGAACAGCGTGTAGAGGAACACCGGCGCCGCCGTCCACACAATAATACGTGTAGACCTTCTGCTGAACGGCCGCAGCACAAGCAGAGCACCCAGAATCATGCCCAGAAAATGAAACCGTGGGCTCGACAGCGGATTATTCACGAACATGGCAATGGCAGCGCAAAAGATGGTGAACATCGCAAGCACCGGTATGTAACGCTTATGCCCCACCTCGGATCGCAATTTGCGCGCGTTTCCAACGTATGCGGCCAACGCGATGGCTACGCCGAATACAGCAAACTTCGCTGCGTTGTAGACAAGAGCCAGTGCGTCGGATTGATAGATCATCTCACCCAGCGCGCTACGCTCCTGAAGAAAGCTCGCGGGACCGACGATCGCAATCAAAGCCATGGCGGGAATTGAACATCCCAGTGCAAACAAGATCTTGAACGCATTGATCCGTGTCGACGCGGTCGCGTCGCCGGCCACGATTGCGTCGGCTGCACGCCCTCCCGTCAATCGATATGTGATCGAGAATGACCACAAACCGAGCGTCACGGCGCACAACGCGTATTCCATGTCGGCGTCGGTTGCCACTCGCGCCCACGGGTAAAAGTTGTTAATCACCTGCAGCCAGCCCGGAATCAGCAGGAAAAACGCGTGATAAAGCCAGAAAACCGTCGCTATTGGTCTCGCGTCTTTCGATGCGATGGTTTCCCCGAACTGATAGACAGAGTAGAAGACGCATGCAAGTAGCATGGGTTGGACGGCATCACCATCGACGAGCAGAACCAGCAGCACCAGCACTGCCAGTAGCAACTCCATTGTTGCCTTCAATTTTCTAGATGTGGACGCTCGACTCACGTTCTACTCGCTTTCCTGATGTTCACCGCGCATTCGGCATGCGCCCTATTCAAGTTCAACGTCCAACGACCTCGTTTCTAAACGACGTGTACTCCTCACTCACGAAGCGCTCGAATCGATGCTTGAAGGCTTCGACCGAGAAACGCAGCGCGTTCTCCCTACAGACGTACGGGTCGAAGCTCTCACGATCAGCCTCGAACTGCCGTACTGCACCGACAATGCTGGTCGCATCCTGAGCGTCATAGAAAATGCCGGTAGGTGCCCCTTCGCTGCCATCACGCACCGACTCGCGCACGCCGCCTTGCCCGTACGCAATGACGGGCGTGCCACACGCTTGTGCTTCGACCGGCACAATGCCGAAATCTTCTTCCGCGTTAAAGATGAAGGCACTAGCACGCTGCATGAGAGACAGCAGAGTTGCGAACGGCTGATAGCCGAGGATCTCGATGTTAGGCGCGGAAAGTGACTTTACGAGTTCCAGATCGGGTCCCGTTCCAACTACTACCAGTTTCTTGTCCGGCATCTGCCTGAATGCGTCCACAATTGCCGGTACCTTCTTATAAGGCACAAGCCTCGAGGCGGTCAGATAGAATGGCTCCTTCAGCACATGCAGCGAAAAAGCTTCCGTGTCGACCGGTGGATATATGACGGTGGCGTGACGTCGATAGGACTTGCTGATACGGCGTGCAATGAAGTTCGAATTTGCTGCGAACGCGTCGACACCAACTGAAGTCCGCACGTCCCACATCCGCACCTTGTGCAGCATCCAGCGCGCGAACACAGTGCGCAACCCGCGGCTCAGCTTTGCCTCGCGCAAATACTGGTTCTGCAGGTCCCATGCATATCGCATCGGCGAGTGCACATAGGACACGTGAAACTGGTTCGGTCCAACCAGCACGGCCTTCGCTACCGCGTGCGAGCTCGAAATAACGATGTCGTATCCAGAAAGGTCGAGTTGCTCGATTGCAAGCGGCATTAACGGAAGATACGACCGATATTTCAAGCGCGAAAACGGCAACTTCTGGATGAATGTAGTACGAGAATTTTTCCCTCCAATGAACTGGCGGTCGGCGTCCGAGTAATGATCGACGACCGTGAATACGTCCGCGTGAGGAAACATCTCGACGATCTTCTCCAGCACCCGCTCAGCGCCACCCCGTGTAACTAGCCAATCGTGAACGATGGCAACCTTGCGTCCGGCGAGAGGGTTCATGTCATGCTCCCAAACTGTTTACCAGTTCCATCATCCTGCTTGTCCTGCGTTCATATGTGTATTCCTGAGCGAGCGAAAGTCGTGCTTGAAGCTTTTCCGCCGAGTCTGAAAGCGCGCGCTCCACACCAGCGACAAAAGACGCGTGGTCGTTCGCAAGCGTGCATACGTCGGCAAAGCCAGCAAGCGCATGGAGATCGGTCGCAACGACCGGTTTGCCCGCCGCGAGATACTCGAAGAATTTCATCGGAAACATGCCACGCGTGTACTCATTCAAGCGGCTCGGCAAGATGGCGACGTCGATGCCTTTCAGATACGCTGGCAAGCTCTCGTATGACCGGGCGCCGAGAAGATAGACATTTGGCAACGCCTCCACCTCTGACACGGTAGTGGAGGGATCACCTTCTCCCACGCGACCAATCAGCACGATCGACCATTCAGGATGCTCGCGCGCCATGCTAGCCAGAAGCCCGAAGTCCACTTTGTATTCGCTGATCGCCCCAATGAATCCGACGCGCGGCCCCGGAATCGCCGCTAGGTCAACGGGAACCTTGAGTTCGCGGTCCAGCGCCGAAGCAAAATGCGCGTAATCGGCAACGTTCGGAAAATAGTACGTCTGTTGCTTCCATGCCTTGCGCGTCTCCAATAGATGCTCCGACGTGACAAAACATATCTGGCAAGACTGCGTCAACTCCATCTCCGCATTTTCCACCACCTCGTATGGCACCCCAGGTTGCGCCTTGACCTCGTCCACGCAGTGGTAAACAAGCTTTTTAAATCGCGACAAGTCGAAGAACCGCGTAGTCAGCGGGTTATACGTCCAGCCAATCGGACGCCTGAAACCAAGGTATGCAGTGCACACCGCGAGCCCGAACGACAGCAGGATGCGGTTGAGAATCCGCACAACCGAATACCGATGCATGGGAATAGCGACAGGCGACCAGACCCAGATCCGCTCTTGCACCTGCCGTACCCCTCTCGCGCTCTTCGCGATGCGTCGTGCGATTCGACGTAGATCACCCGTGGACGCGGATGGCTGGCGCAGGCCGATCGAATCGACGTAGAGGACTCGATGACCACGGCGTGCCAGTTCGACCGCTACGTGTTGTTTGTTAGTCCAGAAAGGGTTGTCCCAATCCGCCGTCGACAGCAGTACGATGTCTTCACATTTCATGATGACCCTCTATCAGACATTCTTGTTACGCCCTGTATCGATTACTCACGCGAAGTTCTCGAAACAGTTCGATGTATTGGCCCGCGCAGTAATCGATCGACTGCTTCGTATCGAGCGCACTGCGTCCACCTTCCTTCGCGTGATCCAATGCCAGGAGCAGAGCTTGTGCTGCTGCTTGGGCGTTCATCGCGTCGACGCCCCAAACCGCTCGCCGAATGGGAACCCGGCTCATCAGATGGTCCGACAGAACGCACGGCAATCCGACGCCCATCGCTTCGAGCAGATTGAGCGGCGCCCCCTCTGCACGCATCGAGAGGAAAGCGAACACGTCACCCGCATTCAGGTAACGAGCAACCTCCTGCCTAGAAAGCCCGCCTGCAAAGTGAACTCTTCGTGCGATTCCCAACTCAGCGACGAATCTCTCAAAACGACCTTTATCCGGTCCATCACCAACAAGGATCATCCGCACAGATGGGACCATTTTTAGAAGGACTGCAAAACTTGAAATTAGCTGCTCCACCCCCTTTTCCACGTGCATGCGGCACGCACACACGATTACGGGAACTGCGAGCCAACCGAGCTTCGAGCGGATTGCTTCACGCGCATCAGGATCAGGTGAAAACAAAATCTGATCGATTCCATTTTCGATGACCAACATGCGTCGATCTTCGCCACCAAGCCGCGACAGTGGGTGCAACAGTTCACTCCTGACAGTCTCCGAAACACATACAGTCGCGTCATATCGAGCGCGGACAGCGCGGTCTTTGAAGAGCCAGACCATGTTGCGTGCGGAACCTGCAATCGACTTGATGGACGCCGTCTTCCATTTCGTGCGGATTTCGCCAAGGCTGCTCCCGTGCGCCTGCAACACGATGGGCTGATCACGCTGCGCACCCATCATCGCCACCTCGCGGCCCGCTGCGCTGACGCTGAGCACACCAAGCGTCCTGTTCTTTCCAACCTCCAGAAAAAGTTCCTTCGTACCGCTCCAGAATCGATGCGTATATCGCGCCGCCGCCGCACCCACAATAGTCTGCACGCGTACACCATCCTGCTCGAACCTCGTCGGTGCCCCGGCAATCTCGGTTGTTCCGACAATGACTTCCACGCCCTGTCGCACGATCGCTTTAGCCAAATCCCATGTCATGACCTCAAGCCCTCCGATTCGGTGTTGGGGAATCGATCGGGAGAGAATCAACAACCGTTCTTTTGTCATCTTGCTTCCAAGATTTCGCCGTAGATGCTCTCGAGTGCCGAACATTGCTTGACCACGTCGAAATGCATTTCCATGCGTGCTCTTCCATTAAGCCCCATCTGCACCCGAACCTGCTCGTTTGTCGCGAGCAAGGTAATCGCGTCGGCCAACGCCAGAGCATCGCGTTCGGGCATCAACATTCCCGTCTCGCCATCCACCACCGCCTCCGGAATACCCCCATGTCGCGTCGCCAGAACAGGCACACCACTAGCAGCGGCCTCAAGGACCACCATGCCCAGACCTTCCGCGTCGCCGTTTCCTGCAGTCACGCTGGGTAGGCACAGAAGATCGGAACTCGCCAGGTGCGCCCGCACCTCGCCCTGACTTTTGGCACCATGAAACGTCACATTCCCGGCAAGACCGTCCCGCGTCGTCATGGCCTCTAGTTCCGCACGCAGCGGCCCTTCCCCAATGACATCTAGTTGAACTCGGTGACGAATATGATTCGGCAAACGGCACAATGCTTCCAGCAAATAGCGGGTGCCTTTTTTCTCGACCAGTCGTGCAATATGCAGGATTCGAAACACTTCGCTACCCATGTGCAGCGTGGGCGTAAATTGACTCAGATCGATACCGATGTAATGAGTCAAGAGTCGCTCTTCCGGAAAACCAAACTCAATCGCCTTCTTCCGAATGAACTCCGACACGCAAAGTAGGCGCGTCGCCGACTTCGCAAGGCGTCTATGCAATAAACCGTATCGCATCAAAGCCGGCGATCCCGAGCGTAGAAATCCCGTGCGTCTAACTGTCACGTCAAAACCGTGCAGCGTCGCAATAAGAGGTATGCCAAGCGAGCGAGCGAGCGAAGCACCGTATAGCGCGTCGACGCCGAAATGTGCGTGTACAAGCGCAGGCTTGTGCCGGGCGACTTCCCGGTTCAACTCGAATGAACGGCCGCTGATAGCGTGTGCAAATTTTCCGGCCCGACTGCCGGACGCAATCACGATACTGTGCTGGGCCTCTGCCGGTTGAGTCCAGCGTTCGCGTCCGACGAATATTGGTCGAAATAAGGCGAGATAGCGTGCCTGCAGAGCAATGAACGGCTCAGAAGGCTTGAACAGCTGATTGCGGTAAATAGCCACAACGCGCTTATCGTCACTCGCGCCTCCGAAAAAATGTGAAGTTGCCGCTTTCATTCCGACACACTCTCGTAGCCGTAATAGCTCGAGTAATACGCACCGTATCCGACGCGACGCTTCGGCACATCGGTAAATAACACGCCTTTGAGTGTCACGCCACTGATTCGCAAGCGATTAACCGATTCGAGGAGTTCCGGAACCGGATGGCGACCATGGCGCACGACGAGAAGTGTCGCCCCCGCGTGGCGGCCGATAAGTGCCGCATCGGTCACGGCCAGAATAGGTGGCGTGTCGATGATAACGAGGTCATAGCGCGCCCCAAGCTCGTCGAGTAGCGCCTTAAAGTGGTTGCTCATCAGGAGCTCGGCTGGATTCGGAGGCAGCGTCCCCTTTGGCAATATGTCGAGCCCGGGGAGCACCTCGCGCAACAACACACCATCGAGTTCGGCGCCTGCGATCACGTCAGAGAGCCCAGGCTGCCGTGACACGCCAAAATAGCTGTGCACATCGCCGCGCCGCATATCAGCATCAACGAGAAGCACGCGTTTGCCACTGGAGGCCAGCACCGCTGCCAGATTGACCGACGTGAACGACTTGCCCACGGCGGGACGTGGTCCTGTGATGACGAGTACGTTGTTTGATGCGTCGATCAGCCCGAACTGCAACGCGGTATGCAGGCTACGCAGCCCTTCGATTGCCACGTCGTTAGGCGCGGCAGCCGCAAGCACGTGATGCTGCCCTGCCGGCGCACGACGGACTGCACGCGACATCCGTACTTGCGTTTCGCTATGCGGCACCGACGCGTAGACCGGCAGTTCGAGCACGCGCTCGATCTCCTCGCTCTGCTCCACGCCGCCAAACAACGTCTTGCGCAAGAACGCAATCGCAACACCGGCAATAACTCCAAGCACCAGTGCCGCAGCGACGACGAGAACTCGCTTGGGCTTCACTGGCAGATCCTGCGCGACTGCATAGTCGACTACGCGCACCGAGCCGACCTGTCCAGCCTTCAGGATGCGTAGTTGCTGAGCACTATCGAGCAGATTGGTATACAGCTGTGTGTCCACACGCACATCGCGCAACAGCCGCAGTGCCGATTGCTCAGTGTTGGGGAGGTTCTCGACGTGCTTGTTCAACTGGCTCTGCTGGTCCTGCAAGGCCGCGATCTGCGCGTCCAGTGACGCAATTGCCGGATGCGTCGGCGTAAACCGTTGCGCCAGCTCGACACGCCGTTGCTGAAGATCCGCAAGCTTAGTCTTGCCATCCACGATCTGCTGGAGCAGGAGCCGGCTCTCCTCGGTCAGATCAACCGTACCGTTCTGGTTGCGAAACGCGTTGTAGCGGTTCTCTGCATCATCGAGCTGTTTGCGCAAGACCGGCAACTGCTGGTCGAGAAACGCAATCGTATGCTCGGCTTCCGCAGATTTTCGATCGATATTCTGTTGGACATATGCTGACGCGATCGTATTAATAATTTCGGCCGTGCGCTGACTATCTGGTCCGTCAAGGCTCACGCCGATCACGCCCGACTGCTTTGTCTTCTCCGCAATGACGAGATCGCTCTGAAGCTTGTTGACCGTGCTAAGCGTCGATGCGCGCTTAAGTACGAATTCAGTGCCTGGCCTCGCGACAAGATGCGAAACCCGCAATGCACGCACCTCTCCGGACACGGAGGTTACGAGTTCGCCGACCCGCCCCTTCATTACGACAATGCCGTCTTCATCACGCAGTTCGAACTGATCACCCGGCAAAGCGATGAGGGTGAAGGGTACGTCGTACAATTGTTCCGGAACATCGAAACTGGTGACCTTAATCTTCTCACCACCCCACGCAAAGCGACCCAGACCGAATAGTGGCGAGGCAGGTGTAGGGCCCGACGGGTGCCGCGCAATGAGCGAACCGATCAATGGAAAATATCGAGGCTGGGCCGAAATATCCAAGTGCAACGCGCGCACCGTCTGTCCGATGACGAGACGCGAACGAATCAGCTCGATTTCTGCCGATGCAGTCTGCTTGGTATCGAAGATCGATGCGAGCTGCCCCAGCGCGTCGTTGACCGATCCTGTGCTGTCGTCGACTTGGATCATCACGTCGGCTCGGTACACCGGCTTCGCAATCAGTGCGTATAGGACGCCTATCAGGACGGTACATGCGGTGACCGCTACAATCAGTCGCCAGCTTTCCTGAACGACTACCAAGTAGTCGGACAGGTGCACGTCTTCGATGTGAGCCGCATCGACAGGGATTTTGGTGGTATCAGTCATTCTCTTATTTGTTCAGACGAGTAATTGCACTGGTCCAGCGTGTGAGGCCTCGTTCGATCTGTGCAAGCGAATCCTCGAAAATCAAACGTCCTTGACGATACGGATCTACTACATCTTCGTTTTCATGCGCTGCGACGCGATAGACCCGTCCCTTTGAGAATGGATAACGACGTTCTATTTCCTTTTGCTGGATTAGCGTCATGACCAAAATCAGTTCAGATTTTCTTACGTATTCCAGACTGATATTCGAGGCGATATGGCCGCTAATATCGATGCCACGTTGCGCCATCATCTCGATAGCAACAGGATCCGCCCTCCTACCGACAAGCGCACGACAGCCTGCCGATATGACGTTCACCCCCGGCAGGTGCGCTGCCAACAATCCCTGCGCCATCGGACTACGGCAAATGTTTCCCTCGCACACCACGAGCACGTAGCCAATCATTTCGTCACAACCGCACCAGTCAGACCTGCATTGATCGCCGGCAGCAACAGGCTAAGCACCCGACTAATGCGCACGAGACCATTTCCGTCGACGTACACCACATCCTTCGGATGCAGCTCAAACTGGTTTGCCAGCACCATCGACACTGGCGATTGAGCGTCGAGGTGATATACCTTCGGCGTACCGCCCTCACCGTCGCGGATCACATAGAGTTGAGCAGCATCGGCCGTAGCGTTATTCAAGCTACCCGCTTGGGAGAGCGCATCGCTCAGCGTGAGTCTTCCGCTCTTCAGCGGCAGGGCCGTAATTGGCTTGTTCACTTCGCCCATGACAAACACGCCGTTGTCGTCGCGCGAAACCACGCGCAACAGGTCTCCGTTCTTCAGAAGGATGTTTGCAGGGTTTTCGTCTCGCGCCAGAAGCCTCGTGAGGTCCAACCGGTACGACACGCCGCTGCGCACGAGCACCATGCGGCTCTGATCAGCCGTGGTACTGAAACCACCCGCGCGATTGACTGCTTCGTAGAGCGTCATCGGCACGTCGTTGATCGGTACGGCTCCCGGCGTGTGCACTTCGCCGTCAACGTAGACCTGCTTCGAGCGATACGAGGCCACACGCACCGTAACTTGGGGCCTGACGAAGACCCTCACGAATGCCTCATAAACAGCGCGTTGCGCCTGCTCCACCCGCATGTTTCCCACGTGCACGACGCCCGCATAGGGCAACTGCACGTTGCCGTCTGCGTCGACGACGAAGCCCTGCGCCGGGTCGTAGGGGCGCGAATTTGTCTGCTGCTGCGCACCCAGCGCTGCGACAAGTTCCGGATGGTCCCAGACCGTTACCTGCAACACATCGCCCACACCTAGTGTGTACGGCTGTGCTTTTGCAAACAGTTGGCGTACGGCCTCGTGGGTCGTCTTCGCATCGGTAGTCCGCATCTCCTGAATGAGGCTCATATCGATCGTCGTAATTGGCACATCAACCTTGGTCGAAGGTGCGTTTGTGTCGACACTCGCCACCGGCAATGTGGCCGGCGTAGCCATGCGCATACCCGGCGCCACCGCGCAGGCGGACAGCATTGCGCTTACAACCACACCCAAAACCACCTTGCAGTTGCGTTTGCGAATTTGCACCACGGCCTCACCCGCTTTTTGCCAATAACCACGCATTCCTATCTTCCTCGACTTTTTCACCGCTCGGATGCCCGCCAACCGTGAAGACCGGTTCAGTAAGCGTTTGTATTTATCAAGCCTTTCGTCACTGTCGTGAGAACGATGCGCATATCCAAAGCAAACGACCAGTTCTTCAGGTAATAGAGGTCGTACTCGACGCGCTTCTGCATCTTCTCGAGCCGATCGGTTTCCCCGCGATACCCGTTCACCTGGGCCCATCCGGTAATCCCCGGCTTGATCCGATAACGATGGATGTACCCATCGACAACTTTCTGATAAATCCGATCGTGCTCGATCGCATGCGGCCGCGGCCCCACCACCGACATCTCACCGCGCAGCACGTTAAGGAACTGCGGCAGCTCGTCAAGACTGGTCCGCCTGAGAAGACGTCCGACCCGTGTGATACGCGAGTCGCTCTTCGTCGCCTGCGTAACTACGCCTGCTTGTTCAGCGTGCACGCGCATCGTGCGGAACTTGAGGATCTGGAATTTGCGCCCATCGGCACCCTTGCGGTATTGCTTGAAGAACACAGGCCCACGCGACGACAACTTCACCGCGACGGCGATCACCACCATCAGCGGCAACAGCGCCATCAGCGCGACTGCCGCGAACAGGCGATCGAACACTTCCTTCTGCCACATCGCCTGGCGCGGCATCGGCGACGCCACGAGATTGATCGCCGGCGCGCCGATGAGATCGATCATCGCGCCGTCGAACAGCGCGACGCTGCGCACATCGGGAATAAAGCGGATATTGACGAGATCGTCGCCGAACGCATTGACGAACCGCAGAACGGTCGCTTCCTCCGACAAAGGCAGCGCAAGCCAGATCTCCCGGACACCGTTCTCACGGACAAACTGCACGAAATCATCGAGCTCAGTGAATACCGGCACGCGATTCGAAGCATTTGCGATGATCGGGCGCAGGTCGAATATGGCCGCCGGACGAAAGCCGCTGGCCGGCGACTCCTCGATGTTCCGAACTACCTGCTGGCAGTGCTGTGCATGCCCGACCACCGCGACACTGCGCAGGTTGATGCCTGCATGCCGAACACTGCGCAGAAAAAGATGCGTGCCGATTCGCGATGCGATCAGCGCACCTCCCGTCATCGCGGTCCAGTACACGAACCACAGCCTGGAAACCACATCCGAGCGATGCAGCGAGAACATCAACACGATGCCGCATGCCTGAACGACGAGCCACGCGAGCGAGATCTTCCCGCTCAGCCTCAACATCGACCGGCCACGCCACGATTCGTACACGCCGAACACCGGAAACAGCACCAGCGTGAACGCAATCGCGAATGTGACAAGTGCGCTGTCGACGTGCCCTACTGAAACCGCCTGGTATCGAAATTGCGACGCAAGCAGCGAGCCGGCGACGATCAATGCGATATCCACGAGCCGAGCCATCATTCCTTGTAGACCGAACATTTCAATCTCCCGTCTGACGCCAGCGATCACAAGCGATCCGGAACATCACGCTCGCCCGTACGTATCATCGAACCGCACGATGTCGTCCTCGCCGAGATACGATCCCGACTGCACTTCGATGAGCTCGAGCGGCAACTTGCCCGGGTTCTCGAGCCGATGCGTGACGCCAAGCGGAATGAATGTGGACTCGTTTTCGCCGAGCATGAACTGCTCGTCGCCACGTGTGACGAGCGCGGTCCCGCTCACGACGATCCAGTGTTCGGCACGGTGGTGGTGCAGCTGGAGCGACAATCGCCCGCCCGGATGCACGACGATTCGCTTGACCTGGAATCGAGCCCCGTGATCGATCGAGTCGTAATAGCCCCACGGGCGTCGCACCTTTCGGTGCGAGTCGGCCTCCGGCGCCTGCTGTGCGCGAATCCGGCTCACCAGGCCCTTCACGTCCTGCACGCGCGAGCGATCGGCCACGAGCACCGCATCGGCAGTCTCGACGACGATGGCATTGGTCATGCCCACGCATGCGACGAGTCGCCCTTCCGAATGCACGAAGCTCGACGTCGCGCCTTCGAACACGACCTTGCCGCGCCCGACGTTGCCATCCGGGTCCTTGTCGAGCGCTTCCCAGACCGCATCCCACGAGCCAAGATCGGACCAGCCCGCATCGAGCGGCACGACTACGCCGTCCACCGTGCTCGCCTCGGACGCAAGACGTTCCATCACCGCGTAATCGATCGAATCCGACGGCGATTGACGAAAGGCATCGTCATGCGGGCGGAAGAACGGACCGTCGTTAGTACCTTGCACATGTGCCGTCATGCAGGCCGCGTGCATGTCAGGCTGAAGCGCGCGCAACGTGTCGAGCCAGACGCTCGCGCGCACGACGAAAATACCGCTGTTCCACCAGTACGAACCAGCCTCGACATACTGCGCAGCAAGTTCGGCAGCCGGTTTCTCGACGAATCGCTCGATCCGGTGTGCGCCGGCGCCGAGCGCTTCGCCGATCTTGATGTAACCGAAACCCGAATCGGGCCGAGTCGGCGGCACGCCAAGCGTCGCGATCGCACCGCGCCGCGCATGGTCCACCGCCAGTTCGATCGCGCAATGAAACGCAGCCGTATCGGCAATAGCGTGATCAGCCGGCATGGCAACTACGATCGCGTCTTGCCCGTCCGCGCAGGCAGCGGCAGCTGCAAGGGTCAGCGCAGGCGCCGTATCCCGCCGGGTCGGCTCGACGATGATGCGGGCATCGAGTCCGCTGGCCCGAAGCTGCTCGGCTGTCACGAATCGATGTTCTTCGCCGCAAACGACGATGGGCGCCGATACGTCGCCTTCCCCGATCGAAAAACCCGTCATGCGCTGGACGGTTGCCTGCAACAAGGAGTCCGCACCCAGTACGCCGATCAACTGCTTCGGATACTGCTCGCGCGACATGGGCCACAAGCGCGACCCCGATCCGCCTGCGAGAACAACCGGCGCGACGCGGATCTTCACGTCGACCGCGTTTCCACGATCCGATCCGATCTGTCCTGTTTCGTTTCGTGCTGTATCGATGGACGTCGACATGTTCTGCACTCCTATATTCTCTCAGGCAATGGATTCGATCTGCAAAACCGCAAAAGTGGGCCTTGTCTTTCTCGAGGCCGATCCAGCTTTTTTCTACAATTCCTGTTCCGTCTCGCTCGAACGTGCGCGGGACCGGTATTCAGAAGGCGTCACATCCAGGTGTCGCCGGAAGATCTTGGCCAGGCGATCACCATTTCCCCACCCGCATCGCCGTGCAATCGTGCCGATCGGCAAATCGGTTTCCATCAAGAGCTGCACCGTGCGCTCCAGGCGAACCTGCAGCAAGAATTCCGACGGCGTCATTCCGATTTCCTGCTTGAAATGGCGCAAGAAGTTCCGTTCACTCATGGCAGCGACGCGCACTGCATCGCTGACGGATATGGCTCGTTCACAGTTCTTTCGCAACCAAATCTGCGCCACCCGAACCCGGTCTGCGGGTACACCATTATGTGCATCGCCATCCTGTTCGACCGGGGCGAGTGCGTCACTCAGTGCGAGCCGCGCCGCGATCCCGCGCACGGCATCGCCGCCCAGGTCGCGCTCGACCAGCGCCAACGCTGCTCTCGCCGGCTCGTAGCCGTCGCGCATCACTTTCACCACATCGGTCGCGAGCGAACCCGTTCGCGCGGCATCGATCAACATCCTGCCTTCGCCGATCGGTTCGACCATGCCCGTCTTTGGCAATACGATCCGTAACCAGTCAATCATTCGGGCGTCGCGCGCGGCGCGCCGCGCACCTTCTCCGCCTGCAACGAACAACGCGTCGAACGCATTCGCCGATCCGGCATCGCATGCCGATGTCCGCACGCTGATGGCTGACGACCAGACGATGTTTCCACCCTTCGACGAATAGAACCGAATGTCGTAGAGCGGACGTCCGGTTGCTCGCGGTGCATAGATTTCGTTGGCTACTTCGAATACCTCGAACACCGCGCCAGCTGCAAACAACGAGAATCCATCGAAGATGACAATGCCGATGTTCCGATTCCTGCGTGACCGCTTCCCCCCATCATCCGCTGCCGCCCCATCACTCGAATGATCGACAACCATGTGCGTCATAGCGTGCTCTCGGACATTCAGTCCAATCAACTTTTGCCGTCTTTGGTCGATGTTTTTTGCTCCGTTGCAATGCATCATACCGAGGGCGCCGAGTGGCGTTTAAACACTGGCCGAATCGAACAAACAGTCGTCGGATTAGTCTGCGGGATTTCCCTGATCGGCCAAATCCTGGCGGTTTCTGACTAGCTCGCCGCAGCGAAATTAAGGACGACGATGATGGCGGAGCGGCAACGATCGCGCTGCGAGCGGGTGACATGCGACGGAGATGACAGGACGATTGCAGCCGCACCGCATGCACCGCTGGTCGCCGCCCGTCCGGCAAGGCGCGCGGCACGTGCTTACATGAATCGCGGCGCCGCTGGATGCGATGCGGCACGCTCGCACATGGGCAGCATCATCCTGGAAGAACCGATTCGCCGCCGTAAAGTCCGGCCACACGGCGGCACAATGCGATCAGCGCCGATCATGTTCGGCCAGCGTCGATTCGACGTATTCGGCCACAAGCATCGTGCGAAGCCGACTAGCCTGGATCCGCCATTCCGGTATTCGGCGAAACATGCTGACGCTGCGATGCAGCGGCCGGCTGCCTTCGTTTCCGGTGTATTTCGCAGGAGGTCCGGCTATCCGCCCGGCACATGCATCGAGCCCGGGCATATATCTGCGAATGTGATCGTCTATGACATCACCGCGCTCGCAATGAGCGACGCAATGCCTGCGGGAAGCGCAAACATCACGGACAGCGCCATTCTCTTCAGGATTCGCGCTCGCGCCACTTCACGCGAGCCACGGGCTCGACGCGACTGAAATTCGAGCAACAGCAGCCCCTGACCATGTCGTGCGCCGGCCCAAAGACCCGACGCGGCGCTAAAGACGAGGTAGAAGAGAATCCACACGAAGCAGAACCTCGAGAAGATCAGAAGAACGACGTTCATATCGGCCATGCTCCGTTGTCGGCAATGGTCTCGCGCATCCAACCACGCGCGGTACGATACCGCTAGCGTACATTGCAATGCAGCATGTCCGACATGACAATTGTTCCGACGATTCCGCCAATCGGTTAGCGCACGTTTTCGACCGGCAATGCGCGTCGCCGCGCGCGTCACGGAAGCGACGTGCGCGGCGACACCAGGCCGGTTTCAGATTGTGCTCAGGCGATGATGCGAGACACGCGGTGATCCACCGCACTCGGCATAGCTTCCCGATCGATGAACGTTAGGCTCGAGATACTGTTCGCACTGCTTCGCTATTCTCGATGCAGGACGTCAGGTCTCGTCTTGCGGTTCCACGATTCGAACGACGGCTACTGACAATCGCAGCACGTTCAGCTCGACCCGTGAGGAATAAAAAGCCTGCGCACCCGATGGCGCGCAGGAAAAATTCCGAGGAGAGTTCCGGGGTGAACGCATCTCCTCGAAAGGCCAGACGAAAGACTAACGTCGAATTGACCGTTTCGAAATGAGATGGCGGCTACGACCACGATCATGGCCGAATGAAAATGTATCGATGCGCGCGCACGCACTTCTCGACAGGCGTTGCGCCGTCGCGCCCGATGCGCTTGGTGCGATTGGCGGATTGCTTCGGTGTTTTGGCCGACGCGCGCAATCTCGGCCGGCCATGATGAGATGCACACAGGCGAACATCCGCCGCTCGAGCATCAGCAACGCCGGCAAGTCACTCCGGTAACCGAGTTGCATGCGAGTGCGGAACGATGCCAGTGCACTTCGACAGATTTTCTGGAGCCGATCGGTCATGCTTCCGCTGGACACTTTCTTGCGCATCGTCGACGCAACCCCGCTCGTTGCAACCGACCTGATCATCTCGAACGGCAACGGCGCCCACCTGCTCGGTCACCGCGTCAATCGCCCGGCGCAGGGTTTCTGGTTCGTGCCCGGAGGCCGAATCCGGAAGAACGAACGTCTCGATGATGCGTTCAATCGCATCGCGCAAGACGAACTCGGGTGCAGCGACCTGGACCGGGGCGATGCCGAACTTATCGGCATCTTCGATCACCTCTACGACGACAACTTTGGCGGCGAACCAAGCATCACGACACACTATGTCGTGATGGGCTACAAGCTCCGTGGCAAGTTCGACCTTGTGTCGCTGCCGAATGCGCAGCACGCCGCATACCGCTGGGCGACCGCCGACGAAATCGTCGCCGATGAAACGATTCATCCGAATACCCGGGCCTACTTCGACACGCTCGCCTGAAATCAAGCATGCACCGCGCCCAGGCCCGGATCGGCCGCCCAACGCCAGCAGGCGTCATGGCGAAGCAAATTTCATCGAGACGACGTACCGTTCCGCCAGTCCGAGCCATCCGTCGACGTGAACATTCGCTCACGAGCGACCGCGCGATACTCCGTCGGCGACATCGAAAGATGTTGACGGAACAGCTTGGCCAGCCGGTCCCCGCTGCCAAGGCCGACGCGCCGCGCGACCTTGTCGGCGGGCAAATCCGTCTCGATCAGCATGGAGCACGCTTTCTCGAGCCGTACGCGCAGCACGAACTCGGTTGGCGTCACGCCGATTTCGTTCTTGAAGCGTCGCAGGAAATTCCGCTCGCTCATCGCGGCTGCCTGCGCTGCATTGGCGATCGAGATGCGATTCGCGCTATTGCTCCTGAGTTGATGCGCGGCCGCGCGAATCAATTCGCTGGCTCGCGCCTCCTGCACGCCAAACAGAACGCTCGCAAATTTTCTGTTCTCGCCGGGCATCATGCATGCGACGATCTCCTGCGCGATTTCGTAACCCGCGTCGCGCACGACAATCGACAACGCTGCGGCAAACATGCCTTCTTCGTCGTCGCTGGACGGCGCCGGGTCGCCTGTATCGCACGCGGCCAGCGCCGCTTGCGGCACGGCTTCCTGACCTTTCTGGTTCAGGCGAAGCCCGGCCAGCATTTCGACGCCGCCGCCATCGCCCTTCACCACGCGCGCGCGCTGATGAGCATGGTGCAACCAGGCGATAAAGGAATCGTCAAGACCGCTCGCCCGCCCCTGTCCGCCGAGCACGAACATTGCCTGCACACTGCTCGCATCGAGCGGGCGAGGTACGTCCGTCCAGATCTGTACGCCCGACGACGAGCGAACAGCGCCACCATGACTGGAGTAGAGCCGTAATTCGTAACGATCGGCAAACGCGGCATCGACGCGTTCAAGCTGATTTGCAAGCTCGAATACCGCGGCCAGCCGGCCCATTTGCATAATTGAAAACCCGTCGAGCAACAGAATGATCACACTGTCCCGCCGACGACCGATGCTTCTTCCTCGATCCCCGCTCACTCTCAACCCCGTTGTCGTTACATTCGGCACTGTTTGCATCATCTCGGCCCTTAACAATTTTTTGCATTTTCTGCAGCGCATCATATGCGGCTAAATCGACGGCCGTTCCGTCAGTGTCCGATCTCGCCTCATTGTTGACGGAATCCATCAAGACGGCGATGTGGTACTAATTATTTGTTGAGAATCAAGAGAACGGTGTATCACGCCAATACAGAGTCGACCGAACTTGATCCAGATCATTGACGTAATATTTTTGCAACATTGAGTATCAGATTCAGATCGTTCAGAATATGTACCGCCCTTCTCCAGAATAGGAACGCTCGTTCCATTTCTTGCCAACCGATTTCATTCAAATGCTGCAAGGAATGGCAGCGCTGGCGACATCAAGCGCCCAGCCAATCCTGGCGGGGGTTCCGGTCAATACACGCAACGCAGCCTGCTGTATTGGACATTTCCCTGCAAACTGCATCGTGCAAGAGTGATTCGAAAAATTTTCGTGCGAGTCGGGGTTTAACGTTTGCGAGCGCTCTCTGAATTTCCTATACAGGATTCAAGAAAACGTATTCATCGACCGCCTTGTTTCATCAGAACAATTCACATCGATGCCGAGATCCGTAACAGACGGTAATCTCGAACCCAAAGTGCGACACCGCCTCCCGCGTCAAGCAGAACGTCAAAAACGGCCGTTTTCGAGACGCGTGGATAATCCGTAAACCGGTCGCGGTACATACGATTTCTTCAATGGTACGAACACATTACGACACTGAAATGGAGCCTCGCGCTGGTCGCAAAAAATAGTTGTGCACCGCACACCCTGTTCGGTCACGAGCCATATGCGCTCACTCGGCGGCGACGACGAGCCTCTCAGTTGCCGAACGGAGCCCGATGGCGCATGCGGCGGCACGTCAATCGAAAATGCTGCCCCAGCCGGAATCCCGGTCGTTCGCACTGAATGAGGCAAACAGGAACATTCAGTGCACCCTGCTTCGGCGCCATCATCCAGTTCCATAAGCAAAACGAACTATCTGCGAACGGACTCACACAGCACGCACATCGATGTCCGACGCATGGCTATGCTCATTTCCAATGATCGCGTCCAGGAAACGTGCACGACTGACAACGCAGCATCAACCGCAATGATCGTCGCTCCGTCGCATGACAAGTCTTGAGCATGCGGCTCAATCATTTCCGTCGACTCGCGCGTTGACTTGGCGATCATCCGATTGCCATCTCTCTTATAATTTTCGATCTTATATTTATTCGCCTTCAAAATCTTTAGTCGACGAATTCTCCGACATGACATGCTGCTTTCGAACGATCGACTTTTCGGGCAGCATCAACCCCGCCGAGCATCAACCGATTCACTCGACGCTCCGTCTTTTATCGACAGATGAAGTACCGGAATTGCACGCGGAAGCCAGAATTTGAATTGATTGCAGCGCCCTTGCACAATGAATTTTCGTCGCTACCGCCGATTCCGTACGGATTCCATTCAGCACCTTTTGACAACCTTGCAAGCACGGCGCCTACGCGAGCCATGCGCGAATCTGATGGCGACGGCACTCGGCGAACGAGAGCCGACGGCGTATCGAATCGATCCTGGCGCGTCAACAATAAATTTCTACATTCACCTAATAAATTTCCGCAGTCCGATTAGATCGGGTTCTTGACTGATCCCTCCTATAAATATCAGTTGCCTTTTAATTTAATCGACGAATAACCAGCCAATTCGATCGACGCGGGACATACCGAAAGTCGTCTATCGAAATTATTTTTTATCGACACTGTGCTCCTTTAATTTCGCATGGTAAATATCTCGACGCAATCCGCATCTGTTCATTTTGGCCGCAGACATCCATACAAAACGGAGAGACCATGAAACGCGCATTTTTTCCGATCCTGACGATCGCGTCGGCCGCTATCGCCGGCTCGGCCCACGCACAGACGAGTGTGACGCTGTACGGCACGATCGATACGTCGCTCACGTACGTGAATCACGCCGATGGGAGCAAGAACCTTTGGGCGCTCGGCAACAGCAGCGCCGGCAATCTGTCGGGCAGTCGCTGGGGGCTCAAGGGCGCGGAAGATCTCGGTGGCGGCCTGACGGCGATCTTCCAGTTGGAAAACGGCTTCAATCCGAGCACGGGCGGCCTCGGTCAAGGTAGCCGCATATTCGGTCGCCAGGTCTATGTGGGCCTGACCAGCAATCGATATGGTTCGATCACGCTCGGCCGCCAGTACGATCCGCTGATCGATCTCGTGCAGCCGATCACCGCCGACAACTACTTCGGCAGTGTGTTCGCCACCGCCGGCGACGTCGACAACTACGACAACAGCTTCCGTGTCGACAACGCGATCAAATACACGTCACCGGTCATTGCCGGACTCCAGTTCGAGGCGATGTACTCGCTCGGCGGTGTCGCGGGCAGCACTGGCTCGAAGCAATCGTATTCGGCCGGCGTGTCGTACAGCAACGGTCCGCTGAGCCTCGCTGGCGGCTACTTCTATGCGGCGAACGCGAATCCCGCCACCGGCGATCGCACGACATGGTCGAGCACGTCGGACGGCACGTTCGACGGCGCAATCAATACGGGTTACCAGACAGCCCATTCCATCGGCATCGCCCGTGTCGCCGGCCAGTACGTATTCGGCCCGTTCACCGTCGGCGCCGGCTACAGCAATGCACAATATCGACAAGACGGCGCATCGGTATTCGCAAAGAACGAACACTACAACACCGCGCAAGGCTTCCTGAACTATCAGGCATCGGCAGCGCTGCTCGTCGGGGTCGGCTATAGCTTCACGAAGTCGGGTGGCAACACCGCGGCAAACTATCACCAGGCGTCCGTCGGCGCCGACTATAACCTGTCGAAGCGTACGGATGTCTACATGACGGCCGCGTATCAGCACGCAAGCGGCACGACCGCCGACGGTGCTGGCGGTGCGATGCCGGCACAGGCGTCGATCGGTTCATACGGCTACAACGGCACGAAGTCGCAGACGTTGGTCAATCTCGGGCTGCGTCACCGGTTCTGATTGTCATTTCGGCTCGCCGGCAAGACCGGCGACCGCCTTGGACACTCGTGGCAGTTCACCTTCGCGGCACGTTGACCGGATACAACATACCGCGGGCGTCGAGGTCCGATTGACATCGACGCCCATCAGAGCGCACCGATCGCGAAACGACTCAGGCAACATCGACTCACCCCCCCCCTGCTCGCTACGCCTTTTTCGTATACGCGCTGCACCAGCCTTTTGCATTGACCTGCTTGCCGGCGAAAATGGCGCACGGCGCCATCGCGGCGCCGGTCTTGCCCTGGAAAAACTGGCAGTTCGCACAGGCCTCGCCCGCCTGAAATTTCGGGAACTTCACATGGTCGACCCGGCTGGCATCCGTCTTGTAACCGAGCGCCTGGGCATTTGCATCGGATTCCTGCACAACACCGGCATCCGCCGCCGCCGCGCGACGTCCAATGGCGAGCGCGGAGGCGAGAACGGTGGTCGCTGCTATAAAACGTCGGCGTGAAAACTTCATGGGGTCCTCCCTTCAAGTGTGCGTGAACGGATGTCCGGAAAACGTCGCGCCCCGATGACGGGACGCCGGCCGTCCCAAAACGGCGCCCGTCGGCCAAGGCATGGTCGGCAACGGCGTCAGCGGAAGAAGAGTTCCCGCATGCCGAACGTGTGATGGGCTTCAGCGGCCATCAGCACCATGAGCACCAGCAGGCACAGGGGCGGTATCAGGATCGCGTACACCAGCGCCAGCCGTTCCCACATCATGTGCATGAAAATCGACACGATCAGCCCGGCCTTGGCGATCATGAGCACGACGATCAGCACCCAGCGCAGCACGCCCTGTACGTGGAAGTAGTCCACCAGGTACGACAACGTGCTCAGGACGAACAGCAGGCCCCAGATTTTCAGGTAGATGCCGATCGGATGCTGCTGGCCGTGCGCGGCGTCGGGTCGATCGGCGGGATCGGTGTGGTCCATTGCCTGCCTCACCACAAATAGAACAGCGCGAAGATGAACACCCACACCAGGTCGACGAAGTGCCAGTACAAGCCGGCAATCTCGACGATCTGGAAGTTGCCGTGCGCGGCAAACCCCGGCTGCAGGATCTTGCGTGCGATCAGCAGCAGGTAGATCACGCCGCAGGTCACGTGAAAGCCGTGAAACCCGGTGATCAGGAAGAAGCACGCGCCGAACTGTGCCGCGCCCATCGGGTTGCCCCACGGGCGTATCCCCTCACGGAAGATCAGGTTGCTCCATTCGAAGGCCTGCAGCGACACGAACGTCGCGCCCAGCAGCGCGGTCGCCAGCAACAGGGCCGCGGCGGGCCTTGCATTGCGCCGGTAGCCGAAGTTGACGGCCATCGCCATGGTGCCGCTGCTGCTGATCAGGGTGAACGTCATGATGGCAATCAGCAGCAACGGCACTTCCACGCCGCCCACGGTGAGCCCGAACACCTTGGACGTGTCGGGCCACGGCGCCGTGGTCGACATGCGCACCGTCATGTAGCCGATCAGGAAGCTGCTGAAGACGAAGGTGTCCGACAGCAGGAAGATCCACATCATCGCCTTGCCCCACGGCACCTTGAAGGCTTCGCGGTCGGCCGACCAGTCGGTGACGATGCCACGCCAGCCGTCGGGCCCGGCGTCGGTCGACGCGATGTCAGCCGATTCGCCGGCGGATTCGGAGGGGAGCGTGGGCGAGGTCATGGCGCGACTCCGTACAGCGGCCCGCAGATGGCGGCGACGATCCCGGGGGTGATCCACCACATCGCCGCCAGCAGCACGAGCCAGACCGCGAGCAGGAAATGCCAGTAGCGCGCGCAAAGCCCGATGACCCGTTGGGCCCGGAACGGGTCCGCGCGCCGGAGCTGTACGATCGTCACGCCCCACGCCGCCAGCCCGCCCAGCACATGCAATCCGTGCAGGCCGGTGAGCAGGTAGAGGAAGCTGTTGGACGGATTGACGCTGACGGTCTGCCCGGCCGCCGACAGTATGTGCCACGCGGTCAGTTGCCCGATCACGAACACGGCCGCCAGCACGCCGCCGCCCACCAGCCACGTCATGCGGTGCGCGGTCAGTTGCCGGGCACGCTGCATCGCGACGCTGGCCAGCGCCAGCGCGCCGGTATTCCACCACAGCAGCGCCGGATGCGGGATCGGCTGCCAGTCGGATTCGCGCATGCGCATCGCATAGGCGAGCAGCAGCAACGAAAACAACGTCGTCGCAACCGCCATGAAAACGGTCAGGCCGGTGCGGCCCGCATTCGACAAGCCGGGTGGCGCGTCGGGAACGAAGGGGCGCGGCAGCGTGGTCATTCGCGGGCCTCGCCGGGGTGAAGCGTCGGGTGGGCTGCCTCGGGTTCAGACGCCGTCGCGGGCGGCTGGTTTTGCGGCACGAAGTCTTCCTCTTGCCCCGGCGGACTGTATTCGTACGCCCAGCGGTAGACGACGGGGAGCGCTGCGCCCCAGTTGCCGTGCACCGGCGGCGTCTGCGGCGTCTGCCATTCCAGCGTCGTGGCGCGCCACGGGTTGCCGTCGGCCCGCCGACCGTACACGAGGCTCCACGCGAGGTTGAACAGGAACAGCAGTTGCGCCGCCGCGACGATCAGCGCAACGACGGTGATGAACGTGTTGAGCGTCTGCGCCGAATGCGGAATGAAGCTGTAGTCCTGATACGCGTAATACCGCCGTGGCATGCCCAGGATGCCGAGATAGTGCATCGGGAAGTAGATCGCATAGGTGCCGATGAAGGTGACCCAGAAGTGCGCGCGCCCGAGCGTATCGTTCAGCATGCGGCCCGTCACCTTCGGATACCAGTGGTAGAGGCCGCCGAACACCACCAGGATCGGCGACACGGCCATCACCATATGGAAGTGCGCGACCACGAAATACGTGTTCGACAGTGGAATGTCCACGCTCACGTTGCCGAGGTAGAGCCCGGTCAACCCGCCCAGCACGAAGGTACTGACGAAGCCGATCGCGAACAGCATCGGCACGGTCAGGTGGATATCGCCGCGCCACAGCGTCAGCACCCAGTTGTAGACCTTGAGCGCGGTCGGGACGGCGATGATGAGCGTGGTGGTCGCGAAGAAGAAGCCGAAGTACGGATTCATGCCCGCGATGAACATGTGGTGCGCCCAGACCACGAAGCTCAGCGCGCCGATGATGACGATGGCCCACACCATCATCCGGTAGCCGAAGATGCTCTTGCGCGCGTGCGTGCTGATCAGGTCCGACGCGATGCCGAAGGCCGGCAGCGCGACGATGTAGACCTCCGGATGCCCGAAGAACCAGAACAGGTGCTGGAACAGCAGCGGGCTGCCGCCGACGTGCTTGAGCGTCTGCCCCATCGACACCACGGCCGGCACGAAGAAGCTGGTGCCGAGCGTCCTGTCGAGCAGCATCATCACCGCCGACACGAACAGCGCCGGAAACGCCAGCAGCGCCATGATGGTGGCGATGAAGATGCCCCACACCGTGAGCGGCATGCGCATCAGCGTCATGCCGCGCGTGCGTGCCTGCAGCGTGGTGGTGACGTAGTTCAGGCCCCCCATCGTCGCCGCGACGATGAAGATCGCCAGCGACACGAGCATCAGCACGATGCCCCATTCCACGCCTGGCGTGCCAGGCAGGATGGCCTGCGGCGGATACAGCGTCCACCCCGCGCCGGTCGGCCCACCTGGCACGAAGAAGCTCGCCACCAGCACCAGCACGGCCAGCAGGTAGACCCAGTAGCTCAGCATGTTGAGGAACGGGAACACCATGTCGCGCGCGCCCAGCATCAGCGGGATCAAGTAGTTGCCGAAGCCGCCCAGGAACAGCGCCGTCAGCAGGTAGATCACCATGATCATCCCGTGCATCGTGACGAACTGGTAGTAGTGGTTGGCATCGATGAAGGCGAACTTGCCGGGAAAGCCGAGCTGCAGCCGCATCAGGTCCGACAATACGAGGCCGACCAGGCCGATGGCGATGGCCGTCAGCGCATACTGCACGGCGATGACCTTGTGATCCTGGCTCCACACATAGCGGGTCCAGAAGCTGTGCGGGACGTGGTCGGTGTACGCATGGGTCATGGCATCTGCTCCGCTACGGCTGCGCCGCACTGCTGGCGGGCGTCCCGCCCTGCGCCTTGATATAGGCCACCAGTGCGGTCAGCTCCTGGTCGCTCAGGTCGAAGTGCGGCATGATCGGCGAGAAGCCCTTCACGACGCGAGCCGTCGGATTGCGGATGAACGCGCGCAGATAGGCTTCGTCCACCTTCGCGGTGCTGCCGTCGGCCATCGTTTCGGTCTTGCCGTACAGGCCCTTCCAGGTCGGGCCGACAAGCGGGCTGCCGTCCACGGTATGACAGGCGACGCAGCCCTTGCCCGCCGCGAGCGTCTTGCCCAGGTTGGCAAGCGCCTGCGCGCTGCCGCCGGCCGCGGCGGGGGCGGTCTGCACGTGGGCCAGTTGCTGCTGCGCGAACGTGGTCTGCTGCGCGAGCCAGCGCGAGAACGCGGCTTCGTCTTCCACCACCACCACGCCGCGCATGCTGGAGTGCCCGATACCGCAGAGCTGCGCACACAGGATGTCGTAGCGACCAGCCTTGGTCGGCGTAAACCAGAAGGTGGTCACCATGCCGGGCACCATGTTCATGCGTGCACGAAACGGCGGGACGTAGAAGTCGTGCAGCACGTCGCGCGACCGTGTCAGGACCTGGACCGGCCGGTTGAGCGGCAGGTGCACCTCGGGCCCGTTGATCAGGTAGTTGTCGCGGCCGTTGGGGTCGGCGGGATTCAGGCCGAACGGGTTGTCGTTGCTGATGTAGCGCACGTCCGTCGTACCCAGCTTGCCGCCCGGTCCGGCAAAGCGGAAGCGCCATTGCCATTGCTGGCCGAGCACTTCCATCTGCAGCACGTTGCGCGGCGGCCGGATGTAGTCCGCGTAGACGAAGAGCCCCGGCGCCAGCAATGCAGCCACGCCGATCGAGGTCAGGCCGATCAGCCACCATTCCAGCCGCTTGTCGTGCGGGTTGTAGGCGGCGCGATGACCGCTGCGGTGGCGGTAGCGCACCAGTGCGATCACGATGAACAAGTTGATCGCGATGAAGAATGCGCCGGTGATCACGAGCGTGATCGTCAGCATGTCGTCCATGCGCACCCAGTTCGACGCGATCGGCGTGATCCACCACGGACTGGCAAAGTGAAACCCCACCGCCAATACGATGATCAGGACCAGGGCAATCGCAAGGGCCATAGGCCGCCTCGCTGCGTGTCACGCGCTCGAGCCGCCGGCATGACGCTGCTGGCGTCGTCGTGCCGCATCGCCGCATTTCGTATTCTTCGTATCGTCGGCGCCGGCACCTCGGCCGGGACCGCTTCGCGACGCGTTGCACACGACGGCTCTAAAAGAAAAGGTAGTTCTCTCCCCTGCATCGTGCAAGGCAGCGCCACAGGGGAAGCGCACGCCGTGTACGACCCGCGCGCATGGCGGCGTCGCATACGGCGATGCCATGCAGGACGGCCGCCCCGGCATGGGTTGCCAGGGCGGCCGTCTCTCAGGGCCGCCTGGTATTCAGGGTCAGCGCGGCGCGGCGGGAAAAAAGCGACGCGTCAGTTCCCCCTGCTCCGGCTGCGCCATCGCTCCAGCCTGCCGTAGGCGACAGCGGCAACCACGCCGAACAGCAGGTTCGCCAGCAAGGGGCCGGAACCCCGCTCCGAGATGAACCACGGGAACACGGCCGTCATCACATGAAAGTTCCACGCATACGCGACGATGCCGAAGGCCAGCCCGATCACGGCCTCCATGCCCACGCTCGAATCGAAGCGAAAAGGCGCCATGATCGCGGCGAGCATCATCCCCATGATCGCGCCGAGCACGTAGTGCAGCAGCAGTGCCATCGCGACGATTTCGAGGCTGAATTGCGACATCTGACTGAGCGCACCGCGGCCCATCACCATCGCCGCGATCTTGTGGGTCGGTTGCCACGGGCTTTCACCGAGCACCAGGGTCGACCAGAAGAATTCCAGCACGATCACCAGCGCACCGCCCGCAAGACCGGCCACGGCAGCGGCGATCCAGTCCGGCGTGCGCCGTTCCCAATGGTGGGATTGCATGTGCAGTTCCATATGACCTCCTCGCTGACGGTTCAGCTTCAGCACTCGGGTTCATTTCAGCAGGCGCCATTCGCGTCAAAAGTACGTCCCGTGCGAGATTCGGAATGGCCGGACACGAGGCCGGCGCAACGCACGAAAGGCCTCCTCGGCGCGTTCTGCCCGCCATCCGGCGTCGGCATGTCGGCAGGCACGCCGTTGACGCGCGGCGTTTTTCTCTTCGCTCGCCCGGTGAGGAAACAAGGCCGCTACGCCACGATAAATACGGCGAGCATCTCCCGTGCCCGCGCGAACGATGCTGCAACGCCAAGGGCGGCCGCATCGACACGCAACGGCATGCCGTCCGTCACGGCAATGCGAACACGCGTCCGGCGAATCACGCCGATGAGCGCAGGTGTTCGTGTAGGGGCGGGTTTTCGCGTGTCAGGGAAAGATCGGCGTCGTGGGCTCGCCGCCCTCCAGGTCCGCCTTGGGAAAATGCTGCGCGACCATCTGCTCGATTTCCTGCTCTCGCAGTGGCGGCACGTCGGCCATGATCAGGATCTGACCTTCCCGGATGGCCTCACGAAAGCGCGCGAGTCGCACATTCGGCTCGGCAATGCCGATCATCGCGGCTGTCCACGCCCCGAAGCCCGCTCCGGCCACCGTCAATGCGACGACGGCACCGCCCGCAATCACGAGCTCCGCAGGGGGGAATACCAGCGCAACGAGGCCGATAAGCGCGCCTGTCGCGCCGCCGAGTGCGACGCCGCGCTCGAGCGCGTGCACGACATCGCTGCTTTGTAGCAAGGACGCTTCGGGCAACTGATCGAGCGTGACGCTGTGATCGGCGAGAACGTGAATATGGCGCCAGATGATGCGCGCGCGCAGCAAGTCATCGACGATCGCCTTCGCCATCTGCGTATCGGGTACGAGGAAATAAAGGCGTCTCATATTGGCACCCCTCTTTTGCCATCGGCTCATCCGCAACAGAACTTTTTCTATTCTATGTCAGCATCGGCCATGCGGTATCCGCACACATACGAGTGTCGGTGCCGTGATGCGCATGGATTCTTCGAACGTCCGATCCCGCCCCGATGCGGTGCGTTGGTTCAAACACGTGGACAGATGCGCTTGACAAGAGGCACGCTGCGTCAATGGCGGCTGGTCGGCACTATCCGCGTTTGCGCAGCGGCTCCAGCAGGCTCCTCAGGCCGTTGTGGTCGATCTCGTGCATCAGCGCGAGCTGCCGGCCGATTTCGCCGCGCGGAAACCCTTCGCGAGCCAGCCAATTGAGGTAAGGCCCGGGCAGGTCGGCAATGAGTCGACCCTTGTATTTTCCGAAGGGCATGGTGACGGTGACAAGGCATTCAAGGTCTGGGGCTCGCATGCGCGTATTGTGCACGGCTTTCCGCCCCCGCGCGCCGCGGCCCCACCGCGTGCTCACCGGTCCACGCCGGCCGACGGTCGTGAATCCGGCCCTTCACGGAAGGCCGAATCGAGAAGCCGATCCTGGCTGACGGCCGGAGTCGTGCCAGCGCTCCGATCGACTGACAAATACCGATGAACCGGTCGGAATGAAGCACCGACAATCGGCGCGGGAGTGCCTCCGACGGTGCCTCACGGAAGCGACTCGATAAACCGCCGCCCTCCTTCTTGCCTGCTAGACTGGAACTTCCCCCTGCAAACCATGGAGGGAATCATGATGTCCATCTACGTCGTGAAAACCGGTGAACAGTTCCTCTGCACTGCCGAGGACGGCGACATCGGGATGGCACCGGCCATTGAAGATGCCGCATCCTTTGGTTCGTATGACGAAGCGGAAAAAGCGGCCAGCATGCATGCCGACCCCGGCTACGAAATCGTGGCCGTCTGCGTGATCAGGCACTGAGCATCGATCCGCTGCTCGGTGCGGATGATGGTCTGCGTTTTCGATGCAAGTCGCCGTTCGACATCGTCGTCCATGCGACGACGACGGCGACTCCTCCTCGCCCCCGCAAACTGTCGATCGTCGGGATCCGGCTGCAGCAGGTGCTGCCCGACCTGTTCATCGCGCAGCGGATCGTCCGCACGATGCAAGGCGAGCTGGTCATGCCGAGCCGGCGGGGCGTCGGTACATCGTTCATGTTCCGGATCCGAGCGGAGAATCACGCCGAGCGCTGGGGACGCAACAGCCTGCGCAGCGTCGACCCCAGCGCCGCATCGTCTGACGGCGCAGCCGTCCTGACCGGCTCGGCTTCCTGCGTCCGCCGTTTCGGATCGAGCCCGGTGCCGCCGGTGCGCCGCCGCGCCGCATGCCGCTCGATGACCCGCTGCAACAGGCAGAACACGCACAGCAGCGCGCCGATCACGATCCGCGTCCACCACGAACTCAGCGTGCCGTCGAACGTGATCAGCACCTGGATCGTGCCGAGAATGCCGACGCCGAACACCGACCCGATCACGTAACCCACGCCGCCCGTGAGCAGCGTGCCGCCGATGACCGTCGCGGCGATCGCGTCGAGCTCCATCCCCTGCGCCTGCAGCCCGTAGCCGGACAGCACGTACAGCGTGAACACCACGCCGCCGAGCGCCGAACAGAAGCCGCTCAGCGCATACACGCCGACCTTCGTGCGCGCGACCGGCAGCCCCATCAGCAGCGCCGAGCGCTCGTTGCCGCCGATCGCATACACGTTGCGGCCGAAGCGCGTGAAATGCGCGACGTAGATGGCCGCGGCCAGCGTCGCGAGCGCGATCAGCGCACCCGCGCTCAGCATCCCGCCACCGATCGGCACGCTGATGCCCGCGAGCGCATGGAACGTCGGCTCGTTGATCGTGATCGACTGCGTCGTGATCAGGAAGCACGCGCCGCGCGCGAGAAACATCCCGGCCAGCGTGACGATGAACGGCTGCAGCCGGAAGTAATGGATCAGCGCGCCCATTGCCGCGCCGTACAGCGCGCCGAACACGAGCACCAGCGGCACGATCGCCCAGACGGGCCAGTGCAGCCGCTCCGCGCCGACCGCGCAGAAGATCGTTGTCAGCGCAACGACCGAGCCGACCGACAGGTCGATGCCGCCCGACACGATCACGAACGTCATCCCGATCGCGACGATCAGCAGGAACGCGTTGTCGACGAGCAGCCCGGTCAGCACCTGCATCGAGAAGAAGCCCGTATACATCACGGATCCGAAGCCGAACAGCGCGGCAAACAGCACGATCGTCACGACGATCGGCAGCGTGCGCGGGTCGGCGAGCCGTGCGAGGAATCGGTTCATCGGGGCGTCGCTCCGGTGGTGGCGCGCGAACGCGCGAAAGACAGCAGCCGCGACACGTGCCGGACCGCCAGCGCGCGCGCCGCGTCCGACTGGATCAGCGTCACGACGATCACGACGACCGCCTTCACGACGAGCGTCGCCTCCGGCGGCACGCCGATCGAATAGGTCGTGTAGGTGAGCGTCTGGATGATCAGCGCGCCGAGCACCGAGCCGGCGAGGCTGAAACGGCCGCCGAGCAGCGACGTGCCGCCGAGCGTCACCGCGAGGATCGCGTCGAGTTCGAGCAGCAGCCCCGCGTTGTTGCCGTCGGCGCTGCGCACGTTCGAACTCGCGAGGATACCCGCGAGCGCCGACATCACGCCGGAACACAGATACACGCCGAACACGACCGCCCCCGCGCGCAGCCCGACGAGCCGCGTCGCGACCGGGTTCACGCCGATCGCGCGGATGAACAGGCCGAGCGCGGTGCGATTCACCAGCAACGCGGTCGCCGCGATCGTCGCGATCGCGATCCAGACCGAGCACGGCACGGCCGCGAGATAGCCGCCGCCGAGCGCCAGGTAGCCGGGCGCGCCGATCGGGATGATCTGTCCGCCGGTCAGCAACTGCGCGATGCCGCGTCCGGCGACCATCAGGATCAGCGTCGCGATGATCGGCTGCATCCCGACGAACGCGACGAGCACGCCGTTCCATGCGCCGGCGAGCAGCCCGACGCCGAGCGCGGCCGCCAGCGCCGTGCCGAGCCGTGTCGGGTCGCCATCGAGCACGATCGCCGCGGCCGCGCCTGCGATCGCGACGATCGCGCCGACCGAGATGTCGATCCCGCGCGTGGCAATCACGAGCGTCATCCCGAGCGACACGATCACGAGCGGTGCCGCACGGTTCAGGATGTCGATGGGCGCGCCGAACAGGTGACCGTCGAGCAGCGAGATCGACAGGAAGCCCGGCCGATACGCGACGTCGAGCGCGAACAGCAGCGCGAGCGTCAGCACCGGCCATACGAGCGGGTGACGAAGCAAGGTGCGTAGCCGCATCACGACCGGCCTCCCGCGATCAGGTGGTACACATGTTCCTCCGATACATCGCCGCCGCTCAGTTCGGCGACCTTGCGACGGTCGCGCAGCACCGCGATCCGGTGGCTCACGCGCACGACTTCGCTGATCTCCGACGAGATGAACAGGATCGCGAGACCCTGCGCACACAGCGCGAGCACGCGCTCCATGATGTCGAATTTCGCGGCGACGTCGATGCCGCGCGTCGGCTCGTCGAGGATCAGCAGCTTCGGTTCCGTCGCGAGCCAGCGCGCGAGCAGCACCTTCTGCTGGTTGCCGCCCGACAGCAGCCCGATCGGCTGCTCCGCGTCGCGCGCCTTGATGCCGAGCCGCGCGATGTACGTGTCGGCGAGCTCGCGCTGGCGCGCGCGGCTGATCAGCCGCCACCAGCCGCGCCGCGCCTGCAGCGCGAGGACGATGTTCTCGCGGATCGACAGCGCGGCGACGATCCCCTCCTTCTTGCGATCTTCCGGGCAATACGCGATTCCGTTGCGGACCGCGTCGTGCGGCGACGCGAGCCGCGTGCGCGCGCCGTCGATCTCGATCGCGCCGGTGTCGGTGCGCTCGGCCGCGAACGCCAGCCGCGCGGTCTCCGTGCGCCCCGAGCCGAGCAGCCCGGCCAGCCCGACGATTTCGCCGGGCCGCACGTCGAGGTCGAGCGGGCTCATCATCCCGCGCCGGCCGACCTGTTGCATCGACAGGAACGGCGCGGCCGCACCGGCATCGTGCTGCACGGCCGCCGCGCCGGCCTGCAGCGTGCCGGACATCGGCTCGCGGCCGGTCATCTTCGCGACCAGCAGGTCGACCGGCAGGTCGCGCGCGAGATACTCGCCTTCGCGCTCGCCATTGCGCATCACGGTGATCCGATCGGATACCGCATAGGTCTGTTCGAGAAAGTGCGTGACGAACAGGATCGCGATGCCCGACGCCTTCAGCCGGCGCAGCACGCCGAAGAGCCGCGCAACCTCGCCATCGTCGAGGCTCGACGTCGGCTCGTCGAGGATCAGCACGCGCGCGTCGACCGATACGGCCCGTGCGATCGCAACCATCTGCTGCACCGCGATCGGATACGCGTCGAGCGAGCGCGTGACGTCGAGCGACAGATCGAGCTCGGCGAGCGCATCGCGCGCGCGTGCATGGATCGTCTTCCAGTCGATCGCGCCGCGCCGCATCGGCTGCCGGCCCGCGAAGATGTTCTCGGCGACCGACAGGTTCGCGCACAGGTTCACTTCCTGGTACAGCGTCTGGATCCCGGCCGCCTCGGCCTCGCGCGGCGCGGCGAAGCGCACCGGCGCGCCGCCGACGCGAATCTCGCCCGCATCGTGCGCATGCACGCCGGTCAGCACGTTGATCAGCGTCGACTTGCCCGCGCCGTTCTGGCCCATCAGGGTATGGATTTCGCCCGGAAACAGCCGGAAGTTCACGCGCTGCAGCGCGTGGACACCCGGAAACGCCTTGTCGATGCCGATCATCTCGACCACCGGCGGATTCGTCATGGATCACCCTCGCTTCGAAGCGGTTGCCGGGCGGCGGCAGCCGTGCCGCCGCCCGCGTCCGTCGAGACTCTCAAGAAAGCGCCGGGCCGCCCCAGGTTTTCCTCCCCGCAGGAAGTCCCCTTGGGGGCCTGACGCGAAGCGCCAGGTTTCGGGCGCGCTCAGTACTTGCGGGTCGGCAGCACCTGCGCCGCGACGTTCATCGGGAACACCGTCTCGTTCGTAACGATACGCTTCGGCAGCTGCTTGCCGGCGACCACGTCCTTCACCGCTGTCATCAGCTGCGGGCCGAGCAGCGGGCTGCATTCGACGTCGACGTTGATCTTGCCGGCGACCATCGCCTGGAAGCCGCCCTTGGTCGCGTCGAACGACACGACGCTCACGTCCTTGCCAGGCTTGATGCCGGCCTCCTCCATCGCCTGGATCGCGCCGAGCGCCATGTCGTCGTTGTGCGCGTAGACAACGTTGATCTGCTTGCCGTAGGACTTCGCGAACGCTTCCATCACCTGCTTGCCGCCCGCGAGCGTGAAGTCGCCGCTTTGCGACGCGATCACCTTGAACTTCGGATTGTTCTTGATCACCTCGAGCAGGCCCGCGCGGCGGTCGTTGGCCGGCGCGGAGCCGACCGTGCCCTGCAGCTCGACGATGTTGATCGGGCCCGGGTCGTTCTTGTAGCGCTCTTCCAGCCAGTGGCCGGCGCGCCGCCCTTCCTCGAGGAAGTCGGAGCCGATCATCGTCACGTACAGCGACGGATCCTTCACGTCGACGCCGCGATCGGTCAGGATCACCGGGATATGCGCGGCCTTCGCTTCGGTCAGCACCGGCTCCCAGCCCGACTCGACCACCGGTGAGAACGCGATCACGTCGACCTTCTGCGCAATGAACGAGCGGATCGCGCGAATCTGGTTCTCCTGCTTCTGCTGCGCGTCCGAGAATTTCAGGTTGATGCCGGCGTCCTTCGCCGCGCTCTTCACCGACACGGTGTTCGCGGTGCGCCACGCGCTCTCCGCGCCGACCTGCGAGAACCCGAGCGTGATCGGCTTTTGCTGCGCGTGCGCGCCGGTGGCCAGCACCGTCGCCGCCGCGACGATCGCGCCGGCCGCCAGCTTCCTGATGAATGTCATGGTCCGTCTCCGATGATGTCGTTGTATGCCGCGGCGCCGGCCTGGCGCGGTGCCGTGCTGCGCTGTTGTGGTTCTGCGTGGCGCGGGCGCGGTTCGGGGCGGCGCCGGCCGGCGCTTGCGGCCAGCCCGGTTTGTACACCCCGGATCAGTCTAGAAACAAGTCCGATAACCTTCCAATGAAATATTGGATTGAAGCGATATCGGTATCGGCATACGTATAAACACCTAAGCGGGCGACGTGTCGTCGGATGATTGGCCGGCGTGCGCGGCCTCGATCAGCGTCACCCCCGTTTCCATCTTCGTCTGGCCCATCCGCTTCGACGTCAACCGCGCATCGACGAGGCTCACGACCACCAGGTCGAGCGACGGGACGACCACCGCGTACTGGCCGAGATGGCCGTCGGCCCAGAAAGCAGGCCGCGACAGCATCGCGTCGCGGGCGCGCGCGCCGCTCGCGGATGCGCTCGTCCACCACAGGTAGCCGTATCCGCCTATGTCGGCCGATTCCGCGGGGCGCGCCGCCCCGCACGCAACACCCTGGCCAATCAAGCATTCGAAGCGAGCCGAAGCGACCGTGGCAACGCGACACGACGCTCGACCGGTAGCCCCGAACGCGGCCGGCGCCCTCGCAGCGATCGCGCAACGACCGCCAACCCGCATCACGGGCGCCCATGCGTGAGCGGAGCAAAACCTTTATTCATTGCATCCCGTTCCTCGCGCGGATCGCCCCGCGCCAGGACCAGGTCAGCAAGCAGCAGGCGCAGGCCCAACTCGCGAAGGCGCGCGGCGACTTCGCGAGCGGCGCTACCGGCCCGAGGCGATGGCGCTCGGGTCGAACTGTGCCATGGATCGCTGGCGCTCCCGCCTGCAGGACGTTGCCGTTAACCGCGCGTGTCGATCCAGTTGCGTGCCCAGCGTGCCGAGTGCTGCAGCGCCTGTCTTTCACTCGGAAAGTAATCCAGCGAATAGAACTGATAGCGGCCTTCGGCACATGAACTCCCGCTGCGTTCGAGCAGCAGGTTGGATGAAAAACTACCGTCGGGCAAGCGATGTGCCGAGGGTTGGACGGCATAGCCGTTGTACTGTTGAATTCGTTTGTTTTGCATTTCTAATTTTAATGAGATTTGAGTGCGCGCGTGCCGTGCGAAATACGCACCGATTCAAAGCCATTGCGAGCTGAATCTAAAGCAGTCGGAAAGCGCAAAAAAGGCGTTGCTGCCGGAGGGGGAGAGTGAAGTGCAACGAGGCATGTGGCGCGTGGCAAGCTGCTGAATAAACAGATGCAGCCAAGAGCGATCGCGCCAACTTTAGGAGACAACGCTCCGTGAGGGTGTCGCTGCGACCCGGCGTCCGTCGCGGAAAGCCGGGCCCTTCAAACTTACAGCGGCTTGATGTTGGCCGCTTGCAGCCCCTTCGGGCCTTGCTTCGTTTCGAAGCTCACTTTCTGATTTTCAGCGAGCGTCTTGAAGCCGTCAGTCCGGATTTCGGAGAAATGAGCGAAAAGGTCGTCACCGCCCTTGTCCGGAGTGATGAAGCCAAAGCCTTTGCTGTCGTTGAACCACTTGACGATACCGGTATCCATGAGGAATCCTTGATGAAAAAATAAGAAGATCTGCTCTGTTGAAGAGCGCTTGAAGCGTCAAGGAGGGAGAGGACAACGAATACCGCTGGGGGGAGCGAGAAATTGATGAACAGCAATCGGACTTCTTGGACTTCGACGCACACACTAACTGCCGGGAACGGCGGAGTCAATGCTTATCTTGTAACTGTGTCACCAGGCAGCCGGTTTTGACGTCGAGGCGATGTGGCCCCTACTCGCTTCGCGGTACGTTGCGGCCCGTCGCGTCGGCCAGGCCTGTCTCGCATTGCCTCCTCGTTCGCAGGGCCATGACGCGTCGCTCGCTACCCGCAACGTAGAACCGATCAACGTCGGCCGCTACAGGCTGCCGGCGCCGACGTCGCGATTCGCCGACTATCCGTAAGCGCGATGCTGCGACCATGCAGCGACACAGCGGCGCTTCGGTCGGGTCGATGCCGATACCGGTCGATGCTCCTCGAGGCCGGGATGCTCGCGGCGCTGGAAGTGCGCCGCGCGCCGAGGGGGCTGCGGGTGGATGAGGCGGCATTCGTCGCGTTGCTGGAGCAGGTGGCGCGAAAATAACGCGCCACGCGCCGGAATCGGCGATGCTCAACGCATCATCGAATTGGCGACACTCCGGAAAACCAGCGGATGCTCGTCCTGTCGCCCTGCCCGTCGCGCGAATTGCACCGCCTGTTCGACGCGGCCGTGATGCGCGGACTTCGCGCAGACGGGATCGGCCTCCGCCGGGTCGCCCGCCAGCATGTACGCCTGGCAGCGGCACCCGCCGTGATCCGTATGCCGCTCGTCGCACGTGCGACACGGTTCGCGCATCCAGCCGTCGCCGCGAAACGCGTTGAATGCGTCGCTGTCGTACCAGATCTCCTTCAGCGACTGGTCGCGCACGTTCGGCAGCACGAGGCCGGGCAGCGAGCGCGCGGCATGACACGGCAACGCCGTGCCGTCCGGCGCGACGCCGAGGAACACCGAGCCCCAGCCGTTCATGCAGGCCTTCGGCCGCTGCTCGAAGTAGTCGGGCACGACGAACAGGATCTTGCAGCGTTCGCCGACGAGCTTCCGGTAGCGGTTGACCGTCTCCTCGGCTTCGCGCAGCTGTTCGGCGGTCGGCATCAGCTGGTCGCGATTGAGCATCGCCCAGCCGTAGTACTGCGTATTCGCAAGCTCGAGAAAATCCGCGCCGAGGTCGAGCGCCATCTCGATGATCTGGCCGACGTGCGGCAAGTTGTACCGGTGCAGCACGCAGTTCAGCACCATCGGATAGCCGTGCGACTTGATCAGCCGTCCGACGCCGCGCTTGAGGTCGAAGGTGCGCGTGCTGGTCAGGAAATCGTTCAGCTCGCGCGTCGAATCCTGCAGCGACAACTGGATATGATCGAGCCCGGCCGCCTTGAGCCGGTCGATGCGCGCCGCATTCAGGCCCACGCCCGACGTGATCAGGTTGGTATAGAAGCCCAGCGACCGCGCATGCTCGACCAGCACCTCCAGGTCGCCTCGCTGCAGCGGCTCGCCGCCGGAAAACCCGATCTGCGCGGCGCCGAGCGCGCGCGCGTCGCTGATCACCGTGCGCCATGCGTCGGTATCGAGCTCGGCGCCGTGCGTCGCGAAATCGACCGGGTTGTAGCAGAACGCGCAGTGCAGCGGACAGCGGTACGTGAGCTCGGCGAGCAGCCACAACGGCGCGGACGGCCGGTTCGGAGGAGGTGTCATGTCCATGTCAGTCGAGCCAGCCGCGCAGTCGCGCATGATCGAGGAAGCGGTAGACGTCCGACGCGAGGTCCGACGTGCTGAACAGCCGCTCGAGTTCGTCGATGATGTCGTCGAGCTCGCGCGTGCCGTCGCAGCGCGCGAGGATCTCGCCCGCGCTCGGGTTGAGCCGGACCATGCCTTCCGGATACAGCAGCACGTACGCATCCTGGGCCGCCTCCCACTGCAGGCGGTACATGCCCCTCAGCGAGGGGCGCAGCGGCACGCCGCTGACGGCGTCGTTGGTGTTCATTACGAATTGCTCCGAGAAAACCCGTCATTTCCCCCAAGGGGACTTCCTTCGGGGCGGATGGCGAGAGGGAAAGGAGTGCTGTTGACAGGCAGCTTCTTCCATGGGTTAGGATCACCGGTATGATTCTTGTCTACCGCTACCGGGTGAAGTCGCTCAACGGACTCCTGAACAAACAGAGCCGTGCGGTGAACACCGTCTGGAACTTTTGCAACGATACGCAGAAGCACGCGCTCAAGTGGAGCAAGAAGTGGCCGACTGGCTTCGATCTGAACGTGCTGACCACCGACAGCAGCAAGGCACTCGGCATTCACTCCGGTACGGTCAACGCAACGTGCGAGCAATACGCGAAGTCGCGCAGTCAGCATCGACGCCCGCACCTGCGCTATCGCGGCAGGAAATCGCTTGGCTGGGTGCCGCTGAAGGGCCGTGACCTGAAGCGCGAGGGCGACGCGTTCCGTTTCGCCGGCAATACCTTTCGCGTATTCAACAGCCGCCCACTTCCTGAAGGCAAGATCAAGGACGGAACCAACTTCGCACAGGACGCGCGCGGTAACTGGTTTCTCAACATCGTGATCGAGATGCCCGATGTTCAGGCTCGCCCGATCCGTTCGGGTGTCGGTATCGATCTCGGCCTGAAAGACTTCGCCACACTTTCGACCGGCGAAAAGCTGCCTAACGATCGGTTCGGCCGGCGCGCGGCCGAGAAGCTGACGAAAGCTCAACGAGCGAGAAAGCACAAGCGGCACATCGCGAAGCTGCACGCCAAGGTGGCGAATGCCCGTGCCGATTTCCAACACAAGCTCGCGCTCGATCTGGTGCGGCGCTTCGATTACATCGCGGTCGGCAACGTGTCGGCCGCGAAGCTCGCCAGAACCAGGATGGCGAAGAGCGTGTACGACGCATCCTGGTCGTCCTTCCGAAACAAGCTCCGTTACAAAGCGATCGCGCACGGGGCCACGTTCGAGGAAGTCGACGAAAGCGGTTCCACCCAGTCCTGTTCGGCGTGCGGGTCGAAAGACAGCACGACGCGGCCGAAAGGTATCGCGGGACTGCGAATGAGAGAGTGGGCCTGCAGTGACTGTGGTGTCGAGCATGATCGAGATACCAACGCTGCCGTGAACATTCTCCGATGCGGACGTGCATCGCCAGGTGTGGGAATCCCCCGCCTTTAGGCGGGAGAGGACGTCAAACGGGATACGCCTTTTCAATCGCATCGAGAATCGACCACAGCACATCCAGCTTGAACGACAGGATGTCGAGCGCGCGCCGTTGCGCGTCCGGTGTCGTGAAATGGTTGAGCGTCACCGCGAGCCCATGCTCGACGTCGCGCTGCGCGAGCGGCACGCGGCTGCGGAAATACTGCAGCCCGTCCGCCTCGATCCACGGATAGTGGGACGGCCAGCCCGCGAGCCGGTCGAGGTGGATCTGCGGCGCGAACATCTCGGTCAGCGACGAGCACACGGCTTCCTGCCATGGCGCGTGCCGCGCGAAATTGACGTACGCATCGACCGCGAACCGCACGCCGGGCAGCACGTGCGCGAGCGACCACAGTTCGGCGCGCTCGATGCCGACCGCCTCGCCGAGCCGCGCCCACGCCTCGATCCCGCCGTCCTGATCGCCGTGACCGTCGTGGTCGAGAATCCGCTCGACCCACAGCCTGCGCGTGTCGCGGTCGGGGCAGTTGGACAGGATCGCCGCGTCCTTCAGCGGAATGCTGACCTGGTAGTAGAAGCGGTTCGCGACCCAGCCGCGGATCTGCGCCGGCGAGCATGCGCCGCTATTCAGGCGCCGGTTGAACGGATGGTGGATGTGGTAGCGCGATTCGAGCGCGCGCAGGCGCGCTTCGAACTCCTGCGCACTCCAGGGCGTCGCGTGCAGTGCCGCGGCGGGAATCGGTGCGTTCATGGTCAGACCTCGAATTGCATGCCGTCGTGTGCGACCTCGATGCCGTGCTCGCGCAACTGCGCGCGCTGCACGGAACCGGGGTCGAGAATCGGATTCGTGTTGTTGATGTGCGTGAGGACCTTGCGCGTGCGCGCCGGCAGCAGCCGCAGCCGGTCAATCATCCCCGGCCGCGCCGCGTCGCCGCACTGCGCGAGATGGCCCATGTCGGCCGCGTGCTTCGACGACAGGCCGAGGTCGATCATCTCCGTGCCGGTCCAGAACGTGCCGTCCACCAGCACGAGATCGGCGTCGCGCATCGCGGCGCGCACGCCTTCATCGATGTCGGCCAGACCCGGTGCATAGAAGGCCCGGCGGCCAGTCGTCGCATCTTCGATCAGGAGTGCGATGTTGTCTCCCTGCACGGCCGCCTCGCGCCGCGGCGAATATGGCGGCGGCTTGCTGTCGACCGGCACCGCGGTGAAGCGAATGCCGGCGGCACCCGGGATCGCGAACGATTCGCCCGGCACGATCGGGTGCACGTCGACGCCGCAGTAGTGGCCGAGCAGCGGCACGAGCGGCAGCCCCGTCGACAAATCGTCGAGCACCGGCGCGCTCGCGTACAGCGGCAGCGGCGACGTGCGCTCGCGCAGCATCAGCAGGCCCGTCACGTGATCGATCTGCGCGTCGCACAGCACGACGGCGACGATCGCGCTGTCGCGGATCGCGCGGGCCGGCTGCAGGTCGGGATCGGCGCGCAGTTGCGCGAGAATGTCCGGCGACGCGTTCACCAGCACCCAGTCGATGCCGTCGCCGCTGATGGCGATCGACGATTGCGTGCGCGGCACGATGCCGTCGGTGCCAGCCCGCGCGCGACGGCAATTGCCGCAGTTGCAGTTCCATTGCGGCAATCCGCCGCCGGCGCCCGAGCCGAGTATCTTGATCTTCATCTGCGTATGCTCCCGCTGCCGCCCGCATCGTGTCCGTCGATGCGGGCGGCACTGCGCGCGTCGATCAGCGGTTGGCGATGTACATCGTGATTTCGAAGCCGAAACGCAGGTCCGTATAAGCGGGGGTGGTCCATTGCATGATGTGTCTCCTTGTTGAGTAGGTGAGTCGATAAAACCGCATCGATCGAGCGGCCGATACCCATTCAGCAAGGAGCGTGCCGGGGCCGGATTTGCGGCGCGCGGCGGCACGCGAGGGCATGCGGCAGCCGCCGGGTGGTTATCGCACCGGCATTCTTTCGATTCTCATGCGTGAATATTTCAAAAGCCTTCTGACGAAGGCTCGCGGCATGCGCGGTCGGTTGAGCAAGTGTTGAATCCCTGAACACCGGGTGTTGCAACCTGACACACCCGTGTGACAGTCGCGCCCGCCATCAGGGTTCGTCCGGCTCCAGCGCATCCGGCTCGGCAGCCGGCATCTTGCGGTAGATCGTGTTGCGCGACACACCGAGCGCACGTGCGGCGGCCGACACGTTGCCGCCATGGCGCGCGAGCGCGGCCGCAATCGCGGACGCGGCCACGTCCTGCAACCGCGCATCGCCGGCCGCGGCCGTGGCTGTGGCTGGGGCCGCGAACGCAGGCGCTTCCGCGGCGAGCGGCGGCGCACCGGCGCCCTGCGCAGACGGCCCGTCGTCGCGCCGCACGTCGTCGAAGAAATCGTCCGGCAAATGCTCGCAGCGGATCTCGCAGTCGTCGTCGACCATCGCGGCGGCCGTGCGCAGCAGGTTCGCGAGCTGCCGGAAGTTGCCCGGCCACGCGCAGCGTTCGAACAGCGCCATCACGTCGGGCGCGACGCTCAGCGGCCGGCGCCCGGGCCCCGACAGCGTTTCCCGCTGCAGCATCTTCTGGACGACCACCGCGAGGTCCGTGCGGTCGCGCAGCGGCGGCAGCCGCACCACGAGGCCGTTGAGCCGGTAATAGAGATCCTCGCGAAAGCGGTTCTGCGCAATCATGTCGCGCAGGTCGCGGTGCGTCGCGCAGATGATCGCGATATCCACGCCGATCGCCTTCGTCGAGCCGAGCGGGTTGACGATGCGCTCCTGCAGCACGCGCAGCAGCCGCACCTGCAGCGGATACGGCATGTCGCCGATTTCGTCGAGAAACAGCGTGCCGCCGTTGGCCTGCAGCAGCTTGCCGGTCGCGCCCTTGCGGCGTGCGCCCGTAAAAGCGCCCTCCTCGTAGCCGAACAGCTCGGATTCGATCAGCGTTTCCGGAATCGACGCACAGTTGACCGCGACGAACGGCCCGTCGCGGCGCGGCGAGTCGTTGTGGATCGCCTGCGCGAGCAATTCCTTGCCGGTCCCGGTCTCGCCGGTGATCAGCACCGGAATGTCCTTGCCGATCACCTTGCGGACCTTCGCGATCACCGCCGCAACCTGCGGATCGCCGGTGTCGAGATAGCTGAGCCGCGACAGGCTCGCCGCGCTTTGCGCGGCAGGCGGCCGCGCGGCCGGCGCGGCGCCGTCATGCACGTCCGCCGGGCGGCTGCCCTCGGCCCGCGACGCGCGCCGGAACTGCACGCGCGCGCAGACCACCGCGCCATTGCCGAGGTTCAGCGACACGTGCGGCTCGGTGCTCGCACGCATCCGGTCGATCAGTTGCGCGCTCGTCACGTCGAACAGCGACGCGAGCGTATGCGCGCGCAGCGCGGCAAGCGGCATCCCGAGCTGGAACTGCGCGCTGCGGTTGGCCGACAGGAAGCGGCCGTCCGCGGTGAACGCGACGATCCCTTCCATCAATGTGCCGAGGAATTCGGGGCGGCCGTGGAACGATACCTGCAGCGTCTCCTGGAAGGTCGTCGTGAACAGGTGGTTCTCGATCATCTGCACCGACATCTTCGCGAGCGCCATCGTGTGCTGGTGATAGCTGCGGTGGTCGCCCGTCACGTCGAGCACGCCGATCGCGTCGCCGTACGGATCGAGAATCGGCACGCTCGAGCACGTCAGGAAATGATTCGCGGCCAGGAAATGCTGGTCGCCGTGCACGACCATCGGGCACAGCTCCGCGAGCGCGGTCCCGATCGCGTTGGTGCCTTGCCGGCTCTCCGCCCAGTTCGCGCCGGGGCGCAGCGCGACCCGTTCCGCGCGCCGCAGGAAGTCGTCGTCGCCGATCGAATGCAGGATCAATCCTTCCGCATCGGTCAGCACGATCATGCTTTGCGTATTGACGATCTGCTCGTGCAGCGTCTCCATCACGGGCATTGCATGCACGCACAGCACGCGATTCTGCTCGCGCTTGAGCGCCAGCGCGGCGCCGGACAGCAGGTCGTAGTCGGGACGTGCCGACGCCTGCAGGCCGAACGTCTCGGACCGCTCATGGGACTTCTGGATCGTCGGCGTCGGCCAGCCGGGCGCATGCGTGGCCCGTGCGTTGGCCGTCGGATGAACGTCATCGCGCATTGTCTCCTCCGGGGATCCTCCGGTCGGTGCCGGACTCTTTGTGCTGAATCAAGCAAACTTCGGGCCACGCTGCCGGCGATACCCGTTCCGATTGCCGGGTATCGTTGCGTCGACACCAATCGAAAGCAAAATGCAAGAAACAGACGGCCGCATGCGAAGCGACGGCTGCGGACGTCATATCGCGAAGCCGCCCGCCGCCGCTACCCGGTTGATCCCGATCGTCGTCGCTGGCGCGATTCTGGCTTTGATGTGGATCAAGCCCCGGTCTGTCCGCGCTTTCCGTCGTACCCGGCCGTTACCCCGTTCTCGATACTCCGACGCCATGACGCACCGACTGCTTCGCTCCGTTTCCGCTCCGCGGCCCGCCCTGTCCCGCGACGCATGCCGGATCGCGTGGACGGAAGCCGGCAACCCGCTCGGCCAGCCCGTCGTCGTGCTGCACGGCGGCCCCGGCAGCGGCAGCCGGCCGGCGGTACTGCACCTGTTCGACCTGACGCGCATGCGCGTCGTGCTGGTCGACCAGCGCGGCGCGGGTGCGTCGACGCCGCGCGGCGGCCTGCGTCACAACAACACGATGCGGCTGATCGGCGACCTCGACGCGCTGCGCGCGCAGCTCGGCATCGCACGCTGGGGAGTCGTCGGCGGATCGTGGGGCGCGGCGCTCGCACTCGCGTATGCGGGACACCATCCGTCGCGCGTGACCGGCGTCGTGCTGCGCGGGTTGTTTCTCACGTCGTCGCGCGAAGTGCGCGGCCTGTTCGTCGGCAAGCGGGCGCGAGCGCCGAGGGCATGGCAGCGCCTCGTGGCCGCCGCCGGCACCCCACGTGCCGAGCGCCTGATCGCCTGCTGCGCGCGGCATCTCCAGCCGGGTGCCGGCGCCGCGCGGCAACGCGCGGTCGCGCTCGCGTGGAATGCGTACGAAGACGCGATTCTGACCGGGCGGCCGGCACGCGATGCAAGACCGACCCAACCCGCCATCGAGCGACTGATCGACAAGTACCGGATCCAGGCGCATTACCTGCAACGCAATTGCTGGCTCGGCGAGCATCGGCTGCTCGCGCTGGCGCGACAGGCCGCGCAAGCCGGCGTGCCGCTGCATGCCGTGCACGGCACGCACGACCGCGTGTGCCCGGTCGACAACGTCGACCGCCTTGCGCGCGCGGTGCCGGGCGCCATCATTGAACGCGTGCGGGCCGGGCATCTCGCGAGCGACGATGCGCTCGCCCATGGCGTCGCTCGTGCGGTGCGCGAGATGCTGGCCGCCGCCGCAGACGCACCACCGCATGCCGAATCGCCCGCTCAGTCCCACGCATAGCGCGCGCCGATCCACGCGCCGCGCGGCGCGCCCGGCCCGACGAACTGCTCGTTGACGGGGTTGATTCCGTCGAACGCATGATTCGGACCGTTGAAGAAATTCTGGCCGAGCATCCCGAAGCTCGCGTAGCGCTTGTCGAGCAGGTTGGTGATCGACGCGAACAGTTGCAGGTGCTTCGTGACCTGCCAGGTCGTGTCGAGGTCGATCAGGAAATAGCCGGGAATCCGGCCGTTCACGTCCTGGTTGTTTTCGTCGCCGCGCGCGAACACGCCGCTGCGATACGTGATGTTGGTGCCGACGTTCCACTTCGGCGTCGCCGCATAGTCGAGCCGCAGCTTCACGGTGCTCGACGGAATCCCCGGAATGCGGTCGCCGGAGCGCACGACGATGTTGCCGTGCGCATCGGCGCTCGAATTGCTCGCACTGCTTTCGGTCCACGTCGAACGATAGGTGGCGTCGACGTAGCTGTAGCTGACGCCGATCCCGACCGGCCCGAGCCGCGTATGGCCCGCGAGCTCGAAGCCTTGCCGGCGCGTCTTGCCGACGTTCTGGAAATAGCCGAGCGTGCTCACGCCGCCGTTGCTGCTGATGAACTGGATGTCGTCGTCGAGCGTCGTGTCGTAGACGGCCGCGCTCCACGTCGTCGCCTGGCCAGCGCGGCCGCGCGCGCCGAGTTCGATCGTCTTCGCGATCACGGGCTTGAGCGCCGGGTCGGCGAGAAAGTCGTTCGGCAACGAGCACGGCGCGGCCGGATCGGCGCACGCGAGCTCGATCGCGGTCGGCGAGCGCATGCCTTCGTTGTACGTCGCATACGCCGTGAACCCCGGCACCGGATTCCACGTGACCCCGACGGCCGGATTGAACCGCGAGAACGTATGGCGCGCGGTGAGCAGCGGCTGCACGCCGCTCACGTCTTCGATCGCCGAGCGCGACCAGTTGTAGCGCCCGGCCAGCGTCAGCGACCATTGCCGCGTGAGCGCCAGCGTGTCGTCGAAATAGACGCCGTAGTTCGCGTTGCGCGTCTTCGCGCGCGTCGTCTGCGTGAAGTCGCCAAGGCCGACCGTCGCGCGCGTATCCGTGAATGCCGCCTCCTGCGACGACTGGTCGAAACCCGAGTTCGCGAGATCGGCCGATGCGCCCACGACGAACTGGTTGTCCATGCCGGCGAGCTTGCCGAGCAGCGTCAGCTGCAGGTTCGCCCCGTAGCTGTCGGTCGTGATCACCGAGCGATCGTTGGTCGCCTGCACGGTGTCCGTGGCGCCGCTGGCGTCGACGCTGCCGAAATCGTCGTTCACGTTGCTGCTGACGTTGGTGTTGCGGTAGTGCCGGTAATACACGTTGCCGCTGAGTTGCACGTGGTCGTTGAACGAATGGTCGCCCGATACGGTGACGTACGCGGCGCTGTTGCGATTCAGGTCGGGATAGGTATAGGCCTGCGCGCGATTGTCGAGAAACGAGCGCGGAATCGTCTGCGTGCCTTGCAGCGAGTTGTCCGCGCCGCCGGCCGAGATCGACAGCGTCGTATCGGCGTCCGTGTAGCGCAGCTTGCCGAATCCCTGCCGTACGCGGCTGCCGTTGTGATCGGCCCAGCCGTTGTCGTTCGTGACGTTGCCCGTCACGTAGTAGTCGAGGTGGCTGCCGATCCGCCCGCCCTGCTCGAGCTGCGCGGTCTTGCGGCCCCACGAGCCGACCGACACCTGCGCGGCGCCGCCGGGGCTCGTCTTGCCGTTCTTCGTCGTGATCGCGAGCGCGCCGCCGAGCGTGTTGAGCCCGTAGGTCGGATTCGAACCGGGGATCAGCTGCATCGTGTCGATCGCTGCTTGCGGGATGAGATCCCAGTTCACGACGTCGCCGAACGGCTCGTTGACGCGCACCCCGTCGACGAACACCGACAGCCCCTGCGGCGTGCCGACGACCGGCGACGCCGTGAAGCCGCGGTAGTTCACGTCGGTCTGGTACGGGTTGCCCTGGGCTTCGTTGATGTCGACGCTCGACACGTTCTTCTCGAAGTAGTCGGTCAATACGCTGCCGTGCTGACGCGCGACGTCCTCGCCGCGAATCGTCTGGACGTTGGCCGGCACGCGCGACAGCGGCGTGCCGATCCCGAGCAGCGGCGTCGTGCCGACCACGACGATCGGCGCGAGCGTCGGCGCATCGGCGTTGCCTGCCGGTGCGACCTGGGCGGATGCGGGCGTCAGCCAACCGCCGAGCATGCCGCCGAAGCACAGCGTGACGCCCGCACGCCGGGCGACGAAGCGGCGCTTCGCCACATCGGTTTCCTTCATTTCCATGTCTCCTCTTTTCTTGTCGTGATGTGCTGATTTTGTTATGTCGTTATCCGAATCGATCCATGCGCGGCCGTCACTGCGGACTTCGATTGCCTCATGGCGCCGCCGCACCGGCGTCGCCGTCCGCCGTCGCGATCGCGACGTGCGCGACACGCGCGCGTCCGATCGACGCGATGACGGCGGCGACCGCGCCGAACGACTCGTTGCGATCCGCGTGCAGGCTCACGCTCGTCTGAGGATCGTGCGCGACGCGGCGTGCCAGCACGGCTTCGACCTCGGCCGGTGTGGTCGGCTCGCCGTCGACCCGGACCGCACCGTGCGCGTCGACGGTCACGGTGACGGCCGATGCACGCGTGTCGCGCGCAGGCGCGGCCGCCTTCGGCAGGTCGATGCGGATCGCATGCGTCATCAGCGGCGCGGCGACCATGAAGATCACCAGCAACACGAGGACGACGTCGACGAGCGGCGTCACGTTGATCTCGCCGAGCGGTTCGCCCGCGTCGGCTTCGCGATAGTCCAGCTTCATACGGCCGCCCGGCGCACGCCGCCCGCGCTGCTCGCTGCCGGCAGCGCGGCATGCACCGGCGCATCGAGCCGGAACCGTCGCGCTTCGGCCAGCGCGATCAGGTCCTGCCCGAACTCGTCGAGGCCGGCCGTCACGGTCTTGAGCCGTCGCAGGAACAGGTTGTAAGCGAGCACCGCCGGAATCGCGACGCCAATGCCGATCCCGGTTGCGACCAGTGCCTGGCCGATCGGTCCCGCGATTGCGTCGATGCCGTTCGTGGCCGACGCCGTCATCGACTGCAACGTGTGGACGATGCCGAATACGGTGCCGAACAACCCGACGAACGGCGCGACGTTCGCGATCGACGCGAGCACCGTGAGCCCACGTTCGAGCGGCTGCTGCGCGCGCCGGATCTCGCGGGCGAGCGTGCGTTCGAGCAGCTCGCGGCGATCCCACGCGACCAGCGTGGCCGGTGCGTTCGGCTCGGGCGCGTCGAGATCGCGCAACGCGACGCACACGGCGCGCTGCAGGCGCGCGTTCAGGCTGGCGGCCACATCGTCGTCCGTCGGCATCGACAGTGCCGTGCGATCGCCGTGACGCTCGGCAAAGCGTCGGTTGCCGAGCGCGACGCGCACGTACAGCAGCGCCTTGACGGCGATCAGCGTCCAGGTGAACGCCGACAGCACGGCAAGAAGCGCAAACGCGCCGACGACCGCATAGTGGATGTAATCTGACATGACGGATTCCTTAGTTTCCGAGTTTGAACACGACCGGCACCCTGACCCAGCCATCGATCGATTCCGCGCCGCGTTTCGCCGGCACGAAGCGCCAGTCCGTGACCGCCGCGACGGCCGCATCGTCGAGCGCGTCGTGTCCGCTGCTGGCCGACAGCAGAACCTGGTCCGGCCGGCCGCTCGCGAGCACATGCACGTTCAGGAACGTCGTGCCCTCCCAGCCGCGCCGCTGCGCGACGTCCGGGTATTCGGGTGCGGGGTTGTGCAGGTAGGACGCCGCGAAGCGCGGCGCGGTGACGGGTTCGGACGCGGCCGGGGATGGCGCGGCCGGGGCCGCCTGAGCAGGCACCGTCGCGGCATCGGTGGGTGTCTGTCCCGTCGCTGCCGGTGCCGAAGCCTGCGCGGTTCGCGGACCTTCATCGCCCGGCTTCGTCACGACGGTTGCGGCCGCGGGCACGCGTGAGAGTGCCGCATGGCCGTCCTGACGAGACGCCGTCACGCTCGGTCGAACCTCCCGATGCGTGACCGTCTCGCGGCTCGCAGGCGAACGCACATGCGGTGGCGGAACCGGTGTCGCGATATCCACGCGGCGATGCACGCCCGGCGCGGCGACACGCGCGGATTCGCTCGCGTCCACCTCGACGGCGAGCGCGCGCGGCAGCGTCGAAGCCGCATCTGGCATCCATGCATGCCAGAGCGCAACCACGATGACCGCATGGACGGCGAATATCGTCAGCGCGATGGCCTGCAGCGGTTCGCGTGTACGCGCAGCCCGTGATGCCTCGATCGTTGCCGCATACGGGCCGGCAGGCGCGATGCCGCAGGCGAGCGCGGCCACGCGCCGGCGATCGGACCTGCGAATGGCATCGGACGAAATCGGGACATGCATGGCGGTCTCTCGCTGCGCGGAATCATTCCCGTTTCGAACGGCAAGAAGCATGCCGATGCGTGCAACACCCGGCCGCCCGCCGATCGAAGCCGCCGCGCGTCGACGCGTGAGCGCGCATCTGTTGCAGTTCGTGCCAACGCTGTTGCATCTGTGTCAATTTGGATCAGCGGTACGGTGTTCTTGCCGCCGCGCGCGTGCCCGTCGCTCGAAACGGCGAGTCCTCGCGCTTCCTTGTATACGCACGCCGCCTGCGCCGATCGCACCAGACCGCACGCTATTCACTCGCTCCGTCGAAGACGATCACCTGCCCTCGATCACACGTCGGCACGTTCGCGAACACATAAATGGATGGCTGCCGCGATTCGTTGGACACCGCGTCACGCCCGCGACGCCCCGCCCCTACCCCGCACTGTCATGTTTCGCAACACTGCGCCCGCCGTTGTCCCCGAACGCAACACACGCGGATCACCCGCGCTGCGTCGCGCGTATCGCGGCAACCTGCGCAATCGGCCGCTGCGCCTTGCGCGGCAAGCCTCGCATCGCAGTGGCATGCGATTTGCGTGAATGGCTGCGCACTGGACCCGGATCCCCACCCTGCCGGCCCGGCCATGTGTTGGCCGCGGTGCGACCACAATGACTCAGGAGACAACCATGAAAAAACTCTCGGCTTCGACGAGCCGACTGGCAACGATCGGAATCGCGGCAGCCGCCGCCATCGCCTTGAATCCCGGCCTCGTGGACGCTGCCGCGGATTATCCGGCCGTCACGTACCAGCGGCTCACCGATGCGCAGCGCGATCCGGGCTGGCTCACCTACTACCGCACCTACAACGGTCAGGCGCACTCGCCGCTCAAGCAGATCGACCCGTCGAACGTGAAGCAGCTCACGCAGGCGTGGAGCTACAAGTTTCCGGCCGAGCTGAAACAGGGCTTCGAAGCCACGCCGATCATCAACGGCCGCTACCTGTTCGTGACCACGCCGAAGGACAACGTGTACGCGTTCGATGCGGCCACCGGCGCGCAGCTGTGGAAATACGAGCCGAAGCTCGGTGCGGAATCGTTCAAGACAGCCTGCTGCGACGTCGTGAACCGCGGCGTCGCGCTGTACGGCAAGAACGTCTACGTCGCGATGCTGAGCGGCGAAGTGGCCGCGCTCGACGCGCAGACCGGCGCGCTCGTATGGAAGAAGCAGATGTTCGAACCGGGGCTCGGCTACGCGTTCTCGCTCGCGCCGCTCGCGATCGACGGCGCGATCGTGGTCGGCAGCTCGGGCGGCGAATACGGCGCGCGCGGCTTCATCGCCGCGCTCAGCCCGAACGACGGCAAGCTGCTGTGGAAGCGCTTCACGATCCCCGGCCAGGGCGAGAAGCACGCCGATACGTGGCCCGACGGGATGCAGGCGCACGGCGGCGCACCGGCCTGGCTGACCGGCACCTACGACGCGGCGACGCGCACGCTGTACTGGGGCGTCGGCAACCCGGGGCCGTGGCTCGCGGACCTGCGCCCGGGCGACAACCTGTACTCCGATTCGCTGCTCGCGCTGGACCCGAAGAACGGCGACCTCAAGTGGCACTACCAGTACACGAAGCACGACACCTGGGACTATGACGGCGTCAACACGCCGGTGCTCGCGACGATCAAGTACAAGGGCAAGGAACACGACGCGATCATCCATGCGGACCGCAACGGCTACTTCCACGCGATCGATCGCGACACCGGCAAGCTGATCTACGCGGAGCCGTTCGTGAGAGCGACGTCGGTCACCGGCTACACGGAAGACGGCGCGCCGATCCAGGATCCCGCGAAGTATCCGAAGGTCGGCACGACGATCGACACGTGTCCGAGCTTCCTCGGCGGCAAGAACTGGTGGTCCGTGTCGTACGACCCCGAACGCCATCTCGCGATCGTGCCGTCGCTGCATGCGTGCATGAGCCTGTCGGGCAAGTCGGTCAACTACATGGAAGGGCTGCCGTATCTCGGCGAAGGCTTCGAGATCAAGCCCGAGCCGGGCAGCGAAGGCTATGGCGAGCTCCAGGCGATCGACGTCAACACCGGCAAGAAGGTGTGGAGTCACTGGAGCAAGCTGCCGTGGAACGGCGGCGTCGCGACGACCGCGAGCGGCCTCGCGTTCAGCGGCTCGCTCGACGGTCACCTGTACGCGTTCGACGTAACCAGCGGCAAGGTGCTGTGGGAGAGCCCGAAGCTCGCGAGCGGGATCATCGCGCAGCCGTCGGTGTTTGAAGTCGACGGCAAGGAGTACGTAGCGGTACTCGCCGGCTACGGCGGCGCGAACCCGATCTGGGGCGGCCCGATGGCCAAGGCGGCGGACGACGTGCCGCGCGGCGGCACGCTGTACGTGTTCGCCCTCGACCGCGGCTGATCTCAATCCGGTCAACCGCATTGCGCCCGCGCCGCCGGCGCGGGCGCGCCCTCCTCTTTCCAACCGAGCGTACGATCATGAACCTTCGACTTTCCCGCCTCGCCGTGGCCTGTGCGCTCGCGGCAGGCACGGCGCTGACCCCGGCGCTCTCCACGGCCGCGACACAGGTGCGCGTCTGCTCGCTGCCCGGTACGCCGACGGCCGCCCTCGACAAGGCCGTCGCACGCGAGGCGTTCCGCACGGCCGGCATCGCCGCCACCTTCTCCGCGCACGAAGCCGGCGGCAGCGACGATGACGGCGTGTCCGCGCACGAGCTCGCGGGCATCCTCGAACGCGATTGCGACGTGCTCGCCGGCTTCCCGCGCTCGGCGATCGCCGACGCATCCGATACGAAACTGCTGTTCTCGCAAGGCTACCTGCGCTCAGGCTACGTGAGCGTCACGCGCCGCGACGCCGGCGCAGCGACCACCGGCCGCGAGATCGTCGCGGCGACCTACGCAAGCCCCGCGCAGCTGATTGCGGTCCAGCAGAAGAACGCGCGCTTCGATCTCGAGAACACGTCCGAGCAAACGGTCGCCGCCGTGGCAGGCGGCCGCGCGCATCGCGCAATCGTCTGGTATCCGGCCGTCGTCGCGTACCAGGCCGCGCATCCGAAACAGGCGTTCCGCATCGGCTCGACGTCGTCGCCGTACGCGGAGTGGCAGCTCACGTTTGCGTTCGCGCCGCGCTCGGCCGCGCTGCAGCAGCGCATCGACGCGGCACTCACGCAGATGAAGAACAACGGGCGGCTCGCCGCGCTGACCCGCAAGTGGACGCTGCCCGGCAGCGCGCTCGAGGCGCACGATTCGCGCGCGACGCCGCGCTTCCTCGACGGTGCAACGGCGGCGGCCGGCCCGGCGCGCGCCGGCCTGCTGCGCGCGCGCGGCGTGCCGGCCGGCGGCGGTTTCATTCGCGTCTCCGGGAGCACCGGCGAGGCCGCGCCGGCATTCGATGCGGCCCAGGTCGAACATGGCAAGACGCTGTACGGCAATGCGTGCGCCAAGTGCCACGGCGCCAACCTCGAAGGCGACACCGCGCCCGCGCTGAGCGGTCCGTCGTTCGCGCCGCTGTCGCATTCGCACCTGACGATCGGCGGCGTGTTCGGCTACATGGCGACCAACATGCCCGCAGACCAGCCCGGCAAGCTGAAGGACGACGACTATGCGGACCTGATGGCGTTCCTGCTCGCATCGAACGGCTATGCCGCGAGCAAGAACAAGCTGACCGCCGATACGGCGCGCGCATCGGCCGCGCCGCTCGTCGTCGGCCCCGCGGGACACAAGGAAGCCAGCCAGTAACCCGGCCTGCGGCCCGGATGCGGATGCGCATGCCGGGCCGCCCGCCGGCACGATTTCTTCTTCACCAGGAAACGACAGTAATGCACACCACGACTCGCAGAACCTTCATCGTCCAGACCATCGGACTGTGCGCGGCGCTCGCCGCGGCACGCCCCGCGCTGGCGGCCCCGCCGCTCGTCGACGAAAACGATGCCGCGGCCAAGACGCTCGGCTATCGCGCCCGCGCGTCGAGCGTCGACGCCGCGCAGTTCCCGAAATACCAGCCCGGCCAGCGCTGCTCGAACTGCCGCTTCTACAAGGGCGAAGCGGCGGATGCCGCCGGCACGTGTGCGATGTTCGCCGGCAAGTCGGTTGCCGCGGACGGCTGGTGCAACGTGTATGCCAAGCGCGCGTGACGCGTCGCGCGGCGAGATGCCGGCGCGGTCCGCACTGCGGCACGCGCCGGCGTCCGCCGCCGGCCATGACGACGACGCGCCGCAACACGCCGTCGCCCATCTCCACGCGCTGATTTCGGCCGGCCTGTCGCGCGGCTTCGTCACGCGCGGCGACATCATCGACGCGCTGCCCGACGACGATGCGAACGAAAGCGGCATCGACGCGGCCGCCGCGGTGCTGGGCGAACTCGGCATCGCGGTGTGCGACAGCGCCGATACCGCGAGCGGCTGGACGCTCGAGCGCTACTTCCGGCCCGCGCCGCCCGCGCGGGCATGGGTCGACGGCGCCGGCACGCTCGCCGCGGCCGATTTGCTCGCGCCGCGCACGACGGATCCGGTCCGGCTGTACCTGCGCGAGATGGGCACGACCCCGCTCCTCACGCGCGACGAGGAATTCGCCTACGCGCAGCGGATCGAGCGCGGTCGCGCGGCGTCGGTCGCGGTGCTGTGCGGCGACCCCGATGCGCTCGACGCGCTCATGTCGATCCGCGCCGAAATCGCCGAAGGCCGGACCGCCGCATCGACCTATGTGATCTGTCTCGCCGACGGCCGTCGCGACGCTCTGCCGGCCGCCAACGCAGATCCGGGCGCTTCGCCCGCGGCCCCCGATGAACCCGCTGAACCCGCGCGCGACGACGACACCGGGACGGATACGCAGACGGAGAATTCGGCCTGGCGCAACGGGGTGGTCGCGCGGCTCGCACGCCTTGACGCACTCGCGGACGGCATGCGCGCGGCGCTGGCGTCCGGCGGCACCGCTTGCGCCGCGTATCGCAAACAAGTACGCGACACCGCGGCGCTGCTCGGCACGTTGCACCTGTCCGCGCGTGCGCTCGAGCGGATGAGCGAGCCGTTGCGCGGCCGCGCGCGCCGGCACCGCGCATTGCGCGGCCGGCTCGCGCGAATGCTGACCGACGTGGGCGTCCCGCCGTCGTTCGCGCAAGATGCCGACGGCGACCACGCCGGCTGGCTCGCGTCGTGCATTGCCGCGCACCCGGCCTGCGCACCGACGCTGACGCGACGCGCGGCCGAGTTCGTCGATGCGCGCGACGCGATCGCGCGCGGTGCCCCTGCGTCGGCACTGCCGCCCGGCGCGACCGCATCGCTCGATGCACGGCTCGGTGCGATCGAACGCGCGATGCAGCCGGCGCGGACGGGATTGTTCGATGCGAACCTTCGGCTCGTCGTGTCGATCGCGAAGCGCTATCCCGATCGTGGGCTGCCGTTCGCGGACCTGATCCAGGAAGGCAACATCGGCCTGTTGAAGGCCATCGAGCGTTACGACTACCGGCGCGGCTTCCGGTTCTCGACCTACGCGACCTGGTGGATCCGGCAGGCGATCACGCATGCGCTCGCCGACCTCGGCCGCACGATCCGCGTGCCGACGCATACCGTCGACGCGCTCAACAAGCTGACGCGGCTCGCGCGCGAGCATCGGCAACGCGCGGGCACCGCCGCGACGCCCGCGCAACTGGCCGTCCACATGGGCGAGCCGGTCGACAAGGTGCGTGACCTGATGGCGATCGTGAAGGAACCCGTGTCGGCAGACCTGCCGGTCTCGCCGGAAGGCGACATGACGTTCGCCGACGTCGCGCCCGACACGGCAACACCATCGCCCGAAGACGCGGCCGGCGCCACGCAGTTGCGCCGCAAGATCGCCGCCGCGATCGACCGGCTGCCGCCGCGCGAGGCGATGGTCCTCACGCTGCGCTACGGGCTGCACACGGACGAAGGCTGCTCGCTGCGCGACATCGGCCGCCAGATGAACCTGTCCGCCGAGCGCGTGCGGCAGATCGAGGCGTCGGCACTCGCCCGACTGCGTGCGTCCGACGCGCTCGGCATGCTCCGGTCGTTCATCGCATAGCACGCGTCGGGCCGGCACCGCGTTCGCCGTGTTGATGCCTGCAACACCCGCTGCTGCATTTCGACGCAACCGGCGTGGGGACAACAGCGCCGGGCGTTCCATTTTTTATGCTTCGCAGTACAGACCGAACATCGAAAACCGCACGACAACGCGCGCACACGCCGTTCCGTCCGAATACCCACGCGATTGGCATGCAAGTTGCGTTTCAACAGGCACGCCACACCCTACGATTTCCATGGAGAACACCTTGACCGCCCTCGTATCGATCCTTCAGGAACGCCGAATCTTCGAACCGACGGCCGACACGCGCGAGCGCGCGACCATTTCCGGCATGCCGGCCTACCAGGCGCTGGCCGCCGAGGCCGAGCGCGATTACGAAGGCTTCTGGGCGCGTCTTGCCCGCGAAGGCCTCGACTGGCACAAGCCGTTCACGAAGGTGCTCGACGAGAGCGACGCACCGTTCTACAAGTGGTTCGACGACGGCGAGCTCAACGCGTCGTACAACTGCCTCGACCGCCACGTCGAAGCCGGCAACGGCGCGCGCGTCGCGGTGATCTTCGAGGCCGACGACGGCACCGTCACGCGCGTCACCTATGCCGATCTCCTCGCTCGCGTGTCGCGCTTCGCGAATGCGCTGAAGAAACGCGGGATCGGCAAGGGCGACCGCGTCGTCATCTATATCCCGATGTCGATCGAGGGCATCGTCGCGATGCAGGCCTGCGCGCGCATCGGCGCGACGCACTCGGTCGTGTTCGGCGGCTTCTCCGCGAAATCGCTGAACGAGCGGCTCGTCGACGTCGGCGCCGTTGCGCTCATCACCGCCGACGAACAGGCGCGCGGCGGCAAGACGCTGCCGCTCAAGAGCATCGCCGATGAAGCAATCGCGATGGGCGGCTGCGAAGCGGTCAAGAGCGTGATCGTCTATCGCCGCACCGGCGGCAAGATCGACTGGCACGCCGGGCGCGACCTGTGGATGCACGAGATCGCGGACGGCGAGTCCGACACGTGCGCGCCGGAGTGGGTCGGCGCCGAGCATCCGCTGTTCATCCTGTATACGTCGGGCTCGACCGGCAAGCCGAAGGGCGTGCAGCACAGCACGGGCGGCTACCTGCTGTGGGCCGCGCAGACGATGAAGTGGACCTTCGACTGGAAGCCCACCGACGTGTTCTGGTGCACGGCCGACATCGGCTGGGTCACGGGCCACACGTACATCACGTACGGCCCGCTCGCGTGCGGCGGCACGCAGGTCGTGTTCGAGGGCGTGCCGACCTATCCGGATGCCGGGCGCTTCTGGAAGATGATCGGCGATCACAAGGTCACCGTGTTCTACACCGCGCCGACCGCGATCCGTTCGCTGATCAAAGCGGCCGAGGCCGACGACAAGGTCCACCCGAAGAGCTACGACCTGTCGAGCCTGCGCATCATCGGCACGGTCGGCGAGCCGATCAATCCGGAAGCGTGGATGTGGTACCACAAGCACGTCGGCCAGGCGCGCTGCCCGATCGTCGACACCTGGTGGCAGACCGAGACCGGCGGCCACATGATCACGCCGCTGCCGGGCGCGACGCCGACGGTGCCGGGCTCGTGCACGCTGCCGCTGCCGGGCATCATGGCCGCGGTGGTCGACGAGACGGGCCAGGACGTGCCGAACGGGCAAGGCGGGATCCTTGTCGTCAAGCGTCCGTGGCCGGCGATGATCCGCACGATCTGGGGCGACCCGGAACGCTTCAAGAAGAGCTACTACCCCGAGGAACTCGGCGGCCGGCTGTACCTGGCCGGCGACGGCACGGTGCGCGACAAGGACACCGGCTACTTCACGATCATGGGCCGCATCGACGACGTGCTGAACGTGTCGGGCCACCGGCTCGGCACGATGGAGATCGAGTCGGCGCTGGTCTCGCATGAGCTGGTGGCGGAAGCGGCGGTGGTCGGCCGCCCGGACGACACGACCGGCGAGGCGGTGGTCGCGTTCGTGGTGCTGAAGCGCTCGCGTCCGGAAGGCGAAGAAGCGGCGGCGCTGGCGAAGACGCTGCGCGACTGGGTCGGCAAGCAGATCGGGCCGATCGCGAAGCCGAAGGACATCCGCTTCGGCGACAACCTGCCGAAGACGCGCTCGGGCAAGATCATGCGGCGCCTGTTGCGCTCGCTCGCGAAGGGCGAGGCGATCACGCAGGACACCTCCACCCTCGAGAACCCGGCGATCCTCGAGCAGCTTGGCCAGTCGCTCTGAATGACGAGGCCGGCACTTCCCGGCACTTCCCGGCCTCCCCGACTTCCTCGACGCACGCGCGTTCCGGCGCCCATCCCGGCCATGAACGCGTCGCGCACGGCCGCTACCCGGCCGCGCACGTGCGTCCCGCCGCGCCCACCCTGCGTGCGCGGCCCGCGCGACGGACACCGCCAAGCGCGGCATCCGTCGCATCCCCTGTTCGATGCAACGACGTACAACAACACTGGAGACACCCAATGAAAAGCAGAATCGTGATCGGTTGCGCGGCGCTGGCAGGCGCGATGGCCGGTACCAGCGCCTTCGCGCAAAGCAGCGTGACGCTGTACGGCAACCTCGACGCCGCCTTGCTGTACACGAGCAAGACGCTCGACGCGGCCACCGGCGCGAACGCCGGCCATCAGTTCGCGATGACCGACACCGGCATGACGCCGACGACGTTCGGGATGACCGGCACCGAGGATCTCGGCGGCGGCCTCAAGGCGAAATTCCAGCTCGAAAGCGGCTTTGCCGTCACCAACGGCGCGTTCGCCCATTCGAACGGCAATTTCTTCGGCCGCCAGGCGTGGGTCGGGCTCGACGGCGGCTTCGGCACGGTCAAGGCCGGCGTGCAGTACTCGCCGTTCCTGCTCGCGATCTTCGATTCGGATCCGCGCAGCTTCTCGCACTTCGGCAGCGGGCTGATCAACTACGTCGACAACGTGCTGGTGACGGGCCTGTTCAACCCGAACGCCGTGTCGTACACCAGCCCGACGATCGCCGGCCTCACCGGCAGCGCGATGTTCGCATTCGGCGGCAAGGCCGGCGACTTCCAGGCCGGACGCCAGTATTCGGCGAGCCTCAAGTACGAGCATGGCGGCTTCATGATCGACGCCGCGTTCTACGACGGCAACGACGGCACCAACCCGACGCCGACGCCGAGCACCGTCGCGTTCGTCGGACGCACGATCGGCGCCGCGTACCGCTTCGGCCCGGTCACCGCGAAGGCGTCGTTCGCGAGCTACAAGGTCGGCGGATCGTTCAGCAACAACGTGTACGGCGGCGGCCTCGACTACCAGGCAACGCCGACCGTCGACCTGAACGGCGGCGTGTGGTTCACCAGCGACCGCAACGACACGGCCAATCACTCGCTGCTCGCGGCCGTCGGCACGACCTACAGCCTGTCGAAGGCGACCGCGCTGTACGCGCAGGTCGCGATGGTCAACAACCACGGCGCGATGAACACCGGGCTCGGGATCAACAACGCGCTTTACGCGGTTACCGGCACGACCGTCGGCGCGAACGTCGGGATCCGTCACATGTTCTGATCCACGGGCGGCGGTTTCGGCACCGGATCGCCGCCGCTCTGCATTCGCAGTCCGAATCATCTTCCGCCGGATCGGGCGCGCGACGACGCGTCCGGATTCGGCGCGACCTCCATCGCATGTGCAACCGTGTGCAACCGTGCGCGACGCACCGTCCGTGTCATGCCGCACGATCCGCGACGTGCTGCGTCCCCGCACGCCGCGCATCGGTATAGACCGCCATCGACGCAGCTCGGACCGCCAGACCCTCACCGGGCCACCGGCCCGGCGAGTTGCCTGTTTGCGCCATCCGTGTCGTTTACGACCGGTTTCCGGGCGCATGACCGATAGTCCGCTCTATCGGTTTCTCTACACTGCTTCACACCAACACACTTGCCGGGTGTCGGGTGCCACACGCCGCGCCTCCGACATCACGGCGTCCCCGAGACAACTGCCTTCGTCCCCGACGGTACCGCGCCGGCCCCACCGCGCACCCGTTCGGCCAGCCGCGAAGGCTCCCTTCAGGAGCGTTCATTGAGTTCATCCCAAGCGCACCCCGCGAAAGCCCGGTCTTCGCGCAAGGCCCTCAAGCCGGACGACATCACGATCGTCGATCCTGCCGTCCTGAAGCGTGCGGTCGGGGCCATGGCGTTCGGCAATGCGATGGAATGGTTCGACTTCGGCGTCTACAGCTACATCGCCGTCACGCTCGGCAAGGTGTTCTTTCCGTCGAGCAACCCGTCCGCGCAGTTGCTCGCCACCTTCGGCACGTTCGCGGCCGCCTTCCTCGTGCGCCCGCTCGGCGGCATGGTGTTCGGCCCGCTCGGCGACCGCATCGGCCGCCAGCGCGTGCTCGCCGCCACGATGATCATGATGGCCATCGGCACCTTCGCGATCGGCCTGATCCCCAGCTACGCGTCGATCGGCATCATGGCGCCCGTGCTGCTGCTCATCGCCCGCCTCGTGCAGGGCTTCTCGACCGGCGGCGAATACGGCGGCGCCGCCACCTTCATCGCCGAGTTCTCGACCGACAAGCGCCGCGGCTTCATGGGCAGCTTCCTCGAGTTCGGCACGCTGATCGGCTATACGCTCGGTGCGGCCACCGTCGCGATCCTGACGGCGACGCTGTCGCAGGAAGCGCTGCTGTCGTGGGGCTGGCGCGTGCCGTTCTTCATCGCCGGTCCGCTCGGCCTCGTCGGCCTGTACGTGCGGCTCAAGCTCGAGGAAACGCCCGCGTTCAAGAAGGAAGCCGAGGCGCGCGAGGCGGACGAACGGTCGCGCCCGAAGCAGTCGTTCGGCACGCTGCTCGTCGAACAGTGGAAACCGCTGCTGCTCTGCGTCGGCCTCGTGCTGATCTTCAACGTGACCGACTACATGGCGCTGTCGTACCTGCCGAACTACCTGTCGGCGACGCTGCACTTCAACGAGACGCACGGCCTCTTCATGGTGCTGCTCGTGATGGTGCTGATGATGCCGATGACGCTCTACGCCGGCCATCTGTCGGACCGGGTCGGCCGCAAGCCGGTGATGATGGCCGGCTGCGTCGGCCTGCTCGTGCTGTCGGTGCCCGCGCTGATGCTGATCCGCACCGGCGGGATGCTGTCGGTGTTCGGCGGGATGCTGATCTACGGCACGCTGCTGTCGACCTTCACCGGCGTGATGCCGTCCGCGCTGCCCGCGCTGTTCCCGACGCGAATCCGCTACGGCGCGCTCGCGATCGGCTTCAACGTGTCGGTATCGCTGTTCGGCGGCACGACGCCGCTCGTCACCGCGTGGCTCGTCGATCGCACCGGCGACCTGATGATGCCGGCCTACTACCTGATGGGCGCGTCGTTTATCGGCATCGTGTCGGTGCTCGCGCTGCGCGAAACGGCACGGCGGCCGCTGCCCGGCTCCGCACCGTGCGTCGCGAGCCGTGCCGAGGCGCAGGACCTGATTCGCCGCGGTGCCGACGAAGGCCGCGTGCGGGAGCGCAAATTCACGCCGATCGGCGAACGCGCGTAACACGCACGTAGCACATCAGGCAGGCATCACCCATCAAGCAGGCCCGCATGACGCGACGCCGCGCGGCACCCGCCGCCGGTGTCGCGCAGGCGACCGTCAGCCCGCCGCGAGTTGCTGCTCGTCGAACCAGTCGAGCAGCGTCCGCGTGACGAACGCGGGATTCTCCAGGTTCGAGATATGGCCCGCGTCGGGCACGAGCGCATGGCGGCAGCCGATCACGCTCGCCATCTTCACCGTCTCCGACGGCGGGCGCGCCATGTCGCCCGCACCGCACATCAACAGCGTGCGTTCGGCATCCAGTTCGGCGAGCGCGGCAAGCGTATTCGGCCGCCCGAAGATCAACCGGCCGAGCGGGACGATCGATTCCCGCAGCCGGTCGGCCGGCAGGCTCGCAAGCGCAGCACGAAAGGCGCTCGGCGCCGGGTCGGCGAGATTCACGTCCGGCCGGAAGAACAGCGGCACGATCGCATCGAGCAGCGGCGGCGCGATGCAACCGGCGGCGGCGATCGCGTCGAGCATCCCGAAGTAGCGCAGGCGCGTCGCATCGGGCTCGGCCTCGAGCGACGCATCCATCAGCACGAGCGAGCGCACGCGCCGCGGTTCGCGCAGCGCGAGCCGCGCGCCCCACATCCCGCCGACGCTGAGCCCGACCACCGCGCACTGCTCGATCTCCAGCGCATCGAGCAGCGCGCTTGCGTGCGCGGCGAGATCGTCGAGCGTGTGCGTGCCGTCCGGCAGCGGGCCCGACGCGCCATGCCCCCACAGGTCCGGCACGATCACGCGATACCGGCGCGACAGCGCGTCGATCTGCGGCGCCCACATCGCCGCGTCCCACAGATAGCTGTGCCCGAGCAGCACCGGAAAGCCGGTGCCGTGATCCTGGTAATGCAGCGTGTTGCCATGAACGCGGTGTGCGGGCATGTCGTCTCCGGATGTCGATACGGTCGGCAGCGACCCGGAAACGGGCGCCGCGATCTGTGGCGTTCTGCGATGAACGCGAAGCGGCGAATCATCGCACAGGTTGCGGCCGCTGCGTGTGACTGCCGCCGGGCCTGCCGCGACGCAGGAAGCCGGGCGCGTGCGCCATGCGACCGGCACGCCATGCGGTCGTCATGTTCATGTGGGTTCGCGGTGCGGGAAGAAACCGTCGATGTGATTGCGGCGCCGGACAACCTCGGTCGTCCGGCGCCGCAAGGAGCAACGCAAGCGGTCAGAACACCGCGTGCCCGCTGATCAGGCTCGGCAGCCAGGTGGAGAAGAACGGCAGGTACGTGACGATGTTGATCGCACTGAAGATCGCGAGGTAGTACGGCCACGCCATCTTCGTCGTCTCGCCGATCGACACGTTGCCGATCGCGCAGCCGACGAACTGCACCGATCCGATCGGCGGGTGCACGAGGCCGAGCGAGCAGTTCAGCAGCAGCATGATCCCGAATTGCACCGGCCCGACGCCGCACGCCATCGCGATCGGCAGGAACAGCGGCGTCGTGATCAGGATGTGCGCGGCCATGTCGACGAAGGTGCCGAGGAACACCTGGATGATGTTGATGTACAGCAGCATCAGCCACGGCGCGGCGGTCGACTGCTTGAGCAACCCTTCGATCGCATCCGGAATCTCCAGGTACGACATCTGGAAGCGCAGCATGTTCGACACGGCGATCAGCAGCAGCACGACGCCCGTCGTGCGCGCCGCATGCGACAGCGCGCGGCGCAGCTTCGCGACGGTCAGCGTGCGGTACACGATCGCGGTCAGCACGAGCGAATACACGACGGCGATCGCGGCCGCTTCGGTCGCAGTCGCAATCCCCTTCGCGACGCACACGAGGATGATCGCGATCACCATCAGGCCCGGCACCGCGCCGACGAAGCTGCGCAGCACCGCATACCAGCCGGGAAACGACGGCAGCGCGGACGAACCGTCCTCACGGCGCGGATAGCCGTGACGCACGGCCTGCCAGTACGCGGCGGCGAGCACGAAGCCCATCACCCACAGCACCGGCAGGAGCCCGGAGAACAGCAGGTCGCCGATCGACACGCCGCTCACCTGCTGGCCGTGCAGCATCCCCGTGATGCCCTGCGCGGCGAACGCGTAGATGATCATGTTGGTCGACGTCGGCATCAGCGCGCCGGCGAGCGACGCGTGAGTCGTCACGTTGACCGCATAAGCCGCGCTGTAGCCTTCGCGCTTCATCAGCGGAATCACCACGCCGCCCATCGCCGACGTATCGGCGGTCGGCGAGCCCGACACGCCGCCGAACAGCGTGCACGCGACGACGTTGGCCATCCCGAGGCCGCCGCGGAAATGGCCGACGGTCGCCTGCGCGAAGCGCAGGATCCGGTCCGCGATGCCGCCATGCAGCATCAGTTCGCCGGAGAAGATGAAGAACGGCACCGCGAGGAACGAGAACGCGTTCATCCCCGAGATCATCGCCTGCATCGCGGTCGCGATCGGCAGCCCTTCGACCATATAGGTCAGCACGCAGGAAATGCCGAGCGCGAACGACACGGGCACGCCAAGCACGAGGAATATCAGAAAACTGACGGACAGGATCGCGAGTTCCATGGCGTTATTGTCCCGACGAAGAGCGACGAAGCGCGAGCAGGTGCTCGAGCGAGAAGAGGATGATGGCGATCGCCGCGGGAATCGTGATCAGGTAGCGCACGCCTTCGGGCAGCCCGATGATCGGAATGCGGTCGCCCATCGTCTCGGCGGCCATGCTGCCGCAACCGGCCATGATCGCGATCGCGAACGCGATCAGGCTCAGGTGCTGGATCGCGATCACCACGGTGCGCGGGCCCGGCGACAGGCGCCGCACGAGCGAGTCGAGGCCGATATGGCCGCCGTCGCGCACCTTCATCGCCGCGCCGAACATCGCGATCACGATCACCAGCAGCAGCGCGATCGGCTCGACGAAGTCGGGCGCGTTCTCGAACACGTAGCGCATCACGACCGCGTAGAACACCAGCACCGTGAGCGCCGCGAGACACAGCGACGCGACCACGGCCAGCGCGCGGAACAGCAGGTCGTTCACGCAGCGCAGCAGCGGCGCCGCCGCGCGCGGCCGGCACGGCGCCGCACCGTCCGCGGCGGCCGCGTCCGGCGAGCCGACGGCCGCCGCGCCGTTCAGGGAAGTGCGACGGGTCACTTGGTTGCCTCGATCTCGTCGACGATCTGCTTCATCTGCGGCGTCTTCTCGTACTTCGCCCACAGCGGCTGCATCGCCTTCACGAATGCCGCGCGGTCGATCTGCGCGGCCGGCAAGATCTTCGCGCCGCCCTTCGTCACCGTCTGCTGCGCCGATGCCTCGCGCGCGGTCCACAGCTTCTGGTAGTACGGCACCGAATCGGCCGCGGCCTTCCGGATCGCGGCCTGTTCCTGCGGCGACAGCGTGTCCCAGATCTTCTTCGAGAACACCAGCACTTCCGGCGTCATCGCGTGCTGCGTCTCCGAGTAGTCGGGCGCCACTTCGAAGTGCTTGGTTTCCTCGTACGACGGCATGTTGTTTTCCGCCGCGTCGACGAGGCCCGTCTTCAGGCCCGTGTACACCTCGGCGAACGGCATCGGCGTCGGCGTGCCGCCCATCGCCTTGATCTCGTCGACCATCAGGTCCGACGGCTGCACGCGCACCTTCAGCCCCTTCATGTCGGCAGGCGTACGCACCGGGCGCTTCGCGTAGATCGAGCGCGCGCCGCTCTCGTAGAACGTCAGCGCGATCATCCCCTTCGCCGAGAACGCGTCGAGAATCTTCTGGCCGGCCGGGCCGTACATCGCCTTGCGGAAATGGTCGACATCGCGGAACAGGAATGGGAACGACGGGATCAGCGACTCCGGCACGATCTCGTTGAACGACGCGCCGTTCACGCGCGCCATGTCGATCGCGCCGATCCGCACCTGGTCGACCGTGTCCTTCTCGGAACCGAGCGCGCTGTTGCCGAACACCTTGATCGAATCCTTGCCGCTCGTCAGCTTCGACAGTTCGTCGCCCATGTACTTGACCGCCATGTTGGTCGGGAAGCTGTCGCCGTGCACGTCCGCCGAGCGGAACACGCGGGCCTGCGCGGACACCGCGAAGCCGGCCATCAGCGCGACGGCCAGTGCGATACGGGAGCGGGTGAATGGGTGCGTCATCGTCAGTCTCCTTGTTGGTTGCTCGTTGTTTGGCGGCGATCCGGGCGGCGTCCGCATCCGTCGTTGCACGGCCTTCGCAGAATCGCAGTCATACGTTGTATGACGTGTCGAAGCGAATGTACGTCGGTTAATCGTTTAACTCACTTGGTGCATACCCCTATAAAGGCCTCTGTGGCGGGTTTACGGCCTGGTAAAGGGAAAAGCTTTCTCTGTTGGGCTGGAAGCTAGCGAAACGTTTTCCGGAAGCAGGTCCCAATTTGAATCGGCGCGGTGTTGTGTCGTTTTCCCGATGCCGAGCACCGTCTCTCGCTACTCTTTCGTTTGTCATAGGATGACTGACTACACCGTAGCCGCGGGTACGACAATTTCGCCCACGTCGTGATCATGGGCACGGCCGGCGTGAAGCTGCAGGGATTCGAAGCGAATACGGGCGGCTACGGCAAGCCGGTCTTCCCGCTCGTGATGTCGCTGACCGACGTGGTGGCCGATACGCCCGACGGCATCTCGACGATCGCGCCGGACGCGAACCTCACGCCGCACAACGTGAACCTGCCGGTGTTCGCGTCGACCGCGAACCGTGTCGTCGCAAACGACGAAGCGACCCTCAACGCGCGTCCGGCCAACGTGCTCGACTGCCGCAAGGCGTTCGTCGATTTCCCCGGCATCGACCAGTCGAACCCTTTCGGCTCGACGTGGGCGCCGTCGTTGTAACGACGACGCGATGACGTCGATACCGCGCCCTCATGCGAGGCATCGCGTCACCGTTGACGGCTCCAGAATTGGGGCCGTGCGGCATTAGCGCAGCAGAGCGATGTTCTCATCGATTCGGCTTTGAATCGTGTGCAACGTCTCTTCGGTGATCGCATGCGGATGCATCTTCCTGGCCAGCGCCGCAAACTGGCCGGCCACATTGCAAAAGCGGTCAATAATGCCGCCGGCCGCCGCTGCTTGAATTTCAGCTTCCTCTGCGAGGCGGAGCACCCCCTCTCTGCGGATCTGCAGGGCCTCCCCCATGACGTCCATCTGGTGGTACCCACCCGGCCCCTCGCAAAATGTTACGTCGTAGGCCGGCGCCAGCTTCCACTCACCGGATCGCGACATGATGTAGGCGAAGTTCTTGGGGTGATCGTCCCGGTTGTTGAACGCGACATTGAAGACGGCTCGCTCGAACGCCAGCCCCTTCTGTCGGACATCATTGGTGCATATGTGGGTCGCACGCAGGAAGTTCACATAGTCCAGGGAACCCGGGGTTCTGTAATCGGCACCGGTAAACGCGGCAAGACTTTGCATGGGCACGCGCAGGCCGTTCTGTCGGTCAAACCGCCTGGACGCGAATGCCGCCATCTGATTGGGCAAATCGAAATGCAACGTGTCCGGGGTCTCGATACCGCACATGCGCAAGCATTCGGCATAGACCATTTCGATCGCGCACACCTCAGGGTGTTCTTGTTGCGCCGGAAATTTGACGAGCCAGGCTTCAAAGTCGGGCTCTGCGACCGTGGTAAAGGTTCCGGAGCGCGGATCACGATAAACCAGTGCTTTAGGTCGGGCACCTTGCGGAGAGCCGCCTATCTGCAGTAACTGCTGCAGGAACGCTCCACCTTCACCATTGAGCACTTCCTGCACCTCCGCCGCAAGCTGATCGAGGGGAATGTGAATCTGCGCCTCCTGAGCTTCGGGCGCCACGGGCTCGAACGACATGACCCCCATCGCATTGCTGCCAATGTAAGCCAGCCGCTCGAGCGGCCCGATGCGCGCCACGTTCAAGCCTCGGCGTTTGAACAGACGATCCATCAGCAACATGCCCCAGCCGTCGGGCAGCGCGTCGTAGACCGGCCCGGGCAGTCCCAGCTGATGGGACGGGAAGTCTCTCCGTAGCTTGGGCCCGTTCAAGGGCAGCACATGGGAAGAAAGCTCCAGCCCTCTCTTCCTCGCCTCATCGCTATACTCGAACACAACCAGCGGGCGACCCGTGATGGCTGTCGTGGACACCATCGATCCCCACCGCCAATGTTCCCCCCAGCCATCGTAGTAGACGTCTACCCGCTCAATCATTTCTGGTTGCCTTCCTCGAACGCTGACGTTTAGCGGTTTCCTCGTACCGGAGAATGTCCTCGAGACTGTCCAGCTTCGGCAAGAACAGTCCTTCGAGCTCCTTGCCGCGACCAAGGACCATGGCCACACGGACCACACTCTCGAGACTCACATTGCGTCCCGCTTCCAGGTTGGACACGGTATTGGCTCCGACGCCGGCGCGTGCGGCCACATCAGCCTGTGTCATCTGCAATGCCAGCCGCTCCGTGCGAAGTCGTCCGCAAAGCAGTTTGACGATTTCATCAGGCTTGCTGAAGCTTAAATCCAACATAGTGGGTCTTCCTGCCTGATAGGCCTCATAACTCACAACATTATAGAATTACTCATCGTCCGGAATCAAAATGAGTAATTCTCGATCGTTGTGTGTTAACCAGAAATACAGCACATTTCACACAGTGAGACGGAATTAACTTCTGCAACCCGATCAGATCGCTCCCCAAAATCGAGGTACGCTCGGGCATCGAAGGTTTGCCCCGCCCCTCCCGCTCCGTCCGGACGATCCGGCGGGCCTACGTATCGCCCAGGAGCCCCCAACCCAATGGCGAACTGGCGTCAGCGCTTTCAGCGTTCGGCGGCATGCACTGGACCCGTTACCTGAACACCCCGAACGGCTACATTCAGCCACGTGCCCAGCGTTCGGCGAGTTCTACGAGTGCTTCCCGCCCATCACGTGCGAACGGTCGCTGCATCGGGGGGATTGTTCGAAGAGGTCACGGTCGAACGCTTGCCATGGCGGGATCAGCAGCGCCGAGTTCGGACGGTGGTATATCGCCGGGCATCGCTTCGTCATTCCACCCAATCAAACAGGAATCCTGATCATCATGCCGCACGCACGGCTCGATTCGGCGAATCAGGCAAGACAATGGACCCGAGAACACGACGGACAAGAGCCATCCGACCGGATACGTGCCGCGCGAAACGCCGGAGTATCCGCAAGATCGCGTACGTGAACACCCTCAACGACCCAGACGCCGATCCCGCAGAAACGCATTCAACTCGCCGCCCGCATGCTCGATATGACGCTTGAGCAGCGACGCCGCCGCGCGCGCATCGCCCTTGCGGCACAACGCGACCAGCTCGGCATGCTCGGATTCGGCCACGTCGCGCGCGGCCTCGGACAGCGACAGCTGCACGCGCGTGTAGCGGTCGGTCTGCTGCAGCAGCGACGCGACGATCGCCGCCGTCTTCGGCTGGTCGGCGCGCGACAGCAGCACATGATGCAGCTCGGTGTTCAGTTCGCCCCAGCGTCCGGACTGGCTCGCATGCAGCACTGCGCTGTATTCCTCGAGGATCGCGTCGAGCCGCGCGAAATCCTCTGCAGTCAGTTTCGGAATCGACTTCTTCAGCAGCACGGGTTCCAGCAGCGCGCGCAATTCGAACAGTTCGGTGATGTCCTCCGGCGACAGCTCGGAGACGATCGCTCCCTTGTGCGGCAGGATCTTGACGAGCCCTTCGCTCTCGAGCTGCACGAGCGCTTCGCGCAGCGGGATGCGGCTGATGCCGAGCTCGGTCGCCAGCGCATCCTGGCGAAGCTGGTAGCCGTCGACATACTCCCCTGTCAGGATACGGCGGCGCAATTCGTTCGCTGCGGCTTCGGCGCGCGTGGCGTAGACAAGAGCAGGGCGTTTCTCGTTCATGTTGCGGTTCGGACGGGGGGGAAGGCGGACAGGCAAGCGCCGACGCGGCGACGGATATTGCATATTTTCTACAATATTAGCAGAGCGGCCTTGCGGTCGAGGGGCGGCAGCCGCATATCGGCGCGACGCCGCGCCCTTCTTTGAGGCCAACAAAAAGTCTCCGCGGATTTCCACGGATGTCGCTTGCCAACCGACATTGCTGCCGCCAGGTTCACACGGACTGCGCGGACCGTTCTCAGCACTTCATCAGCCATTCACCTGAGGGGTGTGTGCTGCTCGTCGGCCAGATCATTCATCGCACGAGGGACTGCCACTGCGGCCATCATCATTTCTCGTCCCGCATGGATGGCGTGAAGGTAATTCCTACCAGCAATCCTTCCGGCCCGATGAAGCGACTGACGGTCTGGCCCCACGGCTCACTCCGGTTCCTGACCAGCATTCGATACCCCCGTGATTCAAGTTCTGCTGTAGCCGCTTCGACATTGTCGACATCAAACTCAATCCAGGCTTGCGGGATGGGTACCTCGCTAGGCCACGAATCCGTGTCGAAGCACGACTGAGCGGCCTGAGAGAACGGCCACAAGGCGAAAGTGTTTGCGCCATTCATGCTCTCGGTATGGAGGTAGCCGCCCGTCTCTTCCTTGAAGGGGATACCGAAGGCCCGACTGTAAAGCTCGCGGCTTGCCTCGGCCTCAATCGCAATCGGGCCAAAGCCCGCGATGAACAAGGCAGTGGCTTTTAGGAACTTATCCATGGCTTTTCCTTTGCCGCGAACGAGCGGCGCCGTGAGGTGCGAACATGTCCGCCCGCGCCCATCGAGTTGAAGTGATGGCCAGTATTCAGGTAGCGCGAGGCATGGATGAGTGTAGGCCTGTTGCAGGTGGCCGGCAGACATCTCCGCCCGGCAGCGAACGGCGATCGGGCGGGTTCGATAGCGCTCGCGGCATCGACTCCGTGCGTCCCGTCACGGGCGTACTGCTGACGCTCGATTGTTCCTTTGTGACTTCGGTCGGACGACCGTTCCTGGCCGGCAAACGCCCGACGACCGCGCGCGACGGTCGTCCCGCGCGGGCGCTTGACGCAAAGGCGTGCCCCGATCCGTTTAGGCCGATCGATTCATCTCGGTATGGAACTTCTCAAGGAACAACGCGGGCGCGTTGTCCAGACTGTCGAGGGTTCGAGGTTGTGGGGCGACGGTTCAGGTTCGGAGTGCCCCGAGTGCGTCAGTGATCCGCACCCTTCCATGCATATCCGTCCGACGCATGGTCTGCTATCAAGTTTTGCGCGAGCACAATCGGGGAACCGCACACAGCGCTCGCGTAAGAGTTCGTTCGCTTCGAGCTTGTCGCAATTGTGAGTCAGGGTTTCCCATTGATCGTCACCAGATAGCGGGCGATATCTTCGATACTTTCGGGTGGAAGCGGAGCGCCGTAGACCGCACGCATCTTGATCACTTCGGCTTTCCAGTCGTCAAACGTCAGCGGTGGTTGACGCATCACCATACCCGCGGAGTGACATATCAGACAATGCGCGTTTGCGAGATCCGATCCCGGTCCTTGAGGGAAAGAGCTACCCGTGGGCAGCGAAAACTGCGTTGTGTTCCCCGCAACGTTACCTGGTGATTTAGCAGCGACTATGCCGGTTGCGACGGTGCCCGCGAAAGAGATGGTGACCCATGCAACAACCCATGCCCTCATGATTCACTCCTCAAGCCGCAACGACGGTCATCGATTCAATCACGTTGCGCATGTAGCCGCCGGGATTCCAGTTTGGTTTATCCGGTTGCTGAACACCGCCATCGTTGACAGCCCTCACCTTCAGCGCGAATTGACCCGCTTGCCGGGGAAGGAACGACGCTTCCCAGCGACGAAAGCTATATTTTCCGTAATCCGGACCAAGCTTTGCGGGCGCCCACGTCATCCCGTTGTCTGCAGAGAAATGTACCTCCCGGACACTCGCGTCGCCCCCGAACGCGATACCGCGGATAGCCTGCCGCCTGCCGACATCCACGACCGCGCCGTCGCTCAGGTTCGTGATGAACGAGCGTGGCACCATCCGGTTGATCGGGACGGTTTTGACCCCGCTCTGACCCGGTGACACGTCCGCACGAGGCGTGTCCGGAATCTGATACGCTTTGGCCATCCAAAAGTTGGTATCCGGCGTGTCGATGACCTCGATGTCATCGAGCATCTTCACCCAGTAAGTCGAATACCACCCGGGGACGACCAACCGTAGCGGGAATCCATTTAGAAGTGGTAGAGGCTTGCCGTTCATCGCGAATGCCACCATCACTTCGCCATCGCGGGCGTGATCAATGCTCAGCGTCTTGACGAAGTCGGGTGTAGCCGGGATCGCACCCGCATCGGCCCCATTGAAGCGCACCTGAACCGCTCCCGCCTTTACGCCAGCGCGGTCCAGAATGTCCTTGAGGCGCACGCCGGTCCAGCGCGCGTTGCCCATCGCGCCGTTACCCCACTCTCCGCCCGCGACGCGCGGCTTGAAGAATCCTCGCGAGTTACCCGCGCACTGGTTGACAGCGGCGACCTCGACTCGCTCGAACTCTCTGGATAGCTCAGCAATTCCTAACACGACTTCGTGCTGCACCGCTCCATGAATCCTGACCCGGAAGCTGCGCACGTCGATGCTCGTCGGTATGCTGGCCAGGTGCCAGCGTACAAAGAACTGATCGTTGGGCGTGAAAACGCCCTGATCGAAAACAGAGAATGGTGTCTCCAGCAGAGGTGGACGACTGCGGACCAGTAGCATCTCGCCTTTTTGCGGAAAAGCCGTGGTCAATTCCCGCAGGCCGTTTTCAAAGGGCAAGGTGATCGCATTCGCCGCTCTTGCAACGTCTGACAGCCCCCACGTAAGGCAACCAGCGCTTGCCGCCATAAACGACTGCAACAACTGACGACGCCTGATGTTGTATTCGTCGATCATCGCTCTCTCCGGGGCCGCGAACAGGTTGGCGCTTTCGTAGCGCGAAGTAAATCCAGCCTGTACCCAAATCAATATATGCACTTCGACAGCGAGGCTCTACGCGTAGTAACCCGCGAGGTTTATCTTCTCGTTCGAACCGCCGGCGACCTGTACGAGTGCGGCGTGGTTGGCATGGCGGCCCGTTGCTACGTTGCAGCAGCGCGAATTCTCACGGAAACACCGGAATTTTCAGATCGATTCCCTCGATGTGGCTTCTGGATAATGAAGTCGCACTGTGCTTTCGATTTCCTCCACGCATTCATGTGGAATATCGATCATCGTCAATATGTGGTCTTTCTCGATTGCGGCCTGAAATCGCTTAAGCCGCAAGCCCGGCAAGGGCGTTCATCGGACTTTGAAGTCGTTCGGCTATCGAGCGCTCGCCTTGACAATCAGATGGCCGATAACGAATGCGGATTCAATGGCAGGTCTCGCCCGCGTTCCCCGGCCATCCGCGACGAACCGCAAAAAAGCCACCCTTGCGAGTGGCTTCCATGCGTGTGATCAGCCTTCGATCGCCCGCGTCACCCGTGCGTGCGCCGCCTCGCCTCCGCATCGACGTCGCGCAGCGACTTGCCGCGCGTTTCCTTCGCGAGCCCCACGCATACGATCGAGATCACAGCCGCGGCGACCAGATACAACGCGATCGGCGTCGACGAGTGATAGCGCTCGAGCAGCGACAGCCCGATCAGCGGCGCGAGCGAGCCGGCCATCAGCGGTGCGACCTGGTAGCACAGCGACAGCGCGGTATAGCGCACGTTGGTCGGGAACATCTCGGTCATCAGCGCCGAATACGGCGAGTAGGTCATCGATTCGATGAAGAGGCCGAGCACGATCGCGGCCATGATGATCCAGTCGTTGCCGGTGTCCATCATCGGGAACGCGACGAAGCCCCATCCGGCGGTCAGCACCGCGCCCGTCAGGTACACGGGCTTGCGGCCGACGAGGTCCGACATCAGCCCCATCAGCGGGATGAAGAAGAAGTGGATCGCGTTGGCCGCGAACATCAGCTTCAGGATTCGCGTGGTATCGAAGCCAACGACCAGCTTCAGGTAGGTCAGCGAAAACGTGACGACCATGTAGTACAGGATGTTCTCGGCGAACCGCGCGCCGATGCCGATCAGCACCTGCCGCCAGTGGTACTTCAGCACGTGGGCCACGCCGAGCTGCTTTTCCTGCTTCTGCGCGCGGCGCGCCTGTGCTTCCTTGAAGATCGGCGCATCGTCGACCTTGCGGCGAATCCAGAAGCCGATCAGCACGACCACCGCCGAGAACCAGAACGCGGCGCGCCAGCCCCACGACAGGAAGTCAGCCTCCGACAGCGAACTCGACAACACCAGCAGGATGATCGTCGCGACGAGGTTGCCGGCCGGCACGCCGGCCTGCGGCCAGCTGGCCCAGTAGCCGCGGCGATTGTCCGGGCTGTGTTCGCTGACCAGCAGGATCGCGCCGCCCCACTCGCCGCCGAACGCGAAGCCCTGGATCAGGCGCAGCGACACCAGCAGCACCGGCGCCCAGTAGCCGATCGCATCGAAGGTCGGCAGGCAGCCCATCAGGAAGGTCGTGATGCCGACCACGATCAGGCTGACCTGCAGCAGATGCTTGCGGCCGAACTTGTCGCCGTAGTAGCCGAACACCAGCCCGCCGATCGGGCGCGCGGCAAACCCCACCGCATACAGCGCGAACGCGGCGAGCAGGCCGTCGATCGGGTTGCCCGTCTTCTTGAAGAAGTGCGTGCCGAATACCAGCGCCGATGCCGTTCCATACAGGAAGAACTCGTACCACTCCGCCACCGACCCGACCATCGACGCCGCGACGACCCGCTTCAATTCCCGTTTCGACGCCGTGTCCTGCACGGCTGCCGCACCACCAGGCGAGACTGCCTCGCCGACCTGACTTGTCATCTCCGAATCTCCTCTCGTTGTCTTCCATTTCCCTTGACGGGCCGGTTCGCGAGTAAGCGCGCCGAAAGATTTTATACAATATTCAATACACAATCTACGCAATCTCAAAAATGGTTTGGGCAGCAGTGCGACACGTCGAGCGAGGTTCGCCGCCCCGGCTGGGAGCCTGCCGGGGAGTGACGGTGGGGTCGGATGAAGTGCGATGGGAACGGATTTCAGGCTCACCGGCCGGGCTCCGAGTGCCGCCGGGCGGCGCCGGGACGCGCATCGGCCAACCTCGGCGGGATCGCCCGCTATCCCTGTCGGAGGCCGCTGCGGCGCGGTTCGCCGCCCTCTCCGGCGCACCGGGACGACGGTCCGCGTCACGCCCTTTTTATTTTATATTGTATAAAATATGCGGACTGGCTAGAATGCAACGCGTCGATGGCTGACTCTCGGGCGAAACCGGAGGCAACGTTTCGGCACCGAGGCAAACAACAGGTGGCCAGCGCCGTCCGGATCACGGACGCACCAACGAGACGGCAAGTGCGCACAGCCCAGTTGCCAGCAATGACAGTTGACCCTATCTGAATGTGAGGAAACGAGATGAGCGACAACATTTTTACCGGCACCATTCCGGCCCTGATGACTCCGTGCACCGCTGATCGTCAGCCGGATTTCGACGCGCTAGTGAAGAAGGGCAAGGAGCTGGTGGCACTCGGCATGCGTGCGGTGGTGTATTGCGGCTCGATGGGCGACTGGCCGCTGCTGACCGAAGCGCAACGCCAGGAAGGCGTCGCGCGCCTGGTCGAAGCCGGCGTGCCGACCATCGTCGGTACCGGCGCGGTGAACTCGAAGGAAGCCGTGTCGCACGCCGCGCATGCCGCGAAGGTCGGCGCGCACGGCCTGATGGTGATCCCGCGCGTGCTGTCGCGCGGCGCGTCGCCGGCCGCACAGAAGGCACATTTCGCCGCGATCCTGAACGCGGCGCCGAACCTGCCGGCCGTGATCTACAACAGCCCGTACTACGGCTTCGCGACCCGCGCCGACCTGTTCTTCGAACTGCGTCGCCAGCACCCGAACCTGATCGGCTTCAAGGAATTCGGCGGCGCCGCCGACATGCGCTATGCAGCCGAGAACATCACGTCGCAGGACGACAGCGTGACGCTGATGGCCGGTGTCGACACGCAAGTGTTCCACGGCTTCGTGAACTGCGGCGCAGCAGGCGCGATCACCGGCATCGGCAACGCGCTGCCGCGCGAAGTGCTGCAACTGGTCGATCTGTGCAAGAAGGCCGCGCAAGGCGATGCAGTGGCGCGCGTGCGTGCGAAGGAACTGGAAGCGGCGCTGGCCGTGCTGTCGTCGTTCGACGAAGGCTGCGACCTGGTCCTGTTCTACAAGCACCTGATGGTGCTGAACGGCGACAAGGAATACACGCTGCACTTCAACGAAACCGATGTACTGAGCGACGCGCAGCGCAACTACGCGGAAGCGCAGTACACGCTGTTCCGCAACTGGTACGCGAACTGGTCGAAGTCGATCGCTTGAGCGCTCGCGCGACGCTGTGCGATACGCGGCCGTGACACGGCTGCGTGATGGCAAAAAGCCACGGAGCAATCCGTGGCTTTTTCTTTTCCGCGCGCACTCGGCAGGCGCCTGCCGAATCAGTGTTGCTGCACGGCCGCCCCGGTCGCGCGCTCCTGTTCGGTGATCTCCGTGCGGCGATGGCCGATCGCGTACAACGCACCGGCCGCGGCGAGCGCCGGCACCGCAAGCAGGCTGAACACATCGCCGAAGCGCCAGCCGAGCCCCATCAGCATCGCGCCGGCGAACGCGCCGGCCACGCCGCCGATTCGTCCGATGCCGAGCATCCAGGCCACGCCCGTTGCACGGCAATGCGTCGGATACAGGCTCGCCGCATAGGCCGACATCGACGTCACCGCGCTCGTCACCACGGTACCGCACAGGAAGATCAGCGTGCCGAGCCACGCGGCGTGTCCGATCGTGCGGCTCACCACCAGCACCAGCAGCGCCGCCACGACATACGCGAGCACGATCGTCCGGTTCGGATTGAAGCGATCCATCAGCCACCCGACACCGAGATTGCCGAGCACGCCGCCCAGCGGGAACAACGACGTCATCAGCGCGCCGCCTTCGGCGCTGAAGCCCGCGTCGCGAAACAGCGTCGGCATCCAGTTGGTCAGCAGGTAATAGATCAGCAGTCCCATGAAGTAGGCCACCCACAGCATCAGCGTGCGCGAACGAAACTGCGCGGACAGCACCTGCGCGAGCGCGGACGCCCCACCCGCTTGAGCGCGTGCGCCGGCGGCCGCGAACGTGCAGTCGTCGAAGCGCTCGCGCGGTGCAATCCGCGCAAGGATTCGTACGACGCGCGCATGCGTGCCCGGCCGTGCCGCGAGATACTGCGCGGACTCCGGCAGCAGCATCACGAGCGCGACCGCCAGCACGATCGGCCCGATGCCGCCCGCGGTCAGCACGCTTTGCCAGCCGAAATGGGGAATCAGCCATGCCGACGTGACGCCGCCCACCGCGAGCCCGCATGAGAAGCCGCAGAACATCGCGTTGACGGCCACGCCGCGGATCCGGGCGGGCGCATATTCCGACATCAGCGTGACGGCGTTCGGCATCGCAGCGCCAAGGCCGAGCCCGGTCAGGAAGCGAAATGCGGTCAAAGCCTCGATCGACTGCGCATGCGCGGACACCATGCTCCACGCGCCGAAGCAGGCCACCGACAGCACGAGCACCGTCTTGCGGCCGAGCCGGTCCGCGCACGGGCCGGCGGCGAGCGCGCCGATACCGAGCCCGGCCAGCGCCGCGCTCATCACCGGGCCGAGCGCGCTGCGCGCGATGCCCCAGTCGTGCGTCAGCGCGGGCGCGATGAAGCCGATCGCGGCCGTGTCGTAGCCGTCGGCGGCCACGACCAGAAAGCACAGGATCAGGATCAGCCACTGGCAGGGGGAAAAGCGCTCGCCGTCGATGAACGACTGCACGTCGAGCGTACGCGTTTGGGTTTTCATCTTGTGTCTCCTTCGGTCCGGGCGCACGACAGCGCTGATGCGCCGCATGCGCGCGGACATCTCCATGGTCATGTTTCGTTGCAGGTCCGGTGCCGGATGCGCGGCACCGGTCAGCCGGGCGGTGAATCCGCCGCGCCGCAGGCCAGCCAGCCGCCATCGACGTTCAGCACGGTACCGGTGACGTAGCTCGCCGCATCCGATGCGAGGAATGCGATCGCGGACGCGATCTCGTCCGGCTCGGCGAGGCGGCCGAGCGGCGTGCGGCGTTCGATCGCCGCCCTTGCCGCACGTGTGTCGTTCATGTCGTATTCCGATTTCATCGTCATGCGCTCAACGCGTCAGATACGCAAGGCTCGGGAACTCGACACGGCGGACGATGCGGCTCTCCTGCGCGACGATCAGATGGCCGGACGCCTGCAGATACGCGGGCCAGTCCGGATCGGCATCGCGCGCGGTGCGCCGCGCGTCGTAGTCGGCGATGCTGTCGTAGCCCCACAGATGGACGACCTGGTTCAGTGCGCCGATGTCGCTCATGTAGAAGCCGACCGGCGCACCGAGATACTTCACCTGGATCGGCATCGCGAGCCGGTCGAAGATCTCGATGAACTCCGCCATGCCGCGCGGGCGGATCGTATAGATGCGATGGTCGATGAATGCTTTCGAGGGTGTCATGGTCTGCTCCAGGTTCACGCGGTCGCGCGTGTGTCGACGGGCTGCGCGACGGCGGCGGGCGGTGCCGCTTCGGTGAGGTCGGCCTGGTCGGCAAGACCCGCGATATGGCGCGCGCTCAGGTAGCCGAACGTCATGATCGGGCCGAGCGTGATCCCCGCGCCCGGGTAGTTGCCGCCCATGATGCTGGCGCGATCGTTGCCGACCGCATACAGGCCGGCGATCGGCCGGTCGTCGGCGGCCAGCACCTGCCCGACCGCATTGGTCCGGATTCCGTCGAAGGTGCCGAGATCGCCCATCACGACCTTCAGCGCGTAATACGGCCCGTCGCCGAGCGGTGCCACGCACGGATTCGGACGATGGTCGGCATCGCCGAGATAGCGGTTGAACGACGTCGTGCCGCGGCCGAATTCGGGATCCTCGCCGCGCGCGGCGTCGTGGTTGTAGCGCCGCACGGTCGCCTCCAGGTTCGCCGCATCGATGCCGGCCCGCTGCGCGAGTTCCGCCAGCGTGCGGCCCTGCACGAGATAGCCGTTGCGCAACAGCGGCCCGAGCGGCACGGGCGCGGGCTTCGCGAAGCCGAGCCCGTATTTGCGGATCGTCGCGTGGTCGCACACCAGCCACATCGCCGTCTCGGTGTCGTCGCGGCAGGCCGCGATCATCGCGGCGCCGACGTCGTGATACGAATTCGATTCGTTCGTGAAGCGCATGCCGCGACGGGTCACGCCGATGACGCCCGGCTTGTAGCGATCGAGCAGATGCGGAAACACGCCGAAGCGGCCGTCGCCGAGCGGCACGCGCGACACGGGCATCCATGCGGCCGGTTGCGGATAGCGAATCTCCACGCGGCCGCCGGCCCGTTCGGCGAGTGCCGCACCATCGCCGGTGTTGCCGGTCGGGACCGGCGACACATGCTCGCCGCCGCGCGCAACGTGCGGGTACGCCCGCGCGATTCGCGCGACGTCGTGCGAGAAGCCACCGCTCGCCAGCACGACCGCGCGACGCGCGGTAATGCGATACCTCGCGTCGTCCACCCCGACCGTCGCGCCGACGATGCATGCGCCTTCCGTGACGAGCTCGCGCGCGGGCGTGCTGGTCAGGATCGGAATCCCGAGATCCAGCGCGGACTTCGCGAGCCGTGCGGCCAGCGCGTTGCCGCTCGTGACCTGCACGCCGCGCCGGTACAGCGCGAGATCCTTCAGATGCGCGGCAAGTCGCTTCGTCACGTACCACGCCGACTTGAGCGAGCGCGTCGCGTTGAAGAAGTGCTTCAGGTCCGCATTGGACGAATTGAACATCATCCCGATGAACGTGATCGTCTTCAACGGCGGACGCAGGCGCTCGAGATCGCGCCCGAGCCGCCGCGCATCGTAAGGCTCTGCAACGACCGAACGGCCGATGTCGACCCCGCCCGGCACGTTCGGGTGATAGTCGGGATACAGCGTCGGGACGAATTTCACGTCGGTTTCGCGCTCGAAGAAGTCGAGCATGCGCGGGCCGTGCTCGAGGAAGGCCTCGATCGCGGCGGCGTCGTGGAACGCGCCTGTTTCGCCGCGCAGATACGTACGCGCCGCATCGCGCGTATCCCGCACGCCGTTCGCGCTCGCATGGCGATTGCCGGGTATCCACAGCACGCCGCCGGAAAACGCAGTCGTGCCGCCAAAGCATGCTTCCTTCTCGACGACGATCACATCGAGGCCGGCCTTGCGCGCGGTAATCGCAGTGGACAGGCCGCCCGCTCCCGATCCGATCACAAGCAGATCGCACGTAACGTGCGTCGAACGCTGCCGATCGTTCATCATGTCTTCCTCCGTTTATGGAATAGCCGCGCGGCCGCATCGCCAGACGCGGCGTGCCTGCATGCAGCGCGGCAATGTCGTTGAATCAGCTGGCGCCGGCACCGGCCTCGTAACCCGGCCGCGGAACGAGATCCATCAGCATCGCGTCGAGGCCGCCGTCGACCACCAGTTCCGCGCCGTTCACATACGCGGCACGCGGACTGGCGAGAAAGGCGACGACGTTCGCGATGTCGTCGGGACGGCCGATGCGTCGGCTCGCGGTCATCGCGCTGCGCCGCGCCTCGATGTCGCCGCTTGCGTAGAACGACTCGGACAGCGGCGTGCGGATCATCCCGGGGCACACGGTATTGCTGCGGATGCCGCGCGGCCCCCACTCCGCCGCCAGTTGCCGCGCGAGCATCGCGACCGCCGCCTTGCTCGCGCTGTACGCTCCGCTATGCGTCTGCGGGTAGCGAGCCGCGATCGACGCGACATGCACCAGCGAGCCCGAGCCGCGCGCGAGCATCGCGCGCCCGAACGCTTGCGAACACAGCATGTAGCCCGTGAGATTGACCTGCAGCATCGCGTTCCATGCGTCGAGGCCGATAGTCTCGATGCCGCCCGCACGCAACAGGCCCGCGTTGTTCACGAGCACGTCGGCGTGGCCGAGATCGCGCTCCACTCGCTCGGCGGCCTGGGTCACGCTGGCGGCGTCGCCGATATCGCACCCGATTGCGATGACGTCGCCACCAGTCGTGCGCAGCCGCTCGGCGAGCGCGATGGTCTTGTCGGCGTCGCGGTCGAGCAGTGCGACCCGCGCGCCGGCCGCCACGAACGCTTCCACGATCGACGTGCCGATGCCGCCCGCCGCCCCCGTCACGACACACACCTGCCCGTCGAGACGAAGCCAGTCCTGCTGCTGATGGTCTGCTTGCGATAACATTAGGTATCCTTTTGAAATAGGCTGGAAATGTCCGGCTCGATCCGGCACATGCTGCCCGAACGTCGCGCGATGTATTGACTGCGAGCGCTACGTCGATGGGAAAAGTATAGAAGCGCGCATCGCGCGAAAATTGGACAAACGCCGCAAGCAACAGGACAATTTGTACACAGGAGGCCGCGGGGCATGAGGAGAATCCCTAACTACGATCTGTATGGCGAATCGGCTCGTCCGCCTTGGTACGACGCGTTCAACTTCGAATGGATTCCGGAGCGCAGCCGGCCGAACGACTGGCATATCGCCGCGCACCGTCACGATGCGCTATTGCAGATTTTGTACATCCGGGGCGGGCACGGGCACGTCGTGATCGAGAGCGAGAAGCACACGTTCACGCCGCCGTGCCTCGTGCTGCTGCCCGCACAGACGGTCCATGCGTTCGAGTTCTCGCCGCAGATCGACGGTCTCGTGATCACGGTCGTGCAGCGGGCGCTGGAAACGCTGGTCAAGACGGCCGCGCCGGGCGCGCTGTCGATCCTGCACCGTGCGGCGGTGATTCCGGTCAAGGGGTCGGACGCGAGCGTGTCGATGCTGATGCCGCTGTTCGCGTTGCTCGAACAGGAATTTCGCAGCACGTCACGCGGCCGCGGCGCGGCCGGGATGGCGCTGCTGGTGGCGCTGGTCGTTCACGTCGCACGCGTGAGCGATCTCGCGGCGGCACCGTCGCATGCCGGCACCGACCGGCGCGGCACGTTGCTGCGGCGTTTTCGCGAGCTGATCGACACGCATTTTCGCGAGCATCGACCGGTGGAATTCTATGCGGACCGGCTCGGCGTGACAGCCGCGCAGCTTGCGCGCGTCTGCCGGGAGGAGTTGGGGATCTCGACAACGGCGGTCGTCAATGCGCATCTGATTCGCGAAGCGCAGCGCGATCTCGTTTATTCGAACCTGAGCGTGAAGCAGATCGCGCACGAGATGGGCTTTGCGGACAGCGCGTATTTCAGCCGTTATTTCCGCAAGCAGACCGGCCAGACGCCGGGCGAGTTCCGGGAATCGGCCCATCGCGACCTGATGCCAGGCCCGTCGTAAACAGAGAGCGCAGCGAGAGCCGTTTCGCACGGCGGAGCCGGTCGCGGCGCATCGACGCCGCGACCGGGAGAGCCGACTCCGTCGCGCGGTGTCAGACCGCGACGGCGCCGACGTAGTTTTCGGCCATCGCCATCGCCGCCGGGCGCGACGTCGTCACGTGCTCGAGCTCCGCGACCTGCAGACGCTGCTCGAACGGCGACGCGTCGTCGAGTCGGTGCATCATGCGCGTCATCCAGTACGAGAAGTGTTCGGCGCGCCAGATCCGGCGCAGCGCGGTTTCGCTGTACGCGTCGAGCAGGTCGGTGCGGTCTTCGTCATAGAACGCCTGCAACGCGGACGTCAGGATGCGCACGTCCGACACGGCCAGGTTGAGGCCCTTCGCGCCGGTCGGCGGCACGATATGCGCGGCATCGCCGGCGAGGAACAGGCGGCCGTGCTGCATCGTCGTGGACACGAAGCTGCGCATGCCGACGATGTTCTTCTGGAAGATCCGCCCTTCCACGACCTGCTGGCCGTCGGCGGAGTCGACGCGCGCATGCATCTCCGCCCAGATGCGATCGTCGGACCAGTGGTCGACCGAATCCTTCGGGTCGCACTGGAAATACATGCGCTGCACGTTCGGCGAGCGCGTGCTGACGAGCGCGAAGCCGCGTTCGTGGCGCGCATAGATCAGTTCGTCCGACGACGGCGGCGCTTCGACGAGGATGCCGAACCAGCCGAACGGAAAGACCCGCTCGTAGTCCTGCCGCAATGCGGCGGGGATCATCGTGCGCGACACGCCCTGCGAGCCGTCGCAGCCGATCACGAAATCGCAGTCGAGCGTCTGTTCGACGCCGTCGTGCACGAAGCGGATCGACGGCGCGTCGGTATCGATACCGGAAATCGTCGTCCCGGACACGTTGAAGTACAGCGCACCGCCGGCCGCGACGCGCGCGGCCACGAGATCCTTCAGCACCTCGTGCTGCGCGTAGACGGTAATCGCCTTGCCGGTCAGCTCGGTCAGGTCGATGCGGCGGCGCTTGCCTTCGAACGCCAGTTCGAAGCCGTGATGCAGCGCGCCTTCCGCCTTCATCCGATCGCCGACGCCCGATTCGGTCAGCACGTCCATCGTGCCCTGTTCGAGCACGCCGGCGCGAATGGTGGATTCGATCTGTTCGCGTCCGCGCGTCTCGAGGACGACCGACTCGATGCCGCGCAGATGAAGAAGATGGGAAAGCAGCAGGCCCGCGGGCCCTGCGCCGATGATGCCGACTTGCGTACGCATGAATGTCTCCGGTGGGATTGATTTTGCGCAAGTGTGGCGGCAGCGCCCGCTATCCCGCAACGCGATATCCGGAATATGGACTATCTCGATAATGGATAAAGGCGGAACGGGCGCGTCAGGCCAGGTGCGGCGCGCACCCGCCCGGTCAGGGCTTCACCGTCGACCGCCGCGACTCCATCCCGTCGATCTTCGCGAGCAGCACGTTGCCGAATTTCGTCACGTGGCGCGGCAAGCCGGGGATCGCCAGCAGTGCTTCGATCCGCCCGCGCCAGTAACTCGGACGACTCACGCGCATCGCGCACGGCATGGCCGCATCGCCGGTATCGGCATCGCTTTCCAGCAACGCGACCATTCTTTCGATATGAGAGAGCTCACGCTCCACATAGTCTCTCGTCAGCATGTGATCGATACTCCCCGAAACACGAAGTCCCGCCCGGCCGCGCCGGCACGGCGTCGCGCGGCTCTACGTCCGGCTCGCCGTACACGCATCCCGTCACGGTACGCGCGCGCTGTGTCGGAACGTTGCCGCCCGTGTGATGACTTCGGTCATATGATCGGATCAATGCAGCGCGGCCTTCGAACGTGGTCGCTGTGCCGCGTCGGTTGCATCCGTTCCCCGCTATTCCGTTGCCGATCGTAGACACTCCGCGTCGCGACGGCATCCCCAAAATTGAGGACGCTTGCTGGAATCGATCGCACTCGTCCGGTCGTGACATGCGAGCGCCGACTTCCGCGCCAGTCGAAACCGGAGCGAACGGTCGACCGCAAGCGCCGATCCTGCGAGTCGATTCGCACACGTTGCACGCTTTCCCCTGGCATTCCGTGCGCACCGACGCCATTGCGCAAAGCGTCGGCCGTCCCCGGCAGATTGCACATTGGCGATTACGATCCGGCCGGTTTGCTCACTGTCCATTGACGCAGCTCTTCGAAATAATCGCTGCATGGCACGGCACACGGCGGACGTGACCCGTCACATCCGCCGCGGGCCATTCATGCCATCCACCATTGCCCAACAAACAACAGCCGCATCCGGCAGGCGCGCGTCACCGGTATCGCGGCAATGAACGGAGACGACATGTCGCAACGGCAAGCATCGCTGCACCGAGGACTCGAGGAGCGCCACGTCAGCCTGATGGCGCTCGGCACGGCCATCGGCGTCGGGCTGTTTCTCGGCTCGGCCAGCGCCATTACGACGGCTGGCCCGGCGATCCTGCTCAGCTACACGTTCGCCGGCGTCGCGATCTTCATCATCATGCGCGCGCTCGGCGAAATGGCGATCACGAACCCCGTCGCGGGATCGTTCAGCCGCTACGCGCAGGACTATCTCGGCCCGCTGGCCGGCTACCTGACCGGCTGGACCTACTGGCTCACCGCGCTGGTCGGCAGCATGTGCGAGATCACCGCGGCCGGTGTCTACATGAACATCTGGTTTCCGCACGTACCGACCTGGATCTGGACGCTCGCCGCGCTCGCGTCGGTCACCGCCGTCAACTTCGTCGCGGTACGCGCATACGGGGAGTTCGAGTTCTGGTTCGCGCTGGTCAAGGTGGTGACGATCGTGCTGATGATCGTCGTCGGCACCGGCATGATCGTCTTCGGCATCGGCAACGGCGGGATCGCCACCGGCATCTCGAACCTGTGGTCGCACGGCGGCTTCATGCCGAACGGTATCGTCGGCGTGCTGAAGGCGCTGCCGATGGTCATGTTCGCGTATCAGGGCATCGAGATGCTCGGCATCACCGCCGGCGAGGCCCGCAACCCCGAGAAGACGCTCTCCCGCGCAGTGAACTCGGTGTTCTGGAGCGTGCTGATCTTCTATGTCGGCGCGCTGTTCGTGACCATGTCGATCTATCCGTGGGACCGCATCGGAACCCAGGGCAGCCCGTTCGTCCTGACTTTCGATCGCCTCGGCATTCACGCTGCCGCGGGCATCATCAACTTCGTCGTGCTGACCGCAGCGCTGTCGTCGTGCAACAGCAACCTGTATGGCACCTCCCGGCTCCTCTACAATCTCGCGCTCCAGAAACAGGCACCGGCAATGTTCGCCCGCATCTCGGGCAACGGCATTCCGGCGGTCGCGCTGACGTTCTCCTGCGCTTGCTCGCTGCTCGGCGTGTTGCTCAACTACTTGAGCCCGCAACACGTATTCGTCTGGCTGACGGCCGTGTCGACGTTCGGCGCATTGTGGACGTGGGGTGTCATCCTCGTTTCCCATTACCGTTTTCGCAAGACGCTTCGCGCGACCGACATCGCGAAACTGCATTGCCGGGTACCGTTCTTCCCGTCAAGTAACGTGGCCGCACTCGCGTTCCTGCTGGTGGTCGTGACGCTGATGGCCGCATTTCCCGCGACGCGCATTGCGGTGATCGTCGGTCCGCTCTGGATCGCGATCGTCACGTGCATTTTCTTCGCGACGAAGGGCCAACGGATGCCAACGCGATTCGGCGCGTCGTCGCTCGACTGACTCTCGCGAATGCAGCGCGGGCGCGGGCACGACCGTGTTCGGCGGCTAAAACCGCGCTCAACCGCGCCGGCCGCGCGCGCCCTTGCTCTTGCCCGTGCCCGCCGGCGGCTCGCTTCCGCTCAGCCGGTCCAGCTGCCGAACGATCTCCGCGCGCAGCTCGGCCGGAATCTCCACGCTGTCGAGCAGCTCCGAGATCCAGAGCCCGTCGGCCGCCAGCCGGCAGATCATCAGCGTCGCCGCCCGCTCGAGCGGCACCGGGTCCGGCCGCGTCCACTCGCGCATCGGCACCGACCAGCGCGCACGCGTCTCCTGCTCGGTAATCATCGACGCGACCAGCACGCGCAGCACGTCGGTGCTCGCCGCCGGCTGTGCGGTGTCGAGCACCGCATGCAGATACGCGCGCGCCGCCGCGCCGTCGCCGTGCGGATCGGCTGCCAGGCGCGCGGCCATCTGCATCGCGAAGCGCTCGGTCGCCTGCCCGAACAGCGCATCGAGCAGGCCCTGCTTGTTCGTGAAGTGATACTGCAGCGCACCCTTCGTCACGCCCGCGCGCTCGGCGACCGCGTCGAGCGTCAACGCGGCCACGCCGTGTTGGGTCGCGATTTCCGACGCGGCTTCCAGCAGTTGCGCGCGCACCTGTTCTGGTGCCTTTTTCCGCCGCACGCCGGCGACGGGGGCGGGCGTGGGCTCGGGCGCGTCCCGTGCGTCGGCCGGTCCGGCCGTGTCGACACGCGCGGCGGTGTGGCGCGAAGCGGGTTCGAGGCGTTTTTTCATGGGGGCGATGTTAGCACCCGCGGTCTCGATATAAACATTCCGGCTGGATGGTATGATCCGCCGCATGAACAAACCCGCCCCCTCCCCCTGGTCCGCGCTCGACGCCGCGATCGCCCGTGGACGCGATGCGCTGATGCGTCTTCAGCAGCCTGACGGCAGCTGGTGCTTCGAACTCGAATCCGACGCGACGATCACCGCGGAATACATCCTGATGATGCATTTCATGGACAGGATCGACGACGCGCGCCAGGAGAAGATGGCGCGCTACCTGCGCGCGATCCAGCGGCTCGACACGCACGGCGGGTGGGATCTGTACGTCGACGGCGACCCGGACGTGTCGTGCAGCGTGAAGGCGTACTTCGCGCTGAAGGCCGCGGGCGACAGCGAGCATGCGCCGCACATGGTCCGTGCGCGCGACGCGATCCTGAAGCTCGGCGGCGCGGCACGCTCCAACGTGTTCACGCGGATCCTGCTTGCGACGTTCGGCCAGGTGCCGTGGCGCGCGGCGCCATTCATGCCGATCGAATTCGTGCTGTTCCCGAAGTGGGTGCCGATCTCGATGTACAAGGTCGCGTACTGGGCGCGCACGACGATGGTGCCGCTGCTCGTGCTGTGCTCGCTGAAGGCGCGTGCGCGCAACCCGCGCAACGTCGCGATCCCGGAGCTGTTCGTCACGCCGCCCGACCAGGAACGCCAGTACTTCCCGCCCGCGCGCGGGATGCGCCGCGCGTTCCTCGCGCTCGACCGCATGGTGCGCCATGTCGAGCCGCTGCTGCCGAAACGCCTGCGGCAGCGCGCGATCCGGCATGCGGAAACCTGGTGTGCGGAGCGCATGAACGGCGAAGACGGCCTCGGCGGGATCTTTCCGCCGATCGTGTACAGCTACCAGATGATGGACGTGCTCGGCTACCCGGACGATCATCCGCTGCGCCGCGACTGCGAGAACGCGCTGGAGAAACTGCTGGTCACGCGGCCCGACGGCAGCGTGTACTGCCAGCCGTGCCTGTCGCCGGTATGGGACACCGCGTGGAGCACGATGGCGCTCGAACAGGCGCGCGGCGTGGCCGTGCAGGAATCCCCCACGCCCGCGAGCGCACTGGATGAACTCGACGCACGCATCGCGCGCGCGTACGACTGGCTGGCCGAGCGCCAGGTGAACGAGCTGCGCGGCGACTGGATCGAAAACGCGCCCGCCGACACGCAACCGGGCGGCTGGGCGTTCCAGTACGCGAACCCGTACTACCCCGACATCGACGACAGCGCCGTTGTCACCGCGATGCTCGACCGCCGCGGCCGCACGCATCGCAACGTGGACGGCTCGCATCCGTATGCGGCGCGCGTCGCACGCGCGCTCGACTGGATGCGCGGGCTGCAATCGCGCAACGGCGGCTTCGCGGCCTTCGATGCCGACTGCGACCGCCTGTACCTGAACGCGATCCCGTTCGCCGATCACGGCGCGCTGCTCGATCCGCCGACCGAGGACGTGTCGGGCCGCGTGCTGCTGTGCTTCGGCGTCACGCAGCGCGCGGACGATCGCGCGTCGCTCGCGCGCGCGATCGACTACGTGAAGCGCACGCAGCAGCCCGACGGCAGCTGGTGGGGCCGCTGGGGCACGAACTACCTGTACGGCACGTGGAGCGTGCTGGCGGGGCTCGCGCTCGCGGGCGAGGATCCGTCGCAGCCGTACATCGCCCGCGCGCTCGCATGGCTGCGCGCACGCCAGCACGCGGACGGCGGCTGGGGCGAGACGAACGACAGCTACAGCGACCCGGCGCTCGCCGGCACCAATGCGGGCGAAAGCACGTCGAACTGCACCGCGTGGGCACTGCTCGCGCAAATGGCGTTCGGCGACGGCGAATCGGACTCGGTCAAGCGCGGCATCGCATATCTGCAATCCGTGCAGCAGGACGACGGCTTCTGGTGGCACCGGTCGCACAATGCGCCGGGCTTTCCGCGCATCTTCTACCTGAAGTATCACGGCTATACCGCGTACTTCCCGCTGTGGGCGCTCGCGCGCTATCGGCGTCTGGCCGGCGCGGCGGCGGCATCGGGCAATCGCATGCCGTCGGCCGAGACAACGCTTCCCGCAATCGCGTAAGCGGTCAGGCGTCGGGCAGCAGCCTGCGTTCGAACGCGCTGCCGCCCGATGCTTCTTCTCGTCACACGAATCCCGCGTCGATCAGCATGCAGCCGCCCGCCCCCTGATCGATCCGGCACCTCACCGCTCGATCGGCACCCGTTGCAGAATGGGAGCATCGCCGCATGCATGCGGTCACGCAAGTTGCGCGGCACTGCTGCCCTCGTCCTGGCGAGCTCGTGCCACCAGCTTCTTGCCACCCTCCGCGCGCGCTCAAAACTTGTGCGTGATGCCGACAATGGTCGCGACCTGCGAGCGCGTGCTTGCGCTGGGCCCCAGATCGCCGATCGTGCCGCCGGCGGCCACGGTCGCCAAACCGTCGTCGCTGAACGTCGTACCGCTCGCATGCGAGTAACCCGCTTCGGCGTACAGGCTCGTACGCTTGCTCAGCGAATAGGTAAAGTTCACGCCTGCGTTGTTGTAGGTGGCCGACGAGGCTCCGCTCGAACGGGTATACACATAGTTGATCGAGCCGCTCAAGGCAGGCGTGATCTGATACTGAAGCGCCGCGCCGCCGATGTTGTACGTCTCGGTACGGTTGAACGCGCCGTAGTTTGCATATGGCTTGTACTGAGCGTTGCTGTAGCGGAGATTGGCCGTAAGATCGCCGATCGCATACTGCACGGCCGCCTGGATAATCTGGCGCGAGCCGTACATCGAGATGTCGCCGGACAGCGGCACAACCGAGTTGTTCTGGTTCAGGTCGGCCGCGCCGTTGCCACTGGCGTCGTTTCTGGCAAACAGATACCCCGCGGCAACCGTCAGCCCGCCGTTATTGTACGAGGCCGCGGCGCCATACATTTGTCCGCCGGCAGTATTGCCCGCGATGCCCCCGAAACCGTACATCAGCTCATACTGAAAGCCGCCGTAGATCGGGCTCGTGTACTTGATCGAATTGTTGACCCAGAACGAGTTGTCGTTGTTGTCGACATCACCCGGGGTCGTGAACAGCGCGCCGGCCATCGCATCGCCGGTAATCGGCTGGATCAGATCGACGGTGGGATCGTACTGGCGGCCCGCCGTGAGCGTGCCGAATGCATTGCTGGACAGACCGACGAAGGCGTTATGTGAAAACAGGCGCCTGGAGTCCGAAAGCTGCCCGTTCGTGACGTCGAAGCTGCTTTCCAATGTAAAGATCGTTTTCAGTCCGCCACCGAGCTCCTCGGCCCCCTTCAACCCCCAGTATGACGATTCGTTGTCGCCGCTTTGCATGGCGAACAGCGAACGGCCACCGGTGTTGTTGTAGTGGGCAAGAGCTGCGTCGATCGAACCGTAAAGCGTGACACTGCTCTGCGCATGCGCGGTGCCGGACGCGGCGACCGCCAAGGCGATGCACATTCCGGCTTTGCCGATCTTGAAATTCTGCAATTTTTTAAACATCGCAAATAATTAATAGTGCGAATCAATGATAATTTTCATCGCCCCCCCGATAAGGCAATCGGAAACTGGCGTGCGACTCTCTGTCGAATAGTCGTGAACGACAATCGAACGCTCACGCCATGAGCAATGTTGAAACCGGGAGAAGTAGCGCGATGAGTACGACCGGGCGCGGCAACTTCCCGAGGCGGCAATTGCATAGCGCGTGCAGACGTAGCCGCCGCACGCGCCGCCCGACATTCGCTTTAGTGCAACGTCTTCAACGCGTTGTCGACGAACGTATTGGTATAGGTCTGATCGACCTTCACGCCGTGATATGCCGGATTGGCCGCTGTCAGCACCTGCCACTCCTTTGTAGCGCCGTCGTCAGACATCCTTCCGTCGTTGGCAAACATCGGAATCTCCTCCTTCAACACCTTCAGGTATGCCGTGCGATCCTTGCCCACGATCTCCGGAGGCATCACTTCCATGATCTGCTCCGGCGTATGCGTATTGATGTAACGCAGCGTGCGCACGAATGCATTCGCCAGCTGCTGTGCGATCTCCGGATGCGCCTTCACTCGCGCACTCATCATGTACACCGTGCTTGAAGGAAACAGCGTGCCCAGTGCCGCCTTCGTGCCTTGCGGCGTCGTCAGATCGGCAAAGACTGTCCCGGCATCCTGCGACTCGTAAAGATCGCCCTCCGGCGTCGGCGCCACGACCAAATCAGCCCCGCCGCTACGCAACGTGTCGACGTTCTTCGCGTACTTCGTCGGGAGTCGCGTGTAGTCGCCGATGCCGTTGCCTCCGGCCAGCACGAGCGCGTTCGCGACCGTGGTCTTCGAGGATCCGGCGCCGCCGGAGATGATGCGTGCGCCCTTCAGGTCCGTCACGCGACGGTACTTTTCACGCACCTGGTTCGCGACATATACCTTGGCGCCAGGCGTCACGCCCAACGTGACGACTGCTTCGGTATCGATACCGTGCGACCGGTTGACGACGTTATGGTGATAGTAGGCCATCACTGCGTCGACCCGGCCATCTTTGAGCAGATCGACGCTCGGCACGTCGTCGCGCGTGTTCATGACGGTGACGACTGTCTTCCCGTCGCTCAGGTATCCGAGACGTTCGGCAAGCACCACCGGGAAATTGCGAACCTGCTTGATCTCATCGACCAGCAGTACGATGCGCTGCGGTGACGTGTCGGTCGCTCCGACAGTCAGCGGCGACGCGGCGCCGCTCTCCGCTGCCGCTGCAAGACCGCTCACCATGCAGGTGGCGACGAAGGCAATTGCGAGCTTCTTCATGAAAGGTCCCGTGGAGTAAAAGTTATCGGCCGGCAACGACGGGATCGGCAACCACGACTTGCCCTTCGGCTCGCACACGTTGCTTGCTATCGCTGATGGCTTTCCATTCGGGATTCGACTTCAGGCGCTCACGCACCCTGCTCACGATGGCTTCGCGATCGCTCAATGCGGTCTCGCTCTTGTATTGCAGGATCGCGATCACATCCCACTCGCGTGCGGCCGGGAACTGGCTCATGTAGATCGAGTAACCGGCCAGCACGCCCTCGTCCATCCATCCCTTGAACTGAGGAATGACGTAGGCATCCGCATATTTTCGGTAGTCACTGGCAGACACCTCCGTCTTGTACGGAATCGCTACATACACGGAGCCCGGCGCGGCGTCCGACGCGGCAACGTTCGAACGCCGAAGATCGACCGGCGCCGTACGGATCGAGGTCGTCACCGCCAGCGCCTTCGCGGAAAGCGCGCCGGGGTGCGTTTCCTCGACCTTGCGCCAGCGGTACAGATCGTCAGGCGTGGCGAACGTGAGAACAGCCATCGCGTCCCAGTTGCCGGAATCCGCGTAGCGGTTGAACAGCAGGTTGTACCGTGTGAGACGACCGTCGTGCTTCCACTGCGCGAGTTCGCGCGCAGTCGACAGCGCGAGTTCGCGCTGCAGCAAGGGCCGGTTTGCGGGCGTCGTCTGGTACGTGACGATCAGCGAAAGACCCTGATCGTCGGCCGGCAGCGCGGCCGACGCGGCGGCGGCAGTCCCCGCGGCCTCCGTAGCGCTCGCGATTCCTGCGTGCAGCAGGCCGGTGAGCGCCATCGTTACGGCAACGGCGCGACCAATGTTCGTCATGGAAGAGGATTTCATGGAAGTTGTTCAGAAAAACGTTGAAAGGATTGAGGCGTGCGTTCAGAAGTCCACCTTCGCGACAAACTTCACGCTGCGGTCCATGCCGATGCCGAGCGTGCCGGTCTGCACGGAGTTCCAGTAGCGCTTGTTGAACAGGTTGTCGATGGCCAGCTTGAAGTTCACGTGCTTGCCGTCGATCTTCGTCGAGTACCCCGCCCCCAGCGACCAGATCGTGTAACCGGGGAGGTTGCCCTGGTCCTGGGGATTCAGCGGACGTTGCGAGATGAACGATGCACGCGTGTTCAGCGAGAGGCCCGGGACCCAGCGCGGACGGTACGTCAGTCCGACGTTGCCCACCCATTTCGGTGTGTTTTCCGGCGTCAGTCCGGCGATCAGCTGATCAAACTCGGGATTCTGGATCGCATGCAGATACTCGATGCCTTCGGACAGCGACCATTCACGCGTGATGTCCTGAGTAAGCGCACCTTCCACGCCCTGATACTTGATCGTGCCGTCGTTCGCGAAGACGTTCGTGATCGGATCAGTAACCGCGTTCGCGCGCGTGATCTGGAATACCGATGCCGTGAAGCGCATCCACGGGAAATATTGTTCGCGAACGCCGATCTCGAGTTGCCGCGATACCGCCGGTGCAAGAACCTGATATGCGTTCGAGGCACTTTCCGGCGCCACGCCGCCGTCCTCGAGGCCCTGCATATAGCTCGCGAACAACTGGGTCTCCGGCAAGAATTCGTAGATGATGCCGGCCGCCGGCGACGGTACCCAGGTCGACGACGAATCGCTTCCGAAAGTCGCCGTGGAGCGACTTTCCCGGAACCCGAGCAGCACCTTCAGCTTCGGTCCGAAGCCGACACTGTCATACGCGTACAACCCCGTGTCCTCGTCCATTTGCAGCGGCAGCGTCGAATTCGGCTGCGTGTACACGGGCGCAGGCAACGGAACCGGGTCGAAGATGTTGATCTTCTGCGAAATCGTGGCCTTGTTCATCCAAAGCGTTTCGTCGATCCGCTGGCTGTTTGCCACCCCGAGAGTCAGATTGTGCGAAACCGGCCCGGTGTCAAATTTTCCGTTGATCTCCGCGCTCTTGTACTTGTTGATATAGAGCACGCCGATATTGCTGACCGTCGCGACGCCTCCAGCACCGGTAAACACGTTATAGCCGCCGATCCGGGTAGTCTGGCGCGAGCGGGTGCCGTCCGATTGGCCGATTTCGATGTGTCCCGTCCAATTCGGCGAAAAATCGTAATCGACGCGCCCCTGATAATTCTGGGAATGCGCACTGAACTGCGCCCACTTGCCGGACAGCAGGTTCCTCGGGTCCGGCACACGCGGGAGCGGCACCACGCCGTGGACGGCCTTCGGCAGGCTGATGCCGGCCTGCTCGACCACCTGCTTCTCGTAATCCTCGACGTCGAACTGAAAGCGCAGCCGGTCCGTGACGTTCCAGTCGAGCCCTACGCTGGCAAACCAGCCGCGGCCGTCCGCGTCCTTCACACCGTTCGAAAGGTGCGTTTCAGATGCGTTCGCACGTATGCCGAACTGCTTTTCACGGCCGAAACGATGACTCACATCGGCCTGAATACCGAGTTGACCGAATGAATTTCCGAGAACCGCCAGCGACGCGACGTCGTGATCGTAAGGCGCCCGCTTGGTTATCATGTCGATAATGCCCGCCGGGCTCGCAACCCCGTACATCAGGGCGTTCGCCCCCTTCAGCGTTTCGATGCTCTGCTTGTCCTCCGACGGCACCGACATGACGTTTGCGGTAGCGAGGCCGCCGTTGAGGCGATAGTTCGCAAACAGGTTGACCTTGATGCCCCGAATCTGCGCCGCATCGGCGGGGCTGCCCGACGAGTTCGTCGGCGACACACCCGCCTGGTTCTTGACGGCATCGGTCACGCCAGCCTGTGCGTCCTGCAGCGCGCCGGAATTCAATACCTGTTTGCTCATCGGCAACGCATTGTTGGCATCGGCCGAATCTCCAACGGCCTGCGCCGCTTTCGTCGCCTTGCTCAACGCCTCCTTATCGTTCGACGCCAACTTCGCCGAAGCCTGCGCCTTGCTCGATACATCCGGAGTCGAATTCTGCGCGATGCCGGACGTAGTCGCAGCCTGCATCGCTGCAGCTCCCGCTTCCGAGGCAGCCTGCGCATGCTGTGCGATGGAAATTACAGCCATCGCAATTATCGTTCTCCTAAACAAGATCTCCTCCATTTTTGCGTTATACACACTTGCCTGTCCTGCCGAGCATCCCGCCGCTCAGATATCCAGCACCAGACACTCGCCTTTAGCCCGCGAACAGCACGGCGTGAAATACCCGTTTTCCCGCTGCACCTCTGTCAACACCGAATCCAGATGCTCGACTTCGCCGGAAACCACCCGCGTCACACATGTCCCGCAAATTCCCTGCTCGCACGACATCGGAATCTCGATGTCATGTCCGGCCAATGCCGTCGTAATGCTCATGTGTTCCGCAACACGGTACATTTTCCCCGTGCTCAACACCCGAACGTCGAAGGCATGCGTCATTGCAGGTTGCTTCGCCTGTGCCGCGAACCGCTCGCTATGCAACCGTTCCTCGGTCCACCCGTGTCGCCGCGCAGCATCCAGCACGGCATCCGTAAAACGCTCCGGACCGCATACGTAGAGATGCGTACCGGCGGGCTGCCGCTCGACTACATGGTCGATGTCGAGCCGCGTCCCCGAGCACTCGTCGCTGAAGTGATAGGTCACCCGCTGCGCGAATGACGAGCGGGCAAGCCGTTCCAGGAATGCAGCGCGCGAGCGCGAACGCGCGCAGTAATGCATTTCGAAATCGGCGCCACGTTGCGCGAGCCGCTCCGCCATTCCGAGGATCGGCGTAATGCCGATCCCACCCGCGAGCAGCAGCGAGCCCGGCGCTGATTCGTCCAGTGCGAAGTGGTTTCGCGGCACCCCAATCTCCAGCAGGTCGCCTACCTCGACGCGTTCGTGCATTGCCACCGAAGCGCCACGCGATTCCGGCGCGCACAGCACTGCTATCAGATAGCGTTGCCGGTCTCGCGGATCGCCGCACAGTGAGTACTGGCGCACGAACCCGCCTACATACACGTCAATATGCGAGCCTGCCGTGAACGATGGCAGTTTCTCTCCCTTTTGTCCGACCAGTTCGAACGCGCACACGCCATCGGCTTCGACCGTCTTGGCCGCAACACGCACCTCCAGCCGGGCGTCGCTCGGCACCGGCCCGCGGGTGCGGCGCACGAAATTGCGGATACCCGTGTAGCCGAGCACCGGTACCGTCAACGCGCCGAGAAGCAGCAGCAGTTGGGCGAGCACGCCGCCATATTGGCCCGTATGCCAGGACAGCATCCAGAAGTACAACCGAAAGCCGACGCTGCTCTGCTCGTACGGCACGAAGCGCAGCACCTTGCCTGTGTATGCGTCGATGAACAACATCGTGCGTGCGTTCGGATGCGGCGCATCGCGGGCGATCAGATACATTTCGATTGGCTCGCGTGGCTTGTCCGGAATATGCAGCAACGCATCCTGCGGATCGGGCACCCGTTCCTGTGCCGTACGCCAGAACGTTTCGAGCGACAGGCGAGCGGCGCCATTCGCCGGCACCAAAGACTTCGGCTTCTTCGGTCTCGGCGACCCCGTGACCGTGTAGATGCCGTGTGCATACCAATCGAATGCCCATGGCAGCCCAGTGAAGACCTGCGCGAGCAGCACCGCGCTCGCGCACACGCCTGCAACCCGATGCAAACGGAAAGCCGACACCCTTGCAGGCCTGCCTGCCCGGAGCGCGAACGCGTAGCGCCAGCCGCTGCCGGTACGTGGCCACCAGAGCACGAGGCCGCCGATGACGAGCACGAGGCCGAAAAATATCGTGCTTGTGCCCGTAATCAGGCTGCCGTGCTTCATGAAGCGGAAGCGATGAATTTGCTCGATCGTGCCGAGCACGCCGCCGTAACGCGCCCGCTGTCCGACCACCTCTCCCGTGCACGGATTGAGGTATACGAAAACCTCGTCCGTGAAACGAACCATCGCCGCCGGCATGCGCAGTTCGCCCGGCTCGCCGGCAACGATGCGGACATAGTCGAGTTTTGCAGTCGGCCTCACGGCCGCTGCGTTCGCGGCAAGCACATCGAGCGGCACACGCGTCATGCAGGCCGGAACGGTCAGCAAATCGTGGTTCACCACGGGCTCGAGCGCCGGGCGAAACACGATGGCAGCCCCGGTTATCCCCATGAGGCAGATCACCAGGCCGACGGTCAGTCCCGACCAGCGATGGATCTGCAGCAACAAGGGACGGAAAGCGAATTTCATGAGTCGATCTATTGGAAGGCTAATCGTGTTGCACATGATCGACGACGAGGCTAAATGTAATCTGAATTCCGGTGGATCTTTAGGGTAAGTCCCGACGGTCCGGTCGCCATCAAAACAGCACGGCGTTCGGCAGCCCCGGTTGCGGCGCATCCGAATCGATCGCGAGCGTCCGACAAGGACGCATCGCACACATCGCTCGCGACAATCGGGAAAACCCGAGCGAAGCCCGGGGAACCTTGTCACGTCGATCCGTGTGCGTTAGCCTCGGCCCATCCTCGAAGCGGCTACATCATGAAGATTCTCATCCTGGAAGATCAACCCAAACTCGGTCATTTTCTGAAGCAGGCACTGAGCGAACATGCATACACGGTGGCGTGGGCAAAGACCTGCGCCGAGGCGCAGGAAATGTTGTGCGAATCAGGCTACGACGCGATCCTGCTCGATTTGGGCCTACCCGACGGCGACGGACTCGACCTGCTGCGCCAATGGCGCCGTGCAGGCTTCAACGAACCGGTACTCATTTTGAGCGCACGCGACGCAGTCGAAGATCGTGTAACGGGGCTGGATGTCGGTGCCGACGACTACCTGCCCAAGCCGTTCAGCCTCGAGGAATTGCTCGCGCGCCTGCGCTCGCTGCTCCGGCGCCATTCGACCGTCAAGGAAACGGTTTTGGAGCACCGGGGCATCAAGCTCGACCTGCGGGGCCATACCGTTCATGTGCAAGAGAAACCCATTGATCTGACCGGTCGAGAATTTGCGCTACTCGAGTTCTTCCTGCAAAACCCGGGGCGGGTTCTACCCCGCACGCTGATCGCCGAAAAAATCTGGAACTCCCATTACGACGTCGATACCAATCTGCTCGACGTCTACATGAGCCGCCTGCGCAACAAATTCGAAGCATTGCTCGGCGAACAACTGTTCAAGACCGTGCGCGGCGTCGGCTACCAACTCGTATGAAATCCATCGGTGCGCGCCTCGCGATTTGCTACGTCCTCGCGTCGACCATCACGTTTGCGGCGCTATATCAGGCAGGTCGACATTTCGTCGAGCATCAGGCAATCCACTCGCTGGATCTGCTCAATCAGGTGGAGTTCCAGCAGATTCGGGCCGCCACCCTTGCTCGCAACGGAGAATTGACTGAAGCGATGGTACGCCAGGGCGTACAGACGATGATAACCAATGGGCAAGGACTGTTCTTCATCGAGGTCCGCGACCGCGACGGAAAAATCGTATCGCGCTCGCACGCGCTTCACGAGCGCGACATGACGCCGCCGCCTGGCGCCGATATCTACAACGTCGGCGCCTTGGGCACGGCCCAATTGCGAGCAGGTCGTTTCGCACTCGGGCCATACACGGTATTGATCGCGACGCCCAAAGAATCCGTCAGGATCACGATGATCGCGTACAGGCGCACTTTCTATGGACTGCTGGTTGCGGCGATTGTGATCAGCAGCGTCATCGGGCTCGGCTTCGGCCGCATGGCCATGCGGCCGCTGCGCACGATCCAGGACACGGCTGACCGCATTCGCTCGGACAACCTGAGCGAACGCATTCCCGTATCGGGGGCGCGTGACGAAATTTCGAATCTCGCGCGCCTTCTCAACCAGATGTTCGACCGGCTCGAAACATCGTTCAACCTGATTCGCCGCTTTACGGCCGAGGCGTCACACGAACTGAAGACACCGCTGACGCTCGTGCGCCTGCAAGCCGAGAAGCTCATCGTCGACGGTCAATTGACGCCCGATCAGGAGCGGGCCGTACAGACTCAGATCACCGAACTCGAACAACTACACCGGATCATCGAGGATCTTCTGTTCCTTTCGCGCGCCGATGCGCACGCCGTCAAACTCGATCTGCAATCGAAGAACCCGGAACCGTTTCTGCAGAGTTTTGCGCAAGACGCGCAGGTTCTCGCCGAACACCACGATCAGCATTTCGAGCTGACCCACTCGGGAAACGGACAGGTCGAAATGGAATCCAGATGGATACGGCAAGTATTGTTGAATCTGCTCAGCAACGCGCTCGCCGCTTCGCCGCCGGGTAGCCACGTCGCGCTGCGTTCCACGCTGACGAACGAGCGCTGGCAGGTGCGCGTCGAAGACGATGGGCCGGGCGTGCCGGCCGAGCAGCGCGAACGCATTTTCGAACGATTCTTCCGCGTTCACAGGGCAGGTAGTGAGCACAAGGGCAATGGCCTCGGTCTCGCGATCTGCCGCAGCATCGTGGAGCTTCATGGCGGTCGTATCTTTACCGAAACCGGCCCCGGGGGGCGCGGCTTGTCGATGATCTTCGAGATTCCAACGAACGCGACGCATGCCTAGTTCGACATACGGCCCGGTGAAGCTTCGCCAGCCTCACCGGGAACAGGTCATAGCGACGCTTTCGTTTCAAGCACCTCGACCGGCACGGCATCGTCTCGACGCTCGAACCGCCGCGCAAACCGGTCGAAGGCGAGATAGACGACCGGTGTCGTGAATAGCGTCAACAACTGGGAGAGAATCAAGCCGCCGACGATCGCGATCCCCAAAGGCACACGCAGCTCAGCCCCCGCTCCGTGCCCGAGCGCGAGCGGCAACGCGCCAAACAAGGCGGCCAGCGTGGTCATCATGATCGGCCTGAAACGCAGCACGCAAGCCTGTCGTATTGCCGCGGCCGGTTCGAGATTTTGCTCGCGCTCGGCAACCACCGCAAAGTCGATCATCATGATCGCGTTTTTCTTGACAATGCCGATCAGCAGGATGATGCCGATCATTCCCATGATGGAAAGATCCTGCCCGCAAAGCACGAGCGCCAGCAATGCACCGACTCCCGCCGACGGTAGCGTGGAGATGATCGTCAATGGGTGAATGGGATTTTCATATAGCATCCCGAGCACGAGATACACGACGATCAGCGCAGCCAGAATCAGATATGGCTCGCTCGCGAGGGAATCCTGGAACGCATGGGCAGTCCCCTGGAACGTACCGATCAGCGCGTCGGGCTTGCCGGCCGCCGCTTCCGCCGCATGGATAGCCGTCACCGCGTCGCCTAGCGCGTAGCCGGGCGCAAGATTGAAGGAGATCGTCACCGACGGAAACAATCCCTGATGGTTCACCGAAATCGGCGACACGTTGTTCTGGATGCTCACCAGTACGTTCATGGGCACAAGTTCGTTCGTGAGCGGCGAGCGCACATAGAGATGGGCCAGCGCGTCGGTCGTCAACTGAAATTTTGGATCGACTTCCTCGACCACGTGATACTGATTCAGCGACGTAAACAGCGTGGCGATCTGACGCTGACCGAATGCGTCGTACAAGGTATCGTCGATGGCCTGAGCGGTGATGCCGAAGCGTGAAGCGGTATTGCGGTCTATCACGAGTGTCGCGCTCGTCGCCGACGCCTGCTGGTCCGAGCTCACGTCGATCAACTGCGGCAGCGTCGATAACCGCGTTGCCAGGCGTCGTGCCCACGTGTTCAGTTCGCGCACATCCGCATCCTGAAGCGTGTACTGATATTGAGACGCGCTGATTCTGCCGCCGATCTGGATATCCTGCCGTACCTGCATCGACAACGAAATCCCCGTCACCTTGGCGACTTGCGTCCGCAGCCTTGCCACGACCTGGCTCGCACTCGCGGTACGCTCGCCGAACGGCTTCAGGTTGATCATCATCCGGCCCTGGCTGATCGTCGGGCTCGGTCCGATCCAGTAGTAGACGTTGTCCACCGCGGGATCGGCCTCGATAATGTGGCCGAGCTGCTGCATTTTTTCGGCCATCGATCGCGGCGAGATATCGGGTGCAGCCTGCGAAACGCCAAGGATCAGCCCGGAATCTGCCAGCGGGAAAAAGCCTTTGGGAATGGCGACGAACAGTGCGGCCGTCAGGGCCACCGTCGCTACCGTCACGCCAAGCATCACGCGGCGATGCGAAAGGGCCCAATCGAGACCACGCTCGTAACGCGTTTCGAGCGCAACGAAAGCGATCTCCAGCCAGCGCTCCAGCACACGCAATCGCCCCGAATCGGAGCCGGGCGCACGAATCACCCAACCGCACAGCATCGGCGTAACGGTGAGCGAAACGAAAGCCGACATGACGATTGCGACGCTGACCGTCACCGCAAATTCCCGGAACAGTCGCCCAACGATTCCCCCCATCATCAGGATTGGAATGAAGACGGCAATCAGCGAAACCGTCATCGATACGATCGTGAAGCGCACCTCGCGCGCACCGAGCAGTGCGGCCTGCATCCTCGGCATGCCCTGCTCGATGTGGCGCATCACGTTCTCGATCACGACGATCGCGTCGTCGACGACGAATCCCACCGCGATCGTGAGCCCCATCAACGAAAGATTGTCGAGGCTATAGCCGAGCAGATACATCGCGCCGAACGTCGCGACGAGCGACAGCGGAATCGTCAGACTCGGGATCACGGTCGCCCACACGTTGCGCAGGAACGAGAAGATCACCATCACGACGAGCGCGATCGTCAGCATCAACGTGAACTGTACGTCGTGTACCGAAGCGTCGATGGTCTGGGTGCGATCGCCTACCACTCGTACATGCACAGCCGCGGGCAGCGACGCCTCTAGCTGTGGCAAGCGCGACGTGATGTTGCGGATCGTCTGCACGACGTTATAGCCGGGTTGCTTGTGCACATCGAGAATGATTGCTCGATCGTGCTGCAACCACGCCGCCTGCTGCGTGTCCTCGGCCGCTTCGACCACGGTCCCGAGATCGTCCAGCCGGATCGGCGCGCCGTTCTTGTAGGCCACGACCAGATTGCGGTATCCGTCCGACGACGTGATCTGGTCAGTCGCATTGAACACGACCGAGCGATCGAGACCGTTGAGACTACCCTTCGGAGCATTGACGGTCTGCACGCCGACGATGGAGCGCACGTCCTCAAGCGTGAGGCCACGGGCCGCAAGCTTGTCGGGATCGATTCGAATACGCACCGATGGCCGCTGCTGCCCGTGAAAATCGACGAGCCCTACGCCGGGCATTGCCGATATTTGCTGAGCGAGAAAATTTTCCGCGTAGCTGTCGAGCTGCGTAAGCGTGAGCGAAGGTGACGTCAACGCAATCGACAGCACGGTGAAATCGGCCGGGTTGACTTTCTCGTAGGTTGGCGGATTCGGGAGGTTCTTCGGCAGCATGCCGCCGGCCGCATTGATCGCGGTCTGCACATCCTGCGCTGCGCTGTTGATGTCGCGCGACAGATCGAACTGAAGCACGATCGCCGTCGTGCCGAGCGAACTCGACGACGTCATCTGCGTAATGCCGGAAATGTTCGACAGCTGGCGTTCGAGCGGTGTCGCGACGGAGGTCGCCATCGTGTCCGCGCTCGCGCCGGGTAGCTTCGCAATCACCTGAATCGTCGGGAAATCGACCTGCGGCAATGGCGCGACCGGCAGCATGAAATACGCCACGATGCCGACGAGCAGCACCGCGATCGCGAGGAACGACGTCGCGATACGACGCCGAATGAGCAATTCGAGCAGACTCATGATGATGCATCCAGGCTTGCGGTCGGTGCGGAAGTCGCGGCTTCGTCGCGTGCCCCGACCAGTTTCGTCGCGACCGGCACGCCGGCATTGAGGCGACTCTGGCCTTCGAACACGACGAGATCGTCTATGGCGATACCTTCGCGAATCTCCGTCATGCCGTCGGCTGCGACACCCGTCTTCACCGGGCGCATATGCGCATGACCTGACACATCGACCGCATAGATCTGCGGACCGGCCTGAGTATTCACGATCGCGCGACTTGGCACGGCCAGACGTTGTCGGTCGGTTCTCAGCAGCACGCTCGTACTGACAAGCTCGCCCGGCCACAATTTCCGCTCGGCATTCGCGAATGCGCCTTTCAGCTTGATTTGCCCTGTAGCGGGGTCGACCCGGCTGTCGATGAAACTCAAGAATCCCGTCTCGATCGGCGCGCCTCCCGTACGTGCGGTGACCGTGACAGGTAGCGGCGCGGCGGCCTGACCCGCAAGAAGATCCGGCAATGCGTCCTGCGACACCGAGAACTGCACGTCGATCGGCTCCATCTGCGTGACGGTCACGACGCCCGTTGCATCGCCAGGATGCACAATCGCGCCAATATCGGCTTCACGCGCGCCGACCCGTCCGGCGAATGGCGCAATCAGTGTCGTGAAGCCCAGTTGCAGGCGGTCGCTTGCCACGATCGCGGCGTCGGCGGCAACGGTCGCCGTCAAGGCCTTGACCTGCGTGCGAGCAGTGTCGACGCTTTGCGTCGTTGCCCCGCCAATACCGACCAGCTTCGAATATCGCTCGAGATCAAGCTTCGCGTTCTCGAGGCTCGCCTGATCCTTGTTGCTCATGGCTATCGCCTGATCGAGCTGCGCCGCAAGCGGCCCCTGGTCGAGCCGGGCGAGTACCTGACCGGCTTTCACGTCCTGCCCGTCGACGAAGAACACGCGCTGCAACTGACCATCCACGCGTACCTTCATGTCGACGGTATTACGCGCCGCCACGGTGCCGACCGCGACAGCCCGCACCGGAAAATCACTCATGACGGGATGGCCGGCAACGACCGGCACCGAGGGCGCAACACTGCGCGCAGCCTGTTTCGGCCATTGCCACCACGCCACGAGTACGACGACGCCGAGGCCCGCCGCCAGCACGGGAAGAAGGCGACGACCACGCGGCGCGGAAGGCGGCAAGGACGGGGGATGAAAATCGACAGAGTGATTCATCGCTCTAAGAAAAAAGTAGCAACTCAAGATGCATTGGGAGCGCCGGCGGCCGGCGGCACGGACGAATGCTCCGTCACCCCGAATCCGCCACCGAGCGCGCGGAACAGGCCGACGGAAGCCTGGAGACGAGCAAGATGCGCCTGCTCGAGCGCATCCTCTGACTGGGAAAGTGCGCGTTCGGTATCGAGTACGGTCAGAAAATCGACGGTACCGCTGCGATACTGCGCGTCGGCCAACTGCGCGGCCTTGCGGGCCGCATCGGCAGCTTCCCGGTCGGCAAGCTCGACCTGCTGCTGCTGCGACGCGGCACTCAACATATCCTCGACGTCCTGGAGCGCGGTAACGACGGCCTGTTTGTAGTCCGCAACGCTTTTCGCGGATGCGGCCTCGCTTTCGCGCAGTTGCCCGCGCAAGGCCCCGCCATCGAAGACCGGCGCAACCAGCGCGGCCGCGATACTGGAAAATGGGCTCGCCAGGAAACGCGACAGCGAGCTGCTGTTCGAACCGCCCTGAGCGGTCAGCGTGAGATTGGGAAAGAATGCGGCACGCGCCGCACCGATGTCGTAATTGGCGGCTTGCAGCCGTGCTTCCGCGGCCCGAATATCGGGCCGCGCGTCGAGCAGACTGACAGGCAGGTACGGCTTCGGCTGGGGAACCGGCACACTGCCGAGCGCAACCGTCTCGATGTCGAAGCCCTCCGGAGCAGCGCCCACCAGTGTCGCCAGCAGATGAAGGTTCTGGTCGCGCTGCTCGCGCAGCGCCGGAATCGCGGCTTCGAACGTCGCAAGTGCATTGCGCTGCTGCTGTACCTGCAGTTCGGTCGCAACACCCGCGGCCTGTTGCGCCGTCAACAGATCGAGCGTTCTCGCCGCATCCGCGACGATCGATTCGGCCAGCGCGACGCGCCGCCGCAAGCTCTGCACCTGCAACCACGAATCGACGATCGACGCGGTCAGCGTCAATGCAACCGTATCGCGATCGAAGCCCGCCGCCTGCGCGAGCATGCTCGCCGAATTGGCGGTGGCCGCATTGCGCCCCCAGAAGTCGATCTCGTAGCTCGCCTCGGCGAACAGGCTCTGGCCGTTGCTCGAACTACCGGAGCCCGACGAACTGCCAACGCTGCGGCGATTGAACGTGCCGTTCAGCGCCAGCGACGGATAGAGCGGCGCGCCTGCCTTCATCGCACCGGCACGCGCGACTTCGATGCTGGCAAATGCCGAAGCGAGCGAATGATTGGCATGCAGCCCGCGCTCGACGAGCGCGTCGAGTCGAGCGTCGCCATACGCATGCCACCAGCCACTCGCAACAGGCACCGTCCCGGCGAGTGACGCCTGTGCCGGGTCGCTCCATGCGACAGGCGCAGGTATCGCGGGACGGTGATAGTGCGGCACGAACGAGCAACCGGCCAGCATTGCCACAACGAACGTGATGGCGACGAAGCCACCGCACGGCACATTCCGTCTCCGTTGCCCGTACCGCATACCGCTCGTCCGGAACATGAAACGACTCCTCGCAATCTCGATGCGGGGAGCATAGCGATGCGCGCCTGTCCGGTCTTTCGCCTGGAGATGAACTTAATTTAATGTCGGCGGGCCTTTGCTTTCACTCGCGCCCGTTACCGCTGTCGCGCAGCACGTATCCCGCTCCCACCACCGTGTGGATCAGCGATTGCGGAAAATCACGGTCGACCTTGTTGCGCAATCGATGGACATGCATGTCGATCACGTTGCCCCGCGGTTCGAACTGGTAATCCCATGCTGCTTCGAGCAGCATGCTGCGCGTGACGACGTGCCCGGCGTGACGCATCAGGCATTCGAGCAACAGGTACTCGCGGTGCTGAAGCTGCAGGTCGCGCCCGCTCCGGCTCGCGCGGCGCGTGCGCCGGTCGAGCGTGAGATCGGCTACCTTCAGCACATCGCGCAGCCCGGCTCGGTCCCCACGGCGGGCAAGCGCCTCGACACGCGCGAGCAATTCCGAAAATGCATAAGGCTTCGCCAGATAGTCGTCGCTTCCCGCACGGATGCCTTCGACGCGATCGTTCAGGCTCGCGATCGCGGAAAGCATCATCACTGGCGTCGAACGATCCTTGCAACGCAGGCGCCGCACCAGCTCGATTCCGTCCAGCACCGGCAGCCGGCGATCCGTCACGATGACATCGTAAATCCCCTCGAGCGCAAGGGTAAGCCCCAATGCGCCGTCGTTCGCGGCATCTACGACGTGACCGCTTTCGGTCAATCCCCGTACAATGAACTGCGCACCTCGTGCATCGTCTTCGACAATCAATATCCGCATGCTGAACGTGGCTGGATTAAATTTATTTCATGTTGGAGCGAACCGGATGTCGGGAAAGCCGATGCACACTCCATGCATGGCAGTTTAACTTCGTTCGCTGCCGCGGGCCCATGCTCTCCCCTGCTGGAATCTGAATGCCGAACATTCTGGTCGTCGAAGACGATCGTCAAACCCTCGATGAAATCGTCAACGCACTTACCGATTATGGCTGGGCAGTCGAGTCCGCCCAGACCGGTCGTGACGGCCTCGTTCTCGCCGTCGGGAAACGCTATGACGCGATCGTGCTGGACCGGATGCTGGCTGGCGAGATCGAAGGTCTCGGCATGCTAGCGGCAATCCGGAGCGCCGGCGTGACGACACCGGTGCTGATCCTGAGCGCACTCACCGCTGTCGACGAACGCGTGCGCGGCCTGCGCGCGGGCGGGGACGATTATCTGACCAAGCCGTTCGAATTCATCGAACTGACCGCCCGCCTGGATGCGCTGATGCGACGTCGCGAAGCACCGGAACAGCCGGTACAGGAATATCACGTGGGTCCGCTGTCGCTCAACCTGCTCACCCGCGAAGCTGTCTGTGCCGGACGTCCCGTCGCGCTGTTGCCGCGCGAATACCGTCTGCTTGAATTTCTGATGCGGCACGCGAACCAGACCGTCAGTCGTACGATGCTGTTCGAAGCCGTCTGGGGCTATCAGCTCAACGAGCGAACCAACGTCATCGACGTTCACGTCAGCCGCCTGCGTAAAAAGCTCGATCCGGACGGTAATCTCGCCCTTATTCATACCGTACGCGGTTCAGGATATTCGCTTCGTGCGCCTGACTGACCTGCATCGCACCACCAGTTTCCGGCTCGCGACGCTATTCCTCGCGATGTTCGGCATCGTCTCGCTGGTGCTGTTTACCTACCTCTACGTCGAGATCACCGGTTTCGAGCAGGAACGCATCAACGATTGGCTGGTACGCGAGCAAACCAACATCATGCGAGAAGACTCGGCCGGGCTGCTCGCCCACATCGTGCATCAGAGTCAGCGCGATCCGGACCGGCAGCGCCCGTTCGGGCTCTTCGACGCACAAGGCAGGCATCTTGCGGGAGGCTACATCGGGAATCGTCCGCCGATACCCGCGTACAACCGGCCATTCCGGCTGCGACTCGCCACCACCAACGGTCACCCTGTACCCGGCCTCTGTATTGCCGGGCAGTTGGCAGACAACCACACCGTACTCCTGTGCCAGAGCATGCTCGAACTGCACCATTTCGACGAAGAGCTGCTGCACGTCCTGCTCACAGCCGGATTGGTGATGCTACTGGCCGGCGTTGTCGGCGCCGCGATCGTCGGCGTCGGCGCCGTACGCCGACTGGACGACGTCACTCACTCGATCAGGGAGATCGTGTCCGGAAATCTCGGTCGCCGTCTGCCCATGCAGACGAAACATGATGACGTCGGGCGGCTCGTGATGGTCGTCAACGGCATGCTCGACGAAATCGAACGCCTGATGCACGAAGTCAAGGGTGTGTGCGATGCAATCGCGCACGATCTGCGCACGCCGCTCACCCGCCTTCTCGCCGGGCTGGAGCGCGTGCAACGCCGAGCGCAGACTGAAGCCGACTATCGCGAGGCGATCGACGCCACGATTGCCGAAACGGGCAACATTCTTCACACGTTTAATTCGCTGCTACGTATCTCCGAGATCGAATCGCACGTACGCCAGCAGAATTTCGTCGCCGTGGATCTTGCCGCCATTACCGACGACGTCGCCGAATACTACGAACCGACCGCGGAAAACAAGGGCGTCACGCTCGATTACCGGCGCGTGCCCGATGGCCTTCCCGAGTTCCGGGGCGACCGCGACTTGCTGTTCGAAGCCCTCGCCAACCTGGTCGACAACGCAATCAAGTTTGCGCCGATCAACGGCCACGTATCGATCCGGCTGTTTCGCGACTCGACGGGCTTCGGTGTCACCATTGCCGATGACGGCCCCGGCATTCCGCCCCGAGAAAGACAGGCGGTATTGAGACGGTTCTATCGCGCCGAAGCGAGTCGCCATACACCCGGCAATGGCCTTGGCTTGAGCCTCGCGTCCGCCATTGCGGCGATGCATGGCATGCTATTGCGATTCGACGACACTCAAACCGGCTGCAGCGTAACGCTGCTGGCTCCTGCCATGCCCGTGTCCGCCGCACGCCCCTCTTGCCGGTAATCCATCCCGGTGCGGCATCCTGAAGATGGGTTCATGATGCTTTCAGCTTTCGTTCAGTCAACGCCCCTATGATCCTGGAGCAGGGCAGCTTGCCCTCTCATCGGACAAACCCATCAGGGAAGAACAGAATGATCAAGCATCACTCGCTGATTTCCGCTACCGCCGCAGCCGTCGCCCTCGCCCTTTCTTCCTCGGCATTCGCCTTCGACGGTTGGCACCAGCAGAAAGCCACCGTCATCCCCGGCAAGGCGGCCGGATGGGACTACGTGTCGGTCGACCCGGAAAGGCACCATGTTTTCCTGGGCCATCGAGAGGAAGGTTTGCAGGTGTTCGACACCACGCTTGGCAAGGTAGTCAAGGTAATCGGCAATACGGCGGCCAACAGTTCCGACGGCGCGGTGCTCGTCCCCGAATTCGACGTCGGCATCTCCAACAACGAAGACGGCACCATTACGCCCTTCAAGCTCTCGACCCTGGAGGCGAAGCCTCCGATCAAGGTCGGTGACGATCTCGACACCAGCCACTACGATCCCGTCAGCAAGCGTCTCGTGCTCAACATGGGCGCGAAATCGGACGGCACCGAGATCGTCATGCTCGATATGCCTTCGCTGAAAGAGGCCACTCGCCTCAAGGTGCCGAGCAAGAAGGTCGAGGGAGCGGATAGCGACGGCAAGGCATTCTTCTTCCTCGCGGCACAGGACATCGACAAGGTCTACAAGATCGACTCCCGCGCCGGCAAGGTCGTCGCCACCTACGACACGGCATCCGCGTGCGGTCGCCCGACCGCGATCGCGGTGAACGGAGCCGACGAGCGCGTGTACGTCAGTTGCCGCGGCCGCGATGCCATCAAACCCTCGCTCGTCGTGCTCAATGGCGAAAACGGCAAGATCGTCTACCGTGCCGAGATCGGCGCGGGCAACGACAGCATCATCTACGACGCGAGCCTCAAACGCATTTTCACGGCCAACGGCGTAAGCGCGAACCTCAACATATTCGAAGTCGACGGTCCGGATAGCTACAAGCCGCTCGAAACGCTGGGCACGCGCGCCGGCATGCGCACGATGGCCATGGATTCGAAAACCCACGTAATCTACGGCGTCGCCGCGGAGGGCAGCGCCGACACCGCCAAGCACATCTCGACCGTCGTTTCGCCGTTCTACGCGAACACGTTCTTCCCCAATACCTATACCGTGATGGCCTTCGGCAAGCAACGTTGACTACGGGAACGGCGGCATGGTCGACCAACCTGGAATGTCGACCTTGCCGAACATGTCCTGGTTGTTCGGTCAAACGAAACCCTCTTCGACCCGCATGCAGCCGTGCGCGGTGATCCCGGCAATGATGGAAATACCCGACCATCACAGGTATTTCCGCGCGGGCAGGCGCGACGCAGGTTACGGCTTGCCGTTCAGCGACTCGACGATCCGGTACGCAACCTTCACGCGATCCTCGATCGGAAAGCTGCGGTTCGCGAGCATCACGATCGCGATCCGCTTCGCGGGGACGAACGCGACATAGGTGCTGAAGCCGTTGGTCGAGCCGGTCTTGTTGATCCACGTGTCCTGGCGCGGCGCGAGCGGCGGCTCGAGCCTGGTCGCGGGCGTCGCGTCGCGGAGCATCGCCGGCCCGTTCCCTTCGAGCAGCGTCGGCAACGCGACCGGATACGGATACTGTTCCCAGATCAGGTCCTGCGTGAACGGCCCCGCACGGAAATAGCCGGTGTGCGTGCGCTCGAGCGCGCGCTGCAGCCGCGGCGCCGTTTCGACGAGCCCCATGTTCGCCTGCACGAAGCGCAGCAGGTCGGCCGCGGTCGTCCTGACGCCGTACGCCGGCTGCCACAGCATGCCGCCCGTCATCCGGATCGGCCGGCCGTCCTGCGTATAGCCCTGCGCATAGTCGGCCTGGCGTGCGGCGGGCACGTTGATGTACGTATGTGTCATCCCGAGCGCGGGGAACAGCCGCTGTTCCATCAGCACCGCGAAGTCGCGGTTCATCGCCTTCGCGGCGAGCTGCCCGAACATCCCGATCGCGACGTTCGAGTACGTGCGGCGCGTGCCCGGCGCATATGCGGGCCGCCACGCGTCGAGATAGCGCATCAGGTCCGCGTCGTCGCGGATGCTGTCGGGCACCTGCAGCGGCATGCCGCCCGGCGTGTGCGTGCCGAGCTCGAGCAGCGTCACGCCGCCGAACGGCTTGCCCTGCAGCGCGGGCAGGTACTTGGCCGCAGGATCCGACAGCGACAGCTCGCCGCCCTCCTGCGCGTCGGACGCGAGCGTCGCGGTCAGCGTCTTGCTGACCGAGCCGATCTCGAACAGCGTGTCGCCGGTCACGGGCTTGCCGGTTTGCGTCGACATCACGCCGTAGTCGAACACGTAGGGCTTGCCGTCGGCGACGATGCCGATCGCCATGCCGGGAACGGCGAACTGCTTCATCAACGGCGCGACGTTGCGGGTCACGGTGTCGTGAATCTCGGCGGGCGTGGCGGCGGCCGCGCGGCCGGCCGTGGCAGCAGCGCACGCGGCGACGAACAGGGTCGCGGCGATGCGTATCGCGTTGAATCGCATGGTTGCGGTTCCTTCGATTTTCAGATGGTTGTGTGAGCAACAGATCCGGCCGCGCCGCGCGGAAGCTGCGGCAGCCGGCCTGTCGAAGCAGGACTATCCGCTGCCGGCCGCCCGTCAACAATCGATGATATGTTGCGTGAGCCTAAAGAAAATCTTATGCGCTGCGTGAACCGTCCATGCGGACGTCAGTCCGGCGACCGTTCGAGAAAGGCCCGCATCGCGGCATTGAAGCGCGCCGGCCGCTGCAACGGCGCGAAGTGGCTCACGCCGGGCAGGATCGTCAGCGTCGCGCCCGGAATCGTGCGCGCGAGACACGCCGCATGCTCGGGGCGGATGAACTCGTCGTGCTCGTCGTGCACGATCGCGACCGGCACCGCGATCGCCGCGAGGTCGGCCGCGCTGTAATCCGGTTGCGTGCGCATCATGTCTGCGCGGCGGAAGTGAGATCGAACTGCATCGTGTCGAACCGTAATGAGTGTGCGACTCGGGTCGGTTGAAAAGGGGAACACCTTGCAACAGGTTTACAGAATTCGTCGGACGAAACTTTCGCCTCTACCTTCCGCGCGGCGCCGATGCGGCCGCGCAGCCGGCGCCGCACGCCATGTCGTACGCGCCATGCCGATTGTCGCGAAGGGGCCAGAATGACCGGCCTCCCACGCTGGTAAAATCGTCGGCCGGCCTGCTGCCGCAGCCCCCCAGGCTGCTTCCGGCAAGGCCTCGCGAGCTACCCGTCTCGGCACCCGCCCGGTCGGGCGCGACCCGCGATGCCGTCCGGCGCCGTCGCTACGCGAGCTTCGCGCCCGCAGCGACACGGCGACGCGACAACGCGGCGACTTCGGCACGCACGCCCTTCATCACGCATTTCGAGGAATTCACGATGGCCCGCATCGGTGCCTTCTGCCTGACCACGTGGCTCGCCGCCGCGATTCTCTATTTCGGCCAGCATTCGGTCGCGATGATTGCGCTCAGCGGCGTGGTCGTGTTTGGCGGGTTCGATCTGCTGCGTCCGTAGCGACGACGCGTTCGGGCCGAGCCGGCTGTTCCGGCTCAGCCTCGCCGCACGTCAGCGCGGCAACGTCCGCAACGACGACGGCCCGCCCGACAGTGCGATGCGCTTGCCCGTATCGCGTAGCTTGCCGCCTTCCACCGCATACAGCGCGAGCTGCCGCTCGACGTTGAACTGCACGATCACGTGCCGGCTGTCCGCGGTAAATACGATGCCCTGCGCGGCTTCGCCGCCCGGCACTTCGCTCGTCTGTACCGCACGGCCGTTGCGGATCTCGAACAGCACGACCTTGCCGAGCTTGTGACGGCCCGGGTTGTCGGGCGTCAGGTTCGAGCCGTCCATCGCCTGCACGGCGATCCACTTCCCGTTCGGCGAGATCGCGACGCCTTCCGGCAGCGACGGCACCGTGAGGTACTGGGCAGTACGGAACGGCGTGCGCGACACGTCGATCAGCGCGACCGAATCGGCATCGCCCGCGAGCGTGCCGGCATAGCCCGGCAGCCCCGCGAGCCCGACGTTGCTGACGACGGCCCAGTGATTGTCGCTCGACACGTCGATCGTGTAGGGCGCAACGCCCGTGCTCAGCCGCGTGCCGCTGTCGGTCACCTTGCCGTCGTCGACGTTCAGCACCGCGACGCCCTGCTCGTCGCGCAGCGACACGAGTGCATGCTTGCCGTCGTGCGTGAAGCTGACCCCGGCGAGCCGCTTCTTGCCGATCTTCAGGTTGCCGTCGAGCGTCACCTGCGCGCCGTCGATCCGCAGAATCGACACGCTGCCGTCGACGTTCGCCACCAGCGCGAGCCGGCCGGACCGGTCGATCGCGACTCCCTGCGGGTGCGTGCCGAGTTCGATGCGCGTGATCGCCGGCGGCGAAGCATCGAGGGCCACGACCTGCAGGAACGTGTCGTACATGAGCTGCTTCGCGTTCGGGTCGTAACGCGTCGGCGCGCCGACCAGCGCAAGCTTTGCGTCCGGCGTGATCGCGACGGCCTGCGGCGGCCCCTGGATGCCGTTCTCGACGTCGACCTGAAGCGCGACCTTCGGCGGGAACACGCTCGCATCGAGCAGCGTCAGCGTGTCGGCCGGCGGCGTTGCGAGAAAGGTATCGCGCCCTTCGACGCGCTGGTACTTGCCGTCGTTGCCGGACACGATCCAGTCGGCCGCGTGCGCGGCGACGGCGGTCGTGGCGAGCGTGAGCGCGGCGAGCAGGCGGGCGCGACGAAGGCGGAAGGGATTCGAATGCATGGCGGTCGGTTCTCCGGATCGGTTGCAGATGCAAGGACTGGCACGACCCTGCTGCTCGACGGGTCGATGCAACCGCATGATGCATGAAAGCGCGCGAAGCCGGCGTCTCGCGCCCGCCGCTCAGGCCGTGCGCGGGCCCGCGCTGTCCCACCGGTCCACATCGTCGAGCGGATACACGGGCCGCGAGAGCCGTTCGTAGCCGAACAGCCCGTAGTCCGACCCGGTCACGCCGCGACTGTCGCACTCGACGAGCGCGGCCGCGATCGGCACGAACACCGGCCTGCAATACATGCGCGACTTCAGCAGCAGGAATCGTGCACGGCGCGGATCGATGCCGACGCTCTCGAATACGCCGAGATCCCAAGGCTCCTGCGTGCGCTCGGTGACGACCAGCGTCGCCACGCCGATATCGAGCACCGCCGCGCGGCCCATGTACGCGCGCTGGCCCGTATACGTCGGCCCCGTAATCACGTATTCGCCGTCGGTCATCGCGCGCACGATGCCTGTCGCGCGAAACGGCGTGCGCCGCGCGCCACCATGCGACGGCATCCGGTTGCCGACCGGCACCGTGACGGTCGCGCCCACGCCCGCGTCGATCAGCACGGCGACCGCCTCCGGGTCGCACAGCGGCCCGCTGACGATCCCGTCGAGCCCCTGCGCGAGCGCGGCCTCGAGCAGGTCCATCGTGTCGCACGGCCCGCCCGACATGCAGTTGTCGCCGTGATCGAGCATCAGCACCGGGCGGTCCGCGCCGCGTGCCAGTGCCGCGGCCTGCGCGACCGATTCCGCGAGCGGCGCGCTGCGATACACGAATGCGTCGCGCGCGTCCCAGATCTGCCGGGCGATGCGTTCGGCCACCGCGTCGGCCGCCGCGCGATCGCCGTCGGCAACCACGACGACGCTGATGCACGGCGCGGGAATATCAGCAAGCGAGAAGCCGGGCAGCACCGACACCGCGAGCATCCCGTCGGCCTCGGCCGCGCGCGCGGCTTCCACCGCGCGCCGCATCGCGCCTTCGGCGCTCGCGCTGCGCAGCGTCGACGTCATCAGCGGCGGCTGCCGCCACGCGAGCACGGGCCGCGCGCGGCCGTGCAGCCGGTCGAGCAGCACGCGCGCCGCGTGCTCGCCCGTCTCGTACATGTCGACGTGCGGATAGGTCTTGAAGCTGACGATCACGTCCGCATGGTCGATCATCTTCTGCGTGACGTTCGCATGCAGGTCGAGCGCGACCGCGATCGGCGCAGCGGGCAGTGCCGCGCGCACGCGCGCAAGCAGGTCGCCCTCGCCGTCCGCGCTCTGCTCGGCGACCATCGCGCCGTGCAGATCGAGCATCACCGCATCGCAGCCGGGCGCGGCCGCGACGATCGCATCGCAGATCGCCGCATACGCGTCGGCCGCGACCGGCCCGCTCGGATTCGCGGCCGCCGACACCGGCGTGACGATCGCCGCACCCTCGCGCGCCGCCGCATCGATGAACGCGGCCATCGCGGTGCGCATCCCGTGATTCGCGCGATACGCGTCGTCGCCCCAGTCGGGGCCGTTGCGGCCGAACGCGGCGAGCGGCGTCGGCACCGGCGAGAACGTATTCGTCTCGTGGTTCATCCGGGCGATCAGGATTTTCATCGCGTGCCGCCTTCCGCAATGCCCGCCGCGCCGAGCATCGCATGCAACAGCACGTTGCAGCCCGCTTCGAGGTGGGCGGGATCGGCGTCCTCGATTTCGTTATGGCTGATCCCGTCCTTGCACGGCACGAAGATCATCGCGGTGGGCGCAACGCGTGCGAGATACACCGCGTCGTGGCCCGCACCGCTGATCACGTTCATCGAAGAAAGCCCGAGTGCATTCGCGCCCGCGCGCACCTGCTCGACGAGTGCCACGTCGAACGGCTGAGGCGGGAAATACACGACCTGCTCGACGTCGATCGGCATGCCGGCAGCAGCACCCAGATCAGCGCATGCTGCGCGTAGTTCCGCATCCATCGCCACAAGCGTCGCATCGTCGGCCGCGCGCAAGTCGACGGTCAGCGTCACGCGGCCTGGAATCACGTTGCGCGAATTCGGGTGTACGTCGACCCAGCCGACCGTGCCGCGTCCGTGCGGTGGATGCGCGCACGCGATGCCGTTTACCGCGCGCACGAGATCGGCCGCAACCAGCAGCGCATCGCGCCGCAGCGCCATCGGCGTCGGGCCTGCGTGTGCCTCCATCCCGTGTACGGTGACGTCATACCAGCGCTGCCCGAGCGCGCCCTCGACCACGCCGATCGTCGTGGCGTGCGCCTCCAGTACCGGCCCCTGTTCGATATGCGCTTCGAAGTACGCGCCGACCGGATGCGCGTCGCACACCTCGCCCGCATAGCCGATCGCCGCCAGCGCATCGCTCACCGGTACGCCGTCGCGATCGCGTTGCGCGAGCGCATGGTCGAGCGTGAACGCCCCCGCGAAAACGCCGGAACCCATCATCACGGGCACGAAGCGCGAACCTTCCTCGTTGGTCCACACGGCGACCTCGAGCGGCGCACGCGTGCGCACACCCGCATCGTCGAGCGTGCGCAGCACTTCGAGGCCCGCGAGCACGCCGTAGTTGCCGTCGAACTTGCCGCCTGTCGGCTGCGTGTCGATATGGCTGCCCGTCGTCACGGGCGGCAGGTCGTCGCGTTCGCCTGCCCGTCGCGCGAAGATATTGCCGATCGCATCGATGCGTACCGTGCAGCCGATTTCTTTCGCCCATGCGGCGAACAGGTTGCGTGCGTCACGATCGCGTTCCGTGAGTGCGAGGCGGCACACGCCCCCCTTGTCGGTCGCGCCGATTCGCGCGAGACGCATCAGGCTGTCCCACAGCCGTGCGCCGTCGACGCGCAAGCCGGACGCCGCGACGCCCGGTGTCGAATCCTGAACTTGCATCGGTGGAATTCCTCGCAATGAAAGGGAACGGCGCTCACGCAACGCCGACACCCAGGTAACGGTCCTTCACCTCGTGATCGGCAGCGAACGCCGCGTTGCTGCCTTCGTAGACGATCACGCCCTGTTCGATCACGAAGTGGCGGTCCGCAAGCCGCGTGCACACTTCGAGGTTCTGCTCGACGAGCAGGATCGCGACGCCGGCCGCCTTGATCTGCTTCAGCTGCTCGACGATCTCCTCGACGATCACCGGTGCGAGCCCTTCGACAGGTTCGTCGAGCATCAGCAGCCGCGGGTGGTTCATCAGCGCGCGGCCGATCGCGAGCATCTGCTGCTCGCCGCCCGACAGCTGCGCGCCACCGTTGCGGCGGCGCTCCTTCAGGCGCGGAAAGATGCGGTAGATATCGTCGAGCTGCCACGGCGAATCGCGGCGCGCGCCGAGCCGCAGGTTTTCCTCGACCGACAGCAGCCGGAAAATCCCGCGATGCTCGGGCACGAAGCACAGGCCGCGCGCAGCGATCCGGTGCGCGGGCTGCCCGGACACCGGCCGGCCCGCGAACGTCACCGTGCCGCCGGTCGGCGCGACGACACCCGCGATCGTCTTGAGCGTCGTCGACTTGCCCGCGCCGTTGCGGCCGAGCAGCGTCACCGTCTCGCCTTCGTTCACGTTCAGTGAAATACCCTGCAGGACGTGGCTCTTGCCGTAGCAGGCGTGAACCTCCTTCACATCGAGCATCATGCGCGGCCTCCGGTGATCATGTTGCCGAGATACGCGCTGCGCACGCGCTCGTCGCCGCGAATCGCATCGGGCTTGCCTTCGACCAGCACGCGCCCCTGCTGCATCACCGTGATCGTGTCCGAGATGTCCATCACGATTCCCATGTTGTGTTCGATCAGCACGACCGTGTAGTCGTCGCGCAAGCCACGGATCAGCGTCTTCATGTCGTCGAGGTCGTCGATCCCCATGCCCGACGTGGGTTCGTCGAGGAAGATCGCGCGCGGTCGCGCCGCGAGCGCCATCCCGACTTCGAGCCTGCGCTGCTGGCCGTGCGACAGCACGCCGGCCGCCGTGTCGGCGAAGCGCTGCAGGCCGAGCCGCTCGAGCACGTCGTCGACGATGCCGTCGTGCGCGAGCGCGCCGCGCGGCGGCGTCCACGGATTCAACGCGCGCCGCGATTCGACACCTTGCGCGGCGACGCGCAGGTTCTCGCGCACGCTCAGGTTCGGAAACAGGCTCGTCACCTGGAACGAGCGTGCGATACCGCGCCGCACGCGCTTGTGATCGGGCTCGCGCGACACGTCGTGACCGTCGAACAGGATCGAGCCCGACGTGATCGGCAGTGTGCCCGTCAGCGTATGGAACAGCGTCGTCTTGCCCGCACCGTTCGGGCCGATCACCGAATGCACGGTGCGCGGCATGATCCGCAGATCGACGCCGCCCAGCGCCGTGAACTTGCCGTAGCGCTTGACGATGCCGCGCGCTTCGAGAATCGCTTCGCTCATTGCTGCTCCCTGGCCGCGGCCGCAGTACGATCGGTGCGCCGCAGCGATGCCGCGACGCGTTCGCCGAGTCCCCACAACCCCCGCTGCATGAACAGGCTGACCGCGATCAGCACGAGGCCGAGCAACAGCAGCCAGCGCGGCCACAGCGTCGACAGCCAGTCCGCAAACAGCACGTAGAACGCCGCGCCGAGAACCGACGCGAACAGGTTGCCCGTGCCGCCGATCACCGTCATCACGAGAATCATCTCGCTCGTGTGATAGTCGATGTTCGACAGCGGCGCGATGCCCGTCATCAATGCGTGCAGCGCACCCGCGAGACCCGTGACCGCACCCGAGATCACGAACGCCGCCAGCTTGAAGCGCTGCACGTCGTAGCCGGCCGCCGCCGCGCGCGCCTCGTTGTCGCGGATCGCGAGCAGCGTACGGCCGAATACCGAGCGCGACACGCGCAACAGCAGCCAGAACACGGCAACGAACAGCACGGCGACGAAACCGTAGTAGCGCCACGGCGAATCGAGTGAAACGAGCGGATGCCCGAACGCGGACAGCGCGGGACGCGGGATATCGAGCAGCCCATTGTCGCCGCCCGTGACATCCGGCGTCGTATACGCGAGGAAGTAGAACAGCTGCCCGAACGCGAGCGTCAGCATCACGAAGTAGGTGCCGCGCTGCCGGATCGAGAACCAGCCGACCAGCGCGGCCGCGACGGCGCCGAGCACGGCGGCCGCGGCGAGCGCGGCGGTCACCGATGCGACGCCGTGCGTCAGCACCAGCCCCGCCGCGTAGCTGCCGAGCCCGAAGAAGATGCCCTGCCCGAACGACAGCAGCCCCGTAAGCCCGAGCAGCAGGTTGCAGCCGAGCGCGGCGAGCGCGAACACCAGCACTTCGGTCGCGAGCGAGCCCGAGCTCAGCGCGACCGGCAGCGCGCACACGACGGCCACCGCGAGCCAGCCTTCCGGCCGCTGCAGCGCGCCGCGCCACGACCGCGCGAGCCGCGAGGCCGCCGCACCCGGCGGCAGCGATTTCGACGATTCGATCATGCAGCCCTCCCCAGCAAACCGTTCGGACGCAGCAGCAGCACGGCGGCCATCGCGACATAGATCATCAGTCGCGCGCCTTCCGGCCACAGCGTGCTCATCAGGCTTTGCACGATGCCGACCAGCAGCCCGCCGACCAGCGCCCCGAGAAAATTCCCCATTCCGCCGACGACGACCACGACGAACGCGACACCGAGCGCCTCGATCCCCATGAACGGATCGACGCCGCGAATCGGCGCGGCCAGCACGCCCGCGAGCGCGGCCGTCGCCGCGCCGAGCGCGAACACGAGGCTGAACACGCGCGTCACGTTGATGCCGAGCAGCGACACCATTTCCGACGATTCGCTGCCCGCACGCACCGTGCTGCCGAGCCGCGTGCCTTCGAGCACCCACCACAGCAGTGCGGCCAGCACGGCCGTGAAACCGATCACGAACAGCCGGTATTTCGGATAGACGAAACCGCCCCAGATCACGACGCCGCTCAGTGCATCGGGCGGCGGCACGTTGTCGCCGAGCGGGCCCCACGCGAGAATCGCGCACTCCTGCAGTACGAGTGCGAGACCGACCGTCGCGAGGATGTGGAACTCGTGCTGCTGTGCATAGACATGACGCAGCACGAGCTTTTCGACGATCCACGCGAACGCGCCGACGACGAACGGCACGATGGCGAGTGCGACCCAGAAATTCGCCGACCATTGCAGCGCCTGGTAGCACAGGTACGCGCCGAGCAGGTAAAACGCGCCGTGTGCGAAATTCACGAAGCGCAGCAGGCCGAACACGATCGACAGGCCGACGGCGAGAAGGAAGTACAGCATGCCCACGCCGATGCCGTTGACGATCTGCAGCAGATAGACGTTCATGGCTTCCGTATCGGAAAGGAGGGAAACGGACGTCCGCCGCGCATCGGCCGCGGACGCGCCCATCGCGTTACGCGAGCTTGCACCCCGTCTTCTCGACGGGCAGGAACGATTGCCCCGAGCTGACGATGTCCGCGTAGTCGTCCGCGTTCTTCATCCGACTTTTCGGCTTGCCCTTCAGCAGGTAGTAGTTCTTCAGCACCTGGTGGTCACCCTTGCGGATTTCCTCGGAGCCGGTGAGCCCGTCGTACTTCATCCCTTCCATCGCGGCAACGACCTTCTTCGGGTCCGCGGTGCCGGCCTTCACCATCGCATCCAGCAGGATCTTCGAGCAGATGTACGAACCCGCGAGGCTGTAGTTCGGGTTCGCCTTGAACGTGGCGTTCGCGCGCTTCACGAGGTCGCGGTTCAGCGGCGAATCGATGCCGTGCCAGTACTGCGCGCCGAAATACACGCCGTCGCAGATGTCGGGCCCGAGCGCCTCGAACTGTTCGAGGCCCGATGCCCACGCGAGCAGGATCGTGCAGTTGCGCTTCATCCCGAAGCTCACGGCCTGGCGCAGCGTGTCCGACGACTGCGAACCGAAGTTCAGGATCAGCAGCACGTCGGGCTGCGCGGCGACCGCATTGGTCAGATAGCCGCTGAATTCCTTCTCGGCGAGCGAGTGATAGCTGTTGCCGACGTGCTCGATGCCCTTTTCCTTGAAGATCGCCTTCGCGGCCGACAGCAGCCCGTCGCCGAACACGTACTGCGGCGTGATCGTGTACCAGCGCTTCGCCTTCGGCAGCATGCCGATCAGCGGCCGCACCGTCTGCTCGATCGCGCCGAAGGTCGGCACCGACCAGCGGAACGTCGCGTCGTTGCAGTCCTTGCCGGTGATCTCGTCGGCGCCGGCCGTCGTGATGAACACGCCGCCCGCCTTTTGCACTTCCTTGCCCATCGCGAGCGATTCGGACGACAAGATGCCGCCCGCGAAGAAACGCACGCCCTTCTGCTGCGCAATCTCCTGCACGCGCCGCACGGCCGTCGCGGGCTTGCCCTCGGTGTCGAGCGCCGTATACGCGAGCGGCGCGCCGAGCACCTTGCCGTATTGCTTGACGACGAGCTGCATGCCGAGATCGGCGTACTTGCCGTTGGCAGCGAACGGCCCGGACATCGGCACCGGGCACGCCAGCTGGATGGATGAACCCTGCGCGAACGCGGCACGGGACGACATGCTGCCGAGCGCGCCCGGCACGGCCGACAGCGCGGCCAGTTTCAACAGTTCTCGGCGATTCAAGTTGACGCTCCTGATAAAGGGGACACACGCGATGCGACCGACTGCCAAACCGTGCCCACGCCCTGCAGGATGCGCGCCGCCGGTTGATCCTATTTATCATGATAAATAGAATGAACCTGATGCTAGAGTTGATCAAAATTGGTGTCAATCAGGCAAAATTCCGTACCCTGCGCCGGAACGGATCGTCGACGATGACGGGGCGCGCAGTCAGACAAAGGAGTCTTCAAGATGGTCATGGACCGAGCCAGGGCGGGCGTCGCGGTCGAAATCAAGCAGCCGAAGCGGGCCGACCTCGTCGCCGAGGAGATCAAGCGGCTGATCACCGAGAAGGATCTGAAGCCGGGCGACCGCCTGCCGCGCGAAGCCGAGCTGCAGCAGCTCTATGCGGTGAGCAAGAGCACGATCCGCGAGGCGCTGAAGTCGCTCGAGGTGCAGGGGCTCATCAAGGTCACGACGGGGCCGTCGGGCGGCGGGATGGTGGTCGAGGTGCCGCTCGACCGCACGCTGCAGTTGCTGCAGAACTACCTGTTCTTCAAGGACGTGACGATCGACGACATCTATACGGTGCGCAAGCTCCTCGAACCCGAGCTGGCGGCGGGTGCCGTGCCGCACCTGACCGAGCGCGATTTCACCGCGCTCGAGGCGAACATTGCGTGCTGCGACGGCGCGTCGGGCGTGCACGATCGCGGCCACATGCTGCGCCAGCGGCAGGAAGACACGACGTTCCACGACATCCTCGCGGCCGCGAACCCGAACCCCTTCCTGCGATTCAGTTGCGAGTTGATCAACGAGATGATCCGGCAGTTGATCGAGTTCAGGAACGACACGCCGCTCGTCGAGCACAAGCGCTTCGGCGAAGCGAACGTATCGATCCACAAGGCGATCCTGCAAGCCGCACGCGAGCGCGATGCCGAGCGCGTACGTGCGCTGATGGTCGAGCACATGACCGAGGCGCCCAAGCACGTGAAACGGATGAAAGGCAAGCTGCGCGGGCGCTTGATCCTCGACTCCGAAATCCGCAGGCGCGCCGCGGCGCCCGTTGCGGGTGCGGACGCAGCCGCGGCGGATTCCGAAGAGGATTGAAAGTCGTCGCTCAAGCGTACCCCGTCGCGCCGTGCGTCTCCAGGTATTCGACGAGGCCGAACTCCGCATGCTCGCGCCCGTTGCCCGAACGCTTGTAGCCGCCGAACGGCACGCCCGGCTCAGGCGTCCAGCAGTTCGAAACGCAACCCGGCATGCCGCACGAGGCGCTCGACGAAGCGCGCGTCGAACATCGTCGCGGGCGTCCAGAAGCCGCCGCCGCGGCCGGTCTTCATGCCGTCGCGGGCGCAATCCAGCGCGAGGCCGAGCGCGGCTTGGCCGAGCATCTTGCCGGTCGAGCCGTAACCGGGATCGCGGTCGCCGGTGACTCTCACGCGCAGCGTCCGCCCGTCGTCGGCGCGCCCGAAGAAGCGCAGGTCGTAGCGGCCGGCCAGTTGCGCGGCGACGCTCGGCCCCTCGCCGGGCTTCGGCAGCAGGAAGCGCTCCATCAGGCTGCGCACCGGCGTGACGAGCACGCCCACCATGAACGCAGCGAGGCCGGCCACCATCGTCAGCGCGGCGACGCGGCCCTTGAGTCCCGTGCCCGTGATGACCGCTTCGTCATAGGCGAACCGGCTGCCATACGCGTCGTCCGCAAGCGCGTTGGAGCGATGCACGACGCGCTCGTTGACGGCCGCCATCACGAACGGCGCGATCCACGTGCCGCCGTCGCGATCGAATTCCGCCGACCGGACCGCGTGCTGCCGCACCGTGAAGCCGTGATCCTTCGGGCATAGCGCATACGGATCGAGCAGTTCGCGGCGCAACGCGGGATCGGCCGCGGCTTCGCGCACGACGTTGATCACGCTCGCGACCGTGCCGCCCGACGCGCCGCCCTTCAGCGTCTTCACGCGCATCTTCACCTGCGTGGCCGGCACGCCCCACTGCCGCCGTGCGTGCTGCTGCAGGAACAGCACACCGATGTCGGACGGCACCGAATCGAACCCGCAGCAATGCACGATGCGCGCGCCCGATTGCCGGGCCGCCGGCTCGTACCGTTCGATCATCCGCTTGATCCACTGCGTCTCGCCGGTGAGATCGCAGTAGTCCGTGCCGGTTTGCGCGCAGACCTTGACCAGCGGCTCGCCATAAAGCGCGTACGGGCCGACGGTCGACACGACGACGCGCGTGCGCGCGCACAACACCCGCAATTGCGCTTCGTCGGCCGCATCGGCCACGATGATCGGCAGCGCCTGCCCCGCGGCGCCCAGCGTATCCCTGACCTGCCGGAGCTTCGCTTCGGAGCGGCCGGCGATCGCCCAGCGCAGCACTTCACCGCTGCCCGACAGGTATTCGGACAGGTAGCGCGTCAGGATCTGCCCGACGAAGCTGGTGGCACCGAATACGACGAGATCGAGATCATGGGTCGGCTGGGTCATCGACGCTTCCTTTCAGACAGGTTGGCTCCGGACGCCCGGGTTTATCGAGCGGGCTCATCGAACACCTTCAACGGCGTCGGCAGATTCAGCACCAGCTGCGCATCCTTGACCACGTCGAACCGCACGAGCGTGGCGATGCCCAGCCCGTCGAGCAGCCGGCTCAGCGGACCGCCGTGCCGCACCAGCTCGACGCCGCGCGGCAGCACGCGCTGCGCGAACGACAGCGTATTGGTCTGCACCGCGCTCCGATGCCACACGCCGTCGACGAGATTGATCATGGTATTCGTGCCCATCCGCGACTGGGAAGGCACCTGGGTCAGTGCAGGCGACGGCGCGTTCAGCGTCAGGTCCGCTCGACCGTCCGGCCCGGCAATCCGCGCGCTGACGCGTGCGCCGATGGTCATGTCGATATTCGCAAGCCATTTCGGCAGCTGATAGCCGTGCACGCCGCGCACCCGCGCGATTTCCGTGGTGACGGGCAGCGCCAGCACATGCGCGAAGAAGCTCCGGCGCCGCATCGCATCGACGAGCTCGAGCGCATGCGAGCCGCGCGCGCCCGGCCGGCGAATCACCACCGCGACGGACACCTCGTCATACGGATCGTTGTCGCAGACCGAATACGAGAAGAAGGTCAGCGCGACCAGCCCGTATCGGGGAACCGCCCGCAGCGGCTCGAGCGGCACCGGCAGCATCGTGCGCAGGCGCTCGAGCGGCGCGAGAAACAGCAGCTGGATGCTGCTGGAACGATAGTAGAAGTTCGGCGTCCAGGTCGGCCCCACGCGCGACGCGACCTGACGTTTCGGAATCCGACGAAAAAAATCGATGTTCCCCGCGGCGGGATCGCGCGCGACCTCGTCGAGGTCCGGATTCATGCGAAACCGGTCGTAGTACCCGCCTTCGGGCACGTCGACCTTGTGCGGCCCGAATTCGACCTGTGTAAAGCGCCTGTCCATGTGCGTTGCCTCTCGTCGAAGATGAGTCGTGGCAGGCAACGTGCGCGGCCTGCCGATTCATGACCGTCAGCAGGCACTCTAAGGTTCAACTCAACTTCAAGGTCAAGGCCTCGACTAGAGGAACGGGTCGGAATGGGCGGCCGCCGCGCATCCGGCGGTCGAGCGGCGCCCGTTGCCGCGGATCGACACCATGCCGCGATCGCGCAGGCACGCCATCGCCCGGCACAGCCCGGATACGAAACGTCAGTGCGCCGGAATGCGTATGTCGCCGTCCACGCGCAACGTGCGCTTGCCGCGCGCGACATCGTATTCGACCGTCTGCGCCGGCGTCACCGAACCGTAGGACACGCCATTCACGTAGACGGTGCCGGCCTTCAGTTCGATCCGGTCCCCGTCGACCGTCGCGGTGCCATGTTCGCCCTGCAGGATCGCACCCGCGCATCCCGGGTTGGAAAAGCTGCGGACCGTCGAGCCGGACACGCCGGCGGTCTCGCCCTGCCCCGGCAACGCAAACGACGGGATCGCGGGCATCGGCGCGCTTTGTGCGGTCGCCGCACGACACGGCGCTGCGCCGTTGCCATCGGCGGCATAAGCGGATCCCGAGCCGATACCGCAGGCCGCCAGCCATGCGATCGTCATCGGCAACAGTGTGCGCATGATGCTCTCTCCCTGAACGAACCCGAAATACGAATGCATCGCCGTCGCCGATCCGCGCGATATGCGATGCGATCGGCCCGCCCGGCAACGCGGGCAAGCCGATGCGAGCCGATACACGCGTTTCGGCTTGCATGAATGTGGTTATAGTCGATCGCCGCGGGAAATCTCCATCCGACTACGACGCGCTGCTGCCGTTCGACTGGAAGCACGTGCTCGACCGGCTGGACGAACCGCTGCCGTCGGAACCAGCACGCGGCGCCTGACGCACGGCCACGGCGGCCCTATCGCCCCGCGTGCGCCGCATCCGGCAACACCGGCGCGAATGCCGCTTCGACAAACCGGATCACATCGTCGAGCGACGACGTGCACGTCGCGCCCGCGGCAAGCTCCCGAAATGCACCGTCCGGCCCGAGGCAGATGAGCGGCTTGCGCCAGCGCCGCGCAAGCGCGATCTCCTCGGCCGTCCCGTGCCCGCCGGGCAGCGCGACGATCAGGTCGCTGCTCAGCACGTTCACGTAGTTCCGGTTGATCGTGTGCGGATCGGCGCCCGGTTCGCGGCGCGGCAGCGGCGTGAGGATCGGGATCTCGACGAACGGATGCGGATAGCCGTCGAGCGGCACGAAGCCCGCGTGCGGATCGGCCTGCGTCGGCAGGATGCCGATCGATCGGCCGGCCCGCCCCGGCACACCGGCGAACGCGCGCGCGACCGCCAGCATCACGCCCTGGCCGCCGCCCGTCAGCAGGTTGAAGCCGGCCTGCGCGAGCCATGCGCCGAGCGGTTCCGAAAACGCGAGCCACGGCTCCTTGCCCGAGCCCATCACGCCGATCGTCCGGTTGTTGCGTTGCATCGTGAATTCCGGTGATGAATCGTTGAGTCGCGCTGCGGCATGACATCGGATTGCGGCACCCGGCCGCGTGCCGCGCATCGTCATTCGAGTTCGACGCCCTTGAGTTCGGGGATCAGGAACAGCGTCGCGACCATATCGAGCACATAGAGGCCAGCGAGCAGCGCGATCGCCGTCTGGAACGAGTAGCGCGCGGCCAGCGCGCCGACCGCCACCGGCCCGAAGCCGCCGACCGCGCGGCCGATATTCCACAGCACGTTCTGCGCGGTCGCGCGCGCGGCGGTCGGATAGCCCTCGGACATCAGCGTCCCGTAGCCGCCGACCATCCCGTTGACGAACATTCCCATCAGCGCGCCGGCCCACAGCATCGCCGTCGGGTCCGACAGCCGCGCATACGCGATGACCGTCACGACCGAGCCGAGCTGGTACAGCAGGAATGTCGGCTTGCGGCCGATGCGATCGGCGAGCTGCCCGAACGTCCAGACGCCGATCATCATCCCGACGACGGTGGCCGCCGTCCACAGTCCCGACTTCGTCAGCGAGAAGCCCATCTGTTTCGACAGGAAGGTCGGCAGCCAGATCATGATCCCGTAGTAGCCGAAGTTCTGGACCGAGCAGAGGATCGCGATGCCGAGACTCGTGCGCGCGGTGCGGGCGTCGGCGACGAGCATCCGGAACGCGTTGGCGCGCGGCTGCGTCGCGCGCTGCACGAAGACTTCCGGTTCGTGCAGCCGGTTGCGTAGCACCCACGCGAGCAGCGCCGGCAGCACGCCGACCACGAACATCCCGCGCCAGCCGATATGGAGCAGCAGCAGCGGCGTCAGCAGCGCGGCCAGCAGCACGCCGGCCTGCCAGCCGAGCGCGACGTAGCACGACACGCGCGCCCGCTTGCTCGCCGGCCAGGCTTCCGCCGCGAGCGCCATGCCGATCCCGAACTCGCCGCCGAGGCCGATGCCCGCGATGGTCCGGTACACGAGCAGATCGCGGAAGCCTTGCGCGAACGCGCACAGGCCGGTGAAGACCGCGAACAGCATGATCGTCCAGGTGAGCACGCGCACGCGGCCGTAGCGGTCGCTCAGCGCGCCGAACAGAATGCCGCCCGCGACGGCGCCGATCAGCGTCCACGTGACGAGCGCGCCGCCCTGCCCGGGCGTCAGCTGCAGCGCGGCCGTGATCGCGGGCAGCATGAAGCCGAGGATCAGCAGGTCGAAGCCGTCCATCGCGTAGCCGATCGCCGAGCCGGCCAGCGCCTTCCACGCGTACGGCCCGACCTGTTCGGTGCGCGGCGCCGCCGGATCGCCGAGCGCCGAAGATTTCATGTTTGCTGCCATGGTGTCCTGCCGGGAATATCCGGGCGACATTTTAAAGCCTGAAACCATGCACGACGGGCCGGCCCACATGCGCACGCAGAAAGTGCCGCGCGCCCGCTTCCGGGAACGGAAACGGGCAGCGGCGGGTAATGAATTTGAAAGATTTCGAAGGCGGGGCCTCGCGAGCAGGCGGGACACCGAAAGAAGGGGATGAAGCGAGTGTTGCGTGGCGGGCGCGGGTCGAATGGCGCCGGAGCGATGCCGTGCGGTGCGGCGTCAGCCCTGATCGTCCCCGGGCCACCAGGTCTTGGCCTCGCGGTCGACGAGCAGCGTGTCGAGATCCTTGCCTTCGAGCCATTTGGGCCGCGGGCCGCGACCCGACCATGAACGGCCGGTCGTCGGATCGTAATACTTCGCAGGCGCCTTGCGTTTTCGCTGGACGATGTAGCCGAGGGCGCTCAGCACTTCCTGCTGCGAGATGCCCAACAGCTCGACCTGCTCCCTGAATGCCGCGAGTGCGGCTTGCTTCTCCTTCTGCTTGGCTTCCGACAACTTGATGTTCAGGTCCCGAAGTTGTGCTTCGAGGTCCTGCAGAGCCTGGGTCATGTATTCATCCTCTTTGGGTATGTTTTTGTTCAAAAAACCTCCGATGGCAGAACCTATCACGAAGTTCCGCCAATCGGTGTTGCGATGTGTGAATCGTTTGCCTGGACCTGCGAGGCTTTAGCAGTGTGCCGCAGGCAACGCAATCGTCGAAAGCCGGATGGCATCGACACGCAACACGTAGCGCGCCGCACCCGAACGCGTGGCGAACCGTCGATGGCGACCGCCTCGCCATCGAGCGCCGCATCGTGGTCGGGCGCGGCATGGCGCGAATGATAGCAGCGCGCATCCATCGTGTTCGAGGACTTTTGTGATCCGGCGCACCTCCGGCGCCGCGCGGAGCCCGCGAGCATCGACGCCGGCGCGACGATTTACGCGCTGCAACGGCACCCGTCCCACGCGATCCGAGCGAACAGCGCGTGCAGCTTTGCGCCCCGTGCGGCGTTCAGCGCGCATGCATGGGCGACGCGTCCGGCCAGGTGTGCGCGGAAATCCGGGTGCGCGGCGCGATTCTGCGACGCCGGTCCGTGGCGGATGCAATTGGTCAGGATGGCCTTCAGGACATCGAACTCGTCGCGCGCCAGGTTCGGATGGCGATTGACGACCACGCCGGCCAGTTGCTGCCGCACGCCGCGCCGCATCACGCGCGTCTTGCGCAACTGCAGCGCGAAACCTTCGTCGAGCGCGATCGCGGCGACTCTCGCCTGCAGCCGCCCGGCCTCGCGCGCCAGCGTGGCGCCGCCCGAGAACGCGAGATCGTCCGCGTAGCGCGTATAGCTCGCGTCGAGCGAACGCGCGAGCGCGGCGAGCCGCATGTCGAGCCGGAACGCGCACAGGTTCGCCAGCGCCGGCGAGGTCGGCGCGCCCTGCGGCAAGTGGCGGTTGCGGTAGCGCTGGCGGCTTGCCCAGTCGAACCGGTCGCGCAGGTCGGGGGCGAGCAGCCGTGCCGACGGCACGCGGTTGGTGCACAGCGCGGTCAGCGTTCGCGCGACTTCCGCCGGATAGCCGAGCGTCGTGAACAACGCATGAACCCGCGCCGCGCGCACCGACACGAAGAAATCCGCGAGATCGAAGCGGACGACGACGTCGCGATCCGCATGCGGCGCGGCGAACGACACGATCCCGCGTCCCCGGCGAAAGCCGTGTGCCGCGTCGTGCGGCGCGATGCGATCGAGCAGGCCGTGCAGGATGCGGCGCTGCGCTTCGCGCAGCCGGCCCTTCGGGATCTCGATCAGGCGGCAGCCGCCGCGGCGCTTGTCGTAGCCCGCGTACGTGTAGTGATGCAGCGGCGAGCCGCTGCCGCGCGCGTCGACGCGCCAGCGGTCGGCCAGCCAGTCGAGCTCGGGCGCGCTCACGCCGAGCCAGCTTGCAAGGTCGCCGCACGTCGGCCATTGCGGCACGTCGACGCCCGCGAGCCGCGGCGGCAGCGGCCGCTGCACCGGCGGCCGGGGAATGATGCGCACCACGACCGGCCGATGATGGCCGTACCACGCGATCATGAACGCCGACGTATCGGCCAGCGCGCTTGCGAGCAGATCGGTATCGACGTCGGTCCAGTGCGTGCCGAAGTGCGTGATCGCGTGATCCACGAGCGCGTGCACCCACGACGGCGCGGCGCCGAGTACGGTTGCGATGCGCTCGAGCATGCCGCCGCGTTCGGGCGGGCCGGCCAGCATCGCATCGGCAATCAAGCGGGCTGTATCGAACCGGGATACGTGCATGGCGAAGAATGGGCGGGACGATGAGTCAACGTGACAGGTGCTGCGAGAGCAGTCGTTGCGCAACGCGCAACCTGCGCTCTTGCGACGCATCGGGGTGTCGGTTTCATCCACGGGGTAGCCCCGTAGTCTCGGAACATCGGCTGCCTGTTCCGGGGGTGTGCTTGACCCACCGCCCCGCGACGCGACTTTAATGGCCGGGCGCGCGGGGTGTCAAATGACGGGTCGCGCGACGCTCATGCCCGTCGCGCAAAAAGCGCGCTGAACGCGATCGGCGACACGCCGACGCCGGCCATGTTGTTCAGCATCGTCGCCCAGGTCGCGTTGGCAACGCTGACCGGAAACGATCGCACGCGGTTCGCAAGCAGCCAGTAGGTGCGCGTCATGCCGTCGCTCATCGCGACTTCGCAGCCGCTGCCGGTCGTCCAGTAGCCGACGCTCGGCAGCGTGACCGGCTCAAGGCGGCCGGCCCGGAATGCGGCGGGAGCCGTCGCATACTTGCTGTCGAGCGGCATCGCCGAACGCGGTACGCAGTCCTGCGCATCCGGTCGCGGAAAAGCCGGGCTCGTGCCGAGCCACAGCGCGTAGAACGTATCGGCATCGATATGGACGACGTAACGGTCCGCTTCGCCGGGCGACGCGGCCAGAAAGCAGTCGGCCTGACCGGGAACGGGCACGCGCCAGGTCGCGCGCCGTGTGCTCGGGTCGACCAGTTCGCACGCCCGCGCGCGCGGCCGGGTGGAAGACCGTTGCCCGGCATCGCGCCGGTCGCGCGCACGATCGAGCCCGATACGAAGACGTGTCGGCATGGGCTCTCTCTTGCTCTCGTGATTTGTTCGTATGCGTCACGGCATCGGCGAAGCGGACGCCCCGCCCCGCGGCCCCGACATTTCCCGGCAATCGGGAATGTTGCGCTGTGTTGCGTCTCGCGATGCACTAACGATGACCGCTGCCGCGCGTTGCGGCATCGCGGCGCGCGCCGTCCTTACGGCAGCGGCGGCGCGTCGCGCAACACGGCTTGCAGCCCGGCCGCGAACGGCGTCGCGTGATCGATCCCGAGTGCGCGCACGCTCGCCGCATCCAGATGGCAGTCGTACGGACGCGGCGTCGCATCGGCCGGCGTGTCGATCCGCGCGAGCGCCGCGTCGACGCCGAGCGCGGCCGCGATCCGCTGCGCGATGTCGTACTTCGTCATCGGTTCCTCGCCCGACCAATGCCGAATGCCGGTGACGGGCGAGCCCGCGAGATGGCGCAGCGTCAGGTCACGGATGACCGCCGCGACGTCGGGCGTCCAGGTCGGATAGCGGATCGCCCATGCGTCCATGCCGACCGCATCCGCGCCCGGTCGCGCGGACGCGACGATCGCCGGCACGAGGCTCGTGACGGCCGACTCGCGCCAGTCGACGATCGGGCCATAGAGCAACGGCAGGCGCAGCACGCACGCAAGCGGCGATGCGGCGAGCAACGCGGCCTCGCCTTCCAGCTTGGTCCGGCCGTAGATGTTCAGCGGGTTCGGCACGGCATCTTCGCGGTACGGCGCGGCCGTGCCGTCGAACACGTAGTCGGTGGAAATGCCGAGCGTCCACGCGCCATAGCGCGCGGCGAGTGCGCCGATACGGGCCGGTGCGTCGACGTTGATCGCACGCGCGGCCGCGGGATCGCGTTCGCAGACGTCCGGGCGGCGTTCGGCGGCGCAGACGATCACGGCAGCCGGCCGGCGGGTGTCGAACAGGTGTTCGAGCGCCGGCTGGTCGAGAACGTCGAGCCGGGCGACGTTTTCCGGCGGCAGCGCGAGGCGCCGTGCGCCCGCGGTGTCCGGGTTCCGGATGGTGGCGAGCAGCGTCAGCGACGATTCGTGGGACAGCGATGCGGCGACCGCACGGCCGAGCAGGCCGGACGCACCGATGAGGAGAATGGTCGGGGGCGACACGATAGCGAACCGTGAAAGGGGGTGAGGGCCCCCAATCTATACGAGAACCGGCAACCGATGTCGATTTCGGTCGCACGTCGACGACGTGCGACCAGTGGAAATGGAACAAGGCCCGGTGCGCGATTGCGCGCACTGGGCCCGTCGTGCAGCGCGACGTCTCGCGCTCGCGGGTTACTTCCGGTCGAACGAATACCGGCCCGGCCCCGTGACCGCGAGCAACAGCAGCCCGCCGATGATGCTGATGTTCTTGTAGAAGTTGATCATCGCGAGGTACTGGTCCATGCCCTGCAGCGCCCAGTAGCGGTGCCCGATCAACGCGGTCGCAAGCGTATAGACCGCGAACACCAGTGCGAGCGGACGCGTATAGAACCCGACCGCGATCAGCGCGCCGCCGACCAGCTCGACCGCCACCGCGATCACGGCAGACAGCTCGGGCGACGGCGCCCCCGTCGACGCCATGTACGCGACCGTGCCCGAGAAGCCGTTCAGCTTCTGCCAGCCGAACAGCACGAACAGGATCATCATCAGCACGCGAGCGGCCAGCAGCAGCTCGTCCTTCTTCGACTCCAGCGAAATGTAACGCATAGCGATCACCTTGAATTGACGGTTTGACGCATTCGGTGCCGACGTCCGCCGGACGGCGAACCACGGATCGACAACGAACCCTCCTCGCACGATCGAACCGCGGGCCGGTCAGCCCGCCGCCGAAGAATCCGTCCGGTCGCGCCGTCGTGGCACGCTGCGGAGCGGTTCTGGCGAAGCACGGGTGCCAGTCTACTGTCTCACCGTAAATCATCAATCCGTCAAAACAAGATTGGCTGTCTCCATCCAGTGGACAATTGTCACGTAACAAACGCGCCATGCGTGGCCGGCACGCCGGTCGGCGCACCGCCCGGCCGGATCACATCACGTCGATCGGAAGCGTCTTGTCGAGATTGTCGTGCCACGCGCGAATGGTCTTCGGCACGGTCTTTTTCCACGCCGGCACGGTCGTGTAGTAGCGCATCCGCACCTGGTCGTGCGCATCGAATACGAGCAGCCCGATCCACAGCTCGGTGCCCCGGTGCATCACGATCGCGGCGTTCGTCGTCGCGATGCCGCGCACCCAGTAAGACCTCGCGCTGGCGTTCAGGCCGTCGAGATCCTTCTCGTCCGCGCTGTAGTTGATCATGTCGACGAGCGTCTGATAGTCGGCGCCGAGCAGCTTGTGTGCGATCGCGTTCTGCCGCGCATCGTCGAGCACCTTCAGGGTCACGAGATCAGCCGGCGGGCTTGCCTGAGCCTTCGACGCCGTCACGTAGTCGCCCGAATACACGACGCCCGCACCGGCGCCGCAATCGCCATCGCTGCCCTGCTGCGCGACCTGCATGCGCCCACCCTTGCGGCTGAAATCGAGCCGGCACTGGTCCTGACGAAACGTGCCGCGGTCGCCGTGCAGTTCGATATCGCCGCTGAGTCCGCCAGTATTCGCGCCGTTGTTGCCGCTCAGTTCGAAGTGAAGACGCGGTGCCGTGCCGGTGAACGTCAGCACGCCGCCGAACGACGGGTTGTCGCTGTCGCGATACCACGTCTGCTGCCATCGGTCGGCTGCAAGCGGCGTGCCGTTCAGGCTCGCGAGCCGCTCGCGATAGCGATCGCCGACGCACGCGGCGTCGCCGCCGCACTGGTCGCGCTGCTTGAGCCATTTCCGTTGCGCGGCTTTCAACGCAACCGCATCGCCGCCTTTGGCCAGCGCCCTCTTCCATGCCACCGCCAACTGGCCGTCGAGCGACGACAGGCCGGCGTCCGCGCAGATCGCCTTCTCGGTCGGCGAAGCGGCTTTCGCGCAGTCGAAGCCGGCGGCATGCGCGGCCGGCGGCGCAATCGTCAGGACTGCAAATATCACGGCGGATGGCAAGGTCGCGTTCCGCACCTGCCGGCCGCGAAGCGCGGCTTGCCCTCGCTCGCCGGCGCGAGCATTCGATCGGTTCTGGATTGTCATGGCCTGGATCGTCGCTGGGTCGCGGACCTGTAAAAACGTCGTGTCCGCAACGTTCGAGGTAAAAGTACCCGACGCGGCATGCGCGGCATGTCACGCCCGCCGAAGCGTAACCCGAACCGGCCGCGCCATCCACACCGATCACGCACACGACGACGGCGACGCTCGCGAAGGCCGGCAGCGCCGTGTCTTGCGAGCGTTTCGCGAGGGCGCCCCACTTGCCTGGTCGTCAGCTTCCCTCCGCAGCCGTCGAGCCGGCCATTCATGACCTTGACCTGACGTGCATTCATCGCGACGCCGGCACATCGCGACCAGAAGCGCACCTTGACCCAAACCGCATCGAGCGTCGTGTGCGCATGATCGACGGATCGCCGCTCACGATGCGAAGATGACCCGACCGATTCCCCGCGTCGCTCGACAATCTCCGCAGATCCTGCGGAGATTACGCCCCTGTTCGCCGCACGCCTGTTCCGCGACCGTCGCCGGCCCGCACCGCCCCTGTGGCCGGCTATCCGCGCATGCCCAGCCGTTCCGCCAGAAACCCGATGAACGTGCGCAGCGTGACGAACCCTTCCCGATGCTGCGGGAACACCGCGTTCAGCGTGATCGGCGATGGCGCGTACGCGTCGAGCACCGGCATGAGCGCACCGCTGTCGAGCGCCGCGCCGACGATGAAATGCGGCAGCAGTGCGATGCCGAGCCCGGCGATCGCCGCGTCGCGCACGACTTCGCCGTTGTTCGCGACGAGCGGCCCCTGCACGTCGAACGTGCGCGCCACGCCGTCGATCCGGAATTCCCAGCCGACGCGCCGCTCGCGGCCGTACATCAGGCATGTATGCCCGGCGAGATCGGCCGGCGTCCCGGGCGTGCCCTGCCGCTTCAGGTAAGCGGGGCTCGCGCACGCGATCATCTTCCATGCACCCAGCGCTCGCGCGATCAGCGTGGAATCCTCGAGCGCGCCGATCCGCAGCACGAGGTCGAAACCCTCGCCGATCAGGTCGACGCGCCGGTCGGTCAGGTCGAGGTTCAACCGCACGGCCGGATGCGCGGACAGGAATTCGGCGATCAGCGGCGACACGTGCGTGATCCCGAACGACAGCGGCGCGCTGATCTTCAGCGAGCCGTGCAGCTCGGTGCTGCGCACCGACATCGCCTGCTCGGCGTCGGCAACCTCCGCGAGGATCCGCTGCGCACGCGCATAGAACTCCTGCCCCGATTCCGTAACCGCGAGATTGCGCGTGTTGCGATGCAGGAGACGCACGCCGAGCGACGCCTCCAGCGCCATCGTGCGCCGGCTCACGAACTGCTTGGACAGCATCAGTTGATCGGCCGCCGCCGTGAAGCTGCCCGCGTCGACGGTCGCGACGAAGATCCTCAGATCGTTGAGTTCCATATTGTCCACTCCGAAGTGACAGTCATTATCTCTACAGCCATTTATTTGTCAAATCGATTGACCTAAGATTCACCTCAACGAACGGCCGGGCCCACTTCCGAGGTCCGGCGGACATCCAGGAAAAAATCATGATCGAGACTCGTGCAGCAAACCAACGTGGCCGTGCCGAGCATGGCTGGCTCAGCTCCCGTCACACGTTTTCTTTCGCGAATTACTACGATCCGAAGCAAGTCGGTTTCTCCGACCTGCTGGTGATCAACGACGACCGCGTCGCGCCGGGCCGCGGCTTCGGCACGCACCCGCACCGCGACATGGAAATCCTGTCGTACGTGCTCGACGGCGCGCTGGAACACAAGGATTCGATGGGCACCGGGTCGGTGATCGTGCCGGGCGACGTCCAGTTGATGAGCGCGGGGACCGGCGTGCGTCACAGCGAGTTCAATCACTCGCACGAGACGCCCGTCCACTTCCTGCAGATCTGGGTCGGGCCGTCCGAGAAGGGTGCCGAGCCGCGCTATCAGCAGACGAATGTCGCGGCGGCCGACAAGCGCGGCAAGCTCACGCCGATCGTATCGCCCGACGGTAACGGCGGTTCGCTGACGATCCGCCAGGACACGCGGATCTACGCGGGCCTGTTCGACGGCGACGAGCGCGCCACGCTCGAACTGGCAGCGGACCGCTTCGCCTATGTGCACGTTGCACGCGGCAGCGTGACGGTCAACGGCGTGACGCTCGGCGAAGGCGACGGCGCGCGCATCCGCGGCGAACAGGCGCTGACGTTCGCCGACGGCAAGGATGCCGAGGTGCTGGTATTCGACCTGCGCCCGGTCGAAGTGACGGCCGAGTGGGCATGACGCCCGTTCGGAAAACCAGGCCCCGCTGACTGCGGGGCCTTCTTAATCGGAGATTCGCAACATGGCCAAGGTACTCGTTCTTTACTACTCGTCCTACGGGCACGTCGAAACGATGGCGCAGCACGTCGCGGAAGGCGCGAAATCGGTGCCCGGCGTCGAGGTCACGCTCAAGCGCGTGCCGGAAACCATCCCCGCCGACCAGGCGCAGGCCATCGGCGTCAAGGTCGACCAGGCCGCGCCCGTCGCGACGGTGGACGAGCTCGCGAACTACGACGCGATCATCTTCGGCACGCCGACCCGCTTCGGCAACATGGCCGGCCAGATGCGCACATTCCTCGACCAGACCGGCGGCCTGTGGATGAAGGGCGCGCTCGTCGGCAAGATCGGCAGCGTGTTCGCGTCGACCGGCACGCAGCACGGCGGCCAGGAAACGACCATCACGTCGTTCCACACGACGCTGCTGCACCACGGGATGGTGATCGTCGGCGTGCCATACGCATGCAGCGGGCTCGTCAACATGAACGAGATCACGGGCGGCACGCCGTACGGCGCGACCACGCTCGCGGGCGCGGACGGCAGCCGTCAGCCGAGCGCGAACGAGCTCGACATCGCGCGCTACCAGGGCAAGCACGTCGCGGAACTGGCCGCCAAGCTCGCGTCGTAACGCGGGTTGACGGGTTGCCGTGCGTCCCGGGAAGCCCGGGACCGCGGCGCGTGCCGCCTGTGCGGGACGCACGCGAACGAACGGCGCCGGTCGACCCGGCGCCGTTTTTCGTTGCGCGAACGCCGGCCGTTACTGGCCCGATGCCGGCGCGGCCGGAGCAGGTGCCGGTGCCGCCTTCGTCGCGGGCGCCTTTTCCACCGCGTTCTGCGGATAGTTGCTCTGGTCGTTGGTCAGCCGGTAGCCGCTGCCCGTGCCGATCGCCTTCAGGTCCTTCGCGTGGCGCGCGCGTGCCGCCTTGCGGGCGGCCTTCTTCTGCGCCTTGTCGAGCTGCTTCTGCGTCGGTGCGGACGCCGGATCCTGCGCGTATGCCGCCGGCGCGGCGGTCAACAGCAGACCGAACGACGCCGTTACTGCCACTGCCACCGAAACCACGCGAGACTTCGTCATGGCCGGATCTCCTTGTCGATTGTTGGTTGTGGGTCGAACGCCGGTACGCACGTGACGGACGTCGGCGTGCGACGACGGCGCCGATGCAACGTTAGCCGATCGCTGCGCAAATGTCCGTGCCGGTTCCTGAATTCTCCCGATAACGGCAACGATACGTGCGCAGCGGGCGCCCGGCCAGCCGGCGCGGCGCACGCGGCCATCAGGGAAACCGATAGCATCGCGCGCCGCCGACGCTCGGCACCGCTCAGATCCAGCGCGACAGCACCGGCAGCAGGATCGGCACGATGAATGCGGTCAGCACGCCGTTCAGCCCCATGCCGAGCCCGGCGAACGCGCCGGCCTCCTCGCTGACCTGGAACGCGCGCGCGGTGCCGATCCCGTGCGATGCGACGCCGAGCGCGAAACCGCGCACGGCCGGCTCCTCGATGCGCAGCGCGTTCAGGATCCCGCGTGCGCACACGGCGCCGAAGATTCCCGTCGAGATCACCAGCACGGCGGTCAGCGACGGAATCCCGCCGATCTCCTGCGCGACGGCCATCGCGATCGGCGTGGTCGCGGATTTCGGCGCGAGCGACGCGATCGTCTGGTGCGACGCGCCGAACAGCGCGGCGATGCCGACCGCCGATACGATCGCGGTCAGCGAACCCGCCAGCAGCCCGACGAGCAGCGGCACCGCGGTACGCCGCAGCTTCGACCACTGGCGATACAGCGGCAGCGCCAGCGCGACGGTTGCCGGGCCGAGCAGGAAGTGAACGAACTGCGCCCCCTCGAAATACGTCGGATACGGCGTGTGCGTGATCGTCAGCAGCACGACGATCAGCGCGACCGCGATCAGCACCGGGTTCGCGAGCGGGTTGAAGCGCGCGCGTGCATAGACGGCCTGTGCGATCAGGTACGCGATCAGCGTGATCGTCAGGCCGAGCAGCGGGGTCGCGGCGAGATAGACCCAGATCGCGCCGAGTTTCGGGAAAGCCGTCATTGGGTGCCCTCCGCCGTGCCGTCCGCGCGCCGCTGGCGGCGCAGCAACGCGCGCGTGACGAGCGCGGTCACGGCGATCGCGAGCGACGTGCTCACCGCGAGCGCGACGACAACCGCAACCGCATCGCCGCGCACGCGGTCGGCCGACACCATGATGCCGACGCCGGCCGGCACGAACAGCAGCGACAGATGGCGCAGCAGCTCGAGCGCGGTCGGTTCGATCGCGTCGGCCACCTGCGGGCGCAGCATCACGAAGCCGAACAGCAGCAGCATGCCGATCACGGGGCCCGGCACCGGCAGGCCGAACAGATAGGACACCCCTTCCCCGAGACACTGGAAGGTCAGCAAGACCGCGAACGCCTGCAGCATGAACCGCTTCTCCCGAACGTGGCCGCGCTACCGTGCAGCCGGCGGCCGATGGGCCGGCGGCATGCGACGCCGGCGTGGACGATACGCGCGATCGTACCAACAATGGCGGCAGCCGGTCGCGAACGTGCCATCGCACGATCGCGATTCGAGCGGCCGAGCCGGGCGGGCGGTGTCGCGTTTCGTCGCGCCTGTCGTTCGCATGCAAAACGGCGGGCACAAGCCCGCCGCTTCGTCGTTCGCCTTCGAGCGCGTTCGAATGCGACCCGCAGACTTACTTCAGCCGCGTCGCGATTTCGTTCGCCATCGCCTTCATCGCGGCCTTCGTCGGCGCGTCCTCGGCCAGCGCGTTCAACAGACCGAAATCATGAATCGTGCCGTCATAACGCGTGGTCGTTGCATCGACGCCTGCCGCGTCGAGCTTGCGGCCGTACGCTTCGCCTTCGTCGCGCAACACGTCGAACTGCGCGACCTGGATCAGCGCGGGCGGCAATCCCTTCAACTGCGCGGTGGTAGCACGCAGCGGCGACGCGTAGATCTCGTTGCGTTGCGCTTCGTTCTTCGTATAGGCGTCCCAGAACCACTTCATCATCGGCCGTGTCAGGAAGTGCCCCTGCTGAAATGCGTTGTACGAGCCCGTGTTGAAGTTGTGGTCCGTGACCGGCCACAAGAGGCCCTGGAAGCGAATCGCGGGGCCGCCCTTGTCTTTCGCCATCAGCGCCACAACCGCCGCCATGTTCCCGCCGACGCTGTTGCCGACCACCGCGAGGCGGCTGCCGTCGACACCGATTTCCGCACCATGCGCGGCGACCCACTTCGTCGCCGCATAGGCCTGGTTGATCGCGACCGGGTAATGCGCTTCCGGCGACGGCGTGTAGTTCACGAACACCGCGACGGCACCCGACTGCACGACGAGATCGCGCACGAGACGTTCATGCGTCGGGAAGTCGCCGAGAATCCAGCCGCCTCCGTGGAAGAACATGAACACCGGCAACGTTCCCGTCGCGCCCTGCGGGCGGACGATCGTGACCGGCACCGACAAGCCGTCCTGTTCGATCGTGCGGTTCGACACCTCGATACCGGACAAATCGACCTTCGCACCGTTCTGCGCGTCGACCAGCACCTGGCGCGCCTTCGCGGGGCTCAGCGTTTCGAGGCCGGGACCCTTCTGACCGTTCAGCGCGGCGAGGAACCCGCTCGTCGCCGCATCGGGCCGAACGGCTTCGGCACCGGCGGCAAATGCGGCGGACGCGGTGGACAACGCGGCGGCGACGGCGGCGACGACCAACAGCGGCTTGACGATCTTCATGATGCAACTCCTTGGCTTGAACGTTGAATGGCGATGAATGGCTGCGGTGCGTGCGATCAGACGAGCGTCAGCGTGACGTCGATGTTGCCGCGCGTCGCGTTCGAGTACGGGCAGACGATGTGCGCGCGGTCGATCAGCGTTTGCGCGATATCGCGGTCGAGGCCCGGCAGCGATATCTTCAGTTCGACTTCGATGCCGAAGCCGTTCGGGATCGCGCCGATGCCGACGCTGCCTTCGATCGCGGCGTCCGCAGGGATCGCGATCTTGTCGCGGGCCGCGACGAACTTCATCGCGCCGATGAAGCACGCGCTGTAGCCGGCCGCGAACAGTTGCTCGGGGTTCGCGCCGGCACCGCCCGCGCCGCCGAGTTCGCGCGGCGTGGTCAGCTTCAGTTCGAGACCGCTTTCGGGCACCGTGGCACGGCCGTCACGGCCACCCGTGGCTTTTGCATGAGCGCGGTACAGCACTTTTTCGATCGACATGACAGACTCCTTTTCAACGATGAGTGAGTGAAACAGCTTTCCAATCGGGGATCGCGCACTGACGGATTTGCCGCGGCCGTCACGCTTGTTTATCTACTCATAGATAGATAAACATCCCCAAAAAAACGCGGTGGTCAAATCCATCCGCTCCAGTCATCTATCTACCCTCAGATAGATGGCGAATTCCAACAAAAGGCGGCGAACCGCCTGACCGCCTGCCGCGCCCCTCAGGAGCGGGTTTTCCAGACGGCCTCGACATCCTCGAGACGCGCCCGCGTGTGAAACAGCCGACTCGCCAGCACGCTGCCCTGGAACGCCGCGTACAACGTGCGCGCGGCCGTTTCGGGCTTGCCGCTGAACTGCAGCGTGCCTTCCTTCGCACCCTGCGCCAGCAATTCGGCGAGCCAGTTCTCGTTGGCCTTGAAGAACCCCTGCACGGCCTGCCGCACGTTCTCCGGCAACGATTCGATATCGGCCGCCAGCATTCCGCACAGGCAGATCTGGTTGCCGTCGCCGAGCGTTCGGCCGAACAGCTTCGTGTACAGGCTCAACTTCACGTCCGCCGGCAACGCCGGATCGATCGCCCGCATGGCCGCGAGGACGTCGTCGCTGTAAGCCGCTACGGCTTCCAGCACGAGGTCGTCCTTCGACGGGAAGTAGTAGTGGATGCTCGACGTCTTCACGCCCACCAGGTCGGACAGGTCTCGATAGCTGAAGCCGTTGTAACCGCGCAGCATCATCAGCGTGATCGCGTGGTCGAGAATCTGTTCGCGGACGGTCGGTTTCGTTTCCATGGATCGAACTTTATCTACTAGTAGGTAGATAGTCAAGATATTTTTATGGCGCGCGATGACAGCTCGGGCAACCCCAGGTGTCGCCACCGCTTACAACCGGCCTGCAGCCCAAACGGATCAATGCGACACTCGCAGCCGGGCGACGCGACCGCAACGCGATCGCCATCCGAGCATCTGATCGGATCGCACAAGGAGAAAGATCAATGTTTTCGTGGTTTGAACGGCGTTTGCCGACATTCCCGCTCGAGGATCCCGTCACGCCGCCGAAGGGATTCTTCACGTTCGTCTGGGCGTGCACGAAGGGCGCGCGCAGCTGGATCCTGCTGATCGCGCTGACATCGGCCGCGCTCGCCGCGTATGAGGCCGCGCTGTTCGCGATGATGGGGCGCGTGGTCGACTGGCTGTCGTCGGCGACGCCGGCCGACTTCGGCGGCCGCCATTTCGGCACGCTTGCCGGCTTCGCGGCGATCCTCGCGGGCAGCGCGCTGCTGATCGGGCTGCATACGATGGTCAAGCACCAGGTGCTCGCGATCAACTTCCCGATGCGGCTGCGCTGGCTGTTTCACCGGCTGATGCTCGACCAGAGCCTGTCGTTCTACGCGAACGAGTTCGCGGGCCGCGTGACGACCAAGATCATGCAGACCGCGCTCGCGGTGCGCGACGCGCTGTTCATGTCGGTCGACGTCGTGATCGGCGTCGCCGCGTACCTGATCGGCATTCTCGCGCTGGCGGCCAGCTTCGATTGGCGGCTGATGATTCCGCTCGTGCTGTGGGCGCTCGGCTACGGGGCCGCCTGTGCGTTCTTCGTGCCGCGCCTGGGGCGCGTCGGCAGCCAGCAGGCGGACGCCCGCGCGCTGATGACGGGCCGCATCACCGACGCCTATTCGAACATCACGACCGTGAAGCTGTTCTCGCACACGCGCCGGGAAGCCGATCACGCACGGCGCGCGATGGAGGCGTTCAAGGCGACCGGCGATGCGCAGATGCGGCTCGTCAGCGCGTTCGAGATCGTCAACCACCTGCTGTCGACGCTGCTGCTGGTCGGCTCGACCGGCCTCGCGCTCTACCTGTGGATGCACGGCGAGGCGAGCGCGGGCGTGGTCGCAGCCGTGATCGCGATGGCGTTGCGCCTGTCGAGTTATTCGCACTGGATCATGTGGGAGATGACCGAGCTGTTCGAGAACGTCGGCACGATCCAGGACGGCATCAACACGCTGACGAAGGTGCGCAGCGTGACTGACGCGCCCGACGCGAACGCGCTCGCCGTGCAACGCGGCGGCATCGTGTTCGACAACGTGCGTTTCGCGCACGAGGACAACGACACGCCGGTGTTCGACGGGCTGAACCTGACGATCCGGCCGGGCGAGCGGATCGGCCTGATCGGCCGCTCGGGCGCCGGCAAGTCGACGCTCGTGAACCTGCTGCTGCGCTTCTACGACGTCGACGGCGGCGCGGTCCGGATCGACGGGCAGGACATCGCGCACGTGACGCAGGACAGCCTGCGCGCCGCGATCGGGATGGTCACGCAGGATACGTCGCTGCTGCACCGGACAATGCGCGAAAACATCCTGTACGGCCGCCCCGACGCGACCGAGCGCGAGATGCACGATGCGGCCGTGCGCGCTGAAGCGTCCGACTTCATCGACCGGCTGCGCGACCGGCACGGGCGCAGCGGCTACGACGTCGAGGTCGGCGAGCGCGGCGTGAAGCTGTCGGGCGGCCAGCGGCAGCGCGTCGCGATCGCGCGCGTGATGCTCAAGGACGCGCCGATCCTCGTGCTCGACGAGGCGACCAGTGCGCTCGACTCCGAGGTCGAAGTGGCGATCCAGCGCAGCCTCGACAGCCTGATGAGCGGCAAGACGGTGATCGCGATCGCGCACCGACTGTCGACGATCGCGGCGATGGACCGGCTGATCGTGCTCGACGAAGGGCGCATCGTCGAGGAAGGCACGCACGCCGAATTACTGCAGGCAGGTGGCATCTATGCGGCGCTGTGGGCGCACCAGAGCGGCGGGTTCCTCGGCGAGACGGCGGATGCCGAGGGCGCGGCGCAGTAACGGACGCCAAGGTTTCTGGCATTCGCTCGCGCGGATGCCCGACGCTGCTTCTCGTCACGCCGGTTGCTTGCGCAACGATACGGCAGTCGCCTCATAACGATTCGCCCGACTGGAAACCGGCACGCTGGAGGAACTGGAAATTCCTATAGTTATCCCATCCTTTCCAACGACGGATGAAATTGTTCTACATCACGAATCGGCCGGAAAAGCTCCGTTGCGCCCGGAATCGTGAAAATTGCACGACCGAATCGATTCGGAATGCTCGTAGACCGCACCAAGCATCGAACGGCCGGCCTTCGACACCGCGCCAAGCGACTTCGTCGGTCTCCGACACGATGACGCGCGCCGATTCGATCGCAACGCGGCGAATCTCGGCCGAGTCGGCCCGCATGCCCCGCGCGCGATGCACGGCGCGACATTCGACGATTTCATCGCCGGCAACGCCACCATCGCGCCCTCGAATCCGCACCGGCTGGCGATCGGCTGCGCGCGGCGCGCCGAACTCGAGAGCTCAACATTCGACGAGCGCCTTCACGACGGTCTGCCCCGCCTCCAGCAGACGTGGAAACGCGTCCGGCACGTCCTCGAGCCGCATCCGGTGCGTGTTCAGCGCGCGGTCGGGAATGCGCCCGGCGCGCATGGCGTCGAGCACCGTCGCGAAATCCTCGGCCGTGGCATTGCGGCTCGCGAGCAACGTGGTTTCCCGCTTGTGGAATTCGGGATCCGAAAACGCGACGTGCCCGCGCACGATCGAGATCAACGTGTATTTGCCGCCGTGCGCGACGAATTCGAAACCGCGATTCATTGCATCGAGGTTGCCCGTCGCGTCGAACACCGCATCGAAATACTCGCCGTTCGTCAACGACGAGAGGCGCGCCGCGTCGTCCGCCCCCGCCTCCACCGCCGCATCGACAGCGAGATGATGCCGGCAAAACGCCAGACGGTCGGCCCGCGTGTCGAGGCATGTGACGTCGGCGCCGCGCAGCTTCGCGAAGATCATCGTGGCCATGCCGATCGGCCCGGCGCCGACGACCAGCGCCCGCTGCCCGGCACGGACGTCCGCGCGCCGCACCGCGTGCGCGCCGATCGCGAGGAATTCCAGCATCGCCGCCTGGTCGAGCGAAATGCCGTCGGCCTTGTACACGAACCGCGCAGGCACGCTGAGGTATTCGGCCAGCGCGCCGTCGCGATGCACGCCGAGCACCTTGATGTTCACGCAGCAGTTCGTGTTGCCGTGGCGGCATGCCACGCAGTGTCCGCACGACAGATACGGCATCACGTACACCGCGTCTCCGGCGCCGAGCCCCGACCCGGGCTCCGCCTCGACCACGACGGCGGACAGTTCATGACCCATCACGCGCGGATAGTCGAGATATGGCTGGTTGCCGGTGAAGATGTGCAGGTCGGTGCCGCAGATGCCGACGCGTTGGACGCGCAACAATACTTCGCCGCTGCCGCGCACGGGCACGTCGCGCTGCTGCACGCGCAGCACGCCGGGGGATTCGCAAATCACGCTGAGCATGTCGGATTCCTTTCGATCGGGTCATTCGTCGTTGCGCGCGGCGTCGATCCGGTAGAAGCGGCGTGCGTTGCCGCCGAAGACGTCGGCAAGCGCCGCGGAGCCGAGGAACTGCGTGCAGTCGTCCTCGCACGCGGCGAGCCATTCGACGTAGCCGCCGCAGGCCGACGCAACACGCAGCACGGGCCAGTCGCTACCCCACATCAATCGCGTCGGGCCGAACAGCTCGGCCAGTGCACGAACATAAGGCCGCGTGCGCATGCGCACGGTGTCCGCGCCGGCCGACAGCCCGGCCTCGGTCCACAAGCCGGACAGCTTGCAGTGAAGGTTCGGCAGGCTCGCGAGCCGGCGCATCGCCGCTAGCCACGGCTGCAGCTCGCCGCGCTCGATGAACGGCTTCGCGCCGTGATCGATCACGATCGGCAGATCCGGATGGCGTCGCGCGAACGCATACAGCGGATCGAGATGGCGCGGCATCACCAGCGCATCGAAACGCAGCGCATGCTCGAGCATCGCGGCGACCGCGCGATCCAGCAGCGGATCGTCGATCCACGCGTCGTCGGACAGATCCTGCAGCATCGGCCGCAACCCGCGCGCCTTCGGCGCGGACGCAAACGCCGCGATTCGTGCCGGCGCATCGTCGGCCTTCAAGTCGACCCAGCCGACCACGGCGCAGGCTGTCGGGGTTGCGTCCGCGAGATCGAGCAGGAAGCGCGTATCGGCTTCGCTCGGCAGCGATTGCACGAGTACGGTGCCGTCGATGCGTGCCGCGTCGAGCAGCGGCGTCAGATCGGCGGGGCCGAAGTCACGGTGAATCGCATCGAGTTCGGCCGGCGGCCAGCAGCCGGCTCGCGCGCCGATCCGCCAGTAATGCTGATGAGCGTCGATGCGTGCCGTCATGCGTGCGCTCCGGGAACGGGCGCATGCGCCGCGATCAGACCTTCATCGCGCAGCCCATCCCACAGCTCGGCCGGCACCGGACGCTCGAACCATTCGATGTTCTGTTTCAGCTGGGCCACGCCGCGCGCGCCGATCACACACGACACGACCGCCGGATGGCCGAACGGGAACTGCAACGCGGCGGCGGGAAGCGGCACGTCGAAGCGTTTGCACAGCGCGCCGAGCCGCGTCGCCTTGTCGATCACGTCGGCACTCGCGTCCGAATAGTTGAACTTGCCGTTGCCGGCGAGCACGCCGGAGTTGAACACGCCGCCGATCACGATGCCCGTCTGCGCACGGACGCACGCGTCGAGCAGCGGTTCGAGCGCCGTCTGTTCGAGCAGCGTGTAGCGGCCGGCCAGCAGCACGGCATCGAGCGCCGCTTCGTTCAGTGCATCGGCTGCCACTTGCCATTCGTTCACGCCGAGACCGAACGCACCGATCTCGCCGCCCGCACGCAGCGCATCCAGTGCGCGAAAGCCGCCGCCGCGGGTCAGCTGTTCCCAATAGTGCGCGTGGCGATCGCCGTGCGTCATCGCGCCGATGTCGTGCACGTACAGGATGTCGATTCGCGCGAGCCCGAGCCGCTGCCGGCTGTCGTCGTGCGACCGCATGATGCCGTCGTAGCTGTAGTCGTAGACCGGGCGGAACGGCAGCGGCTCGGCCCAGCCGTCGTCGCCCGGGCGCACGCTCGCGTCGGCGCGCATCAACCGCCCGACCTTCGTGCTGAGCGTGAACGCGCCGCGCTCGCGCGGGGCGAGCCCCGCGCCCACGCGCCGCTCGGACAGCGTGTAGCCGTAGTACGGCGCAGTGTCGAAGTAGCGCAGGCCGGCAGCCCAGGCGGCGTCGACGAGCGCGTCGGCATCGGCGGCGGACATCGGACGATAAAGGCCGCCGAGCTGCGAGCAGCCGAGGCCGAGCGCGGACACCGTCAGTCCGCCGCGCGGCAACGCGCGTGTATCGTTTGCGTTCATGAATGGCGACTGGATGCGGAAAGGAAGGTACGACCGGCGATCGCCGCCCGCGCGCGGGCGACTTGCGCGGCCGGTCAGTACAGCACGTTCCTGGCCGCTTCCGAATCGAGGTTCTGCTTGTCGACCATCACGACGCCGGTGTCGATCAGCTTCGGCGCCGACTTGCGTTCGACGACCTCGAGCGCCGTGCGCACGCCCTGGTTCCCCATTTGCCACGAACCCTGCACGGCGATCGCCTGCACCGTACCGTCGCGCACGAAGCCCTGCAGGTCTTCGTTGCCGTCGAACCCGACCGCTACCACCTTGCCTGCCTTGCCCGACTGCTTCAGCGCACGGCCCATCCCGACCGCGGTCGGCTCGTTCGCGCCGAAGATGCCCTTCAGGTCGGGGTGCGCCGACAGCACGTCGGTCGTCTGGTTCAGCGCGGTCGCCATTTGTGATTGCGAGTAGTACGGCCCGACGATCTGCAGCTTCGAATGGCTCGCGATGTACTTGCGGAACCCGCCGACACGGCTGACCTCCGACCCCGCGCCCGGCACGTACGACATGATCGCGATCTTGCCGGACTGCCCGACACGGTCGATCAGCGCCTTGGCGCAAAGCGCACCCGCCTTCTCGTTGTCGGTCGACAGGAACGACTGGTAATACGGCTTGCCGGCGTCCGAAATCGCCGAATCGATCAGCACGACGGGAATGTGCGCTTCCCACGCCTTCTTGATCGCGGGCACGAGCGCATCGGGATCGGACGGCGCGAGCACGATGCCCGCCACATGACGCGTGACCGCGTTGTCGACCATGTTGACCTGCCCGCTGATGTCGGATTCGGCCGCGGGGCCCTGGAACGTCATCGTGTAGCCCTTGGCCCCGTCGAGCGCCGCCTTCGCGCCTTTCTGCACGTTCTGCCAGTAGTTCGAATTGACCGTCTTGACGATCACGGCGATCTCGCCGCCCGCTGCATACGCGCCGCTGTTGCACGCCGCGTACAGGCACGCCGATGCCGCCAGCAGGATGGATTTGTTCATGTCTCGCTCCGCTTCTCGTTGGTAGGGACTGCTTGCTGCCGGTCAGGGCCGGCGATTGCGCAACTGGTCGATCCAGACCGTGCCCAGGATCACGATGCCGATGATGATCTGCTGGATGAAGCTCGATACGCCGTTCATGTTCAGGCCGTTGCGCAGCACGCCGATCACGAACGCGCCGATCGCCGTGCCGGAAATCGTCCCGACGCCGCCCATCAGCGACGTGCCGCCGATGACCGAGCTGGCGATGGCGTCCAGCTCGTACATGACGCCCTCGTTCGGCTGCCCGGTGACGAGCCGCGACATCAGCACGCAGCCGGTCACGCCCGCGAGCGCGCCGGACAACACATAGGTGAAGAGCTTCACGCCCTGTACGTTCACGCCCGACAGCCGCGCGGCTTCCGCGTTCGAGCCGACCGCGTAGATATGGCGGCCGAGCGACGTCCTCGACAGCAGCACGGACACCACCACGAACAGCACGACCATGATCACGACCGGATACGGAATGCCGGGAAATGTCGTGTCGGGGAACCCGTCCGCGCCGATGCGCGAGATGCGCAGCAGCGCGCCGTTGCCCAGCGCGCCGAACGCGTCGCCGAGATCGGATACCGGCCGCGCGCCCGTGATCTGGAGCGCGATGCCCCGCGCGACGAGCATCATGCCGAGCGTCGCGATGAACGGCGGCAGGCCCATGCGCGTCACGCAGATGCCGTTGACGAACCCGCACAGCGCGCCGACCAGGACCCCGGCCGCCATGGCCGCGGGCACCGGCACGCCAGCCTTGACCAGCAGCGCGGCGCAGACGCCGGCCAGCGCGAGCACCGAACCGACCGACAGGTCGATGCCCCCCGTGATGATCACGCAGGTCGCGGCCACGCCCAGGTAGGCGATGGAGGTCACCTGCAGGCCGACGGTCATCAGGTTGTCGACCGAGAAGAACGCCGCGCTCGATACCGAAAACGCGAACACGAGCACGACCAGACTGCCCAGCGCGGCGAACTTCTGGATCAGGTCGCGCCGCCGCTGTCGCGCCGCCCGCTCGTCGGCCGGACTCCGCCCGGATGTCATTTCAAGCATGGGAACGCCCCGACGCATAGTGCATGATCTCCTCCTGACTGGTGTGTTTCGTGTCGAGAAATGCGGTCAATCGACCTTCGTGAAAGACGCCGATCCGGTCGGTCATGCCGAGCAGTTCCGGCAGTTCCGAACTGATCAGCACCACGCCGACGCCGTCGGCGGCGAGCCGGTCCATCAATCCGTAGATCGCGAATTTCGCGCCGACGTCGATGCCGCGCGTCGGCTCGTCGAAGAACAGGATCTTCGAGCCCCGGTAGAGCCATTTGCCGATGACGACCTTCTGCTGGTTGCCGCCGGACAGGTTGCGCACGCGCTGGTGTACCGACGGCGTGCGAATCGCGAGGTCCTGCACGTAGCGGCGCGCCACGTCGAGCTCGTCGTCGAAGCGCAGGAAGCCCAAGCGCGATGCGATGCCGCGCACGTTCGCGAGCGTGAGGTTCGCCGCGACGGGCATCGGCAGCGCGAGCCCCTCCTTCTTGCGGTCCTCCGACAGATACGCGATGCCGTGGTGGATCGCCTCGCGCGGCGAGCGGATCGTCACCGGCCGGCCATGCAGCTCGATCGTGCCGCCGTCCGGGCGGTCCGCGCCGAAGATCGCTCGCGCGACTTCGGTGCGCCCGGCGCCCATCAGCCCGGCGAAGCCCAGGATCTCGCCGCGGCGCAGCGAGAACGACACCGGCCCGAACACGCCGTCGCGGCGCAGCTCCCGCACGTCGAGCAGCACGTCCTCGGACGGCGTCGATTGCCGCGGCGGAAACGCGTCGTCGAGCGTGCGCCCGACCATGCGCGCGACGATGTCGTCGATGCTCACGTCGGCGAAATCGTCCGTCGAGATGTGGCGCCCGTCGCGCAGCACGGTCACGCGATCGACGATCTGCGCCATTTCGTCGAGCCGGTGCGAGATGTATAGAATCGCGACGCCGTCGGCGCGCAGCTCCTCGATGATGCGAAAGAGCTGCACGGTTTCCGATTCCGTCAGCGACGACGTGGGCTCGTCCATGATCAGCACGCGCGCGTCGTGCGACAGCGCCTTCGCGATTTCGACCATCTGCTGCTGCGCGATGGACAGCACGCCGACCTTGGTCGTCGGCGCGACGTTCAGGCCGATCCGCGCGACGCAGCGCGCGGCATCCGCATTGAGGCGCTTCGTGTCGACGAACGGCCCGCGTCGCGGCTCCCGCGCGAGATACAGGTTCTCCGCCACGCTCAGGTGCGGCACGAGATTGAGTTCCTGATGGATGATCGCGATGCCGGCCGCCTGCGCTTCGGATGCCGAACGAAACCGCACCGGAGCGCCGCAATAATGCACGACGCCCTCGTCGGGCAGGTACTGGCCGCTGATGATCTTCATCAGCGTGGATTTGCCTGCGCCGTTTTCGCCGCAGACCGCATGCACCTCGCCGCGGCGCAGGTCAAGACGAATCCCGTCGAGCGCGAGGACGCCCGGGAAGCGCTTGCGAATTCCCTCCAGGCGCAGGATCTCCCGGTCCGCTTCGACCTGTGCGGCCTGACCGGGCAGATTGCGAGGCATTGCCATTGCGTCTATATGAACGCGTCCCGTTTGCAACAGCTTTCTTGCGTTTCTGACAGACAGGATGGGCTGCGTCTCTATATCCGGCCTTATTGCAGCCGGTCCTGCCGCTGCGGGCCCCTATGAAATCCGCTGACTCACACCTCATTCTCCTAACGAGCTCGAAGCTCGTTACGCAATTCAGGTTTAGTGAGTCCCGGTCCTACCTGGCTTGTCATCACACTCGATTGCTGTGCAACCTTTCGACGTTCACCCTGTGTTAAACGTTGATCTTCTACCGTGCGTAAACCGTTCAGGCCGGTTTCATGCTCACGTAGTCCTTCCGGTACGGCCGATCATGCGCGAGCACCGCCCAGATCGTCCGCGCCATCTTGTTGGCCAGCGCGACGATCACGACATTCGTTGGTCGCCGCTTCTTCATCTGTTCGACCCACGGACCGGGTTCCTTCGCATGCGTCAATACCGCACGCGCACCGTGAATCAGCAGCGTGCGCAGATACATGTCGCCTCTCTTGCTGATCCCGTGCAGGTTCACCTTGCCGCCTGAGCCGGTCTGCTTTGGCACCAGGCCCGCCCACGCGGCAAACTCACGTCCCGACCGGAATGCCTTCGGGTCACCCATCATTGCCACCGCGGCAGTTGCCGTCAGCAACCCCACACCGGGAATCTCGCTAATCATCTTCACGGCCCGGTCTTCCTTCTTCCATTCGCGCATCCGGCGCTCGATCTCGGTTATCTGCTCGTCCAGCTTTGCCAACCCGTTCCACTGCTCGCGCAACGTATCGATCAGCGCCGCCGGCAGGCGCTCGGCGATGCGGCTAAGTACGGCTGGTATTTCCTTGTCCAGCTTCGCCCGTCCCTTGCTCATCACCTCGCCGTATTCCGTCAGTAACCCGCGCAGCCCGTTGCTCTGCATCGTCCGAAACTTCACCAACTGCTCGCGCATCCGGTGCAGCGCCAACATCGCCTGCTGCATCTCGGTCTTCACCGCCACCGGCTTGCCCGGCTGCTGCACCGCCAGCCAGATCGCCCGCGCGTCTGCCGCGTCGTTCTTGTTGCGGATGTTGAACGCCTTCACGAACTCCGCCGGCATCAGCCTGACCTCGTGACCCATCCGCGTCAGTTCTCGCGCCCAGTGGTGCGCACCGCCGCATGCTTCCATTCCGATCAGGCACCATGCACGGTGCGCGAAGTGCTCGAGAAACTTCGCCCGCTTGATCGGCTTGTTCACGATCTCTCCGGTTTCCCGGTCAACGTAATGCACCTGGAAAACCTGCTTGGCGATGTCGACGCCCATTGCGATACTGTTCATCGTGGATCCTCCGGTTGCCGGGAAATGCGTGCATTTTCCACCTGGGCACTTCGATGCCGTTGGCCCGCGAGGATCCACCTCCTGCTTCTGCTCTCACGTTCACGGGTGGGACGCGTTCATTTCAATTCTCCTTGCGAAGGGCCGACGTCGATTCCGTCTGGTCAGTCCAATTCAGAAGAAACCCATCGATTCACCCATCATTGGTCAAGCCAATTTATATATTCACATCCGATCTTACCAATGGTGAAAACCCGGACATCTGCATGGACAGGCTGCCGTCCGAGGCGATACGGCGCCCGTGATAGACTCGACCACGCGCGCCTGCGCGGAAAGCGTATTGACAAAGATCCATCGAATGAAATCGACAGAACCAAAGCGGCTTTACCAATCGGTCGCGGCCCAGATCGTCGCGTTGATTCGTCAGGGCGAATTCGTCGTCGGCGAGCGCCTGCCGCCCGAGCGCGAACTGGCGCTGACGCTCGGCGTCTCGCGCCCGTCGCTGCGCGAAGCGTTGATCGCACTGGAAATCGGCGGCCAGATCGAGATCCGGATGGGCTCCGGCGTCTATGTCCGCGATACGGCGGCCGACGATGTCGGCCCGATGGCCACGCTGGGCGACAGTCCGTCGGAACTGATGCAGGCGCGCGCGGCCATCGAAGGCAGCGTCGCCGCGCTGGCCGCGGCGCGGATGACGGCCGCGATGCTCGACCGGCTGCGCCGCACGGTCCAGCGCATGAAGCGGCTCGCGGAGGCCGGCAAATCGCCCGTCGAGGCCGATCGGCAGTTCCACATGCTGATTGCGGAAGCCGCCGGTAATTCGGTGCTGACCCGCTTCGTCGGCGAACTGTTCGACAGCCGCCACGACCCGATCGCGGCGGCCATGCGCGGACACGCCGAGAATCCGCAGACCTGGACTGCCGCCGTGCAGGAGCACGAGGACGTGCTCCACGCGTTGCAGGCCGGCGACCCGATCGCGGCCCAGACGGCCATCCGCGCCCATCTGCGCGCGTCCGAAGCGCGATGGATCGACGGCGGCCTGAAATCCGACCCGGATTGACCCGCACACGGCTGCCTGCACGCGTTCGCGCCCTTTGCAGCGCGTCACACGGCACCGTGTGTAAACCCGATCTCAAAAATTAAATCAAATCCCCTATAATGGGATTTATATAATTTATTTCACGTTTATAAGCGGACTACAATCTGAATTGTCCCGCATTTCGGATTTTTATTTCATTCTCCTTGCAGCCGCCCGTTGCCATCCGCGACGCAACGCCTGCAGGTGACGCGGCCAGCGGCAGGCGCCGGCCAACGCGTCCACCCGACGTTTTATTTCTGGATATGATCGTCGGCACCGATCGGGTTGCACGATCCCGGCCGGGAGACGACAGACGGACCGCGCGTTGCGCAACCGTGCTGCTCGCGCCCGGGCAGCATGAGCCGGCTTCGGCTGGCATCGAATTTGAGAAGAGACGCACTGGCCATACCATGAACCTGCACGCTGAAACACTGCGCTTCTCGGATGTGTTCCTCCATTCCCAGGCGATCGTGAACTGGTCGCAGCACTACGACCAGATCAGTCCCGGCACCGCCACGACCACGCTGCGCCAGGTCGCCGGCCAGCGCTTTCACGTCTTTCGCGAACGCATCAACCAGCGCGTGATGCAGCACGGCCTGGCGCCGCGCGACCGCCTCTGCTTCGCGTTGCCGATCGCCAGTACCGTCGCGCCGGTGGTGCAGGGGCGCACCGTCGAGCGTCCGAGCCTGCTGACCTTGCGCGGCGGCGAGGAGTTCGTCGCGCATCTTCCGTGCGACACCGAAGTGCTCGCCTTCACGATCGATCGCACGCTCACGGCCGATCGCGGGCTCGACGAACTCGCGAACCTGCCGGCGCGCATCCTGAAGCAGCCGGTGCTCCCGATCTCGCCGGCGCGCTACGGCAATGCGCTGGACGGCCTCGAGCGCGTGCTCTGCCAGGCGCTCGACAGCGGCTCGCTCACGACTCGCGATGCGTTCGACGAACGCGTGCTCGCGCATAGCGTCGTCGGCATCCTGCTCGACCTCGTGCAGTCCGACGACCCGGATGCCGGTGCGCTGCCGTCGGCATCGACGCAAAGCTACATCGTTCGCCGCAGCCAGGAAATCGCGCTGGAAAGCGACGACGTACCGACCGTCATCGATCTCTGCCATCACCTTCGCATCAGCCGCCGCACGCTGCAATACAGCTTCCAGAACGTCGTCGGCACCACGCCGACGGCCTACCTGCGCTCGATCCGGCTGAACGCCGTCCGACGCTTCCTGATGACGACACCCGAAACGATGCGGATCGGCGATGCGGCAGCGCAATTCGGCTTTTGCCACTTCGGACGCTTTTCCTCCTACTACCAGCAACATTTCCACGAGCTACCGTCGCACACGCCCCGCCTGAGCTGAGGCCGCGCCTATGCGGCGCCCCGCATCCGGGTAATCCCCTGCCGCCCGATGCATGCGGATTGCCGATAGCGGACAACGTCCGGTATTTCGGCACCGTAAATTTTGTCGTCGGCTCGCTCGCGCGCTGCGCGCGCCTCACCGGGCGGCCGTCGAAGCGCATACCTGTGTCGCCGGCAAACGGCAGCCATCGCTGCCGGATCGTCAGGATCGGCCCGCGACGCAGGGACTTTGATCAGGCATGCCGCGGTCGATTCCTGACGGACGACCCGGTCAGCGGGACTACTCATGAACGAACTGTCATCCCGGTCCGAAGCGGGGCTCAGCAAAAACGCCGTCGGACTTTCACACATCGTCTTCTTCGTCGTCGCCGCGGCCGCGCCGCTCACCGCGATGGTCGGCGCAACGCCCGCCGCGTTCTCGCTCGGCAACGGTCCCGGCGTGCCCGGCGTATTCGTGCTGGCGGGCATCATGTACCTGATCTTCAGCATCGGCTACGCGGCGATGAGCCGGCACATCTCCAATGCGGGCGCCTTCTACGCGTATATCGCGAACGGGCTCGGACGTCCCGCCGGCGTGGGCGGCGCGTTCGTCGCGATCGTCGCGTACAACGCGGTACAGATCGCGATCTACTGCATGTTCGGCTTCTTCCTGAACGACAGCATCCAGCGGCACTACGGCGTCGACGTGCCGTGGTGGGCGTTCGCGCTCGCCTGCGTCGCCGCGGTCCACTTCTGCGGCGCGCGACGCATCGAGTTCAGCGGCCGGCTGCTCGGCATGCTGATGATCGGCGAGATCGCGATCGTGATGCTGCTCGATCTCGCGATCGTCGCGCACGGCGCGAGCGCCGGCGGCTTCAGCGCGAAGCCGTTCAGCCCCGCGATGGTGTTTGCCCCCGGGCTCGGCACCGCGCTCGTGTTCGTCCTCGGCTCGTACATGGGCTTCGAGGCAACGGCCATCTTCTCCGAGGAGGCCCGCGACCCGAAGCGCACGATCCCGCGCGCCACGTACCTGGCCGTGATCCTCATCATGGTGTTCTACGCGCTGTCGTCGTGGGCGATCGTCGAGGCGTGGGGCGAGGGCCAGATTGCCGCGCAGGCGGCCCGCGATCCGGCCAATCTGTGGTTTGCGGTGAGCGGCCGGCTGCTCGGCGGCATCGCGACGGACGCGATGAACGTGCTGCTCGTCACGAGCCTCTTCGCGGCCATCCTGTCGTTCCACAACACGATCACGCGCTATTTCTACGCGATGGGCCGTGAACGCGTGCTGTGGCGCAAGCTCGGCCATACGTGCCCCGTGCATCGCTGCCCCGACGTCGCCGGCAAAGTGCAGACGCTGATCGCACTCGCGGCCATCGTCGGCTCGGCCGCCTTCCGCCTCGATCCGTTCGCCGTCGTGTTCTCGTGGATGAGCGCGCTGGCCACGATCGGCATCATTGCGGTGCAGATCCTCGTGGCAGCCTCGGTCATCGCGTTCTTCGCGCGCGACCATCGGGATGCGAGCGTGGTGCACCGCCTGATCGCGCCGCTCGTCAGCGTGATCGCACTCGGCGCGTGCCTCGTGCTGGTCGTGCGCAACCTGTCCGTGCTGAGCGGATCGGATTCGACCTTCGTCGCGATGTTTCCGTATTTCCTGCTCGCGATCGGCGCGCTCGGTATCCGTGCCGCATTGCGATTGAAGCGCAGCGATCCCGACCTGTATCGCGAGCTCGGACGCGCCACGCCGTAACCTCCGCCTGGCCGGTGCCGCACACGGCACCGGCATCGCCTTGCCCCACCCCTGACACTGTCTCGCCGTCGGCGTGCGATCCATCGCGTCGGCACTGCCCCTGCGCGGGTATTCCCTATCCCGGTCGTGCGGCAACGATTGCCGATAGCGGACAAGGCCGGCCATTTCATCGACATACAGTGGATCCGACGTTGAAGCCGTGCCGTGGCAGCCCTCATCGCCTCGACCGGCACGGCCCGACGACTCGCCCCTGTGAAATACGGACACCATGATGAAAATTCAGAACCTGATCGGCGGCCGGCATTGCGACGCATCTGCCGGCCGCACCTTCGAAAAGCTGGCGCCGGCGACCGGCGACTACGTCGCCGCCGTGCCGGCGTCGAGCGCCGAAGACGTCGACCGTGCCGTGCGTGCCGCACACGATGCGCTGCACGACGACGCATGGGCACGCGCGGGCGGCTCGGCCCGGGCGCGCTGGCTGCTTCGGCTGGCCGACCTGATCGAGCGCGACCGTGACACGCTGGCGGAATGCCTGGCCGTCGAACAAGGACGTCCGCTTGCCGAAATGCGCATGATGGACATCCCGATGAGCATCGACACGCTGCGCTACTTCGCCGGCTGGGCCGACAAGCTCGAGGGCCGCACGATTCCGACCGACGGCTTCATGGGCCGCCCGACACTGAACTACACGCGGCGTGCGCCGGTCGGCGTCGCCGGGCAGATCATCCCGTGGAATGCGCCGCTCATGATCGCCGTGTGGAAACTCGCACCGGCGCTCGCGGCCGGCTGCCCGGTGGTCATCAAACCGTCGGAGGACACGCCGCTTGCCCTGTCCCGGCTCGGCGAACTCGTTTGCGAAGCCGGCCTTCCCGCCGGGGTCGTCAACATCGTCCACGGCGTCGGTTCGGAAGTCGGCGCCGCGCTGGTCGCGCACCCGCTCGTAAGCAAGATCAGTTTCACGGGCAGCACCGAAGTCGGCCGTGCGATCGCCGCCGAAGCGGCCAGGACCTTCAAGCGCGTCACGCTCGAGCTCGGCGGCAAGGCAGCGCAAATCGTCTTCGCGGATGCCGATCTCGACCGCGCCATTCCGTCGCTGATGGCCGGCATGTTCGCGAATCAGGGGCAGACGTGCGCGGCCGGCTCGCGCGTGCTCGCGCACCGCTCGATCGCGCACGCGCTCGAAGAACGCCTCGCAGACGCCGCCCGCGCGATCCGCGTCGGCCCGCCGTCGGAACCCGGCGTGCAGATGGGCGCGCTCATCAACCCGCGTCACCTCGCACGCGTGCGAGCGCACGTCGACAGCGCGCTCGCCGAAGGCGCGGTCATGCTCGCGGGCGACGAACAGGTGCCGCCGCGCGGCTGCTTCATGCGCCCGACGATTCTGGGCGGCGTGCATCCGGACATGCGGATCGCCCGCGACGAAGTGTTCGGCCCGGTCGGCATGGTCATGCCGTTCGACACCGAGGACGAAGCCGTTCGCATCGCCAACGACACGCCGTTCGGCCTGTCCGCGTCGGTCTGGACGCAGGACATCGGCACCGCGCACCGTGTCGCCGAGCGGCTCGACGTCGGCGCGGTCGCCATCAATGCATGGAGCCCGATCGACGCGCGCCTGCCGTGGGGCGGCACCAAGCAGAGCGGGATCGGACGCGACCTGTCGAAGGCCGCGCTCGACTCGTACCTCGAGGAAAAGATCATCAGCGCAGCCCTGTGATCCCGCGGCGCACGCTGCGCCGCACTGTGTTCAAGCACTTCGTGAGAGAAAGACCATGGACTATCAAAAGCGACAAAAGCGATTCTGGCATCCGATGAGCTCGGCAGCCGCCGGGCACACGACCCCCACCGTGATCATCGAGCGCGGCGACGGCAATTACGTATACGACGTCGAGGGTCACCGCATGCTCGACGGCGTCGGCGGACTCTGGAACGTCAACGTCGGCCACAACCGACCGGAAGTGAAGGCCGCGATCGCTCGCCAGATGGACGAGCTGTCCTACTACCAGACCTTCGACGGCGTCGCCCATCCGCGCGTGTACGACCTGGCCGACCGCCTGTGCGCGATGTTCGCGCAGGAGGACATGCAGCGGGTGATGTTCGGCAGCGGCGGTTCCGACGCGGTCGAGACCGCGCTCAAGATGGCGCGCCAGTACTGGGTCGCCGCAGGCGAGCCGTCGCGCACGAAGTTCCTGTCGCTGCGCAACGGCTATCACGGCGTGCACGTCGGCGGCACGTCGATCGGCGGCAACGGCGTCTACCATTACAATCACGGTCCGCTGCTGCCCGGCTGCGTGCTGCTCGACACGCCGTGGCTCTATCGCAACCCGTGGAACTGCGACGATCCGCAGCAACTCGTCGAGCATTGCATCCGGCAACTCGAGGAAACGATCGCGTTCCACGGCCCGCAGACCATCGCCGCGTTCGTCGCGGAGCCGGTGCAGGGCGCGGGCGGCCTGATCGTCCCGCCCGCCGACTACTGGGCGCGCGTGCGCGCTGTGTGCGACCGGAACGGCATCCTGCTGATCGCCGACGAGGTGGTTACCGGTTTCGGCCGCACCGGCAGCATGCTCGGCAGCCGTGGATGGGGTGTCGCAGCCGATATCCTGTGCGTCGCCAAGGGCATTTCCGCCGGCTACGTACCGCTCGGCGCGACGCTGTACAACGGGCGCATCGCGCAGGCGATCGAACATGGCGCGGGCTTCTCGCACGTGATCATGCACGGCTATACGTACAGCGGGCATCCGCTCGCGTGCGCCGCATCGCTCGCGGTGCTCGACATCGTCGAAGCCGAGGATCTGCCGGGCAATGCGGCACGGGTCGGCCAGCGCCTGCTCGAGCAACTGCTGCCGCTGAAAGCCGACTTCGAGACCGTCGGCGACGTCCGCGGCAAGGGGCTGATGCTGGCGCTCGATCTCGTGACCGACAAGGCCAGCCGCACGCCGCTCGATCCGGGCAAGGGGTTCGCGGCGCGCGTGGCCGATGCCGCGCGCAGGCGCGGGGTCCTGGTCCGGGCGATCGCCAACAAGGTCGTGATGTCGCCGCCGTTGACGCTGCAGCAGGACGAGGCCGACTTCATCGCGGTAACGCTGCGCGAGGCGCTGCAGGAGTGCTGCGCGGATTCGCGATCGATCGCCTGACCGCTGGGACAGCCGGGCGCACGGATCTTTCGTCGAAGGTTCGTGCGCATCGCGATCCGGCTCGGGTTCGACGAAGATCGCCACGGGACGTCGAAATGACGATCGGCGTCCCGCCCGTAGCAATTTCGCTTTCAAGGAAGACTAGCCAAATGGAAAACCAGGCCATTGCATTCACGGTCGAGAAATATCCGCTCGCGCTTCGGCTGCTGCACTGGGCCAGGGCGATCCTGATCGGCGCGCAGCTCTGGACCGGATGGACGATGGTCCGGCTCGACGACAACCTGCCGGCCAAGTTCGACTGGTACTACCCGACCCACAAGGAGTTCGGCGTGCTCACGCTGCTGGTGGTCCTGACGCAACTGGCGATTCGCTCGATGAAGCCGTTGCCGCCGCTGCCGGCGAGCCTGCCGAAGCTGGACCGCAAGCTCGCCAAGATCGCGCACTACCTGCTGTATGCGCTCGCGATCATCGTGCCGCTGATGGGCTATTCGATGTCCAGCACGTATACGCAGAGCGACGGCGTGCCGTTCTTCTTCTTCCGCGTGCCCGAGCTGCTGCCGAAGAACGACCACTGGTTCGAGGCATTCCAGTGGCTGCACCGGACACTGGCCTACACGCTGCTCGTGCTCGTCGTGCTGCATATTCTCGCCGCGCTGAAACACCGGTTCTTCGACTCGAATCGCGAGAACGACGTACTGCGCCGCATGCTGTAACACCGCTCCACTGCGTTGCCGCGATCCCGGCAACGTTCGACGTTCGGGCCGCTCGACGACAGCGACCCGATCTCTTTGATTTCATACATTTCGTTTTACTAACTACAAGCGGACCGTTTCGATCGTCCGGCGTACCCGCACGTCATCGAAAACAGCACCGCACGGCCCTACCGGCCCTCAACTGGAGATCGACGATGAAGAAGATGATTGTGGTCGTTTCGACCGCCGGCGCCATGGGATTCAGCCTCACGGCATACGCGCAGAGCACCGTGACGCTCTATGGATTGATCGACGAAGGCATCAATTTCACGAGCAACGCGGGCGGCAGCAAGGCCTACCAGATGGTCAGCGGCGATACCGTCGGCAGCAACTGGGGGCTGAAAGGCACGGAAGACCTCGGCGGCGGACTGAGGGCGCTCTTCCAGCTCGAGAACGGCTTCAACGCGAGCACGGGGGCGCTCGGCGTCACGTCCCGGATGTTCGGCAGGCAGGCTTACGTCGGGCTCGATTCCGACCGGTTCGGCACGCTCACGCTCGGCCGCCAGTACGATCCCACGCTCGATATGTGGAGCTCCTTTACGTCCACCGGCAACTGGCTCGGCGACTTCGGCGCCCACCCGTACGACAACGACAATGCCGACTGGGACTACCGCATCCAGAACAGCGTCAAGTACGTGTCGCCCGCGTACGCCGGCTTCAAGGGCGAGGTGCTCTACGGCCTCTCGAACCAGGCGGGCGGCTTTGCCAGGAACCGTGTTTACAGCGCCGCGGTGCAGTACCAGATGGGCGCGTTCTCCGCAGCAGTCGCGTATCTGAAGGCCAACAACGGCGGCGCGAGCGCAGGCGGCGCATTGTCGAGCGACGATACGGTCTTCAGCGGCCGCTCGCAGCAGAACATCGATGCCGGCGCGTCGTACAAGTTCAGCGACAAGCTGACGCTGTCCGCCGCGTATTCGCACGTCGACGTGTACAACCCCGAGTCGAATCTGTACTTCGCGAACCAGCCGGCGACGGGCTCGCAGAACGCGTGGAAATTCGACAACTTCGAGGTCAACGGCCAGTATTTCTTCCGGCCGGACTTCTGGTTCGGCGCGGCGTATACCTATACGCACGCACATGTCACGACGGCGGCGGGCGACGCATCGCCGAGCTGGCACCAGCTGTCGATGATGCTCGACTACGACCTCAGCAAGCGGACCTCGACGTACATTCAGGGCGCGTACCAGCATGCAACCGGCAACACCGGCACCGACTTCGACTACGCGCACGTGCTCGGCACCGCCGGGCAGTCGTCGGGCCGCAATCAGCTGGCCTTGCGCGTCGGGATGATGCATCGCTTCTGAACCCGTCAGGCAACGCACGGGCTCGCGCGCGGCGTGCGCGGCAGCCCGTGTTTTCCCGTGCCGTCAGAACTGATGCCGCACCCCGACACGCACCGCGGTCTGCGTCGAGCCGGCCGCCGCGCCGCCGAGCGCGGCCTCGACCTGGGCGCCATAGGCGCTGTCGTGCCCGCGTGCGAACACCGCGTACAGGCCGGTACGCTTCGACAGCGAATAATCGGCGCTCAACGTGACCTGATTGGCCGAGCCGACGTCGCCGCCGCGCTGCTGGAACTGGAAGCCGCCGCCCAGCTGCAACGACGGCGTGAGCGCATAGGTCAGCCCGGCGTCGTAGGTGGTTGCCCGCAGCGGCGCGGCGGCGCTGATCCGAACGTCGGACACCATGCCGAAGACGCGAAGCCGGTCGAAGTTGTAGCCGGCCCCGCCCGAGAAGTTGCGAAGATTGCCGCCGCCGGTGACGTCGTGCTGGTCGAAATAAGCGAGCGCGGCGCTGAATGCGCCCTGCGTGTAGGACAGCATCGCACTTTGCACGCTGCTGCGCGCGACCGAGCCGGGCACGTTGCCGAAGCCCCACATGCCGCCGAACGCGATACCGCCGAACGTCGGACTCACGTACTTCACGGCGTTGTTCACCTGAACGCCCCACACGCGGTTGTCGAGCGCACCGCCCGCCGACGCATTCGTCGGCAACCCCCACGCGAGTAGGCCAGCCGGCGTGTTCGCAGCGACCGCGAAGGCCGGCATGAGATCGCCGACGAAATCGAACTGGCGCCCGAGCGTCACGGTGCCCCAATCGCCGCCGAGCCCGACGTACGCCTGCGAGCTGAACGCGGAGCCCGGCACGGTCAGCGTGCCGTCCGACGTCTGGAACTGGCTTTCGAGCCGGAACACGGCGAAGTTGGCACTGCCGAGATCCTCCCTGCCCGTCAGGCCCCACACGTCGTTGCGCGACACGCCCGCCTGCAACGCGAGCTGACGCCCGCCGCGCGGGGCAGACGCCACGTCGCTCGTATAGGTCACGCCCGTGTCCAGCGAACCGTAGAGCGTCACGCTCGATTGGGCGAACGCCGGTGCAGCCGCACCGCAACCGCACAACGCCACCATCCGGAACCACGCTTTCATCTTCTTCTCCTCATCGAATTTTCCCGGTCGATGCGCCCGTGAACCGACCGGCACGGCAACGGCATTGATCCGGCATGATTTTCACGATTAAAATAGGATTCCCTATCAATAGACGGCGAGGCGATCCAATTCACCGCATCCGGACCGCTTCCCGAACTTCGCTCATGCGGTTCAGGTTGCCGCCCGCGCGACATAAGTTAGACTACGGCCCTGTCGCCCCCGGTGCCGCACGCCGTGCCGCAGCCCGGCAGCCCGAACCGAATTCGTCCTTCCCGTTTCATTGCCGCAAGCCGTCTGAATCCCGGATCACGTCATGTCGAGCCTCACCAAAATGCTGTCCATCCTCGACGTCTTCTCTTCGTCCGCGACGTCGATGACGGCCGAGGAAATCGCCGAACACATGGGCTTTTCGCGAACCACGTGCTACCGCTACGTGAAGGAACTGGCCTCCGTCGGCCTGCTCGTCGGCAGCAACGGCCGCTATACGCTGGGCCCGCGCATCATCCATCTCGACTACAACATGCGGCAGTCGGACCCGACGCTCACCGCCGCGAAACCCGTCATCCAGAAGCTGGTTCAGGTCACCGGCGGCGACGCGCTCGTGTCGACGCTGTTCGACGAGCAGATCATCAACGTCATGCACGAAACCGGCGCGGAGAACCTGCAATTGGGCTTCGGCCGCGGCCGCATCATGCCGCTGTTCCAGGGTGCGTCGTCGAAGGTGATCGTGGCCGCGATGTCGCGCGCGCGCCTGAAGCGCCTGCACGAACGGCACAACGCCGAGCTCGGCGAGTTCGCGGCCGACTGGACGCAATTCTGGCGCGCCTGCCAGCAGATCGTCGACACGGGCTACTGGATCTCGCGCGGCGAGCTCGACGAAGGGTTCGTCGGCATCGCCGCGCCGATTCGCACCGCCAGCAGCGGCGAAATCAACAGCAGCCTGTCGCTGGTCTTTCGCGCCGAACACTTCGCGCTGTTCGACGAGCATGTGCTCGGCAAACTCCTGATCGACGCCACCGCACGGATCGGCGCGGCCACCTGAGCATTCGCGCGGCATCGCGCGCGACGCCACCCGTGATCGTCGGCGTGCGCGCCGTCAGTTCATCTGCGTGATGAATTTGGTGACCAGGTAGCCGTCGAACGTCTCCGTTCCTCCTTCGCTGCCGAAGCCGCTGTCCTTCACGCCGCCGAACGGGATCTCCGCCGGCCCCATCCCGAAGTGATTGATGTTGACCATGCCGGCCTCGAGCGAGCGGCTGATCCGGTGCGCGTTGCGCGCCGACGCCGTGAACGCATACGACGCGAGTCCGAACGGCAAGCGGTTGGCCTCGGCGAGCGCATCGTCGAGCGCGTCGAACGGCACGATCCCGACGATCGGGCCGAACGGCTCCTCGTTCATCAGGCGCGTGTCGCGCGCCGGACCCAGCACGACCGTCGGCGCGAAGTAGTGCCCCGGCCCCGGCAAGACCGTTCCGCCCGCGGCAATATCGGCCCCTTTCGCCCTTGCGTCGGCGACGAAGGCGTCGATCTCGGATACGCGTCGCGCATGCGCGAGCGGCCCCATCGTGGTCGCCTCTTCCAGCCCGTAGCCGACGCGAATCCGGCCGACCGCGTCGAGATACGTGGCGACGAACCGTTCGAACACCGGGCGTTGCACGAAAAACCGCGTCGGCGATACGCACACCTGCCCGGCGTTGCGAAACTTGTACGCGGCCAGCATCGTCGCGGCGCGCTCGATGTCCGCATCCGCGCAGACGAGCACCGGCGCATGCCCGCCCAGCTCCATGGTCATGCGCTTCATGTGCGACGCGGCAAGCGCGGCCAGCTGCTTGCCGACCGGCACCGAGCCGGTGAACGAGATCTTGCGCACCAGCGGCGACTCGATCAGCTGCTTCGACACGTCGCCCGGCACGCCCCAGACGATGTTCAGGCAACCCGCGGGCAATCCGGCATCGTGAAAGATGTGCGCGAGCGCGACGATCGCGCTCGGCGATTCCTCGGGCCCTTTCAGCACCAGCGTGCACCCTGACGCAAGCGCGGCCGCGATCTTGTGCATCGCCTGGCTGAACGGGAAATTCCACGGCGAGAACGCCGCGCACACGCCGATCGGTTCCCGCAAAACCGTCTGCGCGACGTCGGGAGAACGCGACGGCACGACGCGGCCGTAGGTGCGGCGCCCCTCTTCCGCATGCCATTCGAGCTGTTCGGCGGACGACATGACCTCGGCGATCGCCTCGCGAAGCGGCTTGCCCTGGTCCATCGTGATATGACGGCCGATCGATTCGGCACGCTCGCGCACGAGCGCAGCGGCGCGGCGCAGGATGTCCGAGCGCGCAAGCGGCGATTCGCGCCGCCACGCCGCGAACGCGCGATGCGCGGCGCGCGCCGCGGCGTCGATATCGTCCGGCGTCGCATGCGGCAGTTCGCCGAGCACGCGGCCGGTTCCCGGATCGAGAACGGGCTGCGTGCGCCGGCCGTCGGCCTGCAGGAACCGGCCATCGACATACAGATGGAGCGGAGCGTAATCGCGTTGCGCGTCAGGCGTCATGCGCGATGTCAGCGGTGTAAATGGAATCAAGACGGATACCTCGGTAGAGACTGCACGATGGGCGCGGACGGTGCGGCGATCGCATCACGCGGCCGGGCTCGGCGCACGCAACAGGCCGCCGATTTCCTGCCGGAGAATCTGGTTTTCCTGCCTGACGAGCAGATGCCGGACCTTGCCGCGAAACGTCCTGAACTCGGGATCGGCCATCAGCGCGGCGCGACGCCGCGCACGATCGTCCAGCGAATCGAATGCCCACAGATAGACAAGCTGGTTCAGCGGCCCGACTTCGGTCGCAAAACAGCCGACCATCGTGCCGAGCGCCTGCTCCTGCGCCGTGCGCCCGCATTCCGCGTACACGCGCAGATATTCGGCGACGCCGCCCGGCACCAGCGTATAGGTGCGTTGCTCAACAAACATGTGCTTCCTCTCGTTGTCGCGGCGCGAACGCCTGAAAGGCTTCGGTCACGCGAGCCATCCCCACCGCATCCGTCTGCGCGGCCACATAGCGATCCGGGCGCACCACCACGAGCGGGCCCGCATGCCGGTCGAACCAGTCGGCCAGTGCGTTATCGACGTCTTCGACGCACGTGCTGCCGTGGCCGCTGGCCAGCCGCCCCGCGCGGCCGGTGCCGCTGCGCGAGCGGTTGACCTGGACGAAGGTCGCGCCCAGCGCCGCCCAGTACGCCCGATCGTCGTCGCTCAGGCAGGCCTGCGGATCGCATTGCCAGCCGACGATCGAGAACCACGGGCCCAGCACGTCATCGAGCTTGCGGCGCACGCCGTCGGCCGTCTCGACGTCCGGCTGCGCGATCATCCTGCCGACTGCGGTGTCCGGCGCGCCCGGCAGCACGACGCCGCGCGTATAGCTCGGCATCGGCTTGAAACGCATCTGCAGGATGTAATCCTTCAGGCCCGGTGCGTAACGCGTAAGCCCGAGGAAACGATCGCGCAGGAATGCGACGAGCCGGTTGGTCGGCATCAGCATCGCGCCGAACGTGTCCGCCAGGTCGATCATCGCCTTCGCGTGATCGCGCCGCTCCGATTCGTACGTGTGGATCACGCCGGGATGCAATGCGCCGTTGACCACGCCCGCTAGCTTCCACGCGAGATTGCCCACGTCGCGCAACCCGGCGTTCAGGCCCTGGCCGATCCACGGCGGCGTCAGGTGCGCCGCATCGCCGATGAGCGCCACGCGGCCGACGACGAACCTTTCGGCCACGCGCGAATGGTGCGTGTATGTCCGGGCGCGCACGATCTCGAGGCGGTCGACATCGTCGACGTAAGGCGCGATCAGCGCGCGTATCGATTCCGGTTTCGCGATCGCCTCTTCGTCCTCGTGCGGGAACACGAGAAACTCCCAGCGCCGGAAATTGAACGGCAGATAGATGCAGACGTTCGGGCGGCGCGGGTCGCAGTTCAGCGCCGTGCACGGCTGGTCGAGCCCGGCATTCTTCACGTCGACCACGACCCATTTCATCGGATGGGTGGTGCCGGCCAGCTTGACGCCCAGCCATTCGCGCATCGGGCTGCGGCCGCCGTCGGCCGCCACCACGTAGTCGGCCTCGAGCGCGTAGTGCTGGCCGTCGGCGCGGCGCACCTGCAGCGTGACACCTTCGTCATCCTGATCGATGCCGACCACTTCTTCGCCGGTGCGCAGCGACACGTGCGGATAGCGCGCCAGCCCGTCGCGCAGCGTTCGCTCGGCCAGTTGCTGCATGAAGATGTTGCGCCGCCACCAGCCGAACTCGCGCATCGACGGACGGATGTCGGCAAAGCATTCGCCGTTCGCCTTGAACATGCGCAGCGGCACGTTCTGGATGATGTCACGGCTCAGTTCGTCGGCGAGGCCCGCGGTCTGGAACAGCCGCAGCGCCTCGTCGTCGATACCGACCGCACGCGGAAACTCGACGATCTGCGGCGCCTTCTCGATGATCACCGTCGCGATGCCATAGAGGCCGAGCAGGTTCGCCATCGCCGCACCGTTCGGCCCCGCGCCGACGATCGCGACCGACGTCCGGTTCGCATGGTTCATGTTCATTCGTCAGACTCCCGCCCGCCACGCCGGATCGTCCAGGCGATCGAGCCAGGTGCGCAATGCGTGATTGAACGCGGCCGGCTGATCGTCATGGACGTAATGCGTCGCACCGGGAATATCGATCCGCTCGATTCCCGTATTGGCGGCCGTCATTTCGGCCGCCACGTCCGCGGACAGGAAATCCGATTCGCCGCCGCGCAGCAACAGGGTCGGCACGTGCAGGTTGAGGATCAGCGGCCACAGATGGACGAGTTGCTCCGGCGTTGCGGTGAGCCGCGCCGCCGCAATCCCGTCGGCGTCGTGACGCCATACGATCCGCCCTTGCCCGGCCTCTTTCAGCGAGTGCGCGATGCGCGAATCGAGCGCGGATTCCGTGATGTTCGGCCGCTGGCGCCGCCAGAACGCACGCGCCTCGTCCCACGACGCGAACGCGTCCGGCGTTTCCTTCAGCTCGCGCTTGATGCGCTCCGAGCCCTGCGAACCGGCCGACGCGCCCGGGCCCATGTCCTCGATCGCGAGGCCGGCGAGCCGTTCCGGTTGCGCCGCGGCATAGACGAACGCATTGGCGCCACCCATCGAATGCCCGACCAGCACGAATCGTTTCAGGTTCAGCGCGCGCACCAACGCGTCGAGATCACGCACGTAGGCCGCTGCGTAATAGTCACGCTGCGGATCCCAGTCGCTCCGTCCGCGTCCGCGCTGATCGAGCGCGACGACCCGGTAGCGGTCGACCAGCGCGTCGGCGACGGGCGCCCACGTATGTGCGTAACTGCGCAAGCCGTGCAGCATCACCACGGCCGGCGCATCGTCGCGCCCCCAGCTCACGTAGTGCAGCCGCAGCCCATCGCTGTCGACCCACCCATCCTTGACGGATGCCGTATTCATCATGTGCTCCCCGGCCTGCATCCGTGATCAGACCAGGCCGTCGCGGCCGACGATCTCGCTCGCCTTCAGCCCGCCGAGCCGTGCATGCAGGCGGCCGCGCGTCGCGAATGCGAAGATCACCAGCACTTCGTCGTCGTTGGGCGCATCGGGGAACAGGCACGTCACCGTGTCGTAGTGCGAGCGCACGTAGAGCGCATCCTTGTGCGCGAGCGGTACGTCGATCACCGTGTTGATCGGGCCGCGCTTGCCGCTCGACGGCACCCACGACTTCCCGCCGCCCAGCGCCGCGCGGATCGGCTCCGCGAAGATCGACGTCAGGAACGCGTTGCCGTGTTCGTACTCGCCGGCCGAGCCGACCAGGCAAGCCTTGCCGTAGCTCTCGATCGCACGGCCCGCCGCGAGCGACTCGATGCGCCGCGCGAACTCCTTGCCGAGCGCGGGCGACGGGCGCACGAGGTCGTCGAGGTTTTCGCTGAACCGCCCCGCATACGGGTTGTGAACGGCCGCGGCGATCACGATCTTGCGCAGCGGCTCGCCGTCCGCGAGCTGGCCGGTTTCGTTCGCGAGCGAATCCTCGATCTGCGTGTACCACTTGCGGATATGAAAGCCTTCGAAATTTGTGATCTTGCTCATCAGGAATCCTCTATTCAATGTCGGTTATGCGGAAATGAAAGGCCGGTGCATCAGTCGAACAGCGGCTCGAGTTGCACGGGGTCGCTCGGCGCGTTGTACCGGTGCAGCACGCGCTTGCCCTCTTCGTCGTCGGTGACGGTCTCGCAGAAAAATTCGAGGCGGTTGCCGTCCGGGTCCGCGAAATACACGCCGATCCCGACCTTGTGGTCGGTGATCTTGACGATCGGCACGTTGCGGCGGATCAGCATGCCGTACAGGCGACGCAGCTCGGTCAACCCGCCGGCGATCTCGAGCCCGTAGTGCTGCAGGCCGATCGTGCCGAGCTCCGCGTCGGACGCCGCGCGAATCAGCGCGATGTCATGGTGCTTCTGGCCGAAGGACATGAACACCCACTGCTCGCCGCGCGCGGTTTCCGTCATGCCGAGCACCTCGGCATACCAGGTGCTCGAGCGCACGGGGTCGCGCACGAACAGCGACAGGTGGGTGCGCTGCACGCGCGGCGTCGGCAGCGGCAGCCCGCTCGCGTTCGCGCGCTCGGCGTGTTGCTGGATGTCGGACGGTGTCATCGTTCGCTCCGCTCAATTCAATTGATCGACTGCGCGTGGGCAACGAGCGGCGCTTCGAACGGCGTCCACGCGACGGCCGTGATCTCGCTGAAGTCGCGCCATTCCTTGGTCCAGTTCCGGCCGCCGTCGCGCGAACGGAACAGGTGCCCGTACTTGGTGCCCGCATAGACGAGCGCCGGCCGGGCCGCATGGACGCCGAATGCCCAGAACGTGGAATTCGGCGGCGTTTGCAGATCCGCTTCGTGCCACGCGTAGCCGCGATCGGTCGAGCGGTAGATGCGGCTGCGGGTGCCCGGCGTGCCGTCGCCGATCGCCATCAGCAGGTCGCCTTCCGGCTCCGGCAGTTGCACGACCGTACGCGTGTAATAGAGCCCGTCGAAGCGGTCGCGCGACGCCTTGGCGTCCCAGGTCTGCCCGTCGTCCTCGCTCACGTACACCGCGTTGACCGTCAGCAGCACGGTGGTTTTGGGCCGGTCCGCCGTGGCGGACAGCACGGCGATCGCATGAATGTCGCTGTTGCGGATCGCCGTGCCGGGGCCGTCCACGCGCGTCCAGCTCGCGCCGGCATCGCGGCTGCGCCACGCACCGCCCTCCTCCACGCCATACCAGACGTTGCGGCCGTCGTCCGGATCCACGCAAATCGTCAGCAGCCGTGGGCGATTGACGCCCGCGCAAAACTCGGGGAACTCGGGCGCCGTTCGCTCCCACGTCAGGCCCGCGTCGCTCGACTTGTACAGCGCGGCGCGTGACGGCGCGCCGGTGCCCGCATAGAGCACCGCGGGGTTCGCCGGATCGATCGCGATGGACCAGACAGTCTGTCCGTTCAGCACGTTCTCGGGCCGAAACCAGTGCGCGCCGCCATCCTGGCTGATGCACAGCCCCGCATCAGCGCCCGCATAGACGCGCGACGGCGTCGCGGAATCCACCGCGAGCGCGCGCACGATGCCGTCGAATTCGATCGGTTCGGCGAGCCCGAGGCGATGCCAGGTCTTGCCATCGTCGTTCGAGCGCAGGATGCCTTGCCCGGCCGTGGCGACCAGTACGGTTGCGGTCATGAAATGCTCCTTGTGTCAGAGAAAAATGCCGCGCGTGAGCCCGCCGTCGCAGCCGATCGACTCGCCGGTGATCGACCCGGATTTCGGCGATGCGAGAAACGCGACGATCCACCCCATTTCTTCCGGCTGCAGCACGCGCCGGATCGGCGTGACCTTCACGTAGTTCGCCTCGACCTCCGCGGCCGTGAGCCCCTGCTTCTGCGCCTCTTTCTCGTAGAGTTCGTGGATGTGCGGCGTCTCGACCACACCCGGGTGAATCGTGTTGACCGTGATGCCGAACGGGCCGAGCTGGTCGGACAGCGTCTTGGTGAGGTGCACGATCGCCACGTTGCGCATGCCGGACAGCTGCTTGCTGCCACGGCCCGTGAGGCCGCCGATGTTGACGATCCGGCCAAAGCCGTTGCGCCGCATGTAGGGCGCGGCCGCCTTCGCGCAACGCAGGTAGCCGACCACCTTGATGTCGATGTCCTGGAGCAGCCCCTGCGGGTCGGCGTTTTCCAGCTCCGCCCGCACGAGGCCGCCCGGATGCGCGGCGCCGTTCAGCAGGATGTCGAGCCGGCCGAAGCGCTCGACGCTCGCGGCCATCGCCGCCTCGACGGACGCCATGTCGGTCGTGTCCACCGTGACGGGCAGGATCGCCCCCGCCGTGTCGCCCAGCGGCGCGAGTTCCGCGCGAATGTCGGCGGCGGCCGCTTCGAGGTGTTCCATGCGCCGCGCGGCGATGGTGACGTTGACGCCTTCGCGGGCCAGCTCGAGCGCGACTGCCTTGCCGATGCCCATGCTGCCGCCGGTGATGAACGCGGCTTTTCCGTGGAGTTGCAGATCCATAGCGATGAAAGGTGAGAGTCGGGATTGAAGGGAAAAGCGAGTGGCGCGATCAGGACAGGCACATTTCGATGAGCCTCGGCCCGTCGGTATGGGCGAGTGCGTCGTCGAGCGCCTGCGCGAGCGCTTGCGTCGTGCTCGCGCGCTCGGCCGGCACGCCGTAGCCGCGCGACAGCGCGAGCCAGTCGATCGGCGGATCGTCCAGTAGCGTCAGGCGGCTGGCGTGCGGCGTGTCGGCCGGCAGGCCACTGCGCGCGAGTTCGGTCTGCAGGATGCCGTAGCGCCGGTTCGACGCGATCAGCATCACGATCGGCAAACGCTCGCGTGCCATCGTCCACAGCGCCTGGATCGTGTACTGCGCACTGCCGTCGGACTGCAGCGCGAACACACGGCGTTCCGGACACGCGACGGCGGCGCCGAGCGCGACCGGCAAACCCTGGCCGATCGCGCCGCCCGTGTTCGTGAGGATCGTGTGACGACGGGCGCGTGCCGATGCGGTCACGAACGGATAGCCGCACGTGCCGCCCTCGATCGACACGATCGCCTCGTCGGGCAATGCGTTCGCCAGCACGCGGCCGACGGCCTGCGGCGTCAGCGGCCCCTCTTCCACCTGCCAGCGCTCGACCGGCACGCCGTCGGCGTTCTCCGGTGCGCCGATGCGGTCCGCCAGCGCTTCGAGCGCGTCGTCGGCCGCGTCGCCCGCTGCGGCGAGCGTCACGATGTCCTCGGGCCGCGCGAGTTCACCCGGAATGCCTTCGTAGCCGAAGTAGGTGACGGGCGGAAGCGCGCCCGCCAGCACCACGCGCCGGCAAGCCAGCGCGGCCAGCGCCGGCTCGGGGAAATAAGGCAGCCGGTCGATGTCCGGCAGGCCGCCGCCGCGCTCGGCGCGCGCCGGGAAGGTCTCGCTGAAGCAGGTCGTGCCGGTCGCCGCCGCGATGCGCGCCGCCGCGCGCTGCCCGCGAGCCGACAGTGCACGGCCGCCCATCAACAGCACGGCGCGATGGCCGCTGAGCAGCAGATCCGCGACCCGCTCGACCTGCGCAGGGTCGAACGACACCTCGGCCGGGCGAACGACGGCGGGTGACACCGCATCGCGCACCTTGGCCGACTGGAGATCGACCGGCAGCACGAGGGTCGCGACGCCGCGCTGCGCGCCCATCGCGGCCGAGATCGCATCGGCCGTATCCGTCGCGAGATCCGTGTCGCGCGCGACGCTGCGGTACCACACCGACACGGGGCGGGCGAGCGACTCGATGTCCGACGTGAGCGGTGCGTCGTACTTCAGATGGTCGCGCGTGTGATCGCCGACGATGTTCAGGATCGGCGTGCGGGCGCGGCGCGCGTTGTGCAGGTTGGCGATGCCGTTTGCGTGGCCCGGCCCGAGATGCAGCAGCGTCATCGCCGGCTTGCCGGCCATGCGGCCATAGCCGTCCGCCGCGCCCGTGCAGACGCCCTCGAACAGCCCGAGGATCGAACGCACGCCCGCCACGGTGTCGAGCGCGCCGACGAACGGCATCTCGGTGGTGCCGGGATTGGCAAAACAGACGTCGACGCCGGCATCGCGCGCCGTCTCGAGCACGACGCTCGCTCCGCTTCGTGTTTCGGTATCGATGTCCAACTGTGGGATGTTCATGCGGCAGCTCGACGGTTTGAATGGGATGGATTTGACTTTAATCCCGAAATACGGGATTTGTCAAACATCAAAAGCGTCGCCGCCGCGGCAACACGATCCACGTTAACCCGATCTGCGTCGCGTATTTACGGGGAAATTCACCAGCCCCCGGCTCTCCACACATCGCTAAGGGTTAACAAAATTCCCGCCATTCGGAATTTAGCGACAAGAGCGATCGAGCAAACGCCCGCGACCGCCGTCCCGTTGCCGGTTGCTTCGCATTGCACGCCTGGATCCAAGCTTACGATTGCAAATGCCTCTCATTTGCATTAAATTTCCGCGCGAATGTACTGTTTGGAACACGGACGTCGGCGCGAGGTCATCGGCCATGCCCGAACGCAGATCACATCAAAGGACGGGGTATGAGCAGGAAGAACTGGGCGGCCGCACCGATGGCCATCGTCGTCGGCACGGCCGGCCTGAGCGCAGCCGATGCGCAGGAGTTGTCGCTGCCCGCCATCGAGGTCTCGGGGCAACGCGCGAGCGCGCCGTTTCGCGCGCCCGAATCGACGAGCGCGACACGCACCGAGACGGACGTGATGGAGATCCCGTTCGCGGTCAGCAGCGTCGATACGAAACTGATCAAGACAGTGGCCGCGACGCGCGGCGAAGACCTGTACGACTGGGTCGCGGGCGTCGCGCGGCAAAACAACTTCGGCGGCCTGTGGGACAACTACGCGGTACGCGGCTTCGCCGGCGACGGCAACACCTCGGGCACCGACTACCTCGTCAACGGCTTCTCATGGAATCGCGGGATCAGCGTCCCGCGCGACACCGCCACCCTCGAGCGCATGGAAGTGCTCAAGGGGCCCGCGTCCGCGCTGTACGGACGCGGCGATCCGGGCGGGCTCATCAGCTACACGACGAAACAGCCGCAGTTCGCGCGCTCGAACACCATCGGCGTGTCGGCCGGCAGCTACGGCGCGCTGCGCCAGACGCTCGATTCGACCGGGCCCGTCACGAAATCGCTCGCGTACCGCTTCGTCGCGATGAACGAGAACAACGGCAGCTTCCGCGATACGGTGTCGAGCAAACGCTACCTGTTCGCCCCCTCGTTCACGTGGGACATCGGCACGGACACGACGCTCCACTACGAGTTCGAAAGCATGCGCCAGCGCGCGCCGCTCGATCGCGGCGTGGTGGCGGTAAACGGCCAGCTCGGCGTGATCCCGGCGTCGCGCTTTCTCGGCGAGCCGCGCGACGGCGACTACGACGTGCGCAACACGGGCCACCAGTTCACGCTCGAGCATCGCATCGATGCCCGTTGGTCGATCAACGCCGGCTTCGCACAGCGCGACACCGACCTGTCCGGACGCTCGTCCGAGGCATTCTCGCTGCAGCCGGACGGCCGCACGCTATGGCGCCGCTATCGGCAGGTCGCGTTTCACTCGAACGACCTGCAAGGCCGGCTCGAAACGACCGGCAAGTTCCGCACCGGCGGCATCGGCCACACGCTCGTGATGGGTGTCGATGCGTATCGCTTCAACTACGACCAGTTCGTTGCGCGCTCGACGCCGACCGCCGCCGCGCCGTATGCGATCGACATCTTCGATCCGGTCTACGGCCAGCCGGCGCCCGCGCTGCGCACCGCGACCAACCTGCTCGAGCGCGACGACGGGCAAGGCGTCTACGCGCAGGACACGCTGGCGTTCGGGCCGCACTGGAAAATCCTCGCCGGGCTGCGCTGGGATCGCTTCCACCAGTCGGTCGAGAACCGCCTGAAAGGCGTGACGACCAGCCAGTTGCAGACCGCGCTGAGCCCGCGCATCGGCGTCGTGTACGAAATGAGCCCCGCGCTGTCGCTGTATGCGAACACGGCGTACTCGTTCCGGCCGAACAACGGCGCCGATGCCGACGGCCGCGCGTTCGATCCCGAGAAAGGGCATGGTTACGAAGCCGGCGCGAAATGGGCCGGCACGCGCTGGCTCGCAACCGTCGCGGCGTTCCATGTCAACAAGCGCAACGTGCTGACCGCCGATCCGGCGAATGCCGGCTTTTCGCGCGCGGCCGGCGAAGTGCGCAGCCGCGGCGTCGAATTCGAATGGAACGGCGACCTGGGCCACGGCCTGCGCGGCATCGTCAACCTCGCGTATGTCGATGCCGAAGTCACGCGCGATACGGTGCTGACGCCCGGCGCGCGGCTCGTCGACATACCGCGCCTGAGCGGCAGCGCGCTGCTCATGTACGAAACCGCGCTGCCGTTCGCGGAGAAGGCGGGGGTCGGCACGGGCGTGATCTATGTCGGGCGCCGCGCCGGCAACACCGCGAACACGCAGGACGGCTTCGCGCTGCCCGCCTACGCGACCGTGCAGCTCAACGGCTACGTGCAGCTCGACAAGCATCTGCGTGCGTCGGTCGTGCTGAACAACCTGTTCAATCGCACGACCTACGTCAGCTCGTACAACAGCTTGTGGGTCACGCCGGGCGCGCCGCGCAGCCTGTTCGCGTCGCTCGCTTACTCGTTCTAGGTCGAATCGGGCGCGTGGCGTGCGTGGCGTGCGTGATGCATCACGCGCCGAGCGCGAGCCGCGTCACCAGCGCGATCAGCAACGCCGGCAACATCACGCACGCGCCGACCGCGAGAAATTCTCCGAAGCCGACCCGCTGCCCTTCGCGGCGAATCGCCGCGAGCCACAGAATCGTCGCGAGCGATCCGGTGATGGACAGGTTCGGGCCCAGGTCGACGCCGATGAGAATCGCGTCGATCACCGATTGCGGACTGTGCGCGGCGCCGATCGTCGAACTCGCGATCAGTCCGGCGGGCAGGTTGTTGACCAGGTTCGACGCCAGCGCGATCGCGATGCCCGATGCGGCTGCGGCCACCTGCTCGCCGCTTGCCGTCCACTCGCGCAGCAGCCCGGCCAGCGCGCGCACCGCGCCGGTCCGGTCGAGCGCTTCGACGAGCACGAACAAACCCGCGACGAGCGGCAGCACGCTCCATGAAATTTCTCGAACGATCGGCACGCACGCCGCGCGATCGCGATACAGGACGCACGCGACGGTGACGATTCCCGCGATCGCGGTCGGCAGCCCGAGCGGGCGATCCTTCATCGACACCGCCATCAGCGCGACGGCCGTGACCGCGATGCCGGCCAGCGCAATGCGCCCGCCTGCGGTGAGCGGCCGCACCGGCAAACCCGACGCGCAATGGCCGCGAAGCGCATGTCGCTGAGTGATCCGAAGCATCAGGAACGTGCACGCGATCGATGCGACGGACGGCAGCGCGAAATGCGCCAGCCATACGCCGAGCGCGGGCATGCGCGAACCGTACAGCACGAGATTCGCCGGGTTCGAGATCGGCAGCACGAAGCTCGCCGCGTTGGCGACGAACGCGCAGATGTACAGCAGCGGCATCGGGTCGGCCTTCGCTCGGCGCGCGGCCGCGAACACGGCCGGCGTCAGCACGACCGCGGTCGCATCGTTCGACAGAAAGATCGTCGTCACGGTGCCGACCAGGTAGACGAGTGCGAACAAGCGCCGGGGCGAACCCTGCGCGAGATTGACGACGTGCGTCGCGACCCAGTCGAACAATCCTTCACGACGCGCGACCTCGGACAGCAGCATCATGCCGGTCAGGAACAGATACACGTCGCCCCCCTTCGCCACGGCGTCGAGCGCCGGATGCACGGGCAACAGGCCGAACACGACCAGCAGCAGCGCGCCGCTCACGGCCCAGGTCGCTTCGGGCCAGCCGAAGGGTCGCGCGATGACGCCCGCGGTGGCGAGCGCGGAAATCAGCCATGCAAGCGAGGCAGGATTCATTGGCAGGGAAGGAACGGCAGAAGGTTCGAAATGATCTTCAGGACGAAGCGGCGGGCAGATCGGCCGGCTTGCCGCATACGCCGCTCAGCGATCGCGCATGGCCGAGCCAGAGCGCGAGCGAGCCCGTCGACACGGCACCCAGCACCATGAACGCAGCCGGATAACCGAAGTGCTGCGCGAGGACACCGCCCAGCGCGGGGCTGAGCGCCGCGCCGACACCCTGCGCAGTCGCGACGGCGCCCTGCCCGACGTTCACACGGCCGGAGCCGTGCAGCAGGCGCACGACGAGCGCCGGTACGACGACGCTTTGCAGGCCGGCGCCGATGCCATCGAGAATCTGCACCGGCCACACGCCCGCTTCGCTCATCAACGCCGCAGCGAGCGCACCGCGCACCGGCAACGACAGAAACGAAATCAGCAACACCCGCCAATAGCCGTACGCACGAATCAGGCGAGGCGCGAACCAGGCCGCCGCGACCATCACGAGCTGCGCGATGACGATGGTTTGCGCGGTGAACGCGCTCGCGTTGCTGCGGTGCGTGGCGACCACGCCCATCCCGTATAGCGGCAGCATCGCGGCGTTGCCCAGATGAAACAGCGCAAGCGACGCGCCGAGCAGCACCAGCGGCCGGTTCTCGAATAGCGTACGCAACCCGCCGACGCGAGGCGTCGGCGCGCCGTCGAATGCCTGGCCGTGTGGACCGGCGCTTTGCGCGTCGAGACCGCGCGCGCATGCGTGATCGATGGCACGCCCCGGAATCGCCAACGTACTCGCGATGGCGAACATCGTGAAGACGACGACGAGCGCGAACACGGCGTCGAATCCCGCATGCCAGCCGAGCCAGCCCGCGAGCGCCGCACCGACGACGTTGCCCGCGTGGTTCGCCATCTGGTTGCGGCCGAACTGCCGATCGAAGCCTGGCCGACGCGCGATGCCGAGCGTCACGCCCGCGACGGCCGGCGCAAGCGCCGCGCCGCTGACGGCAGCCAGGATCTGCGAAGCGGCCACCGCCGGATAGCTGTCGACGAACATCAGCGCCAGCGACGCCAGCGCGGTCGCCGCGGTCGCCGCGACGATCAGCGCCCGCTTCGCTCGCAACGCATCGACGAGCGCACCGGCCGGCGGCGTCGCGGCCATCGCGGCGAGCCCGGCCAGTGTCATGACCGAGCCGATCGCGTCGGCACTCCAGCCGCGCGACAGCAGGATGACGCCGACGAACGGGCCAATGCCGGCCTGCACGTCGGCCAGGAAGAAATTGAGCGCTTCGAGCGCGCGTGCCGGGTGCATGGTCACCGACGCACCGTCACTCATCAGGCGCATCGACGAGCTCGGCAATCTCGTGCACGTCGAGCGTCGTGCCGTGCGGCGTCGCGATGCCATGCCCCCACACCTGTACATGGGTGCCCGCGCGAAGATAATCGCGCAGCTCGGCCGCCGCATGCGGCGGCATCCGCAATGCGACACCGCTCGTCAGCAATGCGCCGTTCAGCTCGCCTTTCGGGCCGTGCAGCGCAAGCGCGACTTCGCCCCGGAGCTCCATCGGCTTGCGGGCGGGTCGCGATGGTTTCGGCGCGTCGTGCACGGGCCCGTCGTCGACGATGTCGACGCCGCCGCGCCCGGTCAGCTGTACGGCGGCGATCATCCCGGCGCCGCGCGCCTTGACGCCGCGCACGCGGATGCGATCGCCGACCGCGACATGCCGGGTCAGCTTGCGGCCAAGATGCGGCGGCACGTGAACCTGCAGGTCGCCGTTCAGGATCAGGCCGTCGATTTCTCCGTGCGGGTTGAGCAGGAATTGCGTGACGCGGCCGCGCGTTTCGGGCAGGCAGGCGGGATCGATCCAGTGCATGCAGGACTCCTTTTCAAGGGATATTGGAACGGCGTCGCGCCCTCAGCGCGCGACATCGTCATAGAGATTCACGACATGGCCCGGCGAGCCGAATGCCGTCGCCTGCAGCGCTTCGCCGTAGGCATTGCGCGTGCCGTAGCCGACCACGGCAACGCGCGCACCGGGTACGAGCAGCCCGCCGAACTGCTGGGCGGCGGGCACGGTCAGCTTGACGATCGCGCCGTTGTCGAGCATCACGCCATCCGGCTCGCCGCGCGGCGCGCGCGTCACGCGACGCACGACGCCGGACACGCTGAGGCGGGCGAGATTGACGCCGCGCAACGCGGGAGGCATCGGTGCGGAAAGCGGTGGCGGCTGGTCGGAAAGCGACGCGCCGGTGCCGTCGTTGCGGACCACGCGCGCGTGGATGTCATCGCCGAAGCGGCGAATGCCTGCCACCGTCACGCGCTCGCCGGGCCGCGCGAATGCGATCAGCTGCGTGCCGAGATGCGGCGGAAGATGGACGAGCGTCCCGTCGGCCAGCACGAAGCCGTCGACCGCGCCCTCCGGGTTGATCGTCAGGCGCGACAGCGTGCCGGACACGAGCGCATCCGGTGCGACGTCACCCCCGGGCGCAACGGGCGAAAGCGCGGGAGCCGGAGGGGGAGGCGGCGCGACACCCGCCGGGTCCGCCGCCGCGCGCGGCGCCGGCGGCATCTGAGCCGCACTGGCCGTCGCCGCGGCAATCAGCACGACAGCGGAAAACGCTCGATAGGTCCGGCGCACGGCGGTGCCGCATGGCGACGGCAATCGAATGGCAAACGGATGCGACATCATGGCGGGCTTCGGCGAAGGATTGCGATGCCATCCCTTACGCAACCCCTGTGCCAGCCCTCGAACGCCCGCGTGGCGGTGCGTCGAACGGTGAAGCGCGCCGAAGGTGTCCGGTTTCCCGACACCTCTCCCCGCCGAGTGTCGAGAATCCGACCGTGGAGGCCGCGGGCTAGTCGCCGCGGTCGATACCCAGATTCGCCATGCGCGCGTAGAGCGACTGGCGGCCGATGCCGAGTTGCCGCGCCGCCTCCGCCCGATTGCCGTTCGAACGCTCGAGCGCGCGCAGGATCGCGGCACGCTCGAGCGCCGCGAGCGCATCGGGCAACGGCATGTCGAGCAGGTGCGCCGGAAGCCCGTCCGGCCCCGACGGCAACGCCGGCGCGGCGACGAGCCCGAGATCGGCCTCGGTGACGGCCGGCCCCGGCGCGAGCGCGGCCGCCCGCTCCATCACGTTACGCAGTTCCCGAACGTTGCCCGGCCAGCGATGATCGAGCAATGCCCGCTGCGCGCCGTTGGTCAGGTGCAACGGGCGCGTGCCTGCCGCGCACGCGAGGAAATGAGCCGCGAGCGGCAAGATGTCGGCCACGCGATCCGCGAGCGGCGGCAGGTGCACCGGAACGACGTTCAGACGGTAGAACAGGTCTTCGCGAAACGTCCCGTCCGCCACCGCCGCGGCGAGATCGCGGTGCGTCGCGGCCACCACGCGAATGTCGATCGCGGTGGGGCGATCCGCACCGAGCGGCGTCACCTGGCGCTCCTGCAGCGCGCGCAGCAGCTTGGCCTGCATGGCGGCGGGCATGTCGCCGATCTCGTCGAGGAACAGCGTCCCGCCGTCGGCCTCGACGAGCCGTCCCGCGCGATCGGCGTGCGCGCCCGTAAACGCCCCGCGGCGATGTCCGAACAATTCGCTTTCGAGCAGATCGGCGGGAATGGCCGCGCAGTTGACCGCGACGAACGGCTGCGCGTGCCGCATCGACGCGGCGTGCAGCGCGCGGGCCGCTACCTCCTTGCCCGTGCCCGTCTCGCCGGTGACGAGCACGGTCGCGTCGCTCGTCGCGGCGCGGCCGACCTGCTTCTGCACGTCACGCATCGCGGCACTCACGCCCAGCAGCCGGGGGCGGTCCGAGCCCGACTCGCGCGCAAACCCGCCGCCCTGCGGTTCTGCCGCCGCCGGCTGGTTCGCGGTCACGATGCGCTCGAGCAGCTGCGCGACGTCGCGACGCCCGATCGGTTTCGTCAGGTGATCGAACGCGCCGAGCCGCATCGCGTCGATCGTGTTGTCGCTGGTCGCGTGCGCGGTGAGCATCACGACCGGAATCGCGGCCAGTGCCGGATCCTCCCGCAACTGCGCGAGCACGGCGAGCCCGTCCAGATCCGGCAGGCGGAAATCCAGGAACATGCATTCGACGCGCTCGCCGTCGCGCAGCGCGCTCAGCGCCGCGCGTCCGGACGCGGCCTCGACGACCCGATGACCGAGATCGGCCAGCGTCTCGGCAAGGCCGTCGCGAAATGCCGCGTCGTCGTCGACTATGAGGATGGTTGCCATGGAATCTCGATCACGAATGAGGCACCCCGCGGGGTATCGTCGAGCCAGGCCTGCCCGCCATGCGCCGCCGCCACTTCGCGGACGACGGCCAGGCCGAGGCCCGTTCCGTCCGCGCGCCCCGTCACGAACGGTTCGAAAATTCGCTCGCGCTGCGCGGCGGGAACGCCCGGACCACTGTCCGACACGGTGATTCTGAGCCAGTGGCGATCGGCGGACGTGCGACGCGCGGCTGCGAGCGTCACCGCGCCGCCGTCGCCCGCATGGCGCAGCGCGTTGAGCAGCAGGTTATCGAGCGCACGCTGCATCTGGTCGGGATCGAATACCGGGAAATCGGACGGCAGCGCGAGTCGCTCGCCATGCGCGCCGCGTGACAGCGCGAGATCGATCGTTTGCCGCTGCGCCAGCTCGCGGTGCGATTCGACGACCTGCGCAAGCCACGCGTCGACATCGACGCGCGTCGCATGCGGGCTGACCGGCTGCGTCAGCGCAAGCAAGCCCGACAATTGCGCATCGATACGCTCGATCTGCGCCAGAATCACGCGCAGCGCATCCTGCTGCCGTCGGCCGTCACCGGCCAGCGCATTTTCGGCCTTCAGCCGCATCGCCCCCATCGGATTGCGAATCTCGTGCGCAACCTGCGCGGCCAGTTTGCCGAGCATGCCGAAACGCTCGGCCTCGGTCAGCCGCGTGCGGAGTTCGGCGGTCTGCTGTTGCAGTTGTTCGGCACGTCGTGCGCGCGCGTTGAACGCATCGATGATCCGATCGAGATCCGGCTCGCCGACGTACGGCAGGTGCCGTTCGCGGCCATCGGGCACCAACCCGGCTTCGATCCGCGCGAGATTGCGCCTCCAGCGACGCAGTGCAACGGCCAGCGCCGCCGCAAGCGCGAGAATCACCGCGAGCACGGCGGCGAGGCCCGTCACCAGCAGTTCCCCGTGCCGTCCGAGCGGCGGACGGGCACGCGTCATCGTCCAGACGAACAGGCCCGACCCGGTGCGCACCGGACATGCCGCCGCAACGACCGCGTCCTGCGCGCCCTCGACGACGTTCGAGGTCGCGCCGTGCGTCGCGGCGGCGGCCCGCAGCGTCCGGAGGATCAGCGGTATTTCCGCTTCCGGGACGTCGCGCTTGATGCCGCTGCCCTGATAAGTGGGAAAGGAATACGCGAGAAAACCATCTGCGGCAGGCGCGCCGGCGGGCATCCAGAACCCGCCTTCCAGGTCCGGCGTGCGGGCCAGAACGATATCGAGGACCGCATGCATCAGCGCCAGATCGGGCCCGGCGCCGGCCGATGCAGCGGAAGCGTCGTAGCGCGACGCGACCGCTTCGCAGGCCGCCCCGCCCGCTGCCCTGGCGCCGGCGATCTGCTGGCTCTCGGCGGAATTTGCCATGACCCAGACGACCGCGACGAGCGTCGCACAGAGCGCCGCGACGAGTGCCCAGAGCATGACGAGTTGAGTGGAAAACGGCGGACGCTTCATCGGATCGGCCAGGCAATTGGGGCGACAGGATAACGTAAAGCATACGACGGCGGGAAAATGCGCGCGTCGTCGCTGCGATCCCTTTCGTTTGACCTGCTCCCCCGTCGCTGCGTGGTCGATCCCTCGGATTGCGGTGTTGCCCGCAGCAGGCCCCATTCGATTCGGATAACGAATTCATTGAAGCGGCATCGGCACTGCGTTCTTCGGGACGCACACGACGCGCCCGCGCGGTGCCTGAACAGGCAGATCAGCTCGCTCGCGACGTGTGCGGCGGCGAGCGCAGTAATGTCCGCATGATCGTAGGCGGGCGCGACCTCGACCACGTCCGCGCCGACCATGTCGATCCGACGTGAGCCCGCGGATGATCGACAGCGCCGGCGTCGTAGCGTCCGTGACAGCGGATACTGCGCAGCGGCGCCGACAGCAGCGCGGACCGCATCGACACGACCAGCAGGCCGGTCGCGGTGCGCACGATCGAATCGTTTTCGCCCCACACGCGAATGATCAGCGGCACCGGCGAGCGGCCGGGCGATCCACGCGAGGCCGCTGTGGTTGATCACGCCCGCAAGCAATGTCGCGCCTCAACGCGGGCCGAGCCGATTCCATCAGGCATGCCCGCAATCAGGTCGATCGCCGGCACGGTGGTGCGCCTTGCAATTTCATTACGCAAAAATTCCTCATTACGGAATTTATGAGACATTTCGTCTAGATATTCACCCAATAACATTTACGAAAATTCCAAATTACGGGATGTAGTGGAAACCACCGAGAGCGCGATGCCGCATCGGCAACCTAGAATTCGCCGCAGGATCGAGCGTGATGACAGCAACCCGTACGGGCTTGCGTGCCTCGGTCCAAGCGACCATTTCTGTCGTGCCGGCGTCCGCCGCTGCGGTCGACGACATTGACGGACGTGTGCCCCGAGATTCGCTCACCGTGCCAACCGGCGCGCACACGGCAAGGATCGAGTCGTTATCCAGCCCTGACGAAGAGGAGTGCCAATGTCCCTGTTTCGGTCCTCACGGCTCTACCAGAAGATCGCGCTGCGTATCTTGCCGTTCTTGTTTCTGTGTTATGTCCTGAACTTCGTCGACCGGGTGAACATCAGTTTCGCCAAGCTGCAGTTCCTGACGGATCTCGGTTTGAGCGAGACTGTCTTTGGTGTCGCGACAGGCGTGTTCTACGTGAGCTATGCCGCGTTCGAGTTGCCGAGCAACCTGTTGCTCGCACGCATTGGCGCGAAGCGGACGCTGCTGCGGATCATGGTGCTCTGGGGCCTGTGTACGGTTGCGCAGATGTTCGTGAGCGGTGCTGCGTCGCTTTACTTCGTGCGCTTCTTGCTGGGAGCGGCAGAGGCCGGATTTTTTCCGGGCCTGATGTTGTATCTCTCGTACTGGTTTCCCGATGCGGTGCGGGCGCGCGTCAACAGCATCCTTCTGCTCGCCGTGCCGATCGCCGGTATCACGGGCGGCCCGCTATCGGGCTGGATCATGAACCAGATGCAAGGCGGCTGGGGGCTGCGCGGATGGCAGTGGCTGTTCCTGCTCGAAGGCCTGCCGGCCATTGCACTCGGGATACTCGCGCCGTTCCTGTTGAGCGATCGTCCCGAAAGCGTGACCTGGCTTTCCAGTACGGAACGAGACATGCTCGCGCGCGATCTCCAGGCCGCGCAAGACAACGCGATGGTTTCAGCGGGCCGGGCAACGTTGCTTTCGATCCTGTTCGACCGGCGCGTGATCGGATTGACCGTCGTCTACTTCAGCGTTCATCTGGGCCTGAGCACCGTCACGTTCTGGACGCCCACGATCCTGAAGGCGGCGGGCGTCTCCAGTATTGCGACCATCGGCTCGCTGTCCGGCCTGATTTCCGTCTTCACCATGGTGGGCAACGTCGTGATTGCGTACAGCTCCGATCGCTACCTGGAGCGACGCTGGCATCTGGCCGGCTGCTTCCTTGCCACCGCGCTATGCCTGTTGCTGCTGCGGATCACGGTGGGTGATATCCGTGCCACGGTCGTGCTGGTCTGCATTGCACAGCTCGCCATGTTCACGGTGCCGATCCTGTTCTGGACGATTCCGACCGCGCAACTCGACAAGCGCAGTGCGCCAGCCGGCATCGCCATGATCAGCGCGTTGGGATCGCTCGGTGGCGCGTTCGGCTCGGGACTGATGGGCATGCTCACGAGCCGCTACGGCACGCCGTATGTCGCCCTCTCGGTGGTGGCGAGCCTGCTGCTGCTGGGGATGCTTCTCCTGATTCGCCTGGTACCCGCGCGAGTCGCCACGGTATCGGCCAGTCATGCCATCTAGCTTTGCCCTCCCGATGTGATCGCGAGCGGCGGCTCAATGCCGCCGCATGCCGCCGAACCCGTGGCCACCGCCGACGAACGCCGGCTCACGGTGAAAGCCCCCGCCCATCGGAACGCCGACCCGGCCGCGCACGCCCCCGTCGAAGTGACCGACGCGACCGAAGTGGTCGAAGTGATGGCGATGATGGAAGCGGTCGATGAAGACGAAACTCACGCCCGTGCCGACGAACACCGCCGGCCCCCAGTACCACGGGTCGGTGTACGGATAGGCGGTGTCCGGATACCACACGATGCTGCCGTCCGGGCTTTGCTCCATCTGCCAGGTGCCGTCGCCTTGCCGGCACGCACGCCCGACGATCTGCTGCTCCGTGCCGTCGATTTCCGCTTGCGCGACGACCGCACGGCAACGGACGCCTTCGTCCGGCGAGTCGTCGTACGTTTGCGCAAGGACGCACACCGAACACCCGAGACAGACGATGCCCATCCCGAATCGAAACAAGTTGCACATGATCGGCTCCTGCATGGTTGCCCCCGACCACTCGACCCCTGGCGTCACGCACGGCGCCCGCCTTCGTATAGGGTCACCCGACCATTAAACGATAGGGCACGCCGGGTTATTCCAGGGGTCGTGATGCGAAAGTGCGACGCGGCGAGCGCCGACGATCATGCGCGCGGCGAACGCCGGACGATGCAGTAGACGCCCGCCGCGCTCACGCCGAAGACCAGATGAGCGACCAGCGTGATCGCGCCGCGCACCGGAACGAACCACGGAAAAATCGCGGTGAACGCGTACAGGTTGACGCCGTAGAGAACGAGTCCGAACGCGCCGCCCGCAAACAGCGCGGCGCCGGGCGACAGGTTGCGGACCAGTTTCGCCAGCACGGCCGCATAGGCAAGCGACAGCGCGGCATGCACCAGCGTCGCCACGCCCATGATCGCGGGATCGAACCCCGCGGACGCGCCGAGCACGGAGCGCCCCATCACGATGGCGGCCGTCAGGCGTGCGTCGCGCAGCAGGTTGTGAAGCGCGTCTTCGCCGGCGATCGGCCAGAGCATCAGCTCGATGACGGTCGAGCCCAGCGCCGCACCGAACGCCGCGCAAAGAATCGGGACCGGACCGTTCCGTTTCATTTGCCCTCCGCGATCGCGGCGCGCCGTGCGGGCTTACAGAGGCCGTTCGCAGTCCGTCCAGTACGCGAACGGATCGCGATGCTTCGGATAGTGCTCGTCGAGCCATTTCAGCAACGTCGCACGCGCGTTGTCCAGATCGGCCTTCGACGACGACGTCGTCAGCTCGTGCACTTCGACGGACTTTTCCCGATCCATCACGTAGCAGTTCCAGTCGGGACCGTCGAGATCCGGATCGTCGGACGCCTTCGACGACTTGCGCCAGCCGAAGCCCTTGCGCGCGTCGATGTAGTAGCGCGGATGCACTTTCAGGTACGACATCTCGCCGCCCTGCAGGCTGCTTTCCGCGCGCAATACGTCGCGTTCGTCGACGATCTGCGTGACTTCCGGAAGCCGGCGCGAGCGCCAGCCGGCCGGCAGCGTGGCCGTTGCACGCACGGCGTCGTACGGGCCCCATGTGAGGCCCCAGGCTTCGGCCATGCGCTTCATGAACGCATCCGCGCCCGGATAGCCGCGCAGCTGGATTCGCGTCGACAACGTGACTTCGACCCGTCCGTCGGCGCCGGCGGGGTCGCCTGCCGCTTCGAACGGATTGCCCGGACGCGACGCGCGCTGCTGCGCGTCCGCGGGCGCCATGCCCGAAAACAGCTGGTCGAGCGCCTCACGCGCTTTCGACGACTTGTCTGGTCTATTCATTACTTACTCTCTCCCTCTGCATCCACATGTCTGCTGAAACTCTCGATTTTCGTTCATTTTCGGGATCTCGCGGATTTTCGCGGTCGCATTGTCGGCGATCCGGCATCCCGAGTCGAGCAGCAGCGACGTCGACACACGCTTCGTTGCGCACGCCGACACGCTGCCGCCAACGCTAGCGCCGCCCGCATCCGCGCCATCAGCGCGAGCCCTTCAAGCCGGGCCCCGTCATCTGCGAAGCGAATGACATGCGCTGCTCGTGTGGGTCGACGCCAATTTGTCAACGCCGCCGGGATTGACCGTTAGTTGCATCAATCAAGTGACGGCCTCGGCGCTGCATTGCGCTGCGCGCGATTGCGCATTCCCGCGCAGCGCCAAAAAGTGTGCAGACAAATCGACCGAACAGTTCGCGATTGATTGCATCGCACTGTCCATGGCCATCGATATCGGCCAAGCCGAATAATCGGAACAATCGACGGCGCGAGACGGCGAGACGGCCACACCCTCGCACGACGGGCCGGCAGACAGCCGCGCGATCGCCTCACATTTGCGCAGGATTGCGCAATTCGCCGAAGCGAGCGCACATGCGTTCGGATATATTCAGCCCCATTGCATATCGTCAGATGAATTCGCCCGCTCGCTCGGGCACTGCATGGCGCCAGCGTCGTTCGTCGACATCGACTGCCTGGCGGCATGCAAACCAAACCCGTCACGGGTCGTGAAGATTCGTCCGGCACGCCGATCGCCTCACAAGGGCGCACGGACGGCCGGACGGCGATAGAACTATCAATCAACGGAGATGGCAGATGGAACGAAGCACTGTCGGCATGCGCTGCAAACCCCTGATCACCGTCGCACTGGCAGCCGCCGCATTCGCGGCCGCGTCGGGCGCGATGGCCGACCAGGTCGTGAAGATCGGCAGCGTCGAACCGACGACGGGCGGCATTTCGCACCTGGGCAAGGACAACGAGAACGGTGCGCGCCTCGCGGTCGAGGAAATCAATGCGAAGGGCCTGACGATCGGCGGCAAGAAGATCACGCTGCAGCTCGACGCGCAGGATGACGCGGCCGACCCGCGACAGGCGACGCAAGTCGCGCAGAAGCTCGTCGACGACAAGGTCGTCGCCGTCATCGGCCACCTGAACTCGGGCACGTCGATCCCGGCGTCGAAAATCTACAGCGACGCGGGCATCGTGCAAATCTCGCCGTCGGCCACGAACCCAACCTATACGCAGCAGGGCTTCAAGACGACCTACCGCGTGGTCGCGACCGACGCGCAGCAGGGCCCGGCACTCGCGAGCTACGCGCAGTCGAAGGGCGTGAAGAGCGTCGCCGTGATCGACGATTCGACCGCGTATGGCCAGGGTCTCGCGAACGAATTCGAGAAGAAGGCGAAGGCGCTCGGCCTGAAGGTGCTGTCGCACGATGCGACCAACGACAAGGCCGTCGACTTCCGCGCGATTCTCACGAAGGTCAAGGGCGAGAACCCCGACGCGATCATGTACGGCGGCATGGACGCCACCGGCGGCCCGCTCGCGAAGCAGGCGAAACAGCTCGGCCTGCGCGCGAAGATCCTGTCCGGCGACGGCGTGTGCACCGACTCGCTGGCCGAGCTGGCCGGCCCGGCGGCCGACAACGTGCTGTGCTCGCAGGCGGGCGCGGCGCTCGAGAAGATGCCGGGCGGCGCGGCGTTCCTCGCGAAGTACCAGAAGCGCTTCAACCAGGGCATCAAGTTCGATGCGCCGTTCGCGTACGACGCGGTCTACATCGCCGTCGACGCGATGAAGCGCGCGAATTCGACGGACCCGGCGAAGATCCTCGCCGTGATGCCGTCGACGAAGTACGAAGGCGTGATCGGCACGACGACGTTCGACGCGAAGGGCGACCTGACGCACGGAATCATCTCGATCTACGGCTACAAGAGCGGCAAGAAGACCTTCCTCGACCAGGTGAAGATGTAACACCGCGCAACGCCGGCACGACGGGAACGCCACCCGTCGACGCCGGCGCCGCGCGGAGCCGATTCAAGTCTCGCGGAGATGAAGCGACATGTGTGCAATGGCGTATGCGGAATTTCAACAGGAGTTGAAGAAAGCGCAGTTGACGGCGCGCGAATTCGCCCGTCTGATCCGGATGAACGAAAGTTCCATCACGAACTATTCGAGCAAGGGCACCGTCCCTTCCCACCTGGCGGTCATCGCGACCCTCATCGGCGCGCTCGCCGCGCACGAGATCGATTTCCGGCACGTGATCGGCAAGACGGCCATCGAACCGAAACGGCCGCGCGGCGTCGGCGCATTTCCGGCGGCGGCCAAGCCGCGTGCCGGAAAGCGCCGAAACGACGATTCATGAACTGCCGCGGCCGATCGGCCGCTGCTTCACGCCGAACTGCGCGCCCACCGCGCGCCGCGCGAATCTGCCCGCATGACGCACGACGGCGAGCCCGGCCCGACAGTCGGCCGTGCGCGCCGCCGATGAACGTCAGGCGATCGCGGCCGATCGCATCGGCATCCGGTATGTCTGCAGCAACCGCTCCCGCTTGTGCTCCGCTGCCGCCATGTTGCGCGCCTTCACGTGGCCGAAGCCGCGAATGTCGTCGGGAAGGTTGGCGAGTTGCAGCGCGACCGGAAGGCGCTCGGCATCGAGCGTCGCGCAAAACTCGTCGACGAGCGCGATGTAGTCGGCAATCAGCCGGCGCTCGTCGCGCCGTTCGGCGGTGCGACCGAATATGTCGAACGGCGTGCCGCGCAGCCCCTTCAGTGTCGCCAGCATACGGAAGACCGGCAGGACCCACGGGCCGAAGCGCTTCTTCTGCAGGTGCCCGTGTTCATCGCGCTTCGCAAGCAGCGGCGGCGCAAGATAAAAGTTCAGCGTGTAGTCCCGCCCCGGGACACCGTCGAACTGCTGACGCAGTTTCTCCAGATAAGCCGGATCGGCATACAGACGCGCGACCTCGTATTCGTCCTTGTACGCCATGAGCTTCGCCAGGTTCGCCGCAACGGCGCGCGTAAGCGGCAGTACCGAAGCGCCGGTGATCGCCGCCTCCTTTGCCCGGATGCGGTCGATCACGTCGCGATAGCGCCGCGCATACGCGTCGTTCTGGTACGCGCTCAGCAACGCCACGCGCGTGCCGATCAGCGTGTCGAGCGACTCGGGCATCCGCACCACGGTTTGCCGCGGCGCGGCCACGGGCTCGATGATCGGCTGCATCGCGGCAGCACCGTGATGCCCGATATAGCGTCCGAGTTTGAACGCGTGCTGGTTCTTCTCGACCGACACGCCATTGAGCTCGATCGCGCGCAGCAAGCTCGCCAGTTCCAGCGGCAGCCAGCCTTTCTGCCACGCGAAGCCGAGCAGCAGCGGATTGCTGTAGATCGAATCGCCGAGCAGCGCGAGGGCGAGCTTGTTCGCGTCGATGAACGCGCACCCGTCCCCGATGCTCTCGCGCAGTTCGGCCTCGGTCTGCGTACCCGGGAACACCCATTTCGGATTCTTGACGAATTCCGCGGTCGGGGTCGCGGCGCTGTTGATCGCGGCAACCGTCACCCCATGCCGCGTGCGCGACAGCACGTCGTTCGATGCCGACACGATCGCATCGCACCCGATGACGAGCCGTGCTTCGCCGGTCGCGATGCGCGTCGCGTGCAGCGCGTCGGGCGTCGCCGCGATCTGCACATGGCTGAGAACCGCGCCGCCCTTCTGCGCGAGACCGGCCATGTCGAGCACCGTCACACCCTTGCGTTCGATATGGGCGGCCATGCCGATCAGTCCGCCGATCGTCACGACGCCCGTGCCGCCGACGCCCGTCACGAGAATCCCGTATGCGCCCGCGAGGGTCGGCAACGACGGCATCGGCAACGCATCGAAGTCGAAAGCGTCCGCGCTGCCGCCGCTTGCCGCCGCAGGCTTGCGCAGCTGCGCACCCTCGGCCATCACGAAGCTCGGGCAAAAGCCCTTCACGCAGGAGAAATCCTTGTTGCACGACGACTGGTTGATCTTGCGTTTCGTGCCGAGCGGCGTCTCGAGCGGCTCGACGGACAGGCAATTCGACTGCACCGAACAGTCGCCGCACCCTTCGCACACGGCATCGTTGATGAACGCGCGGCGCGCAGGATCGGGATAGGCGCCGCGCTTGCGGCGCCGCCGCTTCTCGGTCGCGCAGGTCTGGTCGTAGATCAGCACCGTCGTGCCCGCGATGTCGCGCAGCATGCGCTGAACCGAATCCAGCCGGTCGCGATGATGCACGTCGACGCCGGCGGGCAGCGCGACACCGGCGTCGTACTTCTCCGGCTCGTCCGTCACGATCACGATGCGCTTCGCGCCTTCCGCGCTCACCTGGTGCGCGATCTGCCGCACCGTCAGCACGCCGTCGACCGGCTGGCCGCCCGTCATCGCGACCGCGTCGTTGTAGAGAATCTTGTACGTGATGTTCGCGTTCGACGCGATGGCCGCGCGAATCGCGAGGAGGCCCGAATGGAAGTAGGTGCCGTCGCCGAGATTCACGAACACATGCTTGTCGCCGGAAAAGTGCATCTGGCCCAGCCACGCAACGCCCTCTCCGCCCATCTGGCTGAACGTTTCCGTCTTGCGGTCCATCCACATCGACATGTAGTGGCAGCCGATCCCCGCTAGCGCGCGCGAGCCTTCCGGCACGTTCGTCGACGTATTGTGCGGACAGCCCGAGCAGAACCACGGCTTGCGCTCGACGGACACGCGCGGCTTCGCCGCGTCGCGCTCCTTCGCATCGATGATCGCGACGCGCGCGAGCATGCGTGCGCGCACCTCGTCGGGCAGCTCCGCACGCGACAGGCGCCGCGCAATCGCCTTCGCGATGAGTGCCGGCGACAGCTCGTAGTGCGCGGGCAGCAGCCAGTCGCCGCGTGGCACCGACCATTCGCCGCCTTCGTTGTCGCGTTCGTCGAATTTTCCGTAGATCTTCGGACGCACATCCTCGCGCCAGTTGTACAGCTCTTCCTTCAGCGCGTATTCGAGAATCTGGCGCTTTTCCTCGACGACGAGGATCTCCTCCAGGCCCGTGGCGAATGCACGCGCGTCCTGCGCATCGAGCGGCCACACGCAGCCGACCTTGAGCACGCGCAGGCCGATCTTCGCGCAGGTTTCGTCGTCGAGGCCGAGATCGCTCAGCGCCTGGCGCACGTCGAGATACGCCTTGCCCGCGGTGATGATGCCGATGCGCGGCGTCGGCGAATCGATCACGATGCGGTTCAGCCGGTTCGCGCGAACATAGGCGAGCGCCGCATACCACTTCTCGTCGAGCAGCCGCGCTTCCTGCGCGAGCGGCGCATCGGGCCAGCGGATATTGAGGCCGCCTTCCGGCACCGTGTAGTCGGTCGGCGTGACGATCTCCACGCGGTCCGGATCGAGGTCGATCGATGCGGTGGATTCGATCACGTCGGTCACGCACTTCATCGCCACCCACAGGCCGGAGTAGCGGCTCATCGCCCAGCCGTGCAGCCCGTAGTCCAGATATTCCTGCACGTTGGCCGGATAGAGCACCGGAATGCCCGCCGCGATGAACGCGTGCTCCGACTGGTGCGCGACCGACGACGACTTCGCCGCGTGGTCGTCGCCCGCGAGCACCAGCACGCCGCCGTGCGCATCGCTGCCGGCGGAGTTCGCGTGCTTGAACACGTCGCCGGTACGATCGACGCCGGGGCCCTTGCCGTACCACATGCCGAACACGCCGTCGCGCGTCGCGCCCGGCCACAGGTTGATCTGCTGCGTGCCCCAGACGGCGGTTGCCGCAAGGTCCTCGTTCACGCCCGGCTGGAACACGATGTCGTTCGCCTGCAGGTGACGTTTCGCCTTCCATAGCGATTGATCGAGCGCGCCGAGCGGCGAGCCGCGATAGCCGGACACGAAGCCGGCCGTGTTCAACCCGGCCTTCAGGTCGCGCGCCTTCTGGAGCATCGGCAGCCGCACCAGCGCCTGCGTGCCGCTGATGTAGACGCGGCCCTTTTCGAGCGTGTACTTGTCGTCGAGCGAAACGGAAGGGTCGGGCGCGGCGGACGTGGCGGCCGTTTCGGCCGGCTGGAGCGACACAACGGCGGGATCTGGCGCGTTCATGGCAGGGCTGTCTCCGGGGGAACTGGTGATTTTTCAGCGCAGTATAGGAAGCCGAATTGGTATCGTAAAATCACAAATAGACAATCCTGGTATCCGAAAATCAGATGGCATTCGATCTCACGCTCCGGCAGTTGCGCTACTTCGCGGCGGCCGCCCAGACCGGCCAGTTTTCGATGGCGGCGGCGAATGAACATGTGTCGCAATCGGCGATCACCAATGCGGTGCTGGCGCTGGAACACGGTCTCGGCACACGGCTCTTCGAGCGGCTGCCGCAAGGCGTCGCGCTCACGCCCGACGGCCAGGATTTCTACAACCATGCGCGCCGCGTGCTCGACGCCGCGCGCGATGCGGTGCACAAGCCGCCGTTCCGCTCGCACGACATGCGCGGCACCGTGCGCATCGCCGCGTCCTACACGGTGCTCGGCTATTTCCTGCCGGAACTGCTCGCCCGCTTTCGCGCGACCTATCCGTTCATCGAATTCGACCTGCGCGACATGGAGCGGGCCGATAGCGAACGGGCGGTGCTCGACGGCGACGTCGACATCGGCGTGGTGCTGCTGTCGAACGTCGACAAGCTGAGCCGGTTCGGCAGCCAGGTCCTGATCCGCTCGCGGCGGCAGCTGTGGGTCGCGCCGACCCATCCGCTCGCGCAGCTCGACGCGCCGTCGCTGAAGGACATCGCCGCGCATCCATACATCCTGATCACGGTGGACGAGGGCGAGCAGTCGACGCTGCGCTACTGGAAAAAGAAAGGGATCGTGCCGAACATCGCGTTTCGCACCAGCTCGATGGAAGCGCTGCGCGGACTGGTCGCGCACGGCTTCGGCGTGACCGTGCTGTCCGACATGGTGTTCCGGCCGTGGTCGCTCGAAGGCAAGCGGATCGAAGCGCGGCCGATTCTGGACGCCGTGCCGCAAATGGACGCCGGCATGATCTGGGCGAAGGGCGCGCAGCTGAGCGCGCCGGCCGCCGCGCTGCAGCAGTTCCTGATTCATGCGTGCGGCACGTGAACCGCATCGCGCGCGGCGGCCCGCGACATCGGCCGCTGCGCACGCGGTTTGCCGCTCAGTGCGAAATGCGTTCGAGCGACTGGCCGAGCGTTCTCGGGCCCATCAGTCCGATCGCGAGCATGACGAGCGCCATCGCGCCGGCAATGAATACGAATACCCCCGTGACGCCGAATTCCTTCAGCGTGAACGCGATGACGAACGAGCTGAACACCGCCGACAGGCGGCTCCACGAATAGACGAAGCCGACCGCACGCGCACGAATGGCCGTCGGATAAAGCTCCTGCTGGTACGCGTGATACGTAAACGAGATGATGTTGCCGGCCAGCGTCAGCAGCACGCCCAGCGTCACGATCGCCACCGCCGCTGACGCCTGGCTGAACAGCAACCCGCTCACGATGTTGAGCGCGGCCATGCACACGATCACGTGCTTGCGCTCGAAGCGGTCGGCGATCCAGTAGCCGAGCAACGGCCCGAGCGGCGCGGCAAGGCCGATGATCGTCGTGTACAGCAGGCTCGACGTCACGGTGATGCCCTGCTTGACGAGCAGCGTCGGCACCCAGTTCGCGAAACCGTAGAAACCGACGGTCTGGAAGATGTGGAAGATCACGAGCATCAGCGTGCGTTTCCGGTACGGCGGCCTCAGCATGTCGGCGAATCCCGCGTTGCGCGGAACGGGGTCGGCCGGGCCGGGCTCGGGCAGCGGCCGCCCGTACTGCCGCGCGACCTGTTCTTCCAGGCGCGAGAGCACTTCGTCGGCGTCCCGGATGCGGCCCTTGCCCGCGAGCCAGCGCGGGCTTTCCGGCAGATTGCGACGGAAGTACCAGACGAACAATGCGCTGATCCCGCCGAGCAGCACGACCCATCTCCAGCCGTCGACGCCGAACGGTGCCGCGGGCACCAGCAGATAGGACAGGAACGCGACGACGGGCACGGCCGAGAAGCCGATCGTCTGGCAGATCGCGAACGCGCGACCGCGCAGATGCTTGGGCGCGAGTTCCGACATGTACGTGCCGATGGTGACCAGCTCGACGCCGATGCCCATCCCCGACACGAAGCGCCAGAAGTTCAGGCCGCTCGCGGTGTCCTGGAACGCCATCACCGTGTTGGCCGCGACGTACCATAGCAACGACCACGTGAAGATCGACCGCCGGCCGAAGCGGTCGGCGAGGAAGCCGCAGGCAGCCGTGCCGAGAAACAGCCCGCAGAACAGCGCGGCGATGAAACTCGCCACGCCCGACGTGCCGAACAGGCCGGCCGTCGTCGGCGTGAGAATGTGGCTCTTCACAAGACCGGGTGCGATGTAGCCGGTAAAGAGCAGATCGTAGAGCTCGAAAAAGAAGCCGAGGCTGAGCAGCAGAATCAGTTTCCAGACCGCACGCGTCGCGGGAAGCCTGTCGAGGCGTGCCGAAATCGCGCCCATGTCGGCCGCCGACGCGGCCGATGCGGCCGCCGCGGCTCCTGTGTGTTCGGCGACGCGCAGGTTCGATGCGCGCTCCAGAATGGCCATGTCTGTCTCCTTGTCTCTTGATTGGAATGTGCGAACGCGCGCGTGCGGCACCGCGCCGCCTACGGGTACTGCGCCTGCAATTCGGCAAAGGAAGCGATGCGGCCCGCCAGTGCGCTCGCGACGACGGTCGGCGGGCTCGCGAGCCACACCTGGCCCGGCCCGGAGCGGCCCGGAAAGTTCCGGTTGATCGCGCTGATCGTCACGTGCTCCGCAGCCGTCGACGCACCCGGCCCGCAGTTCGCGCACGCGCCGCACGACGGTTGCAGCAGGATCGCGCCGACCCGTTCGAAGGTGTCGAGGTAGCCGCGCCGCGCGCAGTAGTCGCGCACGTCCGACGTGCCAAACTGCAGATAGAGGCTGACGCCGGCCGGCACGCGCAGCCCGCGCGCCGCCGCCCACGCCAGCACTTCGTGATAGCGGTCGAAGTCATCGCGCTTGCCTGCCGTGCACGAGCCACCGTACGCAATGTCGATATGCGGACGCTCCGCGAGGTCGCGCAGCGCGACGCCGTTACCCGGATCGCCGGGTGCCGCGAGCATCGGCGTGATATGCGCGCAGTCGATTTCGATCACGTCCGCGTAGGGTGCGCCGGCGTCGCTGCGCATCCAAGGCTCGATCACGAAGTCGATGCCGCGCCGCTCCTTGAGGAAGCGCACCGTTTCCGCATCGGGCGCGACGATGCCCGTGAAGCCGCCGAGTTCGGCCGTCATGTTCGTGAGTGTCGTGCGCTCGTCGGTCGTCAGTTGCGCGATGGCGGTGCCGGCGAACTCGAACACCTTGCCGACCCCTGCGCCGGCGCGGATCTTCGGATCGGCAAGCAGATGTAGCACGAGATCCTTCGCCGTCACGCCGCGCGAAAGCGCCCCGTTGTATTCGATCCGCAGCGATGGCGGCGCGGTCATGCGCACCGCACCCGTGACGAACGCGTTCGCCATGTCCGTGGTCCCGACGCCGAACGCGATGCAGCCGAGGGCGCCGCTGTGCGGCGTGTGCGAATCGGTGCCGACGACGACCTGGCCCGGCAACGCATAGCGCTCGGCCATCATCGCGTGCGAAATGCCTTCGGATCCCTCAATGATGCTGCTGCTGCCGGTGCCGGTTTCGGCCAGGTAACCGTGATTCGTCAGCCCATAGTCCTCCGCGAATCGCCGGTGCGCGTCCGACAGTTCGCGCACATCGGGAAGCAGCCCGTTGCGCACGTGCAGCTCGCTGCGATGCGCATACGACAGGTGATCCTCGAACGCGAGAATGGTCCCGGGTTCATGCAGCGACAGCGGCTTGCCGAATGCGGCATGCAGCATGTGCGTGGCCATGCCCGTGTAGTACTCGTGGATGAAGCGCCAGTCGGCGCGAACGAACGCGCCCTCGCCGGGTGCGAGCGACGTTCCGGTTCCTCCGACGCGCAGCGCGTGGCGCGCGAGAATTTTCTGTGCGAGCGTGCGCGGCGCGGCATCCGCCGTATCCGCTGCGTCGGCCGTCTCGCCCGCGATCCCGATCTCGCGCATATGTTGCGCACCGTAGTGCAGCAGGCCGCCGCTGCGCAGGATCGACGCGGCCAGGCTATCGCGCGATGCGACGAGTTCCTCGATGTCGATGGGTTCGCCGCGCCGGATGCGTTCGATCAATCCGAAATCCGTCGATGTGAACAGCCCGAGGTTGTCCGCGTTCTGCCGGTAGATCCGCTCGAAGCTCTTCGCGATCACGAGCCGGATGCCTGCGCGATATTCCGCGAGCGGACTGTGCTCGCGCGACGAACCCTTGCCGTAACGATTCCCCGCGACCGTCACACAAAAGCCGCCGGCGAGCACGGCCCCGGGCCCGACCGGGTTGCGGCCGCCGGCTCGAAAGCCGAGATACGGAAAGCGGCCAAGGCGCTCGTCGAAGCGCGTCAGCACGCTCATCGGCGTGATTTCATCGGTCGATACGTCGTCCCGCAGCGGCCCCGCCGCGGCCTCCGTCAGGTCGGCGCCGCCGAGTTGCCGTTCGACCCGCTCGGGATCGTCGCAAAGAAACAATATCCGGCCCGCCATATCTACTGTCGCCATCTGATTTCTCCTTGAACGGAAATCTAGACGGCTGCGATAGCGGAAACGAAGTGCTCGATCGGCAAGCGGGGCATCGCAAATCGCGATGTCCGCGTAAACCCGCGGCGTCAGGCGCCCGCGAGCGCGTCGATCAACGCCTGGACGGCCTTCAGGCGCGGCGATTTGCGGAGCGCGTGGACATGCAGCGCACGCTCGCGCGCCCACGGCTCGTCGAGCGGCCGGCGCACGAAACCCTTCGACCCGGCGAACGCCGACGCCGCGCTGGTCGGCACGATGCCGATGCCGAGCCCGGCTTCGACCATTCGGCATTGCGCGTCGAAACTGTTGACCGTCACCGACAGGTTCAGCGGCATGCGCATCGCATCGGCGCGTTCCTTCAGGGTCTGGTCGAGCGAGCCGCCGGCCTGCAACGCAACGAGCGGAAAGCGAAGCACGTCGCCGAACGTCGGCGCGGGGAATGCGGCGAGCTCATGATCGAGCGGCAGCACGACCATCAACGGATCGTCGGCGAAGTGCCACGACTCCAGCCCGCCCGGCATCTTGGCGCACGCCGAGATGCCGACGTCGGCACGATCGTCCACGCACGCGCGAACCACCTCATCGCTGATCTTTTCAGTCAACGCGATCTGCACGAGCGGGTAGCGCGCCTGAAACGCCTTCAGCCGCTCCGGCAGGAAGCCGACGATCGCCGACGCGTTCGCATGGAGCCGCACGACGCCGGCGACCTGACCGCTCAGCGACTGGACCTCGCGTGCGAGCGACTGCAACTGATCGTGAACCGACACGGCACGGGAAAACGCGTGACGACCGGCCTCGGTCAGCTCGACACCTGAGGGCGAGCGGATCAGCAGCGGCACGCCCATCGCCGCTTCGAGATCGGCGATACGCCGACTGAGCGCCGACGGCGCGATATGGTTGCGGCTGGCGGCCCGAGCGATGGAACCTTCCTGAACGACGGAAATGAACAGTTCCAGGCTGTACGGATCGATACGCATGCGGCGGGATCCTTGGGAGACTTGCGTGCTTGTCGTGTGGACACATGCGGACGAGCAAGGCCGTCCGTCTCCAGCCATATTAGCAGCGAGAATGCGTCACGCTGCCCGATGCGGCCCGCGCGGACATTGCGGTGCCGATGCGATCATCCGGCAGCGCCATCACAACAGGCCGGGCGCGACCTACCCATGCCACGCCGGGCCAATCGCGTCACCCCGCCGCACGCACATGCTCGAGCAGCGCCTGCAGCGGATGACGCACCTGCCGCGCGGACATGCGCTTCACCTGGCTGCGGCACGAATACCCGGTCGCGAGCGCTTCGCCCTGCTCTTGCGGCGCATCGACATGCGCGGCCCACGATTGCGCATAGATCGTCTTCGACATCCGCAGGTTGCGCGCCTCGTGCCCGTAGGTCCCCGACATCCCGCAGCAGCCGGCCGCCTGAACCGCCAGGCGCAGCCCGCGACGCGCGAACACCTGCGCCCACTGCTTGCCGCTGTCCGGCGCGTTGGTCTTCTCCGTGCAATGCGGCAGCAACCGGTACGCTGCCGACACATCACCCGCGCCCACGCCCGCCCCGGCCGCCGGCATCGCATCCAGCAGCCACTCCTGCGGCAGCGCGACCTTCGGCACGTCGGCCAGCCCCGTCACCTTCAGGTATTCCTGCCGATACGTGAGCGTCATGGCCGGATCGAGGCCGACGAGCGCGACACCCGAGCGCGCAAGTGCGGCCAGTTGCGTCGCGTTGCGAATCGCCGCGTTCTCGAACGCGCGCAGAAAACCCTGCACATGGAGTGCCTTGCCGTTCGGCGCGAGCGGCGCCAGCCACACCTGGAAGCCGATGCGCGCGGCCAGCTCGATCAGCGTCGCCAGCTGCTCGGTGTCGAAATAGCGCGTGAAGGTGTCCTGCACGATGACGACGCTGCGCGCGCGCTGCGCATCGCTCAGCGCGGCGAGCGCCTGCGGATCGGCCGGCCGCACGTTCCACTGCCGGATCACCGCTGCGAGGTCGAAGCGGCTCAAGAGCGGGCTATCGACCATCCCGACGTGCCGCTCGAGCAGCGTGCGCACCCAGCCGGCACGCATCAGCCCGTTGTACAGCGCCGGCACGCGCGCCATCCACGGCATCGTGAATTCGAGCGAGCCGATCAGGTAGTCGCGCACCGGCCGCAGATAGCGCTGGTGATACAGCTCGAGAAAGCGCGAGCGGAACTCGGGCACGTTGACCTTGACCGGGCACTGTCCCGCGCACGATTTGCACGCGAGGCAGCCGGCCATCGCGTCGTACACCTCGTGCGAGAAGTCGGCTTCACCGTTGCGCGCGGCGCGGCTGTTGCGCCAGCGCGCCACGAGACCGCGCAGGAACGGCTGCCGCGCGCGCGCCGCCGCGACGACGTCGACGCCGGCCTGTCCTTGCAGGCGCAACCATTCGCGCATCAGCGACGCGCGCCCCTTCGGCGACTGCACGCGTTCGCGCGTCGCCTTCCACGACGGGCACATCGCGTCATCCGGATCGAAGTTGTAGCACGCACCGTTGCCGTTGCAGTGCATCGCCGTGCCGTAGCTCTGCCACACGCGCTCGTCGATCTGCCGGTCGTGGTCGCCGCGCGTGGGTACTTCGTCGATCTTCAGCAGCCGCAGCGTGTGGTCCGGCGGCGTCGCGATCTTGCCCGGGTTGAACTGGTTGTGCGGATCGAACGCGGCCTTCAGCTGCTGCAGCGACGCATACAGCTCGCCGAAAAACGCCGGCGCATATTCGGAGCGCACGCCCTTGCCGTGCTCTCCCCATAACAGGCCACCATGCCGCTGCGTGAGCTCGGCCACCGCGTCCGACACCGGCCGCACCAGCGCGGCCTGCTTCGGGTCCTTCATGTCGAGCGCCGGGCGCACGTGCAGCACGCCCGCGTCGACGTGGCCGAACATCCCGTACTGCAGCCCGTGGCCGTCCAGCAGCGCGCGGAATTCGGCGATGTACGCGGCCAGGTTCTCGGGCGGCACCGCGGTGTCCTCGACGAACGGCTGCGGGCGCGCCTCGCCCTGCACGTTGCCGAGCAGGCCGACCGCGCGCTTGCGCATCGCATACACGCGCTTCACCGCATCGTCGCCGGTCGCGAGCGTATGGCCCAGCCGCTCGACGCTCGTGTCGGTGCGCAGGTGGTCGACGAACGCGCGCACGCGCGCATCCACGTCCTGCGCATCGTCGCCGCTGAATTCGATCAGGTTGATGCCGAGCGTCGGACGCGCGTCGTCCTGCGGGAAATACTCGGCCACGCTGCTCCACACGAAATCCTTCATCGCGAGCATCAGCACCTTCGAGTCGACCGTCTCGATCGACAGCGGCTTGAGCGCGAGCAGCGCGCGCGCATCGCGCAGCGCGTCCATGAAGCCGGCGTAGCGCACGTTGACCAGCACCGAATACGTCGGGATCGGCAGCACGTTCAGCTTCGCTTCGACGACGAAGCCGAGCGAGCCTTCGGCGCCGCACAGCACGCTGTTCAGGTTGAAGCGGCCGTCCGGTTCGCGCAGGTGCGCGAGATCGTAGCCGGTCAGGCAGCGATTGAGCTTCGGAAACTTCGCGTCGATCAGCGCGGCCTTTTCGTCGCTGATGCGGCGCGCGGTGCGATAGGCCTTGCCGACCCGGTCCTGCCGCGCGCAGCGGCGTTCCAGTTCGTCGTCCGCGAGCGCGTCGCTGTGCAACGGCTCGCCGCCCATCAGCACGAAGTCGAGCGCGAGCACGTGGTCGCGCGTCTTGCCGTACGTGCAGCTGCCCTGCCCGCTCGCATCGGTGTTGATCATCCCGCCGACCGTCGCGCGGTTCGACGTCGACAGCTCCGGCGCGAAAAAGAGACCGTGCGGCTTGAGCGCGGCATTGAGCTGGTCCTTGACGACGCCCGCCTGCACGCGCACCCAGCGCTCGCCGGCGTTGATCTCCAGGATCCGGTTCATGTTGCGCGACAGGTCCACGACCACGCCGTCGGTCAGCGACTGCCCGTTGGTGCCGGTGCCGCCGCCGCGCGCCGCCACCGCGACGTCGCGGTGCGCCGGTTCGGCCAGCAGCCGCGCGACGAGCCGCACGTCGTCCGCATGCGCGGGACAGATCACCGCCTGCGGCAGACGCTGGTAGATCGAGTTGTCGGTCGCCTGCACGGTCCGGTTCGCATGGTCCGCGCGGATTTCGCCGGCGAATCCGGCGGCCTGGAGCGCGGCGAGAAAGTCGCGGTAACGGCCCTCGGGCGGGCTGACGGGACGGGGCAACGAAGCGATCGACATGGGATGAAAGCGCGAGGTGGGTGGGGCGGGTGCGCGGCCTCGGTCAGAAACATGAGTTTTGAGCAAGATTCCACGCAACCCGGAAATCCAGTATCTTGCGAATCAGCACCAGAAACAAACGAATTCTCCCCCGGCAAAACTTGCATAAAACTCATGAATTACCGCCGCCTGACCCCGTCCATGTCGCTGCTGCTGGTGTTCGAGGCCGCCGCGCGGCATGAAAGCTACACGCGCGCGGCCGACGAGCTGTCGCTGAGCCAGAGCGCGATCAGCCGGCAGGTCCAGACGCTGGAGGACCAGCTCGGCGTGCCGCTGTTCCGGCGCGAGGGCCGCTCCGTGAAGCTGACGGAAGTCGGGCGGCGCTACTTCGTCGAGCTGAGCGGCGCGCTCGGGCGCATCCGCGGCGCGACGCTGCAGGCGATGTCGCACCAGGCCGGCGCCGGCACGCTGCGGCTCGCGACCTTGCCGACTTTCGGCTCAAAATGGCTGCTGCCGCACCTGCACGACTTCTATGCCGCGCATCCGGGCGTGACCGTGCACCTGCATTCGCGAATCGGCGGCATCGACTTCCATACCGACGATCTCGACGCGGCCATTACCGTCGGCGCGGGCGACTGGCCCGGCCTGCACGCGCACCGGCTGTACAACGAGTTCCTGATCGCGATCGCGAGCCCCGACGCGGCCGGGCGCCGCAAGGCCGGGGTGCGCGCGCCGGCATGGGCGGCCGGCCAGACGCTGCTGGGCGTAACGAGCAATCAGCATGCGTGGGCGGAATGGTTCTCGCATTTCGGGCTCGATCATCGCGAGATGCGGATCGGCCCGAGCTTCGAGCTGACGTCGCACCTGATCCAGGCCGTGCGGGCCGGGATGGGGATCGGCCTCGTGCCGAAGGTGCTGGTGGAAGACGAGCTGAGCCGCAACGAGCTCGTATCGATCGGCGACGCGATCACCAGCCAGCGCAGCTACTACCTCGTGTACCCGCCGGAAAACGACACGCTGCCGTCGCTCGTGGCGTTTCGGGAATGGCTGCTGAAATCGTGCTGACGTTCGGGCGGACGGACAGCGCGATCACGCACGCCATTCATCGAGAATCTGTTCGGCAAGATAGTCGCATGGCGGGCGCGCCGACTGCGCGCTGCGCGCCAGCACGACCTCGATCTCGCCCAACGGCGGCAACCCTTCGTTCGGCGACAGCTGCACGAGGTGCGCGGGGATGCTGCAGCGCGCGAGCGGCGCCACCGCGAGGCCGGCCTCGACCACGCTGAGCAGCCCGAGGAAGCTCGGGCTTTCATACGACATCCGGAACGGAATCTTCTGCCGCTTCAGCGCCTTGATCGCGTGATCGCGCGCCATGCTGCCGTGCGCGAACAACGCGACCGGCAGCGGACGCTCTTCCCACACGTTGCGCTTCGCCGATCCCGTCCACACGATCGGCTCGCGCCGCACCAGCTCGCCGGTCACGCCCTTGACCCGGGTGAGGCAAGCGAGGTCGACGGCGTTGTCCTTCAACATCGGCACCAGCGCACTGCTCGGCTGGCCGATCACGCGCACTTCGACGCGCGGATGCATCGCGGCGAACTTGCCGAGCACCTGCGGCAGCAGCGACGAGATGTAGTCGTCGGGCACGCCGATCGTCACGCGGCCGCGAATCTCCGGCCGCACGACCGACGCCCACGCCTCGTCGCGCATCGCCAGCATCCGGCGGCCGTATTCGGCGAGCATGCGGCCGTCGTCGGTGGCCGTGACGTTGCGCGTGTCGCGGATGAACAGCGGCTTGCCGAGCGCATCCTCCAGCGCCTTGATCTGCATGCTCACCGCCGACGGCGAACGATGCACCGCCTGCGCGCCCTGCGCGAACGAGCCGGACTCCGTCACGGCCACCACCATCGCCAGCACGTCGAGATCGAGCTTTTTCATTTCATTCAGAAAATCTGATCAATCGATTCAGTTTATCCCGTTTTACTGTCTTTCTCCACGGCCGGACAATGGATGCCATCGACGTTCATTGCAGGAAGCAGCCATCATGCAAACCTCCAGCTCGCTCTATGGATTCCTGGTCATCGGCGGCATGCTCGCGGTCACGCCGGGGCCGAACATGGTCTACGTGATGTCGCGCTCGATCGCGCAAGGGCGCACCGCCGGGCTGATTTCGCTGGCAGGCGTGATGGTCGGCTATCTGTTCTACATGTTCGGCGCCGCGTTCGGGATCACGACGCTGTTCCTGAGCGTGCCGTATGCGGGCACCGTGCTCGGCGTCGTGGGCGCCGCGTATCTGCTCTACCTCGCGTGGCAGGCGGTGCGGCCCGGCGGCCGCTCGCCGTTCGAGGTGCAGGCGCTGCCGAACGAGCAGCCGCTGCGGCTGCTCGCGATGGGTGCGACGACCAGCGTGCTGAATCCGAAGCTCGCGATGCTGTTCGTGTCGCTGCTGCCGCAGTTCATCGATTACCGGCAGGGCAGCGTGTTCGGCCAGTCACTGTTTCTCGGTTCATTGCTGATCGCGGCGTTCGCGTCGGCGAACGGGCTGGTCGCGATCTGCTCGAGCGGCATCGCGAAGTTCCTGCACGGGCGTCCGACGCTGCTGCTCGCGCAGCGCTGGGCGATGGGCGCGGTGCTCGGCAGCCTCGGCGTGCAGATGCTCGTCGAGGCGTCGAGAATGGCTGGTGCGGCGTGATGACGGCAGGTCGCGGATCGGTGAGGCACCGACCCGCCCGCGCCGCCCGTCGTGAAGCCGCGATCCTTGATGCCCAGTGACACGCCTCGCCGGCCATCACATTCAGACGATCGCGCCGTCCCTGGCGATCGCGGCCGGCTGCCGCACACCCGCGCGCATCACACCGCAATCGCCTGCCGCTGCGCTTCGCGCTCGCGCACGAGCGGCAGCACGCGTTGGCCGAAGTACTCGCCCCCCTCGATGAAACGCAGGAACCCGGCGAGCACGAGATCGACGCCGATCGCCTTCAACGCGGCGATCCGCTCGACGATCTGCTGTGGCGCGCCGATCGGGTTCGTGCGGAAGCCGTCGTTGGCAAGCCCGCTCACCGCACCATGCGCAACTACTTCCCGACGCCGCCGAGCACGCCACCAAGCAGCGACGTCACCGGCGCCAGCGGATTCGCCGCGGAACCCGCGCTCGATCCCGCGCCGCCCGCCACGCTCCCAAGTGTGCCGGTGACCGTCGAAACGAGACTCTTCACCGGTGCCAGCGGACTTGCCGCCCCGGCGCCGGTCCCGCCGCCGGGCCCGCCGTTCAGCGAATCGAGCGGTGTCGATCCGAGCCCCGACAGCAAGCCGCCGAGCGGCCCCGCTCCACCCGACCCGCTCGTCGGCCCGTTCTGCACGGTCGTGACCGAAGCACCGGCGAGGCTCACGATGAGGCCCGCAATCGGCGCGATGCCGTTCGGGCCATCGTCATTGACGAGCCCGCCTGCATTCGTCACGGTATTGCCGATTGCGCCGACGAGCCCGCCCGCCGCGCCGACGATCTGACTCGTCGGGCCGGCGGCCGGCTGCGTCGGGATCCCCAGCCGCCAGCCCACCGTCGACACCGCGCCGCCGGCCTGCCCGAGCACCCCGGCCACCGGTTGCCCGAGACCCGTCGTCGCGCCGATCTGCTGCGTGGCCTGGCCGGCCGTGATCACGAGCGGCGTGACGGCGGAGCTGAGCGGTTGCGTGACCTGTCGCACGGCGCCCGACGCGAGCGTCGCGCCGATCGTGCTGCCCGCCGCGCCGAGGCCGCCCGCCACGGTATCGAGCACCGCGCTGGCGGGTGTCGTCAACGGCGCGAGCGGTGCCAGCGGCCCCGAACCGAGCGCGCGGGCCGTCTGCGCGAGGCCCGCCACCGGATTGCCCGTCGTGGCGACGACTTCGCCCAGCCCGGCGATCGTCGTGCCGACCGGGTCGGCAGTCGAGCCAATCCGCCCGAGGCCGTCGCTCAACGCATTGCTCGCCGCGCGAGTGATCGTGCTGACGCTCGAAATCGTGTCGCCGGCGCTGCGCGTCGCGTTGTTGCCGAGTACCGGCAATGACGTGCCGGCGACAGTGTTGCCGACGGCGATGGCGAGCTGACCGGCCGTGCTGACGGCGCCGTTCGTGCCCGGCGCGCCGCTGGTTCCCCAGCCGCCATCGGTCACGTTACCGTGGTGGGTGTCGGTGACGGTCGTACCGCTGGTGCCGGCGGCTGCACTCGACGGCGCGGCAACGTCGTTGCCGCCACAGGCGGTCAATACGCCGGCGGCGGCCAGCACCGCAGCGGACGTGAACATGCGGGTTCGATACATGGTGGTCTCCTCGCGGTCCGGGCGATGGAATGTTCGAATAAGGACCGGGGAACACTCAGCATTTTCCATGCCATTGGCGCGGGCGAACGGGTGGCGCGGCGGCCAGGCCAGCATCCGCACGGCGTACGCGCCGAGCGCCCCCGATCGCGAACGACGCATTCCGGGCCCATGAGCGGCGCCGTTTTCGTTACATTCGTGCTACGAATGCTTCGATGTTACGTAACGCGGACCATCCGGTGCACCGTTTTCCGATCGCGCCGCCTACGATCACAGTACGTCGCCCGACCTGCGCCGCATGCGTGCCGCCGTCCCACCGTCAGGAAACCATCGCCATGAAAAAGCTCGTGAACCGCCCGTCCGATGTCGTGCGCGAAATGCTCGAAGGCATCGCGCGGCAGTCGCCGCATGTCGCGATCCTCGGCGACGAGCATGTGCTCGTGCGCCAGCCGCTGCCCGAGCCGCCGCAGCGCCCCGTCGCGATCCTGTCCGGCGGCGGCAGCGGCCACGAGCCCGCGCACGGCGGCTATGTCGGCGAAGGGATGCTGAGCGCGGCCGTCTGCGGCGAAGTGTTCACGTCGCCGTCGACCGATGCCGTGCTCGCCGCGATTCGCGCGAGCGCCGGCCCGAACGGCGCGCTGCTCGTCGTGAAGAACTACACCGGCGACCGACTCAACTTCGGGCTGGCCGCCGAACTCGCACGCGCCGAGGGCATTCCGGTCGAGACGGTGATCGTCGCCGACGACGTGTCGCTGCGCGGCCGCGTCGAGCGCGGGCAGCGGCGCGGGATCGCGGGCACCGTGCTGATCCACAAGCTGGCCGGCGCGGCCGCCGCGCGCGGGCTGCCGCTTGCCCGCGTCGCGAAAATCGCGCGCGATGCGGCGGCCGAGCTCGGCACGATGGGCGTCGCGCTCGACGGCTGCACGCTCCCCGGCGCCGACAAGTCCGGGTTCAGCCTCGCCGATCACGAGATCGAGCTCGGCCTCGGCATCCACGGCGAGAAAGGCGTCGAACGCACCGCACCGCTGCCGGCCGACGCGCTCGTCGAGACGCTGCTGTCGAGCATCGTCGCCGACCTCGTGCTCGATCGCGGCGAACGCGTCGCGCTGTTCGTCAACGGTCTCGGCGCGACGCCGGACATGGAGCTCGCGATCGTGCTGCGCGCCGCTTACGACAACCTGAGCCGGCGCGGCATCATGGTCGCGCGCGCATGGGCCGGCACGTTCCTGTCCGCGCTGAACATGCCCGGCTGCTCGATCTCGCTGCTGCGTCTGAACGACGAACGCGCCGCGCTGCTCGACGCGCCGACGCAGGCACGCGCATGGCCCGGCGGCGGCACCGTCAACGCGCAGATTCGCGTGGCCGCGGCGGCCGCGCACGATGAGCCGCTGCCGCCCCTCGATGCGGCCGGCCGCGCGTGGGCCGCGCGGCTGCAACCGGCGCTGCGTGCGGTCGCGCAAGCGTTGATCGACAACGAAGCGACACTGACCGAACTCGACACGGCCGCCGGCGACGGCGATCTCGGCGCGAGCATGTACCGCGCCGCGCAGGCGATCCTCGCGTTGCCGGAAACTGCCTACGGCACGCCGGCCGGTACACTCGCGGCGCTGGGCGCCGCATTGCGCCGCGCGATCGCGGGCAGCTCGGGACCGTTTTATGCGACCGCGCTGCTGCGCGCGTCGCGGCGCCTCGGCGACGCTGCCGAACCGTCGGCGCGCGACTGGGCAGCGGCTTTCCACAGTGCGGTGGATGCGATCGGCGAACTGGGCGGCGCACGTGCCGGCGACCGGACGATGCTCGACGCGCTGATACCGGCCGCCGATGCGTTCGACCACGCGCTCGATCATGATCGCGACCCCGCGAGCGCATGGGCGGCCGCCGCGCAAGCCGCGGAACACGGTGCGCAGCAAACGGCCGGCATGACGCCGCGCGCGGGACGGGCGAGCTATCTCGGCGAGCGCGCGATCGGCACGCCGGATGGCGGCGCCGTGGCCGTTGCGTACTGGCTGCGCGCGTTGCTGCCGCACGTGCGCTAAGCGGCGAGCCGGGCGATGCGCCGGCCTCGCGAGCCGGCGTTCTCAGTCACTCGCGCGAGAGATTCGACGCATTCCATTCGGAGACCTTATCGCGGCATCGCACGATCGCGTAACCGAACGCTGGCGAATATCCCGAATCGATCGACGACGACGACGCAATACAGGACGATCACGCGCGTGGTGCATCGCGAACCGGTGCGCGAACACGCCCGCGCACCGGCCTGCCGAGCCGCCGCGCTGTTTCCCGGCAGCACCGCCAGCGCGACGCTGTTCGCGACCATTTCCGCGATGTTCCCGGCGATGTTCCCGACCCATGTGCGCTATGCGGGCATGGCGATCGCGTACAACGTGTCGACCTCGCTGTTCGGCGGCACCGCGCCGATCGTCAACGACTGGCTGATCGGCAAGACCGGCAATACGATGATTCCCGCGTACTACATGATGGCGGCCTGCGCGATCGGGCTCGTCGCGCTGGCGGACGTGATCGAGACGCGCGGGTGCTCGCTGCGCGGGGAGACGGTGCCGGGACAACCGGGTTGATATTCGATCGATCGGTTACTGCCTCCCATAACCGGCAACCTTCGCATCGCTCGCCGTCCGGTAATGGACGGCGGGCGATGTGCGTTTCGGGGGCAGCGATGTCGGAACCGTGTGTGCGCGTTGCCGGATGGCATCTCTTTCGGCCGCTCGCCCAGGCTACGGCGTGATCACCGTCATCCTGAAATTAGGTGATTGAGTAAAGCTACTGCACCGTGGCTGGTGCATTGAAGGCGGCAGGGAATCACGGGCAGAGCAGATACCGAGTCAATCCACTTTCTGTTTCGGCGCGTCACTGCGGACGGCAATTTCACCCGTCCGCCAGTTCAACTCTCGGACCGTTTCAGCCTCATGGAAACGGAAAATCGTTCGGCCGGGTGAATGCTGATCGAGATTTCGAACGCAACGCCCGTCGAATCGAGATAGCGCCGCACGATTTCGAGCGCGGCCGTTCCCGCCGGGATCTGCAGTCGCGCAGCCATTTCCGGCGAGACGTTTACCGCCTGCACGTTCTGCTGGATCTCCGCAACGCATCGCCCGTAACGCGTCTCGATCAATGAACTGATCAACGTATCCGGCTCGTGGCGAGCCGTCTCCGCGATTTCCACATAACCCGGATCGATATAGACGTCCGTCCAGCCGATTGGCGGACGCGTCGTGTCGCGTTCCACGCGCAGGCTCGAAATGCGCAGCCAGCGTGCGCCTTCTTCGCACTTCAGAACCTTCGCGAGCTTGCCCTGCGCCGCAAGCGCCTCGATCGACTGCACCACGCGCAGGTTCTCCGAACCGAACTGGACGAGATCCTCGATCGAAGCGAGCGACGGCCGGAAGTCGTTTTTCGGTTGCGCCGATTCGACACGCGTTCCCGCGTTCTTGCGCCGAGACACGAAGCCAAGTTGCTGCAGCTCGTGCAGCGCCGCGCGGATCGTGTGCCGGCTCGTCTTGTACAGATCGCGCAATTCAAGCTCGGTCGGCAAGTACGAGCCGACCGGAAAGCGGCCAGACGCGATGCCTTCGGTCAGGTCGCGCGCGATCTCGGCGAAATGGGGTCTGTTCATTTTCTCTGCGTATCGATCATCGCCGACAGTTTAAGGGTAAACATCGCTTGAGCGATATGTCCGGACATAATAGCCTTCTATATGTCCGGACATATCGACGCATTCGGTTTCAAGGTCCGATGCCTTTTCCCCGTTTTCCGTTTTCAGAGGTCGCCATGCCAAGCCGCACCATCCCTGTCTCCAGCACCGTCGTCGATTCGATTCTGTTTCGAGATGCCTTCGGCACCGCGAAGATGCGCGCGCTGTTCTCCGATTACGCGCTCGTGCAGCGCTACATCGACGTCGAAGTCGCGCTCGCGAAGGCCGAAGCACGCGCCGGTGTGATTCCAGCCGAAGCGGCCGACGTGATTGCACAGGAAGCGAGCATCGAGCGCATCGATTTCGATCACATGCGCGAGGAGACGGACATCGTCGGCTATCCGATCCTGCCGCTCGTGCACCAGCTCGTCGCAATGTGTGGCGACGCGGGCCGCTATGTGCATTGGGGTGCAACGACGCAGGACATCATGGACACCGCCGTGTCGCTGCAAGTGCGCGATGCGCTCGATTCGATCGACGGCGACATCCGCGAGCTGCGCGGCATCCTTGCCGATCTCGCGATCAAGCATCGCGATACCGCGATGGCGGGTCGCACGCATCTGCAGCAGGCGCTGCCGGTCACGTTCGGATACAAGGCCGCAATCTGGCTCGCGATGTTCGACCGGCATCAGCAGCGGCTCGCGGAACTGCGCTCGCGCGTCGCGGTCGTCGAGTTCGCGGGCGCGGCTGGCACGCTGGCGTCGCTCGGCGACAAGGGTTTCGAAGTCCAGAAGGCGCTTGCGGAAGAACTGAAGCTCGGTGTGCCCGCGACGACGTGGCACGTCGCGCGCGACGGCTTCGCCGAAGCGGTCAACCTGCTCGCGCTGATCACCGGCTCGCTCGGCAAGATCGCGATCGACATCATGATCATGGCGTCGACCGAGTTCGCGGAAGTGTACGAACCGTTCGTCAAGGGACGCGGCGCGAGTAGCACGATGCCGCAGAAGCGCAATCCGATTTCGAGCGAACTGATGCTCGCAGCCGCGAAGGCGGTGCGCCAGCACGCGGGCCTGATGGTCGACGCGATGATCCAGGATTTCGAGCGCGCGACAGGTCCGTGGCATGCGGAATGGATCGCGATTCCCGAGAGCTTCATCCTGACATCGGGGGCGCTGCATCAGGCCAAGTTCGCGCTCGGCGGGCTGATCGTCGATGCGCAACGGATGAAGCAGAACCTCGGCATCAGCAAGGGGCTGATCGTCGCCGAAGCCGCGATGATGCAGATGGCGCCGTTTACCGGGCGCCAGCAGGCGCACGACATCGTGTATGACGCGTGCCGCACGGTCAACGAGATGGGCGGCACGCTCGCCGAAGCGCTGGCCGCACTGCCCGAGGTGACGCGGCACTTCGATCGCGACGCGATCGAACGCATGACGGATCCGGTCAACTACCTGGGCCTCGCGCCGCAGATGGTCGATCGGGCAATCGCACTGTCCCGCGAAATCTGAGCGGACGTCGTGGAGGAGACACCATCATGAATCACGCACAGACCTCGCGCGACGAACCGGTCGCCCCGGCGCCGAAGCGCCCGTGGTATCGCAAGCTCGGCATGCAGGTGCTCGCGTCGCTAGTGCTCGGCATCGTCGCCGGGCTGCTGTTTCCGAAATTCGGCACGCAGCTGAAGATCCTCGGCGACGTCTTTCTCGCGCTGATCAAGGCCGGCGTCGCGCCGCTCGTGTTCCTGACGATCGTGCATGGCATCGCTTCCGCCGGCGACGTGAAGAGCGCGGGGCGAGTCGGCTGGCGGGCGATCGTCTACTTTGAAGTCGTGTCGACGATCGCGCTGGCGTTCGGCCTGTTCGCCGGCAATCTGCTGCAGACCGGCCAGGGCATGACATCCGTGGCGGTCGGCAAGGTGCCGGTCGCCGCGGCAAAGGCGGCGCCACAAGGGTTCACCGAATTCGTGATGCATCTCGTGCCGGACAACTTCATCGGCGCGTTCGCGAAGGGCGAGCTGCTGCAGGTGGTCGTGCTCGCGGTGATGGTCGGCATCGGCATTCTTGCGATTCCCGAAGGGCGGCGCGCGCGAATCAACGACGGGCTCGACCAGATTTCGGAGGTCCTGTTCTCGTTCATCAATCTCGTGATGAAACTTGCCCCGCTCGGCACCTTCGGCGCGATCGCGTTCGCGGTTGGCAGCAACGGGACAGCCGTGCTGGTCGCGCTCGCGCAACTCGTACTCAGTTTCTACGCGGTCGTGGTGCTGTTCATCGTCGTCGTGATGGGCATCGTCGCGAAGCTGGCCGGCTTCAGCATGTGGCGCTTCATGCGCTACATCAAGGACGAGATCCTGATCGTGCTCGGCACCGCGTCATCGGAAAGCGCGTTGCCGCGCCTCCTGATCAAGCTCGAGCGACTCGGCTGCGCGAAGCAGACGGTCGGTCTCGTGCTGCCGACCGGCTATGCGTTCAATCTCGACGGGACGTCGATCTTCATGGCGATGGGCGTGATGTTCATCGCGCACGCGTACAACGTGCCGCTCACGTTCGAGCATCAGATGGGGATCCTGCTGCTGATGCTGTTGACGTCGAAAGGTGCCGCGACGGTATCGGGCGGATCGTTCGTCGTGTTCGCGGCAACGGTGACATCGACGGGGCTGCTGCCGGTAGAAGGACTCGCACTGATCTTCGGCGTCTACCGCTTCATGTCGATGGCGATCGCAACGTGCAATACGATCGGCAACAGCCTGGCCACGGTCGTCGTTGCGAAATGGTCTGGCACGTTCGACGAGACGGTCGCCCGACGCCACCTTTACCCCGAACGCTATCCCGCAACAGCGCGTGCCGATGCGAAGCTCGACGATGGCAACCTGCTTCCCGAAGATTCTGACGACGTGAATCCGCATCCGCAGGGAATCCCGCTCAAGCGCGGCGGTCTGTAGCATCGATTTTGGGCGGAAGAGCGCATCGGTTCTACACTTTTGTGATCAAGTCGATGTTCTCGCCGGATGCCGCGTTTGACATCACTATCCATATTGATTGGACGGTTCGCTTTTCCTCGCGATGACCGAATCCGGAACTGAAACGGTCGTTTGAGAATTATCGGCGGCTATCCGTCTTGGGTCGGCAAGCGACGCCCATCGAAATCTGCGAGACACCCCAAAATGACGCGCCGCAATACTCCCATGCGACGGCGTCACCTCGCGCGTCGCTCGCCAACAACTGGCCGATCGGCAAGACCGGCAAGACGATGGCTCCCACGTACGACATGATGGCCGCCTGCGAGATCGGGGGGCGTGGCGCCGTCCGGCGTGATCGCGACGCGCAGGTGCTCCCTGCAGCGAGGCACCGTCCTCGGCAAAGCCCTCCGACGCTTCGACAGCATCGACTGCTTCGATGACATCGACCGCATCGCCCGCCGCGCGGCAACGGACGGCAACGGACGGCAGGCGATATACGTTCCGGCGGTCGGCAACGCCGGTACCGGATTGTTGCCTCTCGAACAACATGGTGTGCGCACGCGCGGGGCTACTGGCATCCGCCGCCCTTTCCTACAATCGCTCACACGCTCGATCGCAATACGAGCGCAACGAAGTGCGCGACATTCACGGTCGTGCTCTCGAACCGCGCCGCGCAGTGCGGATTACCCCTCGATCAACAGGACAACTGACCATGAGCAAATTAATTCGCAACGTGCAACCGGTTACCGCCCATCTGGGCAACGAAGGTTCGGGTGAACTCGTTTCTTCCCGCTACGGCGTACGCATCGGCGACATCGATGTCGTGCTGATCAGCGACGGCATTCTGCCGCTGCCGACCTCCACGATGTCGACCAACGTGAGCGAAGCGGACCGCAACGAATGGTTCGACGGCCGCTTCCTGCAACGCGACATGTTCGACTGGGCGCTGAACATCGCGCTCGTGCGCAGCGGCGATCGACTGATCCTGATCGACTCCGGCGTGGGCGACGGTTTCGAATACTTCACGCGCGCCGGACGGTCGGTCATGCGCCTGGAATCGGCCGGCATCGACCTGGCTGCAATCACCGATATCGTGATCACGCACATGCACATGGACCACGTCGGCGGCCTGAACGTCGAAGGCGTCAAGGCCAAGCTGAACCCGGAGGTGCGCATTCACGTATCAGCCGCGGAAGTGGCGTTCTGGAAGAATCCGGACTTCAGCAAGACGGTGATGCCGGAAACCGTTCCGCCCGCGCTGCGCAAGGCGGCTGCCCGGTTCGTCGAACTCTACGGCGAAAACATCGTGCAGTTCGATCAGACCGTGCAGGTCGCGGCGGGCGTATCGGCGCGCGTGACGGGCGGGCACACGCCGGGACACTGCGTGGTGGACATCGCATCGAACGGCGAAAAGCTGACGTTCGTCGGCGACGCGGTCTTCGAAGTCAACTTCGACAATCCCGATTGGCAAAACGGCTTCGAACACGATCCCGAAGGGGCGGTCGACGTTCGTATCGCACTGTTCAACGAAGCCGCCGAAACCGGCGCGATGCTGGCCGCGGCGCACGTCGCATTCCCGTCCATCGGGCATATCGCAAAGAACGGCAACGGGTTCCGCTTCGTTCCCGTGACGTGGGATTACTAAGTTAGCCTGGACGGCGAACGCCGTTTTCTCTCACGGCACGCGTCATGAAAAAAGCCGTCGCACGGAAGTGCGACGGCGTCTCCGCGCGCACCGACGCGCGCGTCATTACTTCAAGAAGCTCATGCGATGGTCGACATGTTTCGCTCCGCGACCTCGTCCACCGCTTCCTTCACGATACCGACGATCTCGTCCGCTTCCGCACGCGTCATCACGAGCGGCGGCGCAAACCCGAGAATGTCCCCATGCGGCATCGCGCGCGCGATCACGCCGCGCTGCAGCGCCGCGGCCGACACCTGCGCGCCGATCTTCCGTGCGGGATCGAACGGCGTGCGCGCGTCCTTGTCGGCCATGAATGCGAGCGCAGCCAGCATCCCGACGCTGCGCACCTCACCGACGAGCGGATGCGCATCGAACGCGTCGCGCAGCTTCGCGCCGAAATACGCGCCCACTTCCGCGGCGTTGCCGACCAGGTTCTCGCGCTCGAGAATCGCGAGGTTCGCGAGTGCGGCGGCCGCGCGACGAAGACCCGGTTCGCCGCGCAACAGTCCTGCCCGGAGGTCTGGAACTTCGCACTGACGGCGATCCACACCGCCTGGTCGAGATCCGCATCCCCGGTCACGATGAACGGCGCGTTGCCGCCCAGTTCGAGCGCGATCTTGCGAATGCTGGCCTTCGCCGCGGTTTCGGTCACGCGCCGCTCAACGCGCGTCGATCCGGTGAAGCTCATCGCACGCACGCGCGCATCGCCGACGAGCGTTTCCATCGTCATCTGCGGTTCGCCGAGCACGACGCTGAACACGCCGGCCGGGAACCCGGCCTCGTCGGCGAGCTGCACGAGCGCCGAGAACGGCGTCTCGTGCGCGGGCTTCACCACCACCGCGCAACCGGCCGCGATCGCGGCGGCGGCCTTGCGCGCGATCATCGCGACCGGGAAATTCCACGGCGTGATCAGCGCCGCGACACCGACCGGCTCCATCACCGTGCCGAGATGCGCGCCGTCGATATGCGTCGGGATCGTGCTCCGGCGAGTGCACGATGCACGATCGAGAAGTCGACCAGCTCGCGCTCGGCCGTATCGAGCATGTAGTTCGACATCGATTCGGTCACACGCGCGGTCACGAAGCTGCCGAGCCCGGCGTCGCAGCGGGCTTGCAACGCCCCGACACGCCGGGCACGGATCGGCCAATCGCCAAGGGGCATGTCGATCGCCCCGGTCCGACCGGTCTGGTCTGATCCGATCCACCGGATCGCACGCGCTGCCTCGCGATCCACCGCGCGCTCACAACCTTACAGCTTGACCGGCCCCTGCCCGCCGCCTAAATTGCTCGTTGCAGGTTGGCACCCCGGCGAGCGTCAATGACACCCGGGTGACGAAAACGATAGTTTGCTATCGAATGTTTTTGCCCCTATCATCCCGCCCATGACCAATCTGCACGATCTTCGCCTCGCCGTCAGCAGCCTGCTGGTGCTCACCGCGCGCAAGTGGCGCCGCACGAGCGACGCCGTGCTGACCGCGTACAACGTGTCCGAAGCCTGCGCGACGCCGCTGCTGATCGCCGGCCGCCTCGGCGAAGGCGTGCGCCAGGGCACGCTCGCCGAATACGTCGGCATCGAGGGGCCGTCGCTCGTGCGCCTGCTCGACCAGCTGTGCGCGGCTGGCCTCGCACGCCGCGACGAGGATCCGCACGACCGCCGCGCGAAAACGATTTCGCTGACGGCCGCCGGCCGCGCGGTCACCGCGAAGATGGAAGAAGACCTGCGCGTGCTGCGCGCCCAGGTGCTCAAGGGCGTCACGCGCGCCGATCTCGAAGCGACGCTGCGCGTCCTGAACGCATTCAACGCGGCCGATGCGCCTCATCCGGCGTCGCGCCCGTCCCACCCCGCCGATTCCGCGTCATGACCTATCCGAGCCTTCGCGACTGGCTGTTCTCGGGCAAGACGTTCGCCGCGTCGATGCTGGCGCTGTACCTCGGCCTGTATTTCCAGCTGCCGCGTCCGTACTGGGCGATGGCGAGCGTGTACATCGTGTCGAACCCGTTCGTCGGCGCGACGCGCTCGAAGGCGCTGTATCGCGCGCTCGGCACCGCACTCGGCGCGGCCGCCGCGATCCTGTTCGTGCCGCCGTTCGTCGAGACGCCGATCCTCTTCAGCGTCATCGTCGCGACGTGGTGCGGCACGCTGCTCTACCTCGCGATCTCCGACCGCACCGCACGCAGCTACGTGTTCATGCTCGCCGGCTACACGATGCCGTTGGTCGCGCTGCCGACCGTCGCCGATCCGTCGACGATCTTCGACGTCGCGATCGCGCGGACCGAGGAGATCGTGCTCGGCATCGTGTGCGCGAGCGTGGTCGGCAGCGCCGTGTTCCCGAACCGGCTCGCGCCGACACTGATCGAGCGCACCGACGCGTGGTTCAAGGACGCCGCGTTCTACGGCCGCGAGACCCTGTCCGGGCACCTTGCCGGCAAGGCACTGTCCGCGTGCCGGCAACGCCTCGCCGCGACCATCACCGGCCTCGAATTCCTGCTGAGCCAGCTGAGCTACGACCATGCGCACCCGCGCGTGCTTGCCCGCGCGCAGGCGCTCGCGGGCCGCATGCAGCTGTTCCTGCCGCTGATGTCGTCGCTCGCCGATCCGCTGATCGCGCTGATGCGCGACCTGCACGTGCGCCCGCCCGCGCTCGACGCGCTGCTCGCCGACGCCGCGAAGTGGTTCGACGCGCCGCTGCCGGCCGTGAAGGCCGGCACCGACGGCAAGATGGCCGACGATCCGGTCGCCGACAACCTGCGCGAGCGCATCGCGTCGCTGCAGCCGCCCGACAGCGCGCTGACGAGCTGGGACGGCGCGCTGCTGTCGAACGCGCTGTGGCGGCTGCACCAGGTCATCGACATCTGGCAGGACTGCCGCTCGCTGCGCGCGCTGATCGCGAACGAGTCGGGCGTCTGGCAGCCGCGTTACCGGCACTGGCGGCTCGGCGGCACCGAGCGCTTCTTCGATCGCGGGATGATGCTGTTCTCGACGCTGACCGTGGTCGGCGCGATCGTGTTCGCGTGCTGGCTGTGGATCCAGTCCGGCTGGCACGACGGCGCCGGCGCCGTCACGCTCGTCGCCGTCGCGTGCAGCTTCTTCGCCGCGCTCGACGAACCTGCGCCGCTGGTGTTCAAGTTCTTCCTGGCAACCACCGCGAGCGTCGTGTTCGCGGGCCTGTACCTGTTCGTCGTGCTGCCGCATGTGCACGACTTCGCGATGCTCGTGCTGATGTTCGCCGGCCCGTTCATCCTGATCGGCACGCTGCTGCCACGCCCGCAGTTCAACATGGTGACGATGCTCGTCGCGGTGAACACCGCGACCTTCGTCAGCATCCAGAGCGCGTACGAGGCCGACTTCTTCGTGTTCCTGAACAGCAACCTCGCGGGCGTCGCCGGGCTGCTGTTCGCCTACGTATGGACGCGGGCGACGCGGCCGTTCGGCGCGGAACTCGCGGTGCGGCGCCTGCTGCGCTCGGGCTGGGAGGACGTCGCCCGCTCCGCTTCGACGCAGCCGCTCGACGACCAGCGCAACCATGCATCGCGCATGCTCGATCGCGTCACGCAGCTGCTGCCGCGCCTCGGCGCGTCCGATGACCACCGCCATCCGTCGATCGAGAGTTTCCGCGACCTGCGCATCGCGCTGAACGCGCTCGACCTGCGCCGCTCGCGCCGCAAGCTGTCGGGCGACGTGCCCGACGCGATCGATCGCGTGCTCGCCGGCGTCACCGATCACTACACCCGCTGCGCGGCCGCGAACGCGCGCCAGCCCGCGCCGCCGGCGCTGCTCGCGTCAATCGACGATGCGCTGCAGCGCGTGGCCGGCCGCAACCTGCCGGGCGCGCCGGCCGCATCGGCCGCATCGGCCGCATCGGCCGACGACGGCACGACGCCCACGGCGCCGGCCACGCCCGCGACGCACCGCCGGCTGCGCGACACGCTGCACGCGCTCGTCGGCCTGCGGTTGTCGCTGTATCCGGCCGCGGCTGCGCAACCGCCGCAGGCCGCACCGGACGGAGCACGCGCATGATCCCGCTTTCCAACCAGTCCTTCCGACCGCGACCATGATCGGCGAAATCGACATCTTCGGCGTATTCGTGCCGGCTCCGCTCGTGCTGATGCTGATCGCCTATCTGATCAACGTCGTCGTGCGCGCGCTGCTCGAGCGCGTCGGCTTTTACCGCCTCGTCTGGCACCGTTCGATCTTCGACCTCGGCATCTACGTGTTCGTGTTTGCCGCCGTCGTCATCGTGTCTCACCATCTCGTGGCTAGCTAACCGTGAAAAAAACCTGGCTCTCGGCAGGGCAGATCCTGCTCACCCTGATCGTCGTCGTCGTGGCTGCCCTCGTGCTGTGGCGGATCATCAATTACTACATGTTCTCGCCGTGGACGCGCGACGGGCACGTGCGCGCCGACGTGATCCAGGTCGCGCCCGACGTGTCGGGGCTCATCACCGCGGTGCAGGTCGCCGACAACCAGGAGGTCAGGCGCGGCCAGGTGCTGTTCGTGATCGACCAGGCCCGCTACACGCTCGCGCAACGGCTGGCGGAGGCGACGCTCGCGCAGCGCCGCGCGACGCTCGCTCAGGCGAAGCGCGAATATGCGCGCAACCTGCAGCTCGGCAACCTGGTCGCTAGCGAACAGGTCGAGGAAAGCCGCACGCGCGTCGAGCAGGGCGAAGCCGCCGTCGCCGATGCGCAGGTGTCGCTCGACACCGCGAAGCTGAACCTGCAGCGCACGACGATCGTGAGCCCCGTCGACGGCTACCTGAACGACCGCGCGCCGCGCGCCGGCGAATACGTGCCGGCCGGCCGCGCGGTGCTGTCGGTCGTCGACCGCAATTCGTTTCGCGTCGACGGCTACTTCGAGGAAACCAAGCTGCGCGGCATTCATATCGGCCAGCCGGTCGATATCGTCGTGATGGGCGAGCCGCATCCGCTGCGCGGCCACGTGCAGAGCATCGTCGCCGCGATCGAGGATCGCGACCGCACGCAGGGTGCGAACCTGCTGCCGAACGTGAACCCGGCATTCAGCTGGGTGCGCCTCGCGCAGCGCGTGCCGGTGCGCGTCGTGCTCGACGAGGTGCCCGACGACTTCCGGATGATTGCCGGCCGCACCGCGACCGTTGCCATGCGCTCGCCCGATGCGCGCCGTGACGACAAGGCGAAGCCGGCTGACGGCGCGTCGATGGCGGCCGCGGCGTCAGCCGTGCCCGCAGCCGCCAGCGCGACGGGAGCATCGCAATGAAGCGGCATGGCCTGCGCCTCGCGGCGGCACTCGCGCCGCTCGCGCTCGCACTCGGCGCGTGCAAGTCCGTCGGCCCCGACTACACGCTGCCGCAGCAGGCGTACGTGAATGCGCCGCTCGCGAACCATGCGCTCGACGACGCGAACGGCACGCTCGTGTCGCGCGACGCGGTGCCCGGCAACTGGTGGCAGCTGTACGACGATCCCGTGCTCGACGAGCTCGTGCGCAGCGCGCTGAAATCGAACACCGACCTGCGCGTTGCCGCGGCCAACCTCGCGCGCTCGCGCGCCGCGCTGGAAGTCGCGAACGAACAGGGCGGCTTCTCCGGCAGCGCGGAAGCAGCCGTGCAGCGTGCGCAGGAATCGGCCGAGCAATTTCTGCTCGAGAACAAGCTGCCGGTCGTGAACGAAGGCACGGTCGGGATCAGCGTGTCATATGAACTCGACCTGTTCGGCAAGTTGCGGCGTGGCGTCGAAGCCGCGCGTGCGGACAGCGAAGCCGTGCAGGCGGCCGCCGACCTGGCGCGCATCACCGTCGTCGCCGATGTGGTGCGGGCGTACGTCGAATCGTGCTCCGCCGGCGACGAGCTCGCGATCGCGAAGCAGTCGCTCGCGCTGCAGCAGCAGCGCGTGAAGCTGTCGCAGCGGCTGCGCGATGCGGGGCGCGGCAACCAGACCGACGTGACGCGCGGCGTCACGCAGGTGCGCACGCTGTCGGCTGACATTCCGCGTTTCGAAGGCCGCCGCAAGATCGCGCAATACCAGCTCGCCGCGCTGCTCGCGCGCTCGCCGGCCGACCTGCCGAAGGCGGTCGCCGAATGCGAGCGGCTGCCGAAGCTGCGCCAGCCGATTCCGATCGGCGACGGCGCCGCGCTGCTGCGTCGCCGCCCCGATGTTCGCGAGGCCGAGCGTCGGCTCGCCGCCGCGACCGCGCGGATCGGCGTCGCGACCGCCGCGCTGTATCCATCGATCAGCATCGGTGCGTCGGCCGGTTCGGTCGGCATCGCCGCCGACCTGTTCTCGTCCACCACGAATCGCTGGTCGTTCGGACCGCTGATCAGCTGGTCGTTCCCGGTCAACGGCCAGCGCGCACGCGTGCGCGAAGCCGAAGCCGCGACCGGCGGCGCACTCGCGCACTTCGACGGCGTCGTGCTGAACGCACTGCGCGAAACGCAGTCGAGCCTCGCGACCTATGCGGCCGACGTGCAGCGCACCGATGCGCTACGCACGGCCTACGAATCGGCGCGCAATTCCGCCGACGAAACGCACCGGCTCTATGCGGCCGGCCGCGAGTCGTTCATCTCCGATCTCGATGCGACGCGCACGCTGACGAGCGTGCGCGCGCAGGTCGCCGCGGCCGAAGGTCAGGTCGCCGCCGACCAGGTGAAGCTGTTCCTCGCGCTCGGCGGCGGATGGGAAGGCAATGCGGCGCCCGCTGCATCGCAGCAGACGTCGGCGGCCGGCGCACCGGCTGCCGCGTCGGCCGCGGCCAGATAGAACGCGCGCGGGGCGGCTCGGCGCGCGTGACACGCCTGCTGTCCCGCACCATCGTGCGCGGTCTCGCATGTCCGATATGTCGATACCGGCGTCGCGCGTTACCTGCATTGCCGGTAAACTCGTGCGCAGTTCCCGTCATTCGCTCGCCGTCTGCCGGGCGGCCCCTTTCCCGGAGAGTCATCATGCGCACCAGCGCCCGTAACCAGTTCGCCGGCCAGATCGATGCCGTCAAGCCCGGTGCCGTCAACGACGAAATCACGCTGCGTACCCAGGACGGCCTCGACATCGTCGCCGTGATCACGCACGGCAGCGCCGCATCGCTCGGTCTCGCGGCCGGCACGAACGCATTCGCGCTCGTCAAGGCATCGTCGGTGATCGTGATGGTCGACGTCGACAGCAGCAAGGTGTCGGCCCGCAACTGCGTCGCGGGTACCGTGTCGTCGATCGCGAAGGGCGCGGTCAATTCCGAAGTCGTGATCAAGGCCGCGGGCGGCGCGGAAATCGTCGCGATCGTCACCAACGACAGCGTCGAGCGTCTCGGTCTCGCGAGCGGCAAGGCCGCGTCCGCGATCTTCAAGGCGTCGAGCGTGATCGTCGGGGTCGAGTGATCGCCCGATCATCCGATCGATTGCAATGACGACCCGTCGTTCGCCGCGCCCGCAAGCGGCGCGCAAGCGCGCACGATGACATCCGCGCTCGAGCACGCGCATCAACGCACATTGCAATCGCTGCTGTCCGGGGCGGCCGACGCTGCTTCCCCGGATGCCTATCTGTTCGGCACACTCGTTGCGGCACGCGCATACCGCAACGAGCTCGCGCTGCTCGGCCTGTCCCCCGTCCGATTGAGCGGTCTGCTTGCCCGCCAGTTTCCCCATCTGCGTACCACCGATGCCGTCGCACTCGTGTCGACCGTCGCCATCGCGCCGCTGCCGGTCGCGCATGCGCAATTCGTTGCGACGCTGCACGCGCTGCTGATGCGGGATGCACATCCCGCTGTCGCGCGCGACGATGCCGACTGTGTCGCGGCAATCATCGCGCATGCGTGCCTCCGCCCCGATCACCTGTGGCGCGATCTCGGCCTCGACGGGCGCGATGCGGTAACCGCGATGCTCGACCGCTATTTCCCTGCGCTCGCCGCGCGCAACGTCGCGCAGTTGCGCTGGAAGAAATTTCTCGCACAGGAAGTGGCCGGATCGCTCGGCCTGCCGCCCGGGCCCGCGCCCGGATGTCCGGGCTGCGAGGATTTCGGATGCTGCTTTCCCGCGGAACGATAGCCGACAATGCAGCCCGCGCGGCTTGCCGGTACGCATCGTTTGACCGATCGTGCGCGGCATCTGTCTGCGCGCTGTCCGCGCCTTCGTTCGATTGCGAACGCTCACCGGAGAAACAACCGTGACCGACGTTGCGAGTCCCAATCTGCCGTCGCGCGATTTCGAAGCCACGTCGCTGTTCTACGCGAAGCTCGGCTTCGACGAAACCTGGCGCGATGACGGCTGGATGATCCTGAGACGCGGCGACCTGCTGCTGGAATTCTTCCCGCATCCCGGCCTCGACCCGGCCACGAGCTGGTTCAGCTGCTGTTTCCGGCTCGCCGACGTCGGCGCGTTTTTCGACGAAGTGCTCGCGGCCGGCATTCCGGAGCAGGCGACGGGCTGGCCGCGCGCGCATCGACCGAAACGCGAGGCATGGGGCGGCACCGTCGGCGCGCTGATCGACCCGGACGGTTCGTTGATTCGACTGATTCAGACGGACAACTGAATCGATCGGTGTCGGCGGGGGCAGAGGGCACGAAACGACACCCCATAAACGGTTACCTTGCGATACGCATTGCGCGCGGCGCGCATCGTTCTCCTTGCGCCACGCGGTCAGTGTCGATGGCGGTGATGAATGTCCGGGAAATGCGCGTGACTGTGCGTGATCGGCAGATGCACGTGCGGATGTGTGTGCGGCTCGTTGCCGTCGTACGGAAAGTCGTGCGTGTGCTGATGATGTTCGTCATGCCGATGCCGGTGCGTATGCTCGAGCCGCTCGTGCGCATGTTCGTGTTCGTGCCGTTCGCGCACGTGCAGCCAGATGCCGAGCGCCATCAGCGCGGCCGCGATCCAGAACGTGGCGGACGGCAGCGCCGGCCAGATCAGCAGCGACAGCACGACGCCGAATAGCGGTGCCACGGAAAAATACGCGCCCGTGCGCGCACTGCCGAGATGACGCAGCGCGACGACGAATAACACGAGACTGATCCCATAGCCGCCGAGGCCGGTCAGCATCGCGGCGGCCGTCGCCGGAACGGCGGGCAGCGACGCGCCGGCCGCGAGTGCGATGCCGATATTCACGGGCCCGGCGACCAGCCCTTTCACGCACGCGATGACCATCGCATCGTTCGCGGCGACCTTGCGAGTCAGGTTGTTGTCGATTGCCCAGCACAGGCATGCGCCGGCGATCAGCAGCGCGCCGACCGGCACGCCCGCGCGCCCCGGCACCCACGACAGCAGCGTGCCGCCGGCGACGATCGCGACCATGCCGAGAAACACCTGGAGATCCACGTTCTCGCGAAACACGACCCACGCGATGACCGCCGTCAGCACGCCTTCGAGATTGAGCAGCAGCGCACTCGTCGCGGCCGGGGTGCTCGACAGCCCGAGCATCAGCAGCGCCGGGCCCGCGACGCCGCCGGCCGCGATCGCGCCGGCGAGCCACGGCAGGTCCGCGCGTTGCAGCGGCGCGGCATCCTCGGCCTGCGCGCGCTTGCTGCGCAACTCGCGCAGCAGAATCCCGATCGCAAGGCCGATCCCGCTGCCGAGATAGAACAGGCCCGCGACCATGAACGGCGACATCGCGCCAATCAGTGCCTTGGCGATCGGCGTTGCGGCGCCGAACAGCGCGGCGGCGGCGAGCGCGACGAGAATCGCGGAGTGTCTCGGGTTCATGATGCGATCTTTGCGCAGGGCGTTGGGCGTATGGAGTGGGTGAGCTTCATGCGATGCCGTGGCCTGTACGGTTTGCCGATGGCGTTCAATTTCGGGGAATGCAGGGCGCGTCACGTCGGCTTTCAGGCACCTGTCGCGTCATGCGTCGTCGGCAATGTATGGCGGCCGACGGTCCCGGCCAGGAGATTATCGCGTTTGTGTCGCGGGTCGCCAACTGGTGGCTGGGTGGCCCCGCAGCAGTGGCGGCCAGCCCTGATACCGCACGTCGGTCTCGTGACCATGTCAGTCCTTCGCGCCTGACAACGGCGCATGCGAGACAGAAAGGCGTGGGAGTGAATGCAACGCTTCCTCTGCAATTCCATTACATTAGGAAAACGAATTATTTGAATGAAAAGGGAATAGGTTCGTGATGCACACTGCCTCGTTCGATTTCGGTCGCCATGCTCGGTCGGCACAAGCGATGCATTGCGCAAGTCGTGTCGGCCGACGCGCTTTCATCGCCGATTCGATCGACAGTTCAATGCAGGCTGGATGATGACAGACTGGCGATGTCGCCAGCGGAGGCAGTCCCGACCCGCCCCGAGCGGGGACAGGTCGGTCTGTCACGTGATGCGCTGCACGCGTGGTGCAGGCAGGCCGTCACCGCACGGTCGCGCGGCGACGCATCGCGCGTTACTCGCTCGCGGCCGTTTGCTGCTCGGCCTGCGGTGCTGCATCGGCCGGTGCTTCCGCGGTTGCCGGCTGCGGCGCGGCGGCGGCGGCCTGCGCTTGCGCCTTCGGCTGCTGCGGTGCACCCTTCGCCGCTTGCGCGCCGCCCTTGCCGCCCGGACGGCGCGACTTCAGCCGGCGCGCACGCGCCGCGTCGTCGTGCGTCACGCGCCCGGCTTCGTTACCTTGCAGGTCGACCCGCACCGCGTCTTCGACGAGACACGACCAGTAACGATTGCCGCGACACCACGTGGACATCGCCTCGCGCAGTTCGGCCTCGCTCAGGCCGACCGCCTGCGCTTCGCGGGCGAGGTCGTCCCAGATACCGACCTTCAGCGGCACCTTCGGGGCCGGATTCTTCGGGAACGCGCTCGGGAACCGGCGCTGCAGTTTCCCGATCGCGACGATGACTGGATCGACCGGCGTCGACGGCTTCGACGGCTTCGCCGCAGCGGGCTTGGCACCGGACGGCGCTTTGGCCGCGGCACCCGATTTGGCCCCACGAGCGGGACGATCGCCGGACTTCGGCTTCGCGCCGGCGTCCGGTTGAGCAGCCGGTCGCTTCGCGTTGCGCTCCTGCTTGGCCTTGGCTGCGAGCTGCGCCCGCAATTCGGCAAGTTGTTCAAAACCCATAAATTCAATCCACCAGGAATATAAGGTGTGGTTCGTGCAAGCCATTCCGCACGTCGGCGTTTCGCCGCATCGCCTGCGGCGTGCTGCACCGATGCGTAATATTGCGGGGCCGCATCGCCACAACCGCTGTTTCAGGCACCCGGCCACGATGCCGGACAAAGGCAGGAGTGGAAGTATACCGGTACATGCGGCAGTCGGTTGACTCACCGGTTCGCATTTGACGGATCCGGAGCGCGGGCGATGCATCCGCGCGGTCGCGTTGCGCATTATGGCGACGTTTTCGAAAGGTTTCGACACACGCGTTACGTAGTGTCGCTTTCGGCACATTCGGTTTGGGTGCGCGGGTCACGCATTGCATCGGTTATTCCACAGTACGGAATGACAAGCGATGGTGCAGGCAGCGAAGACACCGACGCTTGCGGACTCGCACCGCCCGACAGACCGGGCCTTCGCGTACGATCCGTGCGGCGTGGTGGCGTGCGCATCGATCGCTACCGGTATTCAATTAGTTGCGTCCGCACCGATCACCGATCGTACGGCTGCGCCGGAAAATGCGTAGTATGGCCGGATCGATATCGTCGGCAGTCTGTCGCGGCCGGTTTCACGCCGCGCGGGTCGGCCGATGATCGCTGTTGAATGCAAAGAGACCCCGGTTGTACGAAACGGAGCGGATATATGAATCCCCGGCACGACCTCCCGCGCGACGGCATTACGCGCGAAGAGATTCACCATAGGCAGATCGACATGCGCGGCTATCGGCGCAGCGACGGCCTGTTCGAAGTCACGGCCTGTCTCGCGGACCGCAAGACGAGCGATTTCACCCCGCCGGGCGGCACACGCACGGTCGCGGCGCTGGCTCCGATTCACGATCTCGGCGTGACGCTGGTCTTCGACGCCGACATGATCGTGCGCGCGGTATCCACGTTCATCAAGTCGCATCCTTATGCACAGTGTCCGGGCGGCGGCGACACGCTGCAGGCCCTCGTCGGACTGCGTATCGGTGCCGGCTGGAACAGCGAGGTCCGCAAGCGCCTGCCATCTTGCGACACGTGCACCCATCTGAAGGAAATTCTCGGTCCGGTCGCGACAGCGGCCTATCAAACGATGGTCGGCATGCGTCCGCCGTCGCTGAATGACCGCGACGGCGACGGAAAGCCGCTCAAGATCGACAGCTGCTATGCGTATGGCGCTTCGCGCGATCTCGTGAAAAGCCTGTGGCCTGAATACCATCAGCCGATGGTGTCGGCCAAGGGTGGCTAGGACATCGATACCCGACCGGTGCCGCTGCTGCGCAAGGCGATGCGGGCTAGCGGCGATGTTGCGCGAGAGGTGCGTGTCGCCCGGACTTGGTGCGATTGGAGACCGCTCGGCAAGCGTCGCACTCCGGTCCTTGCGTGCGGCCGTGGCCCCGCTTCGACCGCGTTGATCGCCGATAATCAGAACACGCCGAGCGCGAGCCCCGCAGCAAGACCGGCACCGATTTCCGCGCAGCGCGCGAGATCGTCGCTGTCGATCGTCTTCGGCGCGAGGATGCGCTCCGGCGTCTGCGCATGGGTACAGACGATCAGGCCGGGCGCCACATTCCTCAGCCGCCAGCCGGTCGCGATCCGGTCGATCTGGCGCAGCGCGTTCTGTCCGTCGCTGCCCGCGCAGATCATCACCGCATACGGGCGGCCGTTCACGCGATCGAGCACCGCGTAGTAGCAGCGATCGAAGAAATCCTTCATCAACCCGGACATCGCGGCGAGATTTTCCGGCGTCGCAAACAAGTAGGCGTCGGCGGCGAGCACGTCGTCCGCGCTCGTCGCATCCGCACGCTGCAACCTGACGTCGACGCCGGATTGCTCGCGTGCGGCAGCGGCGGCCGCTTCGGCCATCTGTTGCGTGCCTCCGGTCATCGTGTGATAGACGATCAACAGCGTCTTCATCGGTGTTCACTCACGTTCGGTTTCATATGCGCCCGTCACACGGGTCGGTACGGCTCAAACAGGCTCATGTCGACGTGTGTGCCGGCCCTGCGTCGCCCATAGGCACCAGGCGCTTTCTTCCAGGCGGCAGATGCATCACGCACGCGCAAATCGGCGCGCCCGTTCCGCGTCGCGCTTCGCACGACGCGCGGTCAGCCCTGCCCGGCACCTGACGCACCGGTGTGGTCCGGACGCGCGTAGTACGCAAGAAACATGTCGGCCGCCGTTTCCGCGACCTTCTGCTGTTCCTGCGCGCCCAGCGGCGGCTGGCCCATCGTCACCTGCGGCCAGAACGCGAATGCTTTCACGATCCCGTGCAGCTGATGTGCGGCGAATGCGGGATCCGTCGCCGACAGCCGGCCGGCCGCCGCTGCCGCACGAATCCAGACCGTCACGTCTTCTTCGCGCTCGCCCATGCGTTCGACCATGTCGCGCGCGCGCTCCGGTGAGTGGATGGCCGCGCCGATCGCGACGCGTGCGAGCGCGAGAAACGCTTCGTCGTTCAGCAGCCGCAGTTTGCGGCTCAACAGCGCGAGCAATTGATCGCGCAACGGCACGTCGGCGCAGTAGGCCGGCGCGCCGGCGGTCAGTGTCGCGTCCCACAACTGATGCAGGATCGCTGCGAACAATGCTTCCTTGCCGGGGAAGTGATTGTAGACAGTGCGCTTCGACACGTCGGCGCGAGCGGCGATGCGATCCATGCTGGTCGCGTCGTAGCCGGCCGCGCGAAATTCCTGGATCGCGGCGGCGAGAATCGCCGCGCGCTTCCGATCGGTCAGGCGCTGGGGGGAAGAGCTCGTATCCATTAAAAAATTTTACACCGGCGAGTTTACTTTTCCCAGGGATAAACTACACTGCTTAGTGTACTTTTATTTCCGGACGAATCGACATGGCTTCGCCTCTCGTTTTTCTTCATCGTGTATTGGGTTTCGCCGCCGCCAGGCGTGGCCGCACGCTATCCGGCGAGTCGCCGCAGCACAACGGCGAACGTTTCAGCAATGTCGCGCCGCGACCGGCCGAAGGCTTCGCCAAGATGCTCGGCATTGCATGGAACATGCTGGTCAACAAGCCACGCAACACGATGCCGACAGGCGCATTGCCGATCGATTCGCTGACGCGCGAGCAACTCGACGCGGCCCCCGACCGCAGCCTGTATCGGCTCGGGCATTCGACGCTGCTGTTGAAGCTGCGCGGTGAGTTCTGGCTGACCGATCCGGTATTTGCCAAACGCGCATCGCCGTTTCGACGCGTCGGCCCCAAGCGCTTCCATGCGCCGCCGATTGCGCTCGAGGATCTCCCGCCGTTGCGCGGCGTAATCCTGTCGCACGATCATTACGACCACCTCGACCGTGACACGGTACTCGCGCTTGCGGCCACGACTGGCGTGTTCGTCACGACGCTGGGCGTCGGCGACCGTCTGATCGAATGGGGTATCGACGCCAGGAAGGTGCGTCAGCTCGACTGGTGGCAGAGTGTCGACGTCGACGGACTGACCCTGACCGCGACACCGGCGCAGCACTTCTCCGGGCGCAGCCTGTTTGACGGCAACAGCACGCTGTGGGCGTCGTGGGTCATCGTCGACGACGATCTGCGGGTGTTCTTCAGCGGCGACACCGGTTACTTCGACGGCTTCCGGACAATCGGCGAACGCCTTGGTCCCTTTGACGTGACGCTAATCGAGACCGGAGCATACGACCCGCAATGGCCGTACGTACACATGCAGCCGGAGGAAACCATGCAGGCGCATCTCGACCTGCGCGGTCGCACGCTGATACCGATTCACAATGGCACGTTCGATCTCGCGATGCATCGTTGGCAGGAACCGTTCGAGCGCGTCACCGCGTTGGCAATGGTGCGAGGTGTCGATCTGTCGACGCCCAGGATGGGCGAACGGCTCGATCTGAATGAGCCACATCGCGGCGAACGGTGGTGGCGAACCGTCGATGACGCAGAAAAGATACGCGCAGCGAAAGTCAGTCGGTGGCAACCTTGCGCATCGCAAGCAGCGGAGTAAGGTCGCCGGTCGCCCGCGCTTCTGGTTGGAAGCGGGGCGACGGCTTTTTCCTCACGGCACGGGGGTTCGGCGACAAACTAACCGATTGATGATCGGTGACGCCAATCGTCAGCCCGGAAAGCAGATGTTCGGCGTCGGCCGAATGCTCGGGCCGACGACGGTGATGCCTTACTCCTCTCGACGCAGATTCCGAATTCGTCCACGCCTCGATCGTCCCCTGAGGCTGCGGCGGCGATCATCTCAGGCTGTCTACGGAGTTGTCTTTCGCTCAACGCCGTCCTTGGATGCCCTGTAGATTCAATATAGCCAGGCACAAGCCTCGACCTCTCCCGACATCTGTCAATTTCGCCATCCGGCAAGCGCGTTGTCACGTGACAACTGGAGAGGAACCATATCTAGCGAACTCCTCTGGCCTGGTCAGCGTGATGTACCAAGTCGCTGGTGCGTCGGCCAGGCTGCGTGCTTCGGAGCATCTGGAACGTATTATTTACTACAAAATACGTTATCAATGACACATTTTGGCGTCGGGCATCGTTGCCTTGAACCGATTTCCCGCGCGAGCTTCATGCGCCCCCATTTTGCATGTTGATCACGTTCATTTTGCGTGAAACAACATGAAGAAAGTGGCACAACCTATTGCTGGACAAGGGTTTACGAAGACACCCCATTTTTCTGAAATGTTTCACGCCCCGCGGATTCGTGTCGTCGTGGATCACCAAACATGTGAATTCGCCTTGGATAGAGGAATCGCACGACGATGCTGGGTAGATCCGATGCCGGTGCCGACCTCCATCACTCGTTGATACAACAAGCTCCGAATATCCGCCCCTCCCCTGCCCTCATTGCCGTTGCAACGGCAGACGTCCGTTCGCGGAATTTAATGGGGCCATATCATTAATCCGGAATCCCAACCGGCAGCCGTATTGAGGTTGTGCGCTCGCACCGATCAGAAACGCCTATCGGGAAAGCACCAGCCAGTCTGACCAGTTGGTGGGAATTCAGCTTGCGCACACATCTCGGCTCGAGAACGGGGGCCTACGCCGATATCCCACTGGTCATTTCGGCGTGACACCGCAGTGGTTGTCACGTGACAACCACTCAGCCTGCATGGCGCATACACCAGCGACGTGACGCAACTACAACCACGTGGATATCCCCGGATTCCTTCATGTTAGTAATCTCTACAGTGGCCCCGCTGAGGCAGAGGATGTCCGTCCACTATCGCCCGATGAGGTTGTCACGTAACAACCCGCAGTCGCAGTCGCAGTCGCAGTCGCAGTCGCAGTCGCAGTCGCAGTCGCAGTCGCAGTCGCAGTCGCAGTCGCACGAGCACGAGCACGAGCACGAGCACGAGCACGAGCACGAGCACGAGCACGAGCACGAGCACGAGCACGAGCACGAGCACGAGCACGAGCACGAGCACGAGCACGAGCACGAGCACGAGCACGAGCACGAGCACGAGCACGAGCACGAGCACGAGCACCAGCACGAGCACGAGCACGAGCACGAGCACGAGCACGAGCACGAGCACGAGCACGAGCACCAGCACCAGCACCAGCACCAGCACCAGCACCAGCACCAGCACCAGCACCAGCAGTTACATTTGGACTCAGACTGCAGCAACTAGGAAACAGGATCTGACGGAATCACAACCACATGTCGAATCTGCATGATTCCGTCGATACAGATTTACTGTCCCTGGTCAGCCTTGTCGACTTGTCACGTGACAACCGCAGATTCCGATGCCGTTCAGGCTAGCCAAGTCGTTAGCAAACGGCACCAGCGATTTCAGAAGAAGAACGAAACCGTGCTTCGAATCTCCACTGCGATTCCTGGTCGCTTCTCAACGCAGAGCACTCTATTTAGCGTCTTCTATATCGAATGATATTTTCGTCAGTTTTTATTTTTCATTCTATTTCAAGCAACAAATAACCTGTTGACCACTTGGTCGGCTTGTCACGTGACAATTGCATCAATCAGCAAACTCATTTCGTCATCTAATACTTTTCTGGACTTTCGAGCAATAACTGCATATATTATGCAAAACTCCTTGGAGGAATTTAATGGCTTTCAAGATCGCCGTCAGCAATCAAAAAGGTGGTACTGGAAAGACGACCATCTCTGTCAATATCGCAGCGGCCTTCGAGGCCGGCGGCAACAAGGTCGCGTTGATCGATGCCGACCCTCAAGGCACGTCAGTCAGATGGGTGACGAGCGGCGAAAATACGCTCCCGATGACAGTGCTGTCGTTGGCCCCCGCCGGTCGCGGAATTGGCGGCGAGATCAAGAAGCAAGACTCGAATTTCGATGTGATCGTCGTTGACTGCCCAGGCAACCTCGAAGATCCGCGCATCGCGTCCGTGCTCGAAGTCGCCGATTTCTGTCTCGTGCCGCTGTCTCCGTCGCCGGCCGACCTGTACAGCACCGTCGCGATGATTCGCATGATCGAGTCGATGCGTGCCGTTCGTAACCCGAATTTATCTTCCGCGCTGATGCTGAATAGCGTCAATGGAAAAACTAAAATGCGTGAAGAAATTTTAAAAATTCTAAGAGCTGAAGAAATAGGGGAGCATCTGCTCGACAGCCAGATCGCGCAGCGCGAGGTCTATCGGCAGACATTCGCTCTCGGCACCACGATCCATCATCACAATCGATACCTGAAGGGACTGAAGGAAGCCCGCGCGGAAATCGAGAGACTGGTCACCGAAATGGCCCAATACATCGCGTCGACGCGCGCTACCGGAGCCGCTCATGGCTAAGGACACCTCGAAAGACAAGAAGCCGACCGGCAACCTGCATCTCGCCGCCGGCCTGCTGCGCGGGCTCGCGCAGGAAAATGCGGCGCTGGAAACACGCCTGCCCGAGCCGGCGCCCGCATCGAATCCCGCTGCCGAAGCGGCCGCCCCCGTCGGGCCGAGCGCGGCCACGCCCGCCGATGCGCCGGATCTCGGCGCGCCGCAGAAGGTCGCGGTCAAGGATTGCATCCCGAACCCGTTCAACCCGCGCGTGTTCTATTCGGAGTCGAGCCTGCACGAGCTCGCGCTGACGCTGAAGCGGGAAGGGCAGATCGAGCCGATCAAGGTCACGCGGCTTCCGGAATTTCCCGGCAAGCTCGTCGTGATCGACGGACAACGCCGCTTGCGCGCGACGAGCATCAACGGCGACGAGACGATCAACGCGACGTTCCGCACGGACCACACACCCGAGCAGCTCTATACGATCGCGTATCGCGCCAACCACGACCACGAACGCCAGACGATCTTCGACGATGCAGTCGCGTGGAAGCGTCTTCTTGACGAAAAGGTCTTCCCCGACCAGAACACGCTCGCGGAGAAGATCGGCAAGGACAAGGCATCGATCAGCAAGACACTGTCGCTGAACGCACTGCCAAATACACTGCTCGAGCGGATGGCCAGCGCGAACGACGTGGTCGGCCTCCAGGCGGCGTACTTCCTGAAACTGATCTTCGAGCGCTTGGGCGAACCGGCTGCCGACCGTCTGCTCACGGCGGTGATCGACCGGAAAAAGTCGGTACGCGACCTCGAGAATTTCCTGCGCGCGCAGAGCGACGGCAACAAGAAGACGGGGCGCACGCGCTACAGTGTGCGTCACGATTTCGCGCTCGAATCGCGCGCGATCGGTCAGCTGAAGACCTATCCGGACGGACGCCTGGATCTGCAGCTGAAGGGCGTCGATGCGTCCCACCAGGAATCGCTCGCCGACCGGCTCAAGACAGTGATCGACGCGTACGTCGCTGAACTCGCGGTAGCCGCGCAAAAGTAAGCGCCCAAAGCAAAGGCCTCGCACCTGCACGACACCGCGCAGCCGGATAAAGTCCGGTGCACGACGCATGCCCGGCTGCGAGGCCTTGATCAGTTGGTCGCGAGACTGCTTTTCAGCAGGAATTCCAGCAAGTCGTCCGAGGTCGGTTCGCCCCAGGTATCGAGCGCCAGCCACCGGAAGAAACTGGTTTGCGCCAGCTTGCTCGCCTTCTTCTTCGGCGACAGCGTGAGATCCTTCGAACCGGCCACCGTCTCGTTGTAGCGCTCGATCAGCTTGGTCTGGTCGTCGATCTCCAGCTCGCGGAAATACGCACCCGCTTCGTCGACCTTCGCGGCCAGATATTTGTCGCGAATCTGTTCCTGCTTGCTCTGCGCGGATTCCTTCGCCGGCGCGGCCGTTTCGGTCCCCTGCCCCTCGGCCAGCGTATAGCCGTGCGTCAGCGCCTTGCGGAAATATGCGGCCACGTTGTCGACCGGCGCCGCGTTCTTCTTCGTAGTCCGATTGAGCGTATAGGCGATCGCCGCCTTGATGCGCTGCACGCCGTACTGCGTGATCAACCGGCGTGCTTCCGAACGCGGGATGCCGAACTTGGCGACTTCGTCGACAAGCGCTTCGTTCTTGACGTCGCCTTCCTCGACCATATCCGCGCTTTGCTTGCGCGTCACCTTGAACTGCACGGCCTCCACGCTGCGACCTGACTTGTGCTCGATCAGCTCGAGCGTGTGGTCGGAAACTTCGTTTACCTCCTGAATACACGGCACCAGGACCTTGCTCTTGAAGAGCTTGTACTCCTTGTACGACTGAGATGCCTTGTCCTGACCGAGAATGAGATCGCGAAATTTCGGCAGCGGAATCTTCGCCGTGATGCCGATCCCCTCGTAGCGCACCGTATTTTCCCAAAGGGCGAGCGAGTGCGAGCGCCGAAACTCGCGCGCGATCCGCATATCGATAAGTGCGTAGATCTCCGGATTGAGCAGCTCGCTGCGAATCTGGTCGGAGAAGCTGTACTTCAGCACCGATTGCTCGAGCTCGGCCCCGGCGAGGAGGCCGGACGCCTTCCACACCGTCGAGCGGTCTGCGGCAAGGTAGTCCCAGTTGACGACAGTACTGATCAGCGAGTTGACCGTATCCTTCACGTACTTCGTATTGTTGCTGTTCAACCCGCTCTCGTGCGAGAGCGCCGCGATCGAGATCGAGAAGCTCGTCCGGCCGGGCTCGAACGCTTCCTGACGAAGGGCGTTCTTGATCAGCGAGCTGAACATCTTGCGCTGCTGCAGGCCGATCTTTCCGGACTTCGGAGCGATATGAATGGCCTGGACCGCCTTGCGCAGCAGATCGGGAGGCTCGGGCGTCTGAAATAGCGAAACCTGCTTGTCGGAGCCTTTGATTGCGGGCTTACGCGGCATCGTGATGTCCGGAGAAGGTGACCGTGTTGATGGCGGACTTTATACCTTTTCGGTCCCACGAGCAACGCCTCTTTCTAAAGCATTACATTCGATATCGCCGCTAACCTCTCGTCACAAAAGGGAAATTCCTTGTTTTCGCGACTGTGCAATGCCCCATATCCATATACCTTTCGGCCAAAAATAGCTCCCAAATCCTGCTACCTGAGCGGTTCGCAACGAAGAACCGGCACGAGACTTGCCCTACAGAAGGTACCCATTCATGGGAAACAATCGACCGGAACGGGATTTTGCGAACCTGATTCGTGATGCCCTGCAACACGATCCGCATGCTCCCATAACAGGCTACCTTCAACGCTCCCCATGGATGGGTACCTGTCGAAATCCGCAGCCTTGCCGTTTTGTCTTCATACGTACCCGGCAAACGAAAAGAACCACCATAAACGACTACCTTCAGATTCCCCCACAGAAGGCAACCTTTCCTCCACCCCGATCCTGTTTATGGGACTCCACTCTTCGAGGGCAGATCAATATGAGATCATCTGGTCTGTGCAGGCACCCATAAACGACTACCTGAAATCCATCCCATAACCGGCAACCCGACATGAAATGCTGTGCTGGGCGCCCCGGACGGATCCGCAAGAGCGCACCATAAATGGCTACCAATAGATTTCCCCATAGAGGACTACCTGAAGCGTTTTTGGTCTGAAATCCCATAACAGACTACGCGTGCCCCATATCCACACCCCGGGTTTCCCACAACACGGTACCCAATTCCCCAAATCCACAGACCTGAAACCCCATACTCTTCCGCCTGTGCCCCCATAAATGGGTACCGAACACCTGTCAAACCCTTACCAGACAAGGCTGTGAGCCCTCTAAAAGTAGTTAAAGAAGTAAACGTCGTTTACCAAAGATGTAAACACACGTGTGTCTGTGCAGAAAAACAACCCCCATAAACCGCTACCAAAGCACGTCTGCAGCGCTCGATAGGCACAGCAATCCGGTTCCTCGACCTGTGGAAGTCTCGAGATTTGTCCTTATTCTGCAAGCCTCCCCAAGCCTGATAAGGCTCTCCGAGGAGGTGAGTACCTACTCACAAGTACTCAAACGTAGAAACTTATGGGAGAAAACATCCGCTTTGAGGAGATAGGTACCCGCCTATGGGACCAAAAAATGTCCACTGAGGCCCACCTTCCGTCCAGGATTACCCGCAAGCGATGGGCGCTGCTCGCTGCCCGCATATATCGCCGGCTTCCCTCACAACAGTGGGAAATCATCGAGATCCGCCCGCAAGCGGATTTTTTGGCATCTGTGCCAGGGCTTCCGTGGATAAGTCTTCGGCTATCGCATGTCGGTCTGTCCGGCACTTTTTCAATCGCGGCCCTGTGCACGGACGAAATTACCAGGCGTCGCTCCGGTTATTCGACCTCACGGTTTTCTACCTTTGGACAGGTATCGGAATCGGTACTGTGTCGCGATCGGCGAGGCACGGCCGGGGGCGGCCCAATCGCGACAACTCCAGGATTGCCCCGAACGTGAGGGGGCACCGTCAACGAAGCTCACCCTCGTCGGAACCGTGCTTGGATCCCGAACATCCTCACCGTCGAAAGGCGCTGAGTCCTGTAAAGGCTCACCGACAAGATGCTCTTCGGATTGGCAAACCGCGTGCGTGACGCCGCCGCACCACATGCCCCCAACCGATGGAAAAGCTGTGACGCATATGCATAGCCACCGCACGTGCCGGCATCCTCGTCTCACAGGCGCAAGACTCTTTGCGACGCCGGTGCGATAACGGACCTCGCGCATTCGCACATACAAGCGCATCGTGCGACGCTTGCATGCAATCGTGAGCGAATGCCGATCGAAGCGTTCACCATGTGCGGCGATGATGTCTGTGTCTGCGAACGTCAATCCCACAAGTGGTAACGAAACGTGCCGAACAGGTAGCCATGCATGCAGCGAGCGGTTACCCGATCGTTCGCGCCGCATCGTGTGGACGTGCAGGGATCGCGCCGGACTCGGCACAGAATGAATCGTGGTCGTTTATGGGATGAACTGCCGTTCGCGCAGCCGCGAATCACAACCTGGGACACCGGTCTGCGATTCCGTCGGTGATCCCGTTCATGAAGCGAAGATCACGTTGCGCGAGCGGCGGATTCCACGGGTGAAACAGTCGGCGTCATGCGAGTGCACGACATACCGAAACGGATCTCATCTCCATCTGCAACCAGCATCGTATTGACGCAAGAATCCGGTTCGTCACACGGTTGCCGCGATCATGCACGCCGCGTGATCGTCGCGCGATGCATCGTTGCAATCCGGCGACACCGGGACCGGATGAGCATCGAGTACACATCACGGCACGACGTATCCCATACATGTATCCCCACGAATGTGCTCACGATGACGCCACGTTTTTCACAACGCGGTTATGATGCAAAAGCCCTGATCGGAACATGAAGACCGACCAGGGGCAGGGGCGGTATCTCGATGTACTTTCACTCCGTGACCAATCAGAAAAGAGAGTTCAGCGATGCGAATCCAGATCAGAAAACTCACGCTGGCTGCTACGGCAGCCGCTTTCCTCTTCGGCTCGGCAGCTCCGGTGTTCGCGCAGACCGACGCCAGCGCACCGGCCGCCCAGGATGCGAAGGCTGCGAAGCGTGAAGCACGCAAGGCAGCGCGAGCAAAACGCAAAGCCGAACACAAGGCAGCGCGCGCGAAGAACACCGCCGAGCTGAAGAAACTCGAAGACGCCGGTTACAAGCCGGCGGCCAACGATCCGAACTATCCGCAGAACCTGCAGAACGCGCAGAAGAAGGCGGGCGAAGCCGCTGGCGCAAGCCAATAAGCGTCCTCCGCGACAAAGCCCCCCGGCTTCATCCGGGGGCTTTGTCGTTTGTGCCGCGTAAACACGATGCGCATCCGGGCACCATGCACGCATCGCATACGTGTTGATTTATTCGACATCCTTTGTTTGTTGGATGTGCACGGCGACATTCATTGAACCTTCCTGCGGATTCGTGAAAGAATCCGGCATCCGTCATGCTCTATCTCATAGGATTCCTATGGAATATGAATGTCGTCGGATGAATCGCGAGACGATAAACGTTCGTGCTCGAGCAACACGGGCCGGCGCAACGATACTCGAAACCCGCACCAGTTGACCGGCTGCAGCCGCCATAGTCAGCGCCGTGCGTCTGCTGCCGCGTTACCCGTTGCTTTCAGCCAGTCCTTGAATGCCCGCACGGCTTCGTCCCCCGCGCGCGCGGCTGCCACGTAAGTGAAATAGCGCCACGGCGGCAGTGCCGGTTCGCTGAACGGCTGCACCAGCCGGCCTTCGGCAATGTCGTCCGCGACGAGCGCGATCGGCCCCATCGCGACACCGAGGCCGTCGAGCGCGCCTTGCAGCGTCAGATAGAAATGCTCAAGCGTGAGCGAGTGCCGCGGCACCAGGCTCGCGTGGCCGGCCGCGGCGAGCCATTCGGGCCACATGCCGGGATAAGTCGCCGCATGCAACAGTGTGAAGCCGGCGAGATCGGCCGGTGTGCGCAACGGCCGGCCCTCGAGCAGCTTCGGCGCGCATACGGGCAACCGGACTTCGGACAGGAATTCCTCCGCAACGTACCCGTCGATTGCCTGTGGGCCGCCGCGGATGATCAGGTCGACCTTGTCGCGCAACTTTTCGATCGGCTCGTTCGACGTCGACAGTCGCACCTCGATGGCCGGATGGGCAACCTGGAACGACGACAGCTTCGGCACGAGCCAGCGCAGCGAAAACGTCGCGGGCGCGCTGACGCGCAGCACGCGCTGTTGCCCCTGGCCGAAATGCTGCGCGGTGGCGAGCGCGATGCGGTCGAACGATGCGCCGACCTCGGCGAGGTATGCGCGCCCCGTCTCGGTCAGCTCGACCCTCCGGTTGTGCCGTTCGAACAGCGGCCGACCGAGCCATGCCTCCAGTTGCTGCACATGCCGGCTGATCGCACCATGCGTCACGCACAGCTCGTCGGCGGCGAGCGTGAAACTGCCGAGCCGGGCCGCGGCTTCGAACGCGCGTAGCGAATTCAATGGAGGGAGTCGTCGGGCCATGCGTTGTTTCGCGTGAATTTTACTCACGCGAATGCTTAGGTTTAATCGTTTGATCGGGCGGTCTTGCTCAGCCAATATGGCACACAAACGGCCGATACGGCCGGAATATGTGTCTGGATTTCTCACATGGAGTATGGAGCATGCCGAACGTGGTGGTGGTGGGCGCCCAATGGGGCGACGAGGGCAAGGGGCGCGTCGTGGACTGGCTGGCTGCGCAGGCCGATCTCGTCGCCCGCTACAACGGTGGCCACAACGCGGGCCATACGCTCGTCGTCGGCGACAAGACGTACAAGCTCGCGCTGCTGCCGAGCGGCATCGTGCGCGGCAAGCGCGGCGTGATCGGCAACGGCGTGGCGCTCGATCCGGAGGCGCTGCTCGCCGAGATCGGGCGGATGGCCGAGCTCGGACTGTCGGTGACGCCGGACAACCTGTCGATCGCGGAGAACGCCACGCTGGTCCTGCCGATTCATCGGGCGATCGACCAGGCGCAGGAGCGTCTGCGTCGCGAACCCATCGGCACCACGTTGCGCGGGATCGGGCCCGCCTACGAGGACAAGGTCGGGCGCCGCGGGCTGCGGGTCGCCGATCTGGCGGAACCGGGCCGGCTTGCCGACAAGCTCGACGTGCTGGTCGATCACCATAATGCATGGTTTCGCGGGCTGGGGCTCGAGCCATGTTCGCGCGACGCGATGCTGGCAATGCTGGTTGACATCGCGCCGAAGATCCTGCCGTTCGTGAGTCCCGTGTGGGCCGACCTCAACGACGCGACCGACCGCGGCGAGCGCATCCTGTTCGAGGGCTCGCAGGCCGTGATGCTCGACATCGACTGGGGCACGTATCCGTTCGTGACGTCCTCGGGCACCGTTGCATCGGCCGCGGCGGCCGGCACGGGTCTCGGCGCGTCGAAACTCGGCCACGTGCTGGGCGTGACCAAGGCGTACGCGACGCGTGTCGGCGGCGGTCCGTTCCTCACCGAACTGACCGACGCCACCGGCGAAACGCTGCGCGCGCGCGGGCAGGAGTTCGGCGTCAACACCGGCCGGCCGCGCCGCTGCGGATGGCTGGATGCCGCGCAGTTGCGGCAGGCCGTGCGGATCTCGGGGATCGATTCGCTCGCGCTCACCAAGCTCGACGTGCTCGACGGCTTCGCGTCGATCGAGCTGTGTGTCGGCTACGAACTCGACGGTGCACGCGTCGGCCATCTGCCCGCGAGCCTCGATGCGCAGGCGCGTGCGACGCCCGTCTACGAAACGTTCGCCGGGTGGGACGGCACCGTGAAGGGCGTGCGCGAGCGCGCGGCGTTGCCGCGTGCCGCGCAGGATTTCATTGCGCGCGTCGAGGCCGTCGCGGGCGTGCCCGTGTCGATGATCACGACCGGCGCCGAGCGCGACGACACGATCGTGCTGAGCAACCCCTTCGACCGGGACTGAGCGCGACGCGGCACGCGCAATGCGTGCCCGGCAGGTCGCCGCCGTGCGGCCGGCGCCGATCCGGTGCCGGTCGTCCCTGGGCATGGGTGGTCGCGTGAACGAGGGTTCGCAGCTGCGGCCCGCGGCAAACTGGACACGCGTGCATCGCTGCGGTACTGTTCCGCACCATTCGCGCCAGACCGGGCCGTGCCGGGGCGGGCGCCGCTGCAAAGCGATTTCAATCCCGGGGACATGTCGATGGACACGTTACAGATGATGCGCATTTTCGTCCGGGTGGCGGAGGAGGGCAGCTTCACGAGCGCGGCCCAGCGCCTGGACATCACCACCGCCTACGCATCGCGTTCGGTTGCGCAACTCGAAACGCACCTGCGCACGCGTCTGCTCAACCGGAGCACGCGCCGCATCGCATTGACCGATGCCGGACAGCGCTATCTCGACCGATGCCAGCGTATCCTCGGCTATATCGACGAAGCGGAAGCCGAGGCGGCCGACGCGCAGGCGAAGCCGTCGGGCCGGCTGCATGTGCACGCGACGACCAGCTTCGGTCAGGCCTACCTGGTGCCTGCGGTCGTGCGATACCGGCAGCGCTACCCGTCGGTGGCGGTCGAGATCACGCTGTCACAGCACGTGCCCGACATCATCGACGAAGGCTACGACGTGTCGCTGCAGCTGAGTGCGGCAGAGCTTCCCGATTCGGGGCTGGTGTCGCAGCGGCTCGGCGATGTGCACAGCGTGCTGTGCGCGTCGCCCGCGTACCTGAAGGAGCGCGGCACGCCGCGCACCGTGCGCGATCTCGAAGCGCATTCGTGCCTGCAGATCGTCACGCCGATATTTCCGCGCGATCGCTGGCATCTTGACGGCCCGGACGGTCGCGAGACGTTCGAACTGCCGCTGCCGGATTTCCAGGTCAACATCGCCGACGCGCTCGGTGCCGCGCTGCGCGCCGGTCTGGGAATCGGCTCCCTGCCGATGTCGACCGCCGTGCCCGCACTGGCGAGTGGTGCGCTCGTTCGCGTATTGCCCGAGTATCGGTTGCAGAAACTGACGGTCTACACGCTGTATGCGTCGCGCCAGTACCTCGACGCGAAGATCCGGACGTTCGTCGATTTCCTGCGGGAATGCGTGCCCGAAATGCTGGCCGCCGACGAGGCGGCGCTGCGCGGTTCCTGCGAGTCCTGAGCGAAGGTGGACGACGTGTGCCGGGTCGCATGACGCGGTACACGTTACGTCATCCATGAATCGACGTTGGTTCGTGTCAAATAATTCGCATACCGAAATGGATGACGAAGGCGATTCGGCGCGACGTTTCCAATCGGTTGCATCGCTCGATGCCTGTCTTTATGAAAACGCCTGCTTTCGATATCGGACATCGTTGGTTCGGTGCGAAGCGTCGACCCCCTAGAATCGATTCGACTCGCGCTCGCGCCTCCACGCGACAGTTTCCATGTCGCGACCGGATACGCGCAACCCGCTCCTCCGCTTCCTTCCCATCGAACACAGGACACCATGGCAGACCGACTATCCAGATCCCGCCGCCGGCTCATCCAGGCCGGTCTGGTGCTCGCGGCGGGCGCTGCCGCCCGGCCGCGCTTCGCGCTCGCCGACGCGGCCGGCGCACGCACGTTGCGCATCGGCTACCAGAAAGGGCCGCTCAGCCTGCTGAAGGCGCGAGGCACGCTGCAGGGCAAGCTCGCGCCGCTCGGCGTGAACGTGACATGGACCGAGTTCCCGTCGGGGCCGCCGCAGCTCGAGGCGCTCAACGCGGGGTCGATCGACTTCGGCGATGTCGGCGAGGCGCCGCCGATCTTCGCGCTCGCGGCGGGTGCGCCGCTCGTCTATTATGCGCAGACGCCGGCAGGACCCGCGACCGAGGCCGTGGTCGTTGCGAAGGATTCGCCGGTCAGGGTCTTCGCGGATCTGCGCGGCAAGCGCATCGCGCTGGTGAAGGGATCCAACACGCACTTCCTGCTGGTCCGCTTGCTGCAGGCCGCGAAGCTCGACTATGCGGACGTGAAGCCGGTCTGGCTGTCACCGTCCGACGCGCGTGCCGCGTTCGAGAACCGTTCGGTCGACGCGTGGATCATCTGGGATCCGTTTCTTGCCGTCGTCCAGCAGGCTTTGGGCGCACGCATCGTCGCGGATGGCACGGGGCTCGTCGAGAATCGCAGTTACTACTTCGCGTCGCGCACCTATGCGCAGCGCAATGCCGACGTGCTGGGCGTGGCCGTGTCCGAGCTGACGACGGTCCAGCGATGGCTCGATGCGAATCGCGCGCAGGGGGCGGCCGAGTTCTCGAAACTGTGGGGTATTCCAGAGCCCGCCGTGGCGCTCGCATTCCGGCGTGCGCGCTTCGGCGTCGAACCCGTGACGCGCGAGACGCTCGCGTACCAGCAGCGCATCGCGGACGTGTTCCATCAGGCGGGCATCCTGCCGAAACGCGTCGACGTCAGCCAGGCGGCGCCGCCGGCGCTCGCGTAACGGATTCGTACCCGCAAACGACAACGCCACGGATGCAGGTCCGTGGCGTTTCGCTTTACGTGCATCGCTGCATGGCAGCGGCGGTGCCGCTGCGGTATTACTGCTGCTTGTCCCAGAGCGTGCGCCCGAAGAACGTGAGCGTGCGATCCCATGCGATCTGCGACCACACCGGATCGTATTGCGTGCCGCCGATGCGGCCGGGGCCGACGGCCGTTTCGTTCGCGAACGCGTGATGCGCAAGATAGCGGTGGAATTCGACGTCGACCTTCGCATCGGTCAGCTTCTTCTCCAGCGCATCGACCTGGTCGATCGCGAAGAACGCATCCTGCGTACCCCAGTGCCCCATCAGCGGCACCTTGAGCTTGGACGGATCGAGGTAGTCGAGCGGAGGGAAGCCGTACCACGTGACGCCGGCATCCGCATCGGCGAACTGCAGCGACAGCAGCGTGAGTGCGCCGCCCATGCAGAAGCCGGTGACCGCCACGCGCGACGCGCGCGTCTTCAGGTATTGCACTGCGCCGGGAATGTCCTGCGATGCGGCGTCGCCGAAATCGAGGCCGGTCATCAGGTGATGCGCTTCTTCCTCCTCGACCGTCGACTTGCCGCGATACAGGTCGGGCACGAGCGCGAAGTAGCCGCAGCGCGCGAGGCGATCGGCGACGCCGCGGATCTGGTCATTCAGGCCCCACCACTCCTGGATGACGACGACCGCGGGTGCACCCTCGGTCTTTTCCGGCGTGGCGAGGTAGCCCTGCAGTTCCTGGCCGTCAGGGCGGCGAAACGTGATCATGGAACCGGATGTTTGAGACATGAAACCGCTCCTTTTCGAAAAATGCGATGAGTGCGGCATCGGGTCGGCCAGCGAATGCGGTATGTCCGGTGACTCGAGGTTTCGCTCGCGTTCGCTTCGGCCGGCGCCGACCACGCGGCCATTCTATGCGCAAACGCCGGCCGTCTGCGTGAGCGGCGCGGCGCCCGATCCGCGCTCGCGCATCGATCGCGCTTCGCACCGCGCATGTCCGATGCACCGAAAACGCAACACCCCGCCCCGATGAACGGGAGCGGGGTGTTGCGTCGGCTGTGCGCGTATCGAGGTACGCGCCGCGTGCGTCCGTCTTACTGACCGAAATAGATCGAGTCGCGAGTGTCCTGCTTGACCGCGATCGCGCGGCCGGCACGCACGCCGGCGGCGGCCTGCGCGCCGTAACCCGTTGCGTCGCTGTTCGTCACGCGTGCCTGCGCGGTCTGCAGCGCGTTCGGGTAGTGGGCGTCGGACACTTCCGGCTTGTAACCGGCCTGCTCGAGCTGGACGAGTTCCGCGCGGACTTGGGCGCGCGTCAGTTCGCCCGACGGGTTCGACTGGGCGAATGCGCCAAAGGATGCGGACAGGGCGGTGGCAGCGGCGACTGCGTAGATGAACGACTTCATGGTGACCTCCGGTTTTCGTAGATTTCGCGCTTCGCTCGTTGCGTTCAGCGGTTGATTGCATCGTAACGATCGCGTTACCGGTCGGAAATAGGCGTTCCAGCGAATCATTATTGCAGCTGGGTAAACGATCCACGGGAAAAATGGTGTTTTGTCTGATGATATTTGATGGTGTGCCGGAGTGCAGTCATGGGGCGGGGGATTGGCGGCGCTCGGTCGTCGGGGGATTGGGCGATGCGCGTGGCATGCCGGCGTTGAATCACGGGCCGGTGTGACCCGAGACAGTGGCGTATTGCGACCGCACGCCTGCCTTGACCGGTAGAAGGATCAATTGAATCGGATACCGAAGCATTGACGGCGGGCACGGGAATGCGTTCGCCCCATCGCTTTGCCATTCGGACCTGCCGTATCTTCACGCATCGACGTAATTTCCACGCCGCATCGTCGCGCGTATCGCGTCACTCCTCGACGACCGCCTGTCGTTTCCGGTATTCGGCAGGCGTGATCCCGACATGCCGGACGAACGACCGTCTGAGCGTATCGACATTCGCGAAGCCGCATTTTGCGGCGACCTGTTTCGGCGTGTCATGTCCGTCTTCGAGCAACTGACGCGCTGCTGAAACACGGGTCGCTTCGACCCACGCGGCTGGCGTCATGCCGACCTCCGCGCGAAAGAGCCGTGCGAAGTGCCGCGGGCTCATGCCCGCGTGCTTCGCGAGTTCTGCCACCGAGTGTTCGAGTTCCGGATGGCCGGCGATCCAGCGCTGGACTTCCTGCAGCACGGAGCGCCCGGTCGGCCGTGCCTCGCCGCTGCGGCTGAACTGGAGTTGTCCGCCTGGCCGCTTGAAGAACATGACCAGTTGCGCGGCGACGCGCCGCGCGATGTCCCGGCCGAGATCTTCCTCGACCAGCGCGAGCGCGAGATCGAGGCCGGCCGTGACGCCCGCCCCCGTGCGCAGCTTGCCGTCGCGTACGTACAGCGCATCCGCTTCGACCGTGAGTGATGGATACGCGTCGGCGAGCGCGTCCGCGGCGGCCCAGTGCGTCGTCAGGCGTCGTCCTTTCAGCAGGCCGGTTGCCGCGAGGACGAACGCGCCGGTGCAGATCGAGCCGTACCGTTTGCTTTGCACGGCGGCCGAGCGCAGCCACGCGAGAACGTCGGTCGGCAGCGCAATGCGGCCGGCACCCGGCGCACCGGCGACGAGCAGCGTGTCGAGGCGATCGGGAATGTCGGGAGCGATCCAGTCCGCCAGCAATTGCGCGCCCGATGACGTACGGATCGGGCCGGACTCGCTCGCGATGATCCGCAGCACGTAGAACGGTTTGCCGCATTCGGCGTTGGCCTGGGCGAATACGTCGAGCGGCGCGGAGACGTCGAGCAGTTGTACGCCCGGTACCGCGAAAATACCCACGACCTTCGGCATGTTCGGTTGCGTGTTGTGTCGATGTGTCGAACGTGACGCGTAGCAGTATAGACGCGCAGTGCGATGCGGCGAGCAGGGCATCCGCGCATTTCGCGGACACGATTCGATGGTTCCGGCGGCGATGGCCGTCGATCGAGTGAAATGGCAGAATTTGGCGTAATACGTCGATTGATGCCAAATATCGGTCTCCGGAGAATGGGTCTGTCTTCAACGGAGGTCGATCATGACTGTGAATGTCGCCGGCATCACCCTTCCCGATAGCCAACTCGCTCGCGAGATCACCGAACTCGTCCGGGATACCGAGTCGGAGCTGCTGTTTCATCATTCCAGCCGCGTCTACTACTTTGGCGCGCTTGCGGGGCAGCGCCGCGGGCTCGACTACGATCCCGAACTGCTCTATTGCGGCTGCATGTTTCATGACATGGGGCTCACGCATCGGCACAGCAGCGCGTGCGAACGATTCGAAGTGGACGGCGCCAATGCCGCACGCGATTTCCTGAAGAGCAAGGGCATTTCGCAGCAGGACATCGACGTCGTGTGGACCGCGATCGCGCTGCACACCACGCCCGGCATTGCGCAGCACATGCATCCGGTCGTCGCGCTCGTTACCGCGGGTGTCGAGATGGACGTGCTGGGTCTTACGTATCCGGAGTACAGCGACGTCGAGCGGGAAGCCGTCGTCCGCGCACATCCGCGCACGCGGCATTTCAAGGAAGACATCATCCAGGCGTTCTACGACGGCATCCGGCACAAGCCGGAAACGACGTTCGGGAACGTGAAGGCCGATGTGCTGGCCGACAAGGATCCGCATTTCCATGCAGGCAACTTCTGCAGCGTGATCCGATCGTCGGCGTGGGCCGGCTGATTGATGTCGACGCCCGGGGGGAAGGCATCCTGGGTGTCGCGCGAGACGCCCCAACCAGGCGCACGCGACCTGCCGGTCGTTATTTATTAGAAAAATTGTTACGTGACAACTGCATGACGCCGGCGAGCAAGTTCATCTGCTGAATTCCGCTGCCCCCGTTCCAGGGAGCGAATCGTCGATTCGCGCTATCCCCGCCAACGCGTTGCGCGGCCCGGGACGGGCAGGCGCGCGGAAAACCCGGCTCGCTGACACCCGTAACGGCGCGTCATCGATCCGCTGAAGACCGCCTTCGCTCATTTTTGGCAAAACGCCTATAATGGTTGGGCAAATTGCCGGAGAAGAGTCATGAGCACGATCGCGTTCCACCCTTCGGGCGTCGCGCACCCGCGTCAGGCCGAATTCACGATACTCGAGCAACTGCTCGCGATTCGCGTGCGCTCGAGCGCCGATCTCGCCGAGCTGGCGAGCGCGCGTGTCGATGTCGCGGTGATCGATCGGCTGTCGGAGCGCGGCCTGAAGTCGGACGAACTCGCGTTCATCATTCCGCGGCGCACGTTGAGCCATCGTCGTCAGGCGCATGAGCGCCTGTCGCCGGAGGAGTCCGACAAGGCGATCCGGCTGGCGCGTATCGTCGCGCAGGCGACGGCCACGTTCGGCGACCAGGACAAGGCGATGGCGTGGCTGCGTAACGGGCTCCAGCGCTTCGGCGGCCGCACGTCGCTCGACATGTCGAGCACCGAGCATGGCGCGCGCCTCGTCGAAGAGGCCCTCACGCAGATCGACGAGGGGTACTTCGCTTGACGACGCTGTGGCGGATCAGCAATTACGCGGACCTGAAAGGCATCGGCGGATTGCGGGCCGGCGGGCGCTGGCATTTCGCCGGGCAGCCCGTCGTCTACCTCGCCGAGCATCCGGCGCTCGCGCTGCTCGAGACGCTCGTGCATTTCGAAATCGCCACCGTTGCGCAATTGCCGAGCGGATACCAGTTGCTGCGCGTCGAGGTGCCTGAATCGGTGGACGTTGCCGAAATCGCGGAAGGCGATGCGCCGGCCGACTGGCGAGAGAACGTCGACTGGACCCGCAGCGCCGGCACCGAGTGGCTGCACACGCAGCCGAGCGCACTGCTGCGCGTGCCGAGCGTCGTCGTGCCGCACGCGCACAACTTCCTGCTGAATCCGCTGCACCCGGCCGCATCGGACATCCGCATCGCGGAAGTCATGCAGTCACCGTACGACAGCCGGATTCTGCGGCTGATCCAGTCGAACAAGAGCGAACAAGCATAAGGCTTGTCGCGCGTCGTCGCGTGCCCGAAGCCGATCAGCGCATCTCGTCGTTCTCGTCGATCCCGTCGTTTTGCATCGTCAGATAGACGAGCACGAGCAGCAGCGTGATGAAGAAGCGAAACGCGTCCGGCACCCCGTTCCACTGTTTCGACATCCACATGCCGAACCATTCGCCCCCGACCGACATGAATCCGACCTGCCACGTGAGGAAGCCGAGCGTGAGCCCCGCGATCGCGCACGACTTGGCCGCGCGGAACGCCGCGTCGTCCGCGAGCCGTGCGCGCAGCAACCGGATGCCGCCGATCCAGCACAGAACGGCTGTCAGCGTTTCCATCGCGATGATCGAGAGGTAGCCGGCATGGTGGATCCATGGTGTCATGATCGCGCGATACATGATGCCGTTGCCGGGAAAGGTCGTGTCCATCAGGAACACGTGATGCACGAACGCAAAATTCGTCGCGTAGTCGGTCAGGTTGCCGAATGCGACGAGCGATGCGAAGCATGCCATGGCGATCACCATGGCCGCCTTGGAAAGACGAATCATCATATTGGACTCCAAAATGAACGGGCAGGCGCATGCGCGAGCGTGCGGTGCCGAACCGGCGTTCGGGGCGATACCTGCGAAAGTGTTTCCGGATGGGCCGGAAGGCTTGCGTGCGCGAGCACGGCGGCGCGGAGATCGGGACTGGAAGACCTGAAGCCGGTGCGGCGCCGAGGAGACGCGCGTGCCGGCTGGATCGAGTGCCCGCGCCAGGAGGGTGCGGCGATTGTCGGCGTAACCGCCCGTGCCGTCAAGCAAGCCCCTGTGTTCTGTGTCGCCGAATCGGACTGCGAGCGCGTCCCGACACGCCGAAGGGCGCCGGTCGCATGGCCTGAAATCGCTCGTCTTACCGGAAATGGCGCGTCGAGATGGCGCGATCGCGAACCGGGTCAGTGACGTTGCGCACACAACCGCCGGCCACATTGCATCAATTCCTTGTTGCGCAAAAAAATCCGTTCGTGGGACTATGGATTGCGTTGCCCGCCCGCCGAGGGAGCGCGGGCAGCATGACGAACATCGCAACGATCTACAAGAATCCCGAGAGATAATGAACAGAACAGCGATTTTCCCGTACGCGTCCGCATTGATCGCGGCCGTCCTGATGACGGCGTGCGGCGGTGGCGATATCGAAAACAACGCAGGTGCCACTTCGCCGCCCGTATCGGATGCGAGCTGCCTCGCGATCGACAACAGCGGCTCGACGGTCGTCGTGGGCTCGAACCAGCCGGGCGATCCGTCGCTGCCGGAGGCATCGTCCGGCTATCGCACCGGCATGAAGCCCGTCTACGCGAAGACGTATCTCGTGGCGACCTCGAACGCGTATGCAAGCGCGGCCGGTTGCGCGGTACTGAAGCGGGGCGGCACGGCCGCCGATGCGGCAGTCGCCGTGCAGGCCGTGCTCGGCCTGACGGTGCCCGAGGCGACCGGCCTCGGCTCGGGCGGCGTGCTGCTCTATTACGATGCGCGCGGCAAGACGCTGCAGGCGTACGACGGACGGGAAACGGCACCGGCCGCGGCAACGGAGAACTACCTGCGCTACGTCGACGACCGGAACGACCAGTCGGCACCGCAACCGAGCGCGCGCGCAAGCGGCCGTTCGATCGGCACGATCGGCGTACCGAGGCTCATCGAGGCGCTGCAGCAGGATCACGGCAAGCTGCCGTGGCAGGGGCTGTTCGGCGATGCGATCACGCTCGCGACCAACGGCTTCCCGATCGGTGGCCGCCTGGCCGATGCGATCGCGTCGAACGCCGCGAACCTGAAGCGCGATCCCGAAGCTGCCGCGTATTTCCTGAATACGGACGGCACGCCGAAAACGCTCGGCACCGTGTTGAAGAACCCGGCTTATGCGCACACGCTGACGCTGATGGCGCAGTCCGGCGCGAACGCGCTGTACACGGGGCAGATCGCGCAGGATATCGTCGCGAAGATCGCGACGACGCAGGGCGCCGACGGCTCGACGATCACGCCGGGCAAGACGACCGTCGCCGACCTGGCCGCGTACCAGGCGAAGCGTCGCGAACCCGTGTGCACGACCTATCGCAGCTACTGGGTATGCGGGATGCCGCCACCGTCGTCGGGCGGTATCGCGGTCGCGTCGGCGCTCGGCATTCTCGAGAACTTCGACCTGAAGCCGCTGAAGCCGACTGCAATCGATCTCGAAGGCGGCAAGCCGACCGTCGCCGGCGTGCACCTGATCACCGAAGCCGAGCGTCTCGCGTATGCCGATCGCGACAAGTACGTGGCCGATACGGATTTCGTGCCGCTGCCGGGCGGCACGTGGGACACGCTGCTGAACAAGCCGTACCTGCAGTCGCGTGCCGCATTGATCGATGCGAGCCGCAGCATGGGCACCGCGCAGCCCGGCAATCTCGGTGCCGTGCCGCTCGGCGTCGACACGACGCTGATCGAACACGGCACGAACCAGTTCACGATTGTCGATGGCGACGGCAGCGTGCTGAGCGCGACGACGACCGTCGAGTCGAGCATGGGCTCGTTCCACATGACCAACGGCTTCCTGCTGAACAACCAGCTGACCGATTTCTCGGCGAACCCGCTCGACAGTGCCGGCAATCCGGTGGCGAACCGCGTGCAGCCGGGCAAGCGGCCGCGCAGCTCGATGGCGCCGACGATCGTGTTCGGCAAGGCCGCGGACGGCTCGCGCGGCGATTTCGTGATGGCTACCGGTTCGCCGGGTGGCGGTACGATTCCGCAATACGTGGTGAAGACGCTCGTCGGCGCGCTCGACTGGGGGCTCGATGCGCAGCAGTCCGCGGGCCTCGTCGACTTCGGCGCGAGCAACAGCCCAACGACGAACATCGGCGGCGAGCATCCGAACGTCGACGCGTCGAACAACGGTGCGAACGATCCGCTGATCGCGGGCCTCGCCGCGCTCGGGCACAAGGTATCGACGTCGGCGCAGGCGAGCGGCGTCAACTCCGTGATGCGCGTGACGGTCGGACAGTCGCCCGCGCTGCAGGGCGGTACCGATCCGCGTCGCGAAGGCGTCGTGCTCGGCGATACGTTCAGGCCGTAAGCGGGCGGTATCGGAGGGATGGCGTGCAACTCCGGTCTGCCGGTAGCGGCGGATACGCGGTTGCGCGTCGCCGGTGCGGAACGTGAAGCGGCGCATGGCGGCCACGATCGATGAACAGAACGGCCACGCATCGTGGCAAGGGGCCGCCGTGACGAACGCGCATCTGCTTGAAATGGACGCAATCCTGTCGGGGCCGGGATTTTTCGATTTCCTCGGCGACCTCGATTGCGATTGCGCGCTGGCCAGTCGCGACGCGGAGCCGTTCGACGCATGCTGGATGACGGCGTTCGATGAAGTCGACGGCGATCCGGGTGCCGCGCTCGGCAAGCCGGCGGTGGATGCGCTCAGGGAAAAAGCGTTCAGGCTCGCATTCCGGGCATCGGGGAATGCGGGCGTCGCGGCGTGCGTGTCCGACGACATCGAGCTGATCGCGAGAAGCTGTTTGTCGGGCCGCATCGACGGTTGGCCGACCCACGTTCTTTGGGAGGCCTACAGAAACGGTCGGTTTCCCTGCTAGCCGACGCGTTGTGCCGGGGCCGCCGATGCATGCCATCGGGCGACCCCAATCACGAGCCGGCCGCGATCATTGTCAAACAGTGTGAGTCAATCGTCAGCATTTGCAACGGAAGTAACAGTCCCCGCAATTCGATGGTTTTGGACGTCGGCGCCGCTACATTAGCTCCACCTGCCGCACGTCGCGGCGAGGCATGCGACAAGCCGCACGAACGCGGCCCGCAGCAACAACGTCTTTGGGGAGAATGACCATGAACAAGATTCGCACGATTCTGCTTGGTGCCGCGCTGACGGCGATCGCATCGGCTGCTTTCGCACAAACGGCGCAGACGGGCGCAGAGGGTTCCGCAGGCGTCGGCGCGCAAGTCCAGACGCCGTTGCTCGGCGGTGGCGTGGGCGTGCAGGCCGGCGCGGACGCGAATGCCGCGGGCTCGGGTTCGGGCGCAGGCAACCTCGTCGGCGGTGCGCTGCACGGCGTCGGCAAGACGGTCGGCGGCGTTGGCTCGGCAGCCGGTAACGCGGTCGGTGGCGCGACGCAGGCAGTCGGCTCGGCTGCCGGTTCGGCAAAGGATGCGGCAGCATCGGCCGTGCACGCGACGAAGTCGCACGTGAAGCACGTCGCGCGCTCGGCGAAGAGCCACGCGCAAGGCGCGGTGTCGACGGCGGGCGATGTCGCCGGCGGCGCGAAGGCGGAGGCCGGCGAAGCGCTCGAGGGTGCGACGAACTCGGTCCAAGGCGGCGCATCGGTCGGCGTGAAGGGATCGGCGTCGACACAAGGCGGCGCGCTCTAAGCGATACGCTTCCCGCGAAAGCCCGGCCCGCTGCGATGCGGGCCGGGCTTTTTTTTATTGACGCTCCGCGCATCGTGACCGGATGCGTGTGCCTCGGACCGAAACAGGCCGCCCGCGCACCCTCTGCCCATTGCCTGTCCGCCATGCTTAAATAGCGGTGCTCCCGGTCGCCGGGCCGCCCACATGGCGGCACCAGTCCAGGCCAGCATGTCCGATCGGCATCATGACGACAGACGATACCAAAGTGCCGCTCCGGCTCGCCCGGCGTGGTCCGATAACATTCCGACGCATCACGATCATGACCATCCTGTTCCGTCTTCTCGCGCTCGCTTGCGTGCTGTGGCTCGCGGCATGCGCGTCACCGCCTGCGCCGTCCGCGAGCACGGCGGCGCCGGCCGCTTCGTCGACCAGCCGGGAAGCCGGCGAACGCCGTGGGCTTGGCACCGCATGGGGCGAGTCGGTGCGTTCCGAAACCCGCAACGTCGATTTCGAACGCGCGGACCCGGCGACGCAGACGGATCTCGCGTCGGTCTACTACAACGATGCGCTGCCCGGGCATCCGCCCGCGTCGCGGATTCGCCGGTTGCCGACGCGCGTCGCGCTTGCGAATGGCGACATCGCGCTGTCGTTCACGGACGAGAAAGGTGTGCCGCTGCGGCTCGCGCGCAGCAACGGCCGCTGGCACATGGCAGGCGTCGAAGGGGCGCGCTATATGATCGTGCTGCGTAACCAGGGGCGCCGTACGTTCGAGGTCGTGTCGTCGGTCGACGGGCTCGACGTGCTGTCGGGGCGGCCAGGCAGCTATACGAATGGCGGCTATGTGCTGTATCCGGGCCGCACGCTGACGATCGAGGGCTTCCGCAAGAGTCGCGACGAAGTCGCCGCGTTCCGCTTCGCATCGGTGCCCGACAGCTACGTCGCGAATTCGAAGTACGGCGATACGGCGAACGTCGGTGTGGTCGGCGTCGCGCTGTTCGCGCAGAAGGAGAGTGACGAGGAGGCGCTGCGTCGCAATGCGAATCCGTTCCCGGGCAACGACGACGGTTTTGCACCGCCGCCCGTGCCGCGCGGCGAGTGACACGCCTGGGCGAACATGGCGGGCGCCAGGCCATGTGCATTCGCGGCGCCCGCTTTCAGGTACCATCGCGACCCGCGACGGGCGGCATCATCGGTTCGTGCGAGCGCCGCGTCGCGACGATGCACCCGGCGGCGCTCCGGATCGCGACCGGCCACATCGCCCCTTCGTCATGAAACCGAGGAATCTTCGTGAAGTTCATCCACGCGGCAGACATTCATCTTGACAGCCCGTTGCACGGCCTGAGCGCATATCCCGACGCGCCTGCCGCGCAGTTGCGCAATGCGTCGCGCGAGGCACTGCGGCAACTCGTGGATCGTGCGATCGAAGAGGAGGTTGCGTTCCTCGTGATCGCCGGCGACCTGTACGACGGCGACTGGAAGGACCACAACACCGGCATTTTCTTCGGCCAGCAAATGGGCCGCCTGCGCAAGGCCGGCATTCGCGCATTCGTGCTCGGCGGCAATCACGATGCCGAAAGCGAGATGACGAAGAAGCTGACCCTGCCCGACAACGTCACCGTGTTCGGCCACCGCAAGCCGGAAACGTACAGGCTGCCGGAATTCGACGTGGCGCTGCACGGGCAGAGCTTCAAGGACAAGGCCGTCGTCGACAATCTCGCGATCGGTTATCCGGACCCCGTGCCGGGCTGCTACAACATCGGCGTGCTGCACACCGCGCTCGAAGGCTATGCGGCGCATGCGAACTATGCGCCGTGCACGCTGGCGGAACTGCATGCGAAAGGCTACGACTACTGGGCGCTCGGCCACGTGCACGAGTTCCAGCAATGGTCGGGGCCGTCGACCGTCGTGTTTCCCGGCAACCTGCAGGGCCGCCATATCCGCGAGACGGGCCGTCGCGGCGCAGTGCTCGTGACGGTCGAGCCGGGTCGCACGCACGTCGAACGTCTGTACCTCGACGTGCTGCGGTGGGAGGCCATGTCGGTCGACGCGTCCGACTGCTTCACGGTCGCGGATCTGTCGAGAAAGATCGGCCAGTCGCTGGAGGCGCTGCTGAGCGTCGATGGTCACGTGCCGCGCGCGGTGCGCGTGACGGTCACGGGGCGCACGCCCGCGCACGGCCTCTTTTTCGGCCGCGCGCCGCAACTGCGTGCGGAAGTGTTGAACCAGATCGGCATCATCGGCAACGAGCGGCTGTGGCTGGAGAAGGTCAGGCTCGCGACATCCGCGCCCGAGCAACCGCAAGGCGAGAGCGAGCAGCTCGAGGCGCTCGAGGACCTGAAGCAGATACTGGCCGATGCCGCGCACGATCCGGACTTCCTCGCGCTGCTCGAGCGCGACCTGAAGCCGTTCGTCGGCAAGGTGCGCAGCGACGTGAAGGAGGAAGTGCCGCTGCTGACGATGGCGCGCGCCGGCGAACTCACGGCGCTGGTCGAGCAGGTTGGTCCCGCGTTGCTCGCGCGGCTGGCGAGGGGGGAATAAGCGATGCGCATCAGCCAGCTCGATCTGATCAAGTACGGCAAGTTCACCGACGAGACGCTGCGCTTTCCGTCGGCGGGCCAGGATTTCCACGTGATCGTGGGGCCGAACGAGGCCGGCAAGTCGACGATCCGGACGGCCGTGTCGGAACTGCTGTTCGGGATGAAGCTGCAGACGCCGCTCGATTTCCTGCACGCAACGCCCGAACTGCGGATCGGCGGCGTGCTGGAGAGCGGCACCGGCGCGCTCGCATTTCATCGCGCCCGCGGGCGCACCCCGCTGCGCACGCCCGCCGACGACAAGCTGCCGGACGACTATCTGAACGCCATCCTCGACGGCGCGACGCGCGAATTCTTCGAGCAGATGTTCGGGCTCGACCACGGGCGGCTCGTCGACGGCGGCCGGAGCATTCTCGACGCGTCAGACAAGCTCGGTCAGGTGCTGTTCGAATCGGCGGCGGGCGTCGGCACGCTCGGGCCCGTGCGCGAGGAACTCGACGCGCGCTCGGGCGAGCTGTGGGCGCCGCGACGCAGCGGCAGCGCATTCGCGCAGGCGGAAGCGTCGTTCAACGAAGCGGTCGGCGAACTGAAGGCGGTTCAGGTACGTACGCGCGACTGGGTTGATCGCAAGGAGGCGCGCGATGCGGTCGAGCAGGAGATCGAGCAGGCGCGCGCGGAGCAGCGTCGCCTCGAAGCGCTGCGCTCGAAGCTCGAGCGCGTGCGGCGGCTGGCACCGTACCTGAAGGAATTGACGATCAAGGAAGCGGCCCTTGCCGAACTGGGCGCTGTCGTCGAATTGCCGCCGACCGCGTACGCGGACCTGCTGAAAGCGCAAGGCGATCTCGCGGCCGAACAGAAGGTGCTCGAGGAGCGCCGTGCGGACCTGCTCGCGAAACGGCAGGCGCGCGATGCGATCGATCCGGATGCCGACGCGCTGGCGCTCGAAGGCGACATCGAAGCGCTTGACCGGTTGCGCGGCGCATGCATGAATCACGCGCAGGATCTGCTGTTGCTGGGCGCGGACGTCGAGCGGCATCTGTCCGCCGCCGGTTCCGCTGCGGCGCAGCTCGGCTGGCCGACCGACGAGGCGTCGCTGCGCGCGGCACTGCCGAGCGCGCTGTCGCTGAAAACGATCGCGAACCTGTTGCGTGACCATGGCGCGCTGCATCAGGCGCTGGCCGGTGCGCGCGAATCGCTCGACGAGCGCATGCAGGAACTCGCGCAGGCGCAGGAACAACTGGCGCGCCTGTCGACGGTCGATGTGCCGGAAGTGCTTCGCGCGGCGCTTGCCGAGGCACAGGGTTTTCGCGGCAGTGGCCAGCGCGAACAGGCGCTCGAACGCGACATCGCCGCCGCGGAGCGCACGCTTGCCGGCGCGCTCGATGCGCTCGGCCAGTGGCGCAAGCCGGTCGACGCGCTGCGTGTGCTCGATGTACCGTCGGCGGCGCGGCTCGGGGCGCTGCTCAACGAAGCAAGCGAGCGCGCGAGTGCTGCGGTCGCCGCTCGCGATGCGCGGGACGGCGCGCAGGAAGAACACGAGCGGCTCGAACTGCAGGAGAAGCATTTCGCGGAGACCCACAAGGTCGTCACGACCGCCGAGGTGCTGGCGGCGCGCGCACGCCGCGACGGTGCGTGGGGCGACGTTCGCAGCGGCGCGGTCGATCTTGCAACGGGTGCGCCTGCCGTCGACGATGCGATTCGCCTCGCCGACGAACTCGTCGATGCGCAGCTCGGCGCCACGCAAGCGGCGGCGACGTTGCAATCGCTGCGTCAGCAGGTCGAATCCGCCCGCGCCGTATTGACGCGCCGGCAGGCGGCGGTGGACGAGCGTGAGCGCGAGCTGGCCGCGCATCGCGACGCATGGTCGGAACTGGCGACGACGGTCGGCCTGCCCGGCATGCCGCTCGCGGCGATGGGCGACTGGCTCGCGAAGCGCGACACGGTGTTTGCCGCGCAGCTCGAGCTTGAGCGCCAGCGCCGCGAATTCGCGACGATCCGCGATGCGCGGGCCGACGCGGAAGCCGCGTTGCGTTCGGCGCTGCGCCTGGTATCGCGCGGCAGCGACGCCGACGGGCTGGCGGCACTCATCGCGATCGCCGAGACGTTCGTGCAATCGGCCGAGAAGACGCTCGCGCAGAAGGACAGCCTGGAGGACCGTGCGCGCGAAGCCGAACGCGGATGCGCGACCGCCCGTTCACGCGCCGGCCAGGCCCAGACCGCCTACGATGCGTGGCAAGCGCAATGGCACGACGCGCTCGCCGACGCGAAGCTCTCCGCGAATGCGGTGACGCTGGCTGCGGCGGAAGGGGCGCTCGGGCTCGCGAATGCAGTGACGGCCGAACTGGCCGACGCCGATGCGCCGCGCAACCGGATGGCCGCGATCCGTGCGGAGCTGGCTGCGCTCGAGGCCGGCGCACGGCGGCTCGCCGAAGCGCTCGAGCCCGCATGGCTCGCGAGCGGCGACTGGCTGGACGTGGCGCGCCGATTGACGATGCGCGTTGCGGCCGCGCGGGAAACCGCGCGCGCGATCGGGCGCGCCGACGACGCGCTGCGGCAGGCCGACGGCAAGGTCGCTGATGCGTCCGCCGCGGTCGCGGGTGCGGATGCGCGCATTCAGCCGTTGCTGCAACTGGCCGGCGTCGTGTCGATCGATGCGGCGCTGCCGCTGGCCGAACGATCGGATCGGCAGCGCCAGCTTCGGCAGGCCGTCGATGCCGCGAAGGAGGCACTGGTGCGTGACGGCGACGGGTTGTCCCAGGTGGCCGTCGAGGCCGAGGTCGCGGAACAGGACATCGCCGACGTGCCCGCGCATCTCGAAGCGGTGAAGCAGTCGCTCGGCGACGTCGGCAAGCGCCTGAACGCGCTCGCGCAGCAACAGGTCGTCGCCCAACAGGCATTCGGCGCGATCGACGGCCAGGCGAACGCGGCCGTGGCCGAGGCGAAGCGGCAGGAAGCGCTGGCCGCGATGGGCGACGCGGCGGAACAGTATCTGGAAGCGGCGACCGCGAGCCGTCTGCTGAAGTGGGCGACCGATCGCTATCGCGACCAGAAGCAGGGGCCGATGCTGCGCCGGGCGGGCGAGATTTTCGCGGGGCTCACGCTCGGCGAATTCGCGCGGTTGACCGTCGACACCGAGCGGACGCCGCCCGCGCTGTACGCCCGGCGCACGAAGGGCACGTCGGTCGAGGTCGTCGGCCTGAGCGAAGGGACGCGCGATCAGCTGTTCCTCGCGTTGCGGATCGCGGCGCTCGAACTGCAGCTCGCCAGCCGGACCGGGTTGCCGTTCGTTGCCGACGATCTGTTCATCAACTTCGACGATGCGCGTGCGAAGGCGGGGCTCGAGGCGCTGCGCGATCTGTCGACGCGGACCCAGGTGCTGTTCCTGACGCATCACGATCACCTGCTGCCGCTCGTGCGGGACGTGTTCGGCGCGCAGGTCAACGTGGTCGCGCTGCAGCGCGAGGCGCCCGGCGCATGACGCCAGGCGGCTCGATATTCCAATATATGGGAATGGTCATCGCGTACAGGTAGTATGTGCGGTTCCGAAACGCACGCGACCGGCTCTGCCGGTCGAGGTCAGGCCACACGAGGGGTCAACAATGAACAAGCTGGTAGCTGCCATCGCGTTCGCGGCGGACAAGCATCGCAATCAGCGGCGCAAGGACGACGAGGCGTCGCCGTACATCAACCATCCGATCGCGCTGGCGGATGTGCTGGCCAATGAAGCCGGCATCGAGGACGAGCGCGTGATCGTCGCGGCGGTGTTGCACGACACGATCGAGGACACGGAGACCACCGAGCAGGAACTGCTGCGGCTGTTCGGCAAGGACGTCGCGGACATCGTGATGGAAGTCACCGACGACAAGTCGCTGCCGAAGGACGAACGCAAGCGCCTGCAGGTCGAGCATGCGGCGAGCATCAGCCGGCGCGCCAAGCTCGTGAAGCTGGCCGACAAGATCTGCAACCTGCGCGACATCGCGCGGCATCCGCCCGCGGACTGGCCGCTCGAGCGCAAGCAGGCGTACTTCGACTGGGCGAAGTCGGTCGTCGACCGGATGCGCGGCGTGCATCCGGGCCTGGAAGGGATCTTCGATGCCGCGTACGACGCGCGGCCGGTGGACTGACGCGCAGCCATGCAGGCGGCCCGATCCCGATCCGTCGCGCGATCATTGCCTGCGGTGGCGGGCGTCGACGTGGGCGGCGACAGGAAGCAATGCGATCTCGTGATCCTGCGCGGCTCGACGATCGTCTGCCGCGAGGCGCGGATCGCGCCCGAAGTGCTGCCTTCGCTGTGTATCGAGCATGACGTGGTGGCCGTCGGCATCGATGCGCCGAGCCTGTGGTGGACGGGAAGCGGGCGCCGCGCGGCCGAGCAGGCGCTCGCGTGTGAACGGATCTCGTGCTTTCCGACGCCGTCGCGCGAGCAGGCCGTGGCGAGCACGTCGGGCTTCTTCGACTGGATGTTCATGGGCGAGCGCGTCTATCGCGCGCTGGCGGATGCCTATCCGCTGCTCACCGACGCGCGGTATGCCGGCGGGCGCGTGAGCTTCGAGACTTATCCGTACGCGATTACCTGCGCGATGCTAGGCAAGGCGATCGCGTCGGCGAAGCAGAAACGCAACCAGCGCCGGCAGTTGCTGGCGCAACTCGGAATCGACGTGTCGGCTCTGCGCTCGGTCGACGCGCGCGATGCCACGCTGTGTGCACTGACCGCGCAATACGTGATCGATGGAAACGCGCACGCGTATGGCGATGCGGAGGGCGGGTATATCCGTGTGCCGATCGTCGGCGAGACGATCGTGCTCGATACGCTCCCGTCAGGGGCCGCGGCTGGCCGGTGCCCGTGAACCCGTGACAACAGGGTGAGCTTTTTCGGGAGAGGGTATCGGTCTGTCGACGTCGGGGTGTCGAGCAGTGGCAGCCGGTCGGCATGTGCAAGGCCGGTGGCGTGCGCAACATATGGAGTCGTTGCGCCGTACGTTTCCCGGCCGTGATGCTCAGTCCTCGAGAATGGACTTCGGCACGCTCGAGAGATCGCAAGCATCCGCTTGTTCGAAATAGGCGTGCGCATCGTCGATCATCACGACCGCGACGTCGATCAGTTCGTCGAGTCGCTGCAGTAGCGATTCGCGCCACTCGATGTCCTCGTCGCGCTCGGGGGTCTTGTCGAGCTGCTCGATGATCGAATCGGCCGTCTGCAGGAACGGGATCGCCTGCTGATAGTTTTCGATCGAGACCATCGCCGCGTTGCGCGCGCCGACGAGCCGTTCGCGATGCTCGTCCGCCAGCTCGGACTCGCCGCTGATGCGCGGCAGGACATCCGAGATGCGTTGCAAAAGCGGCGGAACCTGTTCTTCCAGCATGACGGCGCGCTCGCGCAGTGCCGCATATTCGTCGCGAAGATCGGCGTCGCCGGATTGAGTGGTGCTGTCCATCGTCGGTATGAGTGCGTTGTTCGATCGCGGCATGATACTCGACGGCACGTACCCTTACGTTTGTTCCGCCGCCTGGTGACTGGCGTGAGGTGAATACGGGAAGCTGTCGACCTCCTATATAGGCGGAAAGAAGGACGCGTATTGGATCCTTCGCAAGCGCCTCGCGCTGCAGTAGGTAGAGCGCTGTGTGCCGAGCCCCCGTGCGCGGCAGCGCACGGGGGCTTTTTCAAAATATTT